>JAJDEU010000054.1 GCA_029259635.1 Planctomycetota bacterium | reverse complement strand
ACGCAATGGACGAGAACACCCCGCCTGCATGGTGCACGAGGATAACCGCATCGCGAATTCTTGCTGACCGGCCGATGGATGTCAGATCAGCGCGGGTCGCCGGTCATCACCCAGCCGGCCCAGTCCTTGACCGCGAAGCCCGCCGCGCGCATCTCCATCTTCGCTTGCCACAGCGCCTTCGCCTTCGGCATTTCGTCCCGCCAGAGCTTCGTGTAGAAGAGCTCCATCAACCGTCGCGCCGCCGCATCGTCGACGCGCCAGAGCGTCGTGATCGCCGTGCGCACGCCCGCAGCGTGCAATGCTGTCTGCAGCGACTGAATCCCTTGCCCCGCACGCCGAATGCCGACGTTGGTCTCGCAGGCCGAGAGCACGGCTAGCTCGCAGTTACCGAGATCCAGCGCGCTGAGCTCTTCCGCCGTAATCATGCCCGGCACTTTGCCCGTCGAGTTAAGCCCATCGTTCGCACCCGCAAGTGCTAAGCCGCACAACGTCTCCGGTGCGAAGCCGAGCAAGGTCTCCTCCGCACGGCCGAAACTCGTGGAGAGCTCGCCGTCGCCCTCTTCCCGTCTGTCGCGCGTCGATGGAAAGGTCTCGGGCGCAAACCAACCGTGAGTCGCGAGGTGCAGAAAACGCGCCGACGGCGCGCCTTCGAAGAGCGCTTTCTTCGACGCCTCGGCACCGGTCAAGACGACGCTCTTGCCCTCCCTCATCTCCGTGAACAAGAACTCAAGCGCTTCCACCTCGATGCGCGATTGCTCGAGTCCGCTAAACCGACCGGGCCGACCCGAACTCGTACGGAACGACTCGGCAATCGGTGGCATTGCGCTGGCGAGGAGTCCCTCTGGAAATTCGACATCTTTCGCATTGAAGTCGACGCCGCCCAGGGCGAGAAAACTCCCGTCGCCCGAGTAAGGTCCCGCGTTCGTCGTCAGTCGCTGCGCCGTCACCTCGCTCCGCACTTCGCACACTTCACCCAGTCGCTTGCCGTCCTTCCAAATCATTGCGTCAAACGGTGCCAGATAGAGGAAGTCGTCGAGTATGACGTGCAGTTTTGCGGGAAGCTCGCCCCCCACAACGGCCAGGCACGGATCGAGCAGGTGCTCGCGCAGCCGTGTGGCAACCTCGACATCACTACGTCCTTCTTCTGGATCTCCGAACCCTCGCCCCACCGACCTGCCGATCCGTCCGTTCCACTCAGCGACTAGCCGCTCCGCGTCGGCACTGGGACCCAACTCGACTCGATGGACATCGCCCGCCGGTGTCACCACGAAGGCGAGGAGTGAGTCCACGGATGGGGCGGTTCGATCGGTTTTTGGATCCCGGGGCTCGTACCGTTCGTAGCGCAAGAAATCGACCAAGAGTGCATCCGAGTCGAGTCCGGCCGCGACACGGGCTGCCGATGGCAACGCCTCATCAAACCCGGCTTCTGCCAACCCGTGTCGCACGTCGCGCTCCAGAGAGTCGCGCTCTTCCGACAACCGCACGAGCTCGCTTCGCCAAGCGTTCACCTCGGATGCCTCGGCTCCGATACCGGGGGCAGACAGTTGCAAGTCGCCCAGAGCCCCGCGCACGCGTCGACGTTCCGCAAGCATGCGCGCCAGCTCGGGTCGCTTGGTCGCGGCACTCATCACCGCGGGTGAGCCGATCGAAACGGAGCGCAGACTTTCGAGCGCCGCGAAGAGCTCCGACTCGAGCTTGAACGAGACGCTCGAATCCGTTTTCAACCTCTTCGGTTCAGTAAAAAAAAGGCACCTCGAAAACCGATAAACTTCCATTTCAGCCGAAGCACGTGCGATGCGTGGAGCGTCACGGCGGAGTACTCCCGCGCGCACGATCTGGCCCTGAAGAATTGTCCCCGCGAGCTCTAGCGCGCCCGCCCAATCTCCCAGCTCACTGCGCGTCGCGGCCAGATTCACCTTGGCACTGAGCAAGTCCGGATGATCGACGGGCAGCAAGCGCTCCCACGCCGTGATCACCTGCTCCTCCAGCTCCAGCGCACCCGTCACATCTCCCAGCTCGTAGCGAGTCACCGCCAGATTCAGCTTGGCTTCGAGCAAGTCGGGATGGTCGGAGGGAAGCAGGCGTTTCCAAGCGGCGTGTACGAGCTCCTCTAACTCCAGTGCACCCGCAAGATCGTCCAGCTCGTAGCGCGTCACGGCCAGACTCTGTTTGGCACTGAGCAAGTCGGGGTGATCGGCGGGCAGCAAGCGCTCCCAGGCCGAATGCACCTGCTCCTCCAACTCCAAAGCGCCCGCAAGGTCACCCAACTCGTAGCGTGTTGCGGACAGGTTCAACTTGGCGGTCAGCAAGTCGGGATGGTCGGGAGTCAGCAGGCGCTCCCGGGCCGCATGCACGAGCTCTTCTAGCTCCAAAGCACCGACGAAATCGCCCAACTCGTAGCGCATGGTGGCCAAGCCCAGCCTGGCGTCGAGCAAGTCGGGGTGATCGGCGGGCAGCAAGCGCTCCGACGCCGCGTGCACGATCTCGTAGAGCTCTGCGGCACCGGCAAGATCGCCCAGTTCATAACGCGTTGCGGCTAAGTTCGACTTGGCGCCGAGCAAGTTGGGATGATCGGGAGGTAGTAAACGCTCCGACGCGGCGTGCACGGACTCGAAGAGCTTCAAGGCACCCGCGAGGTCCCCCAGCTTGAAGCGCGTCCCGGCCAGGTTCTGTTTGGCACTGAGCAAGTCGGGGTGATCGGCGTGCAGCGAGCTCTCCCAAGCGGCGAGTACGAGCTCCTCTAACTCCAGAGCACCGGCAAGGTCGCCCAACTTTTTGCGCGTCACGGCCAAATTTTGTTTGGCGTCGAGCAGATTGGGGTGGTCGGGAGGGAGCGAGCGCTCGCGCGTCGCGTGCACGAATTCAAAATGCTCCAGAGCACCCGCAAGATCGCCCAGTTCGCTGAGCGTCGCGGCCAGGTTCTGTTTGGCGCTCAGCAAGTCGGGGTCATCGGCGGGCAGCAAGCGTTTCCTCGCTGTGTGTACCTGCTCCTTTAGCTCCAGAGCACCCGCAAGATCGCCAAGCTGGCCGCGCGTTACGGCCAGGTTCTGCTTGGCACTCAGCAAGTCGGGGTCATCCGCAGACAACGAGCGCTCGCGCGCCGCGTGCACGGACTCCTCTAGCTCCAAAGCACCCTTAAGATCGCCCAGTTCGCTGAGCGTCACGGCCAGGTTCTGCTTGGCGCTGAGCAATTCGGGGTGATCGGAGGGCAGCAAGCGTTCCCGCGCTGCGTGCACGAGCTCCTGTAACTCCAGAGCACCGGCGAGATCGCCTAGGTGCCGACGTGTCACCGCCAGGTCCTGTTTGGCGTGGAGCAAGTCGTGGTCATCCGAGTCGAGATTCGCCGCCAACCGTCGGACTAGCTCCTCGCGAGCGACGCCTTCAACTCCAAGCAGGCTCAATTCTTCCGCGACGGGGATGATCTCATAGAGACCGACCAGCGCCGCGACGTCCTCGCTGCTGAGCAGCGCGGTATACACGTCGCTCGTAATCAAGCCGCTCAGGTGCTGGCGCGCTCCCTTCAAGTCGCCCCGCTCGCTCAGCGTTTCGACCTCATCTAGCCAGCGGCGCAGGTCGACCGGCAACTCAGCGGGAGCTTCGGCAGCAGGAGTAGCGGACTCGGAACTCTCGGCGTTCTCCTGATCGTTTGCTTCGGTTTCAGCGTCGGAAGAAGGCGACGGCGAATCCTGCGTCGGCAGCGCGTGCAAGCAACCCGGTAGCAGAGCGGCGAATGTGAGCACTGTGCAGGCGAGCGACTTCCACGACGGTGCGCTCAATCTGGTCAGCCTCGCCGTGGACAGCAGAGGCGAGTAGACGGGAGGCGAAGTGTTCAGAATAGGCATGAGGGTCTCGAAGGAGCGGCGAACCGGAAATGTTGGAATGGTCCAACTTGCGAGGGTGACGAGGATAACCGCAGCGCGAGTTCTTGCCGTCCGGGGAAGACCACCGCTAGACGCACAGGGGAGAGCGGCCCCCAACCGAAAGCCCTGAGTCCATCTTCCAGCTTCCGCGCCGGGGGAACACGGGTAGCCGGTCGCTCGGATCGCCCGTCATCACCCAACCGGCCCAATCCTTCACCGCAAAACCTTCTGCGCGCGACCCCAGCTTCGCCCGACCTGAACACAGAAACACGATTATCCTAGATCGCCCCGCTACATTGATTGCGGTGCTCCTTCAGGCACGATGGGACACATGCAGCTTCCTCTATTTCAAGTCGACGCGTTTACCGATCGGGTGTTCGGTGGCAATCCCGCCGCGGTTATACCGCTCGGTGCGTGGCTGACCGACTCGATGCTCCAAGCCATCGCCGATGAGAACCATCTCTCGGAGACCGCGTACTTTGTCCCGTCGTCGGAAAAGGAGATCGACTTTGAGCTGCGTTGGTTCACGCCGCAAACCGAGGTTCCGTTGTGCGGTCACGCGACGCTCGCCACCGCGCACGTTCTCTTTCGCCATCTGGAGTTCGCCGGCGATCGCGTTCGGTTTTCGACGAAGAGCGGGCGCGTCGATGTGACCCTCGACGGCGAGAAGCTGGTGCTCGAGTTTCCCGCGCTCCCCGCTGATCCGATTCCGACTCCGGCGCTGCTCGTCGAAGCGCTCGGCGTTGAACCCTTGGAAGTTTTCAGCGCGCGGAGCATGCTCGTCGTCCTTCGCGATGAAGAAACCGTTCGCGCTCTTCAACCAAAGATGGCGCTGATCGCCGAGTTGAACGCAATGGGCGTGATCGCCACAGCGCCCGGTGATGACGCGGAGACCGACTTTGTCTCGCGCTACTTCGCTCCCCGCGTCGGCATTCCGGAGGATCCCGTCACGGGTTCCGCGCACTGCACGTCGGCGCCTTTTTGGGCCGAGCGCCTCGGTGTGCATGAGTTGCGCGCTCGCCAAATCTCCGCTCGCGGAGGACAACTGAACTGCCGCATCGACGGCGACCGAGTTTTCATCGGCGGAACCGCCGTGACCTATCTCGAGGGAACCGTAAGTCTCCCGAGCGGCGAGTAGCTCGCGCTGACTCTAGCCATCTCGATGGGAAGAGAGGTCATGATTCGTGCGCGTGCGGCAGTTCGGGAGGAGTCGAAGCCAAGGAATGACTCTGAGTCACCTGAGTGACCGCGCCCTTCACGAGCAACGCAACAAGCAGGAGATGAGAGAAGTAGACGTAGCGAACTTCGAACAGGTCTTGCGTAAAGGCGAACGCGGCCGCGTTCGCCGAAACGAGCATGAGAATCGGCACCCAGGTCAATGCGGCATCGGGATCGCGCGCTCTCGTTTTTTTGCGCCGGTAGAGTGAAGCCAGGTTCGCGACGAAGAAGAGGAGCAGACCAAAAGAGACGACCCAGAGCGCTCGCGCGGACCACTGGGGCTCGTGGTAGGAGAGCATTCCCCAGATCACGATCGACTCCCAGGGGCGGAGAATGATCGAGTTAACTTCTGCACCGTTCCAATTCCAGAGATGCCAGCGCACTAAGAAGGATGGAACTGGAATTAAGTTTTGGAGAGTGTCGGTGACGCAATCAAAAAAGATCTCTCCGCCTTTTTCGCGCAGAGCCACTTCTCGAAGTTCACGAGTCAGTTGTGCTCGTTTCGCGGGGTCACCTGCGCTCAGTCTTTGAATGACATTTCGCGCGGTGGCACAGGTACCGTCGAAACGACGAGCGGCCTTGAGCGAGATGGTCTGTTGGAGATGCTCCGGAAGGCTTGGTCTTAACTCTTCGAGATGCGGGTAAACGACGCGCAGGTGCGTCACCGTCTCCCCCATGGACCAGGCTTGGGTGGATGCCTGGATCTTGCTACCCGCGGAGGCTGTACCGAACCAGACCATCGCGGCAATCGAGGTTCCGAGGAGTATTCGCGATCGAACCCGCGGAATGGAAAAGCTCGGGAACAGGAGTAGAGCGGCCGTCGAGACGCTCGCGACCATTAGGACGATTCCCTTTTCCGGCCTGAATCCTGCCGCGAGAAGAGCGCCGATCGCCAGCGCGATGAATCCACGCCGACGCCCGGTTCGTGTGAACTCCACCCACCCGGAGAGGAACAGGAGGCAAGCGCTCACCGCGGGACCGTCGGGCATCAACGAGAGCTGCGAGTGAAGCAGTAACGGATCGAGAAAGATGGCCCCGATGAGAGTGGCGGAACCCAATCGCGATTGAAACGAACGCGGAGCGAGTACCGACCGGGCGTAGAGCAGAGCGAGCAAGAAGCCGACGAGCTGTATCACCTGAGCGCACAACTGCCAGGCAGGCGCCCAGCACGGAATAGAATGAGCGGGCAAGCCGGCGGGTTCTTCGAGCTTGAGCCCCTCCTCCCACGACCCACCGATTAGACCGTGGGCCGCCCGCAACACGAACGGATACAGGAGCCCTCGCCGGGAATCCATGATCCCATCTCGGGCCATGCGCACGTAACCGGGAGCGAGAGCGCTGCTCGATTGCAGCTCGTGGGTGTCCGGGTAGTGCGGAACCTTGCCTAGATTCTTCGCGAGGAAAATAGCGCCGACGACAACGTGCGCGGCAAGCAGAATCACAAGCGCTCGTCTCATCAAGCTACGACTCATTCCCTTCATTGATTCTGTGTTGGGCCACTCTCAAACAATCCCACTTTTCGCCCTCGGATCGCGTTCCTTAGCGTCGGTGGTGAAAGTGCTTTGCTCTCTGAGCAGCGAGTTTTTGGTCGGGTTGGTGCCCGCAGCCAGATCTCCGCAGAAAGAAGGTCGAGTTCGAGGGTCAACGATCCGAAGATTAGCCCAATTTGCTGTGCCGCACCCCCATTCATCGTTTGTAGCTGATTATAGAATCGCCTGAGCGCCCCTTTTCCTCCGACCAAACAGCGTCCCGGTTTCCCGCATTCATTAGAGTGTGGTTCTTCCCGATTCCCACATTGGTCCTCGGCACCCTACGGCTCTCGCTCCTCCGGCTTGCGCTCCTACCGACGTCGCCGGGTTCCCGTCCCGCCCGCTAGACATTCGCTATGACCCTCAACCCCGATAGCCTGGAGCGGCTCGACCCCAATCGCGTCCAAGCGGGCGACACCACGGGTGAAGAGACACTCCGTTTGCACTTGGAACGCTACAGGTTCGCCGCCGGCCATTTACGCGCGGGCCGAGTTCTCGATATAGCTTGCGGCGCCGGGTACGGCACGAGAGAGCTCTGCGATCTGGCGACCGTGCCCGTCACAGGTCTCGGCGTCGACATCTCCGAATCCGCGATTGACTATGCCCGTGCTCACTATGAGCAACCCGGTACCGAGTTCCAATGCGCCGATGCGATGGTGTTTCGCGACGACGCCCCATTCGAGAACATCGTATCGATCGAAACGATCGAGCATCTTCCCAACCCGACGGAGTTCGTCGATCGCATCGTTTCGCTCTTGGCGCCTGGAGGGGTCTTCATCGCATCCGTACCGACCACTCCGTCTGTTGACGCCAACCCCTATCACTTGCACGACTTCACCCCGCGCTCGTTTCGTCGACTTTTCGAAAAGCATCAACTCGAGGAGCTTGCCTCGTTCGGCCAGGATCAGCCGTTTTCAGCCGGGCAAGTGGTGAAGCGAAGCGAAGATCGCATGCAGCAGGTTCGCTCGAACCTCTTGGCTTATTACCTAAAGCACCCTTCCTCACTGGTAAAGCGCGTTGTCTCCACGGTCAGGCACGGGTTTAAGAATAAGTATCTAACCGTCGTGTGGCGCTCGCCGCTGACATAGATCGACATTCGGAGCGCCCCCTCCTCGGTAGGCAGTCCGTTCATTCGTTTTCCGCCTGTTCGCGACCCAACATGAACATGGGTGCCGGGGCGATCCACGGGCGACTCTTCTCGCTCGGGTTCAAAACCTCGAAGAGCCCTTGGCGCTTCTTAATTAGAATCGGCTTCAATCTGTCTGAGCCCGCGAGGAGTTCAATGGGTGGATTTCCCCTCGTGAACAAATACCCCGGGTTGTACTTGTCGAGGTAGAGATGCAGGTTCTCCGTGTTCTCAAGATCTTCCGGTATCGAGTGTCCGGCAATCCCCCACCAGAAATAGAACCGCCAAGGATTGGGTGAAGCCAAGATTGCGTTCCGATCTATCAGGGCCCCCAACTCCAAGGCTTTCAAGTCTCGTTTCGATCGGATCTCAATCGTGCCGTTGTTCAAGTAAGAGACCCAGTTGTCCCAAGTGTGCGTCCTAGCAACTGGCACCAAATCGACGAGCCAGACCGTGGCGACAATCACGAGCGGAATGCTTTGGCTCCAACGCAATCGCTCCACCAATCTCACGAGCAAGAGCACGTTGAGCAGTTGGAGGAAAACGAACCCCTGAAGCGGGTAGCGTGAAACATCGAACCCGCCGTAGGTCATGACAGCGACCCCCGTGAACCCAAGTGCCGCGAACGCCGCAGTACGCTCTGTCAGCCCGCAGAACTTCGGGCGAACTAATCCGAAGTAGAGAGCTGGAACGGCTAGCCATCCCGCTCGCATGTAGAGAAAGTCGAAGAAGAATGCGTCACGCCAGGCGATGCAGTTATCGAGAATTGCGCCAAAGACCTGTTCGTTGTTCTCTCGAACAAAGGCCAGTAAGCCCGCGTACTTGCAATTGAAGAGCGCAATCGGATCGCCGGTAACCCATTGCCCCATGATTCCGTAGTTCTCGAAGAGGACGGCTCCTGAGAAGTGCTCGATCGTCCAAGTAACTCCGGCTTTTAGTGCGAAGAAGGAGAGCCCCAGAATCCAAATGGGCTTCGACCGGAGAGTCGCCTTGATTCCGTGTTCCAGCGCGAATGCCAAGCAAGCTGCGGGCAATAAGATGCCCAAGTTGGGCCGCGTGAAATACCCGATGAGCAGTAAGAAGCTCAAACCCAGCGCTCCTCGTGCACTGGCAAGGCCACGATTCACGTGCGCGAGAAAGAGAAGTGCCACTCCGACTGAAGTCGCTTCGGTCATGATTACATCGGACATCCCCACCCATGCCGCCGAACCCGCCGTTGCTAAAGCGAAGGCCCATGCCCCCGAGAGTGAGACCAGTCGCTTCGCTACGAGTAGGGCGTAGGTCCCGATGAGGGACGCCCAGATGACGTGAAGCACCGAGAGCGTCGTGAGTTCAGCGCCTAACGCGATGGGTCCGGCAAGCAGCACGGAGAGGACCGGTGGCCGAATCGCGAAGCTCGAGATAGGAGGCGTTTCTCCGTCAATGAAGTAAGAGTAGAGAACCGGCTCTATCCACCCTCTGCCCTCCAACCAGTTTTGCGCCGAGACTATGTAGCCCAAAGCGTCCGCTTCGAATCGCCATCTCGCGAGAGCTACCGGCATCGCGAGTACGATCCCAAGGCTGAACGTGAAGACGCACGCTGCGAGCGTCCATCGCTTCTCTCTAGTTCCAAGAACTCGCGGAAAGTCCATCTCGGCCCCCATCCCTCGCTATTGGCTGTGACGAGAATGGTGTTGTGCGAGCAACTCTCGTCGGCGCCTGTTCAGCAACCCAATTGGTTAGTGCCTCGGCCAGAGCTGCGAAACTCCTCTTTACGAGCTTTACTGTCGCTAAAGAGATGTCACGGGCCCGGCATTTGTACCCGAGCGTTTGAACGAGTAACGATTCACGACGTTAATTCCGTTCACAAATAGCCTGAAGCGCTCAAGCACCCGCATTTGCGTTGGCCAGGGGTGGTTCGGGAAAAGTCAATTAACCGCACGCCGATGAGGCCCGCGAGAACGCGACTCTCCCGCTAATGGCAATTAGAGGCTCCTAGCAGCCCGTGCAATCATAGGTGAGTCTCGCTCTGCACCGAGCTCTTCAGAACTCAATGCCCGAGTGCAGCCTGAAAGTGGGACGAGCGGTGCCGCCAATGCGCACCGTCTCGACTCACTTATCCCCGAGATCGAAAACGTCGGGAGACTTGGACTCCAGTCGGTCCAGTCGCTCGCGCAAGAGTGCGTTCTCCTGCACGAGGTTCTTCAAATCCACACCGTACTTGGACAAGCGAGCGGCGTAGTTGAGCGAGAGCAGCACCAGGAATATCACGCCGAAGAAGAGAATCGCCGAGCTAGGCGTCCAGGCGCCGATCGCGCGTGTAAGCATCTGCAGAAAATCCATACGCACGCTCACCACCAGCATCCCGAGCGCAACGAAAACCCAAATCGGCGTGTACTCCTCGCGCAGGTGTCGCCCTCGCACCATCATAAGAATCGAGACGAGAAGGCTGGCACTGAGAACGATCGCGATAACGCGCGCGGTGTCAGACTCCGGCGCCGAGAGGAAGAATTCCCTCAGGGCAACAGGGTCCAGTTGATTCTGGTTTTGGAGCGATTGCATTAGGGTCCTCGGTTTCCGTCGGGCAGGCTTCTCGGGCGCTCACCCTTCGCCGCAAAGACGGAGAGAAGCATTTTATAAGCGTACCAAACACTCTTGAGTCCACCGTGGAGTGTGGACGGTCTCGGACTCGCACCCATCACAACGGAGATCTCGCGAATGCGAAGTTTGTGATTTCGAGCGACCAAGAGGACGTCGACGTCTGGGTAATCCGTCGAATAGAAATCTCCGGTGAAGAGTTCTATCGCACGGCGGTTCATAGCCTGCAAACCCGAGGTTGGATCAGAGATTTTTAATCCGTTCGCTCGAGCCAGTAACTGAATCGCCTTCCGACCGAACGAGCGCAGAGCGTCCATTCTGTACTCGGTCGCTTCGAGAAAGCGCGAGCCAATCACAATGTCGGCTTCGTCGCTCTCGACCGGCGCGAGCAGCGACGGAATTTGATCTGGATCGTGCTGACCGTCAGCATCGAGTTGAACGAGGCGCTCCATGCCCGTTCGGACCGCATACTTGTAGCCGGTTTGCAGCGCACCGCCGTAACCGAGGTTCATTCGGTGCCGCAAAACAACCGCACCGCCTTCACGGGCAACTTTCGAAGTCCCGTCCGTGGATGCATCGTCCACGACTAAAACGACGCAATCGAGCTGAGCTCCCGCGATGCGCTCCAAAACTGCTGGCAATCGCGACTCTTCGTTAAAAGCGGGAATCAGAATCAGAAGTTTGGAATTAGCGCGGCTCATCTAGCAGTCCGTGGTGAAAGTGCTTTGCTCTATGAGCAGCAAATTTTTAGTCGGGTTGGTGCCCGGAAACGAACCCGAATCCATAGATTCGGGGAGGCTTTTGGGTGCCGACCTGGCCAAAAATCGGCCGCTTAGGGAGTGAATGACTTTTACCACGGGCTGCTAGGCTCATTTGTATGCCGGA
>JAJDEU010000053.1 GCA_029259635.1 Planctomycetota bacterium | reverse complement strand
TGCTCTATGAGCAGCAAATTTTTAGTCGGGTTGGTGCCCGGAAACGAACCCGAATCCATAGATTCGGGGAGGCTTTTGGGTGCCGACCTGGCCAAAAATCGGCCGCTTATGGAGTGAATGACTTTTACCACGGGCTGCTAGAGGAGCTTCGCCGCGTTGCGTATCGGGAACTGTTTGTCGCGACTTGGGGATGTTGGGACGAGGAGCGGCACTTGAGGCACTTCGCCGAGTGCTGGGAGCGCGGCGATATCTACGTCATTGAAGTGGAGGGGGCACGGGTCGGAATGGCGCAGTTGTTGGATCACGCGGATTCCATCGAGATCGGCGAGATTCAAATCCAACCCGCGCATCAAGGCCGCGGCATCGGGTCACGTGTCCTTCGGGATACGATGGCCGGCGCTCAGGTACTCGGAAAGAAGGTCTCCCTGTCAACCGGCTTGCAGAACCATCGCGCCGTGAGCTTGTACGAGCGATTGGGGTTTCGGCGCGTTGCGGAGAGCGAGACGCACATTCATATGGCGTATGAGCCGTAGTACGGAATCCGTAGAGCAGATAATTGAAGACATACCTTTCAATCTAAGCAGACTTGATGAGTTGAGCTGGCCGACTGATAAGACTGAGCCGTTGTCCGTCGGGTTGATCTTGCCAGAAATCGGCGGCGGCAAAATGTCGACTGAGGAGCTGTCAGTAATCGAGAACCAACCCAATGCGATCGCGCTAAGAGTGAGCGGGTTGGATCAGACAACGTTCGAATTCCTCATTGAGAACTACGGAAGTCAGTTCACTGGGATCCAATTCTGGAAGTGCCCGAGGATTGCGGATTTCTCGGCGCTCGAAGATCTGCCTCAACTCACCCATATATCGATCTATTGGAATCAGAGGACCGAGCGCCTCTGGAACTTTAAGAAGACTCCGAAGCTGCTTGGACTCCGCTTTGATGACTTCCGTAAATTGCGAGACCTGTCGGAGCTTGGCGGTGCTTTCTCACTCGAAGAGTTGAAGTTCGGGGATCGGATTTCTGCGAAAGCAGTCTTCGAGTCCCTCGATCCGTTGATTTCGCTCAATCAGCTAAGAACTCTCGATTTCAATACGAAACGTATTGTCGACGGGAGAATTCAACCTCTGGCGGAATTGATCAATTTGGAGTCTCTTAACTTTTTCTCCAACCAGTTCACCACGCGGCAAATCGCCTGGTTGCGAGCACGGCTCCCAGAGAACGTGAAGGGCAGGTCTCTTGCACCAACGATATCTATCGATCCACCGCTCGTTGACGAGAAGAAAGAACTCGACATTCGATTGGTCGGCAAGCGAATGCCCTACTTAAACTCGGTCTCGGACGCGGTTCGAGTCGGGCGACACGAGAATCATTTCTGGCGGTTGGTTGAGGAGTTTTCTGCCAATCTCGAACTACAGCCAGATTGATGTCGAGGCGAATTTTGATGCCCGGCAGGAGAGGCGCACCCGATGAGTGAACTCAAGGCAGGCAGTTGGAAGATCGGCAGGGCAAAGCGCTCGGACCTTCAAGACGTGCGGGAATTCTACGAGCGCCAGGGGTACACCGGCGGCGCGCAAGAGGAGGATCGGACCTACGTCGCCGTAGATTCGGAAGGGCGGATCGTCGCAGCGGTTCGCTTGTGCGCAGAAGAGGGTCACCTCGTGCTGCGCGGCATGTATGTAGACGAGGATTGCCGTGGTTTAGGTCTTGGGCGTTATGTCCTGAAGCACCTTGATCGAGAGATTGGAACGGAGGTGTGCTGGTGCTTGCCGTACGCACATCTTGTGGAGTTCTACTCGCTTATCGGGTTCCGCATTGCCGACCGCGGTGACTTGCCCGACTTTTTGAGCGAGCGGATCGGGGGCTACCAGGCGTCCGGATCTGACATCGTCGTGATGAGGCGTGCGCCTACCGACGACCGCGACCGCTAACTATCGTAAAGAAACGAAGGGGTGAAGCAAGTGCTCTTGTGCCTCGACCTCCGTCCGATAGTGCAGGCAACGGAGGTGCTGGATTGGTCTCGCCTCCTGGTCCCCATCCGGTCCACGACTGGTACACCGTAGAATGGTGAGGATAGATTTGGGCCGGACGCGCGCGCCTGCGCGGGAATAAAAGTGAAAAGACTTTGACGGTCTCGGGCTCAGTGGCGCTTCTGGTATAGAGGAGCGACCGACGCACACAGCGAAACTATGACCGAGAAAGATCAATCCGACCGACGCGAATTCGAGCGAGCACACGAGCTGTTCGCGGAGGTTTGCGATTTGGAGGGGGACGAGCGAGCGGCACGGCTCTCGGAGGTAACGGAGGAGTTGCGGGAGCTGGTGGTCGAACTGCTGGCGGCGGATGAGATTGCGACGACGGCGCTCGACGTCTCGCCGCTCGAAAAGCGCGCGGCCGCGAAGGCGCAAGAGATGGCTCACCTTCCGGAGTCGATCGCGGGGTTTGCGATCGTCGAGCTCATCGGCGCTGGCGGCGCGGGCATCGTCTACAAGGCTCGGCAGGAAAAGCCCGAGCGCTTTGTCGCTCTCAAGTTGATTCGCGGAGCGGCCGTCTCGAGCGAGACCTTAAAGCGCTTTGAACACGAAGCGCAGGTCTTGGCGTGGCTCGATCATCCGAGCATCGCTCGCATCTATGAAGCGGGAACGACGGATACCGGCCGCGGACCGGAGCCCTACTTCGCGATGGAGTACATCGACGGGCGACCGATCAATCGGTTCGTGCGCGAAGAAGAACTCGATCGGGACGAGCGGTTGGCGTTGGTCGCAAAGGTCTGTGACGCGGTCCAGCACGCTCACCAAAAGGGCGTGATCCACCGCGACCTCAAACCGGCCAACATTCTGGTGGACAGTCGCGGCGAGCCAAAAGTGCTCGACTTCGGCGTGGCGCGACTCACGACGAGCGACCTCGAGCTCACGTCGATGCAGACGCGCACGGGCGAACTGCTCGGCACACTGCCCTACATGAGTCCGGAACAACTCGCGGCCGATCCGTCCGCGCTCGATACGCGCTGTGACGTCTACGCGCTCGGCGTTCTGGCCTACGAACTGCTCGGCGAAGTCCTGCCGCACGACGTTCGCTCGATGGTCATCCACGAAGCGGCGCGCGTAATCTCGGAAGAAGAGCCGACCAGTCTGGGCGTCCTGAAACGCACGCTGCGCGGCGACATCGAGACGATCGTCGGCAAGGCGATGGCGAAGGAGAAGGAGCGGCGCTACAGCTCGGCGGACGAACTCGCAGCGGACATTCGGCGGTTCCTTGCGGATGAGCCGATCATCGCGCGCAAGCCGACGACGCTCTATCAGGTCGGCAAGTTCGCGCGCAGGAACAAGGTCTTTGTCGGGGGCCTCGCGGGCATCTTTATCGCGCTGACCGCGGGAGTCGTCGTCAGTACAAAGCTCTACCTCGATAAAGAAGCGCAGCGGCTGGTCGCGGTGAGCGCGCAAGAAGATGCGGTGGCCGCCAGTCTGCGCGAGCGCGCTGCCCGCGAAGCGGCGGAAGAGTCAGAAGAGAACGAACGCATCGCGCGACAAGAAGCGGAGAGCGCGGAGGAAAACGAACGCGTTGCACGCCTGAAGGCCGAACGCGCGGAGGAGAGCGAACGGCTCGCTCGCGAAGGTGCGGAGGCGGCGGAAGAAGAAGAGCGACTCGCTCGACAGGCGGCCGAGTATCAGACTGACCTGCGCGTCGCGCTCTACAACGAGTTCTCCCAGATGATGTTCGCGCCCTCGCCGTGGCGATCGGGCACCGACGTCAAAATGATCGATGTACTCGACGCGGCCGTCGCGCGGTCCGGCAATCTCTTCACCGAACACCCGGAGATGCGCGCGGAATTTTTGTTCACCTTCGGCGACGCTTATCACGCGATGGGGCGCTATGAGGAGGCCGCCGCTCTTCAGGAGGAGTGCCTGGAGCTGGTAACGGAGTTCGGCGCGAAGCCGTCGATCGTTGCGACCTACAAAGCGGCCTTAGGGCAGTCGCTCTCCAATTCTGGCGACCAGCGCGGGGTCGCTTTGCTCGAAGAAGCCGTCGCCATTTTCGAAGTCAGCGGCGGCGACGACTCCTCCTACTCGGACGCGCTCTACCAGCTCGGTTTGATGTACTCGCGTTTCGGGCAATTCGAAAAGAGTGAGATCAAACTCAAGCAGGCGCTCGTGATCTGTGAGCGGAACGCGGTGGAGCTGTCGCACCGTCGAGGTTTGGTCCTCAAAGTGATGGGCGACTTGGCCTTCATTCGCGGGCAGTACGTGGAGGCGATCGAGACACTTGAGCAAGCGCTCGGGTTCATTCGAATCACGGCCGCCGGAACGCTCAGCGAGTTCAACCTGTTGACCTCCATCGCCAACTGTCAAACGCGACTGGGAAATGACCTCGGCGCGGTGCAGACGATGGAGACGGTGATCGCGGGGATGCGCGCGGGCGGCGGCGAGGATCACGAACACTTCGCGACACAGCTCAGCAATCTCGGGATGGTCCTCACTCGGCTCGGCGAATACGACCGGGCCATTGAGTACACGGAAGAGTCGATCGCGCGAGCGCGGGCGAAGAACGACGGGGCGGGGAGCATCAACGAGGCTTTCGCCGTGGGCGTTCTCGGCGAGGCTTATCGCCAATCGGGGGATCCGGCCAAGGGCGCGGAGTATCAACAGCGGTCTGTGGATGAGCTCGGGCGAATCTACGGTCGGCGCGACCATCGTGTGGCCTACGCGCTCGTCAATCTCGGCAAGGCTTGTATTGACGACGGTCGCTATGCCGAAGCGGCCGCTCATCTCGAGCTCGCCGTCACGATTAAAGGCGAGCGTCTGCCAGCGAATCATTCAAGTCTTTCCGACGACTACATGTGGCTCGGAATCGCGCTCAGTGGATCGGAACGATTTGATGAGGCTGTGCTCGCGCTTCGCAACACGCAGGAACGCATGGCGGGGACGAGCCATTTCATCAAGCTCATGGCGTGCCAGCTCGAAGCGGCGAACTCCGCGCTGCTCGGCGACTTCGAAGCGGCGGTGGGTTTGGTGGTTCGCGCGAAGTCCGAGACCGAAGGATCTTTCGAAGAGGGGCACTGGCTGAGGAATCATGCGGGCGCAGTGCTCGGCTTGGTTCGCGCCGCGGCTGGTGAGCCCGGTCCGGGTTGGGAAACCTATGACGCCGAGCGCGCTCGAATGGAGTCGATCCTCGGCGAAAACCATCCGTGGATCGCGCGATTGGATCATCTCGCGTCGGCGTTCGAGCTTCGTTTCGGTCGCTAGCGTCCGCGCAGGCGGGTGTACGGACTGACCAACCTCCACCGACGGAGGCTTGCGAAGGTCGAAGGATGCTCTCGCACTCAACGGCCGTACAATCGGACCATGTACGGAGAGGATGAGGAGCGGGACCCCGAGGAGCGGGACCCTGAGAAACTGTTGCGCGAGCTCGCGCACGGTCGCGAGTTGGAGAGCGGCGAGTTGCTCGATGCCGTCTACCAAGAGCTGCGCGGCTTAGCCGATCAGTACCTCGCTCGCGAGCGCGCCGACCACACGCTCCAACCGACCGCGCTCGTCCACGAGGCTTATCTGCGCATCACGAATCGCCAGGGCGGCGACAAGCCGGAATGGGCCGATCGCAATCACTTCTTCGCGACGGCCGCGCGCGCGATGCGCAATGTGCTCGTCGATCATGCGCGGACGAAAAAGCGCGACAAGCGCGGCGGCGGATGGAAACGCGTCGAGCTGGATGAAGGCCTCGCCTTTGCCGAGGGCGAGACGGTGGACCTGGTTGTCCTGGACCGACTGCTCAACGAGCTGGCCGAGTTGTCGCCGAGGCAGGCGGAAATCATCGAGCTGCGTTTCTTTGGCGGGTTGGAGGTCAATGCCGTTGCGGAGCTTCTGAATGTCTCCGAGGGAACGGTCGCGCGCGACTGGCGCTTTGCGCGCGCTTGGTTGGGGCGCGCGCTTGAAAAAGAGAGCGAGTAGCTGGCGAAGAATTCGCCCTTCGATCGTTTCGTGAACTCGCGTTAGACTTGCGCCATGTTGCGACTGAGGTTTCGACGGGTATTACCCGGCATGGGCGCCCGCCTTCGAGAGTGGCTCGCGGAGCTTACGGAGCGCGCGAGCGAAGTGCGGCTGACCTTCGTCGATGAAACGGTGCGCCCCGAGCAAGCCTATCTGCTCGGGACCTCGGAGGGTGACGTGCTGGTGTACGCCATTGAGGTCGAAGATGTCGAGCGCAGTCAGGCCGCTTACTCCGGCTCGAGGCACGCGATCGACGCCGAGCACAAGGCGGTCATGGAGGAGTGCTTGGGAGAGCGGATCGAACTTCTGCCGCTGTACGACGTCTCGCTCGATACGGATTCGGAAGCGAAGTCTGAATGAGGACGTGTGCTTACACTTCGGTCGCGGAGGTTCTCGTTGGCGGAATTCGGCTCGGGCTGGTAGCTGCGCTCCTTGCGGCCGGTTCGTTCGCTCAGCCGACCGGGGATGAGTCGGACGAGAGCGCGAAGCGGCCGAAGATCGGGCTGGTGCTCAGCGGTGGCGGCGCGCGCGGCGCGGCTCACGTCGGTGTGCTCAAGGTGCTTCACGAACTGCGCATTCCGGTCGACGTGATCGCGGGCAACAGCATGGGCGCGTTGGTCGGCGGCAACTTTGCGTTCGGCTATTCTCCCGAAGAGCTGCAGGAGATTCTGGAGACGATCAACTGGCCGCTCGTGTTGCGCGACGGCTCGGACCGATCGGACCTGTCCTTCCGTCGAAAGCTCGACGACAAGAACTTTCTGATCGACTACGAGCTTGGTTTGCGCGGCATCTATCCAGTGATTCCGCGTGGAATCGCGCAGGGACATCGCTCGCTCAACATCCTCAAGTTTCTGGCGCTCGGCTGGAATGAGATCGACGACTTTGACGATCTTCCGATTCCTTTTCGAGCGGTCGCGACGGACATCGCCAACGGTGAAGAGGTCGTGCTCAAGTCGGGCAGCCTCCCGCTCGCGCTGGCGGCAAGCATGGCGATCCCCGGAGTGTTCGCGCCGGTTCGGATCGGCGACCGCGAGCTGATCGACGGGATGGTCGTCAACAATGTTCCGATCGGCGTGGCGCTTGACATGGGTGCGGAGGTCTTGATCGTGGTGGACGTCGGCACGCCGATTCTGGAGGCGGACGAGATTACGAACATGCTGGCCGTCACTTCGCAGATGATCGATCTGTTGATGCAGAAGAGCATCGATGAGCAGTTCCGTCGGATCGCGGGGGAGGAGAAGCACACGATCGTGCGGCCGGAACTTGGAAACCTGGATTCGAGCAACTTCACGCGCATCACCGAAGCGATCACGCGGGGCGAGGAAGCGGCGCGGGCGATGACCTCGAGCTTGCAGCGCTACTCGGTATCGGAAGAGGAGTACGCGGCTTTCCTCGATAGGCAGCGCCGTGAGCGACGCGCTCTCCCGGTGGTCGATAAAATTGTGATCGACAACGACACGCCCTTGAGCGAAGGCGTCCTTCGATCAAAGCTCGAAACCCAGGCCGGTCAGCCGCTGAACCTCGAAATCTTGAAGGCCGACCTCGACCGCATCTTCGGGCTCAAGGACTTCGAGCGAGTGACTTTTGACTTTCCCGAGCGCGAGGACGGCACGCACGAGCTGCGCATCGATGCCGACGGAAAGTCCTGGGGGCCGAGCTATCTGAAGTTCGGGGTGAATCTCGAGGACAACCTGAACGGCTCGTCGAACTACAACTTCGGCATCAACTACACGCGGCGGGCGCTCAACGAGCTGGGCGGTGAGTGGCGCAACGAGTTTCAGTTTGGCGACCGGATCGGCTCACTGACGGAGTTCTTCCAGCCGCTCGACGAACGCGGGCGCTTCTTCATCGCGCCACAGGCGAGCTACGTTCACACGGACATCAACGTCACCGCGGGCGAGCGGCTCTTGGCCGAGCTGCGCGTTCTGCTGGGTGAGCTCGCCCTCGATGTCGGTGCGCACGTAGGAAACTGGGGCGAACTGCGACTCGGCTACCACCGGCTGCGCGGGTTCGTGGAAGTGAAGTCCTCCGTGGCCGCCATGCCCGACTTCGACTTCGACGACGCCTTCTTCCTCGCTCAGTTCGTCGTCGACAGCTTTGATGATGTGAACTTCCCAACGACCGGAACGAGCGGGCGTGTCGCTTGGAGCTGGGCGAGCGGGAGCATCGGCGCGGACGTCGACTATCAAAAGTTCAGCGCCGCAGCCGCGCAAGCGGGAACGATCAACCAGACGACGGGAGTCGTGATCGCGGAGTTCGGAACGGTGCTGCACGGAACCCTGCCGCCGCACCAAGCGCACTTCTTGGGTGGCTTCCTCAGCCTGTCGGGTTTTCAGGGTGACCAGCTGAGTGGCCAGCACCTCGGGCGTATCGGAGCCGTCGGTTACAACCAGTTCGCTGGCGCGCGCAATGAGATCTTTGGCTTCCCGATGTACGTCGGCGCATCCTGCGAGTACGGAGCGGTTTCGAATGTGCGCGACGATCTCGCGCGCGACGCGATCCTCGCGGGCTCGGTCTTCGTCTCGGTCGACCTGCCGATCGCGCCGCTCTACGTCGGCTACGGTCGCGCCGAAGGCGGAGTCGACTCCTTCTACCTGTTCCTCGGTCAGACTTTTTGAGCTAGTCCGTGTCCGGCGAGCCGTACTCGACGAACAGGCGGTTGAGCTCTTCGAGTGTCTGTGGATGGCTCAAGACGTCGACGTGACCGGCGTCGATGCCGATGAGCTGCTGGCCCGCGCGCGCTTGAGCTTCCAAGCGAAGCTGCGATGCCAGGGAAACCGTTCCATCCCCGCTCGGCGAGACGATGCCGGATCGCCGGAACGCGAAGAACAGGGTGTAGGGGACCGTCGGTTTCTCTGTGAAGTAGAGCGAGGTCAAGAAGTCGCTCCCCGGTGCGAGGTCTTCCCAGCAGGGCATCACAGTCGGCGCATACTCCACGCCCAACTTGGCGGAGGACATTCCACCGAGCGGTGAGGCGATGGTGACGAAGTGTTTGAGATAATCGTGGGCGCCCTCGTCGTTGTAGCGCTCGACCGCGGCCGTCGCGACGAGCCCGCCCATCGAGTGGGCGACGAGCAGCACCTTTTTCGGCTTGAAGGTTCGCTGCATCACGTTGAGCGTGTCGTACATCCCGTCGCTGAGGTGCTTCAACTCCAGGGCCGACGGATAGAAGAGCACCCAAGCCTGAAACAACTCCTTGTCCATCGACTCGATCATCGTCTTGAACTCGCGCGGAGTTCCGCCGATGCCGTGAACGAAGATGACCGGCGTGCGCTCGGGGTCGTACTTCTCCAGCATGTAGAAGCCGTGCAGTTCGCGCTCAAGAAAGACCGCCGGCTCCCACATCCCCAGCGCACCGATCGCGGGATTGAAGCGCTCGTCGTCCAAGCTGACTACGTTTCCAACGTTGTGGTACGAGAGATTCGCGTTCGCCACCTCGATCGCTTTCTGTAGATCGGCCGGCGTCGTCTCGGGTTGCGTCTCTTCGCTGATCACGAGCAGAATCTCGACGATCGGTTCCGTCCCACCAATCTGAAGCGGATCCGCCGCACCTCGGAACGCGCCGAGCTCCTCGAGGTCGTAGTCCATATTCTCGTTGAGGTCCTCGAAGGCCGCCGCGTAATAGCGTCCCGCTAACACCGGCACGTCGACCTCGTCCGATCCCATCACGACGAACTTCTTCCAGACCTTCCCGGTCTCCGCATTGATGATGACCACCACGCTCTGCCCTTCACGACCGGTCTTGTTGACGAGCTTGATGTGAGCAACCCCGTGCTTCCCGAGCTCTACAAGATCGCGATCGAGCGTGCGAAAGGCGCCACAACTCGAGAATAGTCCGGCTGAAAGAAGAGCGAGGGCAAGCTTCATCGGTGATCAAAGGGATTCGGAGTAAGGGTTGCTAGCGAGTCATCACTCCACAAGGACGGCGACATTCTGTAGGGCGACGGCCTCGACAGCAAACCCCTAGTGCACCTTCGACAAAGGGGGGATTGTTCCCCTCAATCAAGAGCCTTTCAGCGAGAGTTAGAACGCGCTCATCGCGTCCATTGATCTGCACTGGGATCGCGACGGTCGTTAGACATCGATTTCAATCTTCCGTTCTTGACCGGGGCCGAATTCCACAGTTCTGACGAATCGCGAGTTGGCGTAGACGGATAGTTCTGACTGAGCCGGAACCCTGAAGATCACAGTCGAGCCTTTAGTAGCCAACGAACGCCCGACGGGAAGTTCTCCGAGTCGAACTTCAACTCGCGTTGGATTAGCCGTGCCTCCACTTATGCGGACTCTCAGCCAACCACCTCGCTTGGGAATCAATGGAACGTTCTGTTTCTGATCAAAGGGGACACTAATGGACGGAACGAACGCCCATGAGTTTCCGGCAGGGCAGAAGAGAGCCTCGTACTCGCCCGCGGAAAGTCCGAAGAGTGGTTCTTCGGATTGACCAAAATGGTGTTCGAAAATTGGGGCGCCCGATTCCTTTTTCCGGATGAGCAACCTTCCCGGTTGGTCGGGTTGAGCTCGGAAGTAGAGGTCGTGACCACGCTCTAGCTTGATTTCGGCGTCGGCGCTTCCGCCTCTAGCTTGCACAGAGCCAAGTACTACGCCGGAATCCGTTCTAGCTTGAAGCTCGTACAAATCGTCGGCGAGTGGTCCGACATCGAACTTATTGCCAAAGACATAGGAGCCGGAAGCCTCATCGAATTCGCCAAAGAAGCCTCCTTTGACGCCGCGTGATCCGTTAATCGATCGTGCAAAGATTCGTATCCGATCATACGGCTCGTCATCCAGAACGAAATCGGACGCGGGAAATGAACATGTTCCCTGAATGCGGACCGGTTCCGCCAAACGAATCGTCACATCCCTCATGCCCGATTCCACTTTTAGGGGCACGCCTATTCTGGGATACCTATGGATATGGCGTCCTCCCCATGAATTGGGATCTGGGCCAAGGTGGTAATCGCCAGGGGCAACGCCTTTGAGATTAAAATGACCCGTCATGTCAGTTTGAAACCTCTGCAAGATCGCGAGATCTTCGGTCAACAGAGCAGGCTTCGCGCCCAGGCTACGAACGAGTACCAATCCCATCGGTTTGGGTAAGCCCTCTTTGTTCACGACCTTTCCTGAGAAGCTCACGAGATCGGAGCCCAGCGAAAGCGTTCGACGCTCGCGCGGAGCAAGAAAAATGGGCTCTGCAGTAACGACGCTATCGTCACACCAAACGGTGAGAGCTCGATTCGGAGGCAAGTCTTCTATTACGCATGTGCCGAGCCCATCGGTAACAGTCTCCCAAGTGTCCAACCAACTTCGCCAGATATAGTCCCCCGGTATTTGGCTTTTCTCCTGTTCGGCTGAAAGGGCACGAATCTGGATATTCGCCCCAGCGGCTGCCGTTCCTCCACCGGTGAGTACTCTGATGTTGAGGACTGCCGATTCGGTCATCCAGGCCGTGATTAATCCTGAGTGTTCGAAATCGGACATGGATAGGTCGAGCACTAGGGATTCGTACCCGAATTTTTTAAAGGTCACGGACGCGCCAACGGTTTGAATTGATTGAAAGGTGACGACTCCATTCT
The DNA here is from genome assembly GCA_029259635.1 of Planctomycetota bacterium. Taxonomy (GTDB): domain Bacteria; phylum Planctomycetota; class UBA1135; order UBA1135; genus OFTM34. Next base: position 27,697 of record JAJDEU010000053.1, on the reverse strand, counting down.
CATCCGTGCTGCCCGCGGGTTTGATGTTGGGCGTCACTCCTTCGAGATAGAGGTCAGCCCCTTCGATCGGATCCTTCGAGGACGCGTTGAGAAGTTGAATCGCGAGAACCAGTTCCCTTGCAACCGTGATCGTGACTACCTTGCGCTCGCCAGGTGCTAAAGGGGAGATCACATTAAAGTAGTGCATCGAATCGTCGCCAATGGCAACGGTCGCCGCGAGATCTCTCGATGAGGGCAGGACAAACTCGGTTTCCCCACTCGTATTCGTTGTCTGAATTCTCGGTTCGACATCATTGGGAGTACTCGATAAGATTTTCGGCGCTGAAGACACGGTTACGTCGATGCCCACAACAGGAATGCCCGTACCTTCGCGTACGACCCGGACGATTAGATAGCCCAGCTTTTCATTGGGCTCGTCGATCGGAATAAACTCCGGAGTTCGAAAAGTGGGCGCTTCGCTTCCGTCGCATACATCCGCTACCCAAGAATCGCTCTCGGCTTCTGACTCTCGAAGCAATGGCAGTGATATGAACTCTGCTGCGAAATCGGAAGAGAGACCGAACGGGGGAACGGAAACTCCCAGAACCAAAACCAAAGCGCTAGCCAGCCATTGGATCAATAATCGAGTTGGGTGTGCGATAGCGGCGCTCCTGCGAGGGGTTCCACGAATGATTAGCTCGAGGGCTACCGTACGGCTCGAAGAGCAATCTGCGAGACGAAATGAAATCGATTGAACTTCGCCGTTCGCTCGAATATTCCCCTTCGTGTCGCCCAACCGCTTCGCTCCAACCTAATCGCTTGCTCAGCCGTTTGCTGGTTGGGGCATTTCGCGCTCGGCTTGGCGAAATTCGGGGCGTGAATTTTGGTGCGGAAGAAGGGACTCGAACCCTCACACCTTGCGGTACAGGAACCTAAATCCTGCGCGTCTGCCAGTTCCGCCACTTCCGCGTGGTCGGGAGAGAATACGCGCGCGTCGCTGGAATGAGAAGGGGCAGGAGCGCTTAGGGCGCCGTGCTACTCGAGCGCGTGAGGCGCGATGAGGATTCCGTCCTCGTCGGCGTAGAGAAAGTGCCCGGGCTGGAAGCGGATGCCGGCGAACTCGACGGGGATCTCTTCGAGGCCTTGGTCGCGCTTGACGCTCTTGCGCGGAACGGTGGCGAGCGCTTTGACGCCGAGGTCCATTTCGGCAATGACTGCGGAGTCGCGAATGCAACCGAAGATGACGAGGCCCGCCCAGCCATTGTCGACGGCGAGCTTGGCCAGCTTGTCGCCGAGCAGCGCGCACCGAATCGAACCGCCGCCATCGACGACGAGCACACGGCCTTCACCGGGCTCACCTAGGCGCTTTCGCACGAGGCTGTTGTCCTCGTAGCACTTGAGCGTGGCGATCGGTCCGCTGAACGCGATGTTCCCGCCGAAGTCCGCGAACATCGGCTCGGCGACGGAGACGAGCTCTTCGTTCTCGTCGTACAAATCAGCGGTTGGGGTGCTCATTGGGGTGTGGTGCGCTCTCAGTCTTCGTCGTCGTCGTCATCGTCATCGACATCGTCATCGACGTCATATTCATCATCGTCGTCATCATTGCCGTTCACGATGACCGCCTCGCCCTCGACGATGAAGATGTCGGTGACCTCGCCGTCGATCTCGACGTCGCCTTCTGCCTGCACGATCTGCGTCGCCGGCGCACCTTTCAGGAAGGCGCGACCTTGTTTCACGAGCTCCTCGGCATCCTCGGGATCACAGCCATTGATGAGCGTGACGCGGCCGGTCGGTCGGATGATGATGACGTCGCCGCCGTTGCCGTTGATGCGAACGGTGGGCGTCTGGGTTGCGGTAAGTGTCATGGCTATCGGGGGGTGGAGCTCGGGTTGACGGGGGATGTGATCGACCAACATGCCGGGCGGTTCGTCTGCGCGCAAGGCTCTCGGAGCGACTCGCGGCGGCGGAAATGGGGCGAGGCTAGGAAGCGCTTATCGCCGCTCGACTTCAGAGCTTCCCGAGTTTCAATTCGCGCAGACGTTGGTGATAGGCCGCACCGATATTGTTCCGGTTGAGCATGCCGATCACGCGCCTTGTGTTGTTCGAGTCCACGACCGGGAGCTCGTGAATGCTGTACTCGTTCAGCAGACGCAAGGCCTCGCCGAGGTGGTCCTTCATCTTGACTCGCGCGGGATTCTCGACCATGAAGTCGCGCACAATGACGAGGTCCTGCACGTCGGTCTCGCGAAAAATGCGCCGAATGTCCGACAGCGAAAAGATGCCGATCATGTTCTCGGAGTCATCGACCACCGGGAAGTACGTGCCGCGCGAAGTCGAGACAATGTCGAGTGCTTTTCGAAGAGTCGCGTTCGCGCTGACCAGTGGCGGATGGCGCTCGGGATCGACGACGTCTTCCACCGACATGCGCTCGAGCACATCGACGACGAAATCGCCAGCGTGCGCGGGACTGTCGACCGGACTATCGACTTGCGTCTCATAGATCGTCCAGCGCTGGGCGAGCAACATATGAACGACGGAGACGAGCATCAGCGGCGCGAGCAATTCATAGCTGCCCGTCATCTCGCAGACCATGATGATCGATGCGATGGGCGTTTTTGCGACGCCCGCGAAAAAGCCGCCCATACCGACCAGCGCGAAGCTGGACGGATTGATGCCGAGCTCGGGAAAGAGCTGCTGCGCGGCCGTCCCGACCATGCTCCCGAGCAATGCGCCGATGGCGAGCGACGGCGCGAACACACCTCCGGAGCCGCCGGATGCGATCGAGAAAGAGGTCGCCAAGATCTTGCCGATCAACAGGATCGCGAGCACTTGCAGAGACAGCGCCCCTGCGATCGACGCTCGCATCAACTCATAGCCGCCATAGAGAATGCCGTGACCGTCGGCGAGCGGGGCGATGGCGAGCGCGAGAGCTCCGAGCGCGAGTCCGCCGATCGCCGGCTTGAACATCGGCGGCACCTTCTTCATACGTGTGAATGCGCGGTGCGTTCCGCCGAAGAAGCTGATGTAGACCCAACCGACGAACGCGCAGAGCAGCGCGAGCGCGAAGTAGATCAAGAGCTCGCGCGGTTCGTGAAAGGAGAGTCCGGACAAGACGTCCGGCGCGATCTCGATGGCGCGCTCTCGCCCGGTGATGAAGGTGAAGGTCGTGTAGGCGACGATCGACGAGACGATGCAGGGGATGATCGCCTCGCCCTCGAACTCGGGCTTGCGGTAGAGCACTTCGGGGGCGAAGAGCGCTCCGCCGAGGGGCGCGGTGAACAGGGCGCCGACGCCGGCGGCTGCTCCGGCGAGCAGGAAGACACGGCGGTCGCGGTCGCTGAGCTTGAGTGCGTCGGAGAACGAGCTGCCCACGCCGCCGCCGATCTGCGCGACGGGACCCTCTTGCCCGGCCGAGCCGCCGCTCCCGATGGTGATCGCGCTCGCAATGGCCTTGATGAAGACGATGCGCTTGCGAACCTTGCCGTTGAGCGTGTGGAAGGCGCCGACCAAGCGTTCGGTTCCGTGACCGCTCGCCTCCGGCGCCCAGATCTGAATCATGGCGCCGACGAGCAAGCCGCCGAGCGCCGGGACCAAAAGTACCAGCCACCAGACCGAGTCGCCGGGCAAGCCTTCGCCGACAACGCCCGCGTTGGACAGCGACTTCTCCTTCAGTGCGTGGGTGAGCCAGTCGAAGCCGACCGCCGCCAAGCCACCACAGAAGCCGATCACTCCCGCGGTGCCGACCCACTTGCCCATGTGTCCGAGGCTCGTCAGCCCGAGGAGCTTGACAATCTTCAGGCGCAGCGCTTGGGACTTGTCCGACATGGAAACGGGATGATACGGGCTCTCGCGACCATTCCCACTGATTGGCCCGATACCTCGTCAATCTCCGCGAACTCTCACTCCGCGAACTCTCACTCCTCGGGCGCGCTCGACTCGTCCGGATCGCGGCGCTTGTCCATCGGCCACAGCTTGTCGCGCTCGTTCTCGATCTCCCGCATCACCTGCTCGACGCAGTCGTGATCGCCCGCCATGAAGATCGTCTCGAAGTTGAGCTGGCAAACCGCGCAGACCGGGCGCGTTCCCTTGTAGCTCATGATGTCGAGCTTGTAGAGCACCACGTCTTCGATCCCGTACTCGTCCGCATTGACCGGCGTTCCGTCTTCATTGAAACCGAAGAAGGTCTTCACATCCGACGAGGTGCGGCGACACAGATAGCAGCGATCGTCGCCGGCCTTATCCACGCTCGCGAAGTACTCCTGGAAGTGCTTGTCGATGGAGGTCATGGGCTCGTGTGGTTGTAGGTCTGGGCCGTCGAACGGTCTGCCGGGTGCTCGTCCCAAGCCCGACGCCGATGGCTAGTCGGCCTGGGTCGCCGAGTTTCGCGGGGGAATCGGCCGCTCCGAGAGGCAGAGCGGTAGGATCTTCGCCCGCCACCCCTCGGCTCGCAACTTCGAATCGGCACCCTCCGCGCTGGAGCCGCCGACGAGCCAAATCCCGCCATCCATGGAACCCGAATCGATCCTTCCGGCCTCCGAGCCGACGCCCTTTGGCGAGCTGCCCTACGAGGGCTTTCTTACGCCGAGCGAACTGTGGGACCAGAGCTTTGCGTCGGTTCCGAAGTTCAAGGGCATCTACCAGGTGCTCTGGAATCCGGCCGAGAAGCCGCGCTTTCTCGATCAGAATCCCGCCGGGCGATTCAAGGGCCGCGACCCGAGCACGCCGCGCGAAGAGCTGAAGGCGAAGTGGGTGGAGGGCGCGAGCGCGCTCTTCATCGCAGCCGCCGGTGGTCGCGGAGCGAAGGCGACTCTGCGCTCGCGAATTCGCTCGATGATTCGGTTCGGTCGCGGCGAGGCGGTCGGTCACTGGAGCGGGCACGCGGTGTGGCAGCTCGTGAATCCCGAAGACCTGATGATCGCGTGGTCTTCGATGCGTTCGGATCCCGGCGAAGCCGAGCGCGAATTGCTCAAGCAGTTCGAAGAGCGGTACGGCGCGCTGCCCTTCGCGAATTAGAAATCCCCGCAGACTCTTGCGAGCCGGCGGGGATTGAAGGGCCGGATCATTGGTCGGGTTTAGTTGATCATCTGCCAGATGTTGCCATCGGAAGAGGCTTGGCCGTAGCTGGGCATATGCGAGTCCGAGCCGAGCGAGTAGGCGGCATCGTGAGCGGGTTGATTCCCGCCCGAGTTGCACAGGCCGCCGTAGGCACCGTTCGAATTCGGAGTCGAGGCGTAGACGCTGCCGTTCTGGTCGACAAAGAAGGTGCGGTTGCCGGTTTTGCCGGGGTCTGTCGGCCACGCGTAGGCGCACCAACGCGACTCGGAGCCGTCCGAGTCAATGCGCGCGAGAGTAGTCGTACTCACGCCCGGCTCGTCCGAAACCATCACGCCGCCGCGGCCGGGGACGAAGACTTGAATGTAGTAGCCAGACCTATTGGTGACGCTCCCTCCACATCCGTCGGGAATGAGTTGACCCAAACTCTTCGATAATACGCTGGGATCGAGATGCTCTTCGATATCGCGTAGAGGACGCGTCCCCGAAAGCTCGCCCATCGTTCCGTACTCGCCAATTCCGTCAGCATCGGAGTCCAATGCGAGTGATGATTGAATCTGCGCTTGCGCCATCCCGATAGAACGCATTGTGCTAATCGCAGCGCTTTCATTGGCGCTAAGTCTCGCGCCCAGCAGCTTCGGAATCGCGACGCTTGCCATAATGCTCGCCGTGGCGGGGCCGCCGAAGCTCATCGGTGAACCGAAGAGTGCGGTCACGCGCGCGACCATCGATGAGTCGTGCGTCGTAGCTTGGAGTAGATCGCCGCCTCGCACGTAGGTCAGTGAGACCGTCGGGCGCGAGCCGCGCTTGAGTTGCGTGTAGGAGGGCATGATGCTGGCGACGCTCGGCAGCGCGGAAAGGTCCACGTCGCTTTGGGCGCTGGCCATCATGTTGCTCGCCATCGACTGCAGCATGCCGATCGATGCGTAGCCCTGCTCGAGGCCGTAGCTGGCGTCGAAGAAGTTGAACGAGAGCAGGTTCTGAAGCGAGGCTTCCGGGAACTCGGCGACGCGCGGGTGATCGAGAATCGACTCCTCGCGCGCAGTCTGGTCGAGCGCTTCCATCAGGGCGTTGCGGCTGGCGGCGAGGAACAACTTGTCCCCGACGATTCCGACGCAGGGCTCGACCGGCATCGGCGTGCCGGGTGCAGAGAAGCTCGTGCAGGCGATCTCGCCGTGCATCCACTCCTCGGAGGAGATTTTTTGCTGCAGCTGGGCCTCGGCGAGCGCGATGAGCTTTTCGAGCGATCCCATCACTTGGCCAGCGTCGTCGCATTCGGCGAAGAAGACCAGACCCGTCGGGCCTCCAGCACCACCGGTGCCGCGCGAAGAGTAGGCGCCCATGACCGGGCCGATTTGTCCGAAGAGATCCTTTTCGAGGTCCATGCCGAGCATGGCGCTGGCCATGCCAAGCGCTTGATCGACTTCCGGCTGATTGATTTCGCGTGCGAGTTCAAAGAGCGAGGAGACACGCATCGTTCCGATCCAACCCCACAGGGTGTCGGCGGGCAGCATCGCGATGTCGGAGCTCTTCAAGCGATCGCTCATGTGCTTGCCGAAGAAGCTCTGCGACCAACCCTTGAGGTGCATCGTCGAGATGGACTCGACTCCGCCGTGGCCGAGCGCGACGCTCATGTCCATGGCATTCGGGCCAGCGAGGCCGACCGTGTCCAAGAATTTGGCGACGAGCTTCTGCTCATCTTCGGTCATGTTCTTCTCGAGAATTTCGGCGAGCGCTTTGCCATTCCAGTTCGCGATGAAGACCGGCTTGACGCCGCCGGGCAGCGAGTAGCTCGGCAACTGAAAGGCGGGCGTGCGGTCGCGGCCGAGGTTGACCGAGAGGATCGCACCTTCGCTGATATCGATCAGTTTGGCGGACAGCTTGCCGGCCGGTGTATCGACGGCCATCGATCCCGCGTCGGCGTCCGATGCGGTGAGCTCAAGGCCCTCTTTCTTCAAGAGCTTCAGGAGCTTGGAGATCTCTTTGCGCGCTTTCGCGGGGTTGTCCCAGGAGATGTCGAACTGAAAGTTCGGATTGCCTTCGCCATCGAAGCCGCCCGTGATGCACATCGGCTGGGCAATCCAGCGCGACATCATCAGCAGCGGGAGCGGGGCGGGCTCGCCGTTGTTCTTGCCCATCTCCTCCAGCATCGGCTCAAGGTTGGCGAGCAGCGCGCGAAGGCCACCGTCGCGCGGGTCCTTCATCACTTCGTCGAGGCCGGCGGAGTAGAACGCGAAGAGGTCGCTCGAACTCTCGGTGGAAACGGGCTCACCGGTGGCGGGCGCGTTGATCGGGAGGAGGGCGAGGGTCAGGTTGAGTAGGGCGGGGTGCATCGCAGTTTGGCTCGTGGTTCAATGACGCGAGATTGGCGCCAGACCGATCTCTCGGCGGCGCCCAATAGGCGGGACGAACTGATTTCGTCGCGAGGGAGCCCCGATCTGTGGCGAGAGTGGTGGATCTCGCGAGATTCTTTGCGATAGTCCCGGCGAAAGGGCCCGCTGCGAGCCGTGCGGTGGGTCGCACGGACGGAGGCAGAAGGTGCCCATACGGTGGCGCACACACGGTTGCCGGTTTACCGATAATCATCGGCGGGCCGGGGCGGGCCGGCTAAAGAAACCGGCAACCGAGTGTGCGCCACCGTATTGCCACCTTCTAGATGAGCTCGTTTTCGGGGACTCGCTCGACCTCGAGGGGCGCGTCGGCGCGATCGGCGATTCCGTAGACGAGCTTCGTGATCGAGTCTTCGAACGCGGCCCGGAGCTCGTGCAGCTCTTCTTCCAACACGGACAGGTCCGGGACCGGGTCCGGAACGACAATCGCGGCGACGCACCCTCCGCTGGAAGTGCGTCCGATGGCGCGAATGAAGACTCCCGGGTGTCGACCGACCTCTACGACTTCATCCTCGATGAGGTCGGCGGCTTCGCGCGCGAGGTGCGCCAGAATGAACTCCCGGCGAGCCTCGTCGAACAATCGCGGCAGATCCGGCAACACGTGCTGTTCGTAGACGCGGTTGCCGCGACCGGCTTGAATCAGACTCAGGTTGGGCTGCAGGTGCCGAAAGTGAAAGGCGACGAACCGATCGGCGATTCGATAACGACCGCGGCGCGAGCGCAGTGGGTCGGGATCGGTAAGCGGAATCTCACGGCGCACCAACCCGAGCTCCCGCAGGACGTGCAAGTACTTCCCCGCGGTCGTTGAATCCACCCCTACGGTCAATGCGATGTCACCCATTCGCTCGGCACCTCCCGCAACGGCCGCGAGAATGCTGTTGTAGGTCGTCGGGTTGTTGAGCTCGGTACGCAACAGGAATTGAACCTCGTCGAAGAGGTAACCCTCCGGCCTAAGCAGCTCGCGCATCACGTTCTCGCCGACGGAACGCGAATCGTCAAAGCGCCGCAAGTACGCCGGCATACCGCCGAGAATTCCGTAGGCGATCAGCCGGTCTTCGACGCTCCAGTTCGGATAGAAAGCGATCGACTCTTGCGGGAGCAGCGGCTCGAGTCGTCGCTGACCCGTGCGGCGGCCGAAGAGCGGCGAGCGCTCGGCCAGAACCTCGCGCTCCATAAAAGAGACCTGGCTACCGCACAGGACGATCATCAGGTTCGAGCGTTTCCCGCGTTGATCCCAGAACTGTTGGAGCAGGGAGGGCAGGCCCTTGTTGGCCTCGCACATGTAGGGAAACTCGTCGAGCACGATTACGAGGCGCTCATCCCCGGCCCGTTCGGAGGCGAAGCTGAGCGCGGAGGACCAGTCGGTGAATTCGACGGTGCCGGCCAGCGGGTCATCGAGGGCATCGCGGAGGGTCTCGCGAAAAGCGCGCAGGTTGTCGCGGTCGCGGACTTGAGCGGCGAGGAAGTAGACGGCGCGGCGGCCGCTGCAGAACTGCTGGAGCAATTCCGTCTTTCCGACACGGCGGCGGCCATACAGGACGAACAGCTCGGCGCGCCCCGAGTCGTAGAGTTCGGTGAGGACGTCGAGTTCGCGATCGCGTCCAATGAAGAGCTCGGTCATGGCCTTATACTGGCGGGTATAAAGAGCCTTTTCCACGCTGGAGGGCGAGAATTGTGCGATGGGGCGCTGGCGCTTCGCTCGGAGCTCAGGGGTCTGGGGCGAGACTCCATCGGCGCATGACCGGCGGCAATCCGGGAGGAGCGGGACTCGGAAAGGCCGTTAAGTGGCGCTGGGGGTGAAGCGATTCACGATCACCACGGACCGCTCATTCCATCCACGCGGGATCCTTCTTTGCGAGAGCGGAATTCGGAGAGGGGGACCAGCTCGGGTTCGCTTTGCGTAGGAAGGGCTCGGATTAGGGAACAGATGTGCGCTCCAAACCATCTGGAGTATCAGACAGGATGACGCTCGCCCGCCGGTAAACGTTCAGCTTCGGCAAGGTTGGAAGATTCCAAACGGCAAGGAGTGACTTCCCACACTTGCGGCCATAGGCATGACTGATGATGGACACACGCGACTTTGAGAACGGGCGAGCGGGACCTCTGGCCAAGCTCGGCGGGCGTTTTCAATTCAACACATCGATGTTTGAACTACTCACCGACGACATCGTCGGCGACGAGTGGTTGAAGCTCTCCGGGCGAGGCAACTCGGCCCACTGGATTCTCGGACACCTGTGCACCATGCGCCTCTCGCTGCTGCGCACGCTCGGCGTGGACCAGCCGGATATGTCATGGGAGCCGCAGTTCGCTGTCGGCGGAGACGCTTCGCCCTTTGGCGGAAGCTACCCCAAGCCCGTCGATTTACTGCAGTGCTTTCGGGGCACGGGAGACCGGCTGATTCAAGCGCTCGAAGCCACGACTCCCGTCCGCGCGGAAGCCAACTGGACCGAAGGCGACTTCGACCTTCCCGTCACCGTCGAAGACTGCGTCGGCTTCTTTTACTTCGACGAGACTTTTCATCTCGGTCAACTGGGTCTAGCGCGACAGCAGCTCGGTAAACCGCGCGTGATCTAACCGACCCGGCGCGGGGCTAAACGCGGACTTGCTCGAATTCGACGAGCTCGGTGCCGCGCGTGTGCGCGATTCCGGTGATGCCCTTGGAGAGCGGCTCGGTGTGGTAGCCGCGACCTGGGAACCGGAACTCGGCCTCGTTGCCGTCGCCGAACTCCAGCGAGAAGAAGTAGGTCGTGATGCCCGTCGTGAACTGCATCTCGGTCTCGCTGCGACGGTCGGTGACCACGCAGGGGCGCTTCATCAACGGCATCTTCAGCCGCTCGGATTGCAGGCCCTTGTTCTTGAGGAATTGAAACAGCCCGAGCGCCATGGCGATCCCGCCCAGGACGATGACCGCCGTCGGCCAATTCATCACGACCGCTAGTCCGGTGATGATGATCCCGAAGAGGAGCGTCGTCCGCCCGGATTTTGCTCCGCGCCGCCAGCGATCGAACTCCGGACCCTCCCCGCGATCGCGAGTGAGAGCGGCTTCAAAGTCGTCATGCTCCGGCATCTTCGCGAGCCGCGTCATGTTGCGCGTCTCTTTGCGCTTGCCCGTCGCGCTCCCATCCATCATTGCGAAGTTGTTGCCGCAGTAGATGCAGTACGGCATGTCTTGCCGAACGATCTTGCTGCCGCACACGCTGCAGTTGGTGCGTTGCTGTGTCTGTGCCGCTTCCATGGAGGCCATTGAGGAGAACTGAGGAGAGAGTTGGGGCCGCGCCTGCGGGAGCAGGTCGCGTTTGGGGCGATTATTCTAGAGCGGAATCGCTCCGGGTGGGCTTCGAACCCCGGCTCATGATCATCGAAAGAGGATGGCCGAGCTCTAAAGACTGAATTCGATGATGCTGGACGAAAAAGGGACGGGCGGGAAGGAAGTTCCGGGTCGCGGACCCCCATTTCGAGGCGAGCCGCTCGATTCCCCTTGAGAGCCCAAGAAGGAGCAATAGGGGACCGGGGCTCGGGCGTTCGCTACTCTGATTGGCGAGAAGTGCTCGGAAGTGGCAGCGCGCTGTTTCCAGTATCCAGAGGCTAAATCAGGGAGGAGTTGGCCATGGCCAGCAAGCTTACAGGGCAAGCGCAGGAAGAACTGGACAAGTTTATGGTGGGGCTGGTTCGACGGAACCCGGGGGAACCCGAGTTTCATCAGGCGGTCCAGGAAGTTGCGGAGACCTTGATTCCGTACACGCTCGAAAACCCGGTCTACAAAGAGGCCAACGTTCTCGAACGCATGACGGAGCCGGATCGAGTGGTCATCTTCCGCGTCTGTTGGGAGGACGACGCAGGCAACATCCGAGTCAATCGCGCATGGCGCGTTCAGTTCAACAGCTCGATTGGTCCGTACAAGGGCGGGATGCGTTTCCATCCCTCGGTGACGCTCTCGGTGCTCAAGTTCCTCGGGTTCGAGCAGACCCTGAAGAACAGCCTCACGACCTTGCCGATGGGCGGCGGAAAAGGCGGCTCGAACTTCAATCCGAAAGGCAAGAGCGATCGCGAAGTGATGCGGTTCTGTCACGCGTTGATGGTCGAGCTGCATCGGCATATCGGCGAAGACACCGACGTGCCCGCGGGCGATATCGGCGTCGGCGCTCGCGAGATCAGCTATCTGTTCGGCCAGTACAAGCGATTGGCGAACCGCTTCACCGGAATTCTCACCGGGAAGGGGCTCTCCTTCGGGGGGAGCTTGGGACGGACGGAAGCGACCGGGTACGGCTGCGTCTACTTCATGCAGGAGATGCTCGCGATGAAGGGCGATAGCGTCGAAGGAAAGACGGCGGTCGTCTCGGGCTCCGGCAATGTTGCGTTGCACACGATCGAGAAACTGAACGAACTCGGCGCGAAGCCGGTGACGGCATCCGACTCCAGTGGCTTCATTCATGATCCCGACGGAATCGGTCCGGAGAAGCTCGAATGGTTGAAGGAGCTCAAGGGCGTTCGCCGCGGGCGCATCAAGGAATACGCCGAGAAGTTCGGTTGCGAATTCTTCGAGGGTCAAAGGCCCTGGGGCGTGAAGTGTGACCTGGCCTTCCCGTGCGCGACGCAAAACGAGTTGAACGGCGAGGAAGCTCAAACCCTCGTCGACAATGGCGTCATTGCCGTTGCCGAGGGTGCGAACATGCCGACGGAGCTAGCCGGCGTTCACGTCTTCATCGATAACAAGATCATGTATGGACCGGCGAAAGCTGCGAATGCCGGCGGCGTCGCCGTCTCGGGACTCGAGCAGAGCCAAAACGCGCTCCGCATTTCATGGTCGCACGAGGAAGTCGATCAACGACTTCAAACGATCATGAAGCAGATCCACGCGACCTGCCGCACCTACGGTGAGGAGGACGATGGTTGGATCAACTACGTCGCCGGCGCCAATATCGGCGGGTTCGTCAAGGTTGCCGACGCGATGGTGGCCTACGGAGTGATGTAGCGGAGCCCTCGCGAAGTGGAAGGTGGCAATACGGTGTCGCACACTCGGTTGCCGGTTTCCCGATAAGCATCGGCGGGCCGGAAGGTTGAGTACCGTGAGTACCGAACCCGGTTCATATCTAAACTTTAGGACCACCAGGCCAGAGGCCTGGTGGTCCTAAAGTTTAGATATGAACCGGGTTCGGTACTCAACCTTCCGGCTCCGTCAGCCGGCTAAAGAAACCGGCAACCGAGTGTGCGACACCGTATTGCCACCTTCGGGTTAAGCGGTTTTCACTAACTCCTCGTGCGACGGCGCGAAGGCGAGAGTGAACTCGTCATCCGCGAAGTCGACGAGCGCTCGTTTTCCGCGTTCCAGATCCCCGGAGAGGATGGACTCGGCGAGCAGGTTTTGAATGCGCTTCTGGATCGCGCGCTTGAGCGGTCGGGCACCGAACTCGGGGTCCCAACCCAGACGAGCGAGCTCGTCCTTCGCCGCGTCGCTGACCTCGAGCTCGATCTCTTGCTCGGCGAGGTGCGCGTTGAGGCGCTCCAGCTGAACGTCGACGATCGAGCGCAATTGGTCTTCTTTCAAGGCGTCGAAGACGAGCATCTCATCCAAGCGATTGAGGAATTCGGGGCGGAAGAAGCTCTTCACTTCTCGCTCTTCGCGCAGGTTGCTCGTCATGAGGACAAGCGTCTGCGTGAAGTCCACCACGCGGCCTTTGCTGTCGGTTAAGCGCCCGTCGTCGAGGATCTGCAACAGAACGTTGAACACATCCGGGTGGGCCTTTTCGACTTCGTCGAGCAGGATCACCGAGTGAGGCTTGCGCCGCACGGCTTCCGTCAAAGCGCCGCCTTCATCGTGCCCGATGTAGCCAGGAGGAGCGCCGATCATGCGCGAGACGGAGTGTTTCTCCATGTACTCGCTCATGTCCAATCGGACCATCGCGGTCTCATCGTCGAATAAGAACTCCGCGAGTGCCCGCGCCGTCTCGGTCTTACCGACGCCTGTCGGTCCGAGCAACAAGAACGAGCCGAGCGGACGCGTGGTCTCTTGCAGACCTGCGCGAGCTCTTCGCACCGCTTGCGAAATCGCTTCGATGGCGTGCTCTTGTCCGATGACTCGCTCGCCGACGCGATCTTCCATATGGAGCAACTTGTCGCGCTCGGTCTCGAGCAGACGCGTTGCCGGAATTCCGGTCCAGCGCGCGACGATCCCAGCGATCGCTTCCGCATCGACCTCTTCCGGGAGGAGCGCGCCGGATTCCTGCGCCACCGCCAGCTCGCCTTCCGCCGCTTCGACATCGCGCGTCGTCTCCGGCAGGTCTTTGAATCGAATCTCCGCCACGCGCTCGAGGTCGCCCTCACGCTCGGCTTTGTCCGAGTCGATGCGCAGGCTCTCGAGCAAGGCTCTGCCCGCCCGAATGCGCATGATCAATTCCTTCTCGCGGTCCCACCGAGCGCGCAGCGCACTCTTGCGCTCCGACAACTCCGCCAGCTCCGAGCTAATGCTCTCCAGCCGCGATTCATTCTTCGAGGCATTCTCCGTCGTCAGCGCCGAGCGCTCGATCTCAAGTTGCCTGGAACGCCGCTCCAAACTGTCGAGTTCGGGCGGCAACGAGTCGATCGCCATGCGGATTTGCGCAGCGGCCTCGTCGATACAGTCGATCGCCTTGTCGGGCTGAAACCTGTCCGTGATGTGACGATCCGAAAGCCGCGCGGCCGCGATCAACGCATCGTCCTGAATCCGAACTCCGTAGTGAACCTCATAGCGCTCTTTCAAGCCGCGCAAGATCGCGAGCGTGTCGTCGACTGAGGGTTCGTCGACATTGACCGGAAGAAAGCGCCGTTCCAGCGCCTTGTCCTTTTCGATGTACTTGCGGTACTCGTCCAGAGTCGTCGCACCAATGCAGTGCAGCTCACCGCGCGCGAGCGCCGGCTTCAGCATGTTCGCCGCGTCGACCGCGCCTTCCGAACCGCCGGCACCGACCACGGTGTGGAGCTCGTCGATGAACAGAATGACACTTCCGTCGGCGTTCGCGATCTCTTCGAGAACCGCCTTCAAGCGCTCTTCAAACTCACCGCGAAACTTGGCACCGGCCAAGAGCGCGCCGATGTCGAGCGCCATGATGCGCTTGTCCTTCACGCTCTCGGGCACATCGCCCGCGATGATACGACTGGCCAAGCCTTCGACGATCGCCGTCTTGCCGACGCCGGGTTCGCCGAGCAAAACGGGGTTGTTCTTGCGACGACGCGAGAGGACTTGAATCGCCCGTCGGATTTCGTCGTCTCGACCAATCACGGGATCGAGCTTTCCGGCGCGGGCCTCTTCCGTTAGATCGCGCGCGTATTTTTCGAGCGCTTCAAAGGTCGCCTCAGGATTCTGAGTGTCGACCGTGCGTCCGGCTCGAACTTCGAGAATGGCGGCTTCGATGCGCGCTTTGTCGAGTTTGCGGGCATCGAACAGGCCGCCGACGATCGGGCCGCCCTTCGCGGCGAGTGCGAAGAACAGGTGTTCGGTCGAGACAAAGGAATCCCCAAGGCGTTTCGCCATAGCGTTCGCTTCGGCGACAACGGCATTGAGGTGTGGAGACATGGCGAGCTGGCCGCCCGACTGCTCCGGTAGCTTGTCGAGCTCGCGCTCGAGCTCGGCGCGAAGCACGGTCGGATCGATCTCCAGCTTCGCGAGGATGGCGGACATCACACCTTCGGCCTCCTCGAGCAGGGCCACAGCGAGGTGGATCGGCGTGAACTCGGGATGTCCGGCGGACGTCGCGAGGGCTTGGGCGTTTTGAAGGGCGAGGGTCGACTTTTCAGTGAATTGGTGTTGCATATCAGATACCTCCGGCCCCCTTAGGCAAGGTCTGTGCCGGATTGAAAAGCGCTCTCTGGAGCCTTTAAACGATGATCGCGGAGTGGGGGACTGACGAAAACGCAGGCGAGGGTGCCGAAATGGCAGTTTTGCGGTTGCCCGCGAGCTGGTCCGCACCGCTCGCCCAAAGCGACCCTTTACTCGGGTCTCGCGAAGTGGGACAAGGTGCCCGTGACCACCTCCCAGCCGAACTTCCATTCGAGCCCCGTTCCACCGGGTTCCGAGCCCTTTCCCGAAGTCGTCCTGACGCTCGCCGAGGCCGCTTGGGCGGCGGGGATGACACGCGAAGAACTCGAGTCGAGTATTCGCAGGGGAGAGCTTCTCGTGCGCCGCGTTGCGCGCGGTGGACGCTTGGTCTCGGTCGTCGCGATGAAAGATCTGGAGCGCATCTACCGCGCCGCCGCGGCGGAGCGTGAGCAAAACGATGTTGACCAGCAGGGTCTTCGCGAACGAATCGCTCGGCTCGAAGGCGAGCTCGAAACGAGCGATCGAGTAGAGCGTTCGCTCCAGCGCTACACCGATCGACTAGAAGAGCGCACGGCTCTTCGGATCAGCGAACTGGAGAAGACCTTGGTGGTCTCGCGTCAGAGAGAGCTGGTCCTCGCGCGCGCGCTCGGCCGCATGGAAGGTCAGTATGCGCGCTTGAGCGAGCAGATCGCGGCCGAAGTCGAGACGGCCGACTAGAGCGAGGCTCGCCGTCGCTCAGGCGAAGTCGCGGATCGCCGTTTTCTTTGTCTGCAGGTTATAGCTCGCCATGACTCGCTCGAGCTTCGCGAGGTTTGGCGTGGTGAGCGGCGCAAGCGGCAGTCGCACTTCGTCCGAGCAGAGGCCCATCGCTGCAAGAGCGGCTTTCACCGGTACCGGATTGCTCTCGATAAATAGCGCTTCCGCCAGCGGCGCCAGCTCGTCCGATAGCTTGCGTGCTTCTTCCACCGAGCTCTCAGGTGACATTCCCGCAGGAGTGCTCGCGAGCTCGACCAAGCGCGCGATCTGATCGGGGACGACGTTGGCGAGCACGCCGATAACGCCGACCGCTCCGGCTTGAATGAACTCGAACAAGAGCGCGTCTTCGCCCGCCAAAACGTCAATAGAGCCCAAATCAACCAACTCGTGAACTCGGGCGAGCGAGCGGCTTGCCTGCTTGATCGCGACGATGTTCGCGTGCGCCGAGGTCAAGCGCTCGACGACATCCGCAGTCAGGTCGACGCCGGTTCGCGACGGAATGTTGTAGAGCGCGATCGGAATTCGAACCGCGTTGGCGAGCGCGGAGAAGTGCTGAAACAGACCCTCGGGGCTCGGGCGGTTGTAGTAGGGCGTTACGGCGAGCAGTGCGTCGACGCCGATGCTCTCGGCAAAGCGCGCGCGTTTGATCGTTGTGCGCGTGTCGTTGGTGCCGACGCCGGCGATGACCTCCAGGCGTCCGGAAGAGGCCTCGACAACTGTTTGCGTCACGCTTTGAAACTCGTCGAAGGAGAGCGTCGCCGCTTCGCCGGTTGTTCCCGTCGGAACGACGCCGCGTGTCGCGCTTCCGGCCTGCCACTCAACCAGTGCGCGCAACGAGTCGTGATCCACTTCGCCGTTCTTGAACGGCGTCGGAAGTGCGGCGTAGCTTCCGCGAAGATGTGCGCGCATTCCGGCGACTCTCCTTAGGCCTGGCCCGTCATGATCTGCAGCATCTCATCGACCGCGCCGTTCACGCCGACCGTGAGAGCGCGCGAGATGATCGCGTGGCCGATGTTGAGCTCTTCGAGA
Source organism: Planctomycetota bacterium (assembly GCA_029259635.1). Lineage (GTDB taxonomy): Bacteria > Planctomycetota > UBA1135 > UBA1135 > OFTM34. The sequence continues at coordinate 10,699 of JAJDEU010000053.1, read as the reverse complement.
TGAGGCAAGGCCAAAATGTCCTGCGTGTTCACGTAGTCCAGTCCGTGTCCCGCGTTGACGCACAGGCCGAGCTCGTGAGCGTGCTCCGCGGCGAGCACGAGCCGTTCGAGCTCATGCTTCTGCTGGTCGCCGGTCGCATTCGCGTAGGCGCCGGTATGCAGTTCGATGAAGGGCGCTCCGACTTCTCTTGTCGCTTCGACTTGTTTCAAGTCCGGATCGATGAACAGGCTCACTAAGCCGCCGGTTTCGCCGAGCGCGGGCACGGTCTCCCGGAGTCGCGCCGATTCCTTCACGACGTCCAGTCCGCCTTCCGTCGTGATTTCCTTGCGGTTCTCGGGCACCAGGCAAAAGCAGTCCGCGCCGCTCTCAAGAGCAATGCGCACGATCTCGGGCGAGAGCGAGAGCTCGAGGTTGAGCACCGTCTTGATCTCCGAACGCAAGCGCACCACGTCATCATCCTGGATGTGACGCCGGTCCACGCGCAGGTGACAGGTGATGCCATGTGCCCCCGCGCGCTCCGCCGCCAGCGCCCAAGCAATCGGGTCGGGCGCGCTCCCACGCCGCGCTTGGCGCACGGTCGCGACGTGGTCGATGTTGACGTGTAGGCGGGTCATGGTGTCCGAGGCGCCCGGCCTTTACTCGTCGTTGCTACCGCCGAGTGCGCCTTCCAACTCTGCAGCTGCGTCGTTGATCGCGTCCGTGGCCATTTTCTTAAGAGGCTCGAGCTCGGACTCAATCGCCTCCGCCTTCTCTTCGGAGAGCTCTTTCAGGTTCGCGAGGCCCTGCTCGAACATCGGGCCGAGAATGAAGTCCGCGGCAAAACCGAAGACGCGCATTCCGAATCCTTCGAGCTCAGCGTCATCGGTCCATGTCACGGTTACACCATCGGCGCTGGACACAAACGAAAAGACGCCCGTGGCTTGGAAGTCCTCCTCTCCTTGCAGGATGTGGAGGTCAAACACGATTCGGTCGCCGGGAACGCTCTCGAGAATCTCAATCCAACCCTTTCCGACGTTCGAGTCCTCGCTCTCCCAACGAGTAATGGCGCCCTTGCCGGCGGGGGGACCTTCATAGACGCGATCCATGTCGCTATCGAGAGCGCTCCACGGATCCCATTCGGGCCAGCTCTTCAACGTGTCCACCATCGGGAAGACGACTTCGACCGGCGCTTCGATCTGGATCGATCGCTCGACGTGCATCTCGGTGGGAAGCATCGAGTATCCGATCAAGCCCGCGGCGATCAAAAGGACGAGACAACCACCACAACCGATTCCCGCGATTTTCAGAAATTTAGACACGCCGTTCTCCTGCGTTGGCGTTTGAGCGATTCTTCGCGAGCGAATTTCGCGAGCCGGAGAGGGTAGCAATTCACGCCCCGGCGCTCGCACGGGTTCTTTGGATCTTCTTCCGCCGAATCGGGTCCCCAACGTTTAGGTGGTTCGAGGCCGTTTACGCGAGTACGAAGCGCTCCGTCGAGAGGAGCTGTCCACGTATACTCGGCGTATGCGAATCATTGCTGGTGAACATCGCGGGCGGCAAATTGCGGCGCCGCCGGGTCGAGGGACGCGTCCGATGCTGGATCGTGTTCGCGAGTCGGTGTTCTCCGTTCTGCATCAGCGACTCGAAGGTGCGCGGGTGCTGGACCTCTTCGCGGGCTCGGGCAGCCTCGGGTTGGAAGCGCTCTCACGGGGCGCCGAAAATGCGCTGTTTATCGAACAGGATCGGGGAGCGCTCGCGGTGCTCAAGAAGAACATCGCCGAGCTTGGCCTGGAGGAGTGGGCAAGAGCGGTTGGCGGGGATGCGCTCTCGCCGCTCTCTTGGGGCGAGGGTGCGGACGTGATCTTGATGGATCCGCCTTACCCGCTTCTTCGCGCAGGTACGACGCGAGGCAAGGTCTTTGAGGCGACGCGCGAGCTGGGTCGCAAGATTTTGTCGCCGGACGGAGTGATTTTGTTTCACGCACCGCGTGGGGAAGTTCGCGAGCGCGAGTTCGGAGAGGAACTAGCCGCGTCGAATCGCGAGTATGGAACCAGCGCGATTTGGTTCCTCGAACACCTGGAGAGCGAGTGAAAGCGCTGCGCGGAAGATTGCTTGTCGAGGGCGAACTGCGAGTCGGCGCGCTCAAAATCGACTCCGGTCGTATTGCGGCAGTCGAACTCGAATCGAGTCCCGCTGCCGATGTTCACGAGCTTCCGATCGTCGCGCCGGGTCTGATCGATTTGCACATCCACGGCTTCGGTGGCGCCGATGCGGAAGTGGAGCTCGACAAGATGGCGCGCGCGCTCGCTCTGTCGGGAACGACCGCCTTTCAGCCGACGCTCTTTCCCGATGATCCGAAGCGACTCGGTCGCACCTCTGCACGAGTCTGGGACGAAGCGCAGGTGATCAACGGACGTGGCGATTGCGCCCGCGTGGTCGGCTTGCATCTCGAGGGCCCGTTCGTCAATCCACTCGCAGCTGGCGCCTTGCCGCGCGAGCGAATTGTCGAGCCTTCGCGAGACGCTCTGCGCGACCTGCTGGGCTCCGCGACCGGCGATGGTCACGGGATTCGCACGATGACGCTCGCGCCAGAGCTCGTCGGAGCGCGCGAGCTGATCGACGAGCTCACCCTGTCGGGAATCCGAACCTCGCTCGGCCACAGTCGCGCGAGCTACGCCGATGCCAAAGCCGTCGCGACCGATCGCGAGGTGGGAGCAACGCACCTCTTCAACGCGATGACAGGCGTTCACCACCGCGCGATGGGCCTTGCCGGTTTCGCCCTCACCGGCGGAGTGACCTACGCGGAAATCATCGGCGACCTGACGCACGTCTCGGGCGAAGCGATCGAGCTCGCGCTCGCCGCTTGCGGACCGCGACGCCTGTGTCTGATTAGCGATGCGCTGCCCGGCGCCGGTACGGGTTGCGACGTGTTTCACTGGCACGGTCGGGATCACTCCGTTCACGGGGGAGCGGCTTGGTTCGCGGGCGAGTGCGGCGACCAGCTGGCCGGCTCGGCGACCGGTCAGCTCGAGGCCGTCCGGCGGTTGGTCGTGGGCGGGCATGTGACGGTGGAGGAGGGCCTTGCGATGGCGACCGAGGCGCCGGCCCGGGCTCTGGGGCTTGAGGGCGAGCTCGGGGCGCTCGTAGCGGGCGCCAGGGCCGATTTCTTGGTACTTGGGCGCGAGAGCCTGGAGCTGAGCGAGGTTTGGCTGGCCGGCGAGCGAATCTCGGGGAATGAGCCGGGATAAGCGGGTCCGGTAAAGACGCGATTCCGTCGATAGAAACGGGAGCCATGGGCTTTCACAAATTCACTCAGTTCACTCTTCCGGTCCTTCTCTCCGCAGCTCTGCTGGTGGGCGCGGACGAGCCGCCGATTCCGGACGAGGCACCGATTCCTCTGATCGACCTCACGGAGCTGCGCGAGAATCGCAGTATTTGGCTCGGCAAAGAGATTCGCTTCATCTTTCAATTGGATGGCGAACTTGAGACTTGGCGGCCCTGGGTCACACGCTTTGGCGTCGATGAATTTCAAGCCTATTCGGTTTGGAGCGACTCTTCGCTGCTGTGGATCGCCGAGGACTACCGAGACACGACTCCGCGAGTGTTTTCTCGGCGCGGGAGCCTGTCGGAAAAGCTGATGAAGGATCGCGGGCGGTTCGATCGCTTTGAAGTTCGCGGCATCGTGCACTCGATCTTCCTGGATGAGCCGTGGATCGAAATCCTCGAAGTTCGGGCTCTGAGAGAGCGCGTCAGCCGAGGGGCGATTCTTCACGGCGAGAGGGCGGTGAAGTTGATGGACGAGACGCATTTCGAACTCGCTCTCGGTGAACTTGAGCGCGCCCGTTCCGGTCGGTTGCCCAGGGCCGCTGACCAAGCGCTTGTGCGGCTCAGAGAGCAGTGTAGAGCGCAGCTTAGCGAAGACTGAACGCTCGCCTCCGAGAGCGCCTACGCACCTTTCGAGGACGCGTATCCTCACGGGTCTCTGAGCGGATAATCCTCCCGCGGAAATTGCTCGGACTTTCCAGTCGCCAGATGGCCCGTGAACCTGTATTTCTGCGCGAACTTAACACCCTCTTGACCTTCGGTTCTCCAGTCTCTCGATTCTTCACCCATCGCTATGAGCCTTCGGCCCACCCGGTCTCGCTTCGTATTCTTCCTCAGCCTGGTCCTCTGCGTCTTCGCCGCGAACGCCTTCGCGACCGTGGAAGAGGAGACCAACTCCCTTCGCTCTAAATTCGATGCGCGTCTAGCCGCTATAGATGAAGGCGACGCCGAGGGGCTGTTCGATCTCGGCTTCGAGTATTACGAGGGCCGCGATGAAGTCGAGCACATCCTTCACTTGGAGTTGGCCGAGATCGCGTTCAAGAAAGCGATCGAGGCGAACCCGGATCATCGCCTTGCGAGCGAGCTAGCATCATCGGCGAAGAGCAAGCGCGACGCGCTGTTCAAGCGCGCGAATCCGGACTTCTGGAAGATGGGCTTCGCGGTAATCGGCGGGCTCGGGCTCTTCTTGCTCGGCATGAAGAACTTGTCCGAAGGCCTGCAAGCGGTTGCGGGCAACCGGATGCGCAAGATGATCAATGCGGTGACGGACAACCGCTTGCTTGCCGTTGGAGTCGGAGTTGGGGTGACCACGCTCGTTCAGTCGAGTTCCATTACGACGGTGATCGTGGTCGGCTTGGTGAACAGTTCGCTGATGCAATTGCACCAGGCGATTGGCGTCATCATGGGCGCGAACATCGGAACGACGATCACCGGGTGGATCTTGGTGCTCAAGATCGGCAAGTTTGGCCTGCCAATCGTGGGCATTAGCGTCTTCGTCTACATGTTCTCCAAGAAAGACCGCTGGCGTTTCCTGGCGATGGGAGCGATGGGACTGGGGCTCGTCTTCTTCGGTCTGGAGTTGATGAAGAATGGGTTCAAGCCGATGAAGGATGTCCCGATGTTCGAGGAGGCTTTCTCCTGGTTCGTCGTGAATAACAGCTACATCGGTGTTCTGAAGTGTGCTGCGGTCGGCTGCATTATGACTTTCCTTGTGCAGAGCTCCTCCGCGACTTTGGGTATCACCATCGGGCTCGCCTCCACCGGTGTGATCCCATTCGAAACGGCTGCGGCCTTGGTGCTGGGCGAAAACGTCGGAACGACGATAACGGCTTGGTTGGCTTCGATTGGAACGACTACGGCGGCAAAACGAGCGGCATACGCGCACGTTGTATTCAATCTGATCGGTGTCTTTTGGATCACGGCTTTGTTCTTCCAATACATACCGTTGATTGCCCAGTTTATGGAGTGGACGGAAGGCCATGATCCGCTCACAACGAGCCCGGACGCTGTGGGATACGGCGCTCTGATTACAGCTTCCATCGCGGCCGTTCACACCGGCTTCAATGTGGCCAACACGCTACTCTTCGTTCCGTTCCTGAAGCCCTTTGCTCGGTTACTAGAGCGGATGGTCGGCAGTAAGGCCGGCAAAGAGACCGGACACCTCACCAACCTCGATATTCGATTGGTGGATTCGCCGATCCTTGCGATCGAGACTAGCCGCGGCGAAATCAATCGCATGGCGGATGGCGTTGCGAAGATGATGGTCTGGAACCGCGAGTTGATCGCTGCGAAGGAGCCGGATAACGAGCTGGCGAACAAGCTCTTCCGGCGCGAGAAAGTGATGGACAACGTTCAGGAGGAAATCATTCAATTCCTGACGACGGTGCTGACCTCGGAAACGCCGCACAGCGCCGCCGTACATGCGCGCCGTCAGTTGCGAATTGCCGACGAGTTCGAGTCGATCAGCGACTACATCAGCGGGATATTAAAGGCTCGACTAAGGTTGGATGAAGACGGCTTAGAACTGGACCCGAGCGATCAAGAGCAGCTCCTTGGGCTCCACGATCGCGTTGCTGCTTACGTCACGATGGTCTCGGCCGGCTTTGAGGATGAGGCGCCGGAGATTCTCGATGACGTGATCGAGGAGGGAGAGAATATTACGTCTCTCGTCAAGGACCTGCGCAGCGAGCACCTGGAGTCGCTGAGTTCGAAGACGGTCAATCCGATCAAGAGCTTGGTCTTCTCGACCATGCTGAATGGCTACCGCAAGGTGAAAGACCACGCGCTCAACATCGCCGAAGCGAACGCGGACTGATGCCTATTTGAGGTGGGTCTCAAACAGCTTGAAGATTCGCCGGTACTCGTCCAACCAACTCGAAGGCTCGCGAAAGGCGTGCCCCTCGACAGGGTAGAGGGCGAGTTCAAAGTTCTCTTTCTCCAGTTCGATCAGCCTCTGTGCTAATCGAATGGAGTCTTTGACGAGCACGTTGTCGTCGAGCATTCCGTGGCAGATCAGGAGCGGGTCTTCGAGGTCGGCCGCGAATTCGATGGGTGAGCTGAGGCGGTAGGCTTCCGGGTCATCCTGCGGCGTATTGAGGATGTTTGAGGTGTAGCCGTGGTTGTAGTGAGACCAGTCGGTGACGGGGCGTAGCGCTGCTCCACAGGCGAATGCGCCGGGCTGCTTGAAGAGCGCCATTAAGGCTAGAAAGCCGCCATAGGAGCCGCCGTAGATGCCGATTCGCTCGTAGTCGACCGAGCGGTTGGTGACCAGCCAATCGAGCGCGTCGAAATAATCGTCCAGCTCCGGTTTGCCCATTTGGCGATAGATCGCGGTTCGCCAATCGCGGCCGTAGCCCGCCGAGGCGCGGTAGTCGATGTCGATGACAACGTAGCCGGCTTGCACTAGGAAAGAGTGAAACATGAACTCGCGGAAGTAGCCGGACCAGCCGCGGTGTGCGTTCTGCAGATAACCCGAGCCGTGCACGAACGCGACGACGGGGCGCGGAGTGTCGGAGGCCTCGGTCGGCTCGTACAGGCGCGCGTGAATGTCAGGACCGTTCTCTGACGGGATGCGAATGAACTGCGGCTCGACCCAGGATCGCGCCTTGAAGTCTGGAGATTGAGAGTCCGTCAGTTGTTTGGCGGTCGCGCCGACTTCGGCTGCTTGTAAGAAGAGCTCCGGTGGCGCGAGCGCCGTGGAGCTCGTGAGCAAGAGCATCGATCCGTCGGGCGAGAGTTTGCCGCTCGTCCGTCCTCCCAGATCCGTCAGGGCTTCAAAGGGACCGTCCGGAAGTGGAAAGCGACAAACCTCGTGGATGCCCGGGTCTTTGTGGTTCGCTCGAAAGTAGAGCGCGGTTCCATCCGGACTGAGTTCGACCTGATCGATTTCGAAAGACCCGCTGGTCATCGGACGGACGGAGTTGTCCTCGATGGTCCAGCAGTACAGTTGCGAGTAACCCGACTCTTCGCTGGTGAACCAGATGCCGCTGCTGTTCTTGAACCAGCCGAGCTCATTGAAACGCCAACCGATCCACGCCTCGTCGTGCAGATGATGAATCGGCTGAACGGCGCCGGTTGCTTGATCGAGGCGCGCCAACCACCGGTCCTTGTTGTCGAGCGAGCGCAACATGATCACCAGCTCCTTTCCGTCCGGGGACCAGCGATTCTCGATGACGTAGACCGGCTTTGGCGTGGGGTTCTCATCGGCGGATTCAGTCTCGCTCGCCTCTCGCCAGGGCTGATGCTTGTTAAAGATTCCCGGGAGCGCCGAGAGGTCCAAATCGACGCGCTCGCGAGTCTCGATATCGAGGACCATCAGCCGTTCCGACCAGGGATTCGCGAGGCCGACATGCGGCCGGACATCGACGGACTCGACCCAGCTCGACTCCGTGACGAACTTGGGCATCTGGTCGACTTGCTCACTGGAAGGCGTGTCTTTGGCGGTTCTGAGGAAGAGCCGCGTTCCATCGGGTGACAGGGAGAATCCGGATTGACGGTCACCGGGTTCGAGGTACCAGGGTTGTGGAACTCGGGTGGAATCCATGTCCCGGCTGCTGTGTTCGCGTTCGCTGGCCAGCTCGCGCCGCTCTTTTCGCGTCTTGAGCACGTCGAAGAGGCGGGCTTGTTGTTCTTCGAGGTGGTCGAGTGTCGGTTCTTCGGCGGCGGGGTCCTCCTCGAACTTAAAGATCGCGGCTTCGCTCTCCAGCCCGGTCGCGAGGTTTCGGATGAAGGGCCGGCGGTCGCGGCGAAAGGAGATGCGATCGCCGTCGAGTAAGAACTGCGGAGATGCTTCCCGAGCGCTTGTTCGCGTCAGCTGGATCTCGGTGTTGCTCTCTAGGTCGAGCAAGAACAGGTCATCGTTCCGAACTTCGAGTCGGCGCTTTCGAGCTCGATCGTAGACGCCGCGCGGCGCAGAGGCGGATCCGCGATCCCACTCGTTGATGCGTCGCGCGGTTCGATTCTCGAGCTCAATCGAATGCAAGTCCGGCTCGTCATCGTGAGGGTTCGTGCGAAAGTAATAGACCGTCTTCGAATTCGGCGCCCAGTAGGCGCGCTTCGGAAACCGGCCCATCCACGCGGGGTCGGCCATGATCTCTTGCAGCGTGATCGGCGTGTCGTTCTTGGGGACCGCTTGCTGAGCCGAAGTCGGCAGCGCGGCAATCGGCAGTGCGGCGAACCGCAAGACGGCGAGAGCGAGGATTCGAAGCATGATAGAAATTCGTAGAGAGCCGATGACGTCCGTCGACCCGAGGGGAGAGCGAACGACTATTTCGCACCACAGACGGTCATCAGGTTGGTTAAAATTCGGTAGGTCATGCCCCAGACGACGAAGCTCTCAAAGTTCCAGCAGGGCATATTGTGGACGAGTTCATCGCGACGAAATTGGTGTTCGCCGTCGAAGGCGCCTTGGGCTGCTTGGCCGAGGGGCAGCCAGAAGAGCTCTTCCGCTTCTTCCATGGGGACGGGTTGGACCTCTTGCTCCAGCAGGAAGATGTATGGCGTTACATCCATTCCCTGTTTCTTGCCGAGACTGACGGCCTGCCTGGGAGCGAGTTGGCCGAGCAAACGCGCGCTGGTTTGCAGGTCGATATCGACTTCCTCACGCGTCTCGCGGAGGGCCGTGGCCAGAAGGTCGGTGTCGACCGGGGAGCTGCGTCCGCCGGGCAGGGAGATATGGCCGGACCAGGGATCGCGCTCGTACTCGACGCGGCGCATGAGCAACACGTGGGGCTCTGGGCGGAGGTCGACAATCGCGGCGACGCTCGAGCGATTGGGCGGCGGCACTTCATTCGTTGAAGGGTTGTGCGCCTTCAGCGCCTCATCCATGCGTGTCCACCATTCCGCCATGGAAACATCCTACGCCCCGGTGTGCGGTTGGCCGTCCGTTATTTAGTCTGTCGCTCCGATGCCGTTTTCATTCATGACGAACCTCGCCCTGCTAGAGCTGTCTTCCGACGAGCTGCTCGGGACTCTCGGACGCGCTCACATCCTGATTGTGCACTTTCCGATCGCGCTCCTCATCGTGGCAGGACTGGCGGAATTGGTGCACCTGTTGCGATTACGCTCCGGGCGCTCGCCGACCGCTTTCGCTTGTCTGGGCATCGGTGCACTGAGCGCGATCGTCGCCAGCATTCTGGGCTGGCTGCACGCCGATCTCGAGCCCGTCGGGAGCTCGGTAGAGGAGTTACTCTTCCGGCACCGTTGGCTGGGAGTTGCCGGCGCCGCTCTCGCGACGATCAGCTTCTTGCTGACAGCGATTGGACCCACGAAGAAAGGCATGCGGCGTCTCTATCGCGGACTACTGGCGCTCACGGTCGTGCTGATCGCGGTTGGAGCGCACTACGGCGGAAGCATGGTCTACGGATCCGGTTATCTGTTCGGCTACGAGCCGCCGCGGGAGTTGAAAATTACGATTCCGACTTTGCCCGGGGGATCTCCGCGCACGACATTGACGCCGGAAGTGGAAGCAGTATCCGCCGAGTCGGAGCCTGTCGTTTCTAAGGTCGATTTCCACACGGAGGTTCGACCGATTTTTGAGTCGTTCTGCATCGACTGTCACGGATCGCGGAAGCAGAAAGGCGACTTGCGACTCGATGATTTAGCCGAGCAACTCGCGCTTCCATCCGAGCTCGGCGTGATTCAACCCGGCGACGCGGCGGGCAGCATTCTGTACCAACGCGTGAGCCTTCCCGAGGAGCACGAGGACGTCATGCCGGCGAAGGGCGAGCTCTTGAGCGAGGAGCAGATTGCGACACTTCGCGATTGGATCGACGAGGGTGCGGAGTGGTCGCCCGAGCTCGAGAAATAAGTCGAGTGATAGACTGCGCGCGCTACGAAATGCTTTTCACAAAAACCCCGGAGATAGAATGCCGCGATTGATCGACAGCCCGACCGTTATTGAAGCCGCTGGGACGAAGCCCAAGTTGATCGAGGAGTTCGTCGGTCATGTGAACAGCGGTCACTCGGGCGTCAGCGTGGCCTGTATGAAGTCTCCAGGTGGTTGGGTCGAGCCGGGCCAGACGCCCGAGTTCGAAGAGATCACGATCGTTCTGGAGGGAATGTTGCGCGTGGAGCACGCGGACGGAAGTCTGGACGTTCGCCCGGGTCAGGCCATCGTTACTTCGCCCGGTGAGTGGGTCCGCTACAGCACGCCGGAGGCTGAAGGTGCGCGCTACGTCGCTGTGTGCTTGCCCGCATTCTCGCCGACGAACGTTCACCGCGACGAGTGAGAAGGTGGCCATACGGTGTCGCACACTCGGTTGCCGGTTTCCCGATAAGCACCGGCGGGCCGGAAGGTTGAGTACCGAACCCGGTTCATCTCTAAACTTTAGGACCACTATGGCTAGCCATGGTGGTCCTAAAGTTTAGAGATGAACCGGGTTCGGTACTCAACCTT
>JAJDEU010000052.1 GCA_029259635.1 Planctomycetota bacterium | reverse complement strand
ATGAGATCGCCCCGCTTCTTTTAATGACTGTGACGGTCAGCGCTGAGAACTCCCTTGCACCGGCGGACTCCAAGTTCGCGTCCACTCCTTGCCGTCTACCCCAATGCCCCGGATGACGAGGTCTTTTTCCTGGGCGCGAGCGCGCATGGATTCGCCGATCATGTCGGCGTTCTTGAGCTCGGTCCCGTTGATCTCGATCAAAAAATCCCCAGCGGCGATGCCGAGTAATTCCGCGAGCGTCCCGGGCGCAATAGCTTCTACATAGATGCCCGCGTCAGAACGACGACCGAGCGCTTCGAGCTGTTCCGGCGTCGCCTGGGCGACGTAGACTCCGAGCACGTCGGTGCGCAGCTCGCCCGGCAGTGGCTGCTCCGATTCGCTAAACAGATCGGCATCGAGGTTTAAGTCTCGCGGGATCGCTCGGAATATTCGGCGCAGTCCACCCTGGGGCATCAGATTGTCGAAGGAGTGGTCGAGCTCCAAACGCAGTCCGTCCAGATCGATAAAGGGATCGGTAGAGAAGCGAAGTTTCAGCCCCCCCGCTCCTGCTCCCATGAGTTCTTTGAGCTCCGGATGCGCCTCCATCAGTGCTTCCAGATTCTCACCCTCAAACTCCGAGGTGCTCTCTTTCCCGTCCTCCATCTTCTTGACGATCACGTGTACGCCGTCGGGGCCGGATCGGACAATCAGGCTCTTGCCCTCGGTCGTGAGACCCTGCTGTCCAGACTGGCCGAGCGCGCGAAGAGAGTCCAGGTTGAAGGAACCGCTGCGATTGGGTTCGAAACTGAAGTCTTTGCCGTGGAGCCGGAGCTTGCCACCCAAGCCCAATTTTTGATTGAACCGAAGTCCGCCATGTTGCTTCGCTTCCCGCAACGCCAACTTGGCCGTCCACGAGAGTTCGGGATCGACCGTGTCGGAGGCGCGTGCCTCCAGCCACTCGTAGGCTTCATGGTTCGAGCGCGCGAGCTGAACGATACGGTCGAAGTTCCGCATGCGTTCATCGAGGTCAGCGTCACTCAACAGGTAGAGCCAATGATCCGCCGCAAAAACGACCGGGTCTTCAGCAACCCGCTCGTCGTCGGCGTCGGCGGATTGAAACCAGGCAAACCCAGGCTTCTCTTTTTCGGCATCCGAAGCCGTCGGTGCCACCTGCACCAAGACGCGCGAGTCCGTCGATTCTTGCGCGTTGAGAGTGGCCCACGAACCAAAAGCTAAGCTCGATACGGAGAGGGCTCCGACGATCGTTAACTTGCTAAACATCCTGTACTCCTCTTTCAGAAGTTGAGGTCGCGTGTCATCGCGCGACCCATCCATGCGGGTAGAGAACGACGGTTACTCAGAGTCGTGCGCGCGGAGCGACGAGCGCTCACCGCAAACGGCGCTGATTCACTACGTCGTACATAGAAGAATCAAACGGATGGGTGTCCAAAACGTTCGCGCCCGAGGCCGGGTCGCGGCGTTGTTCTTCGAGCAGCCGCTGCTCGCGCTCAATCAAGCTCTCGTCACCGATCAAGACCGGACGAAGGCGCGATTCCTTACCCGCGACGAGGTCGGCTTTCGGAGCATCATGCTCGATGGGATCGGCCACCATCGGGGGCGTACCCGGGCCGCTATCGATCGATGTCGGCGAAGCGAACTGTTCGCGCAAGAAGGGCAGCGCGAGTAAAAATGCGGCGGCAGCGGCGGCGGCCATGGTCCAGGGAGCGAGGCGGCGAAGCGTCGATCGGCCGACGGCTAGCGAGGGACCCGGGGCGTTCGACGCCTGCCTGGGCTCCAGGATTTGTTCGCTATACAGCCTTGAGCGGATGCCGGGCCAGAGGTCCAGCTCTTCGGAGTCGGTGTCCACCGCAGCGGCGAGATAGAGCTCGCGTGAGCGCTTGGCTACGGTCAGCTCTTCACGGCACTCGGGGCACTGGCCGAGGTGCTTCTCGGTCTCCGCCATTTGCTCGGTGGAATCCAGCTCTCCACCCAAGAAGAGGTAGAGGTTTTGCCTGACGTCGGCGCAGTCGTAGTTCGGGCTGTTCATTTCGAAGAGAGAGTCAATCAGAGGGTGTCTCGTTCAACAGGCTCTACGCCTGTCCCGCGTCGTTGTTAGATCCATCCAGGGGCGATTCCGGGCCAGTTTCGGAATCTGTGTCGGGCCCCAGGTCCCGCAGTCTCTCCTGGCGCGCCCACTCCTCCTGGAAGAGTTTTCGGCCCCTGTGGAGCCTCCAGCGCACGGTCACATGCGTCGCGCCGACAATCTCGGCGATGGCGATGCAGGAGAGGCCTTCCAGCTCTCGCAAGGTGAGTACCGCGCGAAAGTGCGGAGCCAGATTATCGATGCACTTCCTGACCAGCGCCGCCGTTTCGAGGCTCTCGAGGCGCTCCGATGGATTCGGCACGCTGGCATCGGGCAGGTCGATCTCGGCGTCCTCCTCGGGGCCCATGTTGGAGGTGCTCACGACCGGCCGGCGCTTGCGCAGGTGATCGATGCCCAGATTGGTGACGATCCGGTAGAGCCAGGTGGTGAATTCGTGCCGAAAGTCAAAGCGGTCCAGGCTCCGAAAGACGCGCAAGAAGGCCTCTTGGGCCAAATCGAGAGCATCTTCGCGGCCGGGCACCATGTTCCGCGCCACGCGATAGGCACGGCGCTCGTGGCGGCGAACGAGGGTCGCGAAGGCCAGCTCATCACCGGATTGGGCGCAGCGAATCAGGTCGTGATCGCTGGGCTCATCGGACCGCGGCGCCTCGGTGCCGGACGGTTCGGCCACGACGGAATCCCGCGCGTCGGAAGCCGACGGACGGGGATCGTGGGATTCACGGCCGGAAGAGGTCATACGGATGGGCAAAGCGAGCGAGCGCCAAAAGGAGCTCACTTCAGCCTACGCCAGGCCCTCGCCCGGTGTTGGCGTTTGATGAGAATGCGGGCCGAATGCCAGGCACGCGGTGGCCTGGGAGCGCTAGTCGTCGGCTCGCCCGGGGCCCGCCGGCGCGGGGAACCGGCCTTCGATCGCACCCAAGTACCTGTACTTCTGATGGCGCTGCTCCAAGAGCTCGTCGGTCGGTATCAGCGCCAGCTCGTCCAAGGCTCGAACCAGCGCCTCCTTCACGCTGCGCATCGCCGTCTCGGCATCGCGATGCGCTCCGCCCGCCGGCTCAGGAACGATCTCATCGATGACGCCCAGCTCGCGCAAATCGCCAGAGGTTAACTTGAGAGCCTCGGCCGCGTCCGGCGACTTTTCGCCGTCCTTCCAGAGGATTGCTGCACAACCCTCGGGACTGATCACCGAGTAGTAGGCGTGCTCCATCATCAGAACGCGATCCCCGATGCCAATGCCCAGCGCTCCGCCCGAGCCACCCTCGCCGATCACAATCGCGACGATCGGAACCCGCAACTGGAACATCGCCAAAATGTTCTCGGCGATAGCCAGAGCCTGGCCGCGCTCTTCCGCCCCGATTCCCGGATAAGCGCCGGGTGTATTGATCAGCGCCACGATCGGAAGCTCCATCTTCTCGGCCAGCCTCATCTTCCGCAGGGCTTTTCGATAGCCCTCGGGATGGGCACAACCAAAGTTGCAGTCCACGCGCTCTTTGGTTGTCTTGCCCTTGCGGTGAGCCACGAGCATCACACGCCGCCCCTCCATCGTCGCGAGGCCCGTGACGATGGCCTTGTCGTCGCCGAAGGCGCGGTCGCCGTGCAGCTCGAAAAAATCCTCGAGGATGCTCGTGATGTAGTCCGAAGCCACCGGGCGCTTTGGATGGCGAGCCACGGTGACCCGGTCCCAGGCGCCGAGGTCGGAATAGACCACATCGATCTCTTCCTTGAGCCGCTCTTGAAGCGCTTCGATCTCGCTGGAGATGTCGAGCTTCGTCGTCTGAGAGAGTGTCTCCAGCTCGTTGATCTTCGCCTCGATCTCCGCGATCGGCCGTTCAAAGGTCGGGCCGTTCGCGGCCGAGTCTTGGCCGTTGTTTGACTTCTTGCTCAAGGGGAGTTGCCTTCGTCCGTTACGCCCGCCAAACCCGGCGGGCTATCCGACCAGGGTCCCGATTGAGAGCCGCTTTGGCAACCGCTTGGCCGGACGAATCCGGCGGGGAGCCTCTACGGCACAGAAAAAATACAGTCGAGGGAGAGGTCCGGCTCCCTCGGAACTCGGCACCGATCACCGCCGAAGCCCCAGTCAAAGCGGGAAGTCCGCGCGTTTCCCCGTTAGACTGGGAAATTCTCCACGGTTCACCCAGAGCATTTAGCCCCCCCCAACTTCATGGCCACGACTCCGCCCCAGGCCTGGCGCGTAGAGGTGTTTCGCGCCCCCGGTTTTGACGACCCCGATGGAAATCTGGCCCTAGAAGGGGTCCGCGAGCTGGGCATTCGGTCCGTGACCGACGTCCGACTCGGACGCGGCACTCTGCTCTCGCCAGAATTCACCCGGGAAGAAGTCGAGTCGATCGCGAGTGAGCTGCTCGCCGATCCGGTCGTCGATCGCGCCACCGTGATCGCACCCGGCGAGTCGCCGACGCGCAGCATCGATCACCACATTCTCGTCGCGGCGCGCCCGGGCGTGATGGATCCCGTCGCGAATACCGTCCATGGTGTGCTGAAGCGCACGGGGCGCTCTCCGAAATCGGGAGAGCTTGCGGTTCAAACCTTTCGCGCCTTCGAGATCGAAGGACAACCGAGTCCGTCCGAACTCGAGTACATCGGTCGCGCCATCCTCGCCAATGAGACGATCGAAAATCTGGCGGTGGACTCCGAGGGGCTGAGCTTCGGAAAGCCCTCCACGCAGGGCGTTCGCGGCTCGCAAGATGTCGTTCTACTCGACGCCGACGAAGCCGAGTTGGTCGAGATCAGTGAGCGCGGCGAGCTCAGTCTCTCCGCTCTTGAGATGCGCGAGATTCAGTCGCACTACGCCGCGCAGAAGCGCGAGCCGACGGCCTGCGAGTTGGAGACGCTCGCGCAGACCTGGAGCGAGCACTGCAAGCACAAGACCTTTGCCGGCCGCGTGAAGTTCACCGGCACCGACGGCAAGGTCGAGGAGTTCGACAATCTCCTGAAAGAGACCGTCGCGGCTGCCACGCATGAGCTCGGACGCCCCTTCTGCGTCAGCGTCTTCGTGGACAACGCGGGCATCGTTACCTTCGAGGGAGACATGGACGTCTGCATCAAGGTCGAGACGCACAACCACCCGAGTGCAATCGATCCCTACGGCGGAGCGGGCACGGGCATCGGCGGTGTCATTCGAGACATTCTTGGCGCAGGCCTCGGCGCTCGGCCGATCGCGAACACCGACTGTTTCTTCGTGGGACCGCAGGACTTGCCCGTCGAGGATTGCCCGAAAGGCACACTACATCCGCGGCGTATTCTGCGCGGAGTCGTCGCGGGAGTGCGGGACTACGGGAACCGCATGGGCATTCCGACCGTCAGCGGAGGAGTCTGGTTCGATGAGGCCTACACCTCCAATCCGCTCGTCTACGCCGGGACGGTGGGCTTGATCCCCCATCGCTTCGCCTTCAAGAAGAACAACCCCGGCGACCTGATCGTCAGCGTTGGCGGTCGCACCGGTCGCGATGGAATTCACGGCGCGACCTTTTCCTCCGCTGAGCTCACCGAAGACTCGGAGACCGACAGCGCATCGGCCGTCCAGATCGGCGATCCGATCACCGAGAAGCGCGTGCTGGATTGCTTGCTGGAGGCACGCGATCGCGGGCTCTACGGCGGGCTCACCGACTGCGGCGCGGGTGGCTACTCTTCGGCCGTTGGTGAGATGGCGGAAGAGTGCGGAGCGGAGGTGGAGCTGGACAATGTTCCGCTGAAGTATCCGGGCTTGTCGTCGCACGAGATTTGGATCAGCGAAGCGCAAGAGCGCATGGTCATGGCGGTTCCGCCCAAGCATGAGGCCGAACTTCGCGAACTGTTCGAATCGGAAGGCGTCGAGGTCTCGGTTATCGGCAAGTTCACCGACACCGGTCGGCTTGTGATTCGTGACCGCGGTGAACAGGTCGCCGATCTCGACATGAAGTTCCTGCACGACGGCTGCCCTCGGCCGCTGCGCGTTGCAGAGTGGAAGCCCGCGCCGATTGCCGACCCCGGTTGTCCGCGCCCCGACGATTTCGCCGCGACGCTGCTCAAGCTCCTCGCTATGCCGGGCATCGCGAGCAAGGAGTGGATCATTCGCCAGTACGACCACGAGGTGCAGGGCATGTCGGTCGTGAAGCCTCTGGTTGGCGAGAAGAGCGACGGGCCCGGGGACGGCGCCGTCCTTCAACCCTTGCCGGACAGCAACCGAGGCTTGGTCATTACCTGCGGAGCCAACCCGGCCTACGGACTGATCGACCCCTACGCGATGGCGCTCGCCGCTATCGACGAAGCGATGCGCAACGCCGTTGCCGTCGGCGGAGACCCGGACTGCACAGCCATCCTCGACAACTTTTCGTGGGGCAACTGCGAGAAGCCCGATCGCTTGGGCAGCTTGGTCATGGCCGCCAAGGCTTGTTACGACGGAGCGATGGCTTACGGCACGCCTTTCATCAGCGGCAAGGACAGCCTGAACAACGAGTATCGCGTCGACGGTGTCTCCAAGCCCATCCCGCCGACGCTGTTGATCACCGCGCTCTCGCAAATGCCGGACATCGCGCACGCGCAGACGATGGATGCGAAGGAGGCCGGGAACCTCTTGTTCCTCGTCGGCCAAACCAAGTCGGAGCTCGGCGGTTCGCACTACTCCGTGCTCGCCGGACTGCAGGGCGGCACCGTCCCGCAACCCGACCTCGCGCACTCGCCGAATTGGTTGCGCGCACTATTCCGCGCCCACCGCTCGGGCCTCGTCCGCGCCTGCCACGATCTCTCCGAAGGCGGGCTGGCCGTTGCGGCCGCGGAGATGGCCTTCGCGGGTAATCGCGGCATCGAGCTCGACCTCTCCAAGATCGACGTTACCGGCGAGCACCCGACGGACGCCGACCTCGACGCGCTCAAGTTGTTTTCCGAATCCACGACTCGGCTGCTGGTCGAAGTCGCGCCCGAAATGCAGACCGACTTCCTCACCGTCCTCGACGGTGTTCCGGTGGCACTGATCGGAAGCATCACCGACGATGAGCGCCTCGTCATTCGAGCCGGCGACGGTTCGCCCCTTATTCAGCTAGAGACCGAAACCCTGCGAGCCGCACACGTCGGCACAGGAGGCCACGCGTGACCGCCGTCCGAAGCCTAATTCTTCGCACTGCCGGAACCAACTGTGAGGCCGAGACCGCTCGCGCCTTTGAGTTAGCCGGTGCTCGTCCCGACACCTTCCACCTGCATCGCATCCTCGCGGAACCGGCGCAGCTCGACGAGTTCGGTATCTTGGTCTTCCCCGGCGGCTTCAGCTACGGTGACGACGTCGCCGCGGGCCGCGTCTGGGCGACAGAGATTCGCCACGCGCTCTCCGAAGCTCTCGGCGCATTCGTCGCACGCGGCGGTTTGGTGCTCGGCGTCTGCAACGGGTTCCAGGTCCTCGTCGAGACGGGCCTCCTCGACGGCTCCTTCGGCACCGAAAAGACACGCGATGTCGCGCTCTACGCGAACGCCTCGGGCAAGTACGAGTGCCGCTGGGTGTCGCTCGAGTCCCAAAAAACCGTGTGCCCGTGGCTGCAGGAGAACGAGATCTGGCCGTGCCCGATCGCCCACGCCGAAGGTCGATTTGTCGTGAAGGACCAGGCCGTCCTGGACCGGCTCTACGCGAATGGCCAAGTTGCCCTGCGCTACGTCACCGAGTCCGGCGGCGAAGCGAGCTATCCCGACTGTCCCAATGGAGCCGTCGATCAAATCGCCGGCATCTCGGACACGACCGGACGCGTGCTCGGCCTCATGCCCCATCCCGAGCGAAACCTGACGCCCTGGAATCATCCGCGCTGGACGCGGCTCGGCGAGCGCAGCGAGGGCGAAGGACTTTTGTTCTACCGCCGCATGGTGGAAGTCGCGCAAACGGCGGTCAGCGGACCGACCGAGGCACAGGCCACGACGGCTCACTAAGTCGGACGCGCTCTCGACTTAGCGCGCACGCGCTCCGCGCCGGTTGACTCCTCGCTCTCAATTTGCGACTCCATTCGCTGAATCCTTCCCCCGATGACCTTCCACCCGGCGAGCACCATGCGCATCTTCACCCTCCTTCTCATCGCGATTCCCTGCCTCTCGAGCTGTATTGCCGTTGCGGGCGTAGGGGCGGGTGCACTCGTCGCCACCGAGATTTTGTCGGACACGCCTCACGTCGCTCATATCCCGGTCGATGTCGATCGGATCTGGCCCGACACGGTGGAGAACCTGACGCAGATGGGCGCGACCGAGATGCAGATTCAGAACTACCCGCGCGTCATCCAGGCCAAGGTCTACGAGGGCGAGATCTACGTCAAAGTCGAAGCCTACGACATCGACCACTCGATCCTGCGGTTGCAGTTCCGCAAGAACGGCTTCATCAATAACTCCACCGCCGAGTCCATCATGGCGGAGCTCTTGAATCGCTACGACTTCAACGGTTCCTGACGCTTCGACTTGGCCCGCTTCGCCCGCTTGGGCGCTTGAGGCTCGGCCTTCACCGACTTCTTCTGCTCGCGCTCATGCTTCGCGCGACAGGCACGGCACCGACCGCGCAGATTATGCTCGTGCTCTAGGAGAGCGAAGCCAAACTTCTCGGCAATCTCAAGCTGCAGCTCTTCGATGCGATCGTCGAAGAACTCTTCGATCTTTCCGCAGTCCAGGCAGACCAAGTGATCGTGGTGGCGATGCCCCATGACGTGCTCATAGAGCAGCTCGCCGGTTCCGCTGTCGAAGCTGTCGAGGAAGTGTCCCTCGACGAGCATGGTCAACGTGCGATAGACGGTGGCCCGGGAAGCGAGCGAGCTGTCCTCTGCGCGTAGCCACGAGTACAGGGTCTCGGCGGAGAAGTGATCGTGGGTTGCGAACACGCGGTCGAAGATTCGCCAACGTTGGGGCGTCATGCGCAGAGAGTTGGAGCGCATGTACTCCTCGAAAGCGGCGCGAATGGCTTCCTGTTTCATGCCCGTTCTCTTGCGACTCGCGGTTTCACTGGACTGGGCCGGTTCTCGATCGAGAGCTCAACGCCCGCGCGTTCGGCCGAATGTGGCGGACGCTTCGGATTCATAATGCCCGGCGAGGCGGTGAGGCTCCAGACCAAAAAAGAAAGCTGCTCTCAGCAACCAGTTTCGAGCGGTGCAACGCACGACGCCTTCGCGATCCCAGCGCCTCGACGAGATTCGCAGCGTCGCGGATTCGATCAGGCCGACGCGGCCGAGTCCGCGCAAATGCGACGAGAGCTCGACATCTTCGAAGATCGGAAAGGCCGGAAATCCGCCGGCGGCGCGATAGGCGCTCCTTTGGACCACCAAGCCCGAGTCGCCATAGATCATTCCTTTTCTCCGGACGCGGCGGTTGGCGGCGCTCTCGATCCAGCGGAAGATTATCCGATCGCTATCGATGACCTGCTTCAAACCGGCAGCAACTAGCTCGGAGTCCGCGAACGCGGTGCGAACGGCGGCGAGCGCGCCGGGCTCGAGTACGGAGTCCGCGTGGAGAAAGGCGAAGAGGTCGGCGGTGGCCGCGCGAGCACCAGCGGCGAGCTGGCGGCCGCGGCCGGGTTCCGTGCAGAGGACTTGAGCTCCGGCTTTGCGCGCTCGGTCCTGGGTCCCGTCTGTGCTGCCGCCATCCACGACGATGACCTCAGCGGCCTCCCCTTCCAAGCTGGCCAAAAGTCGCGGCAGAGCGGCGGCCTCATTCAACGTGGGGACAATGACGGCGAGCTGCGGTGGCTCGCTCCCATGGAAGGGCGTTTCGCTCAAGACGTGCTAGCTGGATGACCCCGGAGGGTTCGACTTTCCTCCGGCGTGACGTTCGCCGATGTCGCGCCGACAAAATTTACCGGGCCAGCTGATGTGGTCGTAGGCCTCATAAGCGCGCCGACGCGCCGTGCCTTTATCTCCACCCATCGCGGTGACGCACAAGACGCGTCCACCGTTCGTCCGAGTCTGCGCTCCATCCATTCGCGTGCCGGCATGAAAGGTCACCACGCTGCTCACCTCTTCGGCCTGCTCCAACCCGCTGATGCGATGACCCTTCTCGTAGTCGCCGGGATAGCCCTCACTGGCGGCCACGACTCCGACGCACATTTCGTCGTTCCACTCCGGAGCTTCCATGCCTTCCAGCTCGCCCTTGGCCGTGGCGATCAGATAAGGAACCAGATCGCTCTTCATGCGCCTCATGATCGCCTGCGTCTCGGGGTCGCCGAAGCGGCAGTTGTACTCGAGGACGCGCGGTCCCGCTTCGGTGAGCATCAAGCCGACAAAGAGCGTTCCCCGGAAGGCGATGTCGTCGGTACGAAGCGCGTGCAAGGTCGGCAGCAAGACGTGCTGTTCGATCTGCTGCATCATGCGCGAGCTGAGCGAAGTCGTCGGAGAGTAGACCCCCATTCCGCCGGTGTTCGGTCCCTGGTCGCCTTCGCCCACCTGCTTGTGGTCGACGACCGACTCTAAGATGAGCAGCGTCTGACCATCGGTGATCGCATGAACACTGACTTCCTCGCCGACCATGAACTCCTCGATGACGACCGTGCTACCGGCATCGCCGAAAGCTCCCTCCTCCATCATCAAGTCCACAGAAGCGCAGGCCTCTTTGGCGTCGCCGCAGACGAACACGCCTTTGCCCGCCGCGAGCCCATCGGCCTTGACGACCTGCGGCCAGGTCGTGCACTGCTCCAAATAAGCCTTGGCCGCGCCGACGCGATCAAACCGTCGCCAGGATGCCGTCGGAATTCGGTGTCGGTCGAGGAGCTCCTTGGCGAACAGCTTCGAGCCTTCCAGCCGTGCGCCCGAAGCTCCGGGTCCGAAGGCCAGAATGCCGGCCTGCTCCAAGAGATCGACGAGCCCATCGCAGAGCGGGTCTTCCGGACCGACGACGACCAGCTCGACGCCCTCGGACTTCGCCAGCGTCACGATCCCGTTCAGGTCCGTCGCCGCAACCTTCACGTTACGTCCGACCAGCGCTGTGCCGCCGTTTCCCGGCGCGCAAATCACTTCTTCGACAAGCGGAGAGTCGGCGATTTTCCAGGCGAGCGCGTGTTCGCGTCCGCCACTTCCAACGATGAGTACCTTCATAGGGGCTGTCACGAAGCACGGAGCGCCTATCGCTCGAACCTCGGGCCGAAGATTCTGAACGGCGGCACCTCCTGGCGCCACCTTGAACTCGCCCATTGCCGCTCGCTTCGTTACTCTCGTTCTCTTATCGGGGAGTACCTCAGTTGGTAGAGACGCGGCTTTGGGAGTCGCGAGCCGTGGGTTCGAGTCCCATCTCCCCGACCACCCACCCGCCGGGCAGCCCCTCGGCTTGCCATGCCTTCCCAAGCGCGAATCGCAATCATCGGCAACGGCGGCGGTGGCAAGACCACTCTGGCACGCCGCTTCGCCGAGCTCTCCGGCCTCCCGCTCCACCATGTGGACTCGATTCAGTACGTCGCGGGCATGCGGCGCCGACCCGAGAGCGAGACGACCGAGATCCTCGAGGGCTGGGCAGCCACCGACGCGTGGATCATCGACGGCTTCGGCTCCCTCGACGTCATCGAGCGCCGCTTCCATCGCGCGACCGTCATCGTCTACGTGGACTTCCCGCTCTGGCGCCACTTCTGGTGGGCCACCAAGCGCCAGCTCACCGCCCTCTGGCGAACTCGCTCTGAGCTCGCGCCCGGCTGTTCCGAAGCCGGCCCGCTCGCCACCTGGAAGCTCTACAAAATCATCTGGCGCGTTCACCGCGAGTTGCGCCCGAAGTTGCTCGCGATGCTCCAGTCCCCAGAGTTAGCGGAGCGGGTTGTCCGGATCGAAACCCTCGACGAGTGGAGAGCGCATTACCGTGATGCCTTGCAGAAGGTCGTTGCTCGGCGCGAATCCGACCACGAGCTCTAGCTGCCCGTAGTGAAAGTCATTCGCGTCGGCTAAGGCACCAACTTGACGTGTCGAACCCACGTGGAGGAATTCGAATAGTCGCGGGCGAACCATTCGCGTTCGCCAATCATTTCATGGTCGTCGATACGACCGTCGCGGTCCGAGTCCGATAGGTGCAAATTCGGTCCTGTCGGAATGCACTCTCCCGCGCTGAACCGGTAAATATAGCCGCGCTCAATGTGCTCTCCTGCAATCACGAATCGCCAGAGGTCGGCGGAGAGCTCGGTAACATGCATCGCCCCTTCTACCAACTGCGGGGAGGCGACAAGCGCCAGCTGATTCGTTCGAAAATTCAACGAGTATAAATCCCGGCTATCGTGAAAGAGAACGAAGGCTTGCCGGTCAGCCGCAGTACCGAGAGCGACGAACATCGCCTGGACTACGGAGCGGCCGGCCGCATGACCGTCGAGAAGAACCTTCCGCTCTAGCCTCGGGTCGAGCTCGATCTTGAGTGGATCACTTGTCGAAACCAGTGTCGGCGGCTTAAGCAACCACCACTCGATGGCCGTGGCTCCGTTCGCGCGCTTTCCGGCCACGAGAATCTGATTGTCTCCGACGTGAGCAACGGTCGTCGGTTCGTAGTTGAGGTCGTAGGCCTGACTCTCGAAAACCGTGGCGAGCCGTCCCGTTTCGGAATGCGAGTAGCTCAAGAACAGTTCTTGACGGCCGGGTGCAACGGAGGCCCTACAAGAAATCCGCGGATCCACGCTGGCTACAAAGAAGGCCTCGGAACCAACTTTAACTTCGGGTTCTAGCGGAACGGGTGCCGGCTCTCGACCGGATTCCGCACTCGCGGGCCTCAAGTCCACCGCACCGAAGAGGACGACGGCGAGAACCCATAAGTTGAAGCAGCGAGGGAGCATGATGGTTATTCGAACTTGAGCCGCAGTGGAGTGACTCGGTCGGTTTTTTCAAGGAAGTACAACGCACTTCTGAACCGCCGGTTCACGGCGTCCCGCAATTTACCGGCGCGCTTCCCCTTGGATCCGTGACACTAGAATAACCATCGCAGCGCGAGGCTGACGCAGCGATCCTCAGTCCGTCACGGCGTCCATGATCGCGCGCAGTTCGGCGGACTTTTTGGCATCGATGACCGGCTCGTTCTCGTTGGGAAGTAGCCAGAGCTCTTCGACGATCTCGCCGCGCACTTCGCGCACGGTCAGCTTGTAGCCATCCTTGTGGCGAATGGTCCGGAACCATTTTTTAAAAGGTCTCGGTCCATTGGGGCGACCCCGCTCGCAGTACACCCAGTCGCGTTCGGGCGTGCTCGAGATTTCGGGAGAGAGGGAACTCGCGAAGGAGACTCCGTCGCTCGGCGCGACGTGCTCGAAACCGAGTAGTTCGATCAGAGTGGCCTGCAGATCGACGGTGTGCACCAGCCGCTCGTCCGTGCCGGGAGCGATGCCCGGTCCGAGGACGAACATCGGGACGTGAATGCCACCTTCGTAGATCGAGCCCTTCTCCCGATTGTCCACGCGCGCGACGGAACCGGGAGTTCCGTTATCCGAGATCACGAAGACAAAGGTTTTTGTGAGGTCGACGACTTCTAGCAGGCGCTCGAGCTCCGTGCCCAGCGCCAAGAGTGCGCTCTCGTACTTCTCGCGGTCGGTGACCGGAGTCGGGTGGTCGGGAGGCAAGAGGTTGCGGGGCGGAGCTTCGTGCGGGACGTGCGGTGTGTTGAAACAGACGTTGGCGAACTTGGGTCCGGAGGTCTCTCGCCACCAGGCCCGCGCGGAGTCGACGATCGCGGTTGCGCTGTAGGTCGTTTCCTTGCTCTTCACGCCGTTGTCGTAGCGCATCCATTCGAAGTGGCCCACGCCCCCATCCAAGGCGAGGTTGCCCCGAGACCAGGCCAGCGCATCGTCGTAACCGAACAGATTAGGAGCGCGGAGAAACTCATCCGCTCCCATGGTTGGAGCGCTGGAGAGATGCCACTTGCCCGCCTGAAGGGTCGCGAAGCCCTCGTCCTTAAAGACCTGGCCGAGGGAGGTGAGCTCGCCCTCTGGAATCGCAACCGCTTCGATGTCTCGAATGGGCCGAACGATTCCGCGACGAAAACCATACACGCCGAACTGAGCGGTAAACCGCGTGGGCGAGCAGTAGGGATTCGCGTAGGCGCGCGAA
This sequence comes from Planctomycetota bacterium, assembly GCA_029259635.1. Lineage (GTDB taxonomy): Bacteria > Planctomycetota > UBA1135 > UBA1135 > OFTM34. The sequence continues at coordinate 295,430 of JAJDEU010000052.1, read as the reverse complement.
AAGCTGAGCCCAGAGGCTTCCAATCGATGCAGCTTGGGGAGCTCGCAGTCGTCCCAGTCCCTGCGTCCGACGTCGTCGATCCAAACCACCATGACGTGGGGCGGCGCTTCCAGAGAGTCTGAACCGAGAGAATCGACTCCTTGAGGTGCGGCTAAGAGGAGTGCGAGGAGAGTGATCATCAGCGGGACAGCCGACAGTTTGCACTGTTTCGGAATGGAGAACGAAGTGCGTCCTCACTAATTCTACAGGCTCACTGACTTGGAAAGACCCAGGCTAGGCCGCCTGGACGGTTGCCGCTATCCTCTTCGCCGTCGCGCCCGTAGCTCAGCTGGATAGAGCACCGGATTTCTAATCCGGAAGTCACAGGTTCGAGTCCTGTCGGGCGCGCCATTGCGAGCGGGCTCCGCTTTGATCAGGATCGACCCCGGGCCGAGCTCCCCCCCGGCCCCACCGAAATGTTCCGCTACTTCCTCAGCTGGCGCTATCTAACCTCGCGCCGCACCAACCTGATCGCCATCGTCGGACTCTTCCTGGCGGTCGGCGCGCTGGTGATGATTCTGTCGATCATGACCGGCTTCCTGCAGGAACACCGGGACTTCTTGCGCGGCAGTATGTCGGACGTTGTGGTCACCCCGGTCTTCCTGCGGCGCGCCGACGGGATGGAGGTTCGCGACAACCTGACTGAGATGTTGCAGGTCCTTCGGGCGGATGAGCGCGTTCGCGCGAGCACGGCGCGACTGTCCTACTACGGCTTGCTCGAACGACCGGGCTTTGCGGACAGCGGACTGCGCGCGGAATCGGGCGGAGGTATTTTGGCTCGCACGGCCAAGGTCACTCTGGCCGGAGTTCAAATGGTGGGCGTCGACGTGCTCACGAGCGAGCGCATCGTTTCGGTCTCGCTCGCCGCTTGGCTTGCGCGTTATGGCTACAAGCTCGATGCGACCGTTCAAGACGAGTTGGATACGAGCGAGCTGTTCGCCGCCTTGCAACGTGAACCGCAAGCCGGGGGCGCGCCCGTTGACAACCCGCTGTTCCCCTTTCATGTCCGCGATGGTGGCCCGCCGGGCGCCGTGGTTGGCGAGCAACTCTATTCGGCGCTGGGACTGAACCACGGCGACGTGATCGAAGTGCTCACCGCCCTACCGGATGAGGAGACCGGCCAAGTCGAACAGCGCCGACAGGCTCTGACCGTTACCGGCAGCTTTCGTTCTGGCGAGAATGACTCCGACCTGACGCGGGTCTACCTCGACCGGCTCGTGCTCGGGGAGTTCGTCGGCGGCGATCGGCCCTACAGCGAAATTGCTGTGGACCTCTATGACTACGAGCGCGACGGCGAAGACCTCTGCGTGACGATGACGGAGGAGCTGGGCAGGCGTGGGTTGCTGCGAAACTCCCAGCGGCATCCGGAAGTTCGCACCTGGGAGAGCCAGCGCGCGAACCTGCTCCTCTCGATTGAGAATCAACGCAGGATCATGGCGATCGTTCTGAGCTTGGTTCTGATGGTCGCCGGTTTCACCGTCTTTGCCATTCTCTCGATGATGATCACCGAGAAGCGCCGGGACATCGGAATTCTGATGGCGCTCGGCGCGACACCTTCCAAGTTGATGTCGTTGTTTTTGATGATCGCGACGTGGGATGTCGTGCTCGGCGCGCTCTCGGGTGCCGGGGTCGGAGCGCTCGCCGCAAACAACATCGACTCGATCGAGCACTGGTTGTCGGAACTGATCGGCGTTCAGATATTGGACCGCACGCTCTACGGCTTCGACACGATTCCCAGTCAGGTCGAGCCGGTCGCGGTGGGGATCATTCTCGCCTGCACGTTATTCTTGACGTTGTTGTTCGCGGCGATTCCCGCGTGGAGAGCGTCGCGCCTCGATCCGTTGCAAGCAATTCGACTGAGCTAGCGCACCTTCGCTTGGTGTCAGCGCGTGAGAACAGCTCGCGTCGTCTTGCCGTCGCGCACCTTCACTCGCGCGTGGGCCCAGCCGCCAGCGGGATAGAACTCTCCGCCTGCGCCACGAATTTCCCAGCGTACTTCTCCAGCGACGAAATACTCGCCGGCCGGGAGCTCATCGATTTGGAACTCGCCGAAACCATCCGCTCGAACCGTCCAGTGGAAAAACTCGGCTCTCGCATCGCGACCCTCCAAGCTCTCGCCGCCGATCACTTCGCGGTCCACCCACTCGAAGGAATAGCTCGTCACGGGAACGAGGTGAATCATCGATCCCGCGCCGAACTTGACCTCACCTCCACGCGTGCGCAAGAAAGCTTGGCCGCTGACGGACCCGGTTCCGCTGGCGCGATAGGCGTCGTACTCGAGCGAGATAAACGGTCGCTTTCGCGTCGCCGGCTCCGCCAGCTGCACCGCAACTTCCACCGCGGACTTGTCCGCCGCCGGGGTTGCTTCCGGCATAACGCAGGCCTCCGAGAGAACGCCTAGTACCAGGATGAGAGCGAGATTCGAGAGCCGCTTGTTCTGCATGATCGCTCGAAGGTAGCGAATCGCTTCGCCAAATTCTTCGCCTCACTCAGTGGAACAAGATATCCGTGAGCGAATGCAATAAATCCATGTAGGGATTGCGTGCCCGTCGGCTTCTATCCGGCTTCACGCCTTTCGGTAGCTTCTCGAAGGTTACTCGCGGTCGCAACGCCTCCTGAATGAAGCTCTCGTCCGGAGCATTGTCCCAGCCGTTCTGGATCGCGGCCAGAATGGTGGAGAGCTCCTCTCCATCGAACCAGATTCCGTGATCGCGACAGTAGTCGAGGACCACGCCGGTCGGCCGAGCGCGATGCGTGAATTGACGGCGCAACATCATGTCGCCGCAATCCAGACACGGGATGTAGGACTGCGCGGGTCGGGCTCCACTCTTCGCGCGGACCTCCGGCTCTTTCCCGGCAATCTCGAGGTGACCGCGGCGAGCCTTGTTCGTCATGCTTGTAAAGACCTGCGGGTCGAGCCACAAGCCACCACAATCCTCGCACTCGATCACGTGGACAACGTCGAGCGATCGAATTTGGAGCTTGGCCTTGCAGCGCGGACAACCCTTGCCTGCGGGAATCGGCGGCAGCGCGTCGGGCTTGATACGCGTTCCGCAAGCACTGCAGTGCGCCGCATCTTTATCGAGTCGCTCCAGACAGCTCGGACACCGCGAGCTCGTGCGCGTTCGCTCGTCGAGCGCCGCCGTGCAGTACGTGCACTCTTCATCTTGCGAACGAACCGGCGCTCCACAGTGGGTACAGCGCAGTCCTTGAACACGAAGATCCTTCGAGTCTCGAACGGTAAAGCGCACGTCGCAGATACATCGAACCGAATCTCCCGGCGCGAGATGGGAGACGTCGAACTGACGCGAGCAGGAGGGACAAGCCTGGAGCAGCATGAAAAGAGCTATCGGCGATCTTCCGCTCCGATCTAAATTCCGACCGGGAGGACCCGCGCGGGTGGGCCTCATCCGGCGTTTGAGGCCCGCTAGCGGCTGGCCGGATTGAGCTCGGGCCGCAGGTCGCTAAAAAAGCTGCCCAGCGTCAGCGTCATCACGTCGTGCAGGGTGCGCCGCAGAGACTCCCTTGTCGACCCGACCGAGCCCACGTCTGCGACTCCGACGGAGAGCTCTCGATTGGGATTGCCCGGCAAGCCGGGGCGCGGCGGACCGGACACATCGTAGCTCTTCGCGAACACCTGCTCGCCGGCGCGCAGAACCTCGAACTCGGTCAGAAGGTGCGCGGCACCACCCTCTACAGAAAAGCGCTTGAGGTCGATCCGAATCATCAGCTCCGCGCCCGGTTCGAAGGCGCGCGCGCAATAGGCATTCGCGTAACGCACGAGCGTAGGCCCCACTTCGATCTCGAACCGATGGGCGAGGCCGGCCGACGCCCCCCCCATGCTGTAGGAATACTCCCGGCTGGATGTTTCCAGGATGACTTCGGCTGTGAGTTCGGAACGCTGAGCCGAGATGGCCGGCTTCGTAGGTCCGGGCAGCGAAATGGTGTGACAAGCGAGTTGCGGCCAGGCCAGAAAGAAGATCGCGAGGACGAGCGGCGGGAGGGTTCGTTTCATGGAGTCGTCGGGAATAGAGGAGCAGTCGTTCAGCTGGCTCTAGTGATCGCTGGGCGCTGCACGGGTCTCGTCAAAGTAGCGCGTGAGGGAACCGCCCTCCGCGGGATGGCGAGCGCGCAGATTACCGAAACTCTCGCGCGCTCGCTCTTCCAACGCGCGATCCGTCTTCGCCAAGTTGAGCAGGCACACGATCCAGAATAATCGGCGGGTCACTCCGCCCGTCGGGCCGCCTACCGAGTCCTCGAGAAACTCGATTTGCTCGGGGGCCGAGCGCCCGTTTCGACGAGCGATCGAAAGCGCGGTCCGAGCCAGTTCGAGCGCCCTCTGTTCGCGATGGCTCGCGAGCTTCACCTCATCGCAGGCCGCCAATCCGTGAGCCACGTACGCGAGAGCCTCCGCCCCCCGATTCTGCGAGCTCAATCGCACGGCGTAATCGGCGGCGTGTTGCACCCGCGAGTTAACATCGGCGAAGTACAAGAGCCCGTCGATCGCGCGCTGTACGCGAGCGTCATCTCCTACTACGACCGCTGTCTCGTAGAGCTCCCCAAACTGCTGCTGATAAAAGGTCCGTTCGAAATAAATATCGACCGAGACGGCGAGCCCGAGCTCCGCCCGCTGCATCGCTTCGAGCGGCTCGAAGTCCACCGCGATCAATCGCCCCGCGTATTTGTCGGTCTTGAACTCTTCATCGCCGAGGAACTCCAACCCGAGATCCGAACGCAGCCCCGGCAGCAGCCGCATCAAGCTGATGTCGAGAGTTCCCGCCGACTCTTGAACGCCCTCCAAGATCGAGAGCGCCTCATCCGTGGCACCCAACTCGCGCAGCATCTGGCACAAGTGATTGCCTCGCCGGCGAATCTCCCACGCCACAAGGGACGGCGCCTCGGCGACAAGCTCCTGTCCGAGCTCGATCGCCAGCTCGCGAATCGAGATTGGTTCCCCTCCGCGAACCGGCAACTGCCAGCGCATATTCTCTAAGACCCCAACCTCATCCGGCATCGCGAGCACGACGCGCTTGAGCTGCTCGCGCGCTTCCGCGCCTCGTTCAGTGCGCGCCAAGAGCTCCGCGTAGAGCAGCCGAAAGCGCCCCTCCTCATCGGAGTGTGGGTCGAGCTCAAGCGCACGCTCGATTTGTTCGAGCGCTTGAACGGGTTTGTTCATGCGCGAGAGCAAGAGCGCGTATCGATATCGGTAGCGCGGGTACGTGGGCGCCAGCTCGATCGCGCGCGTGTAGAGGGCTCGCGCCTCCTCGGAATTTCCGGAGGACGTCGCGAGCTGTGCACTTCGAATCAGGGGCGCCGTTCCCCAAGGCATCAAGAGACGGGCTCGCTCCCAAGCCTCAAGCGCCGGCTCGGGATTCTCCATGCCCTGGAGCTCGACACCTTTTCGAAAGTAGCGCTCGCCAAGGAACGGACGAACGGCGAACAGCAGCGCAAAAGCTGCCGCCGCCACGAGCCTCCACGCCGGACGCATCCCGGATGGTGCCATCGCCGAAGCTTCGCCACCTCGATCGCTCTCAAGCGCAACGACCATCCCCGCGATCAACCAAAAGAGCGTCGGCACGAAGGTCGTTTGGGAGAGTCCCAGATCGAACATGTTCGCACCGAGCAAGGTCGCAAGGGTCGCGAGTAGGACCGCGCCCACTGGTGGCGCTCGTCCCGACCTCTCCGAATCTCGACCAGCCGCGCGTATAGCGAGCGTGAAGACCAGCCCGATCAGACAGAGAAAGAGAGCTAATCCGATGAGCCCCGAACCCTCAGCAACGGCGAGCAGCAGGTTGTGCGGATGCAGGCTCTTGTCGGTGTTGTCGTAGTAAGACGGCGTTACCGCGGTTCGACCGTGCGCAAAGTAGTTGTTTAGACCGATGCCACGCAGCGGGTTTTCGGCGACGAGCCTGGCCGAGGCATCCCACAGATAGATGCGTTGTGAGAGTGATTGCGAAGAACTGCTCGGACGCAGCACCGCTTCGCGGAGGGGCGCGATCAAGAGCACGGCGAGGAACAGTGCGATCGCCGCTGCGGTCAAGCCGCCCCACACGCGGCGCGACATGCGGCGCGCGAGAACGAGAACGGCGAGTCCGACTAGCGCTGCTATCCAAGCCGTTCGCGAGCGAGTCAGGTAGAGCGCGGGAAGGGTCGCGAGAAAAATGCTGAGCAACGTCACGCGTCGCCAGCCGCGCGAAGCGAAGAGCAACCCGCTCACGAGGACGAGCTGTGCCGCCAAGAATGTCCCGGTCAGATTGGGATGGAGGCTGAACAAGCGCAGGCGCGTAACCCGCAAGATCTGCCCGAGCTCAAGGACTTGGACGGCGTCGTACACCGCGGGAATCGCGAGGAAGACGGCCGCTCCGCACAGGGCCGCAATCGTGAGCGCGCGCGCAACGCCATCGCGAGTAAGGACTCGCGCGGCGGCGTAGCCGGCAACGGCACCTGCCGCAAGACGCGCGAAGAGCTCGTCCGTTCTTCCGGGATCTTCACCTTGCCAGCCACAGACGACGATCCAGAGTAAGAATGCGAGTGCGAAATAGGCGAGACGGCGGGCCGTCGGACTGGAGCGCAGCTCGCGGGTTCGCGTCGGAATGGCGATCAGCGAGACGGCCGCCAAGCCCGCGTACATCGGAAAGAAGTATTCGTTGCTGCGCGTCCAGACCTTGCCGTTGCCGGCCGCGAACATCACCAGCGCGAGCACGGCGAGTTCGCCGGCGGTCAGTGAAGCCGGGTTGATCAGGAAGAAGGCAATCGCGGTCAGCCCGAATCCGGCGTAGATCCCGACTCCGCTGGGACTGTCGCCTTCGCTCAACGCAGAGCTAAACTGCGGCAGCTCGGCACACAGGGATCCGACGATAGCGCTGACGAAGAACGCGAGAGCGAGAGCGACCGCATCGGGTGCTCGCCCGATCAGTCGGAGCGCGACCGCCAGAGCAATACTCGCTCCCGTCAGAAGGCCGAGCACCCCCAGCGCTCCGCCGGTAGGCAAGTCCACCTGAATCCAAAATGCCCCACCCAGAGCCGCCAGGCCCAGGAGCGACGCCAGGACTCCCGCTGCGCTCTTAATAGGGACCCCGAATCCGCCTCCCGCGTCACCGCCGAGCACGCCGCTCGCCTCGTCCAACTCTGCCGCGGATTCGTGCATCCCTCGATAGTAGGGTGCGTGTGCCTAGCTGTCCGTTGTGAAAGTGCTTTGCTCTATAAGCAGCAAATTTTTGGTCAGGTTGGTGCTCGGAAACGAAACCGAATCTGTAGATTCCGTGAGGCTTTCGGGGGCCGACCTGGTCAAAAATCGGCCGCTTATAGAGTGAATGACTTTCGCCACGGGCAGCTAGAGGTGCAGTCCCTTGCCGGAGAAGCGAGGAAGCCGTAGAACCTTCCCTCTTGAGACCGAGCTCGGCTCCCCATTCGGAACGAGCCTCTCCGCGGTCCTCCATCGAGACCCAAGTGCCCCCGCAATCGACGTGAACTTCTTCTGCCGAATCTTTGGACACACGTGGGTCCCTCGTACCGAGGACTCGAACCCGCAGTGGAACACCACGAAGGCCATGCACGTCCTGATGCCCTCGACGGATCGCGAGACGCGTTTCTTCGACGAGTGTCAGCGCTGTCACGAACAGCGAGAGGTCCAGCTGACCCGCAGCTTCCCGGACGCGATTACGGACGTGAACGACGAAAACCGAGTCGTCGGCCGACCCTAGAGGTCGGAGCTCTCAGAAGCCGCGCGCTTCCACACCGACTGGATCACGTTCCGCAAGTCCGGACGATCCAATAAAAAATTGGCGCGTGGGGCTTCGCCGGGAAACCACTTCCACAGGAAGGCGCCGCGGAGCCAGTCGCTCTCTTCTGCGAGCGTCTCCAAGCCGACGCGAAGCAAGCGACCCTGTAACTCGCCGGCGGGTTCCCAATCCATCTCGCGAGCATTGATGTGCGACCAGGGCTCACTGGCCGCTGCGAGCGAGCGGTTATAGCCAAGCTCGGTCAAGACAACCGGCTTTCCCGTAGTGCGGTGAACGTTACGCAGCTGCTCGACCACCTTCGCCCAGCCGTCGCGCAAGTCGCGATCGGTCGGATCGTCCTGATCCGCGATCGGAAAGTAGGCCTGCACGCCGACGACATCGAGTGCGTCCCAAAAGTCGAGCGCCGAATACACGTCCCAGTTGGCCGCGAAGGTTAAGTGCGCGTCTGTAACCTCGCGGATCTCTTGGATAATCTCGCGCCAGGCGATGTCGTCTTCCGGCTTGGTCAGCAGGGCGAGTTCGGTTCCCACGGCAAAGGCGGCAGCCTCGCGCGTGCAACCTGCAACTTGGAGGAGCCAGCGTTTGTAGTCGCCGAAGAAGCGCTCGCGCTCGATCGGATCCGGATAGTCGATCGCGCCGCGCCAGGAGAACGGACTGCCCCAGTAGCCGATGTGCGGCTTGATGAAGAGCGACATGCCGCGCGCTTTCGCCTCGCGGATGGGTCGGGCCAGCCACTCGGGCGGCGCCTTTGGATCGAGCTCGCGCCAGGACAAAGATCCGTCGCGACGGATCCAAGCGTAGGGATGAATCGCGACCCAGTTGACGCCCAGCTCTTTGAGCTCATCCAGCTCCGCCGCAAAAGCGTCCGTGCCCCACTCCGCTCCCCAGGTCTGGCAGGAGATCGTCATTCCGCGAACTTCGTGGGCATCCAGGACGGGCTCGCTCCGAAGCTCGGCGGACAGGGCGGCTGCTAGAAGCAGGGGAATCCAGCGTTTGAAGGGCATCGTTCCAGCCTAACAGCTCGCCGTTCCGGGTCCGTACCTCGAAAGTGACGGGAGGCGCTGGCAATCGCTTCCTCACGTACGAGGGCGAGGTCCACAGAACTCCCGGTTGGCTCGCGGCGAATCGTGGGTTAGCTTTCAAACAGAGCAGTCCCCGCCCATGAACCTCGACAACGCCTTCAAATACATCCTGATCGCCTGCACCTACCGTATTTGGTGGCCGATTCTCAAGACGATGTGGAACGAGCTCCAGGGCGCAATGTGGCGGGATGGTGGCTTGCTGGGACGCACCCCAACCGGACGCGACCTGGTTCTGCTCGAAGAAAAGTACGGGCACATCCAGAGCCCCCTGACCAGCGAGACCTACGCGGAGTTCAAGCGTCGCGAAGTGTACGAGGCTGAGAACAGTCGTGGCGGTAAGAGCGGGTCCGATGTCGTCCAGCCGGCGGCTCGTCGGGAGGGCGACCGATCGAAGCCCGAATCTCGAGGGGCGGCCATCGCTCCGGCGGACTACGGACGTCCTCCGTCCCAGGAATCGCGTGCGCCCAAGCGAAACAGCTCCAGGCGCACCTTCTAAACCGTCGTCCTCACCCGACGTCCGCGACTCCCCTCGAACGAAAACTCCGGGCAGGCTGCTCTTTAAGCGGAGCCATGTGATTGGTAGCTTCACGCTCGATCACCATGCCCGTTCCCAGTCCTTTTCATCCGCGCACGGCCGACCTGTGCACCAGCCTGGCTTGGAAGTCCTGGGCCGGAATCTTCGCCGTCGAACATTTTGGCACCTGCCACGAGCGCGAGTACTACGCGCTCCGGCACACCGCCGCGATGATCGACGTCACGCCGCTCTACAAGATCGATCTCACAGGGCCCGACGCCGCCAAACTGTTGGCGCGCGTGACCAGCCGCGACATTACCAAGCTCGACGTCGGACGCTGCACCTACCTGTGTTGGTGCGATGACGACGGCATGCTGCTGGACGACGGAACGGTCACGCGACTCGACGACGAACACTTTCGCCTAACCGCGGCCGAGCCCTACTTTCACTGGTTCGAATCCCATGCTCGCGGCGTGGACGTCGAGCTCTCCGACACGAGCGCACGGATCGCCTCGCTCGCCGTTCAGGGTCCGCGTTCGCGCGAAGTCGTCGCCGCCGCTCTGGAACCCGAGTTTCAGAGCGCGCTGCGAACTTTGCCCTTCTTCGGCGCACTCGCCGCACGCGTGCGCGGTTTCGACTGCGTCGTCACGCGAACCGGATATACCGGAGACCTCGGCTACGAGCTGTGGACCGCCAACGAGTTCGCGCTCGAGCTCTGGGATGCGGTCGACCTCGCGGGCTTCGCGCACGGCCTCTTGCCCGCCGGACTCAGCGCCCTCGACGTCTCTCGCGTCGAGGCGGGCTTCATCCTGGCCGGAGTCGACTACACCTCCGCGCGCGATGCCGCGATTCCCGCCCAGAAGAGCAGCCCCTACGAGGTCGGCCTGGGCTGGACCGTGGAGCTCGATCGCGAAGACTTCATCGGCCGGAGCGGCCTCGCGAAGAGCCGCTCGAATCCCCACCGGCGCGCGACCGTCGGACTCGTGCTCGATTGGAATGAGCTCGAACGTCTCTTTGAAGCCGAGGGGCTTCCGCCCGAGCTGCCATCAACCGCGTGGCGTGGCGGAGTCCCGGTCTATTCGGCAAGCGGACAAGTCGGTCGAGCCACTAGTGGAGTCTGGTCGCCCACGCTCAAACAAAACCTGGCCATCGGAATGGTGGGTCGCAGTCACGCCAAGGTCGGAACAAAACTTGAGATGGAGGTGCTGGTCGAGTATCAGCGCCTGCGCATCTCCGCAACGGTGTCGAAGCGCCCGTTTTTCGACCCGCCTCGCAAACGCTTTACACCGAAAAATTCACCGAGCAGCAGTCACTCCAGCCCGAGCGGGGAGCTCGTTTGAAACAGAGCGCCTCCAAGAGCTACGACGCCATCATTGTCGGCGGCGGTCACAACGGCCTGGTCTGCGCGGCCTATCTCGCGCGCGCCGGTCGAAAGGTCCTCGTTCTCGAAAAGCGCCATCTCGTCGGTGGCGCCGCCGTCAGCGAGGAGATCTTCCCGGGCTTCACTTACTCGGTCTGCTCCTACGTGGTCAGCCTCCTGCGTCCCTGGATCATCCGCGACCTGAACCTAGTGGAACACGGCTACCAGACGATTCCTCTGGAGTGCTCGTTCTCCCCCTATCCCGACGGGCGTTCGCTCTGTCGCTGGTCCGACGCCGACGAGACGCGCCGCGAGATCTCGCGCTTTAGCACGCGCGACGCCGAGATCTACGGGACCTACGGAGCGACGATGGCGCGCCTCGCGGCTTTCGCCAAGCCGATCATCGACAGCCCTGCACCGCAGCCCGCTTCCCTCGATCCCCGCGAGCTGCTCCAGCTCTTTCGCCTCGGCAAGAATCTTCGCGACTTGCCCGCCGACCTGCTCGAACAAGAGCTCGGACTGATGACGATGAGCGCCGTCGACTTTCTCGACGCGTGGTTCGAGTCCGACCAACTCAAAGCGCCGATGGCGTGCAGCGGAATCATCGGTACCTTTCAAGGCGTTCGCTCGCCGGGCACCGCCTACGTTTTGCTCCACCACTACATGGGCGAAATCGACGGAGCCTTCCGCTCGTGGGGCTTCGCCCGCGGGGGAACCGGCGGTGTCAGCAATGCCATCGCGAGCTCCGCACAAGCCTTCGGAGCGGAGATTCGCACGTCCGCCGGAGTCGACCGAATGCTCGTCGCCAACGGCAAGTGCGGCGGCGTTGTTCTCGACTCCGGCGAAGAGATCCGCGCGCGTACCGTCATCTCCGGTGTCGATCCGCGCCTGACCTTCATGGGACTCGTCGGCTCGGAGCACCTGCCCGACGAGTTCGTCAAGGAGCTCACGCGCTTTCGGTACCGCGGCAGCTCCGGCAAAGTCAATCTAGCGCTCGATCGCCTGCCGGAGTTCGCTTGCCGCCCCGGCAGCTCGGCGCACCTGCGCGGCGACATCGCTATTGCACCGTCCATCGACTACCTCGAGCGCGCCTATGACGAGGCGAAGTACGGCAAGTTCTCGAGGCGCCCCTACCTCAACGTCGTCATCCCCTCACTGGTCGACTCGACGATCGCTCCGCCCGGCAAGCACGTGATGTCGTGCTTCGTTCAATACGCGCCCTACGATCTCGAAGGCGGTGCCGAGCGCTGGCCCGAGCAGCGCGAAGCCTTTGGCGATACGGTCATCGACACACTCGAGGAATACATCCCCGACCTGCGCGAGATCATCTTGCACCGCCAAGTGTTGACGCCCTGGGATCTCGAACAAGAGTTCGGACTCACCGAGGGCAACATCTTCCACGGTGAGCTCTCGCTCGAACAACTCGCCTTCCTGCGACCGGTCAGCGGCTGGGCTCACTACAAGACGCCCATCAACAATCTGTGGATGTGCGCATCGGGCACGCACCCCGGCGGCGGAATCATGGGAGCGCCGGGCGCGCTCGCGGCCAAGGCCATGCTGAAGTCGGGTGCACTCTAGGATGAGCGCCGCCAAGTCAGCTCTGGTCCTCGGCGCTGGACACAACGGCCTCGCGGCTGCGATTCGTTTAGCGCAATCCGGGCGAAGCGTCACCGTACTCGAGCGCTGCAGCCAACCCGGTGGAGTCGCTCGCGTGGAGGAGTTTCATCCCGGCTATAGAGTCCCCGGCATTCAACACGGAACTCTTGGACTTCGGCGGCGCGTTGCCGTCGAGCTCGGCTTGGCGAGCTTCGGGCTCCGCTTTCTCGAAGAACCCGCGGCGGTCTTCGTTCCCCAGCTCGACGGCGCTGGCCTCGTGGTGCGGCCAGGCGCGGATGCGCTGCCGCTCGGTTTGGCGGAGCGCGCGCCCGATGACGAGCGAGCCTGGAAGGACTGGCGACGGGAGCTAGCACCGATTCGGTCCGTGCTGGACGCGCTGATCGACCAAGCCCCTCCGCAACTGGAAGACGCGGGCCTGCCGACGCTCTTGAAGCTCGCTCGCCCCGGTTTGAACTTCCGGCGCCTCGGCGCCGATGCGATGGGACGCATCCTGCGGGCCGCGCCGATGTGCGCCGAGGACTTGTTGTCCGACACCTTTGGCGATCCTCTGCTGCGCGCTTACTTGGCCTCGCGCGGAATCGAAGGTGCCTTCTTAGGCCCGCGATCGGCAGGCTCCGGCGCGCTGCTCCTCCTTCGAGAGTTGGCTGGCGGCAACGGCGTGGCCGGAGGCGCGAGCGCTCTCACAAAAGCCCTGTTCGCCGCTGCGCAGGCCGCGGGCGTCGAGTTTAAGTTCGATGCCACGGTGGATGCGCTCGTCCTCAAAGACCGGCGTATTCAATCCGTTCGATTGCGCGATGATCGCGGTCTCGATTCCGACCTCGTGATCTCCTGTCTCGGAGTTCGGTCCACCTTCGCTCTCATGGAAGGTGTCGTTCCCGATCGTGAGCGGCGAGCCGCCGAGCGTGTGCGCGCGCGCGGCACAACAGCGGCCATTCGCTTGGCCCTCTCGGCCCCACTCCGCTTTCGCGGACGCGAGACCGAGACCTTCGAGTTCGCGCGGATCGTCGACACGACCGTCGAGCTGGAGCGCGCCTTCGACAACACGAAGCACCGCGAAGCCTGCAGCGCTCCCTGGCTCGACGTCGCGATCCCGTCCGCAACGCGCTCGGACTTCGCGCCCGATGGGCATGCCGCCGTCTCCGTCCTCGTTCACAACGCGCCGTTCAACCTCGACGGCGGTTGGACGGAAGAGCAGAAGTCCGCTCTGCTGGAAGCCGTCCTATCGAGACTCGAATCCCACACCGAGAATCTCCGGTCGAGTCTCGTCGCCAGCCAGCACCTCGCACCTACGGATCTCGCGGAGGTGTACGAGCTCGACGGCGGTCACCCCATGCAGGCCGAGCTCGGACTCGACCAGCTCTGGATCCAGAGACCGAGCGTCCATCTGGCGCGCTACGAGACCGGCGTCGCTGGGCTGATTCTGGGTGGACGCGCCATGCATCCCGGCGGCGAGTTTTCCGGGAGCAGCGGATTGATCGCGGCCGACTACGCGCTCTCCACGAGCTAGCCCCAGCCTTTTTCTCTGCGGATTGGGCCTCCCGAGCGAGTCGCCCTCCAGGCGCGCCTGGGCAGCTTCCGATGAAGAAGGGCCGTGGAATTCTTTAACTTCATCGACCTCAAGCTGATCTTCGTCGCGCTCGCAACGCCCGTTTGGCTTCCCGTAGTCAAGATCATGTGGCGAGCGGTCAATCCCTATCCCCAGTGGGTGATCCGTCCCAAAGATCGAGCGGCAGCGCGCGAGGGTCCTCAGCTGGATACGGACTTGGAGAGCGAAGAGTGGGCGGTCTGGAGAATCCGTCGCGAGAGAGAGAAGGCCGGCGAGGAAGTGCCGCCGGTCGGTGCCGAGAGTACGACGCCGCGACTGAATCGCCTGTCCGACAGCCAGGCGCGAGCAAAAGTCGGACTCAAGCGCAGCGCCTGAGCCCCTCCGAACCAGCCCGTCCTGGTTCCCTCCCCGCCCGCTACCTATAATTTCCGCCTTCTGGAAGGCGGCGATGTCGTTCCAAACCCGCGCCGTCCACTAGGACTCCCCAAGAACCCGTACGTAACACTTCATGAGCACGTTTCGCGTCGTCCCCGTCATGCTTGGCCGAGTCAAGCCTTCCTCCGCGCTCTTCCTGGCGGCCTTGCTGCCCTTCGCCGGTGCCTGCCGAGCCCCGGCGGAACTCGACCCCGTCGCCCGTCTCCCGCGTGTGGAGAAAATTGAGCGAGAGTCCCAGCGCCCGCGCCTCAGCGTCTCGATCGACGAGGTCGCCTCAGCGAACAAGCTGCCCGAAGGAATCATGGCTCCTTCGATCGGAAACCGCGATCCGCGTCCCACCGATCGCTTCCTGCGCACCTTTGAAGTCGCGCTCGCCCAGACCGAACACTTCGAGCTGGTCGATCCCAGTGAAGCCGACTTCACATTCGCGTTGACCATCAACGAGGTCAACGTCCAAGACATCGAGGACGTCGGCTTCTTTGACTGGTTCAACTACGCCTTCTTCAACAAGTACTTGGTCGCCACCGCTCGTATCGGCGGCGCGCTCTACGGGTCCGATGGCGAACAGATCGGAGCCAACCTGGAGCGCCGCGGGCAGTACCGCATCCTGACCGGCAAGATGTTCCGCAGTAAGCCCGATCTCTATCTCGACCTCTTGAGCACGGGCTCCAGCTTCTCGAAGACCGGCAGCCCCGCGGCTTCCAATGCCCTGCAGAAGGCCATCGTCAAGCTGGTCGCGGACGTCGCGAAAGGCACCGAAGTCCAAGAGCAGACCGGAAAAGCTCGCAAAAAGATCGCGGACGAATAGTCCAGCACCCCAATGACAGACTCAGACTCCAGCAAAGGTCCTTCCCTCCAAGCAGAAGAGAAATTCGCCGACTTCGTTATGCGCCGCGAGCGCGGAGAGTCCGTCGACTTCGAAAACCTGTGCCGTGAGAACCCCGACCTCGACGGGGATCTGAGAAAGCTGGAGGCCGACTGGAAACTGGTCGAGACGATCTGCATTGAGAAGATGGGCGGCGAGTCGCTCGTTCAGACGATGCTGATTCGCGGGGATTCGACGAAACCCGAATCCGCCGAAAACCCGGGACCCGAAGCACGCGGGCTCTACTCGGACTACCTGCTGGCCATCGAGTCGAACACGGCACAGCCCTTCGACGAGTTCTGCAAAGCGCACCCGGAGCTCGAGCCCCAGCTCCGCGCTCTCCACACAAACTGGAGCAGCTTCGAAGAAACCATCGCGAACGTCGAAGGCGCGGACGGCGCGCTGAACAAGACCTTGCTCATCCGTCACGGACGCGACGCGCTCGAAGATGCCGAGTGGGAGTCCTCGCGTTCCGATCACCTGATCGAGCGCCTGCTCGAGAACAACAAGCGCTCGGGACACGGCTATAAGATGTGCGGCGAGGTCGCACGCGGCGGCATGGGCGCCATCCTAAAAGTTTGGGATCCCAACCTGCGGCGCAACCTGGCGATGAAGGTGATCCACGAGGGACACGGCCAGTCCGATGTGCGCGTGGAGTCTTCCGCTGTCGACAACATCCTGGCGCGCTTCCTCGAAGAAGCTCAGGTAACTGGACAGCTCGATCACCCGGGTATCGTTCCGGTCTACGAGCTCGGCGTCGATGAGTCCGGACGCTGCTACTTCACCATGCGACTCGTGCGCGGACGCGACCTGCTCAAGATCTACGAGCTGGTCTGGGAAGAGCGCGAGGGCTGGAACACGACCCGGGCGCTCACCACTCTGCTGACGGTCTGTGACGCGATGTCCTACGCGCACAGCAAGAAAGTTCTGCACCGCGACCTCAAGCCGGCCAACGTCATGGTCGGGCGCTTCGGCGAGACCTACGTGATGGACTGGGGTCTGGCGCGCGTGATCGGTAAGCGCGAGAACCGCGACATTCGCCCGGATGCGGACGACGCTCAGCAGAGCATCGTCAAGACGGACCGCGGCGCCGGCGAGCTCAACGTCGGCGGCGATGAGCTCCGCACGATGGACGGCGATGTCATCGGAACGCCGGCCTACATGGCACCCGAACAGGCGCGCGGAGCACTCGACGACATCGGTACACACACTGACGTCTACTCGATTGGAGCGATGCTCTATCACCTCCTGGCGCGCCACGCGCCCTACGTGGAGAAGGGCAAGCGCCAGACGGGTCAAGAGATTTGGCATCGCGTTCTCGGCGGCCCGCCCGCCTCGCTCGATGACTTGGACATCCAAGCGCCCGCCGAGCTGGTCGCGATCTGCGACAAGGCCATGGCTCGCGAGATTCCCGACCGCTACGCGGATACCAAACAGCTCTCCGAAGACCTGCGCGCTTTCTTGGAAGGGCGCGTCGTCAAAGCTTATGAGACCGGTCCCGTCGCGGAGTTTCGCAAGTGGGTCGGCCGCAATCGGTTGGCGGCGGGAACGGTCTTCTCGACGATTGGAATTGTCGTCCTCGGGCTCGGCGTTCTGAGCGTCGCTTACGCGGACGACGCGAAAGAGCAGACGGTCATCGCAAAAGAGGCAGTCGACGAACTTGAGGAGGCGGTCGAGGAGATCGAGATTGCCGTTGAAGAGAAGGTCCAAGCCGTCGAAGAGAAAGTGCAGGCGGTCGAGGAGAAAGAGATCGCGATCGCAGAGAAGCTGATCATCGAGCAGCAGAAAATCGAGATCGAGAAGCAGAAGAAGGCGGCTCAAGAAGCTGCCGAAGAAGCGATGCGAGAGCGCGCGAAAGTTTTGCGACTCTCCGATGGCAAGCGACTCGAGCAGCTGGAAGCGCGCGCTCGTGAATTGTGGCCCGCTGTTCCCGCTTTAGTCCCGAAACTGAACTCGTGGTTGGCGCCAGCGGAAAAGCTCGCTGATGCCGTCGAGAGCCATAGCGATGAGCTCGCCGACCTGCGCTCGGCCGCGCTGCCCCGCAGTGAGGACCAGTTGCAAGCGGATCGCGATAGTCACCCGCGCGCGGCGGAGCTGCGTCGACTCGGAGATCGCTTGCTCGTCCTAAGTTCCCTCCTCGGGGAGCTTGCGGCGGAGCAGACGACGGTCGCGGTAGAGAACGAGATTGTCGAGCGGACGAGCGAGCAAGCTCAGACCCAAGCGGACTTCGATGCTCTTCAAGCCGAGATCGAGGCCTTTCGCGTGTGGGAGTTCGACGATCCCGAACGGCAGTGGCACCACGACCTCTTGTCCAACCTTGTCGAGGACCTTGAAGAGTTTCGAGATCCCAGCTCGGGCTCCTTGGAGAGCGTTCGGCAGCGTGTCGAGCTTGCGAATCGGATTCAAGCCGAGAGCATCGAGGAGTATCGCGACCGGTGGGCTGCCGCCATCGCTTCGATCTCCGACGAAGAGGAATGCCCCGCCTATCAAGGCCTCATCATCAAGCCGCAGATCGGGCTCGTTCCGCTCGCGCGAGATCGAACCACAGGCTTGTGGGAGTTCGTGCACGTCGCGTCGGGTTCGGTGCCCGAGATCGACGAGGACGGGAAGTACACCTTCGATGAAGAGAGCGGCGTGATTCTGGTCTTGCTTCCGGGCGCGATGATGAAGCTCGGTGCTCAACCGCCCAGCCGCGCGCTCGACCTGATCAAGAGCGACCCCAACGTCTACGACGCCGCGTGGGAGGACGAGGGGCCGATTCACGAAGTCGAGCTCGACGCCTTCTTCGCCGGAAAGCACGAGTTCACTCAGAGCCAGTGGCTGCGCGCGACTGGTAGTTCGCCGAGCGCCTACGGACCCATCGAAAAGGGCGAGGGGCAGAGTCGCTCCCTCCTGCATCCCGTCGAGAGTGTGAGCTGGAGCGAAGCCCAGCGCACGCTGTGGCAGCTCGGTCTATCACTTCCGACAGAAGCGCAGTGGGAATACGCGGCGCGAGCCGGAACCATCGATCCCTGGTGGCTCGGTGACCGCGATTCGAAGCTGGACGGCAAGGCCAACCTCGCCGATCAGTTCGCACGCAACAACGGTGGGCCGGAGACCTGGGACTACAACTCCAGAGTGTCGGATGGTTTCGTCGTGCACGCGCCTGTCGATGCACTCGCCGCCAACCCGTTCGGCCTGTATCACGTCGCGGGCAATATTTCCGAGTGGTGTCTCGATGGATACGCGCTCTACACTGCCTACGAGCCCGCCGCGCGAAACGGCTTTCGAGATATTCCGGCACCCGACAAACAAGTCGCGCGGGGCGGTAGTTTCAAGGACAACTCCGACGAGCTGCGTTCCGCCTTTCGTCATCGCTTTTCGCCTGACGACCGTCGCAACTTCCTCGGATTGCGCGCCGTTCGAGCCGTTCAACGCTGACGCAGGTCGAGCGCTCGCCGCACTTCTCCGAAGGTCCAGCTGGCCCTTCGAGGAGAAAACGCCCAGCTATCTAGCCGGCGTGATGGGGTGAGTGAGGGGACTTGAACCCCCGACTTCCTGAACCACAATCAGGTGCTCTAACCAACTGAGCTACACCCACCATCCCGAAGTCGAGGGGCGCAAAGCACGCCACGACTCCTCATTGAGGCTGAAGAGGATCGGAATGCGAGGCGGGATTGTCAAGGGGGCTTCGCGAGGGCTTTGCCCGCTGAATTGCTCGCGATCTCTGATTGAGATCGAGGAAGCCTTGGGATCGGGGCACTCGATGGCCGATAGTACCTCGTCGAGATTCGGTAGATCGTCGCTCCCCCATCCAATGAGCTCAACCGATGAGATTGAACATGGTGAAATACTTCCTTCTGATTGCCCTCGCCGCTGGCTGTTCCGCCCCTCGCGTCTGGACCACCCAGCGAATCGGACCGGTCGCCGTAAGTGGCGACCTGGCGATCAACATCGGCGGTGCAACCGGATCGACCTCGGCCGAACGACTGGGTCTCGAGGATGACGACACGGCCTGGTCGCCCCGCCTCGACTTCGACTTCGCCGGGCTGCACATCAACCTCAATCAATTCGGTTCCGAGCACTCCGGCACCGGTGTGGCCGATGCCACCATCTCGATCGATGGCATTGTCATCCCCGCAACGACACCGGTTCGCTCCAGCCTCGACCTGGACATGACGACCGCCGCGCTCACCTTCGACTTCATTCCGACCTCCCTCGTCGACGTCGGGATCGGTCTTGGCGTTGGCACGATCGAATACGACATCGATATCCAAGACATAGGCACGCCGGCCAATCGAGCTCAGTCCAACGAGGACTCTCCGATGGGATTCATCGCCGGTCGCGTCGCGTCCGAGATCGGCCCCATTTTGATTTCCGGCGACGTGGCTTGGATCGAAGTGGAGCTCGACGACGATGAGCTGCTCTTCGTCGACTTCGACGCCGCCCTTGCCTGGACTTTTCTCGACGGTATTGGCCCGGTCTTCGGCCAGCTCGTCGTCGGCTATCGAATCATCCAAGCCGAACTCGAGTTCGATGACGGGGCCAGTAATGTCGATGCCGAGCTCGACTTCTCCGGTGGCTACGTCGGACTGTCGCTCGGTCTCTAGCCTCAGGGTGCTGGCCAACGCGCTGGGCGGCGTGCCGTCGGCTTCCGGGCTGCGAGAGGGCAATCGCCAAATCATAGATCGTCCGCTGCGGCGATCGGAGTAGGCTGGAGTCCTCTCTGAAAGCCACCGAACACTCCGATGCCTCCCGATTCCAAAGACTCCGGTAAGCCCAGCCCAGCCGATCCCGAAAAGCAAAACCCCAAGCCCGAGGACTTCGAGTACTACACCGAACGTCCGCTGAAGTCGGATCACAGCTGGGGCGAGATGAGCGACGAGCACTGGTCGCGCACGCGCGGGGATCGCAATGACGAGGTGATCGAGTATTACCGCTCTCGCGGCGAAGCACCCGGAGTGGAGTCCGGCGGCGCCGTTCGCAATCACTACTGCATGAAGTGCGATGGGATCATTCCGCTCTCCTATTTTCAGATGCGGCCGGCGGACAATGAAGAGCGGCACTGCCCGCACTGCGGCGTGAAGCTCGACCAGCGCATTCACCGCATGTTCAATTGGGTGGAGATCGATCAACCGCCGGGAAGCGATCTCAAAGTCCTTATGCCCGTGATCATCGTCGCCGTCGTCGTCCTCGCAGCGCTCGCTTGGTGGCTGTTCGCCTGAACTCGCCCGCTCGAAATCGAAGTGAAGGCTCCGCCTGAAATCGAGGCACCGTAGAATCGACGCCGACATGAGTGCCTCACCCGATCGTTTCGACCGCCAGCGCCGATTCGCGCCCTTTGGTGACGAAGGCCAGCGACGCCTGGAGTCCGCCCGAGTGCTCCTCGTGGGCTGCGGTGCCACCGGCGGAATTCTGGCGCAAGAGCTCGTGCGAGCGGGCGTCGGCGAGCTCGTGATCGTGGATCGCGATATCGTCGAGCTGACCAACCTGCCCCGCCAGGTCTTGTTCGAACAACGCCACGCCGACAGCGGCACGCTCAAAGTCGAGGCCGCGCGCGAGACCTTGGAACGTATTGGCGGTCCGACCCGCCTCGTCGTTCACGCCGACCATCTCGATGCGGAGAACCTCGCGGAGTACGCCGAAGGCTGCGCGCTCATCCTCGACGGCACCGACAACCTGCCGACCCGCTACTTGCTCAACGATTTCTGCATCGAGAGCGGCGTTCCGTGGATCTATTCCGGCGTCGTGGGAAGCAGCGGCTTGGTGCTCCCCATCCTTCCGAAGCAAAGCGCCTGCCTGCGCTGCCTCTTTCCGGAGCCGCCGCCGCCCGGAACGCTGGAGACCTGCGATTCGGCCGGAGTCCTCCTGCCCGCGGTCGCTGCCGTCGGTTCGATCGCAGCGGGCTGGGCTTTGCGCATCCTCGCCAGCCAAGAGCTCAGCTCCATCACTCCCAACCTCACCTCCATCGATACTTGGCACGGAGACGTACGCGCTCTCTCCGCTGAGCAGCGCGAAGACTGCCCCACCTGCGTCGGTGGCGAGTTCCCCTTTCTCTACGCCCCGGCTGGCAGACGACCCGTCTCGCTCTGCGGCCGCAATACGGTCCAAGTTCCCGGTTCCGGAGTGCGCCCTGACTTCGCCGCACTTCGAGAACGCCTCGCCGATTCGGCGCGCGACTGGACCGACCTCGGCCCCATGCTGCGATTCTCCATCGAGGACTTTCGCATCACCCTCTTCGGAGACGGCCGAGCGCTCATAGAGGGCACCGACGAGATCGACCGCGCCCGAGCGGTCTACGATCGACTGCTCAGCTGATGAGCGCCGCTCCCGTCTTGGTGATCCTCGCCGGCGGCGCAAGCTCTAGGCTTGGCGAGTCGAAAGCGCTCGTCGACTTGGCGGGAACCAACCCGATGTGTCGATTATTTGCCGCAGCCGCTTCCGTCTGTGATGACGACCCAATTCTGGTGGCGGGACCGGATTTCGACGCCCTCAAGAGTGCCGCTCCGACGGGGCTGGAGGTCCTGGAGAATCCAAACTGGAGCACCGGTCGGACGAGCAGCCTGCAAGCTGCGCTGCGAAGCCGTCCCCAGCGCGACTTTTTGGTGGCCCCCGTCGATGTCCCTCTGGTTCCGAAAGAAGTCTTCGAGCTTCTGGTCGGAGAGTGGCGCGCAACGAACTCACCGCCCAGTGGCTGGCTTGCGCCCGCGGTGCGAGTTGAAGGTGAGCTCCGAACCGGCCATCCCGTCGTGATTGGGCGGGAGCTGGCTGCCCGACTGGAAAAGTTTGCTCCCGACACGCCCTTGCGCGAGTTGCGCAGCCATGCCGAGCCGATGTGGCGGGTCGAGACCGAGAGCCACAGCATCCTCGATGACCTCGACACCCCCCTCGACCTGAAGACTTTTCGCGCTCGCCTTGGCGACTTGAGCTGAGCGCAAGCCCGATCGCGGTAGGCTGATCGCAGGACGCACAGAGACGCGCAGAGGCTCACAGAAGCAAAACTCGGCCCCAAGCAAAAGAATCCCTCGGGTGACGGTCGATAGCTCCTGCGATTGACAGACACGCAGAGCCCTTCCGATCCAGGTCCCCGTCGTTCCTGGTTGTTTGCCATTTGAAGCAGAACTCGGCCCGCGCGTGATCCAAGGAGATCCCCAGCAAAATGAGCTTCCAGGGTGACGTAGCAGGAATTGGACTCGGTGAACTACTTCAAGGCCTTTGCCGCGGCGGCCGTGATGGAGTACTCACACTCGATGGCGACAATGG
This sequence comes from Planctomycetota bacterium, assembly GCA_029259635.1. Taxonomy (GTDB): domain Bacteria; phylum Planctomycetota; class UBA1135; order UBA1135; genus OFTM34. Next base: position 272,988 of record JAJDEU010000052.1, on the reverse strand, counting down.
CGTGTCGTGCTTCCTCGGTTTGGCAAAAGCGCAAATTTGTTTCTTGCCCGGTCCGACGGAAGACACGGATATTTGGCGCCACCGTTGCCAGCGCGCTTGGGCGGATTTCCCTGACGCGAACTTCGAGCTTCAAAGACGAACGGGAATCTCGCACGCGGCGCGCCGCGAGACTCTGTTTGAGATGCTCGATTCCCCGAATCTCCACTTCCGCTTCGAGCCGGGAAACCTACCGAACACCTCGCCGAATCTAGTTCGAGAAGACGGACACGAAGAAGGTGAAGCGCCGCAAGCCGAAGCCAACGCAAATCCATGGGGCCCGGCGTACTCTGTTGAGTATTTGTTGCTCGAGCACGCGCGGATTTCAGATGAGGCCGGTGATTCGCACGCGAAGGACCTCTCCGACCACGACATGCCGCGCGGTCTGAACTCCGCCGGTCAAAGTGACGATGTCGTCATGTTCTTGGAGCAGTGCAACGGCGCTTCCACCATCGAGGAGATTGCCGATCGCCTCGCCTGGCCCATTCGCCAGGTCCGCGGCTTGATCGGGCAGCACGTTGCCGCCGGATTCGTTCGGATCGCTGACCACCGCGAGCTGATGGTGGCGGCCCAGAGAGAGCTCGAACTCGGTCGAGTCGGTCGCGCTGCCGCTCGCTTGGAGCGCTGGATCGAACAAGTCCCGCCCGGACCGATCTTCATGGAAGGCGAAGCGGAACTTCTGCTTGGCGAGTGGAGGGCCGATCGCCTGAATCTGGTGCTCAATCTGATGCAGCCGAGACTGGCGCGCGGCGTGTTGCGACGCCTCGACTTCGTCTCCACGGATCGCGAAGACTCGCTGTCGCGCTGGAAGAACTTATCCGAGTGCAACCACCGCGATCGCATCATCGCCTACAAGTGCGCGATTCTGTCGGCACAGGACGAGTCCAGCGAAGAGACCGAAGATGTCGCCATTCACTTGGTCAAAATGGCCCGCGGCATGCAGGACATGGAGTCGCCGTGGCGCGCACGCGCGCTCCTGAGGCTCGCGGCGACCCAGATTCACGAGAAGCTCTCGACACGCATCGAGCTCGGCACGCGACTGGTACAAGTCGGCCTTGCAGAAGAGGCTTCGCCGTGGATTCTTGAAGCCGCCAAAGAGCTCTTGGCGTCCGGTCAAGCTCAGAAGGCGATCGCTCCCCTGCGCGCTCTCTCGCAAACCGATACCGACCAACGCGAAGCGAGTGCTCTCCTAATCCAGGCACGTGCTCACAAGACCAACCTTCGTCGCCGGCGTCGCAACACGCTCATCGGCATGATGGTCTTGCTACTGATCAGCGCGGCTGCCCTCGTTCGGGTCAAAGTACAAGAGGACTACGACATCAAGCTCGGCAGCGTGAAAGAGCTCCTCAACCAGCCCGAAGCCGCTCTCAATCTCATGGGCCAGTACTTCGAGAATGACGACTCGCCGCGAGTTGCTGCTCTCCGCTCGAAGCTTCAAGGCCAGCTCGAAGACGACCGGCGCACCGCGAGTGAAAACTGGTTAGCTCAGTATCGCCTGATTGAGCAAGAGATCGAGTATGGCGATCCGCAGCTCGGCTTGACCCGTGCTGTTGAACTTCCGCCTCTGCCCAAGAACTACGTCAAGGGCATGGAGCAGCCGAAGCGCGCCGATCTGCTCGGAATGCTCGCTAGCCGCATGGAGCAAGACTGCAACGAGCTCAACGTTGCCGTCGATGCAACCACGGAGCAGCTCCATGAAGAGCAGCGCCACCTGGCCCTTCTCGACGCCATCTACGAACTCGCGAACCAGAACCTGGCACTTGAAGGCGTCGAGAACTTCAGCTTCTACATCGAAGAACTGACGGAAAAACTCGAAGCTCGACGTGAAGAGCGAGCGACCAATCGCTCTGCTCTCGCCACCAAGATGCTTGAGGAACAGCAGGACCTCATGCTCGCCGCGGCTCGCTCCCACGCTCAGGCGGGCGACCTCTCTCGCGCGGTCAACATGTACGACCGCTTGCTCTCAATCGAGGGATCCGAGGGGCTACGCCCGCTCTTGGCCTCGGAAATTGACAGCGTCCGCCGTCACGAGCGAGCCCTGATCAATGCGACTCAACACGCTAAAGAGGGCAACCATGCAGCGGCAAAAACCGAGCTTGCCGGTATCTGCCCGAACCTCTCCGAACACATCTTTCCCTGGCGTGTCGAGTCTTTCCCCAGCGGAGCTCGCGCGACATTCCGAGGAGATACCGTTCGAGTAACTCCCTTCGTGCTCTATACCGCCTTCGGAGAAGATATCGAACTCGTCCTGGAACTCGACGGTTGTGAAAAGCAAACCGTGAATCTCAGAGAGCCCGGAGACCAGAAGATCTACATGCACCGCTTGCCGGAGCGAAGCTGGGGCAGCGAGCACCAAGTTGAAGCTGCTCCCGTTCCGTCGGGTGATGACCACATCGTCTTTGATCGCTCTGGAACGGTCGCACGTCTTCGGAATGACAGCACAACTCGCTGGACGACAGACCTGGGCACTCTCGGCGGCATCGCTCGCACGCCCGTCTTTCTTCCCCGGAAGCCCGGCTTCCTCTTGGTCCTGTCCGAGGATGGGCAGGTCTGGTTCTTGAACGCGGCGAATGGGCAGACCGAAGGCCCCTACGAGTTTGGCTCCCCGCCTGTCGAAGGACCTCTCATGACCCAGAGCGGGATCTCGGTACGGTTCGCCGACGAGCGCATCGCACTCTGGAAAGACAAATTGACGCCCAAGATCTTCGAGGATGTCGAGCTGTTTACCGGATCCGACTCGATCACGAGCGGAACACAAGCGGACGAGCAATCTCACGTCGTCTTGCTACGTAGCTCCGTCGATTCGGGAATGCACCACCCGTCACCGTGGTCAGACTGGGAAATCGAAGTCACCGAAAACTACTTCCACGTCAAAGATGCTGGCGCTGTCGTCAGCTCCTTCACCATCGACCGACTCGGCGATTGGAACTTTGTCGGTTGGGAAGCGCCCAACGCGCTTATGCCCGAAGGCCGAGTATGGATTTCGGACGAGTCCGGCCTCCGATCCTTCCGTCCCTCCGACTTCTCCGGCAAAGCGAATTAGAAGCAAGCTCGAGGGCGCACTGCGTTTCAGAGCTGGGGGGAGGATCACTTGGATCCTCCCCCCAACTGTTTAAGTCGCGAGGCTCTATCCGCGGCCCTGAAACAACGAGTTGCTTCCGCAACGCCGATCAGGCGCGCCAACGGCTCCTACAGCTCGATTCGAAAGGGCGCGGAGACTTCAAGCGTCATCACGTCGATGGTTTGAAAGCTCCATCCCATCGATCCGTCAAACCCGAGCCCGCCCAGGATCCCAGCAGGCAGATTGGTTGCCGCCTGGGAGGCGCCGTTGCTGTCGAGTCGAATCACCGGAACGGGAACGAGCGAGTTAAACCACGGGTCGGTTAGATCGATGTAGATCCCGTCGAAGCCCGTCAAGAGGCCCGCGCTATTGGTGTAGCCCGTGTTCCCCGCAACGAACACATAGAGCCGGCCATCGGGCCGTCCCCCGGAGAACTGCCCCAGTATCGAATTCCCCGGAGCCGAGGCGTGAACATCGAATCGCAACGTCCCGATTTCCGACATTGGATCCGACCAGATCAGGGCGTCGATTTCGGCCCCATCGAGCCCCGCATCCACTTCGTCGAGAACGAGCGCAGGCGAACTTCCGAGCGAGAACACGCTGCCATCGACAGCGCTTGGGCTCTGAACACTGACCCAAATCTCACCACTCACGACATCGATGCCGAGTACATCGTTAATCGCGGAAGCCGATCCCGTGACGGCACTGACGCCTGCCTGTACGTCGGCCTCCGTGAAGAGTCTCGACACACCCCCGCCAGTTTCCATTCTCAGGATGTCGCCATCCTGAACGTCTCCGAGCACCGAGCCCGCGAGGTCGGCCTGCAAGGAGAACAACAGTCGTCCTTGATCGTCGTACGCAATCGCGTCGAGATCGATGGATGCACCCGGCGTGCCCAACTCGTCGGCTACGTCGGACTCAAAGATCAAGACCTCAAATCCCCCTCCCGCTGCAAGCCCGAGCACATCGCCATCGAGGAACCCGAACTCGTTCGCCTGCAGAGTGAACGCCAGAGCCTGATGCCCGGCGACGTTCACTCCCGGGCGCCGCGCAAGCCCGTCGATGTCCCCCGGCACTTCACCGGCAACTCCCTGCCAATGTCCGGGATGAAATCGGGTCCACACCTCTGTGCCCGCCTCGACCCGAATCAATGCGGAGTCGTCCACCGACTCTGTAGTACTGCTGAGCACCAAGTCGCTGCTCGTCGAGACCACGACGCCCCCAAAGGCGGCCGCAAGAACCGTCGAAGTGCCGACGGCCGCGTTCGCGGGCAGAGCGAGCATCGCTCCGGCAAGAATTGTCGATAGGGAACCGGCACCGAAGCCGTGAACCGAAACAGGCGTACGTCGCCCCCTCACACCCGAAACGATCGGGCCTAGAAACTGAATCATGGGAAATACCTCCGCATGAGAGACCTCGCTCTCGGAATTCGGTTTCCACTTCCGTGCGAATTCTTGGGTTCCCTCTCAGCGACTCGCGGTCGACGGCGGAGAGAGCGAGACATGGAGGGCGCCCCGGACTACCATTTCCGAACGGACGAGCATCCGTGTGGAATGCCCGACGTACCTCTGCTCCCGCGTTGGCCTTCGAGCTGTCTCTTCATGTCGAACCATCCCAACGAGTACAGCTTGAAAACCATCAACAACTCGAGACCGTTCGTGCCGGCCCCGGTGCGAAACGGATTCACGCGCCGATGGCTCCTGCTCGGCTCTCTACTCGCCCTGGCGCTCTTGCCCGCCGCCTGCGCGAGCGGAACCGTCAGCGCCACGAGCGATTCCGAGAGCTCCCCGTCGCACCCGGCGGTCGAACTGCCCACGGATTGGCAAACCGTAGAGCGACTGACTTTCGAGCGAATGGTCGCCGAGTCCTTCCCCGGCGACACCGTCGGAAGCTTTGACAAAGAGACGCTCGGCCTGCTCTCCGCTCAACTTCGGAATCCAGAGCAAGATGTGCGAGCCGCTATCTGGCTCGCGCGCAGCCGCGACCCCCAGTCGGCGGAAGTACTCCTCGCAAAGCTAGAGGAGCGCGTGCTCAGCCCTGAACGCGGCGGGGATGCGGCGGACGTCATCGCAGCAGCGGCCCTCGCCGAGTTCGGCTCAAACCCCGACTTTGGCACCCGGCTAGCCCAGCTCGCCTCGGGTGATACACCGCATCCCGACCTCGAAGTGCGCGTCGAGTGCGCCCGTTCGGCGCTCCTCCTCGGCAACGACGCGCCGATCAAATTCCTCCTCTCCGTCCTCCTGATTGGGACGAACAAGGGGCGAGAGAGCGGAGAGTTCTGGCCCGCTCCACTTCGCTCCGCTTGGGCGCGCGAGCGAGCCGCCGAAATCCTCGCCTGGAGGAGTGGCCTTCGGAACCGCTACTCCGCGGACGCTTCGATCGGAGATCGAGAGCGCGAAGCCGCCCGGCTCGCCTTGCAACTTCCTATCTCGAACGAATAACTGCGTTCTCCTAGCTCGAGTCCGAACAGGAGTTCGGGAACGCGAGCCGCTTCCCGGCACGAATGAGCTTTTTCTAATTCGCAGGGACTCGTGATCGCATCTCTTGTGCGCTCGGTATGTTCCGTGCGAGTGTCCACTTCGACCCAAGCGCGCCTCTCTTTTGTCCTGGATCGCTTGCCAAGGGATTGGCACAACTCTCGCCTTGGCTCGTTCCATTAATAGGGACGAGTTCGGAAGCTTTCCGAAGCCTTTAAGAGCCCAACTCCCACGCGCCACGAGTTTCCTCCGGACCGATTGCGATGCCGAACTTGCTCGAAATTTCTTTGCTCTACGTCCTCGCCGCACTGGTCGGAGCCGCGATCAGCTGGTTCATCCGCGGCCTCCAGCAAAAGACCGAGCGACGAGTGCTCGAGGAGCTGTGGATGCGCAAGCTCCGACTCTCCGAGCAAGACCAGCAAAAGGCCCTCCAGGTCATGCGTCAGAGCACCGTGGAGGTCAAAGCCCACCAGCGCCGGGTCGACGAGGCCGCCCAGCTGATCGAGAGCCAGGACGACCAGCTCGTCAGCCTGCGCGACCGCATGGAAGCGCGGGACCAGGAGAGCCGGGTTCGTGAAGAGGAAGCCGCCGAGAGCCGCGCCCGCTCCGCGCGCCTCGAAGCCGCGATCGAAGACCTGAACGCCAAGCTCGCCGGGTCTCGGGAACAGCACGAATCCACAAAATCCCACCTGAAACAGGCCAAGGTCGAGGTTACCGAGCTCACGAAGCAGCTCGGCAAAATCGCCAGCTTGAAGGAGGAGCTGAAGAGCGCTCGGAAGATCACGAGCGAGCGCGAAGCGGAGCTCAAGAAGCTCGCCCCCTTGCCCAATCGCGTCTCCACTCTGGAGACCGAACTCAAGCAAGCGCTCTCCGTTGCTAGCAGCAGCAAGAAAGAGTCGGCCACGAAGATGGGTCGACTCGCGAATGAAGTGAAAGAGCTGACGCCCCTAGTGAAGCAGTGTGCGGAGCTGGAGAAGTCATTGGCGCAGTCCAAGGCCGATCACGTCGCGAGTCAGAAGCGCGAGGCCGAACTCACTTCAAGTGCGAAGGACGAGCGCGAGCGCTTGCAGTCCGAGATCAAAGAGCTTGTGCCCTTTCGCGAACAGTGCGCGCAGCTCAAGGCTTCCCTCGCGAGCGAGGAACAAAATGTCGCCAAGTGGGAGAAGCTCAACAAAGAACTCTCCGATGACGCGCACAAGAGCTCTTCCGAACTCGCCGCCCGCGTGGCCGAGTTGGCTCCGCTCGCTGCGGAGTTGCCCAAGACCAAACAAGAGCTGGCCGAGAAGAGCGCGCTCGTCGATCAAACCGAGAAGCAGCTTGCAGCGGTAATGGCTCAAGTTGAAAAGTTTGAGCCGCTCTCGGAGCAGCTCGCCGAGCAGCTGAAACAAGTGAACAGCGAGCTGACCGAGCGCACCGCCGAGCTCGCGAAGATCCAGTCCGAGCGTACCTCTCAAGAGGCTTTGAGCAGAGAGACGCAGTCCAAGCTCGAAGCTCGTATCGCCGAGCTCGAACCGAATCTCTCGGTCGTTGCCGATCAGGCGAAATCACTCAAAGAGCGTGAGAGCCAAATCGATCAATCGACGAAGCGCATCTCTGTGCTGGAGTCCACGAGCGAGAAGCAGGTCGCCGCGCTCAACGCCAAGCTCCAAGAGCTCAGTACGGAGTCTCAAGCGCTCAAGGCCAGCTCCAAGGAACTCGGCACGAACCTGCGCGAGACCGAGAAGGCGCTTGTCACCGCTCAGGCAGACCTGAACAAGGCACAAGGGCGAGCCGAAGAGCTGGCGCCGCTGCCGCGTGAACTCGAGGCTCGGTCGAAGGAACTGGAGACGCTTCAGGCCAAGCTCGAAGCGGAGAACAAGAAGAGCGCGAAAGAGAACTCAGCTCTCGCCGCGCGGCTCAAGAAGCTCGAAGAGGTCGAGGCCAAGTTTACCGAATCAAAGCGCGAACGCCTCGAAGTCGAGAATCGTATGCGGCGCGCGGAACGCTCGCTCGCCTCACGCGAAGCGCAGATCGAAAACGTTCGTGCCAAGCTCGAGACTTCGAAGACAGCGGCGAAGGAAGCTCTCGAGCATTCGAAGTCCGCGGCCAATGAAGCAAAACAACGCGCGGCGGAGTCGAGTGCGGAGCTGCGCGAGAGCGCGAAAGAGTCGGCGCGACTTCAGAAGCGAAATGCTGAGCTCGAGAAGCTTGTGGAGCGACGCGAGAAGGAGCTCGCGAAGGCGGGCACCTTGATTCCGAAGGCTAAGGCGAAGGCTTCGTCGAAGAAGGCGGCGCCAAAAGCCAAGACCAAAACGAGCCCCAAGGCAGTTGCTCCGAAGAAGGCGACTTCTAAGAAAGCGGCGCCGAAAAAAGCGAAGGCCGCTGCAGGCTCGAAGAAGAGCAAGAAGAAGGCCGGAGCACGCGCGCGTCGCTAAGCCTCATTGAGCGGCGAAGGCGAGCTACACCGCCGTCAGACCCTGAAGGTCGAACAGCCGCCGATAGATTCCGCCCTGCGCCATCAGCTCCTCGTGCGTGCCCTCTTCGGCGAGCTCGCCTTTTCGGAGTACAAGGATTCGATCGACATTCTGAATCGTCGAGAGTCGGTGGGCGATGATGATCGATGTGCGATCCTCCATCAGTGCTCTCATCGCTTCCTGAAGGAGTGCTTCCGTGTGTGTATCCACGTTGGAGGTGGCTTCGTCCATCACCAAGATCTCCGGCTCGGTAGCGAGGACGCGCGCGAAACTGATGAGCTGCTTCTCGCCCGATGAGAGGTTCTTCCCGCGCTCCGTCACCAACTGGTTATAGCCGAGCGGAAAACGATTGAAGAGCTCGCCGAGGTGCAGGCGATCCGCGATCTCAGCTGCGCGCTCGTTCGTGATCTCGGGGTGACCCAGTCGAATGTTCTCCAAAATCGTGCCGTTGAAGAGGAACACGTCTTGGAGCACGACGCCAACGCGCCGCCGCAACTCGCGCGAGGGATACTCGCGGATATCCAGACCGTCGAGCAGGATTCCGCCCTCTTCCAAGTGATAGAGCCGCGTGAGGAGCTTGAGCACCGTCGTCTTCCCGGCACCCGTATCCCCCACGATGGCCAGGCTCTGACCGCGCTCCAATCGCCAGCTCATGTTCGAAAGCGCCGCTTCGCCATCGTCATACCGGAACGTGACGTCGCGGAACTCGATCTCGCCGCGCGTCGGCGGAAGCACCGCATCGCCCGACGGTTCGGGCACCAGGTCCGTCTCATCCATCAAACGGAATACGCGGTCGCCAGCCGTGAGCGCGTTCTGCAAGACCGTGTACTTCTGCGAGAGGTCCGACAGCGGCCGGAAAAACTTCCCCATGTAATCCACGAAGAGGAACAGCGCGCCGATCGTCAGCCCACTACCCACTCCCAGTTCACTCGCGTCCGCGCCAAGAGTCTCCAGAACGACTCCACCCCCATACCAGAGAATGAGCGCTGTGGTCAGAGAGCCGAGGAGCTCTACGGCTGCGGAGAGGATCGTCTCCAACTTCATAGCGCCAAGCTGAGACTCCTCAACCGCGTCGTTGATCGGCTGGAACTCGGATCGCGCGAGTTCCTCTCTGCGGAAAATTTGGATGAGCGCCATACCCGTCACGTTCTCGTGTAGGAACCCGTTCATCTGACTGATGCGACTGCGCATCGCCTCGTAGGCGCTGCGTACGCGCTTGCGAATCAAGGAGGTTGTGAGGAGCAAGAAAGGCACAATGACAAGGCTGACGAGAGTCAGCTGCCAGTTCTGCCAGAACAGAATCACGAGCGTGGAGACCAGGAAGACCGCATCGCCGAGAATGGTCACCACGCCGGAAGAGAACAGCTCTTGTAGAGCTTCAATGTCTGTCGTCACACGCCCGACCAGAACGCCGGTCTTGTTGCGATCGAAGAACCGCATCGAGAGCTTCTGCATGTGGCTAAACAGCGCGACTCGCAAGTCGAAGAGAGCGTTCTGACCAGCCTTGTCGACCGTGTACATTTGCAACTTTCGAAGCAAGAGCTCTGCGGCAGAGACCGCCACGAAGAGCATCATCAAGCGCGGGAAGCCGTCGAGATTTCCGGGCTCGATGTGATCGTCGATCGCGATCTTGACCAGAAAGGGCGCGATCAGGCGACAAGCGGATGTCACCAGGAGAAGCAAGAGCCCCGTCGTGATGAGCCGGCGATGTGGACGCATGAAAGACCACAGGCGCGACGCCACACGGCGATCATGGCCGGACTGACGAAGCTTGGCGTACTGAGCTTCGGGCGTCATGCCGAGTCTCCTTCGCTCTGCCGCCGCCACAAGCGCGCGTAGGTTCCATTCGCCTTCAGTAAGCTCGTGTGCGTCCCCTCTTCGACGAGCTTGCCCCCCTCGAGGACCAGAATGTGATTGGCATGCCGAATGGTAGAGAGCCGGTGTGTCGCGATTACGGTGCTGCGTCCCGCCATCATCGGCTCGAGCTCATCCAGGATCTCCTCGGCCGTGTGCGAGTCGACGGCGGAGAGCGTGTCGTCGAGCAACATGAGATCCGGGTCGAGCAGCATCACTCGCGCGAGCGCCGTGCGTTGGCGTTGTCCGCCGGAGAGATTGACACCTCGCTCGCCGAGCAAAGTGTCGACCCCGTTCGGCAGCTGGTCCAAGTCCTTGCCAAGCCGAGCAGACTCAATCGCAAGCTGGATCTCTTCTCGGCTCGCTCCGGGGTTCCCGAGCGCCACGTTGTCGGCCAGCGTCTTGCTGAACAGAAAAGTTTCCTGCGGCACGTAGCCGATCCGCCCGCGAAGATCGAAGAGCCCCAGGTCGCAAACGTCCACTCCACCGAACGAGACCTGTCCGCGCTCGACTTCCAACTCGCGTGCAAGAATGCGCATCAGAGTTGTCTTGCCCGAACCCGTCTGCCCGACGACCGCCAGAGTGTCGCCCGGCTTCAGCGCGAAAGACAGATTGTCGAGCACGACGCGCGAGCCCGGATCGACGAACTCTTCGCCTTCGGCAGGGTCGGCTTCGTCGGCCCCGAGCACGCCCAGCTCCGGTGAGCCATAGGTCACGGTCAAGCCCTCTACGCGAAGCTCGCCCAGCCGCCCCTCGATAGCGATGGGAGAGTCCGGCTCGGTGAGCGTGACCTCCGTCTCCGTCAGCTCACGTAACCTGCCCAGCGACACGGCCCCACGCTGCAAGGAACTGATCACGAAGCCGAGCACGCCCGTCGGCGCCGCCATCATCGCGAGATAGAAGGTCAAAGCTAGGAAGCTTCCCAAGCTAATCTCGCCGCGAACGACCATCGGACCGCCGACCCACAGGATCACGATCGTCGAGACCGCGCTGAGGCCGAGCATCAGCGGAGCGAGCGATGCGCGCGCCTGGCTGACGTACAGGTTCTTGCGCCGGTACTCCTCGGCGCGCTCGCGGAAGCGCTCGAAGTCGTATTCCTCAAGCGTCAGTGTCTGGATCACCATGTGACCCGACAAGCTCTCGTCGACTTTCGAGGAGAGCTGCGCCAGCTCCTCCTGCGCATCCTTCGACCCCTGCTGGATCTTCCCCGCCATGCGCCGGGCCGCAACGATAAAGAGGGGAAAGGGCGCGACCCCGAGCAGGAGTAAGTAGGGACTGATGCTCGCGATCATCGAGACGCAGATGGCGTACATGACGGCGGTCTCCGCCAAGTACATATACACAGGTCCCATCAAGCCCTGCACGTTGCGAACATCGTTCACTACGCGCGACATCACCTCGCCGGTTCGATTGCGCACATAGAAGGACGGCGGCAGCTTCAGGAGACGGTCGAAGACGTCGCGGCGAAGATCGTGAACGACGCGCCGGCTGCCCCCGAGGACGAGCAGACGACTCCAGGTTCGAATCGTTGCGCCGAGGACAGCAGCGGCCACGATCGAGAACGCACTCCAAGCGATTGCCGAGCGGACGGCATCCGGGTCCTTCTGCTCCGATTCGCTCAGCTCGTCGATGGTGACGCCGAGGAAGTGCGGGATCAGCACTTTCAGGAAGACGTGCAGGACGATCGCAATCGCTCCGAGGATGTAGGTCCAGCGGTAGCGCTTGAGATAAGGTCCGAGGTGTCGCAGTACGCGCATGGAGAGGTTGAAAGAGCGACTCACCGGGTATAGTGAGTCGCTCTTGGCAGATTGATCAGGTGCAGAGACTTAAGGCTCGATGCGGTACATCGTGCGCGGGAAGGGAATGCACTCGCGGACGTGCTCGATGCCCGCGATCCAACCGACGGTGCGCTCGAGGCCGATGCCGAAACCGGAGTGCGGCACGGAGCCATAGCGACGCAGGTCGAGATACCACTCGAAAGCTTTGGCGGGCAGCTCGTGCTCGGCGATGCGCTTCTCCAAGACGTCGAGGTCTTCTTCGCGCTGACTTCCGCCGATCAACTCCCCCACACCTTCCGAGCCGAGCACGTCGACGCACAGGGTCTTGGTCGGGTCGTCGCTGTCGCGCTTCATGTAGAAGGCCTTCACCTCGTTCGGATAGTGCGTCACCATCACCGGCCGGTCGTAGGCGTTGGACAGAATCGTCTCGTCCGGCGCGCCAAAGTCCTCGCCGTAGGTGAACTCGGACTCCGGGTGCTCGGCCAGGATCTTGGCCGCCTCGTTGTAGGTCAGGCGCGGAAAGGGCGGCACGATGGCTTCGAGCTTGGAGATGTCGCGTTCCAAGAGATCGAGCTCCGGACGCCGGCGCTCGAGCACTTCCTTGACGACCGAACACAGCATGTCCTCCGCCAGCTGCATGATGTCGTAGAGGTCCGCGAAGGCGACCTCCGGCTCCAACATCCAAAACTCCGTCAGGTGACGACGGGTCTTCGATTTCTCCGCGCGGAAGGTCGGACCAAAGCAATACACCTTGCCCATCGCCATCGCTCCGGCTTCCGCGTAGAGCTGACCGGACTGAGTGAGATAGGCCTTGCGGTCGAAGTAGTCGAGCTCGAACAGGTTCGAGGTGCCCTCGCAGGCGTTGGGCGTAAACATCGGCGAGTCGACGCAGATGAACTCGCGCTCGTCGAAGAAGCGGCGCAGCGCGGTGATGACCGCGTCGCGAATGCGCATCACGGCCCACTGCTTCTTGGAGCGCAGCCACAGGTGACGATTGGAGAGCAGAAAGTCCGTGCCGTGCTCTTTCGGCGTAATCGGATAGCCATCGACGGCTTGCAGCACTTGGCCTTCCGAGACCTGCAGCTCGTAGCCACCGGGCGCACGCTCATCCGCAGAGACCTCGCCGGTGAGCATCAAGCTCGACTCTTGACCGGCGCCGCCGATCGCCTCAAAGAGTTCTTCGGAGACGTTCTTCTTGAACAGGACGCACTGGCAAATGCCGGAGCCGTCGCGCAGTTGAACGAAGTGGAGCTTGCCTTTTCCGCTGCGGCTGTAAATCCAGCCGCGCAGAGTAACGGTCTCGCCTACAAAGTCGCCGAGGTGGGCGACGGTCGTGATCGTGGACATGGGAGAGAGTTCGGTGGAAGTTTTTGGATTGCGGATGGTTCTGGTGCGTTGATCGAGATCAGCCGTTCGCCCTGTTGCTCAAAATCTAGAGCGTGCGAAGAGCTCCCTCGAACAACGACTCGGCGGCGGCGCGCGAGAGTTTAGATCAGGGAAAGATCGAGTACGAAGGTTGCAGCTCGACGTCGGAGATCGTGCCGCTGCGAATGATGATGCGACCCTTGTAGAGCGCGCCTTGCCGGTGGGCTTCGACGAGAACCTCGCCGTCGGCGGTCTGCAACTCGGTCACTTTCTCGGCCGGGCTGATAATCTGAATGCGCTCGTACCCCATGGCCAGCAATCGATTGACAACTCGTTCACCGACGGTCGGACCGGGTGCCATGGGAATCAAAACGCCTTCGGACTCGCCGTTCGAGGGTTGCGCCTGGGCTTCGACCGCTCGGAGCAACACATCCTCCGTCCGTTTTTGGCCGTCGCGAATATCGACGACGACGTGTTCCAGTCGGCGCAGGTCGAGATCTTCGCGGTCCTGGGCGAGCTTGCGAACGAGCGAGGTCAGCTCTTCCAGGGGCTCCAGGCGTTCGCCGAGCTGATCTAGCCGGCGGACCTGGGCGATCAGCATCCAGAGTCCGACAGCGCAGGCCGTTCCCAGGATCGCGAACAGGGCGAGGAGCCACGGAAGGCTGGTGATCAGCCAGGGCGGGAGTTCAGTGAGGGTCGGGTCGTTCATGTCCAAGAGCCGCAACCGGAGAGATCTCGGGCTGGACGGCAACCCACCAGGATAGCATCGCTGCCGCAGGGCCCAACCCCGCCCTTGGATCCGTCGGGCCGATTCCGTCCCGGCCCGAGACCCGTCTGCACTCCATTGGCTGAATTTTGCCCGAAGTCCGCGCCTGGCGCGGGCTTGCAGCGCCCCGCCGTTTCCCTAGAGTGGCTCGCCATGCTGCGAGCGCTCTCCATCCTCTTCGTCGCGCTGCTCGCCGCAGCGCTGTACCTGCTCCCGCCTGCCAGCTCCGCGCGCCTCGCGACTCTGCATGTCGGCGAGCTGCTCGGCGAGGTGCCCGACGGGGTCGAGATCCCCGAGGATCCCAAGGCCGACCCGCCCCCGTCGTTGGCCCAGCGCATCCTCACGGGCAAGCACACCTATGAGCGCACCGAGGACAGCGTCAAGTTCTCGTTCTTCGGGGCGCGGATCGAGGCGGACGAACCCAACCCCGATCTCGCGGTCATCCTGCACTACCGCATGCGGCAATCTGTCGTGCGCGGGCTCCGAATCGCGGCAGGCGAAGGCGCGGCCGATGCGACCGGTGGCGAGGCCAAGCTCTCGCTCGACATCCCGGGCCAAAAGATGCCCCAGCAAGGCGGGGCGAGCTTCTTCGCCAAGTACGAGGACGGCGAGATTTTTCTCGAGTACCAGCCGGTGGACGAGCCCGCACTGCGCGTCACCAAGAAATACACGCCACCCAGCAAGCTCGCTCTGCTCCCGCCGATCATTGCGATCCTACTGGCCATCCTCTTTCGCCGTCCGGTGCCCGCGCTCTTCCTCGGCGTCTTCTCGGGCGCGCTGCTCGTGCAGCACGCCGGTGGTGCGAGCTGGCCGACCAGCATCGGGGTGGGCTTCGTCGATATCTTTCAGACGTACTTCTGGAAAGAGCTCATCGACTCCTGGCGCGCTCAAACGATCGGCTTCGTGATCTTCATGCTCGCCATGGTCGGCGTGATCACGAAGAACGGCGGCCTGCGCGGCCTCATGGATCTCATCGCGCGCAAGGCAACTTCCGCGAAGAACACACAGGTCGCGACTTATCTGATGGGACTCGCGGTCTTCTTCGACGACTACGCCAACACCATCTTGGTCGGCTCGACCATGAGACCGCTGACGGATCGCTTTCGCATTAGCCGCGAGAAGCTGGCCTACATCGTCGATAGCACCGCAGCTCCCGTCGCCGGCATCTCGATCTTCAGCACCTGGATCGCTTACGAAGTCTCGACCTTCAGCTCCCAGCTTCCGGCCGCAGGCCTCTCCGCCAGCGACGGCTATTCGATCTTCTTTCAGACGCTTCCCTTCCGCTTCTACTGCATCTTCTCACTCGTGCTCGTCGCCTTCGTCACCTTCACCGGCCGTGACTTCGGTCCGATGCTCAAAGCCGAGCGCCGCGCGCGTACGAAAGGCGAACTGATCCGTCCCGGCGGAAAGCCGATGGTCGGAGATCACGCGACCAAGCTGGAGCCGGCGAAAGGCGCGAATCCGCTGGCGCGAAGGGCGTTGATTCCCCTCTTCGTCTTCATCTCGGTGACTCTCGTGGAAATCGTTCGCGGTGGCGGCGGCTTCAAAATGAGCTTTGACGAAGTCGCGTCCATTGAGGGTTTATCGACCCTCCTCGGAGCGGGCGGCGGTATTTGGCCACTCTTCGCGGGCTCCGGCGCCGGCCTAGTCGTCGCCTTCGTCATGTCGCTGTTCATGGGCTTGACGAGCCAAGTTGCGGGCGCAGCCTTCAACACCATGCGGTCGATGGGAATCGCGATCGTGATTCTCTATCTGGCGTGGATGATCGGCAGCGTGTGCGGCGACCTCGGGACCGCGCCTTACCTGACGGAACTCGTCAACGACTCGCTGCGACCCGAGCTGCTTCCGATCCTTCTCTTCCTGCTCGCCGGCGTCGTCGCTTTCTCTACCGGCTCGTCCTGGAGCACGATGGGAATTCTGCTGCCGCTGGTCGTCGGACTCTCCTTCACGATGGGCGAGACCATCGAGATCGGGGGGCTTGGCCTAATGATTCTCTCGATCGGCGCCGTCCTCGAAGGCGCGATCTTCGGCGACCACTGCAGCCCGATCTCGGACACGACCGTGCTCTCCTCCATCGCCGCCGCGTCCGACCACATCGACCACGTTCGCACCCAAGCGCCCTACGCCATCTCCACCATGGCGATCGCGATTGTCGCAGGCTACTTCCCCTGCGCCTTCCTCGGACTCTCGCCCTACCTCGGTTGGCTCATCGGCCTCGGTCTGCTGGGGCTATTGATCTTCGTCACCGGTAAGCGCGTCGACGCTGAGCCCAACTAAGTCCGCGAAGTGGCCAGAGCTAAGTCCATGACCCGGCGCCTGATGACAGGCGTTCTGTTCGGTATCGTCGTCTACGTCGGGATGATTATCATCTCCGACTACGAACTGATTCTGGAAGCGCTGCGCGACTTCCCGCTGTACATCATTCCGATTGCGCTGCTCCTGGCGACGACGAACTACGTGCTGCGCTTCTTCAAGTGGGAGCGCTATCGCAAGCTGCTCGAGATCGACCTCGACAAGAAGACTTCCTTCTTGATCTACCTGGCCGGATTCTCGATGGGAGTCACGCCCGGCAAGATGGGCGAGGTCTTCAAATCCTGGCTGATCCGCAAGGTCAACGGCACCCGGATCAGCTACAGCGCGCCGATCGTGCTCGCGGAACGCTACACCGATTTGCTCGGCTACCTAATCCTGGTCGCGATCGGCGGACTCGCGACGATGCCCGAGTACCAGTGGGTCTTTTGGGCGACCCTCGGTCTGTGTGCTGTCGCTCTGGTCTTGATCGGGTCAGAGCGTTTTGCGCGAATCGTGACCAAAGGCGTCTCGAAGACGCCCTATTTTTGGCGCGTCTCGAAGAAGGTCGAGCGCTCCTTCGCCACTACGCGCATCCTGCTCGCCCCGAAAGAGCTGCTCTTTCCCACCGTCCTGTCCGTCGTCTCTTGGGGCTGTGAGTGCACGGCCTTCTGGCTCATTGCGAACGGCATGATCGACGGTGAAGTCGACTTTCTGTTCGCGGTCTTTGCCTACGCTTTCAGCGCGGTCGCCGGTGCTGTCCTGATCATCTTTCCCGGCGGCCTCGGGATCACCGAGTACACGGGCGGAACGCTTCTGCGGCAGGAGTACACGGGCTTGCTCGGCGACGGTGCCATGGAGCTCGCTCGCTCGAAGGCCGCGGGTGCGATCATCCTCACGCGCTTTTGCACGCTCTGGTTCGCGGTCATCGTCGGACTTGTGGCGACGGCGCTCTTCCGTCGGCACTACGGAAACGTCGACTCCATGGAGTCGGAGAGCGACGAAGATTCTTCGAACGGCTAGCCCCCGCTCTTCCGCGCAATCAGAGAGCAGGCAGCGGCTGCGGCGAGTAGCGCGGCCGTCCACGCGAGCGCGACATCCAGCGGAACCGCGACCTTTACGGGCGCGGGTCGAGGTGGAGCAAGACGTAGCTCGGCTCGGGACGGCCCCGCCGCTTGGCGGTCGGCGAGCGAGACGGCGCCGGGTTCGGGGAGAACGACGCGATCCAGGAGCTCGGACCAAGAGACGGCAAAAGCTGCGGGGTCACCTCGCGGAGTGTTCTCTGGCGCGTCGGGGACGGGGCTCCAGTTGATGAAGAGGTGTCCGGGCGAGTAGGCGACGAGCTCCGTCTGGCCGAGTTGGAGCCAGGCAGTGAGCGGCGAGCCCTCCGCGAGCTGAGCGGGAAGGAGCTCCCCCGGCCTGACGGTCAGGCTCCATCCGTCGCGCCCGACCCGAGCTTCTTCCGCTCCCGAAGACTGGGCGAAGTGAATTGTGATCGCGGGCTCCTCGCTCCCATCGCGCTCCGCAACCGCGAGTTCGAAGCCGCGCGCTCGGCACCAAGTCCGAACTAGCTCGAAGACCACACCGAGGTCTTCCCCCGTTTCGCCGACGGCGCCCATGACGAGCACCAATCGGGGTGCCGCCTCGACGCTCTGCAGCTCCTCTCCACCGAGCCACTCCACAAGCTGACCGGCTCGGCGACCGATCGGGCCGGGAACCAGAGCTCCACCGCTGGCGAAGAGACTGGCCGCTTCGAGGGCAACGGCGCGATCCGTCACGACGAGCGTACCGCGAGTATCATGGGCTTCGAAGTCCGGACGCGGAGCCGCCCAAGCATCCGCGGCGAGCCACGCCTCGGGCGGTCCCGTCGGTTCACTACGCTCCACGGGCTCGCGGCCCGGAGACGTGAAGCGCACTCGGTCGCCCTCGCCCCAGCTCTCCACAAGGTGAGCGAGAGCCGCGTCGAGTCCGGCCTCGAGCCGCGAGCGCCCCTGGCCCTCGGCTTGCGGAAGCAACTCCAAATGCATTCCGGGACTGCGATCCATAATGACGCGCCACAGTCGTCCCGCATCATCAGTCGGGCGACGTGGACCAGCGATCGCCAAGATTGCGGCAACCAGTGCGCCGGTGAGCAACCAGAGTGGCAACGGAACTCCGGGGCGCGAAGTGCGCGCGGCTTGACTCTCCGGCAGATTCAATCGTCGCCAGAGAGCCAGGCTGCCGGTAGCGCGCTGCTCGGGACTCGACCTCAACTTAGCGAAGAGCAGCAAAAGTATCGGCAACGCGAGCGCGAACAGGATTCGGGGAGAGTCGAAACCGATACCCGTCGCGCTCTCCAAAAACGAACCTTCGATCAGAGCGAGCTGTGCGCCCGCGCAAGAGCCCGCGATCATGCGGAGGAAAGCATCGTTCTCACGATGTCCTCGAAAGGAGTCTCGCTGCTCCAACATCCGCTCGCGATTCGATGGCGAGCTGTAAAGGTTCGCCAGCGTTCGAGGTCTTTGGAGAGCTCGAGCTCGTAGTCGCTCTGTAGGTTCGCGTCGATTCGGAGACGAGTCTTGTCGCCCGACTCGGGATCGACCAGCTCTACCGATTCGCACAGCGCCGGAACCAGCTCGGATTTCGCGAGAACTCGAATCAAGCAGAGCTCACGGCCAGGTCTTTGAATTCGTGCGAGGCTAGTCGGCTCGAGATCAAAAAAGTCACCGATCAGAAACACGCGCCCCGAACCGGCCAGGCGCGCTTTCGAGAGCAGCGCGTCCAGCCCGACCTCACCGGAGGCTCGCTTGTTCTCCAGCCAGGCCATCGCGCTCGCAACGCCGTCCGAACGACCGAGCCGAAGACGATCAGAATCGCCCGAGGTCCACAGGTTCACTTCGGCGGACGCGCGCGACCCCGTTGCGCACAGAGCGGCTGCCAGCTCTGCCGCACACTGCAACTTCCCCGGAACGCCGACTCCCATCGACGCGCTCGTATCGATCAGAATCGCCCAACACTCACTGGCTTCGCGTTTCGCCACGCGCACAAAGGGCCGGTCCAACCGCGCCAAGAGATTCCAATCGAGGGCCGCGAGGCTCTCGCCCGGGCGATAGGCCCGATAGCCGACGAACTCTTCACCGGCGCCATAGAGCGCAGCTCGACCGCGTCCCTCGCGACGCTCGGCGATGCCCGCCATCCGTCCGACCAACCCACCCACTCGCCGGAGATAATCCGAACCGAACCGAACTCCGGGCGAGGGTAAGAGGCCTGGCTCCATCTCGATCAGACGCGCCGCGCGACCACCACCGTGATGTCGTCTTCGCGCTTACCTTTGGCGAGTTTGAGCGCCTCTTCGACCATGGAGTTCGTCAGCTCTTCGGTGGTCTTGTCCACATTCTCAAGGAAGGCCGTCTTCAGCCCCTCGATCCCAAACAGCTCGTCCGGATTGTCTTCGTCGCGCGCCTCGATGATCCCATCGGTGAAGGCGATCAATACATCGCCCGTCTCGAGTTGAATCCGTTCGCCGGCTTCGTAGGTCATGTTCTCGATCATTCCGAGCGCCGGATTCTTTCCGCCGAGCTCGGTGAACTCGCCCGTCGCCTTGCGCCAGAGGAGCGGGTCACAATGCCCCGCGTTGACGAACTGGACCGATCCATCGTCCGCGAGCAGCGCGAGAAAGAGCGTGAGAAACCGGCCATCTTCAATTCGGTCGCAGAGATCTTCATTGACGAGCGTCGCCAGCTCGCCCGGGTCGGTCTGGGTTCGCAGGTAAGCGCGCAAGCCGGCCTGCGCCGTTGCGGTGATCAGCGCGGGGCCAACACCGTGACCGGTCGCGTCTCCCACCACCAACGCCAAGCGTCCATCGCGGGTTCGCTGGAAGTCGTAGAAATCGCCCGAAGTCTGATCGGCCGCGCGGTACCAGCCGAAGAGCTCAAAGCTCGTCAGACCATCCGGCACTTTGGGCATCATGTTGCGCTGAATCTCGCTGGCCAGCTCGATCTCCTGGTGAAGCCGCGCTTTCTCGATCGAGTCGTGGAAGAGCCGAGCGTTCTCGAGGGTTACCGAGATCTGACGAGCGAGGGCCGCGAAGACGTGCAAGTCCCGGCGACTGAACTGTCGCGTCGCGACGCGCGAGTCGACGTACAAGACGCCGGTCGCTTTCTCCTCGCCGCCCTCCTTCTTGTGCATCGTGAGCGGAACACACATGACGGCCCGCAGCTTGAGATCGAATACCGACTGGCCGAGATCGAGGGCCTCGGCGTCCGAGTTCACTGTGGCGCGGACAGGGTCGAGCTCATCGGCGACCTTCTTGACGATCGAAGTCGAGAAGCGCTGGTCCACGGGCAGATCTTCGCCCTCTTTGGAGCGTGCTACCCGGACCTCGAGAATCTCGCCCTCGCCGGCGACCAGGAGCAACCCGCGCTCGGCCCCAGTGATCTCGATCGAGTGATCGACGATGACTCGCAGCTGGGTGGCGATATCGTCTTGGCTCTCCGACACCCGCGCAATCGCTTCGAGCAGGACCTGGATGGTCCTTCGGTCGGTTTGGGAGTCGCCCGTCAGGAACTGCGTCGTGCGATCAACAGGAGAGTCCTGGCCAGCTCCGGAGACCTCTTCCCCTGCACCGCTGGCCTTTTGGGCCCCGGCGCTATCCGCCGCGGTATCGCGGGCTTTTTTTCGACGAAAGAACATGACGGGAGTCTACTCGGCGACCGCCGGGCACCGCGCCAGGTCCCCGGGAAAATCCTTGCGGACCTGCCCCGCGAGGTCGATTATCATGCGCACGATCCCCTCCACCAGCGTCAACGAGTCAAGCAATGCACATTACGGCGGAACCCCGCGATAACTACACGATCCTTCATCTTCGCGGCGAGTTCGACACCTTCTACTGCCCGCATCTGCACAAGGAAGTCGAAGCTCTGATTACGGCCGGAACGAATCGACTCGTTCTCAACCTGCGCTTGGTCAAGTTCATCAATTCGACCGCGCTGGGCGCGATCATCAAGGCGTCCAAATCGCTGGCCGCCGCTGGTGGGAAGCTCACGATCGCACGTCCCTCCCGCTTCTGCGCTGACATCATTCAAAAGGTCGGGCTCGATCGGGTTGTGCCGATGTTCGATAGCGACGAGGCCGCTGGTGCGGCGCTCCTTGAAGGCGCGCCGGCGAGCGAGTCGCCCACCGGCGAGCTTGCGGAGGAGGAAGAGGGCGCGCTGATGTTCTCGCCGACGGACACTTCCCGCGTGGAGCACTTCATTCCCGAGGAGAATCGCGGCGGTGGCACGGCGAATCCGGTCCACGGTCACAAGTTCGGAAGCTCCTGGCGCGGTATCGGAAAGATGAACGATCTATCCACCGAGGGCCTGCGCTTTACCTGGGCGGGTGGAAAGACGGGGCTGACTCCGTTCGAGATCGCGCAGTTCTTGGCGATCGGAACGGACCTCACGGTCAAGTTCCGCTTGCCGCTACTTCAGAAGGGTCACTGCGAGGCCGAGGTCACGGTAACGGAGATCGCCGAGCGCGAGAACTCCGTCAAGATCGGGACGAGCTTCCGGTCGATCGACGATGAGACGGCGGCCGCTGTCGAGCAGTACGCGAAGGATATGGCGTACCTCAAGACGGAGCTGAAGAAGGCGACGGACTCTTAACGCGCGGCGGGCTGCTAAGACGGATTCGCACCGCGCTCGCGCAGGTGCTTCCCCAGCTCGATCATTCCGCGGGCGTGCATCATGCGCGCCGCGTCCGCAGACGGGCTTCCGATCGCCTTGGCGATGTGCTCCCAGGACGCGCCGACGTAGTTGCGCAGAATCAAGAGCTCACGGTACTCCTCGCTCAGCTCCTCCATGCTGTGCTCGACCAACTGGGCTTGCTCATCGGCTTCCGCCAGCTCGCGCGGTCCCGGTGTATCCGCACCGAACTCCATACGGTATTCGCCGGTCTGTGAGTTGCTCGTCGGCCCATCCATGGCGACTTCCATGTCGCGATCACGCTTCTTCGCGCCGTGATAGTCGGCGGCGGCGATGATCTGACGCTCCGCAAGCTTGGAGAGCCAGTTAATCAAACTCGCCTCCTCGCGCATCTCAAACCTGTCGAAGCTCTTGACCGCTACGGCAAAGGTCTCCTGCAGGATGTCGCCGGACTCCAGCGCTCCGCGCAGCTTCCGGCCGAGGCGCATGCGAACCACTCGCCGCACGCGTTCGTAATAGCGCGAGAACAATCGGTCGAGGGCCTCGTCACTTCCAGCCTGCGCCGAGCGCACCAAATCCAGGGACTGCGTCAGCTGATCCTCGCTCCCCACTTGAGAGCCGCTGAAGCCTTCGGTCACATCGTCGTCCGACATGCTCCCAATCCTACGAGTCCACCCTCAATCGTCGCTAGAGATTCCTTTCACGACGCACTCGACCTGGCTCCACTGGATCCCCGCTTCCCTCCAGCGCTGCTTTTCCGACTCATCAAAGGTCGCTTCTAGGTCCGCCACCTGAGCTCTCTCTTTCGATGTCAGTTTCGCGATAGAGCCCCCTCTCGAACCGGTCCCATCGCGAACGTTCTCCCACTCAGCCCGCGCCTCTTCGAGCGAGACTAAGCCCGCCATACGCGCGTTCAACTCACTCTCAATTCGGCTAAACCAGGCATCGATCGCGGGGCTCTTCGCTTCCGCATTGAAAAGCATCAGCCCTTCCATCGCGGCCGTTTCCTCAACCTCGGCACACCACACGAAGGACTTGCCGGCCTCCACGCGAATGCCCCACTCACCGACCCGCTCGGTTGCGGACGTATGGATCGGCACAACGGGGCGAACGCATTTGATCTCCGGCTCCTCCCGATCGGCGAAGAGGGAAAGCGCATAGACGTACCGGGGCTCGGAAGAGTCAATTCGAACTCCGAGAGCTTCCGATGGAAAGACGTCGACTCCCCTTGAGATCTCGCGAATCTCGCTCTCGCTCCTGGCGAAGAACGTGTCGGCGCCCAACTCCTCTTTCGGAATCACCGAATAGACCATTGCCGAAGCGGCGACCACAGCGGCGATTGCAAAGCCGAGCGGATGGCGCCTGACCTTGATGCGAGCATGACGAATGGCGGCGCGCAGAGCGCTGCCCTTGACCGCAGTCGGAATTCGCTCTTGAGAGAGGAAGCTCTCCAGGTCTTCTCGAAACTCACGAGCGGTTTGATATCGATTGGCCGGCGCCACTTCGAGAGCCTTTAAACAGATCGCCGATAGGTCGCGGGGAATCTCGGGTCGGACTTTGCGAGGGGCGGGGAAATCTCCGCGCTTAATTTGATCGAGGACGTCGCCGATCGCAGCGTCGGGAAAGGCTCGCTGGAGGGTCAGAAACTCATAGAGCAAGAGACCCAACTGATAGACGTCCGTGCGAGGGTCGGTGCCGACTTTTTGCGACAGCACTTGTTCTGGAGCGAGGTAGGCCACCGTGCCGTAGAGCCCTTGGGTAATCGTGCCCGCAGAGCGATCGGTTGTGCCCGCTAGTCCAAAATCGAGCACGACCGGATTGCCGCCGCCCACGAGCATGACATTGCTGGGCTTGAGGTCTCGATGCACGACGTTGGAAGAGTGCGCCGCTTCGATAGTGCGAACGACCTGCAGCATGACGGTCGTCACCGATCGGCTATAAGAGCCCGTATCGATCAGATCGATCCAACCTTCCGGCACGGACCGATCGATGGCGCGGCGAATAGGCTCCGCTCTTTGGATCCGATCTCGACTCGATCCATCCGCGACTAATTGGTGCCCGCGAATACGTTCGATAACTTTGGCGAGCGACTCGCCATCGACGAGCTCCATGACTACGTAGACCAGCTCGCCGTCGCGACCGGTCTCGTGAACGGTCACGATGTTCGGATGCTTCAACGTCGCGAGAATCTTGGACTCCTTGATCAGGAGTCCTTCGCGCTCGGCATCCCCCACGTCGACCAAGGACAAGAGCTTGACGGCGACAAAGCGTTCCAACTCGAGGTCCCAGGCGCGAAAGACGCGCCCCATCCCGCCGACGCCGATCTCGTCATCCAATCGATAGCGCGCGTTGAGCACCCGCTTCGGTTTCGCGCTGCCGTGGACCGCATCGATCGCCAACCTAGCGCTGACCACAATCTCTTGGAATTCGGCTCGAGCCTCCTTCGTCTCAAGCCGCTGTAGATAGCGCTCTACGCTCGGCGACTTTCCGTCCGCGAGGTGCGCGCAGTACTCGGCAGCCAGCCGCGCGGCCTCAGTCTCGGAGCTGCGGTTCGGGGGATACTGAGTGTCGTCCATGCTGTTTTCGTTCCGTTCCGTCGGGTCAGCATCGCGCGAGACAGGCTCCATCGGGCTCGCTCGACAGGACCCATTAGTTTACGCAAGGGGAGCACCGCCACCGAACGAACGCCCCATCTTGCCCTTTAGGCACCCCGTCTTGCACTCTCGAAGAGGAGTCCCCATGCTGGGCACCTTCACACCTGTAAAAAGGATCAGGAGTTTCTTATGCGCATCAGCGCTGAAGCACGCGACGACTACATCATTCTTCACCTGCACGGGGAGTTTGACACCTACTACTGCCCGCTCTTTCAGCAAGAAGTCGAGAGCTTGGTGGAAGCGGGCAGCGCGGATATTGTCTTGAATATGCGGATGGTGAAGTTTCTCAACTCCACCGCGATGGGCGCGATCATCAAAGCGTCGCGCCTTGCGTCGAAGGGCGGCGGCCAGCTGGGCATCTCCCGTCCCTCCTCCTTCAGCCGCGAAGTGATGGAAAAGGTGGGGCTCGATCGATTGATTCCGATCTTCGATTCCGATGAGGCGGCCGGCGAAGCGCTCGTCGCCGGCCATCAACACGAGACCGGCGAGGGCGCTGCGCCCGAAGAGGACGAGGGCGCCATTCTGTTCACGCTCGATGATCCCGAGCGAATCGACCACTTCATTCCCCTTGAAGAGCGCACTCTGGAAATCACCAACCCCGTCCACGGGCACTCATTCGGCAAGCGCTGGCATGGCATCGGACGCATGTCCGGCTTGGACACCGATTCCGTCCGCTTCACCTGGGGCGGCGGGCGCACAAGTCTCTCTCCCTTTGAGATGGCGCAAATGCTCGCCGTCGGAACCGACCTGCGGGTGAAGTTCCGGTTGCCGTTGCTCAAGCGCGGCCATTGCGAGGCACTGGTCACCGTTCACGATTTGGAAGAGAGACCGGAAGGCGTCAAGATCACGGCCAGCTTCGGCGAAATCGCGGATGAGACGCGCAAGGCCGTGCAGCAGTACGCGGAGGATATGACCTTCCTCAAGCAAGAGCTCCGCAAAGCGACCGAGTCCGCCTAGCCGACCCTCCGCACGCGCTCGCCTTCAACCGAATCAGGACTTCTCGAGCGCCTCGCTGCCAAGCTCGTCGGAGCACGGCTCCTTCTGAGAACGCAACGCTCGTACGAGCACATGCTCGAAACGCTCGGCAACTCTCGGCCAAGCGAATTCGGAGACGGCGAACTGACGAGCGTTTTCACCCCAGCGCTTGCGAGCCATCGGAGCGCCCGCCGCACGAGTCAAAATTTCTCGCCAGGCCATTCGGTCACCCGGAGCAGCGAGCAAGCCCGTCACGTCTTCCTGAACCCAGGATCGAAGGCGTGCATTGTCCGACGCCAGAATCGGAACACCGCAGGCCATCGCGCGACCGATTTGCTTTCCGCGAACGGCGGTGTCGAGGGCGGGGACGGCCATAAGAGTGGCGGCCCCGATGAGAGCGGGGAGTTCCTCTTGGCGCGGGCGTCCGAGCCAGTGAACACGCTCGCTCACACCTAGCCGGTCCGCGACCGCTCGAAAGGAGGCCGATGCCGGTCCGTCGCCGGCGATGACCAGCGACCAGTCATTGCGTTGGCCGACCGTCGAAGCGAAAGCGTCGAGCAGAGTTCGGAGGCCACGCGACTCCTCGAGGCGACCGACGTAGGTCAGCATTCTGCCTCGGATTCGATGGTGCGCCACGAGCGCGCTGGACAGGCCCGGCCGGAATCGTTCCAAATCGACACCCGGCAGCAACGTCGTGATTGAAGTCTCGGGAAAGCCCTCGAGCTCTGCCAGTCGAGCCGCTTCCTCATCCAGAGCAATGAGCGCGTTCGCGGTCCGGCGGACGTAGCGGCCCCATAGCCTCTCACCGATCGCCTGGAGCACGCGCTCGTGAATGCGCCGCGGGTGCTCAATTCCGACCTCGACCAGAACCAGGCCAGCTCCGAGCTTACGTGCGGTCCGCGCGCCGAGCCATGCGGTTGGGGAGAGCGCGTCATACGCGATCAAGACATCCGGCTTCCAGGCGAGCAACCCCGGAACCTCGATCGCGCCGCTCTCTTCGCTCGAGTGCGGGATGACGCTCGGGGCAACTCCGAAGCCGCGAACGAGATGGCCTCTTCCCAAGAGCTCACGAGCGATCTCGGGCGCGTGATCTCCGCCCTTCGTCCTCATCGTCAGAGGATCGACAAGCAGCGCGACGCGCATCGGTCGCGACTCTTCTTGCTCTAGCTGTTCGGAAATGATGACCGTGTTCTCCGGTGGGTTCGGAATGACTTTCCAAGAGCATGTATCGGACTTCAAGAAACTCAATCTTGATCCCTCAAGAGATCCTGACTCCTGCCGACAACCAAGGTCGAACAACAGGTTTTGTCCTCCTCAACAAGTCAGATCTATGAGCCTCTTCGACCCCACCCCCTACGCGCCGCTTCCCGGAACCCCTCCCGCCCCGCGGGGCCTCTTCATTGACCTCTGGGGAACGCTCTTGGTCGAACCGTCCGAGGGGGAAAAAAAGTCGGTATCCAACCTCGAATTCCACGAGGGAGCTCTTGAGGCCCTGTTTATGGCCCATCGCGCTAATTGGCTGATCTACCTGATCGGGAACGAACTCGACGTTGCTCACGGCCGACTCTCCGACGAAGAGTGGAACGACCTCAATACGGAAATCTGTGCCCAAATCTCCGATGAGGGGATTCACATTCGTCGCCAGTACATTTGCCTGGACCATCCCGAAGGCGTTGGAGCCCACGCTTTCGAC
The DNA here is from genome assembly GCA_029259635.1 of Planctomycetota bacterium. Classification (GTDB taxonomy): domain Bacteria; phylum Planctomycetota; class UBA1135; order UBA1135; genus OFTM34. Next base: position 245,924 of record JAJDEU010000052.1, on the reverse strand, counting down.
TCCGTCTTCTTCCTCCCCAACACCGGCTTGCTCTACCACGCGATGCTCAACGATTCGATCGAGTTGGACAAGAGCTGGATTGTCGGCGACAGCACCGTGGAGCTCGTATCCGGATGGCGCGCCGGCTGCAAAATCGCGGGCGTTCGAACCGGGCAAGGCGTGCAGGACGGCGAGTTTGAAGTCACCCCCAACTTCACCGCGGACAACCTTCAAGACGCCATCCTCGGCCTACTTGGCAAGCAGCCCGTAGAACTGCAGTAGACTCGGTTCTTCATCTCGACCATGTAGGAGATTCTCATCGGCACTCCACCCCGATAGCGGGGCCGATGAAGGCTTGGGAGGAAGTTCAATCTTCCTGCTCCCCCGTACTACTGAGTTCAACCGACTTAGCTCCGTACGATCGATTGCCCATCCCTCCGGAGCGCGGATTCCATCTCAGGAAGTGGCGCAGCTTCCTCGGACGGTCACAAGTCCTCCGAGAGCCCTGGGACTGCCGAAATCGTTGGGAATCACCGGGTGACCGGCAGTAGCGGCACTTATGCCTTCCGCGCCCGTGAGAGAGCCCGGTGAGGCCCGCGGCGATTCGCTCCCGATAGCGAGACTGACTACTTCCCCGTGTCATTCTCTGAATTAGGGCTGAGGGAGTTGGATTTCAGCGCGCTAGAATGGGCCTTCTCGTCGCGCCGCAAGCTCATTCTAAGCCCATTGCCGTGGGGTATATACGCCGAGATTTGGCTGTATCCCCTCTAGTGGGCTATGTTTAGGAGGGAAGATCCTTATGAAGATGATTGGTGAACTGCTCGTCGGCCGGAAGGTCGTCACCGTACTGCGGAACGCGACGGTCCAAGAGGCTGTCCAGCTGATGGGCGAGAGCAAAATCGGCGCTCTGATGATTGTCGATGACCAAGAGGCCCCCATCGGCATCTTCACAGAACGAGATCTGATGATGCGCGTGATCCTGGCTGGCGTCGATCCGAAGACGGCGCGCATCGCGGATTACATGACGAGCGAGGTCTTCTACGCCTCTCCGGAGCGCACGGTCTCCGACTCGGCGCACGAGGTACAGACCCGTCACATCCGACACCTGCCCATTATTCGCGACGGCAAACTGATCGGCCTGCTCAGCTTGCGCGACTTGCTTCGAGAGCTGCTTCAGGTCAAGCGCGCCGAAGTCAAAGCGCTCACGGCTTACATCCATAGCGCCGAAGGTGCGCTGGTCGAGGCGGATCCCGGGGAAGATCGAGCGAGCTAGCCCGAGTTTACTCCCGAAGAGGCGCGGGCAAGAGCAGCCGAGAGCCCGACTGAATGCGAACCGGCCACGTCCCCGGAGGGCGCAATTGGTTCGTTCGAACCCGAATCGGCAGGCCCCCATGGTGGTTCACTTCTAGCTGCTCGTCCTTTCGACTGACGAGTCGAACAGCACCCGAGGGCACCGCGAGGCTCCAACCCTCGCGATCAAAGAGCAGCTGAAAGCCCGGACCGTGGGCCTCGAGTTCCACATTCTTAAAGGCTCCCAAGACGAGGGAAACCGGCTGACGTATCGGCGGGCGGTTCGTGATTCGGAACTTCTTGTGAGCCTCGAATCGAGCCAGGATGGAGCCGGCAGTTTCCGGCTGCTCCTGATTCAGTGCCGTCTCTTGCGAACCCGAGAGATCGATCCGCGCGGATTCATCTGGGTGCAAATCGATCAAGCCCGTCTTCCAACTGATGGCCGCAGGACCTTCGATTCGCGTACTCCCCACTCCAGCCCAAACCAACTCGACTTTCGTCGAGATACCGAACTCCAGGTAAATTCCGGAGTCGGCTCGAAGCGCGTCTTTCGAGGGACGCAGCCGCTTGACCTTGCCGCCCTCGGGGAGAACGTATTCGGCAGTCCCTCGCAGCACGCGAACGCGAAGCTGAATCTCGGGCTCCTCAAGCTCGCCAACAGCCGGGTTCGGCGTCGACGCGACGACGTCTTCGACCGCTATCGGAGAAGCGCCCGAGCTGAGTAGGGAGAGGAGGATTATTGCAAAAACCACTCTCCGTCTTTCGAGTCCCCACGCTCGGGATCTGGAACCTCCTGCGAGGAAATCTCGCCCCGCACGGCAGAGCCGAGCCCCGGGCTAGTTCTGGCTGTCGGAGAAGCGTCGGCGGAGATAGCTCGCCCGCAGGCGATCGCGCTCGCTAACAGCGAGAATACTGGCCTGGTCCCCATCGGCGTGAAGAGCTTGGAGATGGCCCTTCTGGATCTGAATGGCGACGCGCTTCAGGTCGCTTGAGGCCCCATCGGGAAGCAGCCCCAGGCACTCCCCCAGTCGAACCAGCGACAAGTGCGAGAGCGCCGCCTCGGTGGGCATCGCCCGCGCCGTGCGCAGGATCCCGTAGGAGCGGCTGACCTTGTCTTGAATCGATGCGCGGTGCTCTTCGAACAAGATCTTGCGAACCTTGCGTTCGAACTCCGCGACGCAGGGCACCAGTTCCTTAAGGTCGCCGACCAGTTGATCCTCCGTGCGCCCCAACGTGACTTGGTTGCTGACCTGGTAGAAATCACCGGCTGCGCGGCTTCCCTCGCCATACATTCCGCGCACAGCGAGTCCGGTGCGATGGGCGGCGGTAAAGACCTTGTCGAGCTCGGCGCGCACGAGCCCGAGTGCGGGCAAGTGAAGCATGACCGAGGCTCGAAGGCCGGTCCCCACGTTGGTCGGGCAGCCGGTCAGGAAACCGAGCCGATCGCTGTAGGCAAACTCGAGCTCGCCGCGCAGCTCGCGCTCGAGGGTGCAGACTCGGTCCCAGGCGAGATCGAGGTCCAGCCCCGCCGCGAGGCCCTGCATGCGGAGGTGGTCCTCCTCATTGATCATCACGGAGAGCGTCTCCGATTTTCCGAAGGCCACGGCGCGGCCGGGCAGCTTGGCGCGGCTCGGGTCACTGGGAGCGAGATCACGGCTGGCGAGGTGCCGCTCGCGCAGCAGCAGTCGCAAAACCGGGTCGGCATCCTCCATAGAGACCCAGACCGTCTCGCCGTCGATTCCCTTGGACAGCAGGAGCTCCTCCAGCTTGCCCGACAGTTCTCGAGCCGAGCTCTCGGACAGGCGCGAGATGAAGTTGTAGCCCGCTACGTTTCGAGCGAGTCGAGTTCGGCAAGAGACGACCACGTCCGAGTCCGGCCCGTTCTTGAGTATCCAGGCTCCGACGCGATCGGCAAAGAGATGGGAGTCGATGGGTTTCAAAGCGGGAGCACGGGTTCGGGGAGAGGGTGCAAAAAAAGGACTCGGCGATCAGGGCCAGCCCCGGAACCTGCCGATGATGAGCCACCTCTTCCGAAGGGCATTCTAGTCTTCCCCGAGCCCGCCTCCCAGGGTGCGAGAGTCGATCGTTTCATCCGCCTCGGAAGTTTTTTAGCGATCTTGGTTTTTCACGCCCTCGTCGGGCTCATCGAGAGGGCTCATTCCCCCTCCAAAATTGGTCGTTTCCGGGCTTCCGGGTAGACTTATTCCCAGACGGCTCCGCCGCAAAACATGGTCGACTCGCAGCTCATTGTCCTCGCGGTGCTCATCACAAGCGTGGCCCTGTTTGTAACGGACGCTCTCCGCTACGACCTGATTGCGATTCTCGTGGCTTGGGTCTTGGCCGTGACCGAATGCCTCAGCCCGACCGAGGCTTTCGCCGGCTTCTCTTCCGAAGCGATCGTCGTCATCGCGTGCATGTACGTATTTGGGCAAGCGACCTCCCGCTGGGGCATCGCCGAGTTTATCTCCCAAAAACTCATCATGCGTGCGCAGAGCAATGAGGCCGGTCTCACGCTTCGCATCACAGCGGTCGGTGGTTTGATGTCCACCATCCTGTCGAACACCGGAGTCGTTGCGACCTTGATTCCCGTCCTGGGCTCCGTCGGCCGGCAGAGCAAAGTCGCCGTCTCGCGACTTCTCATGCCGCTCTGCTTCGGCAGTCTCGCCGGTGGCATGGTCACGGTGATCGGCACCTCCACGAACGTGGCCGTCAATGGCGCCATCGTCGATCAGGGCGAGATCCCGTTCGCGCTCTTCGAGTTTGCGCACCTCGGCCTCCTCCTCCTCGGAATCACCACGCTCTTCTTCGTTTGGCCCGGACGCCAGTTGCTCCCGCGCTCGCGTACCAAGACCAGTCTCAGCGAGCACTATCAAGTACCGAAGTTCGTCACCGAGGTCCTCGTCGACCCGAGCAGTGCGCTCATCAATCGCGTCGTCGCCGACGCGCACTTCTTCGACAAGTACGAGGTTACGGTCCTCGGCATTGTGCGAGCGGAGGGCGGCGGCACCATGCTCGCGCCAGGACCTTACAACCGCATTCGCAACGACGACGTCCTTATGGTGCAGGGCGAGCCCGATGCCATTCTGCGATTGCGAAATGATCTGAACTTGCATCAGCGCGACTCGGTCAATGCGGGCAGCATGCGACTCGATTCCCCCGACGTGCTTATGGTCGAGAGCGTCATTCCCGCGACGTCGCCTCTGATCGGACGTACGCTCGTCGAAGCGAACTTTCAAGAGGAGACGGGCATCAACGTGCTCGCCATCTCGAAGCACGGCGACGTCCAACCCAGCAAGATCGCGCACACCTCGCTTGAGGTCGGCGATACGCTGCTCATTCAAGGACACACGCGCGACATCGACCGTCTGCGCGAAAACCGTCACCTCTTGGTTCTCGGCGAGCTCGACCCGCCGGTCTTCGGACGCGGCGCGTTGATGACCTGCCTGATGCTGGCGCTTGTTCTCGTGCTCAGTTCGCTCGGGTGGATGGACCTCTCCATGGCCGCACTCACCGGCGCGGTCGGTCTGCTCCTGACCGGTTGCCTGCGCCCGCACGAGGTCCGCAACGCCATCGACTGGTCGGTCCTGATTCTGATCGGTGGCATGCTCGCGCTCGGCCGCGCCTTCGAACGACACGGACTCGGTCACGATCTAGCCGAGTGGATCGCCGGCCTCGGCGCCACCGCCTCGAACCCGGTCGTCATCCTCAGTGTGCTCATCGCGGTCACCACCTTGATGACGCAAGTGATGAATCACGTGACCGCGGCCGTGATCATGACCCCGGTCGCCATCTCACTCGCTACCGAGCTCGGCGTGAGCAATCGACCGCTCCTGCTCGGCGTCATCGTCGGAGCCAACCTCGCCTTCATGTCACCAGTCGCACACCAAGCCAACGCGATGGTGATGGGACCCGGCGACTACAAGTACAAAGACTTCTTGCGAGTCGGCTTCCCGCTCACCGTCATCCTTGCGGGAGTCTCCGTCTTGATGATTCCCGTGTGGTGGCCGTTCTAAAGCTCCGCACCGGTCGAAGCCCGGCAGCACGGTGAAGCTTCTCAACATCACGCCGCCGCGTTTTCTCGGACTCCTGTGCCTGCTCGCGACGCAGGACTTCCCGGTCTTCGTCTGGCGGCAGGAGCACAAAGGCGTTGAGCTTCCGAAAGCAATTCTGTCTTCCTTCGGCGGGACCAACGTCGAGCGCGCGGAGTCCGCCGAGTGGGTGCTCGAAGGGGGCCTCGACTTCTACGTCGGTCACGCGCCGGGACGCGAGGAGCTCCACCTGCGGCGAACTCCGCAGTACCAGGCTTGGTTCAATGAGTGGTTTGCGACTCGCGATCCTGCGTTGAATGTGCGCGAGCCCTGCCTCACGGATCCGGCGACGCGCGCCAAGCTGTTCGCACAGCTTGAGCTCAGTCTTCAAGCGCGCGGGGGTAACCACGGCACCGGAATCTCCTTGGGAGACGAGGTTTCCCTGACACCCTGGGGCGATCCGCTCGATGTCTGCAATTCAAAAACCTGCGAGGCGCAATGGCTCATCTGGTGCGAGCGCAACGGGATCGAGAATCGTCGCTCCCCCACCACCGATCAGGTCCGCCTCGAGCTCACCGACGACAACTTCGAGTCGCTCGGCAACTGGCTCGCGCGTCGGCGCTTCCATCAGGATGTCGTGCTCGAGCTGCTTGAAGAGCTGGCCACACGCGCCCGCGAGCAGGCGCCGGGTGTTCGCGTCGGACTGCTCGGCATCGGTGGGCAGACCGCTTTTGGGGGTGTCGCCATCGGCCGGGCGCTTCAGTTCCTGGACTTCGTCGAACCCTATCCAGTGGATGCGACGCGCGAGCTGACGAGCTCGACCCTCAACGCCGACCAACAATCCTTCGCGACGCTCTTTCTCAATGACGAGGAGAGCGGGAGTGTCGCTGGCGCCGCGCTGCGCGCGTGGGAACACCAGCTTCGCGGAGGTGATGGTTTGATTCTCTGGAGCGACAAGTTGCTCGCCGCAAACCCCGCCTATGCGAACCGCCTGGCGCGCGTCGTGGAGTCCATTCGCCGGGTGCGTCGGCTGGCACCCGAGCTCGTTTCGCCCGGTTGGGGCACGCCCTGGCGCGCGGCGATCGTTCACTCCCCTGATTCCATCGCCAACAGTTGGCTGCACGACGCCCTGCTCGATGGACCGACGTGGCCCAATCGGCTGGCCGGCTATCAGCGCAATCACGGAACGCGCGAACGGACACTAACCGCCTGGCTGCGGCTGCTCGAAGACGCCGGCAGCTTGCCCGGCGTGCTCCCGGTCGACGAGCTCAAGCAATTGTCCGTGACACGCTTTCCGCTCCTGATCTTCTCGCACGTCGGCGTCCTCGATGACGGTCACATCGAACACCTGAAAGGCTACCTGCACGCCGGCGGTCGCATCTTCGTTGAGGGCAGCTTCGGGCGCTTTGATTCCGCGGGCAACCCGCGGGAGACCTCGCTTCGCGAAGAGCTCGCCGAGTTCTACGGAGAACGGGTGATCGAGGCGCCAAGTGAGCTGATGACCTACGCTGAGCGCAGGCTGAACCCCACGGATGCGCGCGCGCTCTTGGACCGAAAACTAGTCGCGGGTCGATTCAGTCGAGTCATGCGGGAACCAAGGATTCGAATCATCGGAGGCGACTTGCCTTGGTTGACCGAGTTCCGCGTACTCGAGAACGGCACCGGCTGGCTCTACATGGCCTTGCCCAACGCGACCACACCTGAGGAACGCGCGGGAGTTCGAGATCTTGAAGTCGAGCTTGAGCTGCCCGAAGAATCGCAGGTGGAGTGGCTTCATCCGCAGACGGCTAGCGGATTAAGCGTGACTCTCCCAGCCGGCGAGGCGCTCGTGTTTCGGTTGCTCGAACGCTAAGCGTCGGAGCTGCCGCTCAAAAGCTTGCGCAGCTTGACGAGCACCTTGACGGGAAACCAATCCAGTCGAGCTTGTTGCTCGGCGATGCGGGCGAGATAACGCTCGATGTCCACATCGCGCGCCGCCAAGACGGCGCGGTGTTCGTCTAACCCGTCTTTGAGCTCGTCGCGCTCGACCTCGTGCTCCGTCAAGCGTTCGTCGCGGTCCGCGATAATGGCTTCCAGATCGTGAACAACTTTGCCCAAGCGCGCCCGCTCGCGATCGAACACGGCGACTTCGGTGGTCATCATCGCAATCGGCACCATCGGATCGCGCAGTGCGGTTTCGGAGTTCTCGCCCGCTAACCCGGCGAGATTCGGCGCCTCTCGCCCAGGCATCGTCGCAACCACGACGTGACGGTAGACCGGTTCCGCAGCGTCGCTCGCGTAGAGCATCTCGTTGTAGTACGCGAAGACGTCGCCAGCAAAGTCCCGCAGCGCCGGGTCCTCGTCGAGAAACAGCTCGACGCTCATCATGAACAACCAGCGGTACAAATTGCCGTGCCCGACGGAGGTGACGGAAGCGCCGCTCTGCTCGAACCACTTTGTAACGAGAGCCCGCTCCGGCAGCCCGTGCTCGCCGTGTTCGTCGAGATAACGATGAACCGTGTTGAGCTTGTCCTTCAGGAACTTCTGCAGGAGCTCCTCGCCTCGCGCGACGCCGGGTTCGGCGTAGGGCCCCGCCAAAATGCACCAGCCACCCGCGACACGAGCGCACTCGGTCACAAAGGCTTCGCGTGCTCCGGGCGGTACGTGCTCAAGCGTATCGAAGGCGCACACCGCGTCGAAGGCGTTGTCCTGAAAGGGTAGCCGCGCGCCGTCGCCGAGGACCATATTCTCGGTCACGTCGGACGGCTCCATGTCGACCAAGGTCACCCGATCATCGACGAATCGCCTCAAGAGCGCCGTTCGTCCGCCGACGTCGAGCACTCGCAGAGGGCCGTCACCGCGCAGGCGATCGAGAACATCGGCGACCATGCGATAGCGCTGGTACTGGTCGAAGGGCAGCCGAAGAACGTCGTCGCTCACTGGCCGTCCCCTGAGCTCGGCTTCTCGGACTCAACTTCTGTCGACTCGTCCTCCGAGCTCCGCTGCACCCGCCAGGTGGTCGGAATCCGAACGATCCCGTGCTGGTGAACCTTGGTGTCCATGATTTGGAAGGAGAGCGCGTGCTCGCGGTGATCGACGGGAGTCGGCGAGGGCTTGCTGTGGTCGTAGACAAAGACCGTGACGTAGTAGCGCCCTTCCAGAAAAGGAATCGAGCCCAGGTCCATCTCGACCACCCCCGACTCGCCAGCCTTCACATCGTGGATCTCGATGGGCTCGTCATGCCAGAGGTGGTTCGAGCCGTTGACGTAGGTTCCGTCCGCTCGGTAGAGCCCGAGCCCAAACACCGGCTGCGCGCAATCGCCGGAAGCTTCCCAGTGCATGCGAACGACAAAGGGCTCGCCGGTCCGGAACACGATCGATGGTTCGCGCCCCTCGCCGAGCAGCTCGACCTTGTCCACGAGGATCTCTTGGCTGCCCCAACGCGGATAAGCGCTCGAGCTGTGTTCCGCCTTCTCGATCATGGCCTTCCCGCGCACTTGAGCGCGCCGGAGATACTCGTCCGCAACTTTTTCGGGGCTGCCCTGCTCGACGACACGCCCACCATCGAGGTAGATCACGTGCTGGCAGAGCGTCTTGACCGCACCCATGTCGTGCGAGACGAAGACGACTGTCCCGCCATTCTCGCGCAGCAAGTTGAGACGGTTCATGCACTTGCCTTTGAAGTACTCGTCGCCAACCGAGAGCGCCTCGTCCACCAACATGACGTCGGGCGCGACGCAGGTGGCTACGGCGAAACCGAGCCGCACATTCATGCCCGAGCTATAGGTCTTAACCGGACGGTCGATGAAATCGCCGAGCTCCGAGAAGGCAATAATCTCGGGAGTCAGGTCGGCGGTCTCTTCATCCGAGAGCCCGATGATGGCGCAGGAGAGTCCGATGTTTTCGCGACCGGTAAATTCCGGATGAAAGCCGGCGCCGAGCTCGATCAGTGAAGTTACGCGTCCCTCAACTTCCACCGTGCCCTCGGTCGGGTGAGCAATTCCGGAAAGGAGCTTGAGCAAAGTGCTCTTGCCCGCACCGTTCTCGCCGATAATTCCGATCGTGCTCTGCGCGGGCAGGTCCAAGGTCACATCCGTCAGTGCCCAGAACTCCTTGCCGCGAGGTTTTCCGGGAAAGACCAGGTCCAACAAGCGATGAATCGGCTTGTCGTACATCCGATAGACCTTCGAGAGTCCGTGGGCACGAATGACCGCCGGCGCCGATGTCGCGTCGCTCTTAATCTGGCTCCCGTTGTTTGACTGCTGATCCACTAGAGCAAATCCGGGAAACGGTGTTGGTGCTTCGCAAAGAAGCGACCCCCGACAACAAGAATCAAGAGAGTGACGCCGGCGAACTTGAAGATGAAGGTCAAATCCGGCCAGCGACCGTAGAGAATCACTTCTCGGTAACACTCGATCAGCCAGTACATCGGGTTGAGATCGAGCAGAATGCCGAGGGAGAAGGTATCGCTTTCGAGCTTGGTTTTGCGGGTCCAGGCCACGCCATTTAGCGCGACGTAGGCATCCAGTCCATCGGGCCTTTCGACTTGTTTGTCGGCGACCATGAAGTTCTCTCCTCCGTTGGCCGTGGGATCGAAAAATTCAACTTGGCCCTCGGGCAGCTGCTCAAGTCCGTCCCGAGTCCAAGTGGGATTGAGCTCGTCAGCATTCGCGACCCGAAGGGTAGCCTCGGCATTCGCCGGGATCCGGGTGCGCAGTTCGGGTCCATCGTTACGATCGAAGTATTCGACCTCGTGCTCCGTAAACGGAATCGGGATGGGTGCACTCTGAACTAAATGGGCGGGATAAAAGATCGGGGTACCGAACATCCAGACCATCGTGAGGACACCGATTAAGTGAAAGGTGTCGCGCAAGAACAGATTGAGGGTTGCGAGCAGGTATCCCAGTCCGATCGTGAAGCCCGCTTGCAACAAGACCAGCACAGGGAGTATGGCGTAGCTCGCACTCGGTGCTTGCCCCAAGAAGATGAAGACTCCGAGGATGGTGATCGGCAGTCCGATCATCATGTTGACGAGCGATGAAACCGTCAGGAAGGCCGGCAAAATTTCGGATGGGAAGACGACCTTCTGAATCAGGTTGGCGTTCTCCACCAAACAGTTGGTCGCCCGGGAGAGAGTCTCGGAGAAAGCTTGCCACACCAAAATGCCGACCAGCATGATCAGCGCGGTGTCCTGGGGCTTGGCGTCGTCCGACCATCGCGACCGAAGGATCAGCGAGAAGACGACCATGAAGATGAACAGGTACAGGAACGGCACGATCACCGACCAGAAAAAGCCCATGCTCGAGCCGACATAGCGCGCTTTCAAATCTCTCACTACGAACCCCCGCACGAGCTGGCGGTGGGCCCATAGGTTTCTTAGGAGACGAAACATTCGAGGCTAAGTGTCGGGGAGTTCCCTATTGGGAGTCGAGGGGGATGCGCAGGTGGGGTCGCCCGCGACCGAGGGTTGGTCGCGAAGGAGGCTCGACAGAGGTCGGTTAGATTCCGGAGATCCTACATTCAACCTATCCCGCTGAGAGAGGGGAGACCGGTCAGAAGGCGCTCGAAATCACGATGATCGTTATAAGACCCGCTTACCCAAGGCTGAGAGCGTCAGCTCTCGGGCAAGTTCGGCCGTCTTGTTGCAGGTATCGAAGATCGGGTTGATCTCGGTTAAATCGAGCGCGACCATCGCCTGCGAGAGGGCGGAGTCTTCCATGATGATGTGGGCTTCGCGAGTCGTCAGGCCGCCATCTACGGGGGTACCTACGCCAGGAGCTGCGACCGGATCGCAGCCGTCGATGTCGAAGGAGAGATGAAAGCCCGCCGTGCCCCGCGTCGCGATCGCGATCGCCTCTTCCATCACGGCATGAATCCCGTGCTTGTCGATGTCGCGCATCGCAAAAGCCTTGATGCCCGATTTGTGAATCATCTCGCGCTCGCCATCATCGATCGAGTGAACGCCAACGAGCACCGTGTTCTCGGGGCTAACCATCGGAGTGAGATCACCGAGTCCCGTCAACTCGGGCGCGCCGTAGCCGAGTGCGGCCGCCAGGGGCATGCCGTGAATATTTCCCGACTCCGTCGTCTCCGGGGTGTTCATGTCTCCGTGGGCATCCACCCAGATCAAGCCGATCTTCTCCTTGCGCTTGTGATACCAAGAGCTCACACCAGCAATGCTCCCGGCGGCAATCGAGTGGTCTCCCCCCACGATCAGCGGCATCGAACCTTCGTCGAGGGCGCGCTCGACTTGCCTGCGAACACGAGCGCAGCAGTGAGCAATCTCGGTCAAGAACCGAGCTTTTTCGTTTCGAGGTTGCCGCCGCTCCGGCCGCGGAACTGGAACATTGCCCAGGTCCTCAAAGGCAAAGCCCAGCCCGTTAACGGCTTCTTCAATGCCAGCGATGCGCAAAGCGCTGGGGCCCATATCCACCCCGCGCAGACCTCCTCCGAGATCCATCGGGACTCCAATGAACGACAGCTTTTCCCTCGGCTTCATCGACTGAACTCCATTTTTATCGGTTCTCCCACTCCACAATTAAAAAACGTCGCAGCGTTTCCGCCGCGAACCGCGATTTCTAAAAAGCCCGCTGAGCTGACGAGCGCGAGCGGCTCACCGTCTTCGGCATCAGCGTAAGTTCCCACCAACAAAACCGTTCGCCCGCAGATCGATAAATGGCATACGAGCCCCGACTTCTCGGCGGTCAGCTCGTCTCCGGGCAGGTTGGAGATCAAATTGCCGAAGTGATCCACGCTCTGAATCTCGCCAATCAGGGCTCCGGTCTGCGGATCGCGCGCGAACTTCGGGAGCGGAGAGGGCTGTAGCTCGGAGACCGGTTCGCCGAGCCGCTCGGGAGGGGTCCCTCCGGCCAGTGCGGCTGCCGCAGGGGCAAAGACATCGCGGCCGTGAAAGGTGCGGCTCACCGAGGGCAGCGCGAAGCGCTCGAGATCGAGCTCGAAGACGCGGGCCTCTTCACCGAGCACCGCCCCGAGCAGTCCATTATCCGGAGCGACAAAGGCATGTCCCCCATCAAGGGCGACGAGCGCCCGCCGCTCGGACCCCACGCCGGGGTCGACGACAGCAACGTGAACCGTCCCGGTCGGGAAATAGGGCGAGGCCTGCGCCCACTGAAAGGCCCCAGCGGCGACGTCCTGGTGAGGAATCCCGTGAGTCAGATCCACGATGTGACGGATTTGAGGGCAGCGCGAGAGGAGCACGGCATGCATGGTTCCGACGTAAGAGTCACGAAGACCAAAGTCGGTGAGCAGGGTAACGATGCCAGATGGGGTCCAGGGCATGGGCGCGGAGATTCGGGCGCGTTTGAGGCGGACAGCTCGTCGCCCCGAAATCGGCGGTGAGTCTACTGAACTGACTGGGTTCCGTGTGGAATGCTCGCCCTAAGAGCTTACGGAATCAGGATTTCGGATGAAATCGGCCCTTCGAGGCCCTGCTTCGGCCCGACGGGAGCCTAAGCCGTGAAGCTGCAGGGACTCACGCGAACGCTTTCCACACTCAACCCAGTCAGTTCCGATCTACTGAGTGCGGACGCTCATCGCCCCAAGGTAAGCCCCCTGGAGCGCCGGGTCATGGCTCGGGCGTCGCTGAGCCAACTCCTCGAGAGCTTCCACCCCGCCCCACTCTCCCAGGGCAAAGCCCACCCGCCGAACTCCGGCTTCGGAGACCGGAGTCGGGGGGGAATCCAGCTCCTGGTGCAGGGCCAGGATCCCCCGCTGCTGCACGATGAGCGCGCCGGCAAGTGCGCTGAGATCGAGCGGTGGGTTCCAAAGCGCCCGCGTGAGCAGCGCGATTCCCGTCGTGTGGTTGTTGTCGATCAGGGCAATCGTCAGCTCGATGTTGACGTCGATGCCATGGGTCGGAAACAGCGTGGTCAGAGCCTGAAGCTCACGGCTTCCCGGAACCCGGCGGAGAGCCCGCACGAAGGTGGCGGCCAGGTCGGGCTCTTCACCCGCTTCGAGTGCCGCGATCAATTCGGTTCTCTGAAGCAATCGCCCGCGCCGAACGAGGTCCGCGGCGACGCGCAAGCGAAGCCTGCCCAAGAGGTGCGGAAAGGCGGTCTCCAATAAGACGGGAACCCGCTGATCCTCGGAGACCTCTAGGAGCTCTTCGACCAAGATTTCGCGATCGGATTGCGAACCGTCGAGCACGATTAATCGAAGCTGCTGATCTGCGGGTTGGTAGCCGATCCTCATTTGTGCGACCAGCGCGGCCATGGCCAACCTCTGATTGGGCTCGCCCCTTCGAAGCGTCGCGAGCTCCTCGGCCCAACGACTGTTCCTGCTCCGACCGAATGCGCGACAGGCTTGAATGCGTGTCTCCAGGTCGGGATCGTAGAGTGAATCCCGCAACAAAGTCGCCGCTTCTTCGTCGCCCATCCCGACCAAGAGTCCAGCGGCTCGCGAGCGGAAGCTCGGCAAATTCAGAGCCCCGCGAACTAAATCCACCGCATCCGGACGCGCGCCACCTTCATCGATGGCATCCAATACCGCCTGCCATTCGGTTCCGTTTGCGGGTTCCCAGCTCCCTTCCGCGTAGAGCTTGTTGAGCGTCCTGGGAATCTTTAGCGCCGACGCTCTCAAGGCTTCCACGCCTCCGGCCATCGCCAAGGCCAGCAGGTGGTCCTCCACGCCGGGCACCGAGAGACTCCGCATCGAACGCAATACGACCGCCTCAAGAAAAGCGGGATCCCGCTCCAACTCCTCGATGCGGAGCTGAGCGCGACTCTTGCCGCCGACGAGCCCGTAGCTCACCGCTGCGTCCCATCGCAACTCGAGAAGCAGTTTGACCGATTCGGGGGCCGCCACTTCTTCCGGACTGGCATAGAACGCCTTCACGGAGCGCGCGATGTCCGCATTCGGGTTCGTTTCGTCCGCGGCGATACGATCGATCTCGTCGCGTACGGCCGGCGAGTCGAGTCGCATCAAAGCGACCAGGGCACTCTCCGCGATCTGCGGCAATTCGGACTTCGCCAATTCGAGGAGAAAGGCGGAGTCCTGTCCGCCGAGCTCGCCGAGCGCCAGGATCGCGGCGCGCTGTTCCATGGATCCGCCACCGACTGCCCAGGATTCGAGCAGGACGCGCACGCCCGAAGCCCGTGAACATCCGAGCGCCATCAGCGCCGCTGAGCGACGACCGGGCTCGATCAGGATTCCGTCGAGCGCGCGCTGGGCGTTCTGCGCCGAGTAAGTGGAGAAGCTGATCAGCTTCTCCCGGAACCGTATTCGGCCCCACCGAATGGGTTGGGAGAGGCGCGACTGAAGCGGGACGTCGACGAGCACGGAGGGCAGCTCACGATCCGCCGCGCGAATTTCAGCTTTCGAGTCCTCCCAGATCGGCGCTTTCGCTCCGGAGTCGACTTGCAGAGCGAGGAGTAGGGCTAGGCCAATCATTCGTTTCTCGGTGGGATGCCGAAGGTCCTTCTATCGTCAACGCGAGGGGGTGCCTTCAACCCCGAAGCCCAGCTTATTGTTCTCCGCGGGGCTTTCTTAGGCGCACGACGACTTCCAGTCGCCCTCCAGCGAGGGGCAGCAGCGGGTTGGTCCCCACCAGTCCATCCTCGGTACGAGCCTCCAAGAGTCCTTCGAGCCCCGGACGCATGCCGACCAGCTCGAAGCGACCATCCTCACCCGAGGTCGCGGTCGTGCCGTCCGGGAGGGTGAGCGTCACCCCCGCCAGAGGCTTACCCGTCGCGGCGAGAATGGCAATCCCGGCCACGACCGGCGGACCGCCGCGCGACTCAAAAGACACCGAGTGCAAGGCCATCTGGCTCGAATCGCGCTCGTGGGAGCTCGATTCACAGCTGCAGGTAGCGAGCCAAATGCAGGCCGCCAGGAGGGGCACGGTTCCAAGGGATTTGTTCATTCCGGATCTCCTAATAGCGCGACCAATTCGTCGCGACGCTCGTCTCTTAAAGCCGCTGTCCGAGCCTCCAGGTTCAACCGCAGGAGCGGCTCGGTGTTGGAGGCTCGCACATTGAACCACCACCAGTCCGGATCGGACAAGTCGCCAAAGGAGACCGTGATCCCATCTAACTCATCTTGTTCACCGTCTTTGTAGCGTTCTTTCAATTCAGCCAGAATCGCGTCCTTATCCGCCACTCGGAAGTTGATCTCGCCGGTGGCGTGATAGCGCCGGAGCCCCTCCACCATCTCGCTGAACTTCTTGCCGCGATTCTCCGGCGCCGTGAGCAAGGAGAGCGCGCTGACCATGGCGATCACGCCCGAGTCGCAAGTGAAGTTGTCCGCGAAGTAGAAGTGACCGGAGAGCTCGCCACCAAAGACCGCGCCTTCTTTGCGCATGGTCGCTTTGATGAAGGAGTGCCCGACGCGATCTCGCAGAGCAACGCCGCCGTGCTCCTCGATCACCTCGCGTACGACCCAGGACGAACGCAAGTCGTAGACGATCGGCGTCTTGTCGCCGCTCTTAATAAAGCTCGGTGCAAGCCACGCAGTCACTAAATCCGCGCTCACCGTGCGTCCGGTCTCATCGACGAAACAACACCGATCGGCATCGCCATCGAAGCAAACACCCAGCGCGGCCCCGGACTCTTTCACAAGAACCCGCAAGCCGTCGAGGTTTTCCTCTTTGAGCGGATTGGCTTCGTGAACCGGAAAGCTCCCATCGGGCTCCATCAACATGCTCGCGGCCTCGACCGTCGGAAGCGACTGGAGAATCCCCGGCAGAGTATGTCCCGCGATCCCGTTGGAGGCATCGATCGCAATTTTCACGTCGGTCGGAATATTGGCGAACCGAACCACGTGCTCGACATAGTCCGCCAAGATCTCGATCTCTTCCTGTCCCCCGCGTTCGGCCACCGGCTCGGGATAGGGCTCCGAGCACATGCGCTCGATGTCTTGAATCCCCGTCGCACCGGAAATCGGAACCGCACCTGCACGACACAACTTCATACCGTTGTACTCAGCCGGGTTGTGACTCGCGGTCACGCACAGGCCGCCATCGCAGTCCAAGGCGCCGATCGCGTAGTAAGTCATCGGCGTCGAGGCCAAGCCCAGTCGAATCGGAGTGCAGCCCGCGTCGCGCATTCCCTCCGCAACCGCATCGGCAATCTCTGGCGAATGCGTCCGCATATCTTGGCCGATGACGAGGCGCTTTGCGCCGAGAAAGCGCGCGAAGGAATTGCCAATCTTCTTGGCGAGCTCGGCGTCGAGTTCGGAAGGAACGAGGCCGCGAATGTCGTAGGCCTTAAAGATGCCCATAGGTGCCCAAAGTTGAAGGTGTAGGTGTGTGAGCCGAAGCGTGTTCGGCTGAAGATCGAAAAGAGCGGGGCCAGCGCCCCAAAAAAGTCAGGCGCCCAAGATAGCGTCTAAGGCGCTCGAGAGCCGCTCGAGGTCGGAAGGGCCCACATCTCGGTGACAAACAAATCGCAGGACGTCGGCCTGGAGTGCCATGACGCCGATTCCCTCCTCACCCAAGAGGCCCGCCAAGGTCGGCGCGTCCATCGGCTGCCCGGCGAGCTCGAAGTCAACCAGTCGAACAATGGCCAGATTGGTTTCGGTCTGATCCGGGGGCGAGACGAAGCCAGCGCGTTCGTCGAAGAGCGCGGCCAGTTCGCGCGCGAGGCGATGATCCTCGGCCAGGCGCTCGACGCCGGACTCCAGCGCGACAATTCCCGCCGCAGCGATCACGCCCGCCTGCCGCATCCAGCCGCCCAACCGCTTTCGAACAACGCGGGCCCGCTCCAAGAACTCATCATCGCCCGCAATCAGAGAGCCGACCGGCGCGCCCAAACCTTTCGAGAGACACACCGAGACGGAGTCGGCACAGGCTGCCCAGTCACGCGCGGACGTGCCGCTCGCCACAACCGCATTGGCCAGCCGAGCTCCATCCATATGAACGGGCGCTTGATGTTCCCGGGCCAGCTCGCGAATCGCCTGCAGCGATGCCAGTGGAACCACGCGGCCGCCCGAGGACATGTGCGTCTGCTCGACCGAGATTAGCGCGGTCGTTGGCATATGGATGAAGTCGGGCCGAATGCGAGCGCGCAGCTCGTCGAGATCCGGAGCGCCGTTATGCCCCGCTACCGTTGCCGACTGCAGTCCGTGCAGCGCGCCTACCGCTCCGGCCTCAAATAAGAGGACGTGCGCATCGGCCAGCGCGATGAGCTCATCGCCGCCGCGCGCCCAGACGCCGACCGCAATCTGATTCGCCATCGTCCCCGATGGAACATAGAGCGCCCCCGCTTTGCCGAGCCACTCCGCTCCAAGCCTCTCCAACCGCTGAACCGTCGGATCGCCGTCCAATACATCGTCGCCGACCTCCGCCGAACCCATCGCTCGAAGCATCTCGGGCGTCGGTTTGGTAACCGTGTCGCTTCGAAAGTCGGACAGCGGCAAGGCGGATGCGGAGGCGCTAATGACTAAGCTCCTGTCGAGACGCGCGAGGCCATCAATTCGCGCACGCGGCGCAGCGCTTCGTTGATGTTTTCCGTCGAGGAAGCGTAGCTGAAGCGAATGTAGCCTTCGCCCAAGTGCCCAAAGCTCGTCCCGGCGATCGTAGCCACGCCGACTTCCTTCAAGAGCAAGCCCTCCAACTCCTTCGCCTTCATGCCGGTGCCTGTGATATTGGGAAAGGCGTAGAAGGCGCCCTTGGGCATGATGCAGCGGAAGCCGGGAATCGAGTTCAATCCCTCGACCATCAGCTTGCGCCGCTTGTCGAAGGTGCGATGCATCTCCGCCGCGTCATCTTGCTGTCCGAGTAACGCCTCGATGCCGGCAACCTGGACGGCCGCCGAGGGACACGAGTTGCTGTTGATCTGCAGTCGCTCCGCGTCGTCGATCAAGCTCTTTGGCCAGACTCCATAGCCCAATCGCCAGCCGGTCATCGACCAGGTCTTGCTCCAGCCGTCCAAGAGAATCGTCCGATCGCGAATCGATTCGTATTGCAGGAGGCTGACATGCTCGAGCCCGTCGTAGAGCAGTCGCGAATAGATCTCGTCCGCCAGAATGACGACGTTCGGCCACTTTTGCATGCCCTCGACAAAGCGGTCGAGCGCCGCCCGCTCGATCACTCCGCCAGTCGGATTTCCCGGAGTATTGACGATGATCAGTCGCGTCTTTTCGTTGACCTTGGCGAGCACCGCGTCGGGATCGAAACTGAAGCCCGACTCCTCCGGTAGCTCGATCGGGACCGGCGTCGCTCCAGTGAAGGAAATCATCGACTCGTAGATCGGAAAGCCCGGGTTCGGGTACAAGACCTCCGCGCCCGGCTCGGCGAACATCAACAGCGCGAAGAACATCGTGGGCTTTCCGCCCGGAACGATCATGACGTTGTTCGGGTCGACCTGTACCTGGCGGTATTTGAGGATGTCGGTGGCCACGGCTTCGCGCAGCTTGGGCAAGCCCTTGGCTGGCGTGTAGAAGTGATAGCCATCATCGAGAGCTTTCTTGCCCGCTTCGACGATGTTGTCCGGCGTTCGAAAATCCGGCGAGCCGATCCCCAGGTTGATGATGTCCTTGCCTTCGGCCTGCAGGGCTTTCGCACGGGCGAGCACCTCAAAAGCGGACTCGGTTCCGAGGCGGGACATACGCTCTGACATCTGTAGCGACATGGGCTGAGTCTCTGGAGTTTGGTGTGGGATGGAACGAGCGGGCTTCGTTCCGAGCGGCAACCGGCTGCTCATTGGGGCGGCGGGAGGACCGGGATACGAGTCGCCGCCGCGTACCGACGCCGGAGGGGCTCGCGGTAGCTACCAGCGTCGCAAGAGCGTACGGTTGCGCGCGAGTAACGGTCAAGGCACGGGGCTTGCATCCCCTGCGAACTCTCCTGCGTGTGAACATGATTCGACTCCAGACTTTCAAGGCGAAGCCCCAGCCCACTTCAGGTCGATGGCCCAAGCTCCTCGCCTGCTTTCTTAGCTCCCTCCCCCTCCTGTTCGCCGCGTGCTCCTCGGAGGAGCCGGATGTGGTGCTCTACTGCGCGCTCGATCAGGTGCACGCCGAACCGCTGATTCGACGTTTCGAGAGCGAAACAGGCCTAACCGTGCGAGCCGAGTTCGATGTCGAAGCCAACAAGACCGTCGGGCTCGTCAATCGCCTGCGCGCGGAAGCCGATCGAACCCGCTGCGACGTCTTCTGGAATAACGAGATCGCTCACACGGTTGCGCTGGCTGAGGAGGGACTGCTCGAGAGCTACGACTCGAAGAGCGCGGCGGGAATCCCCGCGCAGTTCCGCGACGCCGAGCGACGCTGGACCGGGTTTGCCGCTCGAGGCCGCATCTTCATCGTCAACACCGACCTCGTCGAAGATCCGTCCGAACTGCAGTCGATGTGGGACATCGTCGATCCTAAATGGGCCGGCAAAGTCGGCATGGCGCGGCCCTTGACGGGCACCACCCTCACCCACGCAACAGCTCTCTTTTCCGTTCTGGGTGAAGCCGAAGCGATCAGGTATTTGGACGAGGTGCGCACGGCCAATCGCGAAGGTCGCCTCGCGTTGACCAGCGGAAACGCGACCCTGATGCGCCAAGTCCGCGACGGCGGGCTCGCCTTCGGCTGGACCGATACCGACGACTTCAACGTCGCGCTCGAAGCCGGCGCGCCGGTTGTGGCGATCTATCCCGACCAAGAGGGTGTCGGAACCATGGTGATCCCGAACACCGTCGCCATTCTCAAAGGTGCGCCGCATCTCTCGGCGGCCAAGCGCCTGGTGGACTTCATTCTCAGCCCGGCCGTTGAAGAGCAGCTCGCCGCCGGCCGCTCGGCACAGATCCCCGTGCGCGACAGCGTCGCCCGTCCCGAACACGTGCAGGGCTTCGACCGCTTCCAGGTGATGAAGGTCGACTTCGCTCAGGTCGGACGCGAGATGGCCGAGCGCCACCAGTCGTTCAAGGAGATGTTTCTCGATTGAGCCGACCGCTCGTGATCTTGGCGCTCGTCGTCTTTGGGATTGCGGGCTTGGCGCCGCTCGCGGTGATGTTTACAAGCATCACGCCCGCCGACCTGGTCGGAATCGCGGACGACCGGACACTCTCGCTCCTCCTGCGAACTCTGACGCTCGGCCTGTCCGTCGCCGCATTGGCTTTCGTCGTCGGCCTGCCCTTCGGATGGCTGGTTGCGCGCACGGACGTCCCCGGAGCGAGCTGGCTTCGTCCGATCGGATTGATTCCGCTCTTGATGCCGTCCCTCGTTCTCGCCATGAGCTGGGCACCTCTCACGGATTTGCGCGGCGCGCCAGCCGCCATCCTCTTTCTCGCCGGCGCGACCTTTCCACTCGTCGCTCTGCTTAGCGCCCGCGCCTTCGAACGCCTCGACGCACGCCGCGAAGAGGCCGCACGCCTCGCCGGCGGACTGCCTGCCGTCCTGCGCATGGAGCTCCCACTGGTCCTGCCCGCAGCACTCGTCGGAACCTGCTTGGCCTTCGCCTTCGCCGTCAACGACTTTGCTGTTCCCGACTACGTCTCCTCGGTCGGTCCAAAGTTCAACGTCTACGCCGACGAAGTTTTTTTCAACTGGCGTGACTTCGAACAACCCGGAGCCGCCATCGCCAGCGCTCTGCCCTTGATCGCGCTCTCGTTGTTCGCCCTGTTGCCCGTGCTCGCGCTCCGCCGCAAGGGCGCCTTCGCAACCCTGGACAGCCACTTCGTCACTCCCGCTCGTCTAGCCCTCGGCAAATGGCGCCTGCCCGCCTTTCTGTTCTGCTTCTCCGTCATCGCGTTGACCGCCCTCGTTCCGCTCGGGCGCCTCGCGTGGGAAGCGTCCGGAGGCCCGCGCGTCTGGTCGGACACGGCCATCGCCGCGGAGCTCGGTCACACGCCTCCCGAGGGCGAAACCACGCAGACCTCCATCGGCGCGTTGATCCAGGTCTTGCCCGCCTTCGCGGAGCAGCAGTGGAGCAATCTTCGATCGGCGTTCGGGCTTGCGCTGGAACGCTCGCGCTCGGACCTGCGAAACAGTTTGGTCTGGTCGGCAGAAGCGGCACTTGCTTGCTGCGTACTCGGTTTGCTTTTGGGGCACGCCATCGAACGCGCGCGCTCGCGCATCCTCGGTCGGACGCTGGAGCTCTTCTCGCTGCTCCCCTTGGCATCCCCCGCTATCCTGCTCGGAATCGGCACGATCGTCGTTTGGAATCACGCGCCGACAGCCGACTTCTACGAGTCGGGCGGAATGAGCGTCCTGCTCTTCATCGGACGCTTCGCGACCTTCGCGATCCTCGTGCTCTCCGGAGCTACCGCTTCGCTCTCGCCGACTCTCGAAGAGGCCGGCGCACTCTCCGGTGCGGGCCCAGCACGACGCATGTTCTCAATCGTTGCGCCCTCTCTGCGGGGATCGCTGGTGGCCTGCTTTATCCTCGTGTTCGTCTTCTCTATGCGCGAGCTCGATGCCGCCCTGCTCGTTCCCGCCGCCAACAAGACCGCCATCTTGCGCGTCTTCAATGGCGTTCACTTTGGACGCGATGACTACGTCGCCGCGCTCACTCTGTTACTCGTGTTCGCGATCTTGCTCCCGGGACTTCTCTGGACGATCTTTGCGCGCAAACGACTGGAGATTCTTCCGTGACTGGATGCTTAATTGAGATTCACGACCTTGAGGTTTCGATCGACGGCAAGCTCATACTCGGTCCGCTCGACCTCGAAGTGAAAGCGACGGAGTACGTCTGCCTGCTCGGTCATTCGGGCTCGGGGAAGAGCACGCTGCTTCGGACGATCGCGGGGCTGCAGAAGGCGACGAGCGGCTCGATCAAGTTGGGCAGCGAAGTCGTTTCTGAGTCGGGCCGAGAGCGCGTGGCACCCGAACAACGCGGGATCGGGATGCTCTTTCAAGAAGGAGCGCTCTGGCCGCACATGAGTGTCGAGAAGACCCTGCTCTTTACTCTCGGCGCCAGTGGAGTTCCCAAGGCCGAGCGCGCCGGACGAGTCACTGAGCTCTTGAGCGCCGTCCATCTCCCGGGCTTCGAAAAGCGCAAACCAGCCACGCTCTCAGGCGGTGAGTGCCAGCGCGTCGCACTCGCCCGCGCTTTGGCGCCCAAGCCGCGACTCTTGTTGCTCGACGAACCCCTCGGTCCGCTCGACACCGCCATGCGCGAGGAGCTGTGCCAATCGCTGAGCGAGCTCCACGAGCAGCTTGGCTTTACCGCGTTGCACGTCACCCACGATCCGTCGGAAGCCGAGCGCCTCGGCGCGCGGTCCTTGCGCATCGAGAATGGCCGATTGCTGGAGCCCAACGCATGAACTCCCTGCGAGTCCTCCTCGGCGGCCTCTGCCTCGCGCTCGGGCTCTGGTTCGCGGTCAGTGTTTTTGTCGATCCGTCCGCCCCGGAAGCGGCGCGCACCTTCGACAGTTCAGTCTCGTGCAAAGACTGCCACGCCCAAGTCTACGACGAGTGGCAGAGCTCACAACACGCGATGGCCTGGACGAACCCTGCGGTTCGCGCTCTCTCGAACGACTTTGCCAATCAAGATTGCATCGACTGCCACGCCCCGCGCCCGATTTTCGTGTCGGGCATCGGCGAGCGCGTACTGCCGCGAGCATCGCGCCGAGTCGAAGGCGTGGACTGCATCGCTTGCCACCTGTTGCCGGAGAACGAGGACGGCTCGCCGGGTGGCATGGCGGGTACGATCGCGAACTCGAATGCCGCGTGCCGACCGGTCCAAAGGGTCGAGCTGCAGCGAGTCGAGTTCTGTGCCGGCTGTCACGACCAGCACGAAACCGTGCGCCAGTGGAAGGCCTCCGAGTGGCCCGAGCGCGGTGAAGACTGTCTCTCTTGTCACATGCCCTATCGAAACGGCGACTCGAACGCGGGGCGCAATCATCAATGCCTCGGCGGGAACAGTCTCGAGCTCTTGAAGTCGGCGGTGGATCTGCGCGCTTCGCGAGAAGCCGGGACGATTATCGTCGAATTGGAGAACGTCGGCGCCGGGCACAGCTTCCCGACCGACGAACGCTCGCGAGCCGCGGATATCTTCTGGCGTCCGC
Organism: Planctomycetota bacterium; assembly: GCA_029259635.1. Taxonomy (GTDB): domain Bacteria; phylum Planctomycetota; class UBA1135; order UBA1135; genus OFTM34. Next base: position 222,700 of record JAJDEU010000052.1, on the reverse strand, counting down.
TCGGCACCGAAGAGGATTCGAAACAGAGCTGGCGTCACCTGTATCGTTTTCGCAGTCCCTATCGCTTTGAAGTGGACATCGTGGACAACTTACTCCTCGCGCATGAGACGCGAAAAATCCCACTCGACGACCCCGAAGCTCTCGGCTCGATCGAGGTCGCATTGTTCTACAAGCGGTCGCCTCACTACGAGAACCCCGAAGCGCCGGATCCCGAACGCGAAGCCGTCTTGGTTCAACGCGTGGTGGTCGAACTCTGATGCGCGCGCTCGTCATCTCTGCCGTGTTGAGCTTGACCGCTTGCAGTCCGTCCGCACCACAATCGTCGGTTAACTCAGGCGCACCCGAGTTTCCCCTGTCCGAAGTCGTGAAGCGCGAGCTCGAAAAGCTCGACGCGGCATTGGCGCTTCCGGAGCTCTCGATTCCCGAGGGCGAGGAGCGCGGTCAACTCGAAGAAGAAGTGCGCGGACTGGTGACCTTCTTGTCCGGCGCGCCGGCCAACTTGCGCGAGTCCGCGATCTCCGACCTTGTCGCCTTCGGCGACCGCGCGGTCCCCATCCTCGCGGCCGTTCTCGGCTCTTCTGCGACGAACGACAGTGAGCGCTCTGCAGCCATCGAACTCCTCGGCGCCCTCGACAGCGTGCGCTCCTCCGCCCAACTCCTGCGCGGTGCCGAATCCGGAAGCGTCGGGTGGATTCGGGCTCACTGCGCTTGGCGATTGGGTCAAGGAACACAAGCATGGGTCGTGCCGAGACTCATCGAGCGCCTGCGCTATGAGACCGATGGCGAGAGCGTGATTTGGATCGCCGTGACGCTCGCCCACTTCGGAAACTATTCTGGCTTGGTTGGACTGCGCGAGCTCGTTCGGAACGGAGCGACAGAACAGGTGCGCTCGATTGCTACGCGCGAGCTAGCGGCGCTTGCTAAGCCCTTTGATCGCGACGAACTCGTCAATCTCGGCGGCGCCGATGATGGAGTGGGACTCCAATGGGCCTGGAGCACGCAGATGCAGACCACCTATCAACCCCAAATACCGACGGATGATCGCTACAAGAGGGAGGTCTGGCGCCTCATTGATGAACTGGATGCATTCCAGCTTCGCGGCGTCGATGACGCGCGTTTCGTGCTCTCCCGCCTCGGTGAAACGGCGGCGCTGTGCCTGGCGCAAGCGCTTCACGATGCAAGTCCACATACTCGTGTTCACAGCGCTCAAGCATTGCACCGAATGGGAGCTCGCGGACACGTTGCGGGGCCTGAACTCGTCAAGGCGCTCGCTGATAGGGAGCTCGCTCCAACTGCCGCTGAAGCGCTCGGACGTGTCGCTCACCCCGATGCGGCGCCAGCTTTAGAAGCCCGCCTCGACGACGCACATCCACTGGGTCTTCGCGTCGCTTCCGCACGAGCCCTGGGATTCGTCGGCATGGCAAATTCGATCGCAGCGCTGCGCCCGCTGCTCGCCGCCTCCCATGCTTTCGACCTCCGTCAAGCCGCTGCCGAATCGATTCTATACTGCGGTGCCGGCGACGAGACTGCGGGCCTGCTCTGTGAACTGATCGAATCGGGCCGCGTCGATCCGAAAAGCTCTTTCGATGCGCTCGGATGGTGGCTGACCGAGAACAAAATACGCGAGCGACCGGGCTCAAAGGACGCGCTAGATCAGTGGAAAAAGCTCCTGCCCTCCCCCGGAACGATTGAGAGCGTGGACGAAACGGCAGCACGCAATCAATCGCGAATCGCCCTCGTTCGATCGATACTGCCCTAGCACCTCAAGTGCGGACCTCAAGCGAGTACTCAGCAGCTAAAAGAGCGCGAACTAGTGCAGCATGATCGCGGCAACAGCAGCGAACCAGAGCAAGCCGTTGACCAAGAACGGAATGTCGCCGCCCAAGAGAATCTTGGTCGGGCTGCCACCCCCGCGGTGAGCATCGACGATGAAGAGATAGCGTCCGATTCCAAAGACGACGAACGGCACGGTCCAGAGCAAATAGTTCTCGCCGCCGAACTTCGCGACGGTCTGCTCATCCACGGTGTACATCGCGTAGCAGAGGATCGTGCACGACGCGAGAACCGAGACGATCTGGTCGAGAAAGCCGGAGGTGTACTCGCGCAGGATCGCGCGGTGTGAGGCTCGATCTTCGCCTAAGAGCGCAATCTCCGCTCGGCGTTTGTTCAGCGCGAGGAAGAGCGCCAGAAACAGGGTGCACAAGAGTAGCCAGTGCGAGACCTCGGTATCCGCGGCGAGGCCTCCGGCTTGCACGCGAAAGATAAAGCCCGTTGCGATACAGAAGGCGTCGACCAACAGGAGTTGTTTGAGCTTGATGCTGTAGGCCAAGTTCAAGGCCATGTAGCCACCGACGATGCCCATTACCTGCAGAGAGCCATGACCGGCAAAAAATGCGAGTGCCAGAGAGCCGGCGGCGCAGGCAACGGACAGGAAGATCGCGAACGGGATCGAGATCTCTCCCGCCGGAATGGGACGGTTGCGTTTCGTCGGATGCTTGCGGTCGCTCTCGACGTCCATCACATCGTTGATCAAATAGATCGCGCTCGAGCCCAAACAGAAGGCCGCGAAGGCGAACAGGGTGCGCTTCAGATCGATCAGGTCCACGCCGGAGCCGGCCGCTCCACTCCGGTCTCCGTAGGCGAACCCGAGCGCCGCCAAGACGAAGAGGTTCTTGGACCACTGGTGAGGTCGAAGAGTGCGAATCGGCGCGGGAAGTTTCATTCGAGAGGTTGGGGGCTGGTATTCCGGTCAGCTTCGGGCGCACGCCAGAGGGAGCACCTTAAAGACTGGATCTTCGAAACTCTACCCGGCGGAACGGGAAGGCTCGGCCCCTGGATCAATCCAGGCTCAATTTCCGTAGATCATCAACGGGCGAATCGGGGCCGACCAGGAGGTCCTCCTGCTCTCCGATGAGCCCGTCCTCGCGCAGCTTGAAGAGCTCGAAGGTGCGAACGGACCCGTCCGAATAGAGCACATTGGTCGTCGTCGCGTGGTTCATTCCACCGTCGTTGTCGTCGGCCATCAGCGGCTCTTTCCCATCCCCGAGGAATTTCCGCAGGGGGAATCGATCGATGTCCCGGCCCGCATAGCTCGACCACGTGCCGTCGAGCTCATCGAGATCCATCCACCACTCTCCTGGATCGAGATCGCGAATGGAGAGCGAGCCCGTGTCGACGGCCGGACAGGTCAGACGACGCGCGTTGGTCGTCGTGTTGCTCATGGCCCCACGACTCATGAGTTCGGCGAAGAAACCCACTCCACTCGATTCGGGAATGTGCTCGTACTTCGCCTTGTAGTGCACCATTCCGGCATAGATCTGCCCCATGTTGGTGGAACAGGATCGCACTTCCGCCATGTCGTAGGCGTCGACGATGTTGGGAAGCAGAAACCAGGTCAAGATCAGGATGATCGCCATGACGGCCAGGATCTCGATCAGAGTGAAGCCGCGTCGAAGGGCGGCGGCAGAGCGACGGACGTGCGCTTTAATCATGGGTCGGCGTGCGAAATCGAATGGAGGGGGATCGTGCGGCCTGTGCGGACTATAGCAGCCGACCCGGAGAGCCCATGGTGCGAATGAGATTCTCCTGGCCTGAACTAGGTCCGGGACTGCCTCCGGTTACGAATTCGGGCGCCTCCCAGCTGATCGCTGGAGGACGCCCGAGTTAGATGTCGTGGAGTTTGAGAGCCGATCAGACCGACTGTCGTCGGTAGAGCGCCTACTTGGCCTTCGCCGCGACGGCTTCGGTGAGCTTGGCGGCCCGGCTGGTCTCTTCCCAGGCCACGTCGTCGCGGCCGAAGTGGCCGTGATAAGCGGTCTTCTCGAAGACCGGGCTCTTGAGCTTGAGGTCGCGAATGATCGCTGCCGGACGCAGGTCGAAGACGTTGAGAACCGCTTCGGTGATCAGGGCTTCGTCAACGGTGCCGGTACCAAAGGTATCGACCAGGACCGACAAGGGCTCGGCAACGCCGATCGCGTAAGAGAGCTGGACCTCGCAGCGCTTCGCAAGACCCGAAGCGACCACGTTCTTGGCCACCCAACGGGCCGCGTAAGCCGCCGAACGGTCGACCTTGCTCGGATCCTTGCCGGAGAAAGCTCCCCCGCCGTGACGGCCCATACCGCCATAGGTATCGACGATGATCTTGCGGCCGGTCAAACCGCAGTCACCGTGCGGGCCACCGAGGACAAAGCGCCCGGTCGGGTTGATGTGATAGATCGTGTTCTCGTCGAGATACTTGGCGGGGATGACCGCCTTGACGACTTGCTCGCGAACAACCTTCTCGATGGTGGCTTGATCCACATCGTCATCGTGCTGCGTCGAAATCACGACGGTGTGAACGCGGGTCGGTACATCGCCCTCATACTCCACCGTGATCTGGCTCTTGCTGTCCGGGCGAAACCACTTCACTTCGCCGCTCTGACGCAGATCCGCCATCTTCTCGACCAGCCGGTGCGAGTAGTAGATCGGGAAGGGCATCAAGCACTCGGTCTCGTCGCAGGCGTAGCCGAACATCAAACCCTGGTCGCCGGCGCCCTGCTCCGCGTGAAGACCTTCACCTTCCGTGACGCCTTGGCTGATGTCGGGAGACTGCTTGTCGACGGAGACCAGCACGGCGCAGGTATCGCCGTTAATTCCGAACGCATCATCGGTGTAACCGATGCGCTTGATCGTGTTGCGGGCAAGGGTTTGGTAGTCGGGGTTGGCCTTGGTGGTGATCTCGCCAGCGATCACGCAGAGGCCCGTGGTAACCATCGTCTCGCAGGCGACGCGGCTCTCCGGATCCTCGGCCAAGCAGGCGTCGAGGATGGCATCGGAGATCTGGTCAGCCACCTTGTCGGGGTGGCCCATGGAGACGGATTCGGAGGTGAAGAGTCTGGACATCTAGAAATTGTAGTTGTGGCTGGACCCTGCGAGAGCTGGGCTCTCGGGATCGTTGATCGTTCCCCGCCTTCCGCAGGATGACTTCCCTTCGGGAAGATCCTTGCATCCATAGGGGGATCCATGAGCGCGATAGGTCAACGTGCGCGGTACGGGATGAGTTTCGCTCGGGTACGAGCGACCAAGAAACATATCGCATCGCGACCAATCGAGGTATCCAGAAGTAGAGATATGTCGCCGAAGGAGGCCGAGCGAGGCGAGCCCAGCAACGGAGAGGCCCAAAAAGGCGAATTCGCCGGCGGTTCGAGGCGGAGTCCAGCCCTCAGGCGCCGGGCAAGCAACGCTCAAACAGCGCGGTCAAGGTGGCGCTCGCCGCTCCCTTTTGTGCTTCGACCACCTCCCGCCCAGCCTTCGACATCCTCACCAGGAGAGCCGGATCCCCGATGAGCTCCCCCAATCTAGCCCCGAGTTCACCCGGGTTGGCAACCACTCGGCAAGCCCCAGCTTCCTCAAGAAGGCGCGCTTCCTGTTGGAAGTTTTCGATCGACGGGCCAAAGAGCACGGCGCGCCCTTGGGCGGCGGGCTCCAGCATATTTTGCCCACCGTGGTCGACCAGGCTTCCGCCCACGAACACGACGTCGGCGAGTCCATAGATGCGTTCGAGTTCACCGATGGTGTCCACCAGCAGCGGTCGCGTGGCATCGACTTCTTCGCGCCCCTCCCGCAGAGAGGAGAGAAGCTGCGGGCGAACTCCCGTCTCCTCGAGCCCGCGGAGGATTTCCGAGACGCGCGTGGGGTGACGCGGAACCAGGATTAAGCGCGCATCCGGGACCGCCTCACGCCAAGCCTCCACAACCCAGCGCTCCTCGGGAAAGTGAGTACTGCCCGCCACCAGGACAGCCTGCCCCGGTCGAACGGCGGCATACCGGCTGAGCTCATCACCCGGCGGAACAGGTCCGATCTTAAGTCCATCGGCTTTGATGTTCCCGGTGATCATGACGCGGTCCGGGTTGACGAAGAGATCGCGGAAGCGCTTCGCGTACTCGTTACCCTGCACGCAGAACAGCGAGATGCGGTTAAACTGAGGCAGCGCCAACCCGAACGAACGATACTTGCGGTGGCTACCTTCGGTAATACGTCCGTTGACGACGGCGACGGGCACGGCGGCACGATTGGCTTCGCGCAAGAAGTTGGGCCAAATCTCGAGCTCGATCAAGACGACCAAGCTGGGATTAACTCGACGCAAAAAAGAGCGCACGAGCCAGGAGATGTCGGCGGGGAAACGCACCAGCTGAACTCCGGGAAGCACGCTGCGTGCGACATCCATTCCGGTATTCGTCGTCGTGCTGATCACGATCTCGTATTCCGAATACCGCTCACTGAGCAGCTTCACCAGCGGGACGGCGACCTTGACTTCTCCGACGGAGACACCGTGCAGGAGAATTCTTTTACGGCCGGGTCCCGCGTTCTTGGGCGGTAAACCGAACCACGATCGGTCGATGACCATCTCTGCAAAACCCCTCGTCCGGAGGCTCTTCCAGATCAACCACGGGCTTCCGAGCACAGCGGCGAGTAGCCAGGCCAGGTCGTAGCCCAGGTGCATCGCCACCCGCAGCGGCCCCGAATTGGGATCGCTACATATCGGCGGCGGAAAGCCGTCGAGCGGGCGTAGCGTGGACTCGTCGGGCACGGGTCACGACGCCTTGCCGTGGCACTTCTTGAACTTCTTGCCGCTCCCACAAGGACACTCGTCGTTTCGCCCGACGCCCGTATAGGGATTGCTCTCTTGCGCCGGCTTCGGTGCCTCCGCGCGCTTCCGGCTGGCCTCTTCAGCCGCCTTCTTCTTGGCCTCACGGTCGGCCAACATGTTCTGGTACTTATCCGCATCGAACGCTTTCGACGGCGGCACCCCGCCCGCGCGTCGCGAGGGTTGCCCCGCTCCAGGACTTCCGAGCTGGGGATGGCTGGCCGTTCCCCCGCCCATGACCTGGCGAGGAGAAGCGAAGTTCGACTCGGTGCCCTCCTCCGGGCGCCGCACTTGCACGCGCAGGATCAAGCTCGAGACTTGATCTTCGACAGCCTCAAGCAACTTCTGGAACAGCGCGAAACCCTCGGCCTTGTACTCGTTCTTCGGATCCTTCTGCGCGTAACCCCGCAGCCCGATACCCGCTTTGAGTTGGTCGATCGCATACAGGTGATCCTTCCAGCGGCTATCGATCGTCTCGAGCAGCAAGTAGCGCTCAACCTGCCGCGCCAGCTCCTCGCCGAGGTCCTTTTCGCGATCCTCGTGTCGCTGCAAGACCACGTCGATCGCGCCCGCTGCGTCGCCGCCCTTCTCCGTCGCCGTCTTCGCGAGCTCCTCTGAGAGCTCCAGGTCGAAGGTCTTTTGAACCCAACCCTGCAGTCCCTCCGGATCTCCGACATGCACGGACGCTGCCCGCTCCGTCGTCGACCGCAGCATCTCAGCCGTCTTCTCCTTGACGCCTTCCATCTCGAGCACTTCCTGTCGCACTCCGTAGATCGTCTTGCGCTGCTCGTCCATCACCTCGTCGTACTCGAGCAAGCTCTTTCGAATCTCGAAGTGATAGTCCTCGACCTTCTTCTGAGCCTTCATGATCGCGCGCGAGACCATCGGCGACTCGATCGCCTGGCCCTCGGTCATGCCGAGCTTCTCCATGAAGTTCGCGACCCAGTCGCGATAGAAGCGCCGCATCAAGTCGTCCTGCAACGACAGATAGAAGCGCGTCTCGCCCGGGTCACCCTGCCGTCCTGAACGACCGCGCAGCTGATTGTCGATGCGCCGCGCCTCGTGCCGTTCTGTACCGAGCACGAAGAGCCCGCCGAGCGCCTTCACTTCCGCTTCGTCCGCGTCGCACTGTGCGCGTACCTTGTCACGCACCGCATCGATCTCAGCCAGGCGCTCTTCATCGCCAAGCTGAAGCCCGGCCTCCTCCAAGGCGCGGTTCAGCCGCCACTCAAAGTTTCCGCCCAAGCGAATGTCCGTGCCTCGACCGGCCATGTTGGTCGAGACCGTAATGGCGCCCTTCTGACCGGCCAGCGCCACGACGTTGCCCTCGCGCTCGTGCTGCTTAGCGTTGAGAACCTCGTGCTCGACGCCGCGCCGATTCAGCATGCCCGAGAGCAGCTCCGACTTCTCGATCGAGGTTGTGCCAACCAGCACCGGTTGTCCGACCTTCTGAAGCTCGACGAGCTCCTCTACGATTGCGCTCCACTTCTCTTTTTCCGTGCGGTAGACGAGATCGTTGCTGTCCACCCGGGCGATCGGCAGGTGCGTCGGGACCTGAATCACGTCCAAGCCGTAGACCTTGCTGAACTCGCCGGCTTCGGTAATCGCCGTACCGGTCATCCCCGCCAGCTTCTCGTAGAGCCGGAAGTAGTTCTGGAAGGTGATCGTCGCCATGGTCTGGTTTTCATCGCGGACTTGCAGACCTTCCTTGGTCTCCACCGCCTGATGCAATCCATCCGACCAGCGCCGCCCGTTCATCTTCCGACCGGTGAACTCGTCGACGATGACGACCTCACCTTCCTCGACCACGTACTCCGTGTCGCACTCGTAGAGGTGATGAGCGCGCAGTGAGTTTTCGATGTAGTGCGGCCAGTCGGTATTGCCCTCGTCATAGAACGAGCCAACGCCGATCAAGCCTTCGGCCACTTCGATGCCCTCTTCGAGCAGCGACACCTGGCGCTCCTTCTCCTTGACTTCGAAGTGTTCGTCCCGAACCAGCGCGCGCGTGACTTCGTCCGCCTTGGCGTACTTGTTCGCCGTCTTCTCCGCCGGGCCAGAGATAATCAGCGGCGTCCGCGACTCATCGACCAGGATCGAGTCCACCTCGTCGATGATGGCGTACTTGAGCACGCGCTGAACCTGATCCTCGATGCGCGTTTTCATATTGTCGCGCAAGTAATCGAAGCCGAACTCGTTGTTCGTGCCGTAGACAATGTCACAGGCGTAAACCGCGCGTCGCTCTTGCGGCGACATGTTCGCCTGAATCGAACCGTAGGTCAGACCGAGGTATTCGAAAACCGGTCCCATCCAGTTTGCGTCACGACGTGCCAAGTAGTCGTTGACGGTCACGAGAAAGGACGGGCCCGCGAGGGCATTGAGATACAGCGGCAGGGTTGCGACGAGGGTCTTGCCCTCGCCCGTCATCATCTCGGCGATCGAGCCTTGGTGCAGGATGATGCCGCCCACCAATTGCACGTCGAAGTGCCGCATTCCGAGTGTCCGCACCGAGGCCTCGCGCACCATCGCAAAGGCTTTGGGAATCAAAGCATCGTGCTCGACTTCGTCAGCAGCGAGCGCCGCTTTAAAGCTGGCCGTCTCCGCTTGCAGCTCCTCTTTCGTGAGCCCCTGTGCCCAGGGCTCAAGCTCGTTGATCTTCTCAATGAGCGGGGAGAGTTCCTTGACCATCCGCTCGTTGCGAGCGCCAAAAACTCCGCGCAGCGCACGCCCGACGTTTTCGCCGAAGGAGCCGAGCTTGTCCGTTATCTGATCCCAGTCCATTAGTAGCTGTCTCGAGTCTCGTGCAGAGCCTGCAGCCCTGTCGTTGCTTGGAAGTGCGGTGCGGGTGAATCGCGCTAGAGAATGATTCCGGAGTCGTCTGCGAGATCGACCCACAGAGAGTGGCTTGCTGAGAGTGGCCAGGCCGTCCACGGGCACTCACCTGGCTGGAGCGAAGCCGGAGAGGCTAATGGATTCCGGCGCCGGGCCCCAGTGAAGCGGGCCAAAATGAGGGAAGCCGGGGCTAGATCTAGCGAGTATCCGCGCGCGAGAACGGGTGGCGAGCCGTCAAATTAGGATGCGCTGCTGCCGGAGCCGTTCGAACTCTCGTCGCCGGCGGCGGGTTCGCCTACCTTTTCGAGCAGGCGGCTGATCATGGCGCACAGGATTTGCCGCGGGTACGGCTTGCGCAAAAAGCCGCTGACACGCTGTAGCTGGTCGAGCTCGATGTCGGATCCGGTCGCGAGCAGGACGGGTAAGTCCTTCAGTCGCTCGTCCGCGCGCATCCGCCTGAGCACTTCTTGGCCATCGTAGACCGGCATCTCGAGGTCGAGCAACAGGAGATCGGGCAAGGGGTCCCGCCTCAGTCGCTCGAGGACTTCGCCACCATCGAGAGCAACCTCGACGTCGTAGCCGCGAGCTTGCAGCAGCGCTTTCAATCCTTTTGCGATGTTGGCTTCGTCATCCACGACCAGGAGGCGCTGCCGCTTCTCGTCCTCCTTCTCGACACAAGCCAGCTCCTCGGCCAGCCGCAGAAGATCGGCATAGGTCGGTAAGCCCGATTCTCTCCACAGCTTCTCGATCTCGTGTTTGAGTTCGTGGTTGTGCTTTTTTAAGAGCTCCCACTCCTTCCAGTCCGGCGAGTTCGGCCGGATGTCGAGATTGTCGTGCGTGTCGACGGTGAAGAAGTATTCGCCGCGAATCAGGTACTCCTGAATCACGAATTTCATGAACGGGTAGACGTCGTTCCCGAGCCGCAGGCAATAGCGCTGCGAGTCTTTGCTCTCGTCCTTCTCAAACTGAGCGAGCAGCTCGGCGAGCGAGTCGCAATCTTCCAGTTTCGAAGTATCGAATCGCGGTTTGCCCGCTCCCTCACTCCCCCACGCCAACTGGCAGTACTGATCGACGGCCCGTCGCACATGTCCCGTCGTCATGTCTTCGAGCCGCATTGCTAGACCTTCGACTTTCGTCCGTGAAGGCCACCGAAAGCGTCTCCTCTATTTCGACTGCCTCCGTCCCGAGCGCGGCGAGATTGGTCCCGCAGTAGATCTCTCAGGTCAGCCCAGACCGCCGGAATGGACGTCCACATAACTCTCATCAATGAGCTCATCGGTGCTGCACGGCTCGGTCTCCCGAGGAGCTTGAAGCCTACTCCACAGGCTGGGCAGCTTCAACGCGGCGGGACTCGATCGCGGGCTCCGCTTCCGCGCTCTGCTCCTGACCGGCTTCGGCATCCTCTTCGGTCGCGGCTGGCTTCCCGAAAAAGCCCGACAGCAGCAGGAGAACCGCTCCCACGGAGATGCAGGAGTCCGCGACGTTGAAGGTCGGAAAGTGGTAGTCGTAGCCCAGCGGACCGAAATAGACGTCGATGAAGTCCCGAACGGAACCGAAGGGATCACTGCCCCTAGGCTCGAGGAAGAGATTGTCGTGGAGGTTGCCGAGCGCCCCTGCGAGAACCAGAACCAGCGCCGCAAGCAAAACTCTCTGACCGCGATCTGTCTTGATCACCAGCCAGGCCAAGAGCAAGACGGCGATCACGCGACCGATGACGAGGAAGTAGGGATAGTCCCCCAGCGAGCCCCAAGCCGCGCCCGGGTTGTAGGAGAGCATCACCGTGAGCCAGTCCGCGATGACTGGAAAGCGCGGGTGGCCGTGCGCGTCGAGCTGCATGCCCTCGGCCAACATTCCGTTTCCGGGTGGAGCGAACCTGGCGAAGATCGATTCCTTCGACCAAAGGTCCAAGGCGATGAGTAAGCCGACGACCAGGAATCGAATCCACGGCAGTCGCGTTTCGCGCTCGGGCATCAAGCCTGTTCCTTGAGTCGCTGGCAACCGACGCAGTGCGTCGCATAGGGAATCGCGCGCAAGCGATCCTTCAGAAGCCAACTCTCGCACTCCTCGCAGCGACCAAAGCTCCCCTCGCTCAAGCGCTCCAACGCCTCGTCGATTTCGCGCAAGGTGTGCTCGTCGATCTGCAGCAGCTCGAGGCTAAACGCCTGGGTATAGCTATCCGAGCCACCGTCGGCGACCGCGTCGACACCGCCGACCTCGCCGTCGATCCCAAAGGCATCCTGCTCGAGCTTGGAGATATCGCCCGTTATGACGCCGCGAACATGAAGCAAGAGCTCTTTGAAGTTCGCGAGATCCTGGTCTGACAGTTTCCTACCGGGCATGGAATCAGGGCAGTCGTTAGCGGGAGCGCTGGGGGAATGGAAGAATCCGAGAGGCAGAGGGGCGAGCCCGTCCGCGCGAGGGCCGCGAAGTATAGAAACGCCCCTGGCCCCTCACAAGCGAGCCCCGCCTCCCCACACCCTCGAAAACTGCGGGATTTCGCCTCGCCGATTCAGGCCCCCGACGGTGGGCGCCCACCGAGCGGTTTCCGCGATCGCGACCAGTTCCTTGAAGCGGCGCCCGCTGGGGAGCACGCTCTTCTCCGTGCCCGGTTCCAAGCCACACTCAAAATCAAAGGTCCAATCAGAGGCCAAGTCCAAGCCCAAGGCCCTCCCTCCGAGCTTCGGCGACGGCATCGTCGACTTTCTCGAGTCTCTGCGCTTCGAAGCGGGTCTCTCCCGCAACACGCTCAACGCCTATCGGCACAACCTGAGCTCCTTCGCCCGCTGGGCGCTGGCTCGCAAGCTCGATTCTTGGACCGATATCTCCCCCGACCACGTCGTCGCCTACCTGGGAGAGCTGCGTGACCGCGAGCGGGCGGAGACCACGGCCGCGCAACATCTCGCGAGCCTGCGCATGTTGTTCCGCCACCTGGTCGCACAAAACTTATTAGAACGCGACCCAGCCGCACTGATTCGCTCCCCGGTCTTGCGTCGTGCTCTGCCCAGCACGTTGACCGTTAGCGATGTCGAAGCGCTGCTGGGCGCGCCCTCGAAAGCGACTTGGCAAGACCAGCGCGATCGCGCCCTCTTGGAGGTTCTCTACGCGTCCGGGGCCCGAATCAGTGAAGCGATTGGGTTGACAACCGATGCCATCGAGCCCGAGCTTCGCGTTCTCCGGCTCACGGGAAAGGGTCGCAAGACCCGCGTCGTTCCGGCGGGTCGACGAGCTGCGGAAGCGCTCTCGACTTGGATCGAGGACGGCCGTCGCAAACTTCCCAACGCCTCGACGACACGCGAGGTCTTTATCTCGCGCAGTGGCAAGCCGCTCGACCGGACCAATGCCTGGCGCCGCGTGGTGCAAGCCGCTCTGCGCGCGGGCCTATCGCAGTCGATCTCGCCACACACACTCCGGCACTCTTTTGCGACACACCTCATCGAAGGCGGAGCCGACCTACGCAGCGTGCAGGAAATGCTCGGGCACGCCTCGATCCGCACCACCGAGATCTACACCCACCTCGATGGCGAGCACGTGCGCAGTTTGCACCGCCTGCACCACCCGCGCGGGTAACGATGGCGACTCGCGCACTCTCGCGCGCTTCGGTATAAAAATAAGTGCAGCGGACCACGGCGTGCGTTCGTGATCCGCTGCGGCGAGCGGAACCCTACAAGGTTCCGGTTGCTCATGACGGGATGAACCCGACGAGAGCCCCAATCGCACATTGCGTGCCGCTAGCACTTCGGCGACGTAGCCGTCGCGCTTCAGCTTGCAGCAGCGCTCAACGTCCGGGAATCGGAACGCTAATTCTCCCCGCGTAACCAAGTCCGACGGAACCTACTCGGCGATTCGAATTCGGCGCACCAACATCGGAGCCAGCTCCGTGTGTGCGGCTGTGATCGAAGCGTTCTCATTGATGTAAAAGAACTTGCCGTCGGGGCTTACCGCGATGTCGTTGGGATAGGAAAAGCTCGCTTCCAGTGCCGGGCCGTTGGCGTGGCCACGCTGACCGCTTCCCGCGAAGAGCTCCACCTCACCTTCGAGTGACACGCGATAGATCTGGTGAGCAGAGCGCGCCACAACGTAGAGGTAGCCCTCGTGATAGAGCAGATGGCCGTTGTTGTTGCCCGGCAGAGTCGCGAGCTTGGTCACCTCGCCGGTCCACGAGACACGCAGGACATCGCCACTCGAGAAATTGCAGACGTAGAGGATGTGCTCTGGATCGAGAGTGATGCCGTTCGGACACTTCAAGAGCGGATCCTTGGCGAAGATGGCGGAGGTCCCGTTGCGGTCGATCTTCGCGATGCTGTTCGAGTTGCAATTCGCAACGAACAGAGTGCCCTGTTCATCGATGATGATGCCGACCGGCGAGCTTAAATTCTGACTCGCAAAAACCGTCGCGACACCCTTCTCGTCGATGCGGCTGATCGTATTGGAGCCGATATTGGACTGATAGAACATGCCATCCGGGCCGATCGCATTGCCCGAAGCACCGCGCAGGCTCGTCGCATAGAGTTCGGCCGAACCGTCCGGCCCGAGCTTGTAGATTCGATGGCCGCCGGTCCCACCCGCGCCGAGCCTTGAACCAAAGTCGGCGCAGTAGACGAAGCCCTCGCGATCGACTTCGATGCCCCCCGCGCCGCCAGCGAGCTCCGCGGAAAAGGTCTCCACCACCGCGGCAGTGCCCGCTCGCTCGGCTTTCGTTTCACTCTGGGCGCTCTCGTCTTGATTCCCCGCCAGTTGCAGTGGCAAGGGCAGGAGCAGGCCAAGGACAAAGACGGTTTCGCTGAAGATCATGGGAGTCAGTTTTCCGGCGTAAGACTTCGAAAGGAGCTCGTCCACATGCTGAGACGAGGGAGCGACGCGTCAACCATTCTTCATTCCCGCGCCCCCGCAGAATTCTGCAACATAAATGGAGTTCGTAAGTCTCCCGTTCTCGAAGCCGCACAGTTCCCGAACGATTGCGCGCGAGTGAGTGCTCAGCGCGGAAGCGGCTGCCCGGCCTACGCCTCCGCCACAGGTGGGTCGTCGGCGAGCGCGTCCCTAATCACCCGAGCGAGCTCCATGGAAATCGCCGGAATGCCGGCGAGTTCCTCGACACTGGCTTGCTTCACCCCGACGACGCTGCCGAATTTGCGAAGGAGCGCCTTGCGCCGCGCCGGTCCCACGCCCGCGATCGAGTCCAGCTGCGACTTGATCTTGCCGCGCTCCTTGCGGTGATAGGTGATCGCGAATCGGTGAGCTTCGTCGCGCAACCGCTCGAGCAGATGCCGAACTGCGGAAGCGCGCGGCAGCTCGATCGGTTCACTCTCCGGTGTGAGATAGATGCGCTCCTCGCTCGCTTCCTTCTTCACGCCTTTCACGGTTCGCGCGGCCCGCGCTTTCGCGAGCCCGATGAACCGCACGTCCCAAGCGCCGAGCTCGTCCCGGGCCTCAAGCGCGGAAGCGAGCTGCTGCGCGCCGCCGTCGATAACCACCAAGTCCGGCAGATCGCCTTCGTCGAGCCCGCGCTTCAGGCTCCGCGACACCACCTCTTGCATCGAGGCGAAGTCATCTTGACCGTCGACAGTGCGAATTCGAAAACGCCGATAGCCAGCGCGGTCGGGAATGCCGGCGCGAAAGCGCACGCGACTCGCGACGACGTTCGTGCCCTGCAGGTTGCTGATGTCAAAACAGTCCACCACCAGCGGAAGGCCCGTCTCCGGCAGGTCGACGAGCTCAATCAGCTTCGCGGCCGCGTCCTCTCCCGCTCCGGCCGTCGCTTCGACACGGGCCAGCTCCGCGCGAGCATTCTCCCCCGCCAGATCGAGCATGCGCTGTTTCTCGCCACCGCCGGGCACCACCAGTCGCACCGCTTCGCCCAGCGTGCCTTCGAGCAGCTCACTCTCGGCGGGCATCGCGGGCAGAACGATCTCCGCCGGTGTCTCGCGACGGCCGCCGCTGTAGAGCGCCGTCAAGACAACGTGCAACAGCTCTTCGTCCGGCAGCTCGGACTTGAAGACGTGGCTGCGACTCTCCGCCAGCCGCCCCTCGCGAAAGGCGATGCGGTGAATGACAGCGCTCTGCCCGGACCGCGCCAGCCCCAAGAGGTCGCGCTCGACATTGTCCTTTGGCCGCACGCCTTGTCGCTCGACCGTCCGACGCAGCGCCGCCAGACGATCACGCCACTGCGCGGCCAGTTCGTACTCCATCCGTTCGGAGGCCGTATCCATGCGCTGCTCAAGATCCTCCTCGAGCTCGCGCGTCTCCCCGCCCAAGATTCGCATCGCGCGCTCGACCAGCGCCTGATACTCGTCTTTCGAGATCAAGTCGACGCACGGAGCGGAGCACAATCCGATCTGGTGTTTGAGGCAAGGCCGCGTGCGATGATTCATCACCGCGTCCGAGCAGTCGCGCAGTGGAACCACGCGGTGCAGGTCGCTCAGGGTTCGGCGGATCGAGCGCGCGGAGGCAAAGGGACCGAACAAGCGCGAGCGCCCAACGCCGCTCTCCTTCCCGTGCCTCGGTCGGTGAGCTCGCACGAACTTGGGGCGGGGAAAGTTCTCGCCCTCGTCGATGCGAACCATCAGGAAGGACTTGTCGTCCTTGAGGCGGATATTGTGCGGCGGCTTGTGCTGCTTGATCAGAGTGTCTTCGAGGAGCAGTGCCTCCGACTCCGTGCGCGTCAGAATCGTCTCGACGCTGCGAGCATCTTGCTCAAGGAAGTGCACGGCCAGTCGACCGTCGCCGCCCGGCCGGCGATAGCTCGAGAGCCGCGAGCGCAGGTTGCGAGCCTTTCCGACGTACAACACCTTTCCGGCCTCGTCCTTGAACAGGTAGACGCCGGGTCGCGTCGACACGCCGTCCATCGACCAACTGGGCTCGCTTACCATCTCAGCGCAAGAGCTCAAGCTCTTCGAGCTCCTTCACCCGGTCGCGCATCGTCGCCGCCTCTTCAAAGCGCAGCTCCGTGGCCGCCTCCCGCATCTCGTCGCGCAAGCGCGCCAGTTCGCCGCGCAACTTCGCATCGTCCCAGGTCGCCGCCGGATCTTCCTTCACGCTCCCCATCGAACGCTCCAGCTCCGGCGCCGAGTAGTCCATCTCGTAGACCGACTCGATACTGTCGCGCACCGGCTTGATAATCGTCTTCGGAACAATGCCGTGCTCGGTGTTGTAGATCTCCTGCAGCTCGCGCCGACGGTTCACCACCGCCAAGGTCTTCTCGATCGACTTGGTGCTCTTATCCGCGTAGAAGATCACGCGCCCCTCGACGTTTCGCGCCGCTCTTCCGCAGATCTGGATGAGCGAAGTCTCCGAGCGCAAGAAGCCCTCCTTGTCCGCGTCCAAGACGCCGACGAGCGCGACCTCCGGCAGGTCGAGTCCCTCGCGCAGCAGGTTGATTCCGATCAACACGTCGAACTCTCCGGCGCGCAGGTCGTGCAGAATTTGCGCGCGCTCGATCACATCGACCTCCGAGTGCAGATAGCGAACGCGCAGACCGATCTCCGAGTAATAGGTCGTCAGCTCTTCGGCCGAGCGCTTCGTCAGAGTCGTGATCAACACGCGCCAGCCCGCCCCGACCGTCTTGCGGACCTCCGCCAGGAGATCATCCACCTGCGTGCGAGCGGGGCGCACTTCGACGGGCGGGTCGAGCAGGCCGGTCGGTCGCACGATCTGTTCGGCCAGTCGTTCCTTGCTCTCTTCGCGCTCTTTCGGTCCCGGCGTCGCCGAGACGTAGATCACTTGTTGTACGAGCTCGCTCCACTCGTCAAAACGCAGCGGCCGATTGTCGAGAGCGCTGGGCAACCGAAAACCGAACTCGACCAAAGTCGTCTTGCGCGAGCGATCGCCTTTGTACATCGCGCCGACTTGCGGGACCGAAACGTGACTCTCGTCGACGAAGACCAGCCAGTCTTCGGGGAAGTAATTGAGCAAGGTGAAGGGCGGCTCGCCCTCTTCGCGCCCATCCATCCAGCGCGAGTAGTTCTCGATGCCGTTGCAGATACCGACTTCGCGCAGCATCTCCAGGTCGTGACGCGTGCGCTGTTCGAGGCGCTGCGCCTCAAGCCCCTTCGCCACTTGCCGCAGCTGTCCGAGCCGCTCATTCAGCTCCACCTCGATCCCCTCGCAGGCCTTCAGCACGCGCTCCTTCGGCGTGACGTAGTGACCGGCCGGATAGAGCGTGGCGCGCTCGAGTTCGCCGAGCACCTCACCGCGCAACGGATCGACTTCGAGCAGGCACTCGATCTCGTCGCCAAACATCTCGATTCGAATGACCTTGTTGTCCTCGTAGGCCGGGAAGACCTCGATGACATCTCCGCGCGCTCGAAAGGTCCCGCGCTTGAAGTCGAGATTGTTGCGCGGGTATTGCAGCTGCGTCAGCTGGCGCAACAGATCCTCGCGCGAGATCGCCTGGCCGACTTCCAGCGCGAAGGCCATGCCCTCGTAGTTCGACGGCGAACCCAAACCGTAGATGCACGAAACCGACGCGATGATGATCACGTCGGTTCGCTCCAGCAGACTGCGCGTCGCACTGTTGCGCAGGCGCTCGATGTTCTCGTTTCGACTGGCGTCCTTCTCGATGAAGGTATCCGAAGACGCGACATAAGCTTCGGGCTGGTAGTAGTCGTAGTAGCTCACAAAATACTCGACCGCGTTGTTTGGGAAGAGCTCGCGGAACTCGGAGTAGAGCTGTGCCGCTAGGGTCTTGTTCGGCGAAAGAATCAGCGCCGGTCTTCCGAGCTCGGCGATGACGGCCGCCATCGTGTACGTCTTGCCGGACCCCGTAATGCCGAGCAGGGTCTGCCGTTTGTGGCCCTCGCGCACCCAGCCACTGAGCTGTTCGATAGCGCGGGGTTGGTCGCCCATCGGTTCGAAGGGGCAGACAAGGTCGAAGAGCGGCGAATCGCTCGATTCCGCGGGACTCGATGTCATCGGGGTCTCTGCGTCTCTTTGGTGCAAGACCGTCGAGCGCTGGATAGGGAGTGTGGATGGGTTCCGAAACTATTGCGAGCTACGAGGTTAGAGCGAGAAACCGCGATCGGGTCGGGTTGCGCCTCGGGAGTCCCCCCCGTACGCTTATTCGCCCTTCCCGGCCGCCCCGCCCCTCGGAAGGAGCGATCACCATGCTGATTGAATGCCCATTTTGCCATACGCGCGCCAAGCTACCGGAGAGTAAGGAGGGCGCCAAGGTGCGATGCGCCGAGTGCTCGAAAGTCTATCGAGCCCGAGAGATTCTCTCCGGGGGGCGCAAACCGGCCACCGGGAACAATTCGGGTCCGATCATCGCGGTGATCGTGGTCTGCGTTATTGGGTTGGGTGCGGTTCTGGTGATGAAGAGCTCGCCCTCCGAGCCCGCTCCGGTTCAAGCGGGGGCTCCCAAAGCCAAGTCGAAGCCCGTCCTGGAAGAGCTCCCGGATCCCACCGGATGGGATTCCGAGCAAGTTCAATTCGCCGTGGAAATCCACGAACGCGCGGCCGCTCGCAACGCCGAGGCTCTGGCGCGGTTGATCCAAGCGGATCAGCTCCAGCTGGTCGGCGATAATGAAGATCGCCCCGCCTGGTCGGAGCTCGATGATCAGGCTCGCGAAGCGCGTATCGACAATGCGCTGGAGTCCCTGCTCGATACCGGCGAGACCGGCACCGTGGCGGGCTGGAGCCCCTACGACGGAGAGCTGGTTAAAAACTGGGAGAGCTCCGCAACCGTCAAGCTGTCCGCGACGCCGCACGGAGGCGGAACCGCCAAGCGCGTCATCCAGTGGGAGCTCGTGAGGGTGGACGATGAGTGGCGCGCCATTCGTTGGGAAGAGTGGTTGAGCGAAGCCGAAAAGCTGCGCGTCAGCCGGGGTGTCGAGGTCGTCACGCTCAGCGATGGCAGCGTGGTGGTCGAACGCGAGCCGGAGCCCCTCGAGCACCTCGAGGACACGCCGCAAGAAGTGCGCGACCGAATCGACGAGCTGCTGGTCACCATGCTCGACCTGGAGCTGACCACCCAAGGCTCCAAGGCGTCGCGCGAGCTGATTGAAATCGGCAAGCCCGCAATTCCGGTGCTTTTGACCCACCTATTCGAGAACAAGCTGTACAACGAAGAGGACTCGATTCGCGCCAACATCGCCGTTGTGGCGTTGCGCGAGATCACGGACAAATCTTTTGGGTATCAACCACAGGCGCTCGTCGGCTCCGCATTGGGCACGACGGAAGAGCGTCGCATGAGTTCTGTCCGGCAATGGTTTGCCTGGTGGCATCGCAAGGGTGAAGCCTTTACCGGTCTCCCGGAAATGGAAGAGGAGTAACCCCCCTCACTCCTTAGCTTTTTTAGAAACATGGATCATCGCAACGGAATCTGTGCCTCCTGCGAGGCGAACTACACCATCCCCGCTTCCTTCGAGCACGACAAGGCGCGCTGCCGCGAGTGCGGCGGGACCGTCGAGATCGGTCCGATCGTGTCCGACGACTCGAACGAGCCGATGCAGGAGCTCGAGGAGTACGTGCCGAGCGGCAAGAAGCGCACGGGACCGTCGATGATGGAACAGCTCCGCGCGCGACAGGCGGAAGCGGCAGCCGAGGACGCTCCGGCGCCGCCGGCGAAAGCCGCTCCGAAATCGCCAGTAAAGGCCACCGCCAAGCCCGTTCAGAAACCGGTCGCCAAAGCTGTTCCGAAAGCCGGGGTTGCGCGTAAGAGCGCAGCCGGCGGCGGCAAGAGTAAAGCGCGCGCTGGCAAGAAGAGCGGTTCGGGTTCCAAGCGTCGCGGCGCTTCACGCGGCGGCAAGCGAGTCGAGAAAGAGAAGAAGAAGACCCCGATGGGAATGCTGATCGGCGTCGGCGGAATCGTCATCCTGCTGGGAGCGAGCCTCTATCTCTTTAAGGACGACCTGCTCGGGACGGAGAAAAAGGTCGACGCGGCGGAAAACACTACGGCGAGCACGGATGCCAGCGCAGATTCCGCGGAGACGACTCTTCCGGACGCGGCCGTGGAATCCACCGACACCGCGATCGATGAAGCCGCAGTCAAGCCCCCGGCGGATGCCGAGGAGGATGTGGCCGCTGAAGAACCCGCAGCCGAGGAGGAGTCCACTGATCCCAAGGACAAATACAACCCGGCCAAGGTCGACCTCGCATCCCTCGCGGACTATGGACCGTCCGACTCGACGAGCGAAGAAGAGTGGGATGAGATTCAGACCCGCATGATTCGCGCGATGAATCCCGATCTCGGCAAGGGTCAGACGAACGAGTGGATGTACCTCAAAGCCAATCCGCGCAAGAGCTTTCCGGCCATCGTCAACTACTTGATCCACATCGACTATTCCACGAAAGCGGGTACCGAACAGGGCAAGTGGGCGACGCGAATCATCGAGGACATCACCAAGGGAAGTAACTACGGTTGGGCCGAGTTCGAAGAGAACATCGACAAAGTCGGCCCGGGATACTTCGAGTGGTTCAATAAGACGGTCGCGATGAAGTGGCACCAGAACTGGGGCAATGCCGAAAACGATCTCGACACCTGGGGACGGATGCTCAAGCTGAGCGCGGCCGAAGTGAAGACGCTCAAGAGCAAGTTAGGTGGAGGCGGAGACGAAGGCTTGGACGACGACGAGCCGTCTAGCTTGGATCTGCTCAACGAAGACTAGGCCTATACGGCACGGCTCGAGAGCTACTCCGCTAGCTCTTCGAGCTCTTCCCAGCGCAAGAGCGCCTCGTCCAGCTCCCCTTGAAGCGCGTCCAACTTCGCCTGGTTGGACGCGATCTCCGTCCCACTGCGCTTGAAGTAGTCGGGCTCGGACATCGATGCGACGCGTTGGTCACGTTCTCCCTCCAGCTCCTCGATGCGGTCGGGTATAGCGGCCAGCTCGATTTTTTCTTTATAGGTCCGGCGCCGAACGGTTGGCGTGCGCGTTCGCGAATCCTTGGCCCTCGCGCTCACCTTGGCCTTCACTTTGGAAGCCTCTTCCAGCTCGGTCGCCTCGGATTTCAAGCGCCGCGCCCAGTCGTCATAGCCGCCGACGTTCTCGACGATTTCGCCGTCCGGCCGAAACACCAGCGTCGAGGTGACGACGTTGTCGAGAAACTCGCGGTCGTGGCTAACGAGCAGCAGAGTTCCCTGAAAGTCCGCGAGCAATTGCTCGAGCATCTCCAAAGTCTCGAGGTCCAAGTCGTTCGTCGGTTCGTCCAGCACGAGTAGATTACAAGGGCGCGCGAGAATCCGAGCGAGCTGCAAGCGGTTGCGCTCACCGCCCGAGAGCTTGTCGATGCGTCCGCGAATCTGATCCGGCGTGAAGAGAAAATCCCGCAGGTAGCCCATCACGTGCCGCGAGACTCCGCCGACCGTCACCGTGTCGCCATCCTCGCAGACGTTCTCCTGCACGGTGCGGTTCTCATCCAGCGTGCTGTGCAGCTGATCGAACCGCGCGACCTCGAGCTTCGTTCCGCGCTTGATCGTCCCGCTATCCGCCTCGAGTTCTCCGAGCAACAGAGCGATCAGAGTCGACTTTCCGCAACCGTTCGGGCCAATGATTCCGATGCGATCGCCGCGATCGACCACGACCGAAAAATCGCGCACGACCGAATGCTCGCCGAAGCTCTTCGACAGCGCGTCCGCCTTCAAGACGACTTGCCCACCGCGATCCGCTTCGGTGATTCGCGCGCGCACATCGCCGACCCGCTCGCGCCTTTCGCTGCGCTCTTTGCGCATGGCTCCGAGCGCTCGCACACGGCCCATATTCCGCGTGCGTCGAGCCCGAACACCCTTCCTCAGCCAGGCTTCTTCCTGAGCGAGCTTCTTATCGAACTCTTGATTCGCGCCCGCTTCTGCCTCGAGGATCGCATCGCGACGCTCGAGGAAAGTCGCGTAGTTGCAGGAGTAGCTGCGCAGCTGGCCGCGGTCGAGATCGAGAATGCGGTTCGCCGTTCGGCGCAAGAATGTGCGGTCGTGCGTCACCAGAACGAGCGCGCCGGTTCGGCGATTCAAGAGTCCTTCCAGTCCCTCGATGGCCGCCAAGTCGAGGTGGTTGGTCGGCTCGTCGAGCAACAGCAGGTCGGGTTCCAGAACGAGAGCTCTCGCCAGCAACAGGCGTCGCTTGGTACCGGCCGACAATGCGCTGATCTCTCCCTGCGGGTCGAGCCCGAGCTCCGTGAGGATTCGCTCGATACTGCTCTCGAGTTGCCACTCGGGTAGGACCGCGCCGCCGCTCTCCTTCGTGAGAGCTGCCGATAAAAACTCGGTCGCTGTTCCGTGCAGCTCCTTCGGTACAGCTTGCGAGAGGTAGGCCACGGAGAGACCCGAGCGACGCGAGACTTCGCCCCCATCGGGAACCAGCTCACCCGCGAGCAACCTCAGCATGGTCGACTTGCCGCAACCGTTGCGTCCGAGCAAACCGACGCGCTCTCCGCGTTCGATTTGCAAGTCGACATGATCGAGCAGGGCGTCTCCCCCAAAGGAAAAACTCACTTGATTGAAACCGAGCTCAGCCACTTGTTTTTGTTCGCCTGTTTCCGTTACGTCAAAGCTCTTCAACGGAGAGCCTATGAACCCATTCGGGCGAAGAGTCTACCCACAGCTCCTTCGCGCACGAACCGACGCGGTCGATATTTAGAGCGTGCTCACTCCCCCACGGGCAGAATCGGGCGAGTAGACTGGCCGCCATGAAACCTCTCCTGCGCTGGCTGCTCATTCCACTAATCGGCTTCGCAATAGCGAATGCAGCTCCACTCGCAAGCTCGCCCGAAAGCTTGCGTCCCACCACGGTCTTTGTGCTTCGCCATGCCGAGGCCGATGATTCCGACCCGACGAATCGCAATCCCGGGCTCTCCGAAGCGGGCGTCCGTCGCTCTCAAGCACTCGCTCGCCTGCTTCCGGCATCGGGCATCACGCATACCTTCTGCAGCGAGTACCGGCGCACTCACGACACCTTGATGCCGCTGGCCGAGAAGATCGAACAAGAGCTCGTCGAGATTTCTGCCCGCACTCCGAAAGCTCAAATCAAAGCCCTCCGCGCGCTCCCTCCCGGCTCGGTCGCGGTCGTCGCCGGACACTCCAATACTGCGCCCGGCCTCGTCGAAGCTCTGGGTGTCGAAGTCTCCGGCGTAGAACGCCACCCGCAGCACGGCCCAATGCTCGGCCACGACGAGTACGACCGACTCTTCGTCGTAACTATCTCTCCCTCCGCCGACGTCGCCTCCGCGCTGGTCGAACTCCGCTACGGCAACTGATCGAGAACGCCCCCATCCCATGAACTTCATCTCACGATTCCGCACCGCACTGATCTTCTTCGGCCTGCTCTGCACGGGCATCGCGCTCGGCGTCGAGAAGCGCGACGAAGACAAGTTTCGCCAACTCGAGGAGCTCTTGCCCACGCCGACGACCTACCGCACCGCCTCGGGCGCTCCCGGTCACGAGTACTGGCAACAGCGAGCGGACTATCGGATCGCCGTCACCTTGGATGACGAGCGCCAACACATCACCGGTTCGGAGACGATCACCTACCACAACCAGTCACCCGACTCGCTCGACTACCTGTGGGTCCAGCTCGACCCCAACCTCTTTTCGCCCGAGTCCCACTCCGTTCGCACAGCGCTCTCGCCCAAGCTCGAGGACACGCCGCGCTACCGCACGATCAAGCGCGAGCTTGCCAAAGCCTCCTTCGATGGCAGCGTCGAAATCTCGCGCGTCGCCGACTCCGCCGGCGCGCCGCTTCCGCACACCATCGTCGACACGATGATGCGCATCGACCTGGCAGCCCCGCTCAAGAGCGGCCAGAACATGAGCTTCGCGATCGATTGGAACTACTCGATCAACGACCATAAAGATCTCGGCGGCCGGACCGGCTTCGAGTACTTCGAAGACGACGGAAACTATCTGTACGAGATCGCCCAGTGGTTCCCGCGCATGGCGGCCTACACCGACATCGACGGTTGGCAGAACAAGCCCTTCCTTGGACGCGGCGAGTTCACGCTCGAGTTCGGCAACTACGAGGTCGCGATCACGGCTCCCGCCGACCACGTTGTCGCCTCCACCGGCGTCTTGCAGAACGCCGCCGAAGTGCTCTCCGCCGACCAACGGTCCCGACTCGAGGATGCCCGTGGCGCGGAGGGACCGGTCTTCATCATCACGCCGGAGGAAGCCGAAGCCAACGAGTCGAGTCGCAGCACGGACCAAAAGACCTGGGTCTTCCACGCCGAGAACGTGCGCGACTTCGCCTTCGCTTCCTCGCGCAAGTTCATCTGGGATGCCGTCGAGCACAGGATTGAGGGCAAGCCTGTCATGGCGATGTCCTACTACCCCAAGGAGGGCGAACCGCTCTGGAGCAAGTACTCCACTCACGCGATCGTCCACACCCTCGACGTCTACTCGAAGTTCACTTTCCCCTATCCCTACCCCGTCGCGATCTCCGTGAACGGACCGGTCGGCGGGATGGAGTATCCGATGATCTGCTTCAACGGGCCGCGACCGGAAGAGGACGGCACCTACCCCGAAGCGACGAAGTACGACCTGATCTCGGTCATCATTCACGAGGTCGGACACAACTGGTTCCCGATGATCGTCAACTCGGACGAGCGCCAGTGGACCTGGATGGACGAGGGGCTCAACAGCTTCCTCGAGTACTTGGCCGAGCAGGAGTGGGAGGAGGACTATCCCTCTTGGAGCGGAGAGCCGAAGGACATCGTCGACTATATGGCCGGTGACAATCAGCGCCCGATCATGACGAACTCCGAGGCCATCCATCAGTTCGGCAACAACGCCTACTTCAAGCCGGCCACGGCGCTCAACATCCTGCGCGAGACGGTCATGGGGCGCGAGAACTTCGACTACGCCTTCAAGAAGTACGCGCAGCGCTGGCAGTTCCGCAGGCCGAGTCCGTGGGATTTATTCCGAACGATGGAAGACGCCTCTTCGGTCGATCTCGACTGGTTCTGGCGCGGCTGGTTCTACGGGACCGAGCACACCGACGTGGCCATTGACGGGCTGCGCTTGTACCGCCTCTCCACCCGGAACCCGGAGACCGAAAAGCCGCTGGCGAAAGCCGAGCGCGAGAAGGAGCCGGTAACGATCTCGGCTCAGCGCAATCGAGAGTTGCCCAAACGAATCGACGCCTATCCCGAGCTGGTCGATTTCTACAACAGCTATGACGAGCTCGACGTCCTCGACGCGGATATCGAAGCCTACGGAGAGCTGGTCGATGGCTTGGAGCCCGACGAGCGCGCGTTGCTTGGGCTCGACCTCAATTTCTACGTCGTGGATCTCTCTAATCAGGGCGGGTTGGTCATGCCGGTCATCCTCGAGCTTCACTTCGAAGATGGCACGACCCGCGAGGATCGCATCCCCGCCGAGATCTGGCGCAAGAACGCCGCGCAGCTCTCCAAGCTGCTCATGACGAAAAAGCGCATCGAACGCATTGTGCTCGACCCGCACCTCGAGACCGCAGATACCTCGCGCGACGACAACTACTTTCCGCGGCGCATTCCGGAGACGCGGGTCGAGCTGAAAACCCGCTCGGAAGAGTCCAATCCGATGCGCGATGCTCTCGAGGCCGAAGCTGCGTCGGAAGAGGCCGACGAGACGAAGAGCGACGACGGATCAGAGTGAGCGGAGGCTCGTCACAATATCGGCGAGCTGCTCTGCAAACCCTTCGGGATCCTCGAGCATCAGAAAGTGCCCGACGCCATCGAGCGTGACGGCGTCATAGTCTTTGGCAATCGCCTGCGAGGCTTCCAGTCGCATCGGGTACATCGCTGCGTTGATGCAGCGCACGGGGACTCGGCAAGCACGCAGAGTCTCTGCGGCGTCGTAGTTCGTGAAGGACACCATCAAGCCATGAGCCACTTCGAAGGGCGAGTTCGTGCCGACCGTGCGCACGCGCTCCATGATTTCGGGATCCGCGCCCTCCGGAAAGGCTGACTGGATATTCAGCTCCCAGAAGCCCGCATAGTCATCGGCCATCATCTGCAAGTAGGGCTGCATCGACGCGAGGTCCATCTTCATATCGGGGTCGTGCAAGGCCTCTACAGCAACGATTCCTCGCACGCGCCCATCGAGCTGCTCGGTCGCGAGCAGCGACACCGGCCCACCCATCGAGTGGCCGATTAGAGTGAGCTCGGACAGATTGAGATGACGAACGAGCGCGACGACGTCCCCGGCCATGTCGGCTAGCGTCCAGCTCTCGCGGTTCGTGCCCGACTCGCCGTGACCGCCTAGGTCCATCGTGATCACGCGATAGTCGCGCGCGAACTCGTTGGCCGCGTGCGTCCAAAATCCGCGCTCGCAACAGAGCCCGTGAATGAAGAGCAGGCAGTCCCCCGTCCCGCGATCGTCGTAGGCCAACTGGAGGCCATCGAAGGACTCGACGAAGAGTGTCTCCGCCCGATCGACCTCCGGGGTCGTCGTTGCGCAGCCGAAGCTGATTAGGGCCCATCCACTCAGTACTGCGAAAGGTTGTGCTCTCATGCTAGTTCCGCTTCTGTGCCGCCGACGGTTGTCGGCGAGCGTTACTTCTGGGCGAGCTGCTTCTCGATCTTCGCCCACGAGTCGCGCAGGGCGACCGCGCGATTGAAGACGAGCTTCCCGGGTTTCGAGTCGATGCCGTCGAGACAAAAATACCCCTGGCGCTCCAACTGAAAGGACACTCCGGCCTCGCTCTCGGCTACGGCCGGCTCCACCTTCGCACGAACCACCTTCAACGAATCGGGGTTGAGATTGTCGGTGAAGTGCCCGCCCTCCTCGACCTTCATCGGCGTCGGCGTAGCGAACAGGTGATCGTACAGGCGAACCTCGACGTCGAGCGCGTGCTCGATCGAGACCCAGTGAATCGTGCCGCGGACCTTGCGACCGTCGGCGGAATCCCCACCGCGCGTCTCGGGGTCGTAGCTGCACCGAATCTCGGTCAGCTCGCCCGTCGCGTCGTCCCTCTCGAAACCCGTGCAGGTGACATAGTAGGCGTAACGCAAGCGAACCTCTTTGCCCGGTGCCAACCGGTGCCACTTACGCGGCGCTTCTTCGAGAAAGTCGGTGGCTTCCACCCACAGCTCGCGCGAGAAAGGCACCGAGCGTTTGCCGCTCGACGCATCCTCCGGATTGTTCACGCACTCAATCTTCTCCGACTGTCCTTCGGGATAGTTCTCGATGACCAATCGGACCGGATTCAGCACACCCATGCGGCGCATGGCGCGGCGATTCAGGTCATTGCGCAGGCTGTTCTCGAGCACGACCATATCGACCGTACTGTTGAACTTCGCGACGCCGATCTCGTCGCAGAAGGAGCGAATCGATTCGGGCGTGTAGCCGCGACGGCGCAGACCAGAAACGGTCGGCATGCGCGGATCGTCCCAGCCGCTGACGTGCGAGCCCGTCACCAGGTCGATCAAAATGCGCTTGCTGAGAACGGTGTAGGTGAGGTTGAGCCGCGCGAACTCAATCTGCTGCGGCCGCTCAGTCAGCTCGAGTTGCTCGAGAAACCAATCGTAGAGCGCGCGGTGATTCTCGAACTCGAGCGTGCAGACCGAGTGGGAAATCTTTTCTATGGCGTCGCTCTGCCCGTGCGCCCAGTCGTACATCGGGTAGATACACCAGGCGTCGCCCGCCCTCAGGTGGTGCGCGTGATTGATGCGGTACATCACCGGATCGCGCAGGTTCATGTTCGGAGAGTTGGCATCGATGCGCGCCCGCAGCGTCCGAGCTCCGTTTTCGAACTCGCCCGCTCTCATGCGGCGCAAAAGGTCCAAATTCTCCTCGGGAGTGCGATCGCGGAATGGGCTCGGCTTGCCCGGCCGCGTCACTGTCCCGCGATATTCGCGGGTCTCCTCGGCGTTGAGGTCGCAGACGTAGGCGGCGCCCTTCGCGACCAGCCGCTCGGCCCACAGGTAGAGCTGCTCGAAGTAGTCGGAGGTGTAGAGCACCTTCGGCCCCCAATCGAAGCCGAGCCAGCGAATGTCCTCCATGATCGACTCGACGTACTCCTGCTCCTCGACGGCTGGGTTCGTGTCGTCGAACCGGAGATTGCAGGTGCCGCCATAGCGCGCTGCTAGGGCGAAGTTGAGGCAGATCGACTTCGCATGGCCGATATGGAGATAGCCGTTGGGCTCGGGGGGAAAGCGGGTCGCGACCTGCGGCTCGCTCTCCTTCTCGATCAGAGCCTGGACGAAGTTGAGCGGGCGCTCGCTCGCCTCGTCGGAGCCTTCATCGTGCGCGTCGCTGCTGGGATTGGTGGTCATTTTGGTCATGGCACAAGCCTTCGGGCGCGGATCATAGCGTCACACATGACCGAGAGCCTGGATCCGAAGGAATTGGGCCTCGATTTTCGCCCTAGCGTCCGGACAGATTCCGCCTCCGGGGCCCGAAAAGATCTCTCTGTTCAAGAGCCGCAAGCATGTGCGAAGCTTATAGATTCTGCTCCTCGGAGCCCGTCTTCGGGGAGCCCCAAGATCTGCCGCTCCAAGTCCCAATTCGGGGTTCGGATGCCCCCCCCCAACCTGCCGATACAGTAGGCCGACGCTACCTCATTGCCGGGGAAGAACGAGGCCAAGTTCCCCCGAGGCCTGTCCGGAGGGGTGCCCTCCGCCCCCCATCCCATCCAATTCGCTCGACGTCTTCATCCTCCAGCCCCAAGCCCCCGGACGCACCGCACACAGACCATGTTGATTCAGGACGATACAGAGAAGCGCTCCGAGATCGTGCTCGGCTTTCTTCTAGTAGTGGTGGGTGTTGCGATTGGTATCGGTATCGACTTGCTCGTGCGACCGATCGAGGGCTCGAATGCCGAGACAGCGACGGGCGTTGAGGCGAGCGAGTCCATTCCCGTCGATGACGCGGCAGCTGACGAGGGGGCGAAGGTCGCTCACCTCCAAATTCCGATGCTGCGAAATCCTTCGCCGACGGAGCCTGTGACCAACGACCTCGAGACCATCACAATCGAGGTGAGCGAGGAGAACTCGGAGATTCTCCAGAAGGTCTACGACCGCTCGATGAACAGCGGCCTGATCGTCCAGACCGATGGCGACCTCGTCGAGGCGGTGGTGAGTAACGGCGACAAGTCGATCAACTCACGAATTCGCATCAAGGGCGACTACCTCGATCACCTCAACACGAACAAGTGGTCGTTCCGCGTCGAGTTGCGCGACGACAAGATGTTTGGGATGAGTCGTTTTTCGATTCAGCATCCCAAAGCTCGCGGCTATCTGTGGGAGTGGCTCATCATGCAGATTGCGCGACGCGAGGGCTTGCTTGCTCCCCGCTCCCGCTTCGTCAACGTCGTGCTGAACGGCAATTCGCTCGGGCTCTACTACCTCGAGGAGCACTTCACTAAAGAGCTGCTCGAATCCCAGGGCCGCCGCGAAGGCCCGATCGTTCGCTTCGATGAAACGGCGGCGATGAGCGCCACCGAGCAGTACGAGTTCCAGCAGAACTTTGTGCCCAAGACGGTGCATCCTGCCGAGTCGATCAATCAGGCCGAAATCTCCGCCTTCGGAGCGAAACGCCTGAGTAAGAGCGAAAACTTGGCGCGTCAGCTACTGGAAGCACTTGGGCAGATGCGCAAGATTCAGAATGGAATCCGGTCTTGGCTGCCGCACGACAACTCGCGAATCGGACAGTATCAAGCTCAACTTGAGCGAGCGGAGACCGAGCTCGATGAGGTGCTGGACACCGATAGCGCCGCGCAAATGCACGCGCTCGTCTGCATGTTCCGGTGCAAGCACGGGATGGCCTGGAAGAATCGGCGCTTCTATCACAACCCCATCACGGGACGACTGGAACCGATCGTCTACGACACCCTCGCCGGTCGTGCCATTCCGGAGCGTGACCCGCTCTCGATGAACACCCATACGGTGCAGGAATTCCTTCGCAGCAGCTCCTATTACAATCGATTGTTCGTGCACCTCGCTCGCATGAGCAACCCGCGCTGGCTCGGCGACATGCTCGACGAACTCGGTCCGGAGCTCGATAAGTATTCAGAGCTCATGAAGGCCGAGGGCATGGACGATCCCCAAGCCGACGTCGCTACACTTCGAGATCGCTTGTGGGATCAGCAGGTCTACATTCGCGAGACTCTGAGGCCGAACGACGCGATCAACTTCGAAGCTCAATTGCTTGGTGATGGGGACAATTCTGGCGAGATCGAAGTAACGGTCTGGGCCACGACGCATGTGCCGATCGCCCTGCGCGGCTTCCGCTACGAGAACGGTCAGCTGGTTTCGGCGCAGCGCGCTCTCGATTCGCGCTCCGGCGCCGGACTCTCTCGCTTGTCGGGCGAGTCAGGTGCGATCGTCCTGCCGAGCGACAGCAGCCGCGTTACCTTCCGATTCCCGGCCGATGCTCGCTTCGCCACGCTCACCGATGTCGAGGACATCAAAAACTCCATCCGCAACCAAGCGGTCATCGAAGCCGGGAAGCCGATTCCGATCACCGTGGAGTACCGCCTGCTGACCGAGCTTGAGCCGCGAACGGAAGAGCTCCTGTTGCGACGCTTCGAGTCGGAGTGGCTCGATGAAGGTGGTCGCCCCACGCCGCCGAGCCTGGAAGAGGCGCTCAATCTTCACCCCTTCCTGCGCTTTGACGAAAACTCGGGCGAGCTCTCCGTTGAGCCCGGCGAGTGGGACGTGGCGGGCGACCTCGTCATTCCGGTCGACATGACGCTCCTGATCGGCCCCGGCGTCACGCTGCGCTTTGATCAAGAATCGGCGCTCGTCACCGACAACGCACTGACCTTCATCGGTACCGAAGAGAATCCCATCGTTCTCAAGCCAAAGGACGGCCTGCCGAGCTGGGCAGGAGTCACGGTTCTTCGGGCATCCGAACCGAGCCGCTGGGAACACGTCATCGTTCACGACACGGACATCATTCGTCGTGGCGGCTGGATGATGACGGGCGGCGTCACCTTCTACCGGTGCTTAGTTGAGCTCTACGACTGCAGCTTCATCGACGCTCACGGCGAAGATGCGCTCAACGTCTACGGAACAGAAGTTCTATTGGAACGCGTCACCATTGACACCTGCGCATCGGACGCCTTCGACGGCGACTTTGTGACCGGCATGGTGCGAGACTGCACCTTCATCAACTCGGTTGAAGATGCCGTAGACGTCAGTGGGAGCAAGCTCACCGTCGAGGGCTCGCGATTCATCGACATCGGCGACAAGGCGATTTCGGCCGGTGAGAACAGCGTTGTGATCGCGAACAACTGTGTCGTGGAGAGCGCTTCGATCGCCGTCGCGTCAAAAGACTTCTCACGGGTTGAAGTGGATGGCCTGCAAGTCGACAGCGTGATCAACTATGCGTTCGCTGCCTACGTCAAGAAGCCCGAGTATGGCGCCTGCTCGATCGTTGCTGTCAATGTCACGATCGGTGAGACGGGACGCGGCGAGTACATCATTCAGACGCCCTGCACTCTCTCCCTCAATGGCGAGGAAAAAGAGAGCATCGAAGTGGATGTCAAACAGATGTACGCGGACAAAATCCTGGGCCAATAGATCTCCGGTCACATGCGCACAGCTCTATCGATCAGCTCGCTCTTTCTAGCGGTCATCCTCGCCTTCAATGTCCGATTGGGCACCTTCACGTTCGATCCGGATGGACCGCTCTACTTGTCGGCGGACGCGAACGAAGGACGCTCCGTACGCATTTACTCGTGCGCTTCCGGCCTCCCCCCGGTTCTCTTCGGAAGCATGCCTCAGCAAAGCTCCGTCTTCGTCGATGGCGAGATGTACCGCTCTTATTTCGCCGAGACGGGCCTGCGCGTGGTCACCATTCCGCCCGGCGATGGCGCACCATCACTGACGATCTTCAATCTCTCTCGCGACCCGAATGCGCCGCGTAGGCTCCGAGAGCTGATCGACTCCACCCCGATCAATTCAGCGCTAGCCCTAACTTCATTCCGCACGATCCAGCCCAAGGGAAGAGGTCGCGAAGAGCGTCGCGATCACCTGACCAAAACCCTGCGCGAGATCGGGACCCAGACCGATCCGACGAACGACAACCTCGTCTCGTGGGCCATCCTCACCCTGAAGCGTCCTCAAGGCTGGGTTCCGCTCTCCGAGATTTACTCGCGGACGAAGGGCATGTCGATTTCCTACAACCTGGACGACGACCGTTCGGTCTACGACGAGGTCGAGCCCTTTCTTCGCGTCGACGAAACTCGACAACTGTCCTTGTTGAAAGTCTTTGACCAAGTGGTGGAGAGCGCGCAGTCCAATCGCGTCGTCTTGGCTACCGTCTCGGGAAGGGCGCGTCAGTCGCTGCTGATGCCCCTAGAGAATGGGGCACGCGCGAAGTGGCGGTACGTAAAGCTCGAAGACTCTCCATTCTTCGAGTGCATGCTCGGCATACCCTCCGATGCTTACGCTTATGTTCCGGGAGCGCGTTGCTCCCTGGTCATCAATGGAGACGTGATCGCCAGCCGAACTCTTGGCCGCGATGTTTCCACCGGCGATTCGTGGCAAGAGTGGCAAGTAGATCTAGCTGCTTACTCAAACCGCTGGGTTTCGGTGGAGCTAAGAGCCGAGCCGCTCGCAGAGACCTTGCCGACGAGCGTCTTTTGGGGCGTGCCGAGCTTCACGCACCACCCGACTGGAAGGAAACCGAAGCTCGGTTTCGAACGCGTCATGGGCAATCTCGATCTCAACTCCGACGGTGTAGTTGGTCGGCCTGAAGTGGATAGATTCATGCGGCGGCAGGATGCGAATCGAGATGGCTTTGTCACTGCGGACGAAGCTCAGTGGAAGAAGTCCATTCCCTATGCCGATCGAGATGGCGATGGCAAGGCAAGCTATGCGGAGCTCGATGGAGTCTTTGAGCTCATGGAAGATCCTCCCCGCTAGCGGCCCGTCGCAAAAGTCGATCGCCCCATGAGCTCTGAGTAGCGCACGGAGCCGACCATTCTCGAACGGCGTTGAATCCCGCCGGTTGCTAGAATTCGAACTCCATGCTGCTCGCCTCGCTGCTCCTATTTTTTCCAGCGCAAGCTGAAACCTCCCCGGATCTCGAAGCGGATCTGCGTCGCATCGCCACGCCGATCATTGAGGGTGAGGTGGTCCCCGGTCTCGCGGTAAGTTGGAGGATGCCGGACGGAGAGCGCGGCTTTTTCGGTTTGGGACGCATCTCTCAAGAGGATGGCTCTGTGCCCGGAGCCGACTCCGTCTTCGAAATTGGCTCCATCACCAAGACCTTTACGGCTCTGTTGCTCGCGCGGCGTGTCGCAGATGACGAGCTCGCCCTCTCCACCGAGCTCTCGGACATCCTCCCCAAAGACTTCAGACCTCCCGTCTCCGTGACGCCTGTTCGGTTGGTCGACATCGCCACGCACAGTGCAGGATTCCCGGCGATTCCGACCAACCTCGAACGAGACATGTCGCTCTTCGTGGTCGACTACTCCGTCTACAGCCAGGAGAAGCTGCGGCGCTACTTAAAATCTTTCGAACCCCTCACCACGCCTGGCCAAAGCTTCCTCTACAGCAATACCGGTTTTGGCGTCTTGGGCTGGGCGCTCTCCAATCTTGCGGGCGAGAGCTATGAAGAGCTGCTGCAACGCGAGATTTTCGAGCCCCTCCAGTTGAGCAGCACGTTTATCCAGATTGCGCCGAAGCACGAGGCCGCCCTGGTCACATCGCACGACTCCAATGGTGACCCGGTCGCTCCTGCGGACTTTGCCACCCTCGAAGCCTGCGGTGCCATTCGCTCGAGCTCATCGGACATGATGCGGTATCTCGAAGCCCAACTGTCACCAGCCGGAGAGCTCAAGGACGCGCTTGAGCTCACACAGAAACTCGCCTTCCGCGACGCCAACGGGACAACGCTCGGCTTAGCGTGGATCCTCGCCGGCGACGGCAAGACCTACTTTCACGACGGTCAGACCGGCGGTCAGGCTTGCTTCGCATTCTTCAATCCGACCGACCGAGTCGCGGGTGTCGTCCTCGCGAATGGCTCCACAGCCAGAATCGCCGACCTCGGCATTCGAATCATGCAGCGCATCTTCGGTCAGCCGATTGAACCACCCAGTATTCGGTTGCCGATCGCGATCAAAGCCGAACAACTCATGCCCTTGGTCGGCTCCTACAGCTCTCTCTACGGTTCCGTCATGAGAGTCACTCAGGATAAGGATCGCCTCTACGCGCGCCTCCCGAGACAAGCCGCCTTCCGGTTGTTCCCGATTTCGACCACTCGGTTCTTCTACCGCGATATCGATGCCGAGATCAGCTTCGAGTTCGAAGAGGAGCAACCGAGCGCCGTCGTCCTGCACCAGAACGGGCGAGAGATCCGCTACCAGCGACGCGACTAGCAACTTGTTCTAGCTCGCTCGCCCGCATCTCAAAGCTCACCAAGATCCAACTGGATGATGGGAAAAGCATCGCCATCAAGGTGTGCCCTAACCGCACGATTTAACGACTCCCAAGCCGTTCGACTCGGCGTGCCCTTGGGAATGATTCGCCAGGTCATGAAGTACTTCGAGGGACTGGATTCGCTCGCCTCTTCATCACGCAGAGAGGTCTTCGTCGGTTCGATCTGGCGAATGTCGAGGACGTAAAACTTCTTGAGTCCGCTGGCCTTCATCTGTTGTTCGGAATGAGCGACCTTCTCAAGCAACTCCTCGCCGCTCGAACACTCGACAAAATTCGCTCGTATATAGGTTGGGCGTTCGCCCCGATTGAGAAACCACTGCACTTCAACCGGATTGTCGTGACCCGGCGTGTGATCGCGCGCATCTCCCTCGGGGGTAAGCTCAGCAATCTCACGGGTCACGAGACCGACGCGATCGAAGACGAAGAGTCGCGAGTGATAACCGACGGCCCCGATCGCGGAGATGGCGATCGATTCGCCGGGACTCGCAATCTGGGCCAGAGCCTTCCCGCGCTCCGCCCATCGTCGCGTCTCGACTCGCTGCAAATTCCAGTAGACAAACTCACTTCGAAATCCATCGAGGTGCGGACGAAAGTTCAGAGCTTCGCGAATCGAGCGAGGAACCGGCATGAAGCCCCAGGCCGGTAGCGCACCAAGTGCCGCAACGAGTAGCGCGAGGACGACGCCGAGCGCCTTGCGTTCGTTCGCCTCTCCGATAATTCGCGCGAGTAGGAGTCCCGAGAGGAGAGCGAGAAAGGACAGGCCCGGAACAAGAAACCGAGCGAAGGCCATGAAGTCGCCGCTCACCAAGATCGCCCAAAGGGGAAAGCCGAGCGCGAGCGCGAGGATAGGCAGGCTGAGCTCGCGACGCCGCGCGCGCAAAGCCTCCCACGTGGCTGGCACCAAGGCGAATAGGGAGAGCGTGCTCAAGAACTGCGCCGAGACGTATCGAGCCCCGCGCTCGATTCGGTCCAGGCCGAATCCCGCCGAGAGCTTGGCTGTCGCGCTCGTTGGAAGTACATGGCCAAAGCTCGAGAGACGCCAGGCGGTGAAGAGAGCGTAGCCCGTCAACAGAATGAGAACGGCAATTCCCAATTGGCTCGACTCGCCTTTTCGACGACGCGAGCTCCAACCAAGGACGAACACCAAGAGCACCCAATAGACTCCCTCTGGACGCGAGAGTGCGGTCATTAATCCGAAGAGACCGCCTTGAAGTCCGCTCGCGCAATTCGGGCGCAAGACAATCGCTCGGAAGGTCACGAACAACAGCAGCGCGAAGCTCATGGTCTCCAAGCCGCCGGTACTCCAGACCGCAAAGGGCGCCGAGCAGCCGAGGGCAGCCACAGTCAGTGACGAGACGAGACGCGACAGTCCGAAGGTTTGGCGCAGAGCTTGAAAGACGAGCGCCGTCAGTGCAAACCCCGCAAGTGCCGACAGGATCGGCATCCACAAGACCGGGCTCTGCCCCAGCTTCTCCACACAGGCGGTCAGGGCAACCCAGAGAAAGTTGGAGAAGCCCTCTACAGGAACGTGCTCTCCGATGTTGTAGCGGAGCCCCACACCGTCCGCCCAGTTACGCGCAAAGCGGAAGCTGATATAGGCGTCATCGGTGACGAACCAAAACCGCCAGATCAAAGCCGAATAAGGAATCCACGCGAGCAGCAAGGCGCCCCAATCACGGGGGCTTAGGCTAGTGGATGGGTCCTCCGAGGAGGAGTGGCTCGAAGCCTCGTTTGAGTCGGGATCTCCCACAAAGATCAGCCGTGAGACACGTTCCTGACCCGAGTCGCACCGAGCAGCCGCTCAATGGCAATCATTCGTCGGCTGAGAAAGGGCACGTGTTCGATGCGCGCGACAACTTGACCCTCCCTGCGAATCAAGAGCGTTCCGCCGCCGAAGGTCAAGATGAGCTCCAACATGTCGGGGACCTCGCGCGTCACCGTACTCCCGATACGCGGAACACTCTGATCACGCCCCCAAGGTTGTACGTAGTGCACAAACTCGTTGGATTCGAAGCGCCAGTAATCGAAGCGAGGTTGGATCATTCCGACGAGAAACAGAATCAAGAGGACGACACCCATGGCGAGATAGGCCTGCGTACTCAACGTAATCTCCAATCCTCCAAACCAACCGGCCACATCGCCCACAACCGTCACCTCCTTGAGATTAGCTACCCACGCTCCGAAAACGAGGAGCAGCATGAGCAAGATGGAGATGACGAATTTCTTTTGGTCGAGATCCGTGACGATGACCAGCAGGTTGAAAGTCCAGACTGCAATGGCGATCAATCCGAGGGTCGCTGGAGCGACACTCGAAGTTGCCTGCAGCATTCCGCAACCGAGCAGCACGATCATGGATGGCCAGAAGTAGATGATCATCGGGAAGGAAGCGATCGGGACAGCTTCGGCATCCGAGTGCACATGGCGCGGATAGTAGACCTCCCAAATCGATTCCTTCCGCAGTGCGGCAGGTCCCGAGGTGGGCTCGGTGCCAGTGGACTCTGCGTGCGTAGGTTCTTTCGATCCCGGCTCGACTTCGTTCTCTGAATGACTCATAGGGCTTCTCGCGGGGCAATCGCAAAAGGGGCGGCTTGGATCACTGGAGCGGCGATGCGCTAGCGCGAATCGAGCTGCCGCGACTGGGCAAGCACACATCCTTGTAGATCGACGCGTCGAGCGCAACGCAGACTACGCCTATCCGATCGCTCTTCCCACCGGGATCCCTTCGGCGGTCTTTCGAGCAGCTCGATTCGCCGCGGATTACTTCCCAGCCATTGGGCTATTCAGTAACGAATCGGCTGGGTGAACCGCACGTTCCACGCCTCACTCGATGGTGAGTGGCTCAGCCCTCTACTGAGAAGCTCGTGTGAGCCGGGCCAATCCCGCTCAGTCCGTCAGCGAAATGCCCGCTGCCTTCTCGACCGTGGTCCGCAGCTTCTGTTGAAGGCGAACCGCACTCTCCACCTGATCCCAGGTGACCTTGCCCAGCATCACGAGCGCCTCTCCGATGCGGACGCCCGTTGCTCGTTGAGCATTCAATCCCTCGGACACGTCTTCCACAGAAGCCGCTCCAACCTGAATCAGAATCTCGCCGAGGCACTGATCCGTGAGGACCTTCAGTGATGTGTTCTCTTCCTGAGAACACGCTTCCTCTTCGTAGCCCAATGATCGCAGTGCGGGCAAGACGCGCTCCACTCCCGTATCGAAGGAATGCTCGACCTGTTGGAGCAACTTGATCGCCGCATCAGAAATGCGATTTGCGGTGAGAGTTCCCGGCTGAGCCAACACTTCGGTCAGCATGCTGGCGGACTGCAGAAAAGCGACCAAGTCATGTTGCTGCCCCTTGTCCATCAACTCGCGCATGGAGTTGATGCGATCGAGCAAAACGATCTGGCCGCGGCTATCGTCGGGCTTCGTTCCCGACGCAGATTTAACGAGGGCTTTGATTTCTCGGAGGGACATAAACCTGTAACTCGGCAACTTGCCGCCCAATCCTAAGCGGGAGTTCGACAGTTTTTTGAAAGCTCAATGGCGGCAGAGTCTCACCAGCGAACGACGGCGCTAGCGGCCGTCATGCCCGCTCCGTACCCGGAAAAAAGTACCAGGTCGCCGGGAGCGAGTCGGTCCCCGTCGAGTGCGCTCTCCAGGGCAAGTGGGATGGAGGCTGCAGACGCGTTGCCTGTCTTCTGAAGCACGAGAGCGGTCCGCTCGAGCGGAATGCCAATTCTCCGCCCAGAGGTCGTAATGATCCTCAGATTCGCCTGATGAGGAACCAAGAGCTTGATGTCCTCGGGCCTCACTCCGGCTTCGTTCATCGCATGCTGCGAGGACTCAACCATCGCGTGAACAGCTCGTCGATAGACCTCTCGCCCCTGCATCTGAAACGTGCCGCCGACATCGGAGTAGAGCGCGGAGAGGTTGCCGCCGTCGGCTCGTAGGTCCCACCCCAAGATCCCATCTCCGTCGGTCGCCTCCACGACGATGGCGCCGGCTCCGTCGGCAAAGAGGATCGATGTCGAACGATCCTCCCAGTCGGTGATTCTGCTCAGCGTTTCCGATCCAATCAGCAAGATGCGCTTGAGACCGGTACGCAGCATTCCCTGAGCGACAACCAGCCCGTAGACGAATCCCGAACAAGCGGCATTGAGGTCAAAGGCCCCGCACGTCAGGCCGAGTGCATGTTGAACGCTCGGCGCGCTCGCCGGAACGGTCTTATCGGGAGTGGTCGTTGCGAGAATGACCAGGTCGATATCTTCGGGCTGGAGCCCGGCTCGCTGAATGGCACGGGCGCCAGCTTCCGTCGCCAGCCCCGAGGTTGTGCCACCGATCCGCCGTTCTCGAATCCCGGTTCGCTCGACAATCCACTCCTCTGTCGTATCCAAGCGCTTCGCTAGATCGGCATTGGTCACCGTGCGCTCGGGCAGAGCCGTTCCCCAACCGGAGATTCGAAGACCGTTCATCATGAGGAGCGCTTAAAACCGTACCAGCCACGGGGGGAGAACTCTGGCGAACGCGGATCGCTCTCACCACCAGATCCACCTTCATCGGCCGTTCCTCGCTTCGATCTGGCCGCTCTCTCGACTTTCCCCCCAATGAAGCGCGCCGCACCCTCCCCCTCAAGGGACGATGCGGCGCCTATTTCATCAAGCTGGAGCCAAGCTCCAATCGATGGGCTCTATCGAGCCAGTTTCCCTACCAGGGCCAAGTGGGCCACGGGTCCGTCTCGCAGTCTCCGCCGATATCGATATTGATATCGCCTTTACTCGTCGAAGTCTGTTGAGAGCCAGCCGCCGTGTACTCAACGGTAAGCCAGCCGGATCCTCCGTAGCTCTCGTTCTTGCCACTCGCTCCGAGACCGATTTGGAAGGCGGGTCCCATACGCGTGAGAACAATCGTGTCGCCGGAATTGGCATCCAGACCGGTCAGAGTTCCCTGAAGGTCTTGGTAGTAGAACCAGGTCGCCGGATCCACCACGCCACCGTTGTCCGAGTAGGAGCCCGATCCGAGCTCCAGCTTCGGGCTTCCGGCCGGCGGGTAAGCCGCCGAACCGGGGTTCATCCGGTCGCCGAATTGAATATCGACAGCCCAGCGATTGAGCGGATCCCCATCGTTGTTCTCGATGACACCGGCAAGACGCGCGGTTCCGTTCGTGAATTGCTCAAAGTCCCCGCCGATGATGAATTTGTACTTGTTTCCAAATCCGGGCATCGTGATGGCGTGTTTTGTCGTTGCTTCCGTGCAGTCGACGCAATCGACGCGGGTACTCAGATTGAAGTCGCCCGTTCCGCTCGCCGGAAACGAGCCGCAGGAAATCGGTTGAGCGAGCGTCGTGTAGTCGATCCAGCCTGAACCGCCCCACTCAACATTCTTACCGCTCGCGCCTTTGCCCACTTGGAAAGCGGGTCCGCGACGATCGACCTGAATGACGGCTCCTTCGAAGCAGTCGAGCCCCGTCAGGACACCGGAAAAGCTCTCGTAGTATCGCCAGTTACGCGGGTCCACAAGACCACCGTTCGACAGGTAGGCAGAGGACATCAGCTCAAGCTTCGGGCTGCCTGCCGGCGGGAATCCGGGTTCGAGCGGGTCCACTCGGTCGCTCAACGTCACGTCGACAGCGAAGGACTTGGTCGGATCGCTCTCGCTGGTAACGACTCCGATAAGACGCGCGGTCTCATCGGTGCGCTCGAAGAAGGAGCCACTGGGAGTGAATACAAAATCAGTGCCGATTCCCGGCAACCAGAGCGCATGGCCAGACGGGGACTGAGCGGCCGAATCGGCTTCCGCCTCTTCGACGCAAGCTCCACAATCGCCTTCTAGCTGCTGAAGAATGATCGTATTGGAGAGCCCGGAGTACTCTCCCGTGACGGGATCAACCGTCAGGATCTCAAGGTAGTAAGAGGTATCCAAAAGCGGACTATCGCAGTCGAACAGGCAGGTATAGACCCGCTTGCCCGAAGGCCGAATCCGCGGGAGTCGCATCATGATCGGCGCCGGGGTCATCCCGATTCCGAACGTTCCGATTCCGGGGACCACCGTGGGACCTTGAGCGGCCCCCATAATGGCAAAAGGGATGTGCAAGGGCTGTCCCTCGAGAGTCATCGAAGCTACTTGCCCGGCTTCATAGGCCGTCTGATCGAGAGTCAACAGAATCGGGTCGAGTTGAGCATTCGCTGCCGCTCCCAAGGCGAGGCCGGCGGTCAGAGAACAGGCAAGGCGAGCTGCAGAACCCAACAATCGTTGGTGGGAAATCATGGTGAAAATCTTCTTAAGAAAGCGAGGGGGCATCAAAGGAGCCTCCTCGAGCGGGAATGTCGAATCTGAGATGTACCTTGGAAACTTATCATGAGATTCCGTAGCAGGCGCTGGCGATACAGTGATTTTCGTCGTCGAGAATTCTTCGCAATCGCCAGGGGATCTCGACCTGATCGTTAGCGGGTTCTCTGCATTTCCTAGCCGTCCGCAGTGAGAGTGCTGGTCTCTATAAGCGGCAAATTTTTGGCCAGTTTTGTAGCCGCCGTTAGAGCTCCGCAGATCGAAGCCGAGTCCGAAGATTCAGTGCGGCTTTCGGGCACCGAGCTGATCGGGAATCAGCAACTTATAGAGCGATGGACTTTCACCACGGGCGGCGCACTTTGCCCGGATCAGGACGACGCGTGATCTCGCTAGCTCGTCCTGGCGCGAAGGACCTGAGAGATCGTCTCTTTTAGGAGATCCAACGTCACCGGCTTAGTGAGAACCGTAGCCACGAACTCGTGAATCTCTGGATCCAGCGCGAGGTCTTCGCACCAGCCCGTCAGCAGCACGACGGGGAGCTCGGGTCGCAGCGCGAATGCTCGGCGAGCCAGATCATTCCCGCTCATTTCGGGCATGCCCACGTCGGAAAAAAGGAGATCCGGTTCGTTCAGCTCTAGAGCGTCCAAGACTTCCGCGCCTGACCCGAAGGAACTGACCTGGTAACCCAGCAATCGCGTCAGCTCCACCATCGTTCGAAGCACAGCGGGATCGTCATCCACGATGAAAATATGCCCCGGTACCGTCGAGAGCTTGGCGGAAGGACGCTTGGACCGTGGCGCCTCATGGGAGGATCTCATCCAAAGGGTAAATGTACTGCCCTCACCCTCCACGGAGTCCACGGTGATCTCGCCACCTAGACTTCGGGCGATACTCCAGCAAGTCGAGAGTCCAAAGCCCGACCCCTTCGCACCTTTCGTCGTAAAGAAGGGCTCGAATATTTTGCGAAGCAGAGTCTCGTCCATCCCCACGCCTTCATCCGCAATGCGAATAAAGACGCGCTCGCCTTCCGTGCCCGTAGAAATCGTAATCTTGCCATCCGACTGCATCGAGTCCACTGCGTTGAAGATCAGATTCGTCAAGATCTCCCGGAGGTCAGCGGCTCGTGCTCGCACGGGTGGAGTCGTACCGGCTTCAACGCGCATCTCGATCCGAACTCCGCGCTCTACCGCCTCATCCTTCCATTTGTGGCGAGTCAGAATGGGAAGATCGGAGACAACCGTAGAGGGAAGAATCGTTAGCTCGCCAGAATCCGACAAAGGTCCATTCGAGAATGTTCTCAGGCGCCGCACCATGTTGGCCGCATCGAGCGAACACGTTCGAATCCGGTCAACGGCATCACGGACATCTTTTTGGATATCCTTCGCGAGCAGCACATCGCAGAGCCCCAGGGCGACAAACAGCGTGTTGTTGAAGTTGTGAGCAATGCCCCCGGCCATTTCGCCAAGCGCTGACAACCGTTCGGACTCAACGAGGCGCGACTGAGTCAGTTTCGTCTCTGCCAGCGCATCTTGCACGCGCGAGAGCAAACACTGGTTATTGAGCACCGTCGCGACTTGGTCCGCGAATAGTGAGAGCAGCCGAAGATCGGAGCTCGGAAACGGGTGGGGGTCTCCGCGTTGATCGAACTGCAGGATGCCTATCACTTCATCGTCGACGATCAATGGGGCGCACATCGCGCTGGCAATCTTCAACTGTTCGATGCTGCTGTGGCTGCGAAGCTCGGAATGGCTTGCGGCATCATCGATAATCAGCGGTTCCCGTGAGCCGCGAACGTACTCCAAGAGCGTGCGACTTACGGGCATGCTGCCACAATCTACGTCTCGAACATGCGAGGCCTGAATAACGGGCTCCCCCTCCGAGTCGAACAGAATCACGAATGAATTCTGAGCATCGAACAACTCTCTCAATCGCTCACTCACATAGGCCAAGAGCTGATCTTGATCGTGAATGCGATTCATCGCCTTCGCGATTTCAAGCAAGCGAGTTAACTGGCGTTCGTCCCCGGTTCCGCTCTCGAGGA
The DNA here is from genome assembly GCA_029259635.1 of Planctomycetota bacterium. Taxonomy (GTDB): domain Bacteria; phylum Planctomycetota; class UBA1135; order UBA1135; genus OFTM34. The sequence continues at coordinate 179,648 of JAJDEU010000052.1, read as the reverse complement.
CAACGGGCTGATCCAGCTTGGCGTGAACAGCACGGTTCAGGCCAAGCAAGCGCTCTTTGGCGCCTTTCTTAGGGTCGATTGAGGGTGACATTTCGGATTACGAGTAAATCGGGCACCCGGCATGACCAGGACGAAAGTCGGTTCGAATGCTTTTAAGTATAGAGGTCTTCTGCTTACTCACTCAACCAGGCCTCCATATCCGCTAGCGACGCAACACGGTCGGGTCTCTCCAGATAAGTCTTCGCAAGCTCGTCACTGCAGAGGCTCTCCACCGTTGATTGGAGCACACTGAGCCCTTTCTGTAACCACTGAAAGGCCCGCTGATCACGCCCTTCCCTTTTGTGGAACTCACCCAGCGCTAAATAGACACGCCAGGTGAATTCAGGAGCGGCGAAGAGCAAGGCGTACTCCTCCGCACGATGGAGCCGACGCGAGGCTTCATTGAGCTCGCCCCGCGCGCTCACCACCTGCCCCATTACAAGCTCCGCACGTGCGATCATGAATCGCAGATCGAGCTCTTGCGCAATCGCCTCGGCTTCAATGGCCGCAATCTCGGCATTTCCAAACTTTCCGCTTACCAGCGAACATTCCGCACGGGTCTGCAAGACGGAGCCGAGCACTCGAGGGTTTTGTGTTTGGCGAGCAAGTTTCTCGGCCTCATTGAAGTAATCTCGAGGCTTGTTTGGATTGGGGTCGAAAATGGAACGGGCTTCTCCGACGAGCGCCATCAGCAGAGCTTCGTCTGCTGCCGCTTCACAGGATCTCGCGAGCTTCAACCCCTCCTCCGCGGCCCGCATCGCCGCCACTTCTCTCCCCAACTTCAATTCGATGCAGCCCGAGGCATAGAGCGCGTTCACCCGCGCTATATCCTGCCGCCCGGCGCTCTTCTCGATCGCCCGGTTCGCCTGCTCGAGCGCTTCCGCCAGCTCACCCTTAAGCCGCCAAACCTCCGACAAGTGCGCACGCGTGGTGACCTCGCCCACTACGTCATCGACCTCGATTCGAATTTCCAGCGCCTCTTCGTAGTTTCGAATGGACGCTCGGAAGCTACCTTCCCAGTGGTCGAGTTGCGCGAGATTGGACAGCGTGAGTGCAATCGCGCTTCGATAACCGAATCGCCTTTTGATCGAGAGAGATCGGGAGAAGAAATCACGGGCTTCCTTTAGGCGGCCACTGATCATGGCAAGTGCGCCGAGCCCGATCAGCGTTCGACTCTCACCGTCCAGATCACCAATTCGCTCATGAGTGCGAAGCGCGCGGTTGTAGTACCGCCCCGCCTCAATCGGCCGGCCCCGGTAGTTGGCGATCGCGCCGAGGTTATTCCAAATAGCTGCGACTCTGTCGTCCGTTTCCGGATTGGAAACTCCATCGAATGCTCGCCACAACCAATCTTCTGCTTCCATCGAATTGCCGCGCCGATACTCGACCATCCCGAGAAACTTACAAATCGCGATGCGGCCGCGCGGGTCTTCGCGCTCGTCTTGCCCGTACGCCCTCAGCAAATCCGAACTGGCTTGATCTGTTTTTCCGAGGCTATCCAGCACATAGGCGCGCTTGCGCAGAACTCTTGAGAGGCCAACGCCGTCCGTCTCGAACTCCAGCGCGACTCCAAAAGCCTCACGTGCCTTGTGGAGATCGCCAAGGCGGACGTGCGCGTCTCCCAGGGGAGCGTGAATGGTCGCGAGTTCGGCCGGGCTCGCGGTGTCCCCCACCGCCGCGAGGATCCGACCGCCAAGTTGAACCGCATCTCGGAAGGTCCGCGTCACGACCAGGTGCTCTAGCGCTTCCTGCGCACGCTCGAGCACTCTCTCCGTTGATTCGGAGGCTAACGCGTGGCGGGTCAGGGCGACATCTCGATCACCTTGAGGCTCAACCATCGACCAAGCGCGGAAAGCTCGCCTGTGAAGCTCAACTCGGCGAGCAGGATCCAATGAGTGGTAGGCGTGACTCCGTAGAGCTTCCGACGAGAATTCCAAGCGGTTGTGCCGCGTTCCCAGTTCGCTGATGGGCGGATTACTTCGCACCAAAATCCCAATCTGAACCAAAGAGCGCAGGACTTGCTCACGGTTCGGGACGTCCCTGGTCAGCGCGCGCTCGATCTCTGGCACCGCCGACCGATCCACGACGGAGAGACGGTTAACGACCTCGCGTTCAACCGCTGTGAGCGCTTCAAGTTGAACTTCAAAGGCACTCGCGAGGGTCGTCGGCAGCCTGTCATAAATCACGCTAGGGATATCCGGGCGTGACTTCTGTGACTCGGAGAGAACGGCGACTGCGGCACTCACGCAAAACTGTGGATGGCCGACCGTCGCGACAGCAATCTGCTCGCAGTATTTCTCCCCCCAGGTCTCGGCTCCGAGAATCGTGCCGATGAGCTGCCTGGACTCCGAGAGTGAGAGTCGGTCCAACTCAACTTTCCAAAAGCCTCGCAGCTCCTTCTCGATAATTAGCGAGCTCCATTCGGAGCTCGCGAGTAGAAACCCGACCCTCGTCCTGCTCGTGTTTCTCAAGGCAAAGCCCACGAATTCGAGAAGCAATGAGGACTCCTGCCCAACGTCATCAAAGACGATCAACAGCGAACGTTTGCTGGCTGCCCGCCGAAGCAACCGAATCACTTCTAGCCAAAGCGCAGCGTCGCGAAGCTCTCCCATGCCCTCGAACCGTTCGCTCTCCCCCGCACTCTTGAGACGCTCTCGGATGTCGAGCAGACTTGAGAGCTCCTCTTCGCTCTTCTCGCAAACGGAGAGCGCATCAAGGCTACTGATCAGGTGCGAGTAGGCACCCTCCGTGTGGCGGTGAGAAGACTGTCGAAGGATCCGCATCTTCTCACGGCTCGCCCGGCGACAAACCTCCTCGAGGAACCGAGTCTTTCCGATCCCTTCTTCTCCGCCTACCAGCACGGCGCTCGTTTTCGCGTTGCCATCGCGCAACTCGGTGAGCCAGCCATCCGTCCAGAGCAGCTCCGCTGATCGACCGACGAAGCCCGGCCGCAGGTACGCACTCTCCTCCCGCAGCGCCGACGGAGAGACCTGCTCCCGCAAATCGCGCATCACCTCACGGGCCGTGGAGTAGCGAGTGTCTTCGTCCTGAAGTGCGAGGCGATATAGAACGCGATCGAGGTCCGGGCTCACCAATCCTTCGGCACCGCTCCGTCTCTCGCGTTCGCCGCCCAAGGCCTCGATAAACGAGACTCCCAGTGCGTAAAGATCACTGGCCACGGACGGTCGTTCACCGCGAAGAACGGAAGCCGCTGCGTAATGTGGAGTGCCGCGAACCATCCCCGCTTCGCCTTCACCCAATCTCCCGGAGAGTCCGAGATCGATTAAATTCAGCTTGGCCCGCCCAGGCGAGTTCTCGACGATCATGTTCTGAGGCTTGACGTCGCCGTGAACGACCTGATGCCCCACATGAAGAAAATCGAGAGCGCAGCAGGCTTGCCAGAACAAGTCGGAAACTGCGCTGACTTCAAGACCTTTTAAGGCTCGATCCAAAGTGGCACCTTCGACGTACTGGATTGCGATCCAACACCAGAGCGTGCTCGTGTCCGCTCCGGACGAATACACTTTCGGGAGCTGGTCATGCGCAAGAGCGACGAGCCATTCATACTCCTGCAGGAGTCCCTGTTCTCGGTCCTCGTGTCCCATCCGTGCGAGCTTCAGAACTACGCGACGGACTCCGTCACCGCCCAAAGCTAGCCAGACCGCTCGTTCGGCGCCCGCACCGGAGGGAGCACCCTTCAACTCTTCAAGCAGCTGAAACTCTCCAATACGAAGACCGGGAAGCAAATCGCACGCGACTTGCTTCCCGGCTTCGCTTGTGGCGCTCCGTGGCCTAGGGCATCGTTCCGTCTCCGACGCTTTGCCGTTCACCTGCAACGACTACCTTCCACGCGTAAAGGCTACCGACGATCGTCGTGTCATTGCCTGCCACCTCAACCGTCCCACCAGGCGCGAAGAATCGGCCTGTAAAACTGTTGCCCGTGCCGGAGACCACAACGTCATTATCAACTTGTCCATTGGAATCCTTGATCGCCCACGTGGTTAGAGCATCGACAGCGGGATCGATCGAGTTGTTGTTGCCCAAGTATTCAACACTGCCCTCGGCAATCAAGGTCAAGTTGCCTGTGGCCCCGCTCAAGCTGACGGTTATGTCTCCTACGACGTAGACGACCCCGCTGATCGGAATCCCCTGTGAAGTCTCGAAGCCGCCGGCTCCGTCGTCGACGATTGTAATCGCCGAGTTGAAAAAGGTGCTGTTCGCCTTTGCCAGATTCTCATAAGCAAGCGCCGCCTGCTGCGGAGTGGGCAGGGACACGACCGGAGTCCCTGTGAATCGACTGCCGAGAGTGGTTCCCGTCCCAGTCGCAACGATATTGGCTCCCGCTCTCAGGTACTCGAGAGCCGAGTTGTCATTGCCATTGATGCGAATACCGCCGTTCGACACGAGGTCTCCCCTGACATGCGAGTCAACGGTCTGCAAGTACACGGCGAAGCTTCCCTCTCCGCTAGCTTGAACAACGGGCCCGGTGAACAGGGTTTCACTCGTCGTCACAGCGCCGCCCGTTGTCGAGGCGAGTGCTGTACTTCTTGCTTGGAGCTTCGCTGCGTCATAGCAGTAGACCCAGCCCAGCGTCGCGGGTTGACCCGCATCATCGAGACCCGCGAGCCTTCCGATCGTGCTTAGGCGATCAGCCGCAAGAGGCGCCGACACGGGATCGTTACTTCCGAACAGCTCGAACTCGATTCCGGCGAGAGTTCCGTCCGACAGCCAAGTTCCGATTTGGCCAGTCGAGCTCGCAACCGTCTGCTCGAACAAGTGCTTCGAGAGTAGGAGCAACTCCGATCTGCGCGCGCTAGAGAGATCACTGTCGTCGGGCAAAATGACGGACAAGCTAGTGCCTGCAATGGTGTTCTTTTGCCGACCCCACTCACTCTCCGGTCCCAGAACATCGCCTTGAGCGGAGAGTACGAGCGCGTTGAGTCTCGGAGAGAGCGAGAAGTCTTCCTGTGTCTCCGGCAGCGGTAGCGCAAAACCTACGCCGACGAATACAGAAAAGAGAAGCGCGAGCCGGCCTATCCAACGCTGGAATGTGGTCGCTCTAGAAGAGTGGCCTACTGTCGATAAATGGTTCGTTAGGGGAGATTTCATACCGGGTTCCATGGGGCAGGAAGTTGCGATTGGGGGCGAAGTACCTAGCAGCCATTCAAGAGCGCTCGGCCTCTTCGACTGCGATCCCCGGCCAGCTCCCGGTGGAAAGGCTGATCCACGCGCTCGCGGAATCGCGACTTTCTCGGGATATCGATGACCTGAAATCCGCCTTCAGCGGCGAATCACCCCTGTTCGTGCTGCGGGATCTCTAACGACCTTTGAGTCGTAAACCGGGCCAGTGGTTCGAGTTCCTCCCCCTCTTAGGAGAACTCCTCACACTCATGAACGCGCTAAATCCCAAACATGATGAATTGCTCATATTCAGGATTACCCGATTCAGCGAGGTTTGGCGTCGATTTCGAGAATCAATCCCACGCGGCTTTTCGTGATCAATAAGGAAAGCTGCTCTATCCTTTGAACATGGATCAGGAAGAACAGGGTAAGGGCTTTAAGAGCTTCAAAGATTTGCTTCGCGCGACGGGAGGCTCTTCCGAACCGGAACCCGAGACCGCTGACCGAGGTTGGACGGTCGAGAGCGAGGGCGAAGTCAAACCATCCGCCTCGGAAGCCGGTCCGCGGAGCTCATCCGCCACTGACGAGCCCGACTCCAGCCGCGAGCGCATCGACGCGAGGCCCGCCGCTTTCGGCGACATGAACTCGGGACCACCCCCCTACCGAGATCAGGACTCCGAAGAGATGCAGCTGCTCGGCTCATTCCGCGTCCGCACCTTCTTCCCGCCCGACGTCTTCGCCGAACTCGAGAACCTTCCGTCCGACCCGATCCAAGCGGACTTCGAGGGCAGGCGCGATCTCCGGGAGCAGCTGATCTTCACGATCGACGGTGCCGACGCGAAGGACTATGACGACGCGATCTCGATCGATGCTCTTGAGGAGGGTGCGGTCAGAATCGGCGTACACATTGCCGACGTAGCTCACTACGTCAGGCCCGGCTCCGTTCTCGACGACGAGGCTCTCGCGCGAGGCACCAGTGTCTACCTGCCCGACCAAGTGGTGCCGATGCTTCCCGAGACGCTCTCCAATGGGCTCTGCTCGCTCGTGCCCGACCGACCGCGATTGGCTTACTCCGTCGTCATGGAGTTTGAAGCGAACGGTGAGCGCCGACACTCCGAGGTTCACAAGAGTGTCATCGAGAGTAAGAAGCGCTGTACCTATAAGGACGTGCAGGCTCTGCTGAACGGCGAAGATACCGAGGAAGCGCGAGCGCTCGCCTTTCTGGAAAAACCGCTTCGACTCTTTGAGCGCTGGACGAAGACACAGCAGAAGCTGCGCGACGCCAAGGGCTCGCTGCGAATCAACTCGCGAGAGCGGAAGTTCGTCTTCGACGAGAAGCACGAAGTCAAAGCGATCGTCGACTATCCCAAGTACTTCAGTAACACGCTCATCGAGGAGACCGCGCTCGCGGCCAACCAGGCGGTCGGCGACCTCTTCGTCGAGCGCGGCCTGCCGACCATCTATCGCGTTCATCCCGAGAAGGACCCGGAAGAGATCGAAGCCGTGGCCAAGCTGCTCGAACAGCACAACATTCGCGTTCCCGACAAGCAGCGCCTCACCGGCCGCGACATCGGCAGGATGATTCGAGCCGCAAGAAACCGGCCGAATGCCGAAGCGTTGATCGGGCGGATCATGGGTCTGGTCGAGCGCGCGATCTATGAAGTGCGAGACCACGAAGACGTCGCCACTCACTTCGGGCTCGCGCGGAAAGCCTATCTTCACTTCACATCCCCGATCCGACGCTATCCCGACCTGATTGTGCACCGCTGGCTGTGGGCGGTTGAAAACCGCGCTGACGAAGCGGCACAAGAGCTTCGCACCGACGAGTTCCTAGAGGACCTCAATCACGTTGCCGCGCACTGCTCGCAACAGTCTGAGATCGCGGAGATGGCCGAGACGGCCGTCGGCGACCTGAAGATCTGCCAGTTCATGGAGCCCCACATCGGCGAGCGCATCGAAGCCAAGGTTCATCGTGTCTCGCGCGCCGGCATCGAGGTTCACCTCGAAGAGCTCAATGTCTTCGGCTTCTTGCCCGCACGATCCATCGGCGACCGCCCCGAACTCAAAGGCCCGACGATCAAGATTCGCGTTGGCCGGCGAAGCCTCTCCTTCACCGAGGGCTATCCGATCGCGATCGAAGTCAAAGACGTCGACTTCCTGCGTCTGCAGGTCATTCTCGAGCTGGCCTAGCTGCTCGCACGACGGACTCGCGCGCAAGAACGGGACGATCCTCGATACCCGGCTTTCGCCCCCTCAAGCGATTCGAAAGGTCAGTCGAAGGTCTCCTCTATGAACGAGACCACCCGGACTGTGCGCGAGCTCTACGAGCAGTTCCCTTACCCGAGCGGGACTCCGACGATTCGCTTGGGCTTCGACGCGCGCTACCTGCTCTCGCTCTCCGAACAGAGTCGCAAGACCGCTGGCACCATCCGTGTTCTCGACGCGGGCTGCGGACGCGCGCTCGGTCTCATCGGTGCAGCCAGCCTCCAGCCCGACATCGACTTCCTCGGCGTCGACCTCAACCGAGTCGCTCTGGCCGAAGCCGAAGCGCAAGTTTCCGCTCGCGGTCTCAAGAACCTGCGCCTGCTCGAGTCCGACCTCGAGCAACTCGACCTCGAAGAGCGCAACTTCGACATCATCCACAGCTCGGGCGTCATCCACCACCTGACCGATCCGAGTGCCGCTCTCCGAGCCCTCGGCAAGCACCTCGCTCCTCACGGCGTAATCGCCCTGATGGTCTACGGCCAACGCGATCCGATGCAACGCGTCGCCGCTGCCATCCAAGCGCTGACCGAGAGTTCCGAGCCGCTGGTCGAGCGCCTCGCTGTCGCTCGTGAACTCGTGCGCAACCTCGCCTCCGCCCAGCCGGACAACGCCACTTGGAAGAGCGCAAATGAAGTCGACGATGCCGAGTTCGTCGATCGCTACCTGCATCCCTGCGAGCAGTTCTACGACATTGACTCGCTCTTCGACCTAATCGATTCAAGCGGCCTGGCCTTCATGAGCTGGGCCGACAGTTCGGCGTGGAATCCCGCTCAGGAGCTACAGGGCAACCAACAGTCCGACCTCCTCGCCGAGCGCCTCGCTCATCAATCCGAGCTCGATCGCTACAAGCTGGCGCTCTCGATTCACCGGCCTGGCAAGCTTGAGCTGTACGTCTGCAAGCCCGGCAACCGGCTGCGTCAAGCGCCCGCGCCGGAGACCTACGAGACGCTCCCGATCAATGTTCATCCCGAGGTCACTCTCACGCTTGAGCACCGCGGGGTTTGGTGCGAATCGAAGATTGAAAAGATCTCGACTTGCCTGCGTGGCTCGGAGCCGGTCTCGCTCTCACCCGGTCCGGTCGCCAGCGCCGCGGTTATGCTCGCCACAGTTTCCGAGCCCTTTCTCGGCCGCGACTTGATGCGAATCCTAGAGAGCGACGGCCTGACCACCATGCAATCCCGTGGAGTCCTCACCGAACTCTTCGAGCGCGAGCTGATCTACACCCCGCACCTCGTCGACATCAGCCTGCCCGGCGATGCGCGAGTCGCGGTCTAGTTTCCCTCGCCAGCCGGCCCTCCGCCCAGCGCCCGCCGGTAGGCCACCAAGGCGCGCTGATAGTCACACCTCGCACGGACCTCTTCGATTTGAGCGAGCGCCAGCCGCTCCTGCCGCTGGAACTTCAGCGACAAGAACTCCGGACTGAGCGTTGTGCGCTCTTCCTCTTCCGCGACGAGCGCGCGCAGATTCTCCGTCTGCGCGAGACGCAGGCTGCGCGTCGCCTCCATCAGTCGCCAGCTGGTCTCGACCTCGCGCAGCGCGGCTTTGACCTCCATCACGACGGCGAGCGCCGTCTCCTCGTAGCGAAGTGCCGCTTCGCGCCCGACCAGCCGCGCGCGCCGCCGCTCGGCTTTCGCCGCTCGATTCCCCACAGGCAGCTCGTAACTGAGCCCGATCAGATAGCTCAAGAAGTTGTCGAGCTCGCGATTCGCTTTTCCAATCTCCTCGTCTTCGCCGAGCAGAGACAGCTCTCCAATCAGGCTCAGGTCAGCCCCTTCGAGGTTCTTCGCGATGCGCTCTTGCAGTTGGCTGTCCTCGATCGAAAACAGCGCTGCCCGCATCTCCGGCCGCCGCTTCAACGCTCGCGTAATGTCACGCTCCAGCGAAAAGCGAAGCCCGACCGCATCGGGCACATCGGACGGTTCGATCAAGACCTCTGAACCAGGCGCATACTCCGGCGCTTGGGCGAGCGCCTTGAGCCGATCGGAAAACATGCGCAGGCGGAGTCGCGCGCGAACCAATTGAGCTCGCCGACTCTCGACTGTCGCAAGCGCATCCGAATACTGCGCGGGCTCGGTGTCAAAACTCTGGCGCTCGAACAAGACGCGCTCGACTTCGGAACCGCCGTCGATCAACAATTCGAGAATGCGGAACTCCTGCCAGACCTCGAAGAGATCCCAGTAAGCCGTCTCCGTCGCAGCCGCGAGCGCGAGCGCATCGGCTTGCGCCAGTTCCTCTGCGCGCTCTTGCCCGTACTCCAGGCGTTCGACCTCAGCGCGATTGACCTCCTCGCCCGCGCCGCGCAGGAGCGGCTGTTCGACGGTAAGCGCGAGCCCAGATCGCCAAGCCGGATCCGGTGAGAACTCGAGGCCGACCGTCCGATTGTTGAAGCGCTCGACAAAGGTCGACGCCTCGACGGTGCCGCCGCTCTCCAGACTGCGCCGCAAACCGAGCGAGAGGTTTGAGCGCCGGGAGCGACTCTCGCCCACGCCGACGGTCACGAAACTATTCGTTGCGGCATTGAAGACGCGCGGCACCGGGTTGGGTCGGTCGACCTTCTCGTGTTCCACTCGAGCGAAGATGGAGCTATCGAACGCGGCGTCCGCGGCGGCGACCTCTGCGGCGAAAATCTTCGGCGCCAGCCGAGATCTGCGCAGAGCCAAGTTGTACTGCTCCGCATCCGCCAAGGCGCGGGTCAGGGCGAGCTTCAATATCTTCTGTTCGCCCCCGACCAAGTCCTCATCCAAGGAGAGTTCGCGGGCGGCCCAAGCGTCGGAGGTCTCTCCGTCTTCGAGCGATCCCAATCGGTCTCCGATTGCACTCGACTCGCGAGAAGTCCGTTCTCTCAATTCTCGTTGCTCGCCAGCGCGCTCGTCGAGTTCGGCGAGCCGCTCTGCTCGCACGCTGCGCCCGAGCTGCTTCCCGGTCCGACTGAGCGAATCCTCCTCCGACGGCCGTCGAATTTTACAGCCCGTGAGAAGCAGCGCGCTGCAGCAAACCAAGAGCGCAACTACACCGGGACTGACGGAGAGCTTCGAGCTTTCGGAACCGCTCTCTTCGAGATCACTATTCGCGGACTCCGACAGCCAGCCGAACTTCATTTGGAGGTCGCACAAGAGCGAGAACAGCAGCGGGACCAGCACGAGCGTGAAGACCGTCGAGACCAAGAGTCCGCCCAGCACCACACTGCCCAAGCCGCGATAGAGTTCGGAGCCCGATCCGGGCATGAACACGAGCGGCGCCATTCCGCCGATCGAGGTCAGCGTGCCCATCAAAATCGGCCGCACACGACTGCGCGTCGCCTCGGCGATCGCACGCCGCGGCGTCATGGCCAGCTTCTCGCCGCTCTCGTCTTCCGATACTCCACGCATGAAGTTGATCGACTGGTGCACGATCAGAATCGCGTTATTGACCACCACGCCGAGCAGGATGATGAAGCCGAGCATGGTCAGCACATCCAGGTTCTGGAGCGGCATGTAGGGATCGGACAAACTCCAGAGGTGAACGCCTTGCAGAGCGGCGAAACCGCCCAGCGTTGCGAGCGGCACGCTGAACATGATCACGGCTGGGCGCAGGAAGCTCTGGAACAGCACGCACATCAGGAGGTAGACCACCAAGAGCGCGAGGACCAGGGAACTCGAGAGGATCCCCGCGAACGTGCCGTCGCCGAGCATGGCGCTCCGCACCGCGCCCAACTTGCTAGCCGAACCGGAAAAACTCGTCTCGACGCCCGGAGGAATTGCGCCTTCCGCGCGCTTCTGCTCGAGCAAGCTCGCCACTCCCGCCACCGCCTGCTCCAGCGGAACACCCTGGGGCGTGAACTGCAGCGTCACCGATCTCTGCCGCGCGACGCGGTTGATTTGCGCCGCCGCGTTCACGCGCTGCAGCTCGCACAAGCTCGAGAGCGGCAGCACTCCTCCGAGCGGGGTCGCGATCGGGGTCTCGCCCAGGTCGCCGAGAAACGCGCCCTCCTTCGCAATCAACTTCAGGTCAATCGTCTGTCCGCCCACCTCGTAGTCGCCGATAATCGCTCCGTCGCCGAGCGCTTGCACCGCCAGACCGAGCTCAGCCGGCGACAACCCCGCCTCCGCCAGGCGAACCAGATTCGGAACCACTCGCAGCTCGGGCCCGGGCACGTTGAAGTTCGCCGGATCCGGCTGAGTGGTGCCCGGTCCGTACTGCATCATCATCTCCATGAAGACGGCGAAAGCGCTGGCCGAAACCTCGTCGAGGTCATCGCCGACGAAGTTGATCTTCACCGCCGAGCCGGAGTTGCCGCCCAACTGAAAGAGCGGAACCTGGAAGCCAAAAGCGAAGACGCCGGGAGCCACGTCCCCGCGAGTCGCGTGCGCGAACAGGGCGGAGATGTCGATGACGCGCTCGGGATCGTCGGAGATCGCCCCGTGGAAGAGCACATCCTCGAGGGCGACCAAGAAGTAGTTTTCCAGTGGCGCGGGAACAACGGGCGCTCCCGGCTGCATGGTCGCGAAGTCGAAGGTCGGAACCTCGGGCAGAGCGGCCTCGGCCTTCGCGTAGTCCGCGGTTCCCCGCTCGAGCTGGCCCGCCTCCCAGAACGGCCGAATGGTCTCCTCGACGCGCGCTCCCAGGTCGGAACGTTGCTCGAGGTTGTACCCCGGCGGCGGAATCATCAGACCAAAGAACAGGTTGCGATTGCCCACCGGTAAGTAGTCGGCGGGCGGCATGAGAGCGAGCGTGCCGACTACCGAGAGTCCGGCGAAGGCGAGCACCAAGGCGATGCGTGCGGTCACGCTGCCACACAGCCAATAGACGCCATTCCCGACTAAGCGCGGGAGCGAGAGTCGACTCTTCTCCGTATCGGAAGTGCGCCTTGCCCGCAGGAGCCGCGAGGCGCAGGTCGGAATCACGGTGACAGAGACGACCAAGCTCAGGCTGACGGAAGCCACGATCGCGAGAGCGATGTCCCGAAACAGTTGGCCCGCTTCTTCCTCGATCAACAAGATCGGAATGAACACACAGACGGTCGTCAGAGTCGCGGCCAAGATTGCGCCAAAGACTTCGCGCGTACCATCGACGGCCGCTTGAAAGCGGCTCTTGCCGAGCTCGAGGTGTCGGTAGATGTTCTCGAGCACCACGATCGCGTTGTCCACCACCATGCCGACCGCGAAGGCCATTCCAGCCAACGAGATCACGTTCACCGAGCGACCGAGCGAGACCATCAAGACCACCGCTCCAATCACGGAGATCGGAATTGCGAGCGCGATGATTCCGGCACTGCGCAGCGAGCGCAAGAAGAGCAAGAGCACCAAGATCGCAAGCGCTCCGCCGATCCAAATGTTGTTGCGCACGAGCATGAGCGCGTCGTCGATGTAGATGGTCTGGTCGAAGACCTGCTGGAGCTTGAGCGTTCCGCTCAGCCCCAACTCCCGCGCGCGCCGGTCCAGGATCTCGCCCGGCTGATTGACTCGCTCAATCTCGCGCCGCAAGCGATCCATGACCTCCATCACGTTGGAGCCGATTTCACGCTGAAAGTTGATCGCGATGACCTGTCGCCCACGTGAGCGCACAAAGGTTCGCGGCTCCTTAAAAGTCTCCTCGACCGTCGCAACATCCGACAATCGGACCGGCCCCGCTTCGGTCTGAGCGACGACGGTCTCCTCGACTTGCCGGACACTCGAATACTTGGAGACGAGCCTCAGCCGGACATCCGACTGGGATTCCGCTACTTCACCGGCCGACCGGTTCTGGTTCGTGCTCTGGATCGCCGCAACCATTCGATCCACCGACAGCCCGCGCAGGGCCAGCGCAGTCGGATCGAACAGGATCTGGACCTCGCGTTCGCGCCCGCCCAACGCGTTGACCTCGGCCATGCCGGGAATGCGCTCGAAGATCGGGACCACTCGATCGAGCGTGAAGTCCTGAAGGTCGCGAATGTCGAGCACCGGATCGGTCGTCTCCAACACCACCCAAGCGATGTAGTCCTTCGTGTCGGGATCCGAAGCCTCGATCACCGGCTCGTCGACTCCGCTCGGATACTCGGGTACCTCGCGCAGCTTCTCCGACACCTCTCGCAGCGCCACTTCCTTCGGCGTCCCGACCGCAAACTCGAGTCGGATTCCGCCCACGCCCTGCTGACTCTTGCTGGTGATGCCCTTGAGACCGGAGAGTCCCTGCAGCTTGTCTTCTTGCTCGTCGATGACCTCCTGCTCGATCTCGTGCGGACTCGCGCCCTCCCAGAACGTCGAGACCGAGACGATCGTGTCCTCGACGTTCGGCGTCAGCTGAATCGCGATCCGCTGAAACGCAACGATCCCGCCCAGCAGAATGAGAAGCACACCCACCGCAACCGAAACCGGTTGCTTGACCGCCGTCTGAATCATTGGCCCGCCGCCTCATCCGGTGCGCCTGCGCCCGCGGGAAGCGGGATGATCGGTGCCATCGGGTACAGCCGCTCTTTACCCTCGGTGACGACCTGCATGCCGAGCGCAAGGCCGTGCGCGAGCACAACGGCATCGTCTCCGATCGAGTACGTCACCACGACCGGCATCATCATGGCCATCGCCGGCGCACCCTCAGCACCCGGCGTCACTACGTAGACATAGGAGCCTGTCTCGCCGCGCAGAATCGCCGACCGCGGCACCAGCGTGCTCTCTTTCTCGGCGCCCGTCGGCACCCACGCGGTTACCGACATCCCGGCCGCCAGGCGACCGTCTTGAACCAAATCTGCCACCAGGTCGAAGCTGCGGCCGCGCGGGTCGATGAGCGGAACGCTGCGGTAGTCCTTGGTGAACACGGTCTCCTCTGTCGCGTCGATGCGCAGCTCGATCTTGGCGACCGACTGCTCGAGCGCGCCGAACTGTTGCTGAGGAACAACGAGCCAAGCTTCGAGCTCCGTCATCGAGACCAGCTCCACCACGTCGCCGCCCAGCGTGACCCACTGACCGACCTCGGTATGTTTAGCGACGACGCGACCCGCCCACGGCGCGCGAATGACCGTGTCTTCGATTCTCGCTCGAAGAAGCTCCGCCCGGGCTTCGAGCGCGCCGTGCTCATGTTCGGCCTGCTGCTCGCGAGCGCTCGCCGCGCGCGCATCGAACTCGGCGTCGCGCAACTCTTTCGGATTGGCGGCGCCTCGTTCAGAGAGTGAGAGGAGCGCGGCGAGATCCGCCTGTGCGCGCTCGCTGGCATTTTTCCGTTCGGTTAAAACGACGGAGACGCGCAGGCTCTCCGCTTCCGCATTCATGAGCTCCAGCTCGAGCTTGCGCGAGTCGAGGCGCGCCAGGAGCGCTCCCTGCTCGACGGCCTGGCCGGGGCGCACGGCCAGCTCACTGACCCAACCGGGCTCCTCGGCAGCGATTCGAGCGCGCCGAACCGCCCGAATCTCACCGGTGACCTTACGCCGCACCTGGACCGGCTCGACGCGCACGTCCGCGACTCGGACAGGACTCGGCGGACCTTGGGCGTGAAGCACCGTCGAGGCGGAGAGGAAGCAGAGACAAGCGAGAGTTGTCAGACGCGCCATGGCGAGTTTCTGAAAGGTGGTTTGAAGGTCGGCGGAGCGCGGGCTCCCCGCGAGGCCGAGAGTGCGAGATTCGGCTCGGAGAGTAGCGGGCAGAGCGGGGCGAGAGTCGCTCGGAATGGGCAAAAGTGTACGAACCCTCCGAGGTCCGCAAGAACGGAGTTTCGAGCCTGCCCGCGATTGGGTCACTCGAGGAAGAAAACTCGCCGACCGCGCCACCTCGCCACTAGAATCCCGTCACCTCAAGGAGCCCCACCCATGAAGATTCGCGCCGCCGTTCTCGAAGAGTTTGCCCAACCGCTCGTTGTCCAAGAGCTCGACCTCGCCGATCCCCGCGAGGGCGAGGTGCGCGTCAAGCTACACGCCTGCGGTGTCTGCCACACCGACCTGTACACGATGAGTGGCGTGGACCCCTCGGGCTATTTTCCGACTGTCCTCGGGCACGAAGGTGCCGGCGTTGTCGAAGCCGTCGGCCCCGGCGTTGTGGGCCTCGCCGTTGGCGATCACGTCGTCACCCTGTTCTCCCCCGAGTGCGGCGTGTGCTCCCACTGTGAGAGCGGCAAGACCAACATCTGTCTCTCGATTCGCGAGCAGCAGGGATTGGGCTACCTGCCCGACGGCACGGCGCGGCTCTCGCGCGACGGCGAGCCGATGCGTCACTTCATGGGGTGCAGCACTTTTGCCGAGTACACCGTCATGCCCGAGATCGCGCTGGCGAAGATCGACAAGCGCGCGGACCTCGCCGCCGCTTGCTTGCTCGCCTGCGGCGCGACCACGGGCATCGCGGCGGCCCTGTGGAAGGCCGAGGTCGAGCCCGGTTCCACTTGCGCCATCTTCGGAACCGGCATGGTCGGCTTGGGCGCCATCGCGGGTTCGAAGCTGCGCGGCGCCGAGCGCATCCTCGCCGTGGATTTATCCGAAGAGCGACTCGAGCTCGCTCGCAAGTACGGAGCGACGGACACCTTGCTCGCTGGACCGGATGCCCTCGATCAGATCCTGGAGATGACGGACGGCATGGGCTGCGACTACACCTTCGAAGCCACCGGGCGCGTCGACGTCATGGGTCAAGCGGTCGAAGCCGCGCGCATGGGCTGGGGCTTGTGCACCGTGCTCGGCGTCGCGGGCAGAGGTGAAGAGCTCAAGATAATTCCACGCCTCCTGATCACCGGTCGCCGCGTGCAAGGCGGAAGTTTTGGTGGAGCGCGCGGACGCACCCACGTCCCCCAGCTCGTCGACCTCTACTTGGAGGGCAAGCTCGACCTCGACGGCTTCGTCACCCACCGCCTTCCGCTCGACGACATCAACCGCTCCTTCGAGTTGATGGAAGCCCAAGACGGAATTCGCACCGTCATTGAATTCGAATAGTCTTCCCGCTCGCCACCGCCTCTCCCCGAACCCACCCGAAGACGAATCATGATTGTCGAAAAGTCCATGAGCGATAACTGGCTCTCCAACACCTGGCTCGTTGGAGATACTGCCTCGCGCAAAGCCGTCATCATCGACACCGGTGGTCCGACGCAACCGATTATGGATCGTATCGAGGAGCTCAAGCTCGAAGTGACCCACGTCCTGTGTACGCACCACCACATCGATCACGTCGCTCACAACTCCGAGTTCCAGACTAAGTTCGGATGCCCGGTGTGTGGCGGCAGCCAGGAGCGCCGGTGGTTTGAAAAGCTGAATGCCAACCTCGACGTGGAGCTCAGCGGCGGCGAAGAGATCACCACCGGTGGACTCAACATTCGCACTCTTCATATTCCCGGGCACACCAGCGGTCAGCTGGCCTTTCTCATCAACGAAGAGCGCGTCTTCACCGGCGACACACTCTTCAAGGATTCCGTGGGTGGCACCCGCGGGCCGGACCACACCACTTTCGAAGATCTCCACCACTCAATCATGGAGGTCTTGATGAAGCTCCCGCGCGAGCTCGAGGTGCATCCCGGGCACATGGAGTCGACGACGATTCAGAAGGTCTGGGAGGAGAATGCCTTTGTTCGGTTGTGGCGCGGCGCGGACACGGTTCGCGAGGTCGCCTGCACGGCCATGGGCTCCCCCGCCAAGCTCCTCCTGCGAGCGCCAGATTACGACGGTGGAACCAAGTGCTGGGTACGGTTCGAGAAGGGCGACAAGCTCGATATGGTCCCAGGCTCGCAAGTCACCGAGCTTTAAGAGTTCGAGCTGCGTAGAAGCCGTTCTTCTCGACGGATGCCGCGCTATTATCCGCGGCATGTTTCACAAGACAGCCCTTCAAAGTCCCATTAGGTCGCTCGCGTCCCTCGCTTGCGCTCTCCTCACGCTCGCCTCCCTAGTCTCTGCGCAGGCACCCCAGCGCGGTCCGCGCCACATCGATCCGCGCTGGCACGCCCTGGTCCATGCGACCTTGATTCCCGCGCCCGGTGAACAGATCGACGATGCCACGATCGTGTTGCAGGGCGGGATGATCGTCTCCGTGGAGAGCGGCGCCGAAGCTCCCGCCGGAGCTCGCACTTGGGACTGCACGGGACTCTTCATCTACGCGGGTCTGATCGAGCCCTACTTCGAAGTCGAGGCATCCGCGCCGACCGAGCAGGGCTCGCACTGGAATGCCCTGGTCACCCCCGAGCGCTCGGCACTCGACGGCGATGGGATCTCCAAAGACGACCGCGAGATGATGCGCTCGCTGGGCTTTACCGCGGCAAGCTTGTCGCCCGAGGGCGGTGTCTTGCGCGGAACGAGCGAGCTTGTGGCGCTGGGTGATTCGGAGACGGACACGGCGAGCGCGACCGCAGAGCGACTGGCGAGCCAGCTCTATCAGGCCTTTGCGTTCGAAACCGCGCCCTACGACTGGAGTCCCGGCGGCCCGAGCCGAGCGGGCGACCCCTCCTCGCAAATGGGTTCGATCGCGCTCCTGCGCCAGACCTTTTCCGACGCCGACTGGTATGCGCGCTCGCTCGAAATCTATAGCCGTGCACCGCAGCTGACCGAGCCGCCCGCCGCGCACCCCGCGCTCGAAGCGCTGGGCACCGGCCGCGACGCAACGCGACTCCTGTTCGACTCGCGGAGTGAGCTCGAGACTCTGCGCGCCGCACGCCTCGCTTCCGAGTTCAACCGCGAGCTCATCCTCCTGGGATCGGGTACGGAGTATCGGCGACTTGCGGCAATCCGTGAGCTGGGCGTGGCTGTCCTCTGTCCGCTCAACTTCCCGAAAGAGCCCGAAGTCGCGAGCTTTGCTCAAGCCGATCGAGTCAGTCTGCGCAGCCTCATGAGCTGGGAGCAAGCTCCGGCGAACCCGCGCCGATTGATCGCCGCAGAGGTTCCGACCGCACTGACGACGGCGAAGCTCAAGAGCCGCAAGAAGACCTTTTGGTCCAATCTGCGCCGCGCGATCGAGCACGGACTCTTGGAGCGGGACGCGCTCGCCATGTTGACGACGCGTACGGCCGAGCTGCTCGGAGTCGAAGGCGCGGGCGGACTGGGCCGCGTCGCAACCGGTTATCAAGCGCACCTCGTCGTGACGGACGGCGCTCTGTTCGACGACGATACCGAGATTCGCGACGTCTGGGTTGGCGGGCGGCGCTACGAGGTCAACCCCGCTCCCGATGTAGACTACGACGGCGAATGGACCGGCATGATCGCGCGCACGGCAGAGCGCGAACCGCTCGACCTGTCCTTCACGCTCAAAAAGAAAAAGCTGACACTGACCGTCGGCGAGCATGACAAGCAGGCGCGCAAGCTGAACCGAACCGGCGACCGGATCGACTTTCTATTCGAGGGCGACGAGCTCGGCCGCGCGGGAACCTGGACCTTCTCCGGTCGCTTCGGCGGCGAAGAGCTCTTTGGCAGCTTCGCCGATTCGGACGGCCAGTTGATCGCGGCAAACTTCACGCGCCGACCCGTCGAAGAGGATTCAGACGACGAAAGCCCAGAAGCAAATGAGACGGAAAGAGACGACGAATCCTCGACTCTCGCGATTCCCGAGAGTTGGCCGACCCCTTTCGGCGCGTACGGTCTCTCCGAGCTTCCCGCTCAAGACGACGTGCTGTTCACCAACGCCATCGTGTGGACCTCCGGTCCGGACGGGATCATCGAGAAGGGCGCTGTCCTCATCTCCGGCGGTCTCATCCAATACGTCGGGCCTGCCTTGCGCGCCCCTGACGCGGGGAGCGCGCGCGTCATCGACCTAAAGGGCGCACACCTGACGCCGGGCATGATCGATTGCCACAGCCACACAGGGATCAGCGGCGCCGTCAACGAGATGGGCCAGAGAGTCACGTCCGAAGTGCGCGTGAACGACGTGATCAATCCCGATGACATCAACTGGTATCGTCAGCTCGCCGGTGGAATGACCGCGGCGAATCAACTTCACGGTTCGGGCAATGCGGTCGGCGGTCAAAACAGTGTTGTCAAGAATCGCTGGGGCGCTCCCCATCCGGACGGCATGCGATTTAGCGGAGCGATGCCCGGCATCAAGTTCGCTCTCGGCGAGAATCCGAAGCGCGTCGCGCAGCAAACGCAGATCTCCGACGAGTACCCGCAGACCCGCATGGGCGTCGCCACTCTCATTCGCGATCGATTGCTCGCCGGTCGCGAGTATCGCGCGAAGCTGGATGCCTACGCGGCGCTCCCCGATGACCTGCGCGGTCGAACGATGCCGCCGCGCCGCGACCTCGAGCTCGAAGCGCTTGGGGAGATTACGGCGAATGAGCGCTTCATTCACAGCCACAGCTATCGACAAGACGAGATCCTGATGCTGTGCAAGACCGCGGACCAGCTCGGATTCAAGATCGGAACCTTCCAGCACGTGCTCGAGGGTTACAAGGTCGCCGAAGCCATCTCCAAGTCGGCGCTCGGAGCCTCGACCTTCGCCGACTGGTGGGCCTACAAATTGGAGGTCATCGATGCCATTCCCAGCAATGCCGGAATCATGCACGACGTCGGCGTCGTCACCTCGATCAACTCCGACTCCGCAGACCATGCACGGCGGCTCAACACCGAGGCCGCAAAGCTCGTCAAGTACGGCGGAATGACCTCGGAGGATGCGCTGAAGTTGGTGACGATCAATCCAGCCATCCAGCTGGGAATCGAGGATCGCGTGGGCTCGGTCGAAGTCGGGAAGGATGCCGACCTCGCGATCTGGTCGGGCAATCCGCTCTCCTACACGAGCCGCTGCGAGCGGACCTTCGTCGATGGACGTGAGCTCTTCTCGATTGGGCGCGATGACGAATTGCGAGCGGAAGCGAACCGAGAGCGACAGCGCATCATTCAGAAGATTCTGTCGAAGACCAAACCCAAGGAGAAAGACTCGAAGGGGGAAGGCGACGAGGCAGGCGACCTCGAGGATCAGGACGACCCCGAATTCGACGAGTTCGGAGCCGGGCTACGGGCGGGCTACGACATGGAATCCGCACTTCAAGGCGACTGCGGTTGCACCCACCGGACTCTCACCTCCCAGCGCTAATCATGAACACCCTCATCAAAAGCCTCGCCTCCTGCGCGCTCGCAACCGCTCTCTCGACGGCCCTATCGACAACACTGTCGAGCCAGGACTTGGGGCACAAAGCGCCGCCACAACCGAGCGCCATCGTTCTCACAGGAGTGACGATTCACACCGTCTCCGGTGGCACTCTGCCGAGAGCATCGATTCTCTTCCGCGACGGGCGCATCGCGCAGATCGCAAAACACAGGCAGACCATCACCGTCGACGGCGCTGTCGAGGTCATCGACCTGGCCGGTCAGCACCTCTATCCGGGCTTCGTCGCACTGGCCAGCACGATGGGATTGACGGAAATCGGCAGTGTGGACATGAGCTTGGACATTGACGAGGCCGGCTCGGTCAGTCCCGAAGTTCGAGCGGGAGTCGCCATCAACACGGACTCCTGGGTCATCCCGGTCACGCGCCGCAACGGCGTCTTGACCTGCGGCGTCATGCCCTCCGGTGGTCGAATTCCCGGCCGCGCGACGGTCATTCGCATGGACGGTTGGACCTGGGAGGACATGGCGATCGTTTCGGATGCAGGGCTTGTCCTCAACTGGCCAAGTGTTGGCCCCTTCGGAAGCGACGATTCGAAGCGAATGGAAACTTCCAAGCGCCAACTCGCCGAGCTCGATGAGCTCTTCGACAGTGCCGCCGCCTACCTCGACGCACGCCACAATGATTCGACGGTGGAGACCGACCTGCGGCTGCGCGCTCTGGGCGGAGCCCTTCTGGGAACGAGCAAAGTCTTCATCCATGCCAACGGACTGGCACAGATCGAGTCCGCGGTCGCGTGGGCCGTCGAGCGCAAGCTCGACTTCATCATCGTCGGCGGCCATGAGGCCGGCCAGTGCACGGAACTACTCGCTCGCCACGACGTCCCGGTCGCCATCACAGCGGCGCACCGCATGCCTCGCCGTCGCGACGTGTCCTACCGCGAGCCCTACGAGCTTCCGGCAAAACTAGAGGCCGCGGGCATTCGCTGGTGCCTCACCTACTCACCCTCCAGCTGGACCAACTCAAGCCAACGCAACCTGCCCTATGAAGCCGCGGCTTGTATCGCCCACGGACTCGATCGCGCGGCGGCGCTGCGTTCGGTCACTCTCTCTCCTGCCGAGCTCTTGGGCCTTGGCGACGAGCTGGGCTCGATCGAAGTCGGCAAGCGCGCGACCATGTTTCTCACCGATGGTGATGCACTCGAGCCCACAACTCGCGTGCTCTCCGCCTACATCGACGGCCGCAAGATCGACCTCACGGACAAACAGACCGCGCTCGACGCCAAATACCGCGAGAAGTACCGCCAGCTGGGATTGATCGAGTAGCCGGTTCGCGCTCGCGCGCAGACGTTTCTCTTCGACGCCCGGCTGATACCTCGACGTCGCGAGGCCGGCTTTACCCCTCCGCTGCTCGGCGCGCGATCTCTTCCTGCAACAGGACGTTCGCGTCGAAGATCGACGACATCAATCCGCGCTTCGTATCCTTCTCGTCGTCGCCGGCATCCAGCCCTTGCACGTCGCGGTAGATCGAGCTGACTCCCGTATCGACATCCCGCATCAGGGCCATTCGCGAGAGCTGTCCTTCGGTCGCGTCGAGCGAAGTCGTGAGCTTTCCGATCCGGCGTTCGAGAACTTGAATCTGGCGATTGTGCTGCGCCATCAAGTCCTGAATCTGCTGTTGCAAGTCCGCATCCGATCCTCCGGAAAGACTCGGGTCGGCAGTCAGGAGCTCTCGCAGCTTTTCGGCGAGAGTTAAATCGCTGGGCATCTCCGGAGCGGGAGGGTTCACCGTGTGCAGCGAGTCCTTGAGCTGTTGGATGCGCTCCTCGAGCTCCGATCGAATCGACTCGCGTTCCGAGTCGGGTTCTTCCGACTCGACGCGCTTTTCGATCAGGCGTCCCCCGCCGGCCAACTCCGCCTCTCTTAATCCGATTTGCGCCGCGGTGTAGAGGTCCTCGAAATCCCGGCAGGCCGGATCCTCGGAGTAGGCCGCGCCGATGGAGATTGAGATGCGCAGCGTGCGCCCGCCGGACGAGAAGAAGATGTCGCGTGCGCCAGCCAGCAGGCGTTGAGCGAGCGCACGCGAGCCCTCCGACGGCGTGAAGGGCAGGGCGACAATCAGGTCATCTCCCGACCGACAGCCGAGAAAGTCTCCAACCCGAAGCTTGGAGAGCAAGAGCTCGACCACGGATTCGATGACTTCCTCTCTGGACTCGTGCCCGTAAAAATCGGCCAGCTGCTCGATTCGGTCCACACCGATCATCAAGCAGGTCAGGTTATGCCCGTAGCGATTCGCACGTTCATGCTCGGCATGCATGAGCGACCGGATCTCGGCGGGGCTAAACAGCGCCGACTCGGATCCCGAAAAATTGGCTGTGGGGCTCTCGATCACGGGTTCAGGGCAACGTGGCTAACGGACAACGGCTTGGTTTCTTGGGGTGCACATTGGGGTCGGAGAAGAGCGGTCGATGGCGATCCGTTCTTCTCCGCTCGTAGGTTTAGTTGTTCGAGCTGCTGGTATCGAGACCTAAGTGCTCCAGAAAAGCCGTCGAATCGGGTTCGCGTCCAAGATAGTCGAGTAAGAGCTCCTTGGCATCGCGAGTTCCGCCGGGCGCGAGGATCTTGTTGCGATAATAGCTACCCGCTTCCGCGTTCAGCATGCCGTGTTCTTTGAAGCGACCAAACATGTCCTGCGCGAAGACCTTCGACCAGAGGTAGCTGTAGTAGCCCGCCTGGTAGCCGATCAGGTGACCGAACGCGGCGTGAAAGTAGGTCTCGGGCGTCGAGCGATAGAGCGTCTCGCGCTCATAGATCTCGTTGCCGACCGCGACCGAGTCGACCTCCCCACCGGGAGCGGTGTGGTAGGCCAAGTCCAGACTCCCCAGGAAGACCTGGGCCTGGTTCGACATGCCGGAGCCGAGGTTGCGCGCGGCAAGCATGCCCTCGAGCAGCTCAGCGGGAAGAACCTCACCGGTCTCATAGTGCTTGGCGAAACGCTTGAGGACTTCGGCATCCCAAACCCAGTTCTCGAACATTTGAGAGGGCGCTTCGACGAAATCCCGCGCGACGCGAGTGCCGGAAAACTGGGTCGTCTCGGCACTCGTCAGGATGCTGTGCAAGCAGTGGCCGAACTCGTGGAAGAAGGTGCGAACTTCGCTGTGCGGAAGCAGTGCCGGGCGGTCGGCGGTCGGCTTGCTGAAGTTACACACCAGAGCGACGAGCGGCTTTTGGAGAGAGCCGTCGGGCCAGCGCTTGCGCGACAGTAGCGAGAACTGAGCGGCGTGGTTGTACTTGTTCGGGCGCGGATAGAGGTCGAGATAGAACTGACCCAGCATCTCTTTGCTGGCTTGATCCCAAACCTCAAAGAGCTGCACATCTTCGTGCCACATCGTGTAGCCCTGCTCCGCAGCCGTCTCCGTAATCTCGCGGTACTCCAGACCGTAGAGCTCTTCGGTGACCGAGAACAATCCGTCGATCACGTTGGCGACGGAGAAGTACTCGCGCACCTTCTCTTGGTCGACCGCGTACTTTTCTTTGAGCAGTCGGTCATTGTAGAAGGACTGGTCCCAGGGGTTCAGCTGTGCCTCTGGATCTCCCGTGTGCTCGCGCATCGCGCTCTGATATTCCGCGAAATCGAGTTCGGCCTTCGCGCGCAACTTGGGACGAAGCTCCTCGTAAAAAGCCTGGATCGCCTCGGCGTTTCCGGACATGCGCACCTCCGCTTCAAAATCCGCGGCGTGTTGGAAGCCGAGCAGAGCGGCCTGACGCGAACGAAGCTTGAGAATCTCCTCGATCAATCCGACGTTCTTGCCGGCCCGCCTGCGCCGCGCAACGTAGAGCTTTCGTCGCGCGACCGGATCCGTGCCGTGGCGCATCACCGGCAAGTAGGTCGGATTGTCCAGCGTCACCAAGAACAGACCTTCCGACTCCTTGACTCCTGAGAACCAACTCTCCGGTACCCCCGCAAGCTCTTCGCGCGTGAGCAAGACGATCTCATCTTCCTCGCGAATGTTCTTCTTGAAGTCGAGCTCCAGCTGGCTCAGCTCCAGCTCGATCTCGGTGAGCTCCGCACGCGCCTCGTCGTCGAGCGCCATTCCTGCACGACGATAGTCGCGCAACATGAACTCGAGCAGCCGCGCTCCTTCACCCTCCGGAGTCGAGCCGCTCTCCGCGTAGGCCTGAATCGCGCGGAACAGGTCCTCGCGTTTGCCGACGCCGATCATCCAGGCTTCGATCTCCACCTGCGCGGTCTCACCGAGGTCCCTGAGATCGGCATCCGGCGAGACGACCGACATAAAGGTCATCATGTCCGTCGCCACCCACAGGCGAGCCCACATGTCGTCAACCGCAACCACCGTGTTGGCGAGCGTGCGCTCCCCATCAGGGATCGCAACAATCTTCGCGATCGCCGCCTCCGCCTCTTGAAGCGCTCGGTCGACCTCGGGAATAGAAGAGAGCGGCGCGCTCGCCTCCTCGTCGCTCGCTTCACTCACTTGAATCATGCTGAACACAGGCGCTGCGGTTCCAAAAAAAGCCAGTAGCAGAGCGGGCAGAATCTTCGAGGCGTGTCGGATAGGCATAGTCATCTCCAAGGTTGGGATTGGGAGACTAGCCCGTCTTCAGCTACTGATCCAGCTCTCACCCCTCAAGACGGGACATTGCTCAGAATCCGATCCTCGCGCGAAAGGCCGGCGGGCAGAAGTCATCACAGCCGGGGACCGAACGATGGACTCGTCCGAGGCATGTGGGCCAGGCCACGTCGGCGCTAGATTTCGATGAGCGGCAAGATGTCGACCGCCCACTCCAAGACCTCGTCGAACTCGGACGGCGGGAGCTTCAACAGATTGGAGGACAGAGCGGCCAGCTTGCGCGAGAACATTTCGAACTCGGAAGTTTCAATGCGGTAGGCGATTTGATCGGAGATGGCGACCACTGCGACTTGCGGATTGGCTTCAATCTCGTAGCGAGGACCGTGGTGGTGCTGAATGACCTTCACGATCAGCTCATGGAGATCCCACCGCTTGGCCACGAGTGCGCCGACATCGGTGTGCGTCACGCCGAGCATTTCTTCTTCAACGAGGTGAACGGCACGGCCCGACTCGCGCGACTTCTCGTACACCTCGAGGTAGTCCTCACCGAGAGTCTCAAGCAAGACGACCTTGCCGATATCGTGCAACAGGCCGCAGGTATAGAGCTCTTCCGCAGAGCTCGTCTCGATGACCGGCGAACGCTTCGCGAGCTCTTGCGCGAGTTGTCCCGTGAAGACCGCGTGCTTCCAAATCCCGCGAAGGTTGAAGCCGTCCGTCCCCTCGTACTGTTCGTACCGATTGAAGATCGACGCCTGCATGGCGATGTTGCGAATGGTACGCGCACCGACCACTTTGGCCGCATCCTCGACCGAGCGCGCCGGCTCGCTAAGCCCGTAGACCGCACTGTTCGCGATCCGCAGCACCTTGGAAGAGATCGGCGCATCCTGCGAAACGACCAGCCCGATATCTTCCAGGCCGACCTTATCGTCGTCGACCATCGTATTGAGCTTCATCACCACTTCCGGGAGAGTCGGAATGGAGACGGTTTCACTAAATTGCGCGAGGTCGAGTTTGGATACCATGGTGGGCAAGCTTGGAGGGGCAGCTTGCAGCCTGTATCGGTCTCCTCAATCTCGGATTCTGAGCTATCTACCCCTCAATTTGCTCATTCGGCGCGCAGTAGAAAAAGCTTCCGCACTCGAAAGCGGCTCTAGTCGTCGACGACCGCCGCCAGTCCCCGAGTTTCCTGAGCGAGATCGCTGAGAAAGCCGCGGCGAATCCAGCGCAGGCGATAGTCCTCGTCGAACACGAGGACAACCCCCTGGATATCGTTGTCGATGTGGTTGTAGTTGATCGAACCGCTGGCCTGATCGCTGATCGGCACACTCACCGAGAGCCCGAGGTCCCGGCGCGAGAGCGATCCCCAAGCCAGAGCGATTCCGGTCTTGCGGTACTCCCAGAGGTACAGCGGAGCCCCGAGTTGTTCGAGGCACTCGTCGAGGCTCGCGCCATATTCGAGCTGAGCCAAGCTCTCCTCGATGATCGGAAGCTCGATTTCTTCACGCGTCCAGCTCCAGCTAAAACAGCCGGGCAACCAAACGAGCGCGAGAAAGACGGCGGCGAACTTCACTCGCGGTCCGACCACGGGAGTGAGTACTCGGCACGATCGGCTTCGAAGCTCGCGCCGACATGGGAAACCACGTCGTTCTCATCGAACCAAATCCAGACACGGTCCGATTGGGTGTCCTTGTTCTGAAGAAAGACGATGCCGAGCCACACCGAAATGCCCTTGGACATCACGTGTTGATAGCGGTACGCGCTGCGCTTGCCGAGCTGGACGACCTCCGACGGCGCGCCGAGGAGTTCGACGACTTCGGTCGCCGTCGTGCTTCCCGATGCAACGCCTTCCAGCTGCGAGGGTGTGAGCGGAATGTTGGTCTGAGTGCGAGCGATCCAACATCCGGGGAGCAGGAGCGCGATGACGAGCGGCCAGAGGATTCGATTCATGGTGATACTTGGTGTGTTCGTGCTGGTCGAACGCGGAGCTGGGGTTCGGCGAGCGGTTAGAGTTCCATCGAATTCCGCTCGATGCAAAGGCTTCGACCCGATTGTGTGGCTTTCACTGAAATCGAAAGCTTCGGGCACCGAGCCAAAGCGCGCACCCGGTCGCTGCGATGAGGTAGGTCACTTCGGTCAGAACGGCGGTCGGTCCCAACCCAAAGCTCGTAAGATCGTGCATGGCGCTCATCACCCAACCGGTGGGCAACCAACCGGCGAGCGCTTGCATCCAAGGCGGTGTGACCTCGATCGGCCACCAACAGCCGCCGAGCGCGGCCAAGATATTGGCCGCAAAGACGCCGATCCCCACCGCTTGGCCCTCGGTGCGCGCCAGGTTTCCGAGACACAGCCCCAGTGCGGAAATGAACATTCCGTAGACCCCCAAGACGAGCGCAACAGCGGGCAGCTGGCCGCCCCAGTCGACGCCGAACACAAAAGTGCCGACGACGACGGAAAAGCCGATCTGAATCAGTCCGAGGCAGAGCTTGCCGCCGAGCTTTCCGATCACGACTTCAAGGCGCGAGAGCGGAGCGGTCGCGAGCCGCGCGAGCAACCCGCGTCGGCGTTCGATGACGAGCAGCGACGCACCGCTCGTCAACAAAACCAGCGCCGTGAACATCACCAGCGTTCCCGGCACAGCCTGCTGAAAACCGCGCGGGATCTCGCGGCGATGCCCCGCCGGTCGAACGGAGAGCGTCAACGCGCGCGGAGCCGCGCGGAGCTCGTCGAAAGCCTCCGCCGTCGGCGCGTTCCTCGCGTTCTCTAAAACAAACAGGTCCGCGAGCACGGTGTAGATCGCACGCTGAATGCGCACGTTGTCATGCTCGGCAGCCATGCCTTTGCCGCCGCCCTCCAGCTGAACCGACTGAGCCACCCCCGTAAGGACCTCGGCCGTCAGACCGTCGGGCAGTCGCAGCGTCTTGGCCTCTCTTGAATCCGCGGCCAGAGCGGAATCGGATTCCGCGCGCTCAAGCACAAAGCCCTGCTCTTCCAGACGCAGCGCGAGCTCGTCCGCCAGCACCCCACCACTCGTCCCGACCATGCGCAGGTTGTCGGTGACTCCAGGCGGTTTGCCCGAGCCGCCCTGCATCGTGCCCATGAAGAAGAAGAATACGACCGGCATGAGGAAAGCCCACAGCCAGGTCGCCTTGGATCGCATCATGAGCCGCAGATCCTCGCGCGCGATGAAGAAGACCGCGCGGCTATTCATGGAGCTCACCTTCGAAGAGCTCGATGCCCTTGAAGCAATTCTTGATGCAGCTCATGAGCCGATGAAGCGCGGCAGGCGCAAGAGGATCCACTTCGTCAGAATTCCCGCGAGAATCGCGAGCACGAGCGCGGGCAAGATCAGAGTCGCCGGAGAGGCGTCGTAGAAGGCCACGCTCTTCAAGTGGCCGAGCACCCAACCGTTCGGGGTCAGGCGACCGATGGTCGCGAGCCAACCGGGCAAGACCTCGATCGGAAAGAAGCTGCCGCCGGCCATCAGCAGTGGAAAGAGCAGTAGCGAGCCGAGCAGATTGC
This sequence comes from Planctomycetota bacterium, assembly GCA_029259635.1. GTDB lineage: Bacteria > Planctomycetota > UBA1135 > UBA1135 > OFTM34. Next base: position 151,172 of record JAJDEU010000052.1, on the reverse strand, counting down.
CCGCCTTTTGCGAGGAGGTGTGCACCTGCAAGAGGAAGAAGCCCGCCAGAAAGGTCACGCCGGCGAGCGGTGGGAAGAGCGCGAAGAGCAGCGTGACCGCGAGGCCGAGCTGGTAGGTCGAGGCGCCGATCAACGCGGACGCGAGACTGACCGCGAGCATCAGGAAGAAGCCCGAGGCGAGCTTGCCGGTGACGAGCGGCAGCGCGCCTCCGGGAGTGGAGATCATGCGCGCCAGGGTTCCGCCGTCGCGCTCGCGCCAGAGATCGGTGGAGAGTCCTTCCGCCATGAAGCACAGCGCCATCAGGAGGAAGCCGGGGAACATCAGCTCCATAAAGCTCGGGCCCTTCGGCTCTTCAGCTTCGTCCACGGCCGGTTCGGGCTCAGTCGCCGCCAACTCGATCAAGGGCGGGAAGAACATCTCTTCCAAGAGCGCGGCGCACTCGGCGACCTCTTCGGAAAAAGCGTCCAGCTCCTCCTGCGAGAGCGCGCCCTCGGAGAGTCGCGCCGTCTCGGCGAACCCGCTCATTCGCTCGGAAAAGGCGCGCTGCGAATAGAACACCAGATCCACGAAGGCGAGCAGCGCTTCTTCGGCAATGCGCGGCAAGACGCGTTGAGACGGATTGGTGAAGAGCTCAAGCTCGGCGGCTTCCATACGGAATACCGCGCGCGTCAAACCCGCCGGGAGGATCAATAACGCCGAACCATCGCCGCGACCGATCCGCTCCATGCCATCGGCCCGCGAGACGGTCTCGATCTGAAAGAGCTTCGCGCGCTCATGCCCGGCCACCTCCTCGAACAGATCTCCGATCAGCGATTGGTCTTCGTCGACGAGCAAGAGCTCGACCGTCGGCGCCGTGCCGCCCCCACCTGCGAAAGCGAGATTGAGCAAGAGCCCGATGCCGAGCGGGATTCCGATCCAAATCAAAAACACGAGCGGATCGCGCGACGAGCGCAAAAGATCCTTCCACGCGAACTTGAGGATGAAGCGCACGATTCTTATTCGCGCAACGCGCCGCCGGTGAGCTTGATGAAGAGCGTCTCCAGGTTGGGGCGCGTCAACGTGGCCTCACCCACTTCGGCGCCCGCCTCGGCCAGCGCGCCGAAGATCGCGGGCAAGTTTTGCGCGCCGTTCGCGAGCGCTACGACCAACACACCGGCTTCGCGCTGTACGACTTCGATGAACTCCAATTCGCCGAGCGCGCTCGTCACAGCCTCCGACTCGAACGATCCTGTCAATCGCAACAGATCCCGCTCGCCCATCTCGGCGTGCAGCTCACTCAGAGTTCCCGACGCAATGACGCGCCCGTGATCCACGATCAGAAGTCGATCGCATAAGCCCTCGGCCTCCTCCATGTAGTGCGTCGTGTACAACACGCAGGCCCCGCGCGAAGCCTCTTCGCGCACCAACTCCAGAATGCGCAGCCGACTCTGCGGGTCCACACCGGCAGTCGGCTCGTCGAGCAACAGCACACGCGGCTCGTGCAGAATTCCGCAGGCGAAGTTGAGCCGCCGTTTCATGCCGCCGCTCATCGCCTCGACGCGCGTCTTGGCGCGATCGGTGAGCCCGACCCGCTCGAGCACTTGTTTCGTCCGCTCTTCCAGCCGCGCGCCGGAGAGCCCCCACGCTCCGCCCCAGAACCGCAAGTTCTCCACCGCATTCAGCTCGTCGTACAGCGCGATCTCCTGCGGAACCACGCCGAGCTTCTCGCGCGCCGCGCGCCCGTCGCTCACGGTGTCGTGGTCATTCACGCGAATCCGCCCGCCGCCCGGCTTCAAGAGCCCCGAGATGCAGCCGATCGTCGTCGACTTGCCCGCGCCATTCGGGCCGAGCAGCCCAAACACCTCGCCCGCCTTCGCCGTGAACGAGACGCCATCGACGGCGACGCGATCCCCATAAGCTTTTCCGAGCTCCTCGACCTCAATCATGCCGGGATCCTACGCGTTCCCCGGCTCGGAGAGAATGCCCCCGCCAACAGGCGCACAGGCTCGCAGCAGCTCCTCCCGGTATGCGATGATGCGCCCCGCTGATTCGAGCCCGGCCACGCGCCGTCTCAATCAGTCCGCCAGCATGGACGAGCAAGAACCCACCGCCGCTACCTCGGGGCACGAGAGCCAGCTCTACCCTGCGGCCGCGACCCGACACGGGGTCCATGGACTGCACGAATCGCCAGAACTTGTTCGCGAGGACGAAGACAGGCTGAGGCCGAGCTAATGCAAGCTCCACAAAAGAACGACGTCGTCTTCTTTTTGTCCGGCGCCGCCGCGCTCGTCTACCAGGTCGCGTGGGCTCGGTTGCTCGCGCGCCTCACCGGCAGCGACTCGATCGGCATCGCGCTCGTGCTGGCTGTCTTCATGGCGGGCATGGGCCTCGGTGCCTGGTTCTTCGCCGAGCGCGTGCGGGCGAGCAACAACCCGCGCCGCTTGTTCGTGACCTTGCTCGCGATCATGGCCGTCTGGGCCGCGGCCTCGCCCGAGTTGCTCGCGACTCTGCAACCGGTGGACTCCCTGCTCACGCGCGGTGGCGTCGCCGCGCTCTTGCTGCTCGTCCCCACCGTGATCATGGGCGCGACCTTTCCGCTCATGGGCAAGCTCACGATCGGCGACGACGCGGAGACCGGAGAGGGCACGGCCAAGTTCTACGGAGCGAACACTCTCGGCGCCGCCGCCGGTGCACTGCTCGGCGCCTTCGTCATCTTTCCGCTCCTCGGACTGAGCCGCGGTTTGTACGTCGGTGCGTCGCTCGATTTGTTGGCGGCCATTCTCGCGCTGGGCTTGGTGGTGCCGAAGCGAACTGGCGATGCGCCCGAAAAAGAGCAGCCCGCAAACCCTACGCTCGCAACATCGATCAACTCGAACTTTAGGAGCACGGCGCTCGTCCTGACCTTTCTCTTCGGCGCGTCGAGCCTCGCCCTCGAAGTGCTCTTGACGCGCCTCTTGATCACCGTCACCGGCGCCTCCGTCTTCGCGTTCGCCTTGGTTCTCGCCGTCTACCTGCTCGGTATCGGAATCGGCGGTCGTCGCGCGCGACTCCTGCTCGCACGCGAGGGCGGTGCGCAACGTCTGCTCGAAAGCTGCGCGGTCTGGATCCCGATCGTCGGTTTCGCGGGACTCATCTTCTTGCGTTATCAGCTCGGCGAGAGCGATCTGTTCGGCGTGCTCGCCAACCGCATGCCGAGCGGCGCGGCGACCTGGCTCCTGTGGGCATCGCAAGCCTTCTTCGCGGGCCTCGCCTTGTTTCCGCCCGCCTACGGTTTCGGTCTGGCCCTGCCCGCTTGCACCGCGCTCATTGTGGAGTCGCGTGGCGAATGGAGCCGAGAGCGCGCGATGGGCCGGCTGTACGCGTTCAACACCGCCGGCGCCACGCTCGGAAGTTTGGGAGCGGGCTTCTTCCTATTGCCCGAACTCGGACCGCGCTCTTCGATCGCGATCGCCTTCGCCGTCGCGTGGTTGGCGGCTCCGCTCCTCGGCAAAGCCAAACAAGGCGGCCTTGCAAGACTCGCTTTCCCCACCGCCGGCGCTCTCTTCCTGGGCTGGTTCGCGCTCCGCCCCGCGCCCTCCGACGACACGACCACCACTCTCTTTCACAGCGTCGGGCGCGACTCCACCGTCAGCGTCTTAGAGACCGCCGCGAGTGCCGCGGGCCATCCCGGCGCTCGCTCGCTCCTCGTCAACGGCAAGGTCGTCGCGACTACCGCGCCGGTCGATCTGCGCTTGCAACGTTTGCTCGGAACGATTCCCGCGCACCTCCATCGCGAGCCGAAGACCGCTCTCGTCATCGGCCTCGGAACCGGAATGACTGCCGGAGCCCTGCTCGACTTTCCGTCTCTCGAGTCTCTCGAGATTTTTGAAATCTCATCGACCGTGCGTGAAGGAGCCCGTCACTTCGAAGCCTGGAACTCGGGCGTCCTCAATGACGCTCGCACCCACATCCAAATTGCCGACGGGCGCCACGCCCTCGCGCTCTCTCCGGAGCGCTTCGACATCGTCACCTCCGACCCGATTCACCCCTGGACGCGAGGCTCCAGCGACCTCTACGCCGTCGAACACTTTCGCCAGATGGCCGCGCACCTGGCGCCCGAAGGGATCGCGTCCCAGTGGCTCCCGCTCTATCAACTCGCCACCGAAGACGTGAAGACGATCGTCGCGACCTGGTGCGCCGCCTTCGAGCACACCTCTGCTTGGCTGAGCGCCTACGACCTGGTGTTGATCGGTTCCAACGCGCCCGTCCCGCTCGCGGACCGACTCAGCCAGTCTTTCCCGCCCACCGTCGCCGCCAACCTCAAGCTCGCCGGCATCGCCTCTTGGCAAGAGCTCGGAGCGCTGCTGGTCGCCGACCACGCCGACTTGCTCGCGCTCTCCGATTCGAGCTCTCCGATGTTCGAAGACCATCCGCGCCTGGAATTCCGAGCGCCACTCGCCTACCTCTCCGGCTACGCCACCGAAATCCTCGCGTGGGCCGAGTCCAGCCGCCCCGCCGTTCTTCCCGCCGAGTCCGAAGCTCGAGCGCGAGAGGTCCGCCAGCTCCTCTCCGACTTTCTCACCGACTTACCGAATGGCCTGACCGCTGCAGCCGATCGTTATGGCCAGCGCTTACTCGCTCTTCCTCCGCTCGAATAATTGAGCTGCGGGGATCCTCACCGAAGTCCTAGCGAGGAGAAGTGACTTGCGGGCTCGAACTTCCGAGCGCGGAGTTTCCGGCTATCGCGAGCAGGAAGTACGGAACCAGGTGGAAAGCTAGGCGATCGCAAGCCGTCCTCAAGTGCCACACGAGGTCTTCGTCCGTGACACTGAAGACGAGGATGTAGAGCGAAAAGTGGAGCGCGAAACCCATCAGTGCCAACCGTATTCCGGGTGAGCTCTGCCGACAGAGAGCGCGAAGTAAGATCACTAATCCAGCGACGATGGCAAAGCTCGCGAAGCTCCAGATCGGATAGCGGTGATAGCTGAAGATGGAGCGGCCTAGCGCTTCGACGACGATCGGAATCCGCGAGACCCGGTCGAAGGAAAACCCGCCGGCCGCGTCGGAGACCCAACCGGCGGAGAGCTCGAGCCCGGCAATCCAGAGAGGCCACAAGCTGGCGACGGCGGCCATCCCCATGGGAACCCACAGCAGGCGCCAACCGCGCAGTATGGGCAGCACCGCCGCGATACCTATCGAGAGCGCGATGCCCTCTTGTTTCGTGAGCGCCAAGGTCAGTCCGGCGAGAAGAAGTCCGCTGGTATTGGCGCACTCGCCGGTTGGACGCTCGAGCAAGCGGCGAAGCTCGATCAACATCCACAGGAGAGCCGCGACAAGCGGCAGATCCGCATAGCCGTGCCTCGCGAGTTGCACCGTCGTCGGTTGCACCGTGAGAAGCAGCAGGAGCCCGGCGTAGACCATGCGCTCGGAGCGCGAAGCCGACTCGGCGAGTGCGCTCCAACCGAGCGCCAAGAGCGCTAGCAAGTAGATCGGAAAGAGCGGAGCGAGCAGATTGGCGCCGGTTTCATGGTCGATCAGGAAGAACAGTGACTCCGTGGCTGCAATGAGTGGCGGATACTCGAAGTGCCCATTGATGCTGAGCGCTTGTGCGGCGACGGGATCGATGTGACCGATGTAGGCGTAGAGTCTGGCGAAGCCGGCAAAGTTGCCCGCCGGATCGCCTTGCGTCGGCGGAACGGCGAGAGTCGACGCGCCAGCGATGAAGAGCAGAGCGCCGAGGCAACCGATGAAATGAACGCGACGCAGGCGCAGCGTCCCGCGCACGCAGGCTCGGGCTGTCCAAACCAACCCACCGATTACCCAAGGAATCACAACCAGCGAATAGGAATAGGTTCCGAAGCCCGCTCCGAGCAAGAGCATCTCCAGGCACAAAATCGCTGGGCCGAGTATGAGCGCGGTGGCCAGCCGACGAACCGCCGACTCGGCGGCCCCGCACAACCAACGCAGGACGAGCAAGCCGGAAAAGAGTTGTGCTAGAAGGATCAGCACGACCTTGAGGAGAAAAAGCGGCTCCACTAGTTCGCCTTGTACCAACGATTGATTCCGCCGGAGCTCGAGTGAACCAGTTCGAGTTCGCTGCATGCCTCGACGCCCGCAACCGCCTCGGGGTCAAGCTCGTGGAGGATGATGTACTTTGGAGTTCCGTCCAGCAGGTCGGTCGGATCTCCGCTGTAGGTGAAGCCCGCCTCCTCTGCGAGTTTTCGCCAACGCCGGTAACGAGCGATTTTCTTCTCCGGAACAGCGATCTCGGACAGCTCCGTCTCGTCGAGTTCAGGCGGGAAGAAGAACAGCAGGTCGGTCGGGCTTGGGGAAAAAGAATATTCGATCGAGTGCGGTTGAAAGACCGAGGTCAGGATCACGATGGGTAAATCCAGATTGCGTTCTTCAAAAGCGAGCAATTCGAGGAGCCGAAGCTCTTGAACACTTACCGGCGGCTTCGCTCCCCACTTCTTAACTAGCTGATACCCGTCAACGGCAATCCCCGTAATCATCGCGGCGGCGATGAGGGCCGTGCCTACAAAACCACCCGCACCCTTCATTCCAACGGGCAGAGTTGACGCTGATTTAAAACCCGAAGACATACTGGTTGTTCAACTCGCGAGCATCGAAAGATCGTGAAACACGAGAGTGGACCAACTCGCGTCCGGACCCGACCGGGCAAGAACCGGAATGCACCCGGGCAATCGTGTCGGGAAAACCATTGCGATCCGACTCTAGAGAAAGCTCTGAACCCCTGCAATCGTCGGTGGATTGAACGTTCCTCGATCGAGCGTTCGTGAGGACGCGGAATAGAGGCCGAAGCTCGATCGAATATTCGATTACTGTCCGCGCGTGCTCCCGACTCGCGGGCCTACTGGCGGTACCAGCCGACCGAGAAGATCAACTCAATCCTGACGGAAGACCTGGTAAACCTCGCGAAAGTCGAGATCCACGCAGTCCTCTTTTCCCGCCAGCAGGCAGTTAAAGATTCTTTGAGGGGGAGCGGTACGATTCCACGCGAAGGCAAAGTTGCGTTCCCCGTAGAGCTCGTTGCCATCTTCCATGATCTCCAGTAAGCAGTTCGCATACTGCATCGAACTTGTCTCGCTCGAGGGTTCGAGCATTCGATCCGCGACTCGTTTGGAGAACTCTCCCGCGGAATTCCAGTGGTTGTTGCTGCCCACCAGTAAGAACGCGAGCGCGGCGAGAATCGGAACGAAGCCGACGACCGCTAGACGTGCACCCTGCGCGACGTACGACACGACGAGTACGAACCCGAGCGCAACGAAAGCGGAAGGCCAGTAGAGCAGGCGCTCGCCATCTGGAAAGTTCTTGGCGACTCCCAGGTTGATCACCGGAGCAGCGGCGACGTAGAAGGCGAGCAAGTAGAACAGAGCTTCCACCGGCCAGCGCTTTCGTCCCAAAACTTTCGCCAGGATGACGGAAACCGCAACGAACGTCAGGAATCCTATCGCGACCAGGTCATAGGTCTCGGCCGACGGCATAAAAGGCAACAGCCAACGCGTCAGATAGGTGACGAGGTTGTTTCCGATGCGCGCGAAGTCGAACGTCAGGTGAATGTTCGTTCCGTAGCCGCCCACCAGGGTTCCGAGGATCAGAACGCGCACTCCGAGGTAGGCGATGAAGATCGCCAGAAACGATCCGATCAAGCGCCAGTGGCATTGGCCGAGGAGCGTTTTCAAGTGGCGAGTTCCGCTCTGCATCGACGCTCGCCGTAACTCAAAGAGTCCGATCATCGCCGGGTAGATGATGACCGACTCCTTGCAGAACAAGGCGCAGGCAAACAGCAATCCCGAGAGGGCGAAGTAGAGCCCCGCATCCTTCCGCTCGCGACCCAGCAAGTAGGCCAAGAAGGAGTACAGAATGAAGAAGGTCCCGAGCATATCCGGACGTCCGGAGATCCATGTCACCGCTTCGGTGTGGCCCGGCATGACGACGAACAGAAGGCCCGACAGGAGGGCTAGCGAGTTTCTTCCCGTCTTCGCCAGATCGCTCTGCTTGAAGAGGATCCAAGCCATCGCGAAGACCGCCCAAGAATTGAACGCGTGCAGCAAGATTCCCGTTGCGTGATAGCCCCGGGGTTCCAGCCCCCAAAGTCGATAGTCGAGATCGAGGCTCGCACAGACGAGCGGACGGACGAAGTTCGAGTAGATGTCGAACTTCCTCCCCTCGCTCAGGTGAATGAGAATCCCGAGATCGTCCGAGACGAAGAAGTCGTCGATCACGCTCCAGTACGCGGCGAAGCTGGCGAGCACGAAAAAGAGCAAGGTCGCGCCGACGCGGCCGAAGTTTAGCCGCTCTTGCCCCGCGTCCGTTCCCATCAAGCTACCCACGCTTCAAGCAAAGTCGTCGAGCCGATCTTGAAATTGAGGGTAGCGGTGTTCAATGCATTAGAGCGGCACATACGCTCGCTCGCGACTCGCGGAGGCAAGCTACTGGAACCCAAAAATCGTGTCAAGCTGTCGAGTCGGTACAAAGCAAACCGATAGCTTCGTCAGAAGTAATCGTCTACGCCGAGAATTACACCACGAGATCTAACGGGTCCGTCAAGTCGGTGGAATTTAGGTGGCGTTCAGCCCGCGATGGCCTTCGCTAGCGCTGCTCGTACCAGTGCGCGGTGGGAAAGACGAAACAACGACTCGCAGCTGCTAAGGAATCTCCTGCGCACTCTTACTCACCCGGCTTCGAGCCAAAGTGAGCAGGAAGTCGATTCCACTGGTCGCTGTTCGGTTCATTCCCCCATGGGTCCTCCAATTGCCGCCATACCCAGTACTCAAGACATACGACAGCCGTTCTCGATTCGGGAGTCGAGACGTCGTGCACAAGCCCGGTTGCAGCATCTATAAAACTAGTGAATGAACATCCGCCGGCTACTGCCGTCCCCGCTTGTTCTTCCTTCCACCCCGCCCCATAGCCATAAATTATCGGAAGTTTTTCATGAGCATGCGTTCCCCGAGGATGCGACGCATAGACACTGGATTTAATGAGTGGAGTGAATGAATTCCGAACTTCTTCCGTTCCAACCCAGCTAACGACGGCGCTCGTGCCCGCTACGGCAATGATCACCGCGATGAGCGCCCGAAACCGATAGCTTCCGCGCGGGAGCGACGAGCTAGGCATGAGTCCTCCCCGAAGGCGAATACGCCTCGTTGCCGACTTTCTTCGACGTGGCCAATCCAATCTTCATCGACCCGAAGACCAGGCACGAGCCAATGAAGGACGTGGCAAAGGCCATGAGAAAACCGGCCTCCCTGGTGCCCGACATCCCCAGCACCTCGACCGAGGTCAAAGCCGAAGTCGCGGCGATACTAATCGCGCTCAAGAGTCCCTGCACGATCAGATAGATTCCGTAGAGGCACATCCCAACAACAATCCAATCGTATCGATTCATCGAGGTGCACCTAGTCGTTCGGTAATCGAGCAGCCGGATCCGAATTCCGCCTGCCGAGCAGCGGTTCTACATTCTCAGCATAAGCGTTCTTCGCCCAAGTAGTCTAACCGAGTGATTCGAACCGCCCTCGGAGAGCGCCGAATCCAAATATTCGACCTCGCCCAGCTTGCCGCCCCCTAAACCGCGACAGCCTCGCAAGCGCGCTGTCTGTTCTTCGATACAAGCAATCTTATCGACGCTTGATTTGCCCCACGGCGAAGACGACATCCTCGCCATCTTCATTCACCTGGACCACGAATTCGAGCTCAGGTTCGACAGTCTCGACGGAGACCACCGTTCCGAATTTTCCCGAGAGGTCGCCCGAGACAATCTCGACAAGATCGTTGAAGACGAGCGGAATGCCGCGCGTTCTCTTCCCTCGATAGAAATCGTCGTCGATAGCTCGGGAGTGTTTTCGCTCAAATGTGTGGTAGGCGAGACTCATGCCCTGCTGAAGCGCCTCGAGGTAACGTCGCTGGCCGGGATCTTCAGCCCGATATAGCGCTGGATTCACTTCATAGAACTCGATCGTTCTAGTCACTCGCCAACCATCTTCTGCAACGGACGATCGAACTAGCTCTTCATGATCCCTTCGCTCGTCACCTGCCGTCATCCAACAATTGATGAATGCACCACCCAATTCGTCGATCTCGGGGTGATCGTCGACCGGAATCGCGTCCATCAAGAAGTACAGCACTTTCGCACCATCAATATCTTTCACCAGGTCGAGAAGCTCCGCATGACAGCCAAATTCGTCGATGGCTTCGATCGAGGCTTGGCGAATTCCCTTCGGCCCGACACCCAGCTCAAGCTGAGCGCGTCCCCGCGATGCCGCGATGCCTCCGAGCAATTCGGATAAGTCCCCTTCCTGCCGCGGCTCGGCGAGGCACTCCTCGGCAAGAACCAGCGCTTCGTCGAATCGGCCCATCTCGCGTAAGACTTCCAACTTGGCCGACGCGACCGGCAGGCGAAGCTCAGGGTCGATCGCCTTTTCGAAATTTTCGAGCGCGTGAGCATGATCGCCACAACGGCTTGCGAGGATCCCCTTGTTTAAATACACAGAATCGGCACTGACGTCCGTGCATTGCAACGCTCGGTCATAGGCCGCGATCGCTTCGCGGTATTCGCCATTATCCGAGCGATAGTTACCCAGCAACTGCCAGTTGCGCCAGCAGTCCGGCGCCAGAACCAACCCTCGCTCCAACAGATCCAGAGCTGCCGACAGGTTCCCCAATCCAACCTGCGCTTGCGCTCCAATATCAAACGCAGCAGTAAACTGCAGCTCCTCCAACTCATCCGCAATCCCGAGGGCGGAGACGAACTCTCGCTCGCGAAGATACGCGAAGCCCTTGTCGACGAGCTCTTCGACCTGCTTCTGACGCTCAATGCTGGAATCCGTCATCGATCACTCTGACCGACTGGCAATAGAGGCAAATTTACCATCCGTCTGTTTCCGTTGTTCGTCGTTGACGGACACGACACGAGTAGAAAATTCATGAGCGAAGTTGTTGAGACACGATTGATCTGCGGCGAGAAGCTACCGGAGATGGCCCGAGCTACGCCTTCTTCCGGCGAGTGACTTTCTTCTTTGCCGCTCCACCCTTGGCCGCCTTCGCGTGAGAATCTTTGAGCCAACGGCTCCAAATCTTTTTCGGGAGGGGCTCTTCGGCGGAGAACCTCGCCGTCACCCAACTGCCCGTACCGAGCGCGAACCGTTCAGGTTCCTCCTTCGCGAGCTGAGCGGCCTCGTCCAACCCCGTCACGAGATTGAACATGGCTTTGTACCCGACCCCCTTTGCGCCCGGTCCGACGTAGAGGAAAGCCTTCTTCCCCGCTTTGAAGGACGTTTGACTGCACGAGGTTCCCACGATGACATCCGGAAGTGCCGCCGCCGCCTTCTTCATCGCCCCGGTTGGATCTTTTGCTTCTGCCATCTCTTCAAACCTCACTTCGTCATTGCGCCGAAGGCGCGTGAACAAAACTCCGCCGTTGACGGGGCGGAGGCTATTAGAAGTTCGCTGACCTAGTCTTGATTCGGATTCGTCCCCCACCCATCGAATTCCGCATCCACGCCGTATCCGACCTCGCACATGCTTCGAACCCAGTCCACGACCGTGTCATCGTCCATGGGCATTTTCGTCGTCCATCCCGTCACGATGTAACTACCGTCGTCACTCCCAGACAAATCGAGCTCCGAGGAGTAGCCGAGGTCGAGCAGAGCGCGCTCGAGTGCCACAGCCTTCGCGACCGAATCCGTGTAGAAGAAGTACTCAAGCCTGAGTTGCGACTCCGGGCGGACTCCGTGCTCCCGAAGTTTTTCCATCGTGAGTGGCGCCATTTCCACCTGCTTACTCACATTGGTCTCGTAGTCGGAGACGGACAGGAACCTGTCCGTAGAGTTGGACCCGCAGCCGAGCAGAGCCGTTATCCCAATCACCGCGAGAAGGAGCGCAGTGCGAGTCATGGACAGCCTAGCCCGCATTTGAGCAATCCTCTTGCGCATATGGATTCGCCCAGCTTCTGTGAAGAGAGCGGCTGCACATTGCGATCACTGCCCAACCGCCTCGCGCTTCCCTACTCGTACGCCCGCTCGGTCGCGCCGGTGTAGACCTGGCGCGGGCGACCGATTCGGAAGGCGGGATCGGCTCGCATTTCTCGCCACTGCGCCATCCAGCCGGGCAAGCGGCCCATCGCGAAGATGACGGTGAACATGTTCACGGGGAAGCCGATGGCCTGGTAAATGACGCCGGAGTAGAAGTCGACGTTCGGGTAGAGGTTGCGCTCGATGAAGTAGTCGTCGTTGAGAGCGATCTCTTCGAGGCGCATGGCGATTTCGAGCAGTTGGCTGGAGCCGCCCAAGCTGTTGATCACGTCGCCGCAGGCTCCTTTGAGGATCGTGGCGCGCGGGTCGTGGTTCTTGTAGACGCGGTGACCGAAACCCATCAAGCGAGTGGTGTCGTCCCGGTCTTTGGCTCGCTGGAGGAACTTGTCCGCGGAGCCGTGCTCTTGGGCAATCGCCTCGAGCATCTCGATGACTTTTTGATTCGCCCCGCCATGAAGGGATCCCCACAGAGCGCTGATGCCAGACGAGATGCTGGCGAAGAGGTTCGCGCGGGAGGAGCCGACCATGCGGACGGTGCTGGTCGAGCAATTCTGCTCGTGGTCCGCGTGCAGAATGAGCAACATGTCGAGCGCCTTGGCGACGACGGGGTTGACCTCGTAGTCGTCGCAGGGCGTGCCGAACATCATGTGCAGAAAGTTCGAGCTGTAGTCGAGGTTGTTGCTCGGGTACATGTTCGGCTGGCCGAGCGAGTGCTTGTAGGAGTAAGCCGCGATGGTCGGCATCTTGGCGATCAGGCGAATGATCGTCTCCTCGACTTTCTGATCCGTCTCGGGTTCCTGATAGAAAGTCGCGAGGGCCGCGATGGCGGCGGCGCAGACTGGCATCGGGTGCGCGGACTTGGGCAGCGCATTGAAGAAGCGCCCAAAGTCCTCGTGCAGCATCGTGTGATGCGTGACCTTACTGGTGAAGTCAGCGAGCTGATCGGCTTTCGGGAGCTCGCCGTGAATGAGCAACCAGGCGACCTCGAGGAAGGTGCTCTTCTTGGCGAGCTGCTCGATCGGGTAGCCGCGGTAGCGCAGGATTCCCTTTTCGCCGTCGATAAAGGTGATCGAGCTGGAGCAGGACCCCGTGCTGCCGTAGCCGGGATCGAGGGTGATCAGGCCCGACTCGAGCCGGAGCTTACTAATATCGATAGCGTGCTCATCCTCCGTTCCGACGACGACCGGTAGCTCGATTTTTTGATCACCGTAGCTGAGCGTGGCTTTCTGATCATTGCCTGTCGTCATAGAACTGATACTCCTACTCCGCATCACTTGGGATGCGTGGTCGACGACTTAAAAGTTGAAGCCGCCGAACTCTAACCGCCTGTTGAGATTCGACTTGAATTCCGATTCGATGTTCGTTCGCTCCTCACTCGGGAGAGAGACACTCTCCTAATACCGAGTCAGGGTCCCGCCGGTGGGACGACATGGTGCACGTCGAACCATCTTAGAAGTGGGGCTCGTCCAGATCAAAAGCGGCAAGGCCGAATTGACCAATTCCCGTCAAAGCTGCGGGAGTTTCCGAGGGAGGCCGATGTTCTCGAACCGGGCCGGTTCGAACAGATCCGTAGGCGAGAGGGTTGAATCCGAGCACTCGGGACCGAAGATTGGCACCCGTTCGGTCGCCGCCCAGGCTTCCCCCATCGCACCATGCCCATCCTCCGCACGATCGGAAGGCTCGCCTTCGAGGCCTTCTATCGACGCCGCCACCTCGGCGACGAGATCCCCGGAAGTGGACCCGCGATTCTCGTCGCCAACCACCCCAACGGGCTGGTCGATCCCCTGGCGATGATGATCTCGACCGCGGGCTCGGTTCGCTTCCTCGCAAAGGCGCCGCTCTTTCAGATGCCCGTCATCGGCTCGATCATGCGCGGCATGGGAGCGCTGCCGGTCTACCGCAGTATCGACGGCGCGGACACCTCCGACAACAAAGACACGTTCAGCGCGGTGTTTGACGCTCTCGACGAAGGCGAGCTCGTCGCGCTCTTCCCCGAGGGCATCAGCCACTCACTGCCGAATCTCCAGACCTTGAAGACCGGAGCCGCGCGGATGGCGCTCGGTGCGGAAGCTCGCGCGCAGAACCGGTCCGACCGCGAGCTCGGCGTTCGCATCGTTCCGGTCGGACTCAACTATGGTCGCAAGGGGCGCTTTCGCAGTCGCATGACGATTCGTGCCGGCGAGCCGATTGAGGTCCGCGACTGGATCGAGTTGCATGAGCGCGATGAACGCGCAGCGGTTCGCGCGTTGACCGACCGCATCGCCGAGGGGCTGCGCGAGGTCACGCTGCAGCTGGACGACTGGGAGGACCTGCCTCTGATCGAGCTGGCGGTGCGGCTCTCGCCGCGCGACGGCACGCGCCCGGAGGAGCGCGAGCAACGCTACGTCAATGGGATTCGAAGGCTGCGTGTCGAGAACCCGGTCGCCGCGGACGAGCTCCAGAGCAGGGTCTCCGACTTCCGCGATCGCCTTGAGTTTTTGCGCCTCGCTCCGGAAGATCTCGACCTCAGCTACACACGCGGCGGCGTCTTTCGCTTCGTCTCGGTCACGATCCTCCAACTCTGCGTGACCCTTCCCCTCGCCGCGATTGGCGCCGCACTTTGGTGGCTGCCCTACCAGCTCACCGGCTGGATCTCGCGGCTGCGTCGCGTGGACTCCGACATTGTCGCGACGCAAAAGCTGCTTCTCGGGATCGCGCTCTTCCTGATCTGGTGGGTCAGCATCTCGTGCATCAGCTGGAAACAAGGCTCAGCCGAGGTAGGCATCGCCGCCGCGCTCCTCACGCCGCTGTTCGGTTATCTCACCCTGCGCTGGGGCGATCGATTCCGCGCCGCCCGTCGTGACGTCTCGAGCTTCTTCCGCTTCAATGCGGCGGAGAGCTTGAAACTCAAGCTCCGCGCCCGGCGGGAGGAGCTCCTGGAAGTCATCCAGAGCCGGAAGGCCGAGCTGGACGAGTCCGCGCCCTGAGCGAGCGAGCCGGCGCGAGAAATCGGCCGAACTCGCACAAATCTTCCGGCGAGGCCAGGTCTCCATCCGGAGCTCGCTCGAGCGGATAATTTTTCGCGCGAAAACCAGCGCCCCCCCGCCGACGCCCCGAGAGCGGAGCCGATCCGGAGCAATTTTCCCGGTCGCTCGAGCGCTCCAGAATGGACCATTCCCGCAGGTCCTTCGGCGCCCGAAAAAATTCAGATGTTCTGTGTCCATTCGCCCGACCGCTCGCGCGCGTCTGGCGTAAAGTTGCTGTAGCGCTAGAGGTGGGAGGACTCACCGTGGATTCGACGGCCGGCGCTCAACACGGGAATTCTTATGACCAGTAGCACGATGCCGGTGGCTGCCCTTCTTCGCGAGAGGGGCATCGAGATCCGAGGGCAAATTGGTGAGGGCTACTCACGCATCCTCACGCCCGAAGCTCTCGCCTTTGTCGCCGACTTGGAGCGCCGCTTCGGCTGGCGCCGTCGTCATCTCCTGGAGCGACGCGTCGAGCGGCAGGCCGAGCTCGATCGCGGCCTTCGCCCGGACTTCTTGCCACACACTTCGAGTATTCGCGAGGGCGATTGGAAAATCGCTCCCGTTCCCGCCGACCTTCAAAAACGCGTGGTCGAGATTACTGGTCCCGTCGATCGCAAGATGGTGATCAATGCGCTCAACTCCGGAGCCGACGTCTTTATGGCGGACTTCGAAGACTCCAACTCGCCGACGTGGGCGAACAACATCGAAGGTCAAATCAATCTGTTCGATGCGGTGCGCGGAACGATTGAGTTCACCGCTCCCACTACGGGCAAGCAGTACCAGCTGTCGGAGGAGATCGCGACTCTCTTCGTACGACCGCGCGGCTGGCACCTCGAGGAGGCGCACATGCTCGTCGACGGAAAGCCGGTCTCCGCTTCGCTGTTCGACTTCGGGCTGTACTTCTTTCACAACGCGAAAGCGCTCATTGAAAAGGGCACCGGACCGTACTTCTACCTGCCCAAGATGGAGACCCACCTGGAGGCGCGCCTCTGGAACGACGCCTTCCTCTTCGCGCAAGAGACCCTGTCGATTCCCGTCGGCACGATTAAGGCGACGGTACTGATCGAGACGATCTTGGCGTCGTTCGAGATGAACGAGATCCTGTACGAGCTGCGCCAGCACAGCGCGGGACTCAACTGCGGGCGCTGGGACTACATCTTCAGCTTCATCAAGCGCTTCCGTGAGCACGCGGACTTCGTGCTGCCGAACCGGGGCCAAGTCGGAATGGACGCTCATTTCTTGAGCTCCTATAGCCAGCTACTGATCCAGACCTGCCACCGACGCGGCGCGCACGCGATGGGCGGAATGGCGGCGCAGATTCCGATCAAGAATGACGATCAGGCCAATCAAGCCGCGCTCGACAAAGTACGCGCGGACAAAACTCGCGAAGCCAAGAATGGTCACGATGGAACCTGGGTGGCGCACCCTGCCCTCGCGGCGATTGCCCGCGAAGAGTTCGAGAAGGTCCTGGGCGAACGCGACCATCAGCTGGGAGTGATGCGCGAGGATGTCTCCGTCTTCGCTAGCGACCTGATCCAAGTGCCTACCGGAACTCTGACCGAAGAAGGCCTACGCCAGAACATCAGCGTCGGGGTTCAGTACCTGGCCGCCTGGCTCGGCGGGATGGGCTGCGTTCCGCTGTACAACTTGATGGAAGACGCCGCGACCGCCGAGATCTCGCGCACGCAGGTCTGGCAGTGGCTGAAGCACAAAGCACATCTCGAGGACGGACGGCTGATCGATGCCGCGCTCGTCGAGTCTGTATTGAAGGAGGAGCTCCAAAAGCTCCGCGACCAGTTTGGTGAGGACCGCTACACGAGCGGCAACTACCAACGAGCGTCAGAGCTCTTCGGAACCCTGATGACGTCGGACCAGATGGAAGAATTTCTAACGCTTCCCGCCTACAACGACATCGTCACCATTTCTTAGTA
Organism: Planctomycetota bacterium; assembly: GCA_029259635.1. Taxonomy (GTDB): domain Bacteria; phylum Planctomycetota; class UBA1135; order UBA1135; genus OFTM34. Next base: position 134,221 of record JAJDEU010000052.1, on the reverse strand, counting down.
GCTACTGCCTAGTAACCAATCTCCGCAACTTACTCTCAAGAGACATCATGCTCGATCCGTACCTCGCCCAAGAACTGGGCAGTCATTACGCCACCCGATTCGACGGAATTACCCGTGACTACTCGCCCGCCGATGTCGAGAAGCTGCGCGGCTCGATTCGCATTCGCCACACGCTTGCCGAAAAAGGCGCGGAGCGACTCTGGCATTTATTCCAGACCGAAGATTACGTGAACACCCTGGGAGCCCTGACCGGCAACCAGGCCATGCAGCAGGTCAAGGCCGGACTCAAGGCGATCTACCTCTCCGGATGGCAGGTCGCCGCCGACGCCAACCTCGGCTGCAACATGTATCCCGACCAGAGCCTCTACCCCGCGAACAGCGTTCCGACCGTCGTTCGCCGGATCAACTCCGCTCTTCAACGGGCCGATCAGATCGCCCACCTCGAGGGTGGCGATGACACCTATTGGTACGCGCCGATCATCGCGGATGCGGAAGCGGGCTTTGGTGGTCCGCTCAACGCGTTTGAGCTGATGAAGGGCATGATTGAAGCGGGTGCTGCCGGTGTTCACTTCGAGGATCAGCTCGCCTCCGAGAAGAAGTGCGGCCACCTCGGTGGCAAAGTGCTCGTTCCGACTCAGACCTTTATTGCGACGCTCAATGCTGCGAGGCTCGCGGCGGACGTGATGGGAGTGGCGACGCTCGTAATCGCACGAACGGATGCGCACGCGGCCAACATGATGACCAGCGACATCGATGAGCGGGACCACGGTTTCCTCACCGGTGAGCGCACGCCGGAGGGCTTCTTCAAGATTCGCCCCGGTCTGGATACCGCGATTGCGCGCGCCAAGGCTTACGCGGCCTACGCCGACCTGGTGTGGTGCGAAACCTCGACGCCCGATCTCGACGAAGCGAAGGAGTTCGCAGAAGCGGTTCACTCCGAGCACCCGGGCAAGATGCTCGCGTACAACTGCTCGCCCTCGTTCAACTGGAAAGCGAAGCTCGACGATGCGACGATCGCCAAGTTCCAGAGGGAGCTCGGCGCGATGGGTTACAAGTTCCAGTTCGTCACCCTGGCCGGTTTCCACAGCTTAAACCACAGCATGTTCCAGTTGGCCAAAGGCTATAAAGCTACGGGCATGAGCGCTTACTCCGCGCTTCAGGAGAACGAGTTCGCGAGTGAGGATGCGGGCTATACCGCGACACGTCACCAACGCGAAGTCGGGACCGGCTACTTCGACGCGGTCTCCCAAGCCGCGACGGCTGGCCGCAGCTCGACCGGCGCCTTGGCGGGCTCGACCGAAGAAGCTCAGTTCTAGAACGCGCCCTTCGAATGATTTCGCGAGCCGCCCGGTGATTCACCAGGCGGCTCGCTTTTTTATAGCTGGCGAGTTCGCGGAGAGTCTGTTCGCTGGGATCTCTCGTCCTGGTGAACGCGAGCCACTCTTGACGCCCGACGGGCTGGCCGTGAACATCTCCGCATGAGCACCCTTCCCAACGCCCTCTGCCCCCCCCATCGCGTCCTCCTCGGTCCCGGACCTTCGGACGTCGCACCGTCGATCCTCGGCGCTCTGGCCAAGCCGACTGTCGGGCACCTCGATCCGTACTTTCTCACCGTGATGGACGAAGTGCGATCGATGTTGCGCGAGGTCTTTGGAACCCAAAACGAGCTGACCTTTCCGATGTCGGGGACGGGCTCATCGGGCATGGAGACTTGCTTCGCGAACCTGATTGAGCCGGGCGACGAGGTCTTGATTGGTGTGAACGGCGTTTTTGGAGGACGCATGGTCGACGTGGCCGAGCGTTGCGGGGCAGTCGTCACGCGCGTCGAAGGCGAATGGGGTCGAGCGCTCACGGCGGATGCGTTCCGCGAAGCAGCGGCCGGCAAGTCGTTCAAGATCTTGGCGTGCGTGCATGCAGAGACCTCGACCGGAGTGTCGCAGGCGATTCCGCCGTTGCGGGAGGTTGCGAACGAGGTCGGCGCGCTGCTCCTGATGGACTGTGTGACGTCGATCGCGGGGACGCCACTGAAGCTCGACGGCTGGGGTGTCGATGCGGCCTACTCGGGGACGCAAAAGTGCTTGTCGTGTCCGCCGGGTTTGTCGCCCATCAGTTTTTCAGAGGCGGCGAGTGATCGTCTGAGCGCGCGTTCGAAGAAGGTGCAGAGCTGGTATCTCGACCTCTCGATGATCTCGAATTACTGGGGGTCGGAACGCGCTTACCATCACACGGCGCCGATCAATATGTTGTATGGATTGCACGAGGCTTTGCGGCTGGCGCTCGAGGAGGGACTCGAGGCGCGCGCGGAGCGGCATCAGCGAAATGGCGAGGCGCTGTGCGCCGGATTGGAAGCCCTCGGACTCGAGCTTGTCGTGCCGCAAGAAGAGCGCTTGCCGCAGCTCACGGCCGTACGGATTCCCGATGGCGTGGACGACGGTGCGGTTCGCAGGCACCTGCTTGAGAATTACGGGTTGGAGATCGGCGGCGGACTTGGACCGATGAAGGGCAAGGTTTGGCGCATCGGATTGATGGGAGCGGGATCGACGTCGCGGAATGTCGCGTTGTGCCTGAGCGCGCTGAAGACGGCCCTCAGTTCCCAAAGCTGACAGGGGAAGGCGGCGATACGCTGTCGCCTATCGCCCTTGCGAACTTTCGCCATCCACCGACTTGCGCAGAGCGCGATGTCCGAGCGACGCCCCGGCCCCGACGATTCCTCCAACGGGGAGCGGAATGACGATGAGAAATGCCGCGATGGCGGCCTTGAGGATCGAGACCATCACCCGGCGGCTCTCCATCAGCTCGGTCACGAACACTCCCGCTCCGCCTAATATTGCGAAAGGGACCGCGATCAAGAGATAGCTCGCAGGCCCAAAGAGATCCCCGCTGGTTGCCAAGATATCGGTGAGGGCGATCAACCCCGACCCGATGGGCGTAAAGGACCAGGTCACCGGTCTCGGCGTGGGCTCTTCAACTTTCTGATCGAGTTCGCGTGACATTGCTCTCTTTGGAATACTAGCTCCGGTTCGCCCACTTCCCGCACAACGCCCTCCTAAGCATGACGCGAAGCTCCCCCTTATTGGTCTTTCTGTTCCTGAATTTCAGCGTCCTAAACTTCAGCGCTGAATGGGCATGGACTCAAGGCAAAGTCGCCGCGCCTCCCGCCGTCGTCCCCCACGAGGAGTTCGCGCTCCAGTACCTGGAGGATCACGGCTTGGCTGGTTCCGAGCGCGAGAGCGTCGAGCTCGAGGCGCTCCTCGAGGGCGAGTTCATTCGATTCGACTTAGGCCTCTACGACCTTCGCTTTCCCTTCGAAGACCTGGCCGAGCCCGAGAGCGCCGATAACTTCCGCGAGTTGGCCCTCGCGTTGCTGCGCTCTCAAGAACTCTTCGCAGCCTGGGTAGAGGCCGATGACGACAAGCAGATTCGCTCGGACCTCAAGGCTCTCAAGAAGTGGGTCGGAGGGTGGAAGGCGAAGTCGTTCAAGAGTATCTCCGAAGAGAAGCCCGCACACCTGGCGCCGGCACTCAAAGCGAAGCCAAAAACTCTCGAAGCTCTCGCCCGATTCGCGAGCTGGATGCGAACGGGCAAACCGGTTCAGTTGAACCGCGCTCATGAGCAATCTTCTCGAATACTGTTTATGCCGACGCGTCCGCGCTTCTTGAAGTTCGTGTGCTTCGCCGGCTGGTACTACCCCGATCTCAAGAGCAATTTTTGGGATGACGGCCTTGGGACCTGGCTCGGTTGCCGAGTCCAACAGACCCAAGTCATCGCGCTCCAGTACGCTTCGCCCAAGATCAGCGAGGCCGACTTCGAGCTGGGACTGCCGCTCAACTACAAACACGAGACCGTTATGCAACAGCATGCGGTTCACTTCGGAACCCAAGCGCTGTTCGATAATTATTTCCAAGCATCCTTTCCTGGGTTCGCATCGACGGGCTTGGCGATGAACCTCGTCCTCGAACAGTTCGGAGAACTGAACACGCGAATTGAAGGTGACCTTCGAGCTCGCTTCACCGAGTCCTTTTCCGTCTTTGTCCCGGGCGGAAACCCCAGCGGCGGAACCCTTCCTCCATACAACCCCGATGGCCGCTGGCGACAGAACTACGGAGTGGACCACTTCATCGACATGCTCCAAAAAGCTCAAAAGAGCGGCAACGATCACGTTCGGAACGCCAAAGAGCGCAATCTAAAGTTCGAAATCCTCTCGGAGGACACGAAGGACAAGATCGGACTCGTCGCTCCGTTCCTCGGGAAACTCTCTCTAACCAAGGAGCTTCCCGAGGAGAAGTTCTTGGGCGACTACCAGGAGTTCTATCGCGCTTATAAGTGCGCTTTTATTTGGTGGGTTCAGACGGTTGCCGGAGGCTCGAAGAGCCGGTCGGCCAAAGCGTTCGCCCAAATCTTGCTCGACCAAGGAAGGAATCCGGCGCTCGATTTAGAATCCATCCTGCTGGAAATCTACGGCTTTCCCATCAGTGAGGAGCGTCCGGGAAAGAGCTCTCTGGAGGGGCAATTCCTGGCGTGGCTCGCCAAGCAATAGCAGCGCTTTCGCCGCCACCACCGCTCATCGAACTAAGAGTCCTCGTCCACTTCGGACTTGGGTTTGCCGCCCCTCAGCCAACTCACAAACTCCTCGGCGAATATTCGGCTGAAGATCTTGGCGCCCTTCGCCTTCAAATGATTGCGATCGAAGAACAAGTCGTAGTCGTAAAAGGCTGGGTACTTGGCCGGGTCATTGAATGCGAGCAGCACATTGAGCTGCCCAAACTTGCGCTGCGAGTAGAGAAGCGGCGTACCGACACTTCCCGGCGGAATGACATAGACAGGCTCTGCCCCCGCACTGCGCACGAGTCGAATTTGTTCCTCGATCAAATTAGCGCTTCGCTTCAACCCGGCGCCGCCAAGCGACCCGCGGTAAGGAAGCCGAGCGATCTTGAGTTCGAAGCTCTTTCGGTCATCTAACAGCTTGAGCCGACGCTGCCTCAGGTCCTCCGTGTACTCGAGATCAAGGGGCCAGTAACCCGATCCACTCGCGATTTCCTCTTTGGATATCCCGAACGTGGCAGAGTTCCCCGTAAACGATCGAATGATGCGCTTCCCCAACCCGAAGTTGGAGAGATGCCAGCCCAATAAGCGCAGATGCAGAAAGCATGTATCGAAGCGCACTCGAAGATCAGAATTCATCTTCCAGCTCGCCTCAAGCGCTTGCGAAGTTCCGGTCAGCGTATGCCAGGCAACCGTTCGCTCCGTCTCACGATTCTCATTAAAGATGAACGGACCCCACAAGCTCGGTTCGATGAACACGAACCGCAGTCGGATCCCTTTCATCGCAAGAACTCTTCGAAGGAGGTTGTCCACTTCAAAGGATCCAGCCCCCGGCGCACCTAGATTGAAGGTCCGAAGCGGCTCACCTAGTTCGCCCAGTTTCTTATCGATTACCGCGGGAACGAAGTGTCGATACACGCGACTAGAGCCCAAGAAGATGGCGTCATACTCTCCCGCATGCTCCGCGAGGTGCTCCATTTTCGGCGTCGAGGCTGCGGCCGCCGGACCCGGTACCCACTCACGGACGAATCCTGAAACGCCGAAGAACGCGGCGAGCGCGAGAATGAGGTTTAAGGACGCTAAGGCTCGCATGAGACTAAACCTGCCAACGACGAGCGCGATGGGCCGCTACTCGTCGCCGTCCCCTCCGTAGCCGAGCGCGTCGAGAAGCTCCCGTTCGTCCTCCGTGAGCTCACGGCTCTCGGTCGGAGCGCTCCGGCGCGAGTTCTTCGCCCACTCAAGCAGGAGCTCGACATCGGCTGCCGCCGCCGCCGTCTCGCCCAGATCGTTCACCTCGTTGGGGTCGGTCGGAATGGCGTAGCTCTCCACTTTTACCGAATCACCGTCGTTCCTCGGACGAGTCAAGATCGTCTTGTGCCGACTTCCGCGAATCGCAAGAACCGGAATCTCGTGGTTCGTGCGCGCAATCAAACGTCGGTCACCGTTGAGCGCTTCGAACTCATCCGAATCGAAAATCGCCGAGACCAAGGAGACCCCGTCCATCGGCATCGGCGGCGGCGCGAGCTCCAGCAACTCGACAATCGTCGGGACGATGTCCATGCTCGACGTCAAGCTCGCCACGCGCAGCCCCTCCGGCCCGGCACCTTTCGGCAGCTTAATCACAAGTGGCACCCGCAACATCTCGTCATAGACCTGGGTGCTGTGTCCCCAACGTCCGTGCTGCCAAAACGACTCACCGTGGTCGGAGGTCAGGATGATCAGTGAGCGGTCGTACAGCCCGCTCTCCCGCAGGTACTCGAGCAGCTCACCGATGTTGTGGTCTGCCCAAGCTATGTTCGCGTCGTAGAGGCTCTGAATCGGACCGCGATGATAGGCGCGAGCAAATTTTCCTTTGCGATCGGCCTTCTCCAAAATCAGCTTCACCGTCACGCCGTCTTTATAGCGGCCGTTGTAGTTCGGATCGATGTAGCGCTCGCGGTACTCATCAGGAGGCGCATAGGGAGTGTGCGGCTCTAAGATGTGCAGGTAATAGAAAGGCGGCCCATCCGAGACATCGCGACTCCACGATTGAACGACGGGCAAGAACTCGTCGGAGGACGGAATGTGAGTGTTCCTGTTCCGCTCGTCGCCTTCGCTTCGAAAGAGCTCTTCGTAGACTCCAAAGCCCTGATCGAGCGCGTGCATCGAGCTGCCTTGTAGGTTTCCGATAGCACCGAAAGTGCGGTAGCCGGCTGCACCGAGGAGCTCGGCCAGAGTCGTCTCGGCAGCCGGCAACTCACTGCCGGGGCGAGCCAAGCCGTGAGTGCCTGGATGACGACCGGTCAGAATGCTCGGAATGCTCGCCAGCGTGTAGGACGCTGGAGCGAAAGCATTCTCGAAGGTGACGCCGTCGCCAGCTAGAGCGTCGATATTCGGAGTCGTATCGAGCTCGTAGCCGAGGTGAGAGAGGTGGCCAGCGTGAAGCGCATCGAGCACGATCAAGATTACGGGTGCTCTCGAATCGGAGCTCTCGATCGCTGAGCTACAAGCCCAGGCCAGGGTCGCCATCAGGAAGACCAAGAGCAGTCCGAAGAACCGACCAGCCAAAGAACCCTTGCGGTCGGGGAATTCCCGCCGACGAATAAAGGTCAAGTGGCCCGGGCTCGTCTCGCACCGGCGATAACCGAAGAGGTGGAAGATCTCGACCGGCCACAAGCGCGCGATGCGCCGGTCGACGATCAGGCGATTGCGGCTCGCATCCCCGCGACGAACTCCGGGTAGGAGCAAGAGGAAGCGGCCGGCGCGCTGGCCGCGCAAGAAGGAGGAGAGCTTGAGCCAGAAGGGCTTGACCTCGAGGCCGAGGAAGAAGCCGTCATTTCCTTGCCCCTGATAACAAGGCAGCAGAAGCAGGCAATCCATCGGGCTTCTGATTTCACCCTTGTTGTCCGTCGCGAGCAGCTCGCCCTTGCGGACGGGATGAAAGTTGCAGAAGCCCGCTCGCATTTTGAATCCGTCGCCCTGTACGAGACCATGCCGGTGGCGAACTTCGACGACGTGAGGAACGCCACGCGATGCGCCTTTCAAGCGCGACCGGTGCCGATCATAGTTGGGTACGTCCTCTTGAGCGATCATCTCGGCCGCCACCAAGGCTTGCCATACCGCGGCCTCGTGGTGTTCGGCCGTCACCGGATCGTCGTGCTGCCCGCCTTCGATGGCAATGGCGACGTGCCCGCGCTCACCAACGAACTCGAGCAAGGAGCCGTGAATGACCTCCTCCAACCCCAGGATGAGCGGAATGGGAATCTTGTAGGCAATCCGCCGGTTCTGCAGCGTGTCGCCCATGCACTGGAAGGGAGCGCCCCCCGCCGAAGTCGTGTGCAGGTCGATAAAGATCGTGCCGAGACTCGGGTCCTTCGAATAGTGAACGAAGACTTCGAGCAACTCGCGCAGTTCGTTCTCTTCCGGCGCGTCAGCTTCGGGGCCTTGCGTCCGCAGGCGCAGAAGAACCTCCTCAAGCCAGATACGATTGAGGTCGCTCTCGATGTAGCGCTGTTTGCGAGCAAGCGCGCGCATGTTGCCCGTGATCGCGACGACCCTTCCGCGAAGCGGAACCTGATGCTCACGAAGATGCCCGATCACCACCGAAACGGCCTCGATACCCGCGGGCTCGTTTCCGTGCATCCCGCCGGTTATGAAACACAACGGTCCCGGCAGCCCCCGAGAATAGTCACCAATGACCCGTTGGTGCCGTCCGGAGATCTCGCGTGACTCGGATGCTTCGCTCTGTTCGACTCGCCGCTCTTTCAAGACTCGCGTAGTTTCTCTTCCAATAGAGCTCCAGCCACTTCGATAAAGTCCGCTTCCGTCACAATCCCGACCAACATGCCGTCGCGAACGACAGGAAGACAGCTGACCTGATGACGTTTCATCGTCTCGATGGCTCCGAGAGTGGAAGCTTCCGGTGTCGTGGCTACCGGGTCCGGCTTCATGATCTCGTGTACGGCGACCGTATCGTTGCTCATTTCCGTCTTCGTCAAGAGGCGCAGTAGAGCACGGTGCGAGACCAAGCCCACTAAGCGACCGTCCGTATCCTCCACGGGAACATGACGTATGTGCTCCCACTCCATGACACTGGCGGCGAGGTCCACGAGATCTTCCGGGTGGACCGTGAAGACATCCGTATTCATGACTTGGGCCACCGTGCGGAAGCTGTCCTGCCAGTTGGGCGCTTCGGCCAGGGAAGCCAGATCCCATTCATGGACGGGTATGCCCTCTTCTTGGCGAGCCAGCATAGCCGCCGTCGCAGCGCGATAGCGCTCGTCGGGAGTCGACTGCCCCGCCATCGTGGAGAGCGAATCGAGCAACCACTGCGAACCTGTCCGCATGCGGTTCACGCGCTCTTCGAGCACGCCGAGGTAGCGGTCGATATCTCCGGGGTCGATCTCCTGCGCTTCCAAGCCCTGACGCGCCAGCGGGAGCAAGTGCTCGAGAATCAGGCCACCCGCCGTGTGCATCTTTCCGTCGATCCAATTGAGTTGTGCTTTGAGGCCGTAACGCGCGGCGGCCATAAAGTTGGACTTCACATCGTCGAAGTTCATCACCTTGCGCACGTCACCGTACTCTGCCCCGAGCGCGGTCATCAATCCGTAGAAGAAGGCCGCGTTGGCGACCTCATCGACCACCGACGGCCCAGCGGGCAACGTGCGGTTCTCGATTCGAAGGTGCGGGATATTGTCTTTCACTCCATAGCACGGACGATTCCAGCGGTAGACCGTTCCGTTGTGAAGACAGAGCGCCTTGAGCTTCGGCGTGATGCCCTGTGCGAGCAGATCGAGCGACTTCTCGGGATCGTCTGTCGAGAGCAAGCTGCGGAAGCGCGCAACATCCTCGCGGAAGATTTCGAGCACCGAGCCCTCCAGCCAGCGGTCGCCGAAGGTGACGCGTGCGCGTCGGCCGCGCGCGGTGTGCGCGGCGGAACGAACATCGAGCGATTGTTGAAAGAGCGCGACGCGCGACTCTTTCCACAGGCGATGTTTGAGAAAGACCGGAGAATTCACCGCTGCTGCAATCACCGGAGCGGTGACGAGCTGCGCCAGGTTGTACAAGTCGACGAACTCGTCACCCCCGACTTGGAAGTGGATTTGAAAGCTCGTGTTGCAGGCCTCGAGCATCACGTTGTCGTGCAAGACTTGGAGTTCATCCACGCCCTTGATATGCGTGCGGAAGTCACCTCCGCGCAAATCGCTCATCACCTGATTCAGCTGATGAAAGCGTGGAATCGGCGTCATATATTCCAGGCCGAGATGCGATTTCTCCAGCGTCGGGAGAATCCCCGTCATGAGCACCTTGGCTTCGAACTGCTTCGCGAGCTTGCGCACCACGTTGATCTTTTCATTGAGCTCCGACTCCATCTTGGAGAGGCAGTCGCCCCCCAGTCGGTGGGGCTCCAGATTGATCTCAAGGTTGAACTGCGCCAGCTCCGGCGCGAACTCCTTGCCCTCCTCAGTCGCTAGCATCCGGAAAGCCACCGGCGCCGGCCGCATGCTGTCGTCCACGAGAAACAGCTCCTGCTCCGCGCCGATTCTCCGGATCCCCGATTCGATCCGCCCGGTATCCAGCATCTCCTGGAGGGCCTGCACGTCATCGAGAAGAGCGCGCGTGAACGCACGCATGCGATCGCTGTCCGCTTTCAGGGAGATATCTTGCTCGCCCATATGTCCCTGGTATTAGGAATGAGAGGTGGGATGATCAGAGGTTGCCTCCAATGAAGGCTCCGCCCAGCATAGCACTACACGCTCGTATTCCGCCTCTCCGCCCCACAGTGTGGACGCCAAATCCCTCCGAGTACCATGCCGACAAGCTCTCACGACGCCTGCTCCGCTGACGAGCCCTCCCAGGGCGGCCGGCTCGTCGCACTCGAGAATCGCTTGCGGCTGTTGCTCCATCACCTGGCCGGGCGTGCGATCCTCGCCCGCACGGAGATCGACGACCTGATTCAGGAGGTCTACCTGCGCGCGGTAACGAGAACCGAAGGGCTGCCCGCTTACTCCCCCGGCGACCCCAGCGATGCCGAACTCTATGCCTTGCTCGCTCGAATCTCGCGGAACACGGTCATCGATATCGCCCGCTCCATTCGCGCTCTTAAACGCGACGGTCGAACGATGCCGCTCGTGCGCGCGGATTGGAGCCGTGTAGAGGGCGCTGCGGAGAGCCACATTCGCAGCCTCAAACCAGGTCCCGCAACTCAAGCGGCGGGTGCCGACGAAGAGGGCCAGCTACTCGCGGCCTTTCGGAGATTGGGACCCGACCATCGCCGTGTCATCGGATTGAGGCAATTCGAGGGCAAGAGCGCCGCGGAATCAGCGCAACGAATGGGCCGCACCGAAACCGCCGTACATTCCCTCTACCGTCGGGCTCTGGAGGCCTGGGACCGGGCGACCCGCGATAAAGAGTAGGAACTGACTGGGTTCCGTGTGGAAAGCTCGTGCTAAGTGCTTGCGGAGTAGGGAGCTCTGACGGTTTTCCTGGTTCAAGGGCCTGCGCCGGACCGATTCGAACGCAAGTCTGGTGGTAGCCGGAGCCTGCGCCAGGGCTTTCCACACGGAAGCCAGGCAGTTCAAAAAGAATAGATTGCTCGGCGAATCGGCGCCGTCCCTACGCTCGAACACCTATGGAAATTGAAGCCCTAGAAGAACTGTTGGACCGAGTGGTCGCGGAGTATTCCGATAGCTTGACCCGAGGCGCGAAGCCCGACCGTGAAGGGTTCTTAGCGCGCGTACCCGAGGAGGCTCGCTCGGGTCTCGATCGGAGCCTGCGCATGCTCGAGGTTGGCCTCGCTCAGGCACCCTCCGCCACGACTCCTCTGACGACGGGCGCCGTTTTAGATGGCTTTCGGCTCGTGAAGGAGATTGGCCGCGGAGGGATGGCGACCGTCTGGCTCGCTGAGCAGGAAGAGCTTCGCCGCCCGATCGCGCTCAAGCTCCTCCGCCCGGCGCTCGCCATCGAACAGCGCCACATCGATCGGTTCCGCCGCGAAGGTCTGGCCGTTGCTCGCCTCAACCACCCCAATATTGTTCAGATCCACGCGGTCGGCGAAGCCCTCGGGTTTCACTACATCGCGATGGAATACATCGAGGGCATGACCCTGGCGCAAGCCCTTGGCAACCTGCCCGAGAACCGGCCTTGGTCGCCAGCAGACCTGGCGATGGCCACCGGCATTTCAAAGTTGGCGACTCTCGGAGACGACTTCGAACAGTGCATTGCCATGATCTTGGCAAGTGTCGCCGAGGCGCTCGACGCCGCTCACGAGATCGGGATCGTTCACCGGGACGTCAAGCCCTCCAACATTCTGCTCAGCCGTGAGGGCAAAGCGGTCGTCGCCGACTTCGGCCTCGCCAAAGCCGACGCCGACCCCGCTATCTCCATGTCCGGAGACACGATCGGCACGCCTTGGTACATGTCGCCGGAACAGGCCCACACGATCGAAGCCAAAGTCGACAGGCGCACCGACGTCTATAGCCTCGGCGTCACCTTCTACGAAGCGATGTCCGGTCGCCGTCCTTTTGAAGGTGGCACCGCGCTCGCCGTTCTTGAAGCGATCAAGACCAAAGTGCCGCGCGCGCTGGCAAGCCTATCCCCCGAGTGCGGCGTACACACGGAGGCCATCGTTCGGCGCTCGATGGCGCGTCAACCCGATGAGCGCTACTCCACCGCTGGCGAATTCGCCGAGGATTTGCGTCGCCTAGCTGCCGGTCAAGACACCGAGGCGCGAGCGAACGAAGGCGGTCCGCTCCGGCGGATGTGGTCCGAGATGCGCGGGGCCGCTTACGACGGCGAGTACATCTCGAGCCGCACCTTCCTCGGCCTGCCCCTCGTTCACATGTTCATCGATATCGGGTCGCGTCACCGCCGGCCGGGAATTCGTGTCGCCAAAGGTTGGTTCGCTATGGGAGATGTCGCACTCGGCGGCGTCACCTTCGGCGGCCTCTCCGCTGGCTTGATCTCCTTCGGAGGGCTCTCCTTCGGGGCCCTCCTCGCGCTGGGCGGTCTCGCGGTCGGAACGCTCGCGAGCGGAGGAGGTGCGCTTGGCGCGTTCACCCTCGGTGGCCTCTCAATCGGCTACTTCGCCTTCGGTGGCATCGCGAAGGGCTACTACGCGATCGGCGGTCGTGCGGACGGAGTCTATGCCATGGGCGGCGACAGCACCGGTAAACCCATCGTCTTTGGCGAGGGCGGCACGTTCGACGGTGTCTGGTTCGAACCGATTGCGACTTTCGTCGAACAGTGGGTCGGCACCTATCAGTAAGCGCTCAACTCTTGCTGAGTCCGATCTGCAGGTTCCCCGCCGATAGCTCTACCGTTGAGACGCGGTCGCCCTCTTTCGCCTCACCGAAACCGAGGGAGTCGGTGAGCGTTTGTTCGCGCAAGTACTCGAGGTGCAGGTTGACCGCTTCGTCGATCGCGGCGGTTCCCACGAGCCGCAGGTCGATTCTGTCCGTGACCGCGAGGTCCGCGTCCTTCCGCGCCTGCTGAATCGCGCGCACAACGTCTCGTGCAACACCCTCACACTCGAGCTCAGGAGTCGTCACGATGTTGAGTCCAACCACCGCATCGTTCGAGCTAAGCGACTGAACCGCAAGTCCGTCGAGCCCCTCGCGCGCCACAAGCTGGAGGCTAAACTCGCCCTCTTCCAGCAAGACTCCCGCGACCTCAACGCGCCTGTCCTCCAGCGACTTCCAGTCGCCGGTCTTCGAGGCTTTCATCACCGTCTTCATCTCTTCTCCGAGACGCGGTCCGACGGCGCGCGCATCGACCTTGAGCTGGAAAGATCCGAGCGCCTCGATGTCTTCGGAAGTCTCGACGACCTTGATATTGACTTCTTCACGGATCAGGTCCGCGAACTCGAGCAGGCGTTCGGAGTTCGAGCCGGCGATGGTCAGCGCGGCGAGCGGCAACCGCACGCGCAAGCGATGCTCCTCGCGCAAGCCGAGCGCCGTGGAACAGACGCCGCGGACCTGGTCCATGCTCGCGACCAACTCGGGCTCGGCCGGAAGCTTTTCCGCATCCGGCCAATCCATCAAGTGCACGCTGCGCTCGCCCGTCAATGACGTGTAGATCTCTTCGGAAACGAGCGGCAAGAGCGGGCTCACCACTCGGCAAAGAGTCTCGAGCACCGTGTAGAGCGTGTCGTAGAAGTCCCGCTTGTCCGCGTCGACTTCGTGCTTCCACGCCCGAGAACGACTACGCCGGATGTACCAGTTGTTGAGCGCGTCCAAGAAGCTGCGCACCTCCGCACAAGCCCCCGGGATGTCGTAGGCATCCATGGACTCCTGTGTTCGCTCGACCAGTTGGCGCGTCTTCGCGAGGACGTACCGATCTAAGACCGATTGTTGGTCCGCGCGCCACTGAGCTCGCACGCCGTCCGCATTCGCGTACATGCAGAAGAAGTAGTACGCGTTCCAGATCGGATTGATCACCAGGCGAACGGCTTCGCCGATGGCCGTCCCCTCTTTATCGATCTGCAGGTCGCCGCCGCGCAGGATCGACGAAGAGCACAAGAACCAGCGCAGAGAGTCCGAGCCTCGCGTCTCAAAGACCTCTTCGGGGTCCGGATAGTTGCGAAGGCGTTTGGAGAGCTTCTTGCCCTCGTTGTCGACCACCACGCCGTGGCAGATCGCGTTCTGAAAGGGCGGACGATCAAAGAGCGCGGTCGCCAAGACCTGCATCGTGTAGAACCAGCCGCGCGTCTGCGCGACGTATTCGACAATGAAGTCGGCCGGGAAGTGCTGCTCGAAAGACTCCTTATTCTCGAAGGGATAGTGCGCTTGAGCGAAGGGCATCGAGCCCGACTCGAACCAACAGTCGAGCACATCCGGCACGCGGCGCATGGTGCTCTTGCCGCTCGGATCGTCGGGGTTCGGGCGTGTTAGCTCGTCGATCGCGGGGCGATGCAAGTCGGTCGGCCGGACGCCGAAGTCGCGCTCCAGCTCGTCGAGACTGCCGTAGACATCGATGCGCGGGTAGGCCGGATCGTCGCTCTTCCAGACCGGGATAGGCGATCCCCAGAAGCGATTGCGACTGATCGACCAGTCGCGCGCGCCTTCGAGCCACTTGCCGAACTGCCCGTCGCCGATGTGCTCGGGGATCCAATTCGTGCTCTTGTTCAGCTCAACCATGCGGTCGCGAAAGTCGGTGACCTTGACGTACCAAGACTCCATCGCCTTGAAGATCAGCGGCTCATCCGTGCGCCAGCAGTGCGGATAGTTGTGCAGGTAGGTCTCGTGCTTGACGAGCTTGCCCTCTTCTTTCAAGCGACGAATGATCGGCTTGTTCGCCGCGAGAACATTCTGTCCGACGTAGTCGGTCACCTCGCCGGTGTACTCGCCGCGATCGTCGACCGGACAGACCAAATCGATGTCGTTCTCGCGACAGACGCGCTGGTCCTCCTCGCCGAAGCCGGGCGCCATATGAACCACACCGGTGCCCTCTTCAGTATCGACGAACTCCGCGCTTAAAACACGGAACGCGTTCTTGTGTCCGGAGAAGTACGGAAACAGCGGCTCGTAGCTTCGACCGATCAGGTCGGTGCCTTTGAGCGTGCCAACCTGTTCGGCGCCGGCGAGCTCCTTCTCGTACTTGCCCGTCGTTCCCGACCCGAGCACGAAGCGCACGCCGTCTTGTTCATAGACCGCGTATTCGATCTCGGGCCCGACGGCGAGCGCGAGGTTCGAGGGCAAGGTCCAGGGCGTTGTCGTCCAGGCGAGCACATCGAGCGGCGCTCCATCACCGTCCTCTGGCGTCAGTCGAAAGCGAACCGTGACGGCCGGGTCTTGCCGCTCGCGGTAGGAGTTGTCCATGCGCGTCTCGAAGTTGGAGACCGTCGTCTCCGCCGCCCATGAGTAGGTCATGACGCGATAGTCTTCGTAGACCAGCCCTTTGTCCCAGAGCTGTTTGAACGCCCACATGACGCTCTCCATGTAGGCCGTATCCATCGTGCGATAAGCCCCGTCGAAGCTGACCCAGCGGGCCTGGCGCTTGACGTAGTGCTCCCACTCGCCCGCGTACTTCATCACCGACGTTTGGCAGTGCTCGTTGAACTTATCGATGCCGTACTCGGAGATTGCACGGCGCCCCGAGACGCCGATCTCTTTCTCGACCTCCATCTCCGCGGGCAGTCCGTGGCAGTCCCAACCGAAGCGGCGCTCGACGCGCTTTCCACGCATGGTCTGATAGCGCGGGACGATGTCCTTGACATAGCCCGTGAGCAGATGCCCGTAGTGCGGCAGGCCGTTGGCGAAGGGCGGGCCGTCGTAGAACACGAACTCCTCAGCGTCCTTGCGGTTCTCGATCGAGGCCTCGAAGGTGCCATCCTTCTCCCAGCGCTCCAGAATCCGGCGCTCGATCTCGGGAAAATTGGGGGCGGCAACAACCTGGGGATACGGTCGATTCTTCAGATCGGGGCTCATGGAGTTCTCTCGGAGGGCGTCAGAACGCGAAGTGTACGCACGACCCCATCGAGAGACCACAAGAGCGGGATTGAAAAGCGCGAGCGCCGCACCCCATCCAGTGCGACGCCCGCTGTACCAGGCGGCGGTCCCGGCTTTTGGTCGATCGCCGATTGGATCGGCGACCGAAACCGAAGAGCGCCCTTGGCGCGGTGGCGCTTCCGCTCGAGAGCAGAAGCCCCACGCGCATCCCTACGCGACGGAAACCGCGCTGTGTGCAGCGATCCGGCCACTTACACAACCCTTCGATTGAGCGAGTACTTGGCGGCTCTCAAGGAGCCCTCATCTTCCCTCGAACCACCTAGCCCTCCGCTCGAAGCCGCTCGCGCACGGTGAACGAGTCCTTCACGGATCACCAGAGTCCAAGCCTGGAAAAACCTTCCCACAAACTAAACCGAGGTACTCGAAGGTCTCGTGCTGCTGGGATCCGAAAGAAGGCAATGCGATCTCCCAGATCTCTGACGCCCTCGTGGTCTCTCTGAGTGTCCGGTCAACTCGCGGTTCTCGCGTCTCTCAAGTGAACTTCAAAAATCCCACTCCCTGCCCCAGGAACTCCCGCTCGGGAGTCACCCTGCTCGAATCGGTTATCGCCGTCGCGGTGATGACCGTAGCGGTCGGCCTATTCTCGACCATGGTTGCCTCAACTTCTAGGCAGCGAGTCATGAACCATGACTTCCCGGCGGCATCGCAAGCGGTTCGCACCGTCCTCGAGCGGATGCGGAACGAGAAGCTCCGCGACATTTTCCCGCTCTATAATTCCGACCCGCTGGATGACCCCGGCGGAGCGGGAACGGCTCCCGGGAATCGTTTCGGCGTGGATGGTTTCGATCCACTGGAAACCGCGGTCGATGGACTAGTCGGAACGATCAGCTTTCCGACGATTACGCCGGAGGGAGAGGTCGCTCAACTTCGCGAGGACACTGTCGATGAAGACTTGGGCCTTCCGCGCGACCTCAATGGCGACAGCATCATCGATGATCTCGACCACTCTTCCGACTACGTGCTTCTGCCCATCAAGGTCGAAGTCGATTGGCTCGGCCGCTACGGCCAGCGCCATGTCGAGTTCTTCACCATGTTCGCGGAGATTAGGAAGTGAAGCGCGCCGCTCAAACTCGCCGTCCGCACATGAACCGAGTCAGCGGGCTCTCCGCACTCGAGCTCATCATCGCAATGGCACTGTTCGCAGTGGTCGCCGTCAAAGCCGTCCTCGTAATGAACTCCGCCAACGAAGCCTACGGCAATGATTCCGCGATCATGTCCCTCGAAGACCAAGCGCGCAAGACTCTCGATCAGATTTCCTACGCCGTCCTCGGCTCCGATCGCGAGACGATCTTCCCCGTTCCCGCTTCGCCCATTTACAGCCCCTACTTTCGGTATTCGCTCAACCTCGGCATCGATGCAGACGGCAACATCGTCTACGACGACCCGGAAGAGATCGCGCTCTCCGAGGATGAGACTCAA
The DNA here is from genome assembly GCA_029259635.1 of Planctomycetota bacterium. Lineage (GTDB taxonomy): Bacteria > Planctomycetota > UBA1135 > UBA1135 > OFTM34. The sequence goes on along the minus strand of JAJDEU010000052.1, from coordinate 116,774 downwards.
GTGCTCTGGAAGAAGAACCCCGGAACGCCCGAAGAGCAACGCGTGGCCTGGAGCAACAACGTTCGACAGTTTCTCGAAGGGGAGCTCTTGAATGCCATCGACGACAACGAGAACGGCGTGATCGATGAGACCGGTCTCGCGTTCACGGTCCATAAAGATGCGGTGACCATTCGCCTAAGCCTCGAGCGAACCACGTCGGATGGGGAAACCATTACGCATTCCGAAGAGGCAGAGATCACGATCCGCAACTAGACACCGCGGCTAAAGAGTTTGCGACGCACAGACTTTTAGAGGAACCATGAGTAGCAAAGAAACACGCATCGTTAGAAACGTCCCCGAACGCGGACCTTCAAGTGCTCAGCGCCTCGGCAGAGCTCTGCCCCGACGCGGAAACGCTGGAGGTGTGCTGGTGCTCGCCCTCGTTGCCGTTGCCACCGTTGCCGGCCTCGCCGCCGCTTTCCTTCAGCTCTCCACTTCCGTCGCCCGCCGCCAGGTTCAAATGCGCGATCGCATGCGAGCCTTCTATGTCGCGGAAGCGGCTCTTTCCGAAGCCTGGACCGCCGTTCAATTGCGCAAGACCGGTGCCGTTGGCAGTGAGGCCGAGCCCGCCAAATTCGGCGACGGATTGTTTTGGGTCGAAGCGACGGACACCGGGCCCTTCATCCGCCTCGAGAGTACAGCGATGGTTGCGAGCGGAACCGCGACCCTCGCCATCGTGGTTCAAAAGGGCAAGACGAGCATGGCCAACTTGGGCGTGCATTCGGGAGGGAACCTAGATCTTCCCCCCGGAACGCTCCTCGATGCGTATGACTCGCGCCTCGGATACGGCGATGAAGGCGCTCAAAGTGGTGCCTCCGATGAGGACCTCGATTTACTACTCGAACAATTTAAGGAGCAGGTAGAGGAACCAATAGGTGAGCAACCGCTGCTCGGTGGCTCGGCCCTATTCAACCCGGTACTTCCCGCGCCTCGAGGAGTTCCGCCTCTTGAGGAACCCATTGGTGGAGCACCGGAAACTCCAGCCGAACCCACCGAACCGGAGTTCGCAGGTCGAATAGGTTCTGGCGGTGACATCTCCGTGACAGGAACCGAACTGCTGCCGACGACCGTCAACGGAGATATCACACCGGGGACAAGCGGCAGCCTGACTCAGTCGGAAAACGTAACCATCACGGGGGCGACGGATCCGTCCGCCGTAACCGTCGATTTGCCCGACATTGAAGTTCCGAGTCTGCCGGCGCTTGAAGGCGTTGCCCACACGGGAGCTAGCCCGCTCTTGGTCTTGCCAGTTGAGGCGTCCCTGCCGACCCTGAGTATCGGTCGCGGAGCAAAGGTCATTGTCGAAGGTCCCGCCACCCTGGTTCTCGAAAACTTGAGCATGGCTCCGAACGCTTCGCTCTTCCTAGACACTTCCGGAGGCCCGGTCTCGATCTACGTCACCAATGAGGCCGTCTTTTCGCCGACCGCACGCCTGTCCAATTTGTCCGAGGACCCCACCGATTTGAATCTACAAATCTCGGCGGAACCCGAGAACCCGATCACCATTCCTGCTGGCGTGCCGATCTACGGAATGATTTACGCACCGGGCGCGGAGCTCAATATCCCCGAAGGCTTCGAACTGTTCGGCTCTTTGGCGGCGGCACAAATCACCTTCAATGGCCCGCCACAGCTTCACTTCGACCAATACCTCGACGAGTACGCCAGCGATCTTGCTAAGCCGCTCCTGCTCTCCTGGCGGATCGTCGAACTGATCAATGAGAGTAAAGGCGCAGGCAACCCGTTCGTGCGTCTCGGAGTGGATCCAGCGGTGCTTAAGAGTCCCGCGAACGCGCACATCGCTCAACCGATCACGATCGACTACGTCAATAAATCTGGGTTCGCTGCCACCTTCACCGGAAACGAGGATGCCTTCGATTGGTCCGACGTTCGATCTGTGGACGAGCTCGCGCGAGACGGCGAAGTAGTCGTTCAAAACGGTGAATCTCTGGCAATAGCAAGCGATCTAGGGGTCGTCGATGAGCTCTCTAAGAAGATTGAAGGACTTAAATTCAACCCGGATGATGTTCTCGCGCTCGTACTAGCGAGATCACCTGTAACCAGAGAAGTGCTACGCAAAGTCCTCATTCTCGACCCGCCTATGCCGAGCGACTCCATTGCGCAAATCTTCGCGGCGAATGCCCCCGCCCCTCAGAAAATTCTCAACCATCTTTGCACTACGCCTACCGTCCGCTCGGACCACCTCTCAAGCATACTGCTGCTCAACTCTCCGGGTCTCAGTAACGCTGTCCTCTCCGCAGCACAAGCTCGACTTACACCCGCTCAGTTCACGGCACTCCTCGCCCTTCAGTAAGCGCTCGATGGAAACCTTCCTCACGAAAGGGCGCCGGCTCGTCGCCTCGCGCCTACTGGCCAGCGGCTTGATCGTCGTCGCGCTATCGAGCTCGATCGTCGCCGAGGAACCCAGCGAGACCGAGCGTCTTATGTCCGTACTTCGCGAGGCCGCAACAGCCGAAGAAGTCAATTTCGGCGCCCTCAAGATCACTCTCGACGAGTTCGGTTCCGAGAGCCTTCCGGTACTGTTCGCGGTCATGGACACCCGCATTATTCCGGCGGACGACTCGGTCCTGTTTCTCTCGGACGGGATTCTCAACTCCATCTGGAGCTCGTTTGCGCACTTCACCGCGTCGGATATCCGCTTGTTTCTTTCACGCTTCTCGGATGCAAAATATTCAGAGCGGACGCGCATCAACGCCATCAAGTTGATCGGTGGAATGGGAAGCTCGCAGGACCTGCCTCTGATCGGGCGCCTCGCTGCCCCACAAGATGCCGTGCCCTCGGATTCCGTTCTCACTCCCTTCGGCTTCGCAGTCGCCAAGATCTTTGAGCGCGATTCGATCGCGGCACAAACCGCCCAATCGCTCTACACCGAGCTCCACGCCTCGCTGCGCCCGACGCTTCTCGACCGAGTCGGTCATGCCCAAACCCCCGAGCGGCTCGCCATTCTGGCTGGCCTTCTCAACCTCGCGCCCGAATCCGACAGTCACGTCCTGAGAACGATTAGAGAGATTGCGAGCTCGGGGCGCGGCACATCTGATGAGTATGTCTGCGGCAACGTACGAGTCTTTCTGGACAACACGAATCCACTGCTCGTGCAGGTCGCCGCACAAACCGCGGGTGCGCTCCGCGACGAAGGAGCCATCGAGAGCTTGATCGAGCTGATGGAGGAGCATGACCCGCAGAAGTCGTCCGTTGCTCTCGAGTCGCTCATCAATATCTGCAGGCACAACTTCGGGTCGGAACCCGCTCGATGGCGGAATTGGTACAACCAGGAGAAGCGTTGGTGGCGGAGTGAAGCGTCCCATGTGTTCGACGATCTGCGCCACGAAGAGCCTGGAAAAGTAGCGGCTGCAATTCAAGCCGTCTCGATGCGCTCGCTCTATCGAGAGGAGCTAGCAACTGCCCTACTCAGCGTGCTCGAACGCGACGAGCCGAGCCTTCGCTTGCTAGCGTGCCACACTTTGGGCGATCTGGGAGCTGAAGGTGCACGCGGCAGCCTGCAGCGGCTGCTAGCCGATCCTGATCCCGCGGTGCAAGCCGCAGCGAAAGCTGCGGTCTCGAAGCTTACCTTTCGCGTGCTCCCCATACGCTGAGAGCGCAGCTCGCCACTTCGCGATCGAGGCCTAGGAAATCATTTCCGACTCCGCGCGCGGCCTGAAAATCACGCTGAGGATCGGGCGCGTCCCTCAAGTCCACTCGCTTCATCGGCCGACCGAGAAGGAAGAACCACTGTCCCCGAGCTCGTTCATGTCCACCCCCACATATCGCCGTCGAAGACGAATCATTAAGCCCAGGCTTCAGTGGAAGCTGATCGCCTCCTTCGTGGGTATTTTGATCCTGGGCATGCTGCTCCAGTACCTCCTTCTCGCGCAACAACTCACCGAACTCGCCGAACGACTCCCTTCTGACGCGTCGATCCTGACTGCGGAAACACCCGCACTACTCGGCGCGGTCTTATTCGTCTCCTTCTTGATCTTGCTTCCAGTAACGATCGTCGTCGGCGTCTTATTGACCTTTCGAATCGCCGGCCCGATTTATCGGTTTGAGCAGCACCTAGGAGCAATCGCCCGAGGCGAGAATCCCGGCACTTGCTACATTCGAAAAGGCGATGACTTGGTCGAGCTGTGCGCCTTGATCAACGACGCGACCCAAGCTCTTGGCCAAGCCTCCCTCGACGATCCATGCGACTTGAGTGAAGAGGACCAAACCGGCACTCACTTGCGCCGCGTCAGCTAGCGGCCGCTATGTCGCTTCGGTCGAAGATTCTGCTGATTCTGGGCCTGGTCGTCGGACTCTTTTCCGTCGGCGACAACTTGATCCAGCGCGAGATGGTCGGCAGCAGCTTCCGCGACCTCGAAGAAGGCGAAGCCACTAAGGATCTTCAACGAGTCGTCCGTGCGCTGGACGGAGAGAAGGTCGCACTCGAGCTGCGCGCCAAGGATTGGGCCTCGACTAAAGAAGTGCTCGAGACCTGTTTGCAGCGTCAAGAGAGTGACCTTTCCGTTTTCTCTGGGGAGGGTTCGCTCGGCACTCACGAGCTGAGTCTGCTCTACGTCTGCGACACAACCGGTCAGGTTCTAAAAGGCCGCGTCGAGGACCCCGAAACAGGTGCGCCCACCACCTTGCGGCAAATGCCCCAAGGCAAGCTCTCGGAGTTTCATCCGCTCCTAAAGGGGGCCCGTGAACGGGACTCCTTCGGTGGAACGCTCATGAGCGAACACGGCGTACTTCTGCTCGGCTCCCACACGATTCGAGATCCATTATCTCAGGCGCGGATCGGCACGGTCATTCTCGGAAGATTCCTCGACGACGATTTGGTTGGAGCACTCTCGGATCGAGAACAAGTCGAGTTCAACCTTTGGCCGGTTGACGCAGCCCCGCTACGCGAGAGTCCGGCAGGCCTGCGAGATCGAATTACATCGTCGACGGTACCCGTTCATGACCGCGCTCCCGACGGCAGCTTCCAGGTTTACGCGACGATTCGAGACCTGCTCGGCGCTCCGACGATCCTCGTGCGAGCCGACTTTAAGCCCGAAATCACCCGTCGAGGCGAGCGCTCGGTGAACTACGGACTACTGTCCACCATCGGCACCGGTCTCTTGATCATGTTCGTCTTGGTGCGGCTCCTGACTCGCATTGTTATCGGACCTCTCTCGCAGCTCACCCACAACGCAACTCAGATCGGGATGACGGACGACACCTCTCTCAGGACGGGAATCGATCGCTCCGACGAGATTGGGCAGCTCTCCAATGAGTTCGACAACATGCTCGAAAAGCTCGAGGTGTCCCGACAAGACGTGATTCGCACTTCACGTCTCGCCGGCATGAGCGAGATCGCGACGGGAGTCCTGCACAACGTCGGAAACGTGCTCAACAGCGTCAACGTCTCCGCCAATCTAGTGACTCGCAACGCCGAGCTGCTTCCGGTCAGCGATTTGATCGCCATGCGTGACGTGCTGCGCGAGCATGAGAGTGACCTCGGCGACTTTATCCAGCACGACGAGCAAGGTAAGCACCTGATGCCCTTCCTCGATGAACTCGCGGATTCTCTCTTGGCCGGCAAGGGTCAAATCCTGTCCGAGCTCGGCAGCATGAACCGCGGTGTCGAACACATCGGTGAGCTCGTTCGATCCCAGCAAACCTTCGCGGGGAGACAGGGCGTTCTGGAGCCGACCAATGTCGCCGAACAGCTCGATGCGGCCATCGTCATCTGTCAGCAGGCCGGAAAAGGTACGGACCTGGTTGTTGATCGCGACTATCAGGATATGCCCAAGCTCGAGATCGATCGTCACAAGCTCATGGAGATCTTGGTCAACTTGGTCAAGAACGCCATCGACGCGATGGATGAGTCGAAGACCCGTGCGAAAAAGCTCAAGGTCTCGCTGGAGCGCTCCGCGAACAATGACATCAAGATTCGTGTCAAGGATACGGGCCGTGGCATTAGCGCGGAGAACCTGACACGCATTTTCGGACATGGCTTCACGACGACGAAGGACGGTCATGGCTTTGGGTTGCACGTTTCAGCAAACGCTGCCACCGAAATGAAGGGCTTTCTAACTGCTGAGAGCGAAGGCGAGGGAAAAGGCGCGACCTTTATCCTGCAATTGCCTGCAAAAGAGGCGCGCGTCGCACAAGCCGCCTAATCCCCAATGGAAAACTCCGTCAATCGCCGCGTAATTGTCATCGACGACAACGATGATATTCACACCGACTTCCGCAAGATCCTTGTCGGGACCGGGTCGAACTCGAATGGGGCCGCCCGATCGGCCTTTCTGGGTAAGACTGCCGAGAAGGAAACCGAAGTCCCGGGATTCGAACTCTCGTCAGCAACGCAGGGTGAACAGGGCATCAACATGGTGATGCAGGCGCGGCGAAATCAGGAGCCCTTCGCGCTTGCCTTTGTCGACGTTCGCATGCCGCCGGGCTTGGACGGTATCGAGACGATCGAGCGGCTGTGGCAGGTCCAGCCCGACCTACAGGTCGTCATCTGCACGGCTTTCGCCGACTATTCCTTCGAGGAGATTATCGAGCGACTGGGCGCCAACGACAATTTGCTCATCCTGAAGAAGCCCTTCGAGCCGGTCGAGGTTCGACAGATGGCTTCCGCTCTGACGAAAAAGTGGAACATGCGTCGGCAGGAGCATCACCGCCTCTTGCAACTCGGGGAAGCGGAACGCGAAGCGCGGGAATTCGCGCTCTCGCAGGCAGCAACCAATCGCGCGTTGGAAGAAGCCAACCGTGCAGCGGAATCCGCCAGTCGAGCAAAGTCGGACTTCTTGGCCAATATGAGCCATGAGATTCGCACGCCGATGAATGCGATCTTGGGCTACCTAGACTTGCTCTTCGAGACCATCGATCCGTCGGAAGAGCAATCGAAGTTCATGCAGACGGTGAACCACAGTGGCAAGCACTTGCTCATGATCGTGGATGACGTTCTCGACATCTCAAGGATCGAAGCGGGCAAGCTATTCATCGTGAAGGAGCCGGTCTCGCCCGTCGAGATCTCGAGCGAGGTGGTTTCCATTTGCAAGCGCGAGGCGGAGAGAAAGGGGCTCGATCTCAAACTCTCCATCGGCGACCGCATTCCAGAATGGGTGCGGACCGACGCGAACCGTCTGCGTCAAATTCTGCTCAACCTAATCGGCAACGCGATTAAATTTACGAGCGTGGGTTCGGTCCAAGTCGAGTTACACAGCCAAGCTGCTTCGGACGGTAAGTCCAATCTCCAGTTCAGTATTGTCGATACGGGACCCGGAATCAGTCCGGAAAACCAGATCGAGTTATTCGAACCGTTCACGCAGGTCGATTCCTCCATGACGCGAAACGTCGGAGGCACCGGGCTCGGGTTGGCGATCAGTCAGCGCCTAGCGGAAGCGCTGGGAGGCAAGGTCAGTGTTGAGAGTGAGCTGGGTAGCGGAAGTCGCTTTATTCTCTCGATCGAATTCGAGGAGGCGCCGAGCATGGCCGGCGCACTGCCTATCGAGTCAACCGGCACCCTCCCGGAATTGACCGAACCGATTGATCAACCTATGGATACCCTTCACACTTCGATCCTCGTCGTAGAGGACGTCGCCGTAAACCAGCTTCTGATCAAGGTCATGCTTGAAAAAGCCGGCGCAACCGTCTCCGTCGCCGGTAATGGGCAAGTCGCGGTCGACGACATCCAAGCGGCGAACGATGAGGGGCGGCCATTCGACCTAGTCCTCATGGACATGCAAATGCCCGTCTTGGATGGCTACGAAGCAACCCGGCTGCTACGGAGCCAAGGAATTCAAACGCCCATCGTCGCTTTGACCGCTCACGCGATGACGACGGATCGCGACAAGTGCATGGCTGCGGGTTGCGATGAATTCATCACCAAGCCCATCGATCGCCGGGCGTTGCTCGAGACGTGCAAGCGCCTGCTCGCGCCAAACCCGCCGGCGCCCCTGCCTTCAAACGGGGACTCCGAAGCGCGGGTTGAAGACGACGCCGACTCGACCCTCTAAGCGCTCGTCGGTTAGGTCAGCCCGCCATCGACGGCGATGGTCTGGCCCGTGATGTAGGCAGCTCCGTCGGTGAAGAGAAAGGCCACGGTCGCCGCCACCTCTTCGGGTTTGCCCACGCGTCCCAGCGGCACGCCGCTCGCCATTTCTGCCTCGTCGAGGTCCGCCACCATGTCCGTCGCGATAAACCCGGGCGCGACGGCGTTGGCCGTGATCTTCCGCTTCGCAAGCTCCTTCGAGACCGAACGCGTCGCTGCGATGATTCCGGCTTTAGACGCGGCGTAGTTCGCTTGTCCGCGCGTACCGGCGAGCGCCGAGACCGACGAGATCGCGACGATTCGACCGCCATCCCGAAGACGAACGAGCGGCATCAAGAGCGGGCTCAACACGTTGTAGAACCCGTCGAGGTTGGTGCGGATCACACGGTCCCAATCTTCCGGCGGCATACCGGCTAGAGGCGCGTCCGCGACAACACCGGCATTCGAGACGATCCCCCAGAAGGCGCCGTTCTTCTCGATGTCGTCCAGGAGCGCCGCTTCGGTAGCTGCCCGGTCGGAGACGTCAAACCCGAGGAGTTGTGCCGCTCCACCAGCGCTCTCGATCGAAGCCGCAACCGCTTGCGCTTCTGCCTCACCGCTTCGGTAGTTGAGGGTGATTTGAAATCCGGCGGCGGCCAGCTCGCGAGCGATGGCCGCGCCAATTCCGCGGCTTGCTCCCGTTACGAGGACTCGTCTGGACATGGGGAAGAAAGTGGTTGGAGAGTGAACGCGAATCGATGGGTAAAGCTCTCCGACATGATGGGCGAAGGAGCGCCATTATCCGCCTCGCTCGCGAGGCGATCGGAGCGCGAAATGGTAACCTTTCGCCGCCTTCGCTGCGGATCCGTATAAGAGTCCTCCGCCGTGAAATCCGAGTTCGATGCGAATCCCCCAGCACGGCCTGTTTCTCTCTTCTACGGCGTCTGCGGCGTCTCTGTATGCGACGTTCGCTTTGGCCGTCATGTGCCTAACGGTGGCGTGCTCGCCCACGGAGCCGAGCGAATCCAGAGACGCAGCGGAGTCGAGCTCGCCGATCTCCGAACTCAAGGCAATCGATCCCGCTACGACGGGTTCCCTCTCCATCCTCGTCGAACTCGCCGGCGAATCCCCCGAGCCGCGCCAGCTCGACATCGGTCGTGAGCCGGTCTGCCAACACGGCGGCCCCATCTACTCCGAGTTCGTCGTCGCGGAGGACGGCAAGCTGGCCAACGTACTCGTGAGGGTCGCCGGAGGTCATGAGAGCTGGCGACCGCCCACGGCAGACACAGCGCCGGTTCAGATTCTCCAGAGTGGCTGCGTCTACCGGCCGCACGTCATTGGGCTCCAGCTCGGGACGCCTCTCTCGGTAGAGAATCACGACGACTTGCTCCACAACGTGCACCTCACCTCGCGAAGAAATTCGAGTAGCAATCGCGTGCAGGCCGCTGGCGCCGACGCCCTCACCTTCGACTTTCGCCGACCCGAACTCTCGATTCCGATCCAGTGCGACCTGCATCCGTGGATGGGAGCGTGGGTTCACGTTCTCGATCACCCCTGGTTCGCGGTCACCGACGCGGCGGGCTTGGGGAGAATCGAACAACTGCCCCCGGGCGAATACCAACTCGAAGCTGTACACGAAAAGTTCGGAACGAAAACCATTACCGCAAAGCTCGGCGCCAACGAAACGATTGAGCTCCGATTCACCTTCGGTGAGTAACTAGACACTCGCTTTGTTCTTCGCCAACCTCAGCCTCGAACTGTCCGACACGGATGTCATGAGCGCTCTGGAGCTCGTCTTCCGATGGGTCCACGTCGTCGCCGCGATTCTCTGGCTTGGAGTCGCCTACTATCAGAGTTGGATCTTTACGCCTTTCGCGAAGGAACTCGCACCTGAAACCGCACATGCCCTCGGAGCCCGCCTCCTGCCACGCGCGATGTTCTTCTACCGCTTCGGCTCGCTCTACACTTTTGCCTTCGGACAGATCCTGCTCTTCAACCTCTACTACATGTCCGGCGACTACTTCTTTCGCCCGCTGACGGAGTTCGCAGGCACTCGTCCCCAAATCGAGCAGTGGATCCAACCCTTTCTGATCTTGTTCCTCGGCGTCGGAGTCTACGAGCTTCTCTTAATCGCCTTCGGAAAGCGCGCTCCCCTGTTGGCCGTGATCGGTTGGGCGATCGCCGTCACCTTATTCGCCTACTACCTCATCGAAGTGCTCGAAGTCTCGCACCGCTGCGCCTTCGTCCACGTCGCCGCACTGCTCGGCACGACGATGGTCGCCAACACGTGGTCCCACATCTGGCCTGCGATGCACCGCGTCAGTCAAGCGCACCAGCGAGGCGAAGCTGCAGCCCCCGAAGACCTCGCACGAGCCAGCGAGCGCGGGCGCCACAATATTCTGATGTCCATGCCCGTCGTGCTCCTCATGCTCGGCGTTCACCTGAGCTGGCTAACCGGCCTCGAGCACTGGTACCTCACCCTGGCGGCCATCTTCCTCATCAGCGGCGCAGCTACGCACGCGCTCTTTAAAAAAGCGCGCCAGCTCGATGAAGAGCAGTGGACAATCTGACCGTCCGCGCCCGAGCTCGCCGCTCTACTTCACGAAGGTCATCTTGCGAAAGCGAGCGGGCGAAGCGCCGTGGCTCATCTCCGCTACCTGCATCGGGTTGCCCTTGCCGCAGTTCGCCACGCCCCACAAATTCCAGTGGCTCTCGTTGCAGATCGCATCGCAGGAACGCCAGAACTCCGGCGTCGTGCCTTGGTAGGTCGGATCGCGCAGAATTTTGCCGCGCTTGCCGTTCTTGATCTCCCAGCCGATCTCACTCGTGAACTGAAAGTTGAGCCGGCGTTGGTCGATCGACCACATCTTCACGGTGTCGAGAAGGACGCCATCTTCGGTATCGGCGATGAGATCGTCGAGCTCCCACTCGCCGGGCATCAACGACAGATTCGTGATTCGAATGATCGGCGGGTTGTACCAACCCTCGGCGCGGTTCGTTCCGCGACTCGCGCTCTCGTCGATTCGATCCGCCCACTCGCGGCTGGTGTGGTAGCCCTTGAAGATGCCCTTCTCGACGACGTGCCAGCGCTGGGAGGCCACCCCGTCGTCGTCGAAGCCGCGCGTGTCTAAACCGCCCGGTATCGTCGAATCCGCAACCAGGTTCACGAGCTCGGAGCCGTACTGAAAGCTGCCCAGCTTTTCGGTGGTCGCGAAGGAACTCCCGGCCAGATCGACCTCGTGTCCAAAGACTCGATCGAGCTCATTGGGGTGCCCGACAGACTCATGGATTTGGAGCATGAGCTGATTGCCCATCAGAATCAGATCACGCTCACCGGCCGGGCAGGGCTCGGCTTCGCACAGAAGCACCGACTCGTCGCGCATGCGCTCGCCGTGTGCGCTGAGGTCGAGGCTCTCGATGTGTTCGAATCCGGCGCTGCGCGGATTGCCGCCGAAGGAGGCCGGATAGCTGCGACGCTGCGCCGTTCCGTTCTTCGCCGCCGTGGTCGAGATGCCCGCGCCACAGCGCATAAGCTTCTGATAGAGCTCGGCGCCGTCGCTCGACGCCATCCACTGCTCTTCGCGCCGCATACTCATCTCGGCGCTCTTCACCACCGTCTCTTCCGCACCGCGCATGGAAGCCTCGGCTTCGTTCAGAAGCGCGAGCTTGTCCTCCAGCGAGACTTCGAAGGGATCGATTTCAAAGGGCGTCTCCCAGGATGCCGCACCCGACTCCAGCGGAGCCAAGCGAATCGGTTCGGTGCGCGCCGGTGACAAATCGTCTGCCACGCGAAGCGCGCGCTTCGCCAGCTCGTTCACTTCCGACTCACTGCCCGCATTCGCGGCCGCAAAGCCCCAGCAACCGGCCTTCATGACGCGAATACCGACACCGGAATCCTCAGGTGCTTCCGCTGCGGCCACGCTGCCGTTCTGCACGCACAGCTCTTCGTGAACCGTGTGGTTGACGCGAGCGTCGGCGTAATCCGCGCCCGCGGCGAGCGCTGCATCCACGGCGGCTTTGGCGAGTTTCATTTCCATGCTGCAGCTCGTTCCTAAAAATCCGACGACGAAGTAAAGCGAAAGTCTTCCACGCGCAGCCACGGCGTCACGATTTCTCCGTCGAAGAGCGCGCCGGTCACCTCGGGTTCGCGCCCGATTCCGGAAACGTTCTTCAGAGTGTTCACCAAGCTCTCGGTGAAGCGCAGGTTCTTCACGCTGCTCGTTACCTCGCCATTCTCAATCAAAAAAGTCCCGTTGCGCGTCATCCCGGTCAGCGTGAGGTCGCGCGGCTCGATCATGTTGGTGTAGTGAAACTGCGTCACCAGAAGGCCGCGCTCGACTCCGGCCAAGAGTTCTTCGCGCGACTTGTCTCCGGTCGCGAGAACGAGGTTGCTCGCCATGGGCCCGTGCGTATTCGGTTGCGAGAGCGAGTGCCCGCTGCAGCGCACACCCATCTTCTTCGCATAGTTCAGGTCCGTCACCGCCTCGCCGAGCGCACCGTTCGCCAGCAGCTCGACGCGCGACTTTCGGTTGCCCTCACCGTCGAAGGGCAGTCGCGGATAGAACGCGTTCTGCGCGTCGTCGACGAGCAGCAGCTCTTTCGGAAAGAGTTTTTCTCCCTGGCGGCCGCACAAGAAGGAAGACTGTTCACTGACCTCGCGCGCACCAAAACCGTAGTAGCTCCCGAACAGGAGCAACGAGCTCACGGCGGCGGGCTCGAGCACGACGGTATAGGCGCCGGGTTCGATCGCGATCGGTGTTCGGTTTGCGCTGGCCTTCGAAGTCGCTCGTTCGATAACCAAGTCGGGATCGATGCGGTCCACCTCGGCGGAAATCGCTCCGCCCCAGCCCTCGCCGCCAGTGCTCGATGCGGTCAGCGCAAATCCCGCGCGCGACGTCGCGCCCTGCACTTGTCTCCCGTTCGAGTTCACAATCGTCCGAATCGAGCCGTGCGTGGAGATGAGGCCCGCGGGCGCGAGACCTCGCTCCCCACAGGCGCGAACCGCGCGATCGACCCACGCGGCTTTCGCTTTGAAATCGTGTTGGCTGGTCGTCTTCGACAGCGCGGTCTTTGGAACCTCCACCGCTCCGCCCATCGGCGCAAGCTCGCCATTCGGCGCGGAGACACTGGCGAGCGCGAGCGCCCGCTTCAACGTCCGCTCTGTCTCGCTCCTCGCGAGCGACGTGCAACTCGCGCTGGCCTCGCGATAGCCATCGTCCTCTTTTAGCCGCACGCGGATCGAGACATCCACACGATCGCGATCCGCGTTCTGCGTCGGGCCGGTATCTCCAAAACGCACAAACGCCTCGCTGGCCTGGCAGACCGACACCTCGATTTCACTCGCGCCACCACTCGCTGCGATGCGCTGTGCTTCCGCGAGCGCCTGCTCTCGATCCAAATTCATTCTTCGATCCTCACTTCGCGACGAAGTTAACCAGCTTGCCGGGCACGACAATCTCTTTCACAACCGTCTTACCCTCCAGCGAATCCTTTACAGCTTCACGCGCCGCATCGAGCAGCGCGTCCTTAGCGCCGTCCGACGGAACCGTGATACGCGCGCGAATCTTGCCCAAGACCTGAACGACAATCTCGACCTCTTTGTCCACGAGGTAAGCGGGATCCACGGTCGGCCATGCCGCGCGCGCGATCGAGTAGGTGTGCCCCAATCGCGACCACAGCTCCTCCGCAACGTGCGGCGCGAAGGGCGAGAGCGCGAGCACGAAGCGCTCGGCCTGCGAGCGATTCAGTGCGCCTTTCTGCTTCATCGCGTCGTTGACAAAGGTCATCATCGCCGCGACTGCAGTATTGAAGTTGAACCCGGAGAACGAGTCGTCGATGCGCTTCAACATGCGGTGCAGCGACTTTTCGACCTCGAGTGCCGGTCCCTTTAGCTCACCGTTGTCCGCGACAATCTCCGGCCGAATCGGGTCCGCTCCATCCGGATCGACCAGCAAACGCCAGACTCGATCCAAGAAGCGCTTGCAACCCGGCACGTCGCGCGGGTTCCACGGTTTGGAGTCGGCCAGCGGTCCCATGAACAGCTCGTACAGTCGGAACGAATCCACGCCGTACTGATTGGCGACGTCGTCGGGATTGACGACGTTCCTCAAGCTCTTCGACATCTTGGCGATCACGATCTCGAGCTCGCCTTCGCCCTCTTTGAAGCGCGGAACCAGGTCGCCGCCCGCGACGGCTTCGGAGGTCGGAACCGGTTGGCCCTTGCCGTCGACCAGCTCGACTTCGTCTGAGGGAACCAGTCGACCGGTCTCGTCCCGGAACGAAAAGGCCGTGATCATGCCCTGATTGAAGTACTTGGTGAACGGCTCCTTCGTCGACACGACGCCCAAGTCGTACAGGACCTTGTGCCAAAAGCGCGCGTACAGAAGGTGCAGCACGGCATGCTCGACTCCACCGATGTAGAGATCGACCGAGCCCCAATACTTTTCCGCTTGCTCACTGAATGCCGCCTGATCGTTGTGCGGGTCCATGTAGCGCAGGTAATACCAGCACGACCCCGCCCAGCCCGGCATGGTGTCGGTTTCGCGCCGAACCGTTTGGCCGGTTACAGGATCGGTCGTCGTGACCCAGTCGGTTGCGCGCGCCAGCGGCGCTGAACCATCGCCGGACGGCGTAAAGTCGTCCATCGCCGGAAGCTCGACGGGCAGATCCTCATCGCGCACGCGCGTGATCGATCCGTCTTCGGCGTGCAGGAGCGGAAAGGGCTCGCCCCAGTAGCGCTGGCGGCTGAACAACCAGTCGCGCAGTCGATAGTTCGTCTTCGCCTTGCCGAGCCCGGTCTCTTCGAGATGCGCGATCATGCGCGCCTTCGCGTCGGCGATCCCGAGTCCATCCAAGAACTCCGAGTGAATCGCCGGCCCTTCGCCGGTATAGGCCTGGCCGTCGAAGTCCGCCGGCGGCTCGACCGTGCGAATGATCGGCAGGTCGTACTGCTCGGCAAACTCCCAGTCGCGCTGGTCCTGGCCGGGCACCGCCATGATCGCGCCACTGCCGTAGCTGATCAGAACGTAGTCCGCGACCCAGATCGGAATTTTTGAACGCGGGTCGTCCGCGGGCAAAACGGGGTTCAGCGCGTAGGCGCCGGTGAACACGCCGCTCTTCACCTTGGCGAGGTCGGTGCGTTCCAGATCGGTCTTCACCGCCGCCGTTGCGATGTAGTCCTCGATCGCGCCTTTCTGCTCGTCACTCGTCAAAGTCGCGACCAAAGGATGTTCCGGTGCGAGCACCATGAAGGTCGCGCCGTACAGGGTGTCCGGTCGCGTGGTGTAGATCTCGATCGACGCGTCCGAGTCGCCTTCGACTTGAAACTCGACTTCTGCACCTTCCGATCGCCCGATCCACTCGCGCTGCATGGTCTTGACCGACTCGGGCCAATCGACCAATTCCAAATCGTCGATCAACCGGTCGGCATAAGCCGTGATCTTCAGCATCCACTGCTTGAGCGGCCGGCGCTCGCAGGGAAAGTCGCCGCGTTCACTGCGGCCACCGATCACCTCTTCGTTCGCGAGCACCGTCTTCAGGTCCTCGCACCACCAGACCGCGGCCTCGGTTTGATAGGCCAAGCCCTTGTCGTAGAGCCGCGCGAAGATCCACTGCGTCCAGCGGTAGTAGTCGACGTCCGAGGTGGAGAACTCGCGGTCCCAATCGAAGCTGAGGCCGAGCATCTTGAGCTGGCGACGATAGGTCTCGATGTTCTTGCGCGTCGTCTCGGCCGGGTGCTGGCCGGTCGTGATCGCGAACTGCTCGGCCGGCAGCCCGAAGGCGTCGTAGCCGATCGGGTGGAGCACGTTGAAGCCCTCCATACGCTTGCGCCGAGCGACCACGTCACTGCCGAAATAGCCCATCGGGTGGCCGACGTGGAGCCCGGCCCCGCTGGGGTACGGGAACATGTCCAGCACGTAGTATTTGGGCTGCTCGGGATCGAAATCCGCGTCGCCGGGATTCTTGGCGCGAAAAGTCCGCTCCTCCGACCAGGTCGCCTGCCAGCGTTTTTCAATCTCTCGGGGCTCGTAAGAATTCTTCACCGCAGTCCTTCTCGCTCTTCTTCTCAGTGGGTGGTGGGTCGAGGGGGGGGGCGTGAAGCATAGCCATCCCCCGCCGCGAACCCACGCTCTCGCCAAAGAAGGCGGTCCAATCGGCCTGATCCAGTGGAGAGCGGCTTGACTCCGCCCGAAGGCTCCCTCATTCTCTTGCCCTCGTTCGACCTGTCGGTCGCAGACGAGCCGCTCGTGAATTCCTCACGGAGTCTTCCCGAGCGCCGAAAATCCGGGGGTTTAGCTCAGTTGGTAGAGCGCTTGAATGGCATTCAAGAGGTCAGGGGTTCGAATCCCCTATCCTCCACCAACCCCGGATAGGGCCGCTACGGCCCATGGCCAGGACCTTGACGCGGCCCACGAGGTTTCGCCTTTAACCGCGCCGGAGCTGCACTCTCAAGACGTGCGTGTTTATCGCGCCCGGGGGTCCAGCTATCCTCCTCGCCTGTTCTCCCTTCCCGCTCGCTCTGCCTGTCGCCAAATCCGCGGGCGCCGTCTCCCGCCAGACTCTCACGATGACCGAAATCGCCCACCCGGACCGCATTAAGAAGCTCGAGCGAATGCGCGAAGAGGGTCTTGCGCCCTACCCGTCGCGCGGAGTCGATGCCACGCCCGCAGCGGAGCTGCTCGCCAAAGCGGGTACGCCCGAGGAGCCCGGTCCGATGATCGGCGAGATCGTCACCGTCGCCGGTCGCATGCGCGAGCTGCGCGACTTCGGAAAGCTGATCTTCACCTGGAGCAACGATCGCTCCGGTCGAATTCAGGTCGGCATGCAGAAGAAGCGCCTCGATGAGTGGTGGCCGTCGCGCAAGCTGCTCGACTCGGGTGACCTGGTCGCGTTCACCGGCGAGCTCGCGTTCACGCAAAAGGGCGAGCCGACGATTTGGGCGACGGAGGTCAAGCTCCAGGCCAAGGCGCTCGCGCCGCCGCCGGAGAAGTGGCACGGACTGTCCGACGTCGAGGCGCGTTATCGCCGGCGCTACGTCGACCTGTGGGCTTCCGACGGCGTCAGCGAAGTCTTTCAAAAGCGCAGCCGCGTCCTCTCGCTCTCCCGTCGCTTTCTCGAAGACCGCGGCTTTCTCGAAGTCGAGACCCCGACCCTGCACCCGATCTCCGGCGGGGCGACCGCCAAACCCTTCGTCACGCACCACAACGCGCTGGACACCGATCTCTATCTGCGCGTCGCACCGGAGCTGTATCTCAAGCGCCTGATCGTCGGCGGATTGGAGCGCGTCTTCGAGGTCGCGCGCAACTTCCGCAACGAGGGCCTGTCCACGCGTCACAATCCCGAGTTCACGATGCTCGAGCTGTATCAAGCGCAGGCCAACTACAACCACATGATGGAGCTGACCGAGCAGCTGATCTCGATGCTCGCAGAGGACCTGCACGGCACGACCAAAGTCGAGTTCCGCGAACAGGCCTTTGACCTTAAGGCGCCCTTCGAACGCCGCACCTATGCGGACCTGTTCCGGGAGCACAACGGCTGCGACATCGAGGACCAAGACGCGGTGCGCGCGCGCGCCAAGGAGCTCAAGCTCTCGCCGGATCTCGAAAAGATGGGTTACTGGAAGCTCGCCAGCGAAGTTTTTGAGGAGAGCGTCGAGGATCACCTCACCGGTCCGATCTTCGTCACCGACTATCCGCTGCCGATCTGTCCGCTCGCCAAGGAGAGCGAGGAGAACCCCGGCTATGCCGAGCGTTTTGAGCTCTTCATCGGCGGCATGGAGATCGCGAATGCTTTTTCCGAGCTCAACGATCCGGCCGACCAGCTCGCGCGTTTCGAGGAGCAAGTCGCGAGTAAAGATCCCGAAACACCTGGCGAGGTCGATCTCGACTACGTACAGGCTCTCGAGTACGGCATGCCGCCCACCGGCGGCTTGGGCATCGGAATGGATCGACTGATCATGGTGCTCACCGGACAAGACTCGATTCGCGACGTACTGCTGTTCCCCTCGCTGCGCCAGAAGACGACCGACGCATAAGAGCTCCCCCAAGTGTTCCGCTACTTCCTCAGCTGGCGCTACCTGATCTCGCGACGCACGAACTACATCGGCATCGCGGGCATCTTCCTGGGCGTCTTCGCGCCGATCCTGATCCAGTCGATCATGACGGGCTTTCTCGAGGAGAGTAAGCGCGTGCTGCGCGGCAACCTGTCCGACGTGGCCATCGAACCGATGTTTGCGGAGCGCGAAGACGGTCGCGCGGTCGAGACCGCAGCTGGCCCGCTGACTCGCTTGGTCCGCGAAGACGCGCGCGTGGGCGCTGTGGCCGTTCAGCTCTCTTGGTACGGCATTGCGAGCGAAGGTGGTCCGCTCTCACGCCTGATCCTGACCGGCAATCAGACCGGCCAACTGTCCGCCGTCGAGCTTGTCGGCATCGACGTCCTCACAGTCGACAAGCTCGTGCAGTCCATCTTCGCGGTCCTCTATTTTCCCGGCCGAGCTCTGCCCCTCCCGCCTATTCAAGACGAGCTCGACGCGACCGACTTCTTAGACTCGCTCAAGCGCGAGCCCCGTTTTGGCTCACGCGTCGCGAATCCGCTCTTACCCTTCAATGCCCCGCCGGGCTATCGGCCAAAGGGTCGCAAGAAGGCGAGCATCATCGTCGGCGAGAGTCTCTTCTATCAACTCGACCTGCGCCGCGGCTCAATCCTGCACATCGGCTCCAGTACTCCGCACCCAGAGACCGGAGAGCTGCGCCCCAACACGCGCGAGTTCGTCGTCGCGGGTTCCTTTAGCTCGCGCGACCGCCGCTCGGACACCGACCGCATTTACATGGCGCGTTCCGAGCTGGCGGATTTTCTGCAGGACGGCCGTTCGTTTAGCAAGCTGATGGTCACGCTCGACGACTACGAGAACGACGCCGAGGCTTTTTGCAGCAGTGTCGTTCAGAGCGGCGACGAGCAAGCGCTGCTCTTCGGCGATGACCTGCCCGAGGTCCGCACTTGGGAGACGCAAAAGCAAGGCATGATCGGCGCGGTCAAGAACGAGCGCGTCATGATGGGCATCATGCTCGGCCTGGTTCTGGTGGTCGCCGGATTCACGATTTTTGCGATCCTCTCGATGATGGTGTTCGAGAAACGTAGGGACATCGGGATCTTGACGGCCATCGGCGCGACGCCACGCAAGATCATGCACACTTTCCTCCTGATCGGCCTCTGGGATGCGCTCATCGGAGCGACGGCCGGTGCCGTGCTCGGCACCTGGGCCGCTCTCCGAATCGGCAGCATCGATGCCTGGGTCTCCGAGCAGTTCGGCTTCGAGCTCTTCCAACACGACGTCTTCGCCTTCGATCAAATCCCCAGCAAAGTGCAGCCCGTCGTTGTCCTCTGTATGCTGGCCTCCGGCATCATCCTCACTCTCTTGTTCGCCGCCGTGCCCGCCTGGCGCGCTTCCCGCCTGGACCCTCTCGACGCCTTGCGCACCGAATGAATCCCACCGCCAACAACGATCTCGAGGGCGAGCCGGAGACGGGCGGAGCCAGAACGGTCCCCACCGAAGCGTCGAGTGAGCGCACGGCCGGGACGCGCGCGACGGAGCTCGCTCACCGTGGTGCGCCGTCGACTGTGAGCTCGCCTAAGACCGGGAACCTGATCCAAGGCGTCGGCCTGCGCAAGGCCTTCAAGATCGGCGACCGTACGCTCGAGATCCTGCACGGCGTCGACCTCTCCATTCGCCACGGCGAAGTCGTCGCGATGGTCGGTACTTCCGGAGCGGGCAAGTCCACTCTCCTGCACGTGCTCGGCCTGCTCGACCGTCCTTCCGAGGGCAAGGTCCTGCTTGAGGGCGCCGATGCCTGGTCGCTCCCGACCGCTGCGCGCGCGGAGCTGCGCAACAAGAAGATCGGCTTCGTCTTCCAGTTCTACCACTTGCTTCCGGAGCTCTCCGCCGTCGAGAACGCGCTCTTGCCCGCCATGATCGCCGAGAGTCGCAGCGAGTTCCGCCGCAACAAGGACGAGCACTTCGAACGCGCCAGCACCATGCTCCACCGCTTTGGCCTGGGCGCTCGCCTCAAGCACCGCCCCGAACAACTCTCCGGCGGCGAACGCCAACGCGTCGCTCTCGCCCGAGCCCTCTTCCTCAATCCCCCGCTGCTCATCGCCGACGAGCCCACCGGCAACCTCGACAGCGTCACCGGTCAAAAAGTCCTCGAGCTGCTCTTCGAGGAACAAGAGCGCCGCGGCATCACCCTGTTACTCGTGACCCACGACGAGCGCCTCGCCCGTCGCTGCAACCGCATCCTGCACATGGGCGACGGCATGATGATCCGCGACAGCGCGATCCCCGTCCCGGATTGAGCCACGCCACAGCGCGTGAACTTAGCGCTCCCCGTTGATTCCGTCGTGACCGAGCTGTTGCGCCCAGCCGAGGCGTTCGCGTAGACGGCGGTAGGGATCGAGCTCGGGCATGGCCAGCAGCGGGAAGTCGATCGGGTGGCGGCGCAGGATGACTCGGTCGCCGATCTCCATCGGGTGATAGGCCTGGCCGTCGACGACGAGGGTGGTCATACCGGAGGCGTAGGTCAGCTCGACGGAGAGCTGACCGTCGGGTTGCAGGACGATGGGTCGACTGGCAAGACCCTGCGGACAGATCGGGGTGACGAGCATGGCACCGACGCCGGGCAAGAGGATCGGTCCGCCGGAGGAGAGCGAGTAGGCCGTCGAGCCGCTCGGCGTCGCGACGATCACGCCGTCGGCGCGGTAGTCGGTCACCCAGGTCTCGCCGACGGTCAGAGAGACGGTCAGCATGCGCTGGTGGGCAGCGCGGTTGACGATCACGTCGTTGAGGGCGACGCCGGTCGCGGACGGGCCGCGCTCGCTTTTGAGCTCGAACTCGATACGCATGCGCGGTTCGACGACGCCTTCGCCGGCCAGCACGCCAGCGACCGTCTCGCGCCAGTGAGAGACGGGCGTAGCGGCGAGGAAGCCCACCCGTCCAAAGTTGATCCCGAGGGTCGCGACGGGATGAGCGCCGAGGACGCGCACAGCCGTCAACATTGCGCCGTCGCCCCCGAGCACGATCGCGAGATTGGGATTCGGCGGCTCGTCCGCTTGCGCGACGAGCTCGCCATAGCGCGATTTGAATTCGGAAAGCGGCTCGACCTGCACCTTCGGCATCCGCAGGGAGAGCCAAGGCACGAGCTCGTCCAAAAACTTGCGAACGACCGGCTTCTCAAGGTCGGCGATGATCAGAGTGTGCTCGACCGAGCCGTGTTCCGGCGCCGGGATGACCGAATTCGCCCGAGGGGCGGCTCCGGAGGAAGCTTTACCGGTCAAACCAATTTGGGTCGCAGAAGCTGGACGACGTGTCCCACGATCGCTCCGGCGTCGAGTCCGACCGCCGCGAGCTGCTCTTCGCGGGTCGTCATGTGATCGATGTAGCGATCGGAGATTCCAAATACGCGGACACGCGCTTGGGTTCGCGGCAGACGGTTCGCGGCTTCGAGGACGGCCGAGCCGAAGCCGGTGGCGCGTTGGTGTTCTTCGACGGTGAGGATCCAGCGGTACTCGCGCATATGCTTGGCGAGCAATTCTTCATCGAGCGGTTTGGCAAAGCGCGCGTCGACCAGGCCGACGTTCACTCCGCGTTCGCGCAATTGTTCGACGGCCAGCGCGGCTTCTTCAACCAGCGCGCCATAGGCCCAGATCACGAGCTCTTCGCCCTCGCCCAAGACCTCGGCCTTTCCGACCGACAGCCCTTCGCGCTCGCTCGCCTGAATGCGTTCGTGCACGGGACAGTTGCCGCGCGGATAGCGCAGAGCCACCGGTCCGTCGTGCGAGAGCCCAAGCGCAATCATGCGCTTCATATCCGTCTCGTCGCGCGGCGCGGCGAGCACCATGTTCGGAAGGCCGCGCAAGAAGCCGATGTCGAAGACACCGTTGTGCGTCGGACCGTCTTGCCCCACCAGACCGGCGCGATCCATGCAGAACAAGACTGGCAAGTTCTGGAGCGCAACTTCTTGAAAGACCTGGTCAAAGCCGCGCTGCAGGAAGGTCGAGTAGATCGCCGCGACCGGTCGCATCCCCGCTTTGGCCATTCCCGCGGCGAAAGCGATCGCGTGTTGCTCGGTGATGCCGGTGTCGTGGAAGCGCGCGGGGAACCGCTCGCTGAAATCGACCAAGCCCGTACCCGACGGCATCCCGGCCGTAACGACGTGAACGCGCACGTCTTTTTCGGCGCGTTCGGCCAGCGCATCGGCAAACGCTCCGGTGAAACTCTGGGCCGACGGCTGGGGAGCCACCTGCACTTCGATCTTTTGCGACTCGGGCTTCTTGCGAGCTTTGACGCCGTGGACACGCTCGGGGTGAGTTGGCGCGCTCGGGTGGCCTTTGCCCTTCTCGGTCAGAGTGTGGAGCAGAACGACGCCGCTCAGCTCAGAGACTCTGCGCAAGTTTTCCGCCATCAACTTCACGTCGTGGCCGTCGAGCGGGCCGACGTAGGTCACACCCAGCTCCTCAAAGACGTGGCCTTGAACAATCGTGTGCCGCAAGACTTCGCGCACTTGGTCGATCGTCTTCTCGACCTTCTCGCCGATCAGCGGGATCGAAGAGAGTAGGCCGTGAATCTCTTCCTGTGCGCGTTGAACGACGCGCGCCGAACGAATGCGTGAGAGGTAACGCGCAAGCGCGCCGACCGACTTGCTGATCGACCACTCGTTGTCGTTGAGAATCACGATCAAACGCTCGCCGGAAGCACCGGCGTGGTTCAGCGCTTCGAACGCGACCCCAGCGCCGAGGCTCGCGTCGCCGATCACACTGACGACGTGCGGGCGATCCGTCTCGTGCGCGAGGGCTTTTGCCATTCCCAGCCCGAGACTCACGCTGGTACCCGCGTGTCCGGTGTGGAACAAATCGTAGGGCGACTCGGCCGGGTGCGTGAAGCCGCACAGGCCGTCGGTCATACGCAAGCTCGGAAACAGATCCCGCCGACCGGTCAGAACTTTGTGCGGATAGCACTGGTGCGACACGTCCCAGACCAAGCGATCGCGGCGGAAGTCGAAGACGTGGTGCAGCGCGGTGGTCAGCTCGACGACGCCCAGGTTGCTGCCGAGGTGTCCGCCGGTGTTCTGAACCGAGTCGAGCAGGAACCCGCGCAGCTCATCGCAGACCTGCGGCAGCTGGTCGACGATGAGCTTCTTCAAGTCCTCGGGAGACGAGATGGCGTCGAGCAGGTGCTCTTGCGGTTGACTGGACTCTGTGGCGGATTCGCTCATCGGGCGGTTGGACGGAAGTGACTCCGGCATAGGTTCTTGGGTCCACCCGACCCTCGCGAGCTCGTTCGAGCAGAGGGATCGGATTTCTCCGCGAATGACCCTAACCCGGGCGTTAGGGTTTCATCAAGCGCGGTATGGGGACTCCATCGGCCTGAGCGTCCGATCCCCCAAGTGGCCAGCTCCGTGAGAGGCCGAGAATACGGATGGGTTCCGTTCCTAAGACTACCCCGAGGTGCCTAGCTGTCCGTGGTGAAAGTGCTTTGTTCCATGGGCCGCGAGATTTTGGTCAGGCTGGTGCCCGGGAATGCAGCCGAATCTCTTGAGTCGGCGAGGCTTTCGGGTGCCGGCCTGGCCAAAAGGACGCCGCTCATGGGACGAATGACTTTTGCCACGGGCGGCTAGGCGCGTCGGCTCAAGACGTAGCGAATGAGCGAGCCCAATCGCTCGGAATGCTGGCCCTTCAGCTCCCGCGCGGCCTTTTCGGCGGCTGCGGCCAGTCGGGCGGCCTCCTCTTGCGCCGACTCGAAGCCCAGCGCCCGGACCAGGGTCAGGCGCTCCAGCTGGGCGTCCTTACCGGGCGTCTTTCCCAGAGTGGCCGCATCGCCGGTCACGTCCAAGAGATCGTCGGTGGCCTGAAAGGCGAGCCCGAGGAGCTCGCCGAACTGACTGGCTTGCTGGCGAGTTTCATCGTCGGCGCCAGCTGAGATAGCTCCCATCTCCGCTGCGGCCGAAAACAGAGCCGCCGTCTTCATCGAGTGAATCGACCGAACCAGCTCGGGATCGGTACCTTTGGATTCGAGATCGAGCACCTGGCCGCCGACCATTCCCACCGAGCCGGAGGCGCGCGCCAAGACGCGTGTGTAGGCCTGCGCCTGTACGGGCTCGGCGCGGGAACACAACTCGAAGGCTTTGGTCAGGAGTGCGTCACCGGCGAGCACGCCCAGCGCTTCGCCAAAGACCACATGGCAAGTCGGTCGTCCCCGGCGCAACTCGTCGTCGTCCATGCACGGCAGGTCGTCGTGCACCAGGCTGTAGGTGTGCACGAGCTCCAGCGCCACCGCCGGGAGCTCGGCGACCTCGTCATTGCCCGAGAGGTGGGTCGCCATCAACCGAACCAGCGCGGGTCTCAGTCGCTTGCCGCCGCCAAACAGCGCGTAGCGCATCGCCTCGTGCAGACGTGGCGGAAGCGTATCGACCGGATCGACGTGGCGCTCCAATGCGGACTCCGCCCACACACGGCTCTCCTCCAACCAGTCCGCAAGGTCCAAGACGATCCCCTCGCTCACGATTCGAGTTCGTCGAGATCCGGATCACTCTCGAAGGGTCGCAGCGCTTCCTCCGCATCCCGGGTCAGCTCCTCGACCTGCTGCTTAAATCCGCTCAGCACACCGTGGCACTCTTTCAAGAGCTCGATGCCTTCTTGGTAGCGTTCGATCGCGGGCTCGAGCGCCAATCCACCACCTTCGAGTTCACCGACGATCGATTCCAAACGCTCCATGCGCGTGTCGAAATCAACGCTCGAATCCGGTGCGGTCGCTTTTCGTTTTGCCTTTGCCATGTCTCTGATTCTACCCGGTCTAGGCCGTCGCTAACTTCTTCAAGAAGCCTTCGTGTTCTTCGCGCGTCGGCATCGCGGGCAGAGCACCAACCTGAGTCGAGGCCAGCACGCCAGCCGCGCAAGCTGAACGCAGGGTTTCTTCGAGCCGGCACTCCTCGAGACGCGCCACCGCGTAAGCGCCGACAAAGGCATCCCGCGCACCGGTCGAGTCGACAATCTCAGCGCCGAGCGCGGTTTGTTCGAGGATCTTCTCCCCGTCGAATAAGAGCGCGCTGCGTCCGGACTCCATCACGACCACTTTGTCGGGTCCCAGTGCACCGAGCCGTCTGGCGATGCGCGATTGGCCCAGAGGTTCTTCATCGTTGAGCAGCGCCTGGGCTTCCGCAAACTCGACAATCAAGGTGTCGACGCCAGCGAAGATCTCAGGCGGCAGCTTGATCGCGGGAGAGGCATTCAAGACGACCTTAGCCCCGGCGGCTTGCGCGATTTCCGCCGCGCGTTGAACGGCGGGCACGGGTATCTCGAGTTGAATAATGACGATGGCGGCTCCTTCGATGGCTTCACGAGCGAGCTCGACGTCTTCGATGCTCAGCTCGCGATCCGCGCCCGGCACAACGACGACAGCGAGCTCACCGTCGGGCAGGGCGGTCACGATCCCCACGCCACTCGGCACATCGGGCTTGGTCGTTACGAACTGAACGTCCACGCCTTCCTGGACCAACGCGCTGCGCAGCTCTCCGCCCCAGCCGTCGTTTCCCACGCAGCCCACCAAATACACTTCCGGGCCAAGCCTCGAAGCCGCGACCGCCTGGTTCGCGCCTTTGCCGCCCGTCGAGGTCACGACGCTGTCGGCAATCATGCGCTCGCCCGGCTTGGGGAGGTGATCCGACGAGATGATGAGGTCCATGTGAATGGAGCCCACGACACAGATATGCTTGGTCATCGAGAGGTTCGTTGGTCAGTACAGCTCCGCAGCGACTTGGCGCTCGGAGCTATGGGGCTGGGATGCTACCCGAGCCCGCCCCATTCTCGCGATCCCCCGCCTAAGGATCGCAGGGGAACTGCATGGCTTCCGTGTTAGCGGCTCGTTCTAAGTCCTGCTCATGAATTGCGGTAGGTCCGAATTCCTCGGTCCGGGACCTGCTGCACCCGGCATCGGTCCTAAGTTCTTTTGCCGAACCGAGTCGTGTCCTCTCGACCCACACCGAACCCAGTCCACCCGGTCGGGAAAGCGGAGAGCCCGAGAGGCCCCGCTCAGCTGCCCCAGTGAATGCTCACCGGAAGCTCGATCTCTGGATTCAGGCTGTGCCAAACCGGGCAGTTCCGCGCTGCCGCCTCCAAGACCCGCTGCGCTTTTTCGTCGAGCCCTCCCGGCATCCACAGCTCGACGCCGAGGGTTCCGATCCGGCGCACCGGTGAGTGGACCATGCCCTTCTCGACGGTGGCCTTCGCGCCGGACAGGTTCCAGCCGTGCTTCTCGGCCGCGATGCCCATGATGGTGAGCATGCAGGACCCGAGGGCAGTGGCGACGAGGTCGGTCGGCGAAAAAGACTCTCCGCGGCCGCAGTTGTCCACCGGAGCGTCGGTGATGAGTTCGGTGGTGGAGGGAGCGTGCGTCGCCTGGCAACGCAGCTCTCCTTGGTACTGAAACTGAATTTGGACCACGGGAGGATTTCTTTCCTGGAGGGTTGGGGTGCGAGTTCAAGCCTGCGGCACCACGGGCTTCGCCTTCAGATTCTGTCACGCGGCCGGGCTCGGGCCAAGCTGTCCGCGAGTCGGAACGGGAAAGCCGCCGGCAGGAGTTGCTAGAGTTGGGCGCGGCACCCACGGTGATCGAAGACGACCGGTGATCAATAAGAGAACTATGCAGAAATTAAGCGGACAGTTGGCGCTCGTGACGGGAGCTTCGGCGGGAATCGGCGAGTCGACGGCTCGCAGGTTGAGCGCGGAGGGCGCGCGGCTCGTGCTGGCTGCGCGACGGGTCGATCGACTCCGCGCGCTCGCGAAGGAGCTGCCCGGGGCCGAAGCGCTCGAACTGGACGTCCGCGATGCCGCGAGCGTCGGTTCTGCGCTCGAATCCTTTGAATTCGATCTGGTCGTCGCCAACGCCGGACTTGCGCGGGGCACCGATCCGATTCACAGCGTCGAAGAGAGCGCGTGGAACGACATGATCGACACGAACGTCAAAGGCGTACTGGCGGTTATTCGCGCGACCTTGCCCGGAATGATCGCGCGCGGGCGCGGCGATATGGTGCTGCTCGGCAGCGTCGCGGGACGACAGGTCTATCCCGGCGGGAATGTTTATTGCGCGACCAAGCACGCGGTGCGCGCGCTCTACGAAGCACTTCGACTCGACGCCGCCGGAACCGGCATTCGCTTTACCACGGTGGACCCCGGCATGGTCGAGACGGAGTTCAGTCGGGTGCGGCTCGGCGATCAAGAGCGAGCGGACGCAGTGTATCGCGGCTTCGAAGCGCTGACCCCCGACGACGTTGCCGATGCGATTGCGTTTGCCGTAACGCGGCCACCGCACGTCAACATCGGCGAGATCGTGATCTGGCCCTCCGATCAGGCCAGTACGACGATCGTCAAGCGGAGCGAGTAGCGCAGGTTCGAGCCTCGCTCAGTAGCTCTCGTCTTCCGAAGGGAAGTCGCCGCTGCGAACGTCCGAGCTGTAGCGCGTGAACGCATCCAACATCTGATCGCCGAGGTTGGCGTAACGGCGAACGAAGCGCGGGTGGAACTTGGTGTAGAGCCCCAGCATGTCGTGCGAAACCAGAATCTGGCCATCGCATCCGGCGCCAGCGCCGATTCCGATAATCGGCACCTCGACTTCCTTGGCGATCTCCGTCGCGAGTTGCGCCGGAACTTTTTCGATCACGATGGCGAAAGCACCGGCGTCACAAAGAGCGCGCGCGTCGCGCCGTACTTCGTCAGCCTCTACCTTCTCGGTCGCTCGAACCTGGTAGGTGCCGAACTTGTGAATCGACTGAGGCGTCAGACCCAAGTGCCCCATCACGGGAATGCCGACATCCACGATGCGCTCGACCGTTCGACAGATCTTTTCGCCGCCCTCGAGCTTCACAGCTTCGACACCGGACTCTTTCACCATGCGGCCAGCGTTGCGCAAGCCTTCGTCCGGATTGACCTGGTAGGACATGAACGGCAAGTCGCCGACCACCAGCGCTCGGTCGACGGCACCGGAGACCCACGCCGCGTGCAGGAGCATCTGCTCCATCGTGATGCAGAGCGTCGTGTTGAGTCCCTGCACAACCATCGCCGCGGAGTCGCCGACCAGAATCACGTCGATGCCCGCTTGGTCGAGCAAGCCAGCCATCGTGTGGTCGTAGGCGGTTAGTGCGGTAATGCGCTGCCCGGCTCGCTTCATCTGCGTGAGCGAGCGGGTCGTAATCTTGCGCGGGTGGACTTCGGGAGAGTTTTTTTCAGCCATAAGGTTCTCGTGAAGGCCGACTAGGCTAGTAGCAGATCGCGATCGCCGCGAGCCCCGCCGGTCCGATTCCACCCAACAACCCGTTCCAGTCGCAAGGACGGGCCTTTTCTCGGGGCCAAGCCTTGGCCACGACGCGCTCGCCGGGGCATGCTCGGCGGCCATGTCCGAATCCCGCCCCGAACATCCCAAGCGCTTCGTTTCGGAAAGCGACTCGAACCTGCGGCGCGCGCTCGCTCGTCTGTCCTGCGAGCGGGGCGACATCACGGGGGTTGACGTCGATGCGATCGGAAACGCGGCCAATGCCGAGCTAGCAGGTGGCGGCGGTGTGGATGGCGCCATTCATCGAGCCGCCGGACCCGGCATGATGAGGGAGCTGACGGAGCGCTATCCGCGGGGCTGCTCCACCGGCGAGTGCGTGATCACGGCCGGGTACGACCTGCCAGCTCGATTCGTCTTGCATTGCGTGGGCCCGATTTGGAGGGGTGGTGACCACGGTGAGTCCGCTCAACTCGCATCGACCTACCGCTCGGCTCTCGCTCTCGCGGAGTCGGTCGGCGCCACCACTCTCGCCTTTCCGGCGATCTCCGCGGGAATCTATGGCTATCCCCACCGCCCATCTGCCGATGTTGCTCTCTCCGCGCTGGCGCTCGACTTGGCATCCCGCCCGTCGATCGAGTCGGTCCGGATGATTCTCTTCAGCGAAGAGCTTCACCGGATCTATTCCACCGCCCTGGCGGAGCTTGCCCGTACGATATCCGCTTCATGAACTCGGAAGAACAGCTGTCCCCGCCCGTGCACAACACACGACTCGAAGCTCTGCGACCGGTGCTCGCAGCCGCAGGTGTTGAGCTCGATCCCACAGACGATGCGAGCCGCCAAGACCGCAAAGTCTCCCTGATCGCCGGAGCTTCGGCCGACGCTCTGCTGACCGGCATTCGCGCGGAAAAGTCCCGCGTCTTGGAGGAGCTGGCCTTTGGTGGCTGCCTCGTGTTGGCTGCGCCTGGCGACATCTCCGATGAGTCGCTCGCGGCTTGGCGCAATGAGATCTGGCCGGACTTTCACGCCACGTCGATCATCCGGGTTTCGGCGAACGGGGCGAACCAGCGCACGATCTCCGCAAAACAATCACTTGAGGTTGCCGGAGGAGAAGCCGAGACGCTGCTCCTCGCTCACCGTCGCGACTGGGTGCAGTCGCCCGAAGCGACTGTCGAAAAGTTCGACAAGAACGCCGCCGGCTGGAACGGAGAGGCGGGTAAGCCCGGCTACGCTCACCATCGTTGGATGCGTCGCTACGTGGGAACCTTTGCGCGACCGAACGCGGGTGAACGCGTGCTCGATTTCGGATGTGGCGCGGGCTGGTGCGGCATCGAGACGACAGCAGACATACCGAACGTCAGCTTGAGCTCGTTCGACCCCAGCCCCGAGATGATTCGCATCACCGAGGGCAACGCCCGCGCTGCGGGTATTCCTGAGTTTATCGGACGCACGGGTTTCGGTAACGCGCCGCCCTTTCCGGCCGAGGGCGAGGAGAAGTACGACCTCGTCATCAGCTCCGGTGTCGTCAGCTTCGCACCTTCTGTCGAGGAATTCCTCGAGGGACTCGTCGGAACTCTCAAGCCCGGCGCGACCTTGGTGTTCGGCGACATTAACGCCAACTCGCGGGGCTTCCGCGCGCGCAGGCGAGCGCGGCCGCTCCTGCCCGTTCGCGAGATGAACGCGCAGACGGCAGAGGACATGCGCGCTTGGCTAGAAGCGCGGGGCTTCCAACACGAAGCGACGGCGGGCTACCAACTCACCTGGCCGATTCCCGAGGCGATGTACTTCTCCGAGCGCCGGCTGAAAGGGCTCCTCGGTTTTCCGTTGCTCCTCGCGAACCGCGTCCTCGCGGGAGTTAACCGCCTGGCAGCGAACGCTTTTTCCAATCAGTTCGACTCTTGGGTGATGCGCTTCCGAGCACCGGAACGCCCGCGCTAAAAACCCTGAGCCCTGCGAACGACTCCGCCCATTCCTAGCTCGGCGCTATCGACGATGGAACTGCGCGAGAGCGCCGAGGCGAAGTGGCCGAGTGCGGCGGGTGCTTAGAGCCCGCGGTAGTCGATCAGCTTGGCGAGAGTCTGGCACAACTCAGTGCGCCGGACGATCGCATCGATCATGCCCTTCTCGAGCATGAACTCCGCGCGCTGGAAGCCCGGCGGTAGCTCTTGCTTGATCGTCGTCGCGATGACTCGCGGACCGGCGAATCCGATCAGCGCTCCCGGCTCGGCCAGGGAGATGTCGCAGACGGTGGCGAAGGAGGCGGTGACGCCGCCGGTGGTCGGGTGCGTCATGACGCAGATCGAAAAGCCACCGGCTCGATTGAGCTGATCGAGTGCCGCACAGGTCTTGGCCATTTGCATGAGCGACAGGATGCCCTCGTGCATGCGCGCACCGCCTGAGCTGGTGAAGACGATGAACGGAACGTTGTCGCGTGCGGCCATCTCAGCGGCCAGTGCGATCTTTTCACCGACGACTTCGCCCATCGAGCCGCCCATGAAGCTGAAGTCCAGCACGGCCAGCACGACCTTGCGTCCTAGGATCTCTCCGCGTCCGCAAATCAAGGCCTCGTTTTGCTTCATGCGAGCGAGCGTGCGCTCGATCTTGTCGGCGTAGGTGACCTTCTCCTCGAAGTTGAGCCGGTCGATTGGAACGAGCTCGGCGTACTCTTCGGTCCACGTGCCGTCGTCGAGCAGCATCTTGACGCGATCGGAACCGGGCAGCGTGAAGTGGAAGTCACAGGCCGGGCAAACCCGTCCCTTCTCTTCCAGCTCCTTGCGATAGATCACCTGGCTGCAGGACTCGCACTTGAGCCAGAGGCCGCCGGGCATGTCCTTCTTCTTAGATCGGCGCATGCGCGCCAAACGACCGGGCTTCTCGGCGCCGGACTCTTCGGCTCCGTCCGCGTGCTCGGACTCTTCGGATTCGTTCTTCTCTACCACGTGTACCTCAGAGTGCTCTTTCAGGCCCGGCCGGGGCTCTTGGGGGCTGTCATCAGAATGCGGACTCGCGCCTGCTGTTTCCCCTGGGGAGAGTACCTCTTCATGAGCGACGGAGGATGAATTCTGGTCGGGATCGGGCACGGAGGGGCTCCCCTTCTCTCGTTTTTTAGGAAACCTCGCGAGGAGTGCGCTCGGCGAGCGCCGATTCTCCAAGACGACGAAAGTCTCCGATGGTCTTCGGGATGTCCTTCGCACCAAAAATGGCCGAGCCCGCCACGAGGCAATTGGCACCGGCAGCCGCACACAGGGGGAGAGTTTCGTAGTTCAACCCGCCGTCCATCTCGATCGAACCCTCATAGCCCTCGTCGCGCAGCCAAGTCACCTTGTCGAGCACCTCGGGCATGAAGCTCTGACCACCGAAGCCGGGCACGACACTCATAACCAGCACGAGGTCGACCTCTCCTAAGAAGTCAGCCACGGTCTCGACCGCTGTGGCGGGGTTTAGAGCGATGCCGACTTGATCTACGCCCACTTCGCGGAACCGCCCGATCGTCTCGCGGACCTCGTCCGGCGATGCGCAGACCTCGCGATGAAAGGTCAGGACGTGAGCGCCAGCCTTCGCGAAGGCCTCGGCATGTTGCTTGGGGTCGGTGATCATCAGGTGGACGTCGAGCGGGACCTTGGCAGCGCCAAAGATGCTCTTCACCACCGGCGGGCCGATCGTCAGGTTGGGCACGAAGTGGGCGTCCATGACGTCCACGTGCAACCAGTCGGCTCCGGCCGATTCCACCCGCGCGATGTCTTCGGCCAGGCGGGCGAAGTCAGCGGAGAGGAGTGAGGGCGAGATGATGGTGGGGTAGGTCTTCATGCGGACAGCATTTCTGCGTGCAACTGGCGAAGAGGGTGCCACAGGCGCCCGGAGGGGTCCAGTACGCCCCGGAACCGGGCGCAACTGGGCTCCGCTGGACGGCGGCATCGAGGACTTCGCTACTTCGATTCGGTGAGCGCAGACACCCCTGGTAGATCGCGCCCCTCAAGTAGCTCGAGGGAGGCGCCGCCGCCCGTGGAGACGTGATCGATCTCCGCGCTGAGGGAAAACTGTCCGATGGCAGCCACCGAGTCCCCACCGCCCACGACGGTGTAGCCCCCACAGCTGGCGACCGAGCGCCCCACCTCCTCCGTGCCCGCCTGGAAAGCCGGCCACTCAAAGACGCCCATCGGGCCGTTCCAAACCAGGGTCGCTGCCGAATGAGCGGCTTCCACGAACAGAGCGCGGCTCTTTGGCCCCACGTCGAGGCCCATCAATCCATCCGGGATATCCGCCCCGTCGGTGGTCACCCGCTCGGTATCCTTCGAAAACTCGGCTCCGCACTCGTGATCGACCGGCAACAGCAGCTCGACGCCCTTGTCTTTGGCCTTGCTCATGGCTTGCTTCACCAGGTCGACTTGGTCGTCCTGAACCAAGGACGTACCGACGCTATGGCCCATAGCCTTGAGGAAAGTGTAGGCCATGCCCCCACCCACGATGAGCTTGTCGACCTTGTCCAAAAGGTTGTCAATCACGGTCAACTTGTCGGCGACCTTCGCGCCACCCAAGATGGCGACGAGCGGGCGCTTGGGATCGAGGAGCACGCGCTGGAACGCTTCCAGCTCGGCCTGAAGCAGGAGGCCGGCGGCCGAGGGCAAGAGCCGTGCAACTCCGGAGACCGAGCAGTGGTCCCGGTGGGAGCTCCCGAAGGCATCGTTCACGAACACATCACCGAGGCTGGCAAAGGCTCGAGAGAGCTCCGGGTCCCCCTTCGTCTCTCCGGCGTGAAAGCGCACGTTCTCCAGAAGCACGACCGAGCCCGCCTTCGCGCCCTGGATCGCGCTGGCCACCGCTTCACCGGTGCTCTCGGAGAGAGCGAGCACCTCGGTCCCCAAGAGCTCTCCCAGTCGAGTCGCAACCGGCGCGAGTCGCATCGTCTCGACCACTTCGCCCTTGGGACGCCCCAGGTGGCTCATCAGAATCGGTCGCCCACCCGCCTCTAGAATCTTTTGGATCGTCGGAACGGCGCGGCGAATCCGAGTGTCGTCTCGGATCGTGCCGTCGTCATCGATCGGCACATTGAAGTCCACACGCACGAGTACGCGCTTTCCGTTCATGTCGAGCTGGTCAAGAGCGGGAGGTGCAAGGTTCATGGAGAACTCCAAAGATCGCGGGGGCAGAGATGAAGAGAGATGAACGGCGCGGCAAAAAAGAAGGCGTCACCCGCGCGGAGCTGCACAGGTGACGCCGCTCATTCAGGGAGCAGGCAAGCTTATTTCTTGCGCTTGCCGCCTTTTCCTTTGAGTCGGTGCGAGTAGCGAACCAGGTCGACGACGCGGTTCGAGTAACCCCACTCGTTGTCGTACCAGCTGATGATCTTGACGCAGTTGCCCGCCATCACCATGGTCGCACCGGCGTCGAGAATCGAGCTGTGCGGGTTGCCGACAATGTCGCTGGAGACGATCGGATCCTCGGTGTACTCGAGAACGCCTTTAAGATCCTTCTTAGCCGCGGCGGCAAAGGCCGCATTGACCTTCTCGATCGTGACCTTCTTTTTCAAGGTCGCGACGAGGTCGACGACCGATCCATCCGGAACCGGCACGCGCATGGCGCAACCGTCCAGCTTGCCCGCAAGCTTCGGCAAGATCTTGCCGACGGCGCGCGCGGCACCGGTCGAAGTCGGGATGATGTTGGCCGCTGCGGCGCGCGCGCGACGAAGGTCGCTGTGCGGCAGGTCGAGGATGCTCTGGTCGTTCGTGTAAGCGTGAACGGTGGTCATCAAGCCGTGAGAGATACCGAAGTTGTTCTCGAGAACCTTGACCACCGGAGCGAGGCAGTTCGTCGTGCAGGAGGCATTCGAGATGATCAGGTCACTGGCCTTCAGAGAGTCTTCGTTGACGCCCATCACGACCATGGCGTCGATCTCGTCCTTCGGCGGAACCGTGAGCAGGACTTTCTTGGCACCGGCTTCGAGGTGCTTCTCGCAGGCGGCGCGGGTCGTGAAGATACCGGTCGACTCGATCACGAAATCGATCTTGTCGTCACCATGCTTCAGGTTGGCCGGATCGCGCTCTGCTGTGATGCGCACCTTCTTGCCGTCGACGGTCAAGCCGTTCTTGGTGTGCTTGACCTTGCCGGGGAAGCGACCGTGAACCGAGTCGTACTTGAGCAGGTGAGCCAGAGTGGCGGGATCGGTAATGTCGTTGATTCGAACGACCTCGAATTGGCTGCTGGCGTGCATCACCCGGAAAACATTCCGGCCGATACGACCAAAGCCATTAATCGCAACACGAATGGGCATGGGACCTTCTATCCTTCTTGAAGGGCGGTGACGAAAGGGGCGGCGATTTCGGCCATTCAGGGCCAATTCCCGGTAGAAAACAGCGGGGGCTCGCCAACACCTGTTTTTAAATTTTCTTCCCGCTTCCAGACCCAAGAGCAGAACCGAAGCCGCAAGAGCCGCCGCAGGTCCACCCCGCGTCGAGATGCGGGGCAATAGAATAGCGACCGAGCCCTAATCCATCAATCCGTGACGTTCGCCCACTCGACGTGAATTCTCCCGACTCTCCTCGCTCACCCCACGAGCCTTCGACTTCAGCGCCATTGCCCTCAGCGCCTCAGCCCTCCGCGACATTCGCGAAGGCAGGAGCGGAGCCCGAGCCGTGTACGGTGGCGGACCTCCCCACCGACGAGCCCATCTTGGTAGCGCTCTCCGGCGGTGCGGACAGCGTCATGCTCCTTCGAATGCTCGCAGCGCTCCAGCCGCGTCCCCCGCTCTACGCCTTCCACTTCGATCACGCGCTGCGCGGAGCCGAGTCCCGCGCCGATGCCGAGTTCTGCCGAGCGCTCTGCCGCGAGCTCGACGTGCCCTGCGAAGTCGAGTCCGACCCGGCGCCTACGCACTCCGGCGGTCTCGAAGCTCGCGCCCGCCGCCTTCGCTATCGAGCCCTCTCCGCCCACGCCGCTCGCCTCAACCTCCGCACGATCGCCACGGCCCACCACTCGGGCGATCGGCTCGAGACACTGGTTCAGCGCTGGGTACGCGGCGACGAGCTCGCGGGCTTGAGCGGCCCCGAGTCGAGGCTCGTGCTCGCACCCCATTCCGAACTCAATCCCACCTCGCGCGAACTCGTCTTGGTGCGTCCGATGCTCGCGCTTCGACGCGAGCCCATCCGTCAGCAGCTTCGACGCGACGGCCATGCCTGGCGCGAAGACTCGTCCAACCAAAACCGCGCCTTCACGCGCAACCGAATTCGCACCGAGGCACTGCCCGCGATGGAGGCGAGCGCCGGTCCGGAAGCGATCCAAACGCTGCATCGATTCGAGCGCGCTGTCCGAACGCTCCACGTCGCCGTTCGCGAGCGCACCGCTCATCTCGAGTGGTTCCAAAGTCCCCACGCCATCGGTGAAAACACCAAGACGCGTCGGCTCGCGCGCGGCCCTCTCGCGGAACTCCCGCGCCCACTCCAACGGCGCGCGCTCTGGCGCCTGCTCGCCGAAGCCACCGGTCGCGGTCCCGGACGTCCTCTACTCGAAGCGCTGGTCGACGCTCTCGCGAAGAACGACCTCGCGCGTCATCAACTTCCCGGTGCTTGGTCGCTTCACCTGCGGAGAGACGAGCTCGTTTTGTCCGCACCGACCTCACGCCAACCGGACCGGAGTCCAGAGAATGGTGGACCTCGCGATCAAGTGAACAAGCTCGAGCTCCCTGGCGAGGTTCGACTGGCGAATGGCCTCACTATTTGCGCTCGGCTCGAACCCGCTCTCGCCGACGCTCCCCTGCCCAGCTCCACCGATAAGCACTCGCGCGACTCCGAACACAGCGCCGAATTCAACGTCGAACTCGACGCCGATCGCCTCGAGGGCGAGCTCACCGTTCGCTTTGCTCGGCCCGGCGATCGGTTTCACGCGCTCGGCGCGCCCGGCAGTCGGCGGCTCTGCCGATTCTTAGCCGACGCCAATGTGGCGCGGGAAGAGCGCGCGAGCATCCCGCTCGTGTTTTGTGGTACCGAGCTGATTTGGGTCGCGGGCATTCGCCCATCCAACGCCCGCCGAATTCGACCGACCACGAGGCAACGCCTGCTGCTCTCGCTCGAGAGCTCCAATCCCGCGCTCTCCCCCGCCCGATCCGGTGACTTCCCGAAGGTGCCCGGGTAGTGTGGGCCAGCGCCCGCGCACACCGCTTCCCCTCACTCTCCTCGACCCCGGCCTCACCCCTTCCGTGCAAACCGTCCTTCGACGAAATCGCGACCGTCTCCTAGAGCGGATCGAACGAGCCTGCGCAAAGGCGGGCCGCACGGGACCGGCCGCCGAGCTGCTCGCCGTGACGAAATCGGTGACGTCCAAGGTTAGCCTCGAGCTGGTTCGCGTCGGCCAGACCGACCTCGGCGAGAATCGCATCGATGTCTTGGAGGAGAAGCGCGCGGACTTCGGCGCGGCGGGCGTCTCGGCCACTTGGCACTTCATCGGGCACATCCAACGCAACAAAGCTGCGCGAGTGGTGCGAGCGGCCGACGTCATTCACTCGGTGGATTCGATCCGGCTCGCGACCGCACTCGATCGTCATGCTCGTGAAGCGGGCCGCCGGCTCTCGATCTACTTGCAGGTCAAGCTGACCGAAGACGAAGCCAAACACGGACTGTCCGAGACTCAGTTGAGCGAAGCGATTGAGCTCTCGCAAAAGTATTCGAACTTGGACCTGCTCGGTTTGATGACCATGGCGCCCCTCATCCTCGCAACGTCCGAGGCGCGCAGCGCCGCTCGAAGCACCTTCGAGCGACTCTCTGAAATCGCCGCAGGTCTGCCGAGCGAGCGCTTCGTCTCGGAACGCCCCAAACTCTCCATGGGAATGAGTGGCGACTTCGAAGAGGCCATCGCTGCGGGGGCGGACATTGTGCGGGTCGGCTCGGCGCTCTTCGAGGGAATCGACGAGAGCGAGCTCCGCCGCCCAAAACCCGCGAGCGGTGACTTGGCATGACGCCCGGAGTCACAGGGCTCGTGCTGGTCGAGACCGGCGGAACCGGGCGCGAGCTCCGAGTTCCCGCTTCCGGACAGGTCGTCATCGGCGCCCATCCCAGCCGCGCCGGTCTCCTCTTGACCGCGGAAGGCGTGGCGGATGAACACCTTCGCATCGGAAGCCTCGTCGGCGGAGGTTGGGCACTCCGCGATCTCGGCAGCGACTCGGGCACGGAAGTAAACGGCTCGCGAGTTCGGTCCAAACGCATTGTTCACGGCGATCGAATTCAACTGGGCTCGGTCGAGTTGCTGGTGATCGACGAGTCGCTCGCGCCAACGCCGAAAACGAACGCGCCCGAACTCGAGCCGGAGCCCGCTCTCGATGAGATCGAGCTGCCGACCGCCAACCCGTCCGACGAAGACCGACCGCCGCGGCGCATCGCGGGCTACCGCATTGTGCGTCCGCTCGGTCGCGGCGCCTTCGGTCACGTGCTGCTCGCCATTCAAGAGAGCCTGGAGCGCGAGACCGCGCTCAAGCTCCTGTCGCCCAAGCTGGAGGGCAACGCGGAGTTCGTGCGGCGCTTCCAGGAAGAGGCCCGCGCGGCCGCATCGTTGTCCCATCCCAACGTGGTCACGGTCTACGACGTCGGCGAAGACGACGGGCACCATTTTCTCTCGATGGAGTTCATGGCCCACGGCAGCCTAGAGAGCCGATTGCGCCGGGAAGGCCAGCTCCCCCCTTCCGAAGTCATACCGATCATGATCGATGCGACGCGCGGACTCGTCTACGCCGAACAGCGCGCCATCGTTCATCGCGACATCAAGCCCGCGAACTTGATGTTGTCGGAAGCCGGTGTCACCAAGATCTCCGACCTCGGACTGGCGGTCTCCCTCGATGCTGCCACACAAGCCGAAGCTCATGGAACTCCGCACTTCGTCTCGCCCGAGCAAGCGCGCGGCGAGGCGATCGATCACCGCTCGGATCTCTACAGTCTGGGAGCGACAGCCTTTCGCTTGTTGACCGGACACACGCCCTTCGAGGGGCAGTCGACACGGGAGATCTTGGCGGCCGTCTTTAACGAGACTCCGCCGCTCGCCTCCAAGCTGGCGCCCGAGACGCCTCGCGAGCTCGCCGAGTTGATCGCCAGCCTGCTCGCCAAAGACCCGGGGCAGCGCCCGCAGTCCGCGCGCGAGTTGCTCGCAGAACTCGAGCACATGAATGCCCGCGGTCTGCGCGCAGAGGACCTCCCGCAGTCGCCAGCTCCCAGGCGCACCCTCTTCAAGTTGACACTGGCGGTCGCTCTCTTGGCGGCCGTCGCTTTCGGAACGCGGTGGTTTTTAGAGCGACCGGGCGAAGAGGTCGAGGATCGAACCGCAGCCGCCGCCGAGTCGGGATCGAGGGTCACACCGCCGATTTTTGATGATCAGGCGTCCCAGTCGGAAACGCCCGTCGAGATGAAGGCCGGAGAGCGGGCAGAGGGCGGTCCCCCCAGTTCCGCGCTCGGATTGGCGGACGACAACTCACTCGCTCTGCTCGAAGCCGAGGCAAATGAAGCGCTCGGTGAAATCGACGAGCAGCTTGAGGTACCGGCGCAGGCTGAGTCCTTGAGGTGGGTCAGCGAGACCTACCGCGGCACCGACGCGGCGGTCGCGGCGGAACAGCGCTTGGCGGAACTTCAAGCGCGACAAGCGGGAATTGCCTCACACCAATCCAAGGCAGAGCTCGATCGCAACACGACTCTCGCCGCACTTCGGCTCGAGCTGCGGCTGGCTGCGGACGACTTTGACGTCACCGAAGCGCTCGCTACCTGGAGTCAGTTTTCCACTCCGTTGACGATGCTCGGCGACGAGACTTTCGCCGCGCAGTTGAGCGCCGTGGAGGGAGAGATTATCGGTCGCGCACTGAACGACGCGCAGGCCGCCGTCGATCGCGCGAACGGGCATGCCGCCGCTGGTGAATTCGAAAATGCGCGGGCCGCGCTTCAGCTCGGTCGCGACAAGTTGAACGGTTCGGAACCGGGCTCGCAGGATCCTTCCGAAGCGCCCGTGGGATTCGAGGGTCGTTTTGTAGAGGAAGCCCTTCCCGCGGAATCAGAGGAGGCATTGAGCGCTGCGCTTGAGACTCTGCGAGCTGCAGACCAACGACTTTCGGAACGCATCGAGCAACTTGCCGACGATGAGCTGGCCTTTCTCGCGGCTCTGGATGCCGCCGATCGTCAGCGCTGCGTTCGCGCTCTACATGCCGGCGCGGGATTGGAGCTCGAGCTCTCGGCGCTGGACTTTCAGGCCGTGGAGCGACGGCTCACCGATGTTGCGGAGAGCCTGGAGGTCGAGCAGCACCGCCTGCGAATTCGCGCTCTGAACGAGGACGTCGTCGCCTTCAAGGACGCACTCGCTGCGCTCGCTCACGAGTACGAATCGGGCCATTGGCGAAGACGCGCCCTCGTCGATCCGCGCGAACAGAGAAGCAAGAATCGTCAGGTCGTTGGAACGAGCGAGGCCGGCTGGTTGATCGCGACCGAGTCGAGCCCGCGACAGCTGCCCAACTCGGCGCTCGTCCGATCCACCTCCGCCCTGGACGGCTTGTTCAACGCGCGGATTCAGAGCGACTATAGTCCCGCGCAGCTGCGCGGAATTGCCTTCGGAATGCGACTCGCCGCCGTCCTTGAGACCCTCGATTTGTTGAACGAAGCTTTCGCCGCCCAGCCGCCTAGCCTGGAGGAGGACCAGCTGGATTCCTTCACCGAGCCTTACCAACGGGCTCTCGAGTGGGCCGAACGAGCCGGTGACAGAGCGCCCGCTCGGAGGGAACAGGTCACCGCCCAACGAATCCTCGCGGCTCTCGTCGACAGCGCGGACGCGGGCTGGACTTCGGCGATCCGCGAACTGGATGCCGCGATTCGCGAGGGTGAGGGCTCGCTCCTCCTGCTCTTGCTGGACGACGAGCGCGCGAACTAAACGAGAGTTCGCGCGAGACCTTGCTCCAACCTTGAACCGAACGGACCTCGCAAGAGAAACTAAGTCCCCCGCTCCCCGCGTCCACCCGTCTCAAGCAAGCATGCCCCAAGCAAGCTCCCCAGCTCACCTCGAGGAGAGCATCCGCCTCGCGCGCGCCAGCGCGGGCTCGCTCGCCGGCCTCCCCCAACCCGACGTGCTCTTTTTATGCGCGACGGGTGTCGGAGTCTTGCCGGAACAACTCAATGGCCCCGTGTCCGTTCCGCTTCGAACTCTCGAAGGCGTTCCCGCAGGTTGGTCGGACACCGTGTTGCACGGCGGCAGGCTGGGCGATCTCTCGGTGTGGATGCTCGACGACGAGGGCTCGCGGCTCGGCGGCGAGCCTGCATGGAGCGGCGGCTTTCCGGTCTGGCTCGCAGCGGCGAGCGGCGCGGCCATCCTCGTTCACACCTCGGCCGGCTGCGCGCTTCCCGGCACCGACCTGGGACCGTCCTTGCTCGTTGCGAGCGACCACCTGCGCTTCGGTGACCTGACGCCACTTACAGGCTTGGGCCCGACCGACCTCGGCCCGCTGTTCCCTGACCTCTCCCTCTTGCACGACGGAGAGCTGCGCGCTGCGGCACTCCGGGAAGCGAGCGGTTTGGGCTTCGACCTCAACGTGGGCGTCGTCGCCTGCACGCGCGGCCCCGCTCTTGAGACTCCAGCCGAACAAGCACTCCTTCAGAGCCTGGGCGCGAGCGTCTCCGTTCAGAGCTTGGCGGCGCCCCTACTCGCTGCGGGCCACGCCGGTCTGCGCGCGCTGGCTCTGGTCGCCGTTACCGACGGGGGCGATCGTCCCGTCGATCTCGCCGCGCTTCTGACGAACGCCGAGACTCTGGCCCCGAAGCTCGACGATCTGTTGATCGCGATGAGTCCCCACCTCGAACAGCGCGTCTCCGCCATCCGCAAAGAGAGCACTCTATGAAGCCTTCCGATTCTAAAAAACCGCGGATTGCCGTCCTGGTCTCAGGTGGCGGGCGCTCGCTGGTCAACCTGTGCGAGAAGATCGAAGCGGGTGAGCTCGACTGCGAGATCGCGCTGGTCTTATCGGACCGAGGAGAGATTCGCGCCCTCGACCATGCCCGGGAGCGCGGCATCGATTCGGTCGTTCTGCCGCGCAAAGATTTCGAGTCCGACGATTCCTTCAGCCGAGCGGTGTTCGCCGAGATCGAGGGCCGTGAAGCGGAATTCGTCGTTCTCGCGGGTTTTCTTCGGCTCCTCTTGATCCCGGAGCCCTGGCTCGGTCGCGCGATCAATATCCACCCCGCGCTGCTTCCGGCGTTCGGGGGCCAGGGCTATTGGGGAGATCGAGTCCATCGGGCAGTGCTGAAGGAAGGTGCTCCCGTAACGGGTTGCACGGTGCACTACGTCACCAACGAGTACGACGCGGGCCCTATCGTGCTGCAGCGGAGCATCGAGGTGGCGCCGACGACGGATCAGCACGAGCTCGCCGCTCGGGTCTTCGAGGAGGAAAAACTCGCCCTGCCGGAAGCCATTCGAATGCATCTCGCGGGCGAAGTTTTTTGGCGGGATGGGCAAGCCGTCTGTCGATGAAATATCCCGTGGACCTTCACCAAGAACGAGTCCGCATACTTATCCTGAGCCAGCCCATCTAGATCGAAGCATCCGGGCCAACGACCAAGAGACGAAGAGAGCGCATGTTCACAAACGAGTGGCAAAATTACTGGGGCCTGGAGAGAGATCCCTTCGCCTGCGAAGACGCCGACAAGGACTTCGTTCTCACGGAACTGGATGCGGGCAGCGTGCACTCTGGCTTTGACCGAATCTACGGCGACCCGCGCATGCCCGCCCCCGGAATCGTCTTCGGGGAGAAGGGCAGCGGAAAGAGCGGGCTGCGGCTGATGATGAAGCGCCGGCTTGAAGAGCACAACGCCTCCTCGCCGGACGCCAAGGTCTTCATCCTCGAGTACATCGACTTCAACGGTTACCTCGAGCACTTCCGCGGACAGAGCTCCAGCTCGGATGAAAAGCTACTGAACGCCTGGAGCCTCACCGATCACATCGACTCTCTACTCTCCCTCGGAACCACACAACTGGTCGACGGCTGTTTGGACGGATCGGAGAAACACGAGAAGCTCACACCCAAGCAAAAGCTCAACCTACTCCTGCTCACCTCGCTCTACTACGACTCGGGCAACCAGACCGCGACGCATACCGGGCGACGTCTCGCGCGAACTCTTCGATTCTTCAACACGCGAAAGCTCGGCTCCGCTTTTTCGTTAACGCTGCTCACTCTCGTCGGCCTCGCACTGTTCGCGGTTCCCCACCTCAGCGATGCGGAGCTCGGCCCCACCAACTACTGGTACATCGGCGGAGCGCTGGTCTTGGGGCTCACCTGGATACGCCACCGCGCGGCGAGCTTTCTCAACCTGCGCAGAGCCAAACGAGCAGCGGAGAGCGTTCGTGTCTTGGCGCGCGAGGCCGCACCCATCGCCGAAGTGCTGGCCGCTATTCCCGCCCGCGAGCGTTCGGAATACTCGCTGCCCCAATCCAACCGCGAGGAGGGTCGCTACGAGCTGTTGCAGCGCCTCTTCGATCTGACCGAAGTCTTTGGCTACCACGGTTGGTGTGTGCTGCTCGATCGCGTGGATGAGCCATCGCTACTCTCCGGCGACAGCAAACTGATGAGCAAGTTCATCGAGAAGCTGCTCGACATCAAGTTGCTTCAATACCCCGGACTCGCCCTCAAGCTCTTCCTTCCGATCGAACTCGAGTCGCTCTATCGCACAGCCACTCCCGAAGATCTCAAGCGCATGCGACTCGACAAGTCGAACCTGATTGCCGAGCTCAAATGGGGCGGACAGGAGCTCTTCGAGATCGCGAGCAAGCGTCTGCGCGTCTGCTTGAGGCACGGTAGTCAGCTAAAAACGTTGAGCGGCCTGTTCGAAGAGGATTTTGACTTCGATTACCTGCGCTCGACTCTCCAGGTCCTGGGAACTCCGCGCTACTGCTTCGGCTTCTTGTCCTCGGTCGTCATCGAGCACGTGAAAGATCTCCCGAGCGACCTGCCCAAGGATGATCCGGCCTGGCGCATTCCGCGCACTCGCTTTGATGTCGAGCGCGCCGCGTGGATCGATCGAACCGGTCTCTTGCGCCGGACGATGAACTAGTTCGGACGCGCCGAAACGCACGAGTGCGTTTCGGATCAGAGACTCGGAGGTCCTCTCCGAGTCTCTTGCGGCCTTATTCGATCGGACTGAGCTTGGGGTCCGTGAGGATCTCGTCCTGCTGGGCTTCCGCCTCGGACATCTCCGGCGGCTCGAGCTCATCCTCACTCTTCTTGAAGGGCAACATGAGCTTCACCGGCTCGGCACTCTCGTACTGATCCGACAGGATGCCGACGGCCTCGCCCGCGCTATCGACCGAGAGCTCGAGGGCTCGCATGCTGTCGAGTACCGCGCGATGTTCTTCGAGTCGTCCTTCGATCTCGGAGAGCCGGTTGGTCTGATGTTGATGTTCCGCGGTCAGCTGGTCCGCGACGCGCAGAGCGGCCGCTTCGGAGTAGTTGCCCAGAATCTCTTGGCACAGCGCTCGCACGCAGTCCGGGAAGAAGCGCGCGCAGTGCACAGCAACCAGGTCGTGCA
This sequence comes from Planctomycetota bacterium, assembly GCA_029259635.1. Lineage (GTDB taxonomy): Bacteria > Planctomycetota > UBA1135 > UBA1135 > OFTM34. The sequence goes on along the minus strand of JAJDEU010000052.1, from coordinate 72,886 downwards.
TTCCTTCGGAGCCCGCAGAGCCGATGCGTTTTTGCTTGAGCGCCGAGGTCAGCTCCAGTGTCGGCCGCTCGTTCGGACCGAACAGTCTTCTTCGGACAGCCGCGCGACTCTTGAAGGTCAGCCAATCCCAAAAAACCGCCCTCTTGACAGGAACGTCATCGAGGCGAAGCGGCGCCGTCACTCCCTCTTCGACAACGCGCTGGCTCATCGGCTCGAGGCTCTGAATTCCCAGCTGGTCGAGCGAGACTTCCGCACGCCGCAAGTCGTTTTCGATCTCCGGAGTGACCGCAATCCCTGCAGCACCTCGGCCAACGCGCTCGGACAGCGCTTCGTGCAACTTCATCGCAAGCTTGCGCTTGTGGACGAGCAGCGTCTCTTTCAAGACCTTGACCAGGAGGAACTGGAGGTTCTCATCGTTCTCGAACCAGTGATCCAGGCCACGTTCGAGCTTGAGCGTCGTCGTCTCCTCGATTCCACGTGCCCACTCGCGGGTCAGCACTTCCAAATCTTTTTGGAGCACGGCAAAGGCGTCGTGCCAGTCGAAGTCGAGCAGCCTGTCCAGCGCTTCGAGGCGAAGTTTCGACTCGTCGAGGTCCGTCTCGAGCCCCACAACGCGCTTCGCCAAATCCGACATGGCGCGGTGCTCGATCAAGCTGCGCGTCTCGCCCAGCAGCGACGATGCGCGACGCAGGCTGTCGCTCAAGAAGGCGATCAGGTATTCGGTGCTGTTCAGGTAGTCCGTGAGGTCGCCAATGAAGGACTCAAAGTTCGCCTCACCGATGCTGACCGTCGAGGGATCGGGCGCTTTGGCGAGCGGAGCGATGTTGCCCGCACGCGCGTCCAGGATCCGGCGGCTTGCGGACTGCAAGAGATCGACCGGATAGATGCGAAGGCGCCCCTCGTCGGCAGCCGCTTTCAACGGCGCACTCATCGACAAACTGTGGAAGGCTTCGATGATTCTCTGCGGGTCCTCGCTCTCCAGGCTCGGCTCGAGCGTGCCGTCGGGACACAGGTCGCGTTTGCTCGAGTCCAGGTTGACGACCAGGAAGATGCGGCTGAAGAGTTCGAGCAGACGATTGAACTCGCTGAAGACCTGCTCGAGGAACAGGTTGTCACTCTTGACGACGAAGATGGCGCAGGCGGCCGCGTTGCGGAAGTCGCGCGTCATCTGGTCATAGCCAAACTTCATCCGCGCATAGAGGCCAGGTGTGTCGACCAGCACGGCACCGGATTGCTCCAGCTCGCCTGCGGGCACCTTGACGTCCACGCGGCGAATCGCTCTCGCGAAGTGCACGGCGGGATCAAAGACTTCGCCGCGCCGCTCGACTTCGCGAATCTTGTCCGCCAGCTCGGTGTGTGCGCGGTTGATCTCGAGCCTGAGAGCGCTCGGGTCGGTGAAGTGCTCCGTCTCGCCGTTGTAGTGCGTGATGATGAAGTGCAGCGTCTCGGAGTGAGAGACGAAGACCATGCACGGGTAGGCCGGCAGCGCTGTGACTTCACTCACGTAGGCCGCGCAGACCGAGTTCATCAAGGTGGACTTGCCGCTCTTCAGCGGACCGAAGATCAGGACGTAGGCCTGTTGCTCGGCGACCTTGTCGACCAGCGCGCGAAACTGCAGGCCGAGATCCAAAAGCTCGGGCAACAGCACCTTGCCGGGCATGCCCTCCTCAGCGGCTTGAATCGCCTTGGAGCTCTTCTCCAGGGGCTCCAAAAGAGGTCTGAGCTTGGCGTCAAACTCCGTGCAGAATTGGCTGAGCAGGGTATCCATCTTGAACCGGCGGCGGTGGAAATCGAGGCCTCGGAAGAGGCTCGATGGAGCTGGAATCAACGAAACAGGGTGCGCTTTGAGTTTCCGACCTAGTGCCAAAAAATGCGAGCGGATTCGGCGGACTCCGACGAAGTTCCGAGATTCGAGGAGTCCAGCCAGCTATGTATTGGGAATGTGATGACCGGAGAGACGCGGAGTTTCGCTCTCGCCCTGTCCCACCGAACTAGCTCGCCGATTCCTCAGCGGCCTTTGCGCCGGGCAGCTTCCCCCGCAACCTCTCTTCGCGGCGATCCAGGCCGTTTAGGACTCGCGCACGAAGCTTGCCCGTCAACCGACCGAGCGCCAGCTCCCGACCACGCTGGCAATACTCAAGCGCCGCGGTCGGTTCGCGAGAGTGGTGCTCCAAGAGCTTCGCCGCGGCGATCGCCGCCCGCGCGGAGACCTCGGCGGAGACCTCCGCCGCAGAGCTCCCAGCGGTGGATAGATTCACCAAGGCCTTTAGCTCGGTCAGCGCGGCCTCCTTCTGTCCGAGACGAGTGAGCAGCTCGGTCCGTGAGAGCCGCAGCTCACCCTCCTTCGGAACCGAACCGAGCCGAAGCGCCCGGTCGCACCACTCCAAGGCGGTCTCGAACTCTCGATTCGCCGAGAACAAGCGGCCGAGTCCAGCCGCCCGCATTCCGGCGGGCCCGCTGAGCGGCCGATCATCCGCTCGCGCTCCGGCCATCGAGCGGCCAGCATGAGCGGCGAGCACAACCAGACTCAGAACGTCGTCGCGATTGTGACGAAAGACATCCTCGAGTCGGTGGCCGCGACCACCCAGATAGTCGAACCAGGCTTCGGGAGCAAAGCTGCCCGGCAAGTCGTCCAGTCGCTCGACTCCCGTCAGCCGGGTCTCCATGGTGCTCAGGCGACCGTTTCCGAATCCGCGTCCGTACAGGCGCTGCAGCGGCCAATACAAATCGAGATGGGGTTTGTTCTCGAAGGGCGGCTCGATGCCAAAGAGCTTCATCTTGTCCTCGAGCCGATGGCGGTCGAAGGACTTGCCGAAGAACGAGACGACGCTATCCGCATCGGCGACTCGAAGCGCGACTTCCAGGAGCATCGCGGCCTCTTCTGCCGGAGAGCGCAAGAAGCCCTGCCACAGCCGAAACTCGCCTCCCTCGAAGCTGCCGAGCGCGACCATAAAGGCAATCGTGCCTGCGCCTCCCGAGAGGCCGGTCGTCTCGATATCCAGGTAAACCGCGCGGCGCAGATCGATGCCCGCACACTGCGGATCGCGCGCGAGCAGCTCGAGGGTCTCGACCGACGCAGCGTCGATCTCGGAGAGCTGCCAGTCGCCGTGTCGATGATCCTCCGAGTAGCGGAGCTCGCGAAAACACAGCTCGCCTCGGTCGGTCAAGACACTCTCGAGGTTCGTCGGATCACCGACGGTCTTCGCCGCCGCGTGCGCGGCCACCTCCGCCTCGCTCCGGGTTTCCTTCGTAGCGTCCGGGCGAGCTCGTCCGGATCCCGAGAGTTGCTTCCGCAACCACGCTGACGATTTTGCACGGCCATCCGGAGCATCGGCCGATTCGCCGACCGGATCGCCGCGCTGCCTCCGCAGTCGATCGCGAAACTCGCTCACCGCTCGTCCGCGTTCGTGAAAGCTGGAATCGAAGCGTCCGCGAGCGCTTCGCCCACGAGCAGGTGAGTCAGGAGCGCCAAGATCGTCTCCTTCGAGAGCGGCCCGATCTCCGCCGCCGGACCGACGCAGGCCGGACAGCCGGATCGGCACTCGCAGGACTCGAGTACATCGCGGGCGGCGGTCAGGATCGCTTCGGTATTGCCGTACAGCGCGCGCGCCAGCCCCACCCCGCCGCGCACGCGGTCGTAGAGAAACAGCGCCGGCCGCTTGAAGTGTGCGCTCTTGATCTGCGTCGAGAGACCGAAGTCGCCCGGCTGACAGCGCAGGTAGAGCGGCACGACACGCCGCAAGAGCTCGCCCAATCCGTGCCAGGCCGAACCGCGATCGCCGGCGTGCAGGAACAGCTCGCTGGCAGTCTCTTCCGACAGGGTCAGCACAAAAGCTTCGGTATCGATCTCTTCGGGAGGCAGACGAATATCTTCCGCACCCAAATTCTCGCGCGTGTAGAACCGAATTTTTTTATAGAGCGTCGCGACAATGGTCACATGCACTTCACCGCACCACGCGGAGTAGTCCTCGCACGCGCCCTCATCGCCAAAACTGCCCCCGAAAATGTCCGCTGCGACACGAGCGCTCACACCGGGGTCCAGCTCTTCCGGAGCATCCGCTCGCCAACGCGCCTTGCGCTCTTCGAGCCGCAACACCCGCACCTCCGTGTCGGTCTGCGCGTCCGTGAAGTAGTCGCTCTCGACCCGACGCGCGTAGGCACGCCGATTCTGGTAGTCGAACTTTTCGATCTTCCAGGTGTCGCCCTCGACCAAATAGATCGCACCCTCGTGGACCGCTGTGATCGAACCCTCGCGATCGATTTCGCCGAGCGCCTTCTTCGTCTCCGCATCGAGAATGACGACGTTGTCGGGATCGCTGCCGGTCAGTGTCACGTCCTGCGCGGGGTAGGCGTCTGCGGTCCAGTACCAGGCATCATCCTTGAAGTGCAGGAAGGAGAGCTCGTCGGCCAAGTAGTCGAGGATGCCCGCCAGGTGAGGTGAGGGACCAAAGCCCTCGACGCGCGGCTCTTCGGACTCGGCGTCCCCACCGCGGTCGATTCGGAAGGGCAGCTCGAAGGCCGCGCATTTAAGTTCCTCGGACAGAATCACCAGATTGTCCGGGTCGATACCAATCGCTTCGCGCGGCATCTCGGTGAGGTAGCTCGGGTTCTGCGCCAGGTACTGATCGACCGGGTCCGAGCGCGCGATCATGATCACCAGGCTCTCCTTTCCGCGCCGTCCGACTCTTCCCGCCCGCTGCCAGAACGAGGCTTGGCTGCCCGGATAACCGACCAGAACGGCGACATCGAGCCGCCCCACGTCGATCCCCAGCTCGAGCGCGTTGGTCGTCACGACCACCTTCACTTCGCCATTCCGCAGGCCGTCTTCGATCTCGCGCCGGAGCAGCGGCAGATACCCCCCGCGATAGCCGCGCACCTCCTCCGGCTGCAGCCCGTACTTGGTCGCGTTCTCCTTGAGGTAGAGCGTCAGGACCTCGACCGACGTGCGCCGGTTGCAGAAAAAGATCGTCTGGTGGTGCGGGCCACACACGACGCGCGCGAGTCCGCGCGCTTCTTCCAGTGCATTGGCGCGGAGGCCCGCGACCGGATCGAGCATGGGCGGATTGAACAACCCGAGCGTGCGCTCTCCCGCCGGCGAGCCGTCCCGGTCAACAACGTGCACGGGCCGACCGATCAGCTTCTCGCCGTGCTCCGCCGGATCGCGCAGCGTCGCGGACGAGAGCAGAAAGCGCGGGTTCGAGCCATAATGTTTGGCGATGCGAAGCAGTCGCCGCAAGACATTCGCGACGTTGGAGCCCAGCACGCCGGAGAGCGTGTGCACCTCGTCGATCACGATGTACTCAAGTCCCGCGAACAGATCCGCCCACTTCGCGTGGTTCGGCAAAATGCCCTGATGCAACATCCACGGATTGGTCAAGATCACGTGCCCGCGCTCGCGCAATGTGCTGCGAACCGAAGGCGGCGTGTCGCCGTCGTAGGTGAACGAGTGCCAGTCCTCACCGAGCTCCGCGATGATCGAGTTGAGCGCTTTCGACTGGTCCTGCGAGAGCGCTTTGGTGGGAAACATCCAAATCGCGCGCGCGCGGCCTCGGCTCTCGAGCAGGGACTGAAGAACGGGAACGGTGTAGGCCAGAGTCTTGCCCGACGCGGTCGGGGTACAGACCAAGACATCCTTGCCGTCGAGCGCTGCTTCGATCGCTTCCGTCTGGTGCGAGTGAAGTTCGGCTAAGCCGCGCGACCGATACAGCTCGACCAAGCGCGGATCCAATCGATCGGGAAAGCTTCCGCGAATTCCCTCTCGCGGCGGAATGCGTTCCCAGTGAACGAAGCGATCGCGCAGCTCGGGATCTCTCTTGAGCGCCGCGAGGATGCCCTTCACTTCCCCCCGCGCTCCTCCGGTCTTGCCCCGCCTTGCGGGACGCTCGGCCAGCCGGGTCGCCGGGCTCTGAAGCGTCGGCTTCGACTCCGAATTCTCCTTGGTCTCGACCGGGCGCGGTTCAGAGTTCGGGGCGGGTGGTGGCTTCATGATGTTCGGTTCCTGTTAGGCTAGAGTCTAGCCCCCCCAATACGCCCGCACAAGCACCCCCGATCGCGATCGGAGCCTGTCGAGCGGCCGCTACTGGCCGAATAGTTCCGCGATCGGGTCGACGAGTCCAGGACGGATCTCGCCCCACAAGCCGTCCTTCTCGCAAAACTCTTGGCCATCAGAAGATCGGAGCACCCGCACGCGGATCCATCCGCCGACGGTTCCCTGGATCCCGACCGAAATCGCGTCTTGGGTGTTCGAGGGAATCTCGGTGGGCTTGAGCCAGCGGCGAACCCGCATCGAGAGCAACCGATCGACGACGCCGGAGAATGCGGCGGACTCGAGGTGGGTCCCCTCCACTTGCCAAGCGTTGGCCTTGAGGTCGAGCGTGTAGAGCAGCTCTTCAGCGCCACGCGCGAGTCGAATGCTGCGCTGTTCCCGCTCGACCAAGCTGTGAATCACGGGAGAACGAAGGTCATCCCATCCGACGCGCAGCCGGCTGGCCAGCTCCTCCGAGAGGATCGACACGAGCTCATCATCCCGCCTTAAAAACATGCGGCCCTCTTCGCTCCCGGCCACCGTGTGGAGCGCGCCGATCTCGCCGCCGAGAACTCGTCCATCGGTCGTGAGAATCTCGATGCGCTGCCAATCGTCGCTGGGAATGAAGTCTGTCCCCTTTTCCAGGAAGACGGCCAGCTCCTCGTGTTCGAGCGCGGCGAGCAAGTCTTCGACCTTTCCCCCGTCAGCGGCTGTGTATTGGTCCGGGCGCAGCTCGGCGTCGTCGATTCCGAGCGCCTCGGTCACGTACCAATCGAGACCCGCACGAAAGATTCGCAGCGCTTGTCCCTCCGCCTCGAGCTCGATCGATTGAATCTGCGATCGATTGGCGCGGTAGATTGCATAGTCGTAGAACTCTTCGAAAGGCGTCGCAAAGAAGGCCACATCGCCGGCATTGATCTTCCAGACGAATGGGTGACCCGCGCGCATCGCGAACCACGTGTCCGGATAGTCCACTGACTGCCCAAAGCGAAGCTTGATCCGATTGCCGCGAGCGGTTCCCACTTCAATTCGAAGCCGTGGATCTTCGAGGCCGTACAGCGACAGATCGGTCGGATTGTCGTCGGCAAATCCGGTGATGTGCGTCCCCAGTATTTGCTGCTGGAGCAAGTGCATCGCTGCGGGGTCGAGCGAGACGCGGGCGGGCGCGGTGGCGAACCAGCGCGAGCTCTCGGCCAGAGCCTCGAAAGAGAGGTCCTCGCCCGCTTCCGCAAAGCGCCCGGTTCGCTTGATTTCGATCCCGCGCTCGAGTGGCGAGACTTCCGTCAGGCGTCGACTGCGAAAGTCCTGGTCGCTGCCAGCGATCGAGTTATGAAGGTTGCGCAGCGTGCGCAAAATCCGCCCGCCTGTGCGCACGTACAGAGTGGTGCCATCCAGATCGATGCCACCAATTTCGACGGTCACCGATCGAGCACTGCGACTCGCGCTCTGCGCGCTGTCTCTCCCCTCGCCTCCGGTCGGCGCTCGTTCGGTAACCGTGATGACGGCGCGCGGCGGGTCGAAACCGATGCCCTTCGGGTCGGACACCTCGACGACTTCGATACCGCGCAACTGTCGAATCTGATCCAACAGGAGCGAGACTCTGCCCTGGTCGGCGCGGTAGGCGATCGGATCGCTCATATACCAGTCGCCGCGCGCGTCACACTCGAGCCGGAGATTCCAAAACCGTTCGATTTGCTCGATTTGAATCGACTGAATGTCATCGGTGGCGATGCCGTCGAACACCGGGAAATCTATAAATCCATCGGGATCCGCCGCGGCTTCGTCCTGCTGCATCCACACCAGAGCGCCGAGGCCCCCCACCAGAATCAGCAGTAGGATTATCGTCTTGCCCTGCACGCGCTACCTCCTTCGCCGCAAGAATGTCGCGAAGCCGAGCAAGCCAAAGATCGCCGGCAACCCCCAGAGGCTGCTGTGGAAGAGCAGCGCGAAGTCGTTGCCCTGTTTCAGATCGATCAGAGAACGCTCGGGGTCACGCGAGGCTACTCCGACGCGGAAATCGCGTTCGGCCAGCCAGTTGAAGGCGTTGAGGATGAAGTCGCGGTTCGTAGTAAAAGTACTGTTCGCCAGAAAGAAGGGGCTCGACACTCCGATCACGCGCGCCTCTCGAGCCAGGCCGTCGGCATCCAGCGGAGCGGCGGTTTCGCCCGGCAGCGGCTGGACCGGAAAGGTCGAGAGCATGGCGAGGCGAAAGCGCCCGGTCGCCTCGCGATTATTGTCGAGCACGAAGTCGAGGTCGAAGTTCGAGTCCGGTAGGTCGAGCCACGATTCGGCCGGTGAGCTGACGAGCTCCAAGAGCAATCCACCTTCGGGTGGACCGCCGTAGTCGAAGGCGCGCGCGTAGGCGAAGCGCAGCTTGCGGTGGCGCTCCACGAGTGACTCGGTCACCTCGTGAGTCGCGTTCATGTGCCGCTCGTTGACACGGAAGTCGGTGCACTCCACGAGACCTTCGGTCTGGTTGCCCAGGTAGTCCAGAACGGGCATGCATACCAACCCGCGCTTGAGCAGCATGCCGTAGCGCCGAAGCATCGAAGCCACCGAGCCGGGCTCCTCACCGAAGCGCGTCTCCGTCGCACCGAACAAGCGACCGCCAGCGTCGACCCAAGTCTCGAGATACTCGCGTTCGCGATCCGAGAAGGGCTGCTCGGGGCCGATGATCGCAAGCAGGTCACAGTCCGCCGGAACCGGCCCGTCGGCCTCGCCTTCCCAAGTCCCCACCACAAATCCCTGGCGCTCGAGTTCCGTGGTCAGGAGCCCGAGGTCGCGACCTTCCGAGCCCGTCGGGTTCGCTTCGCCGTGCCCTGCCGAGAAGTATATTCGAGGCGAGTCTCCGGAAGAGACTTTTTTGAGCGCTTCGGCAAAGGCCTCCTCCCCTCGGAACTTGTGCATCGTCGCCGGTCGGGGGCTGCGCGGATTCTCACTTCCGTAGTCGAACTCCGCGATGTCGCTGTAGAGCCGCATGACCTCGCGCCGGTCGCCCAGGCTCAAGACCACCGTCTGCACCTCTTTCAGGCTCAGCTCCTGCATGCGCTTCTCGGCAGCGGCCAAGTCGAGCAGATTGTGAGCCTCGAGTTCGAGCTTTTCCGGAAGCAGGTTCTTCGCGACGAACAAGAGCTCGTTCATGCGCGTCTGTGCCTGATCGGTCGCCACGCGCATGTGGTCGGTCGACGCAGCGCGAAAAAAGATGTCGACTTTAACGCGCTCGTGGAGCCCTTCCAGGATCGCCATGGTCTGCGGGTCGAGCGTGTTGGTACCGCTGGCGGTGAAGTCCGCTCTCCAACGAGCACGCCTCCACTCCGAGAGGTGAACGACCAAGAGACAGGCGCCGATCGCCAGGGCGAGCGCGGCCAAGACCTGCAGACCGAAACCGAACCGAGTCCACTTGCCGGTTCCACCCGTTTTCGATTCGTCTACCACCAGCGCCTCGCTTCCAAGAGTCGCGTTGCCAAGAACAAGAACACGCCGCTCCACCCGAGGAAGAACACGATGTCGGCGCTATCGAGGGCTCCGCGCACGAACGATCCCTGAAAGTGACCGAGCACATCGACCTTGCGCATAATGCTCTCACGCACCAACGGGTCGAATCCTTTCAGCACGCCCTCCAGATACCGCATCGAGAGCATCACCACGTTCACGAAGACGCCGAGGAAGGCGGCGATCAACGGCGTATTGGTGAGCGTGCTCGCAACCAAGCCGATCGAGCAGAAGAGCGCGGAGACCAGCACCGTTCCGAACAGAGCGGTCGCGATGTGTCCCCAGTCCAGCGTCGCGCCGAGCCCCTGGCAGATCAGGGCGTAGATGAGATTCGTCGACATCAAGAGCGCGAGGAAGCTGGTGGCGGCGAGGGCTTTGCCGACGATCACCGACACGTCGCGAATGGGCGCCGTGAGCAAGAACTCGAGCATGCCGCTGCGCGCCTCTTCGCTGATCATGCGCATGGTGAGCAGCGGCGGGAACAAGACCATGATGACCCAAAACGGATAGCCGCCGCCCAATGCGAGCGAGAGCGAGGCTCCGATGTCGCCGCCGGTTACCTGGACATAGGTTGAGAAGTACAGGCCGTTCACGACCAGCGCCAGGAGGAACAGCACCCAGCCCAGCGGTGTTAGGAACAAGCCGGCCATCTCGCGGCGAAAGACAATCCGAACGCCTCTCACGCGTCATCCCCTCCGGTGGATTTGGGCTTTCCGAGGTCGCGGTCGCGCCCCTGATCAAAGGGGTTCAGGTTGTAGACGATCTTGGTCGGCTCGGTCGGCGCTGTCGGCGCTGTCGGCTCGGTCATGACGTTCAGCTCGACCGGAGCCGCGCTGCCCGCGATCGGCAGCTCGGACAGAATCGGCGTGCTCGCCATCGGGGCGCCGGTCGTCGGCGCGTCGGCCGGCGCCGTCTCTTCCGGCGAGTCCACTTCGAAGGCAATGCGAGCGAAGATGCGCTCGAGGCTCGGCTTCTCGAAAGAGAGCTCGCGAATCGCCCAGCCCTTCGCGGCCGCCAGCGCACCGACGTCCTCGCGCAGGTCCTCATCGCAGTGAACCTTGAACGCGGTGTGAATGCCGAGCCGTTCGCCTTGATCGACGCGCTCCACCCCGGGGAGTGTCGCCAGCAATCGCGCCGCATCGGTGGGATCGGGCATGAAGGCTTCGAGCGTGACGGCGCTCTCGCGCTTGAACTCGCGCATCAGCTCTTCCGGCGTTCCGCTCGCGGCCATGCGACCCTTGTGCAGAATGATGACGCGGCGGCAGACCGCTTCGATCTCGGGCAGGATGTGCGAGGACACGAGGACCGTGTGTTCCACCGCCAGCTCGCTGATCAGTTTGCGAACGCTCATGCGCTGGATCGGGTCGAGTCCGCTGGTGGGCTCGTCGAGAATCAGAACGTCGGGCGAAGGGAGCAGCGCGACGGCGAGACCGGCGCGTTGCCGCAGGCCTTTGGAGAGCTTGCCGATCAAGTGCTCGGCGCGATCGCTGAGCTCGACGCGGTCGAGTACCTCGGCGATGCGTTGATTGGCGGTCTTGCGCGGAAGCCCGTGGAGACGCGCTTGGAACTCGAGCATCTCGCGCAGGCGGTGCTCACCGTAGAGCGGCACGCCCTCGGGCAGATAGCCGATGTGCTTGCGGGCTTCCAACGACTGGCGCATCACATCGAAGCCAGCGATCTGAACCGAGCCGCGGGTGGCCGGCAGAAAGCCCGTCAACATGCGCATTGTGGTCGTCTTGCCGGCGCCGTTCACTCCGAGAAAACCGGCGACCTCGCCCTTGTCCAGATGAAAGCTGAGGTCGTCCACCGCCGTGAACGTTCCGAAGCTGCGAGTGAGATTGGAGACCGTAATCAAGGGAGGTGCTCGAGGGCGGAGAAAGTCGGGGCGGAGCGAGCGCTGCGGCGGGCTCGCCGGCGCTGGGGGCGAACAAGCTAGTTGGAGATGCTCCGGGGATCTACACCCCAATCGGGAGTCCGGGCCACATTCGCGGCACGGCTACGCCAGCTCGCGGGCGGGATATCGCTCCAGCTCCGAATCGAGCCCTTTCTGACGCTTGTAAATAGCGGTAGCCGCGTGCTTCTCAAGGGTCTCTTCGAAGGCATCCCCGACCCGGCGCTCCAGCTCGCGATTTCGATAGGGCCGCAGGTCGAAGGTGCTCAGTGATTTCGACGGAGGGATTTCGCCGGGCGTGTAGCGCAGGATCATCCACTCATCGAGCAGGCCTCCCGCCAAGACGGCGACGTACGCCTCCGCCCCGGTCTTGATCTCGCGCTCGAGCCCCTCCAAGTCCTTCTTGCCGAGCGTCAGACTGTCCCCCTCGCAGGTCTTCACCTCAAAGGCAAAGCGCTTGCCCGCGATGGTGACCTCCAGGTCGATGCCCTGAATGCTGCGCTCCACGAGCGCCTCCACTCCCGTCTCGAGGAACGCGATCGCCAAGAGCTTTTGAACGAGCTTGCCGAACTCCTTGTCGGTCTGCTCGCGCATCTCGGTCAGTCTTCGATAGCTCGCGGGCTTCACGGGTTGCTCCCCTCGGTGACCGATCGAATCACGACGCCCGCCTGAACGCGGGCAGCGCCCAATTCGACCACGCGACAATTCGGCTGACGACGCAGTGCGGCTTCGAGAGCGCCGGGAAAGGTCGCGACCAGCACCGAGACTTTTTCGGACACGGATCCGATCACGCGGGCGAGCCCGTGGATGCGCTCTTCGTCGAGGCTCTGCCCGGGATCGTCGAGCATCACCCAGCTGGGAGCGCCCTCCGCAGCGCGCGCTTCCGCTTGGGCGAACAGAACGGCGAAGGACACCGCGTGCAGCGCCGCTTGATTCAAGATCGAAGCGGCATCCTGACCGCTCGCGTCGACCAGTTTGTACTTCAACTGAGTCGCCGTGGCCTTCACCGCGACCCGCAGTCCCGCTCCGGGAGAGATCGTGTCGGTGTGAGTTCCCAGAGTCGCGTTGACCCGCTCGACCTGCTCGCGCGAACGACTCTCCTGCACCGCGCGCGCCATCGTCGCCAAGGTCTCCAAGTCGACCTTCAACGAAGCCGCTTCATCGATCGCGGTTTGCAGTTCGACCCAAGCGCGAACGCGACCCAAATCGCCCGCGGCGGCTTCGGTCTGATTTCCGGCGGTGCGCCAGCGTCCGAACAGCTCGAGCAGCGCACGCTCGTCCCGCCCGCTCTCGAGAAAACGGCGGCTCTCGTCGAGCACGGTCTCCAGCGACTCGACGCGTTTCATCCACTCGCGGCGCTTCTCTTCGGCAGCACGTGTTGGATCGGAGCCCGCGCCGACGAAGCGCTCCAGGCGCGAGCCGAGGCTCTCGAAGTTCGACTTGGCCAAATCGAGTGCGGAGCGCCGTTCGGCGGTCGTCGCCTGCTGGCGCTCGAGCTGGGCCTGTCGAGCATGCAGAGCTTCGCGAGCCACGCGCTCGTCATCCCCGCCCTCGCGCTCCACGCGCGCGACCAGTTTTTCGCGCAGCTCGGGCAGAGGCGTCTCGCACACCGGGCAGTCGCTGCCGGTAGCGCGCCTTTCCATCTCTTCGACCGCGTGACGAAGGAGCGCCACCGTGGCGTTGCGGCCCTTCTCGCGTTCGACTTGTGCGGCGCGTTCCTTCGCGAGATCCGCAAGCTGTGCGCCGAGCTGCTCTTTGCCGCCGTGCTCTTGCGTCTCGCTCTCCCACGCGCGCTGCGCATCTTCGAACGCGCGTCGCGCCGGTTCCATTCCGTTCAAAGTCGATTCCAACTCCCCGATGCGCGTCCGCAGAGTTCCGAGCTCGCGCTCCAGTCCGCGGCAACCTTCCTGCGCGAGCCGCTCCCAGTCACGCGACCAACGACTCCAGCTCTCGAGCTCGAGCGTCTTCGCCTCCGGAACCTCGAGGGCGAGCGCGAGCTTGTCCGTCAGTCGGCGCGCCTCATCGACCTGCTTCTCAAGGCGAGCAGCGAGCCAGGCGTCGTTCAGTTCGGTACGTCCCACGCCGCGCTCTTCGAGCTCATCCTCGACTTCGCGCAGCGCGAGTCCCGGTGCCTCGATCGCGTGTTTGAACTCTTCCTCGACTCGCTCGAGCTCTTCCGTCGCGGCCTTCTTCAGGCGCCCGGGCTTCAACCCGCGAAGCTTCGTCGTCCAGTCCTGAAACTCGCCAAGGCCGAGTAGCCGCGCCAGCTGCGTGGAGCGCTCGCCCGCGTCGGTCACCCGCGCGCGCAAGAGCTCTTGGTGCTGGCAGAAAGCGTGCTTCCACTCGCTCCAATCCGGTAAGCGATTCCACTCCATCCAGGCGCGAACCTCGTCGCCTTCGAGTGTCTCGCCATTCGGCAGCTCAAGCGATAGCTCGTCCGGCGCCGTCTTCTTCGCGTCGGCCAAACGCGCCCGCCGCAGACGCGCCGTTCCGCCATCGACCGCGAGCTCGAGCGTGACCGAGACCTCGCCCTCGGCGCTCCGATGCCGAACCTCGAAGTCCGCGCGCTCATCGATGCCGGAGCTCTTCTTGGTGACCTCGGCGCCGAACAGTGCCCACTCGATCGCATTCAGGATACTGCTCTTGCCGGCGCCGTTCTCTCCGACGATGAGCGTGAGTCCGCGATCGAAGTCGAGCTCGAACTCGCCGCGCAGCCCGCGAAAGTCGCGCGCGCGAAGAGCGGTGATCCGAATGGGATAGGGTGCGGCGCTCATCGTCCGCTGCCCCGCAGAGTCGCGGCGACCTTGCGCGAGGCTTCGCGAATGCGCCTCTCGAGTTGGTCGATGCGCGCGTCGATGGCCGCTTCGCCGCCCGCCTCGCCGAGCTCGGCCAAGAGGGCCAAGCGCTCTTCCACTCGTACGCCGCGAGCGCGAACCGCGTGTTCTAGCTCGGCACTCACCGAAGGACTTCCGGTGTGCTCGCGGTCGCCGTCACTGTCAAACCCTTCAGGGTCACGGTCAAACAAGGTGCTCATTCGACCTCCATACTACGACCGAGCGAGAGGAACAAAAGCCGCTTCGACACGGCTTCCGGTTTCAACCCGGTCTGCGCCGCCACAACAAGCGCGTAGCTTTCCAGTTGCGGGCGATAGTATTCGACGCGGCCTTCGAGCTCCTCTTCGGAGATCCGGTCGGTCTTGTAGTCGAGCACGCAGGCCGCCACGATTTGGTCGCCGCGATAGGCCAGCACCAGGCGATCGATGAAACCGCTCCAGAGGGAGTCGCCGCTCTCCTCGTCGGTCTCACTCTTCAGAATGATGGAGAAGGGCCACTCCCTGAAAGCCTCCACGCGATCGGCTCCGGCCAGTTCGGGCTGATCGCGCCCGAGGGCGGCGCGAATCTGAGGGCTGGTCAGCGCTTTCTCGAGGTCTCCGAACGCCGCTTCACGCGAGTCGGAATCGGGTTCGATCGGCGCGCCACTCGCGATCAACGAATCGCGGTCGAGCGCAAACTCCTCGATCCACTCGAGCCCTTCGAGCCAACCGTGAATCAGGGTACCGCGGCGCGAGAATCGGCCGGAGCCCAAGAGACTCGCCGCGCCCACCGTCCCGCCACCCTCTTGTGAAGAGGCACTCTTGCGCGGAAGAGCCCGCAGATTTTTGCTGGGCGCTAGTCCGAGTCCGGACGGTGTGGGCGGCGCTTCCCCACTCTCACCTTCGCTCGCCTTGGCCTCGGCGGACCATTTTGTCGAGTTATCGGAAGAGCACCAGATCGGCTCCCCGAACCCGACGTCGCCCCCAGCGACCTCATCCGACGGCAGTGAGCAGAGAATCAAATCGGCTGCGGTTGGAACCGTGAAGTTTCCGCGACCTTCGCGATTGGGAACGAGCAGCTCCAAGCGGAGCGCAGCACGAGTCATCGCGACGTAGAGGTTGGAGAGAGCGTCGGTCACGATGCGCTCCGTCGCGCGGTCGTACTGCTGCGAGAGGACGTCGCTCGCTACCGCCAGATCCTTATTGGGCGCGACCGAGACGAACTCGATCAGCCCATCGACCGCCGGTCGGTCGGTCAGCATCGGATCGCGCGTCGAGACGAACTTCTTGTTGAGCTCGGGCAGAATCACGCAGTCAAACTCGAGGCCTTTCGCCGCGTGAATGGTGAGCACTCGAACGCGTGCGCCGCCGGGAGCTTCGACTCGCTTCGTGCGCAAGTGATCGACGAAGTCCGAGGCGCGCAGGCTCTGCTCGGCTTCGAAGGAGAAGGCTTCGTTCAAGAGCTGTGCGAAGCGCGTCTTGTCCCAGTCCGTCCAGTAGTCGTCGCGCTCGACCGCGCGGGCTAGCTCGGCGGTAAGCGCGCCGAGCCCGAGCACCTGCAAACGCCGGCGAAGGTCGCGCGCGAAGTCCAGTTGACGTTCGCGGCTGGCGCCCCGCTCCAAGCCGACGTAGCGACCGATCGGAGAGCTGGCCACGTGGAAGGCTGCGGCAGTGTCTTCGGGATGATCGGCGAGGTGCAGGAGCGAGATGAAGGCGAGCACGGCGGCCGAGTCGACCAGCTCGGTGCCGCCCTCTCCGCTCGCGTGAATGCCGAGCTTCTTCAAGCGCGCGATCAAGACCGGGATGTGCCTGCGAATGCGTGTGAGGATTCCGATCTCGGAGTTCGGTGACTCGCGGGTCAGCTGGACGACGCGCTCGATCGTCAGTTCGAGCAACTGGTCGGCGTCCTTCTTCTCGTCGCCCTTCGGCTGCGCCTCGAAGACGAAGGCGGCGCCGGGCTTGTCGTCACTCGCGGTGTGCGTGTGAAAGCCGGCCTGCCAAGCGCGGCTCGCATCGCGGTAGGGCTTCATCCCGTCGCCCGCAAAGACGGCGCTCTCCGCCAGGTTGCCGAAGACCAGGTTGACGACGCCGAGAACGACCGGGCTCGAGCGATAGCTGACATCCATCTTCTCGGCTTTGAGTCCGGGCAGAAGCTGCGGCAGCTCTTTCAGGAGGCGCGGCTCGGCTTGCCGGAAGCCGTAGATCGATTGTTTGAGGTCGCCGACGCAGAAGAAGGTGCGCTCGCCCGAGCCGTGCGAGACGATCTCCGAGGCGATGTGCCGCAGGATGCGCCACTGAACCGGCGAGGTGTCCTGGAACTCGTCGAGCAGGAGGTGGTCGATTTGTCCGTCGAGGCGAAACCACATGTCGAGTTCGCGTTCGTTGAGCGGCAGTTCGCTGGCACCGGAAGGAGCGAGCGATGCCGGCAGGTCGTCGAACTGATAGGCGCCGCGCTCGCGCTTGTGCTTGGCGTAGGAACTCTCGAAACGCTCAAGCAGGGAGTGCGTGGCCTCGTTGCGCAAGGCCAGCGACTTCAACCAACAGTGCGTCGCGCGCTGGAGCAAGACCTCGATGATCTCGACGTGCGCATCGGGGATCTCGACACGCGCGAAGCTGTGCTCCCCCTTCAGGATTTTGTTGCTCGGCCCCTTGAGGAACACGTCGGTCCAGTTACCGGAGCGAGCGGACAGCTCGAGCGTCTCCCAACCCTTCTTGAAGGGCTTGTTCGGGCCGCCCGATTTGTTCTGAGGTTCGTCAACGGTCCCCATCGCGGCGAGCGCCTCATCAAAGACGCCATCCGTGACGTCCTTCGTCGGCTGCAGTCGCTTCCACGCACCGGGCGCGCTCTCCATAAAAATCGAACGCAGCTCGGTGGCTTTATCGAGCAGCGACTGGTGAACCCGCCGTGCGAAGTCGCCCTCGCCCAGGTTGCGCAGAAGTTCGATCAGCTCCGTCGCCGAGCTCTCGGAGAGCGCGTCTTCGATTGCGTTCGACCGAAGCCGGTTGTCGAGGCGAGCGCCGGCGATGCGCCAGTTCGGTGGCAGGCCGAGGTCGAGCGCGAACAGCTTGACGATCCCGAGGAAGAAGGCGTCGATGGTTCGAACGCGAAAGCTGTCGATGTCACGCGTCAAGCTCGCGAGCAGCGCGAGGCACTCGCTCTGCCGCAGCCCTGGCCGATCGAGCGCCTTCGCGAGTTTTTTGCACTCGGACTCCACCTCCACCGCTTTGACCAGCGTCTCGAAGACGCGATCCAAGATCTCGCCCGCGGCCTTGCGCGTGAACGTCGTCGCCAGGATTCGGTCCGGGGGAACCCCATTGAAGAGCAGCCCCAAGAAGCGATTGGTGAGCTGATAAGTCTTGCCGGTGCCCGCCGAGGCGAGGATTAGCTTGTGCGGGGAATCGCTCACTCGTCTTCTGCTTCCGTTGACTCGCCGTCAGAGATCGCACCCACGCCCGCGATCGCCGCAAAGATAGGCTCGCGGTCACCGATGCCCCTCCGCTCGAAGAACTCGCCGGCGCGAATCTGGCGCACAACATCCCGCGCAACTTCGACGGCGCTCTCGACGCCCTCCGCAAAACTCATCGACTCCTGCTTGTTGACCGCCCAACCCTTGAGCGCCTTGAAGCCGATGTCTTTCGGCGACTTGGCGATCGAGATGAAGCCGATTTGCGCTGGCTCGGCGCCTTGCAAGAGTTCTTCCGCGAGCAGGCAGTACAGGGGCAACTGAAGATCGCACCACTCGCCGCTCCCCTTGCGGTGCTTCCTGAGCGGCTGGGCGCACGCCTCGCCGATCTTGTAATCCCAGATCGCCCACTCCCCGCGCGCCGGGTGGTAGTCGATGCGGTCAATGCGTCCGCGAATCAGTATCGGCTCGTCGTCGACGATGAGCTCGTAGCTCTTTGCCGACGGCTCCCACTCGGACTCGCGAATGCGCCAACCTTCCGCCGCGCGCTCGGCTTGCGCGCGAGCAAAGGTGCGCAAGCGAAAGTCGAGCTGTTCGAGCTGTAGTCGAACGGCCGGCAGCGGAGACTTTCCGAAGTGCATCTTCGCACGGCGCTTGAGTTCGGCGGATAAGAACGCGGCGATCGCGGACTCCTCGGTCGAGTCGCGCACGCCCGCGTTCTCGCCGAAGGCCTGGAACACATGGTGCGCCAGGTTGCCAAAACTCATCGGCTGGATTTCGCGAGAGCGATCGTCCGTCGAGTCCAGTCGCAGCACTTTTTCGAGATAGAACTGATAGGGCGCGCTCAGGAAGCGTGCGAAGGAGGTCACGCCGATCGACTCGACCTTGGGCTCCACTGGACCGCGCGGAAGCTCATAGCTCTTCTCCTCGCCGGCCAGGTGTGCACTCGTGCGCGGCGAGGTTCCGTTTAAGAAGCGGCGCGTCCGCAGCGGAACGTCGCTCTCCTCGCAGTGAAAGATGATTCGGCTCGGCACCTGTGGATCACCCGCAGAGTTGCGGCGGCCGGAGATGAAGGCGACTTCTTCTCGCGACTGAAGAAGCAGCTCCGTCGCGTAGAGATCGCGTGCCAGACGGCGATCATTGTCGGCGATGCCCAGGCTCTGACGCAGCCGGTTGGGTAGATAGGTATCGCCGCGAATGGTCTCTGGCACCCGACCCTGCTCAAAGCCGGTCACGATCAAGGCTGGCGCGTCGTCCAGCGCGAGCTCGAGCCAACCGAGCAGCTCGATCGTCGGCTCACCGAGATTGGCAGCAGCGGGTGGAATCTGCCCGCTCGCAACGACGCGCAGCAGGAGCTCAAGCGTCTCAGCGACAGTCTTGGATCCGGCCTTCGTGCTACCGCGCACCGCCTTCGGAGCCAAGCTCGGCGGCAGGCTCTCCAGTTCCGTCAAGCCTTTGCCGAGCGCGGAGAGTGCCCCGATCAAGACGCGATCGGACTCCAGCTCTTGGTCGAGCTCGCGCGCTCCATAGACGCGCTCCAAGAACTCGCGTGCGCTCGTGATCACCGCTGTGAAGTCCGTCGCCCCACCCCCGAGAAGCTCACCCATCAGCTCGCCCAGGAGTTCGCTCGCTGTCGTCCACAGGGCGGACATGTTCTCGGCGAGAAGGCGATCTCGCTTGTCGCTCTTGTCAGAGCACCACTCGCCGTTCAGGAGCAGCGGCAAGTGTTCGTCGTGATAAGCATCGACCCAGCTGACGGGCTCGAAGGCGCTCTCGGGTTCGCCCTCCACCGCGCGAGCGCACAGCGCCGCCTCGAAGTCCGGATGACGCACCAGGGTCGCGAAGTCCTCGAAGGCGCGAGTGCTCAAAAACCGACCGACCGCAGCGAGCAGAATCGCCGGCGAGGTTCGTCCGTTCGCAACGCCGGCCGCGTCGCGCGCACGCACGCCCGCTTCGGCGAGCGCGCCTTGAAGGAAGGGACTGAGCTCCTTGTCGGTCACGCCCAGACTGATCTGTTCTGCCGAGTACATGCCATTCCAACTCGCGATGACGCGCGCCGTTTGCTCGGCTTGATCGGCCGGCGAATCAACGACGAACCACTGGCGCTCGGCGTCGAGGCTCGTGCGCCAATCGCTCCAAGCGGTCGGAATTAAGCCGCCCTGTTCGTCGAAGAATTTGGCGTGCTCGGAAGGCGCGAAGATCAGTGCTGTCGCCGGGACCGGCGCTTGCTCGAGAGCGCGCCGAAGCAAAGCGTTCAGCTCGGTCACACCGACGAGACAGACCGCTCGCCAACTATTTGTGCTACGTGTGCGACCGGCGTCGATCGCGCGAAGTCTGCCGACGTGGGGGTCCACGAAACCCGCCTCTTCGACGAGCTCGGTCATGCCCGTCTGGGCACGCGCGAGAGCCAACCAACGACGCCGCTCCCCCGCGAGTTCATCCAGGTCTTTCGCCTCCGCGATGCGCGCGAAGTCGAGCCCTTCCGCCGCCACTTCGCCAAACAGTGTCCGCACTTCATCCGCGAGCAACATCCAAGCGACCAGGTCATCTTCAGCCGGCGGTTCCGCGACGATTTCGCGGAGGTCTCGCGCGCTCAGGCCGGCCAATGCAGTGCGCCAGGCGAGCGTTCGCACCAGACGTCCGGCGGGAACGCCATCCAGGTCGAGCAGCTCGTCGCTCGCGAGGCCGGCCGTCACGATCGTCGGCGGACGCAGCTTCGGTCCGATCGTTCGCGCCAGCTGCTCGGAGAGAATGCGCCCGGCACGAGCGCCGGGCAGCGCGATCAAGACGCCCTCAAGATCGCATCCGAATTGCTCCTGAAGCCACTCGGTGGCCGCGGCGAGCGGGGGCCGATCCCAACCTAAAAACTCGCGCTCCATGGCCTGACTATAGAGAGCTGATCGCTATCTCCCGACACGAAAAAAGAGCGGCCTCTCCGCGTGGAGAAGCCGCTCTTTGTGGATAACCGCGAGCGCCCGCTCGCGTCGCTAGGTGGATTAGCAGTCCGTGGTGAAAGTGCTTTGCCACATGAGCAGCGGCATTTCGGTCGGGTTGGTGCCCGAGAACGCAGTCGAATCCATAGATTCAGCGAGGCTCTCGGGGGCCGACCTGAGCGGAAGGACGCCGTTCAGGGGGTGAATGACTTTTGCCACGGGCTGCTAGGCTTTGACTTCGAAGTCCGCGTCGACAGGTTCGTCGCCCGCTTCCTCGCCCGCGGTGGCTTCACCGGTCGCTCCGGCCGGTCCGCCAGCCGCGCCTTCCGCCGCTGCCTGAGCTTCCTGCGACTCCTTGTAGAGGATCTCGCCGAGCTTCTGCGCCTTGGTGGAGAACTCCTGCATGGCCGCTTCGATCACGGCCTTGTCATCGCCCTCGGCCGCCTTCTTGAGCTCTTCGCTCGCGGTCTCGATGGCCTTGACGTCGTCCTCTTCGAGCTTGTCTTTGTGCTCTTCGAGTTGCTTGGTCGTCTCGTGAAGCAGGTTGTCCACCTGGTTCTTGAGGTCCACGACTTCGCGCTTCGCCTTGTCTTCGTCCGCGTGAGCTTCCGCTTCACGCGCCATCGCTTCGACTTCGTCTTTGCTCAGACCGGAAGAAGCTTCGATGCTGATTTTTTGCTCTTTATTCGTCGCCTTGTCGGTGGCCTTCACCTGAAGGATTCCATTGGCGTCGATGTCAAAGCTGACCTCGATCTGCGGCACGCCACGCGCTGCCGGCGGAATGCCGTCGAGCATGAACTTGCCGAGCGTGCGGTTGTCCTTGGCGAACTCGCGCTCACCTTGCAGAACATGGATCTCCACGCCGGGCTGGTTGTCCGCCGCGGTCGAGAAGATCTGGCTCTTCGAGGTCGGGATCGTGGTGTTGCGTTCGATCAGCTTCGTCGAGATGTTGCCCATCGTCTCGATACCGAGAGAGAGCGGAGTCACGTCGAGCAGAACGACGTCGGAGACTTCACCGGCGAGGATGCCGCCCTGGATAGCCGCGCCAACGGCGACGACTTCGTCCGGGTTGACACCCTTGTTGGGCTCCTGCTTGAAGATCGACTCCACCATTTGTTGAACGGCGGGGATACGTGTCGAGCCGCCGACGAGCAGCACCTCGTCCACGTCGCCGGGCTTCAGCTTCGCGTCGGCCAGTGCCTTGATGCACGGGCCTTTCGTCCGCTCGACCAGGTCGCCGACCAGCTGCTCGAACTTGGCGCGGTTGATCGTGACCTGGAGGTGCTTCGGTCCCGAGGAGTCCGCGGTGATGAAGGGCAGGTTGATGTCGGTCTGCGTAGCGGCTGAGAGCTCGCACTTGGCTTTCTCGCAGGCTTCTTTCAGACGCTGCAGAGCCATCGCATCGTCGCGCACGTCGATGCCGGCCTCTTTCTTGAACTCGTCCGCGACGTAGTTGATCAGGACCTGGTCGAAGTCGTCGCCGCCGAGGTGCGTGTCGCCGTTCGTGGCGAGCACTTCGAAGACGCCGTCGCCGATGTCGAGGATCGAGATGTCAAAAGTACCCCCGCCGAGGTCGAACACGGCGACGCGGCCGCTCTTGCTCTTGTCTAGACCGAACGCGAGCGTTGCCGCCGTGGGCTCGTTGATGATGCGCTCGACCTGAAGGCCCGCGATCGTGCCGGCGTCTTTCGTCGCTTGGCGTTGCGCGTCGTTGAAGTAAGCCGGAACCGTGATGACGGCTTTGTCGACTTTTTCTCCGAGGTGGGCTTCCGCAGCGTCTTTCAACGCCGCCAGCACCATCGCGCTGATCTGCGGAGGCGTGTACTGCTGGCCGTTCATCTCGACCTTCACCAGTTCGTCGGGTCCGCCGACGAGCGGGTACGGCACAAGCTTCTCCTCGTCGGCCACTTCGTTGTGACGGCGCCCCATGAAGCGCTTGATCGAGAAGATGGTCTTGGTCGGGTTGGTGACCGCCTGGCGTTTGGCCGGGGCTCCAACGAGACGGTTGTCGTCGCCGGTGAATGCGACAACCGAGGGCGTGGTGCGGTTGCCCTCGAGGTTGGTGATGACGAGCGGCTCTCCGCCCTCCATGACCGCGACAACCGAGTTGGTCGTGCCGAGGTCGATTCCGATGATCTTGGTTTTCTGACTCATAGTGGGCTCTCCTTTTTGGCGGGATTGCCCCGCTCGGGCAGCGGGAAAAGCAAGCCCCGTGCCACTCCCAAAAACCGCCCTAAACCCTTATTTTTCAACGCTTTGCCAATCACCGCGCCCGAGCGCCCCCTGCCACGATGACAGGTCCGTCAGGGGCAGCCCGGCCCCCCAGCCAATATGGCAGGAAAGGCCGGTTGAAGCCACAGGGACCCACGACACTCCTCTTGGCTTGCGTCAATTGCAACCTACTAGGACGCCACCCATCTACCGCGCGCAGATCCTTGGTCGCTTCGATGTCCCCGTGTTTCCCCCTTGGCAATCCGAACACCGAGCACGCGCGCCACGCCGTGCATTCCTCTTTCGCCGTTATTCTCCAGCCCATGAAATTCCCGACGTCACCCACCACCGCGTTCTCCGCCTCTCGCTCTCGCCACGACTTGAGCTTGCTTCTTTTCCTCTCGCTCTTTCTGGCTTCGATGAGTCCGGAGGTTGCGCACGCCTCTCTCGTGTCGAGACCGTTCGCACCACGTTCAGCGATCGAACCACAGGAAGAGCCAAACGAGGATTCGCCTTCCAGTGTAAACACTGCCGATGAAGGGAAGCGCGTCGCATCGCTGCTTCCTGAGGAGCTGCAAATCTGGCTGACCCAAGTCGGGGAACTGCAAGAGCGCGGAGATCTCGACGGTGCACGCGAGCACCTCTCGGGCATCGTCATGAGCGACGCGTACTTCGCGATGCTCGAAGGCTCCGATGCCGTCGCATTGGCTGGCCTAGTTAGGATCGATTCCCAAGCCGAATCTCTCGGTATTCTTGAGCTGCAACTGGTAGTCCAGAAGGAACGGCTACGTCGGCTTTCAGCGGTGCGGCATGAAGATGACGCCGATCTGCACGACGCGATGATGAGCTTGGCCGCGACGTTCTACGCAATTGGCGATCTCGAGCACGCGCACGAGTTGTTCGAGTCGCTGCACAGCGCGCAGGTTCGCCTATTGCCCCCAGACCACGAGCTATTGCTTTCGGCCAAGTTAAATTTGGCTGTGATGCGGTCCGCACTGGGCGATCTTGAGGGCGCTCTCGAGCTCGAGGAATTCGTGCACACCGCATGGGAGAGACTCTTACCCCCAGACGCCCCCGACCTCCTCGCTGCCAAGCAAAACCTAGCGGGGACTCGCTACCAGCTTGGTGATCTTGAGGGAGCGCTCGCGCTTTTCGAGTCTCTACTCATCGCACAGCAGCGCCTCCTGCCCCCGGACCATCCGGATCTGCTGCGCACGCAGCAAAACGTGGCCGGAGTACGATACGTGCTGGGCGACATTGAGGGTGCGCACGAGCTCTTCGAGTTGGTGCACGCCGCTTGGTTACGCCTCTTGCCGCCGGACGACCCCAAACTGCTGCAGGCAAAACAAAACCTGGCGGCGACGCGCAAGGCTCTAGGCGATATCAAGGGTGCGCTGGAGATCTTCGAGTTCGTTCACACTGCATTGGAGAAACTCCTCCCTCCAGACCACTCCGATCTACTCCTCGCTAAGGCAAACCTGGGCGCGACACGCATCAGCTTGGGCGATTTCGAGGGTGCGCACGAGCTATTTGAAATCGTGCATAGCGCACGGGAGCGACTCTTACCTTCAGACCACCTTGACCTGCTCATCGCGAAGCAAAACCTGGCCGCGACGCGCAGTGCCCTGGGCGATCTCGAAGGAGCGCATGAGCTTTTGGAAGCCGCACACAACACATGGGAGCGCACTTTGCCCCCGGGCCATCCCGACCTTCTAACAGCCAAAGCAAACTTGGCCAGAATACGCACCGCTATGGGTGACCACGAGGGTGCGCTCCAGCTTGCGGAGTTTGTGCATAACGCACGCAAAGAACGCTTCCCGCCCGATCACCCTGACATGCTTCACGATAAATCGAACCTAGCAGCGGCGCGCAAGATTACGGGCGATCTCGCGGGTGCGCTCCCGCTTCAGGAGTTCGTTCACAGCGCGCAAGAGCAGCTCCTGTCTCCAGATCACCCAGATTTGCTGCGCACCAAGGCAAATCTGGCAGGGACTCGCTTCGCGCTTGGTGATATTGAGGGCACACACGAACTACTCGCGTCCATTCTCACGGGTCAAGACATGCGCGCGCGAGCGCTGCGACGCGTTGCGCCGCGGGTTGCTCGAGCCTCGGCTAAGGACATGCTTCGTAAATTTGCGACCTGTCTGTTCTTGAGCGGATCCGACGAATCAGTCGAAAGCGCGTCGTTTACACCTCGTCTCTTCCAATCGCTCGAATTACTCCGCGGAGTTTCCATCGGATCCGGAGCAACGATGCGCGCAGCGACAAAACGGCCAGAGCTTGCGGGCCTGCTCACATCCCTCGAAAGTGCCCGCGCAGCAGTCTCGGACCATCGCTTGTCCCCACCTTCCGCGGACGACCGTGGCGAAGAATCGGAGCTTGAGAGCTGGCGAGCTGAACTGATCCAACTCGCTGAGCATCGCGACGCGCTGGAGAAAGAAGTGCGCGGAGCTCTCGCCGACGTCGGGCTCGATCCGGTGTCCCCCTCCGCCGAGCGCGTGGCCTTAGGTTTGGGATCCGATGCCGTTCTCATCGGCTTCTTTCGCTACCCACGTATCGGAGCTTGGAACCCGGAGACAGGCACTTCGCCACCTACTGTCGACTCCCTTCTCGCTCTCGTCGTCTCCAAGAATGGCGCAGTCAGACGCGTTGAATTGGGGCGAAGCGACGAACTAGAACGCTTGGCCATTCAATGGCGGAATTCCATTGGGCACGGAGTTGGAAGCGCTCGCAGTCTCGCCGATGAATCAAATGACCGCGGGGTCAGCGTCGGAACCAGCATCCCTGACGAGAAGACAGAGAAGGAGATTGGCACGAAACTGAGAGAACGGCTCATCGTTCCTTGCCTCGCTAATCTTGGTGACAATCAACCTGCTGAACTCCATCTAATCCTTGACGACTTTCTGCATCTCCTGCCGTTCGACGCCCTTCCATGGAACGACGAACAGCGCCTGGGCGACGCCTTCAAGATTCGCCAAGAAACATCGGGGCAACGACTCGCCGCCGGACTCGAGCCTTTCGAGGGCAAAGGAAAGCTGCTCGCGATCGGCGGCGTCGACTATGCGGCAGACGGCGACGATAACGTAAGAATGCCCTTCATTACTTCGACTCCGCCAACAGAAGTCGGCCATCGAGAGGAGCGCTCGGGTGCGAACGGAGTCTACGAACCGCTGAGCCAGACGCAGCTCGAAGTCGAAACACTTGGACTCATGTACAAGGACATGGCGGACGGACAATCCGCCGTCTTGACAGAGGCTGCAGCATCCAAGAAGGCGTTGTTCGAGAACGCGCCTGCCGCTCGCTACGTTCACCTGGCGACGCACGGGTGGTTTGCTCCGGAGACCTTTGTATCCACTCTCGACAGCCTTGAAAAGCAGGACGACGCTACGCTCGCGGGCTCATCTCGCGCCGACGATGTGGTTCTAGGATACGCACCAGAGACTTTGTGCGGGCTCGCGCTGGCCGGCGCGAACCACGGAACCAACTCCGCCGGCAAAGTGCCGGGCATTCTCACAGCGGAAGAGCTGGGCGCACTCGACCTCAGCAATTGTGAGCTCGCCGTGCTCTCCGCTTGCGAGACGAACGTCGGCTTGAGACGCGCGGGTCAAGGCATTCAGTCACTGCAAATGGCCTTGCACACTGCCGGCGCTCGCACCGCGATCACCTCGCTCTGGCGCGTCGACGACGCCGCGACGCGACGCCTGATGGAGCTCTTCTATACGAACCTGTGGGGCGAAGGGCTCGGCAAGGCGGACTCGCTCTGGCAAGCGAAGATGGCGCTGCGCGAAGAAGGCTTCGGCGTGAAGGACTGGGCGGCCTGGGTGCTAACCGGCGATCCGCGTTAGGGCTGGGCGAGATTGCGCAGAGACTCGGCGCGACCCTCTACGCCAGCCCGAACTCTTTGATCTTGCGGTAGAGCGTGCGCTCGCCGATGCCGAGGATCTTGGCGGCTTTCTGGCGGTTGCCGCCGACCAGCTCGAGGTTGGCTCGGATGGCTTCTCGTTCGATCTCGGCCATGGTGCGGCCGGTGATCTCGTAGCCGCCGACGACGGATCCGTCGGCACCGCGCTCGCGTTTGATGTTTTCGGGGACGTCCTCCACGTCGAGGATGTCGGTCCGGGCGAGGACGACCATGTTCTCGACGACGTTGCGCAGCTCGCGCACGTTGCCGGGCCAGGAATAGCGCGTCAGGACGGTGCGCGCTTCGGGGGAGATGCCGCGAATCTCGCGCTCGTGGCTCTCGGCCAGCTCGTGAATGAAGTGGTCGATCAACATCGGGATGTCGCCGGGGCGATTGGCGAGCGGGGGCAGCTCGATCGTGACGACCTGTAGGCGAAAGAGCAGGTCTTCACGAAATTTGCCCTCCTTGACCATCTCGCGCAGGTCGCGATTGGTCGCGGCGACGAGACGGATGTCCACGCTGTAGACCTCGTTGCCGCCGACCGGTTGGACCTCGCGGGATTCGAGGACGCGCAAGAGCTTGGCCTGGGTGTCGAGCGGCATGTCCCCCACCTCGTCGAGGAAGAGCGTGCCGCGGTCGGCGTACTGGATGCGACCGGATTTGGCGGAGACCGCGCCGGTGAAGGCGCCCTTCACGTGGCCGAAGAGCTCGGACTCGATCAGGCCTTCGGAGAGCGCGGCGCAATTGACCGCGACGAAGTTTTGGTTCTTGCGCGGGCTGTTCGTATGGAGGGCCCGCGCGACGAGCTCTTTGCCGGTACCGCTCGGGCCGAGAACCAAGACGGTCGCGTGGCTGGGGCTGACTTGGCGCAGCGTGTCGAAGACGCGCTGCATCGGGGCGGAGTGTCCGACGATGCCTTCGAAGCCAAAGCGCTTGTCGAGCTGGGCGCGCAGCTCGAGATTCGAGCGACGGAGCATGCGGCTCTCGACGGCGCGCGCCAGACGCGTGCGCAGCTCGGCGATATTGACGGGCTTGGGCAGGTAGTCCGCAGCTCCACGCTGCATCGCATCCACGGCCGTCGAGATCGAGGCGTGACCGGTGATCATCAGGACCGCCGCTTCGGGCTGGAGTCGCGCGGCTTCGGAGAGCACCTCGAGACCGTCGACATCCACCATCACCAGGTCGGTCAAGATGCCGTCGAAGGTCTCCTCGCTCATGCGCTCGATGCCCTCGCGACCGGAGTGGGCGAGCACGCTGACATAGCCCTCCGTCTCGAGTCCATCGGCCAAGGCCTGAGCGTGTCCCTCATCGTCGTCGATAATCAAGATCCGCAGGTCCATCGGGTTCTCACTCATTCGTCATCCCCAAGGGAATTCGTTTCCTTCGTTATCTCGGCGGAGGGCTCCGTCGAGATCGGTTCCACCACGATGTCTCCTTGCGAGTCGGGATGCGGAATCTCGACGACGAGCGGCAGGGTGATTGCGATCGAGGTTCCGCGTCCTTGATCCGACACGACGGAGATCGTTCCGTCGTGGAGTTCGATAATGCGCCGCGTGGTGGCCAGTCCCAATCCGGTGCCGCCCTTCTTCGTCGACCAATAGACATCGAAGCAACGCTCGACTTGATCGGGTGTCATTCCAACTCCGGTATCCGTGACGGTCAGGACGACGTTGTTTCCGTTGCGTGCGACCCGAACGATCAGCTCGCCGCCGCCGTCCATCATCGCTTGCGCGGAGTTGCGGAACAGGTTGACGAGCGCCTGCTTGATGCGGTCGGTATCGAGCAATACCAGCGGCAGTTTGAGCGGCAGGTCGACGTGGTGGCGAATCGACTGGCTCTCGTGCTCGGGCTCCATGAACTCGAGCACCTCGCGCACGATGGCACGCAGGTCGGCCGGCGCTCGATTTACCTCGCCGCCGCGCGCGTAGTGCAAAAAGTCGTCGAGAATGTTCTCGAGCCGGTGGACCTCGCGCTTCAGCGTTTGAATGCGGCGCGCCGAGCGAGCCTCGCGGGGACTCGGTTCGCCGCTCGCTTCGCCGCGCTGCCCCGCGGACGCCTGCCAGTCTTCCTCAAGCAGCGCGAGGTTGATCGCCATCGTCGAGAGCGGGTTCTTGATCTCGTGCGCCAAGCCACCCGCCAAGCGCGAGAGAATCGCAATCTCGTCGCTGCCTCGCTCCTCGACGTTTTTCTCTTGATCCGGTGCCATGTTGGACGCGCCAATGCGCGGAACAGAGATTAGACCTCCTATCAGCCCCGCGCTAGCTGCGCTTTTCATCCAAGCCGGACTCTGTGGGTTTGACCTCGACCGCTCTGTGCCCGAAACTGCTGCGCGCTCGTTTCCGCAGCGAACCCTCCCGTGTCCGACGAACTCAAAAGCTATTCGACGACCGACGGCTCGCTGCCCCGGCGCATTCGCAAGAAGCTCTCCTCGATCCTCGCCGAGGGTGGCATCGTCGCCCTCCCCACCGAGACGGTCTACGGACTGGCGGTTCGCGCGGATTCGAAAGCGGCCCTCGAAAAGCTGCGCGAGCTCAAGAACCGCCCCGCAGAGCTGCCGCTGACCTGGCACATCGGACAGCGCGATGCGATCGGTTCCGTCGAACTGCCGAACTCCGTCGCGCGCTTGGCGGAGGCCTACTGGCCCGGTCCGCTGACGCTGGTCTTGAAAGCGACCGACGAGCGCCCCGAGCTGGGCTCCGCCGACGGTTGGTTCGGAGCGCGATTGCCCGCACATACGGGAACGGCCGAGTTCCTAGGCTCGCTCTCCTTTCCGGTCGTGATGACCAGCGCCAACCTCTCCGGTGAGAGTCCGTCGCGAACAGCCGATGCCATTCGCTCGGCGTTCGGAGACGCGCTCGACTTCATCGTCGACGACGGGCCGAGCAGAATCGGCGAAGCCTCGACTGTCCTGCGAATCGGACCCGGCGCATTCGAAGTCCTGCGCGAGAGCTTGCTCGACCTCAACGACCTTCGACGCTGCGCCGGTCTGCGGATCGCGTTCACCTGCACGGGCAATACCTGTCGCAGTCCGCTCGCGGAAGCGCTCACCAAACTGCGGCTCGCGACCGCACTCGGCGTCGATGCCGAGTCGATCGGCCAGTTCGGTTTTGAGGTCGGCTCGATGGGCGTCTTCGCCGGACCCGGCGCACCGGCGGCCGAGCATGGCGTCACGATCATGAAGGAGCGCGGCTTCGATCTCTCGCGACACAGCGCACGCCTCGCGACCGAAGAGCTCGTCTCTCACCACGACCGGATCTACGGACTGACCGAGTCCCACGTGGAAGCGCTTCAGTCCATGCTGCCCCCGAAGCAGCGCCGGCGCGTCGAGCTGCTCGATCCGGAGGGCTATGGCGTTCCGGATCCGATCGGTGGCTCGCTCGCGCAGTACGAAGAGTGCGCACGGGTGATCGACGAAGCGATTGAACGGCGCATTGCCGAGTGGGTCTAGCGAAGCGTCGCTCGGGGAACCGGGCGCGGCCTTAGGGCTTCGCCCGATTCACTAAGAGCTCTCGCCAATGAGCGGTCTGGCCTTTGGGTGCACCGAGCCCCCACCTTCCGCCCACCAAGTCGAGCTCAACCTCCACGACGATTCGAGCGCCCGCCGCGAACTGCAGCTCGCAGCGCCCGACATCGATTATCAGTTCGAACTTTGGAGCGTCACCCTCCACAAGCGGGACGGACGATTCGCTCTCGGCCACAAGCTCCCATTCGCCGCTCTGTTCGAGTTCGCCCGGCTTTCGAAAGTAGCGAGCTCGCCCCGTGCCCGAGAACTCGAACAGGTGAGCCGCGGACTCGCGTTCCTCGATGTAGAGATGAGCTAGGGATGCGTGGTCACCAAGAAACTCTAGAGCGCCCTCCAGGGAGAACTCGCGCTCGGTGAGCCGCTCGACGCGCCAGACCAATGCTGAGGAGTCTTCAATTCCCGCTTGCCGACCACCTGCTTTTCCGAAGTGAAGAGATCGAGCGCGCTCGTTCCACTCCGGGTTCAAGCCTTCGACAAACTCCTGGAACTGGAGGTTGAGCTCTGTCCAACTCGCGTGCTCCTCCAGGATGCCCACCGCTTGCGTCTCAAGCCGCTCAAGATCGTAGCGACCGTCTCGAGAGTGAAAAGCCAACTGAAAGATTCGATCGATGGCGGTTGGGCTGTGCTCATGCAAGAAGCGAAAGGCGAGGTATCGAAGAGCGTAGACCTCAGACGCGGGGAGCCCTTCGTGTTCGGACTCGACAACCTGCCGGAGGCTGGGAAGCATTTGACTGGCGAGTAGTTGCTGCGCCTTGAACATGTAGGTGGAAGACCAGGGCTCGGATTCAAGGGTCTCGATATGGCCGAGCTCGAGCATCACCTGCGCTTCGATCCACGTCGCGGTGCCCTCGGCCAACCAGGATGGCAGAGAGTGGCCGCCGGTGTGCTCGAAGACGAATAGATGGGAGAGTTCGTGCGCGAGTCCCCGCAGTGTGTGAAAGGGGAGCCCGAATCGAGCGAGCTGCTCGGGAGTCGAAATGGGCAGGACGACCAAGTGCGCGCTCCGCGTCGCGGCGTGGCTGAAGGCTCTGTTTTTGGCGAACTTGCCTCGCGTCAGCTTGCCTTCGTAGTGCAAGAACTCAGCGACGGTCGGGTAGAGGTAGGCGGTCCCGCGCACGCGCTCACCATCCGGCCAGACCGGGACGGTAAAGAGTTGGGCTGCGATCGGAACGACCGCCTCGGTGACTCGCATTATCTCTTCACCGAAGTCTGAATCCCCTCCCGGCGAAATAACTCGAAACCCATTGGCTTCGATAACGAGATCCGTGGGATCGGTGGCGCGCAGAAGCGCGCCCGACCGGCAGCCGGCAACGAAAACGAGCGCCGCAAAGATCAAGACCTGAAAGGCTCCGGATGCGCTTTCTTTCGATTCGAGGCTTGGCATCATGAAGTGTTGAGCGCTTGCTTCCGCCCGCGAATGAAGTCCGATCATTGAGCTCGATTCTCGGGCTCACTCTCTGTCCGTGTGACAGGCTCGCGTATCCACTCGTACCGACGGTATGTCGCAACGGACGTGAGATCCACTTGCGAATTGACGCGGTGGCGAAGTTAGACACGCCTCTACTACTTCCCTTACCTTGTCGAAACTCGACGGCAAAACTCAATCGAGCGTGCTCGTTGAACGCGCGCCTGCGAAGCAGCAATCTCGCGTTGAATAGGCAGCGGACTCGGCGAAACATTTGACGCCACCCGGACGAAAATCGGTCGCTAGTAGAGAGAATGACGATCGATGCGAGCGGCTAGGGTCGAAACATCGCGCGGAAGCCGATGCTGTTGCCCTTACCGACCGGCTCGTTCTCATAGCGCTCGCCGGAACGCAGATTCTTCGGGAGGCTGAGCCAGGAGCCGCCGCGCAAGACGCGCGAGTTCGAGTCTCGATCGCCGATGGGATCCAACTGCAGCGAAGCCACCGCTTCGTCTTCGTAGGGAGCGTAGCCGTCGGCACACCACTCCCAGACATTTCCATGCATGTCGTACAGACCGAAGGCGTTTGGCTCGAACGAGCGTACCTCGACGGTCCGCTCGCGGTAACTACTCTTCGCGCTGTCGCCGTAGGTCTCCGTTCCGTCGAAATTGGCCTGACTTGAGGTCAAGGTGGCTCCGAATGCGAACGGTTCATCGGATCCCGCGCGGCAGGCCAGCTCCCACTCGGCTTCCGTGGGTAGGTTATATCCGAGCTTCTCGCAGAACTCGTTGGCGTCGTTCCAGGAGACATTCTCGACTGGTAGCTCGCTCCCGTCGAACTGGCTGGGAGAGCTCTTCATTACCCGTGTCCACTGCGCCTGAGTCGTCTCGGTCTCCGCAAGATAGAACGGCTTGCTGATCTCTACCCAGTGACGGCGCTCGTCGTTGCCGCGACCTTCTTCATCGGGCCAAGAGCCCATGACGAATCTGCCAGCGGAAATCAGTCGGAACACGATTCCGGATCGAGGGTCTTCTGCGCGTTCGACCCAGCCGCTCTTGCCGACCGCCTTCCCGAGCGCCTTCCAGCCCGACGGAACTCGCGCGGCTTGTATTGCGATCCCGAGCTCGCCATCGCTCACGTTTCCAGCGCTGTCCTTAGCCGTCCACGCGAGGCGCTCGACGGGCTTCTTCAACTTGAGCTGACCGCTGGCGACCGAGCCGCTCACCTTGAGCGATTGTCCGCCCACGCTGACCGACCGCACCTCCTCGTCGAATTCCAGCCGAACTGCGGGCTGCGCGATCATCAGGAACGCGCCGCTGTCGGGCGTCGCGCTGGTCAGCGCGGGCGCGCGCGAGTCGGCCACGGGCGCAGCGACCTTCGGCGTGCTCTTCGCGGGATTCTTCTTCGGTTCAGCAACAGCACTCTGTTCGCCCCCGGTTGCATCCAGTTCCTGACCGGCGGGGTTTCCAACCTCGCCCACCTCCGGCGGAGTCGAGCTGGGCTCCGGCTCGCCATCGCCAGCCGAGCCACCTCCCCACCAAGCTCCGATCGCGACAAGCAAGATCGCGAGCGCCGCGATCGCGATGTGCTTGGTCTCGAACGCCGACTTCTTCGGCTCGGGTTGCTCCGGTGCCGCAGCAGAATCTCTTCCGCCACCCGCAAAGTGGATGCGAACGTCGGCGAGCGTCTGCGCCGGCGGTGGCGGCGAGATCAAAGTCTTCGCGACCATCTGCGATCCGCAGTCCTCGTCGACGAGCAGAGTCCTCTCGACGAGCACGACCGACTCGAGCGCTGCGACCAACTCGACGGCGGACGGGTAGCGCTCCTCCGGATGCCTTGCGGTACAGCGCCGCACGATCTCGACCACGTCGGCGGGCACATCCGGTCTCGCTTCGGCGAGGTCGGGAAAGTACTCGTTCGAGACGCGCTGCAAGACCTCGAAGGGAGCGCTGCCTTCGATCGCATCGCGACCGACCAGCAGAAACCACAAGACGGCTCCCATCGCGTAAACATCGCACGGTGGCCCAACCGCTTTGGCCGACTGCCACTGTTCGAGCGGCATGTACTTGGGCGTGCCGAGCATCGTGCCCGTCTGCGTCATGCCACCTTCGGCGGCAGCGGACTTCGCAAGTCCGAGGTCCGCGAGTTTGATGGCGCCCTTCGGTGAGATCAGGATGTTGTCGGGCTTGACGTCGCGGTGAATCAGACCGGCTTCGTGAGCGGCGGCCAGTCCGCGCGACGCGCCAAGCGCTATCTGAATCGCTTCGGTGACGTGCAGCGGTCCTTTGCGCTGGACGCGCTGGTTCGCCGTCTCCCCCTCGACGTACTCCATCACCAAGTAGTAGAGCCCCGCCGCCTCTCCGATCGTGAAGACTCGCACCACGTTCTGGTGGTTGATCTGCGCTGCCGCCTGCGCCTCTTGCTGGAAGCGGTCGACGAAGTTCTTGTTCTGCTCGGCGAGCGCGGGATCCAGACACTTGACGGCGACATCGATATCGAAGTCGACGTGGCGCCCGTGATAGACGACGCCCATTCCTCCGCGGCCGATCGCGCCGCGAATGACGCAGGGCGGCAGAAGGCAGTAGCCGTCGAGAGTGGGAAGCTCTCGAAGCAACGGATCTTTCGATGGGTCGAAGTGTGCGTCTTCGGACATAGCGAGATTCGGTCCAGGAGACTCCGCGGGAAGCTCGCCTGGTCGCTCCGCGTGCTAGGTGATCGCCGCCTCGCCCGCGGTCAGCGCGCGAATCGCCTCGTCGCCCGTCTTGGCTTCGATCAGCTCTTCTCGAACGGAGTCCTTGCCGAGGACTCGTGCGATGTCGGCGAGCGTGCGAATGTGAAGCAGCTTCTGAGCTCGCGGAATCAACAGCAGGACGATGATCCTCGTCGGACGGCCGTCGACACTCTCGAAGGCGAGCCCCTCTTTGTCGGCGACCACACCGATGCAAGCGATGACCTCGGTGAGGTCGTCGACGGCGGCGTGCGGAATGGCGATGCCGCGCTCCATTCCCGTGGACATCGACCGCTCGCGCGCGAGAACCGCTTCATGCAGAGCCTCGGATGTCGCAGCGTCGCAGCGCCCCGACTTGACCAAGTGCTCCATCATTAATGAGATGGCCGCCCACTTGTCGCCGGGGGCGAAACCCAACAGAAAATCTGAGGGTGAAAAGAGCTGGGT
Source organism: Planctomycetota bacterium (assembly GCA_029259635.1). Classification (GTDB taxonomy): domain Bacteria; phylum Planctomycetota; class UBA1135; order UBA1135; genus OFTM34. Next base: position 38,114 of record JAJDEU010000052.1, on the reverse strand, counting down.
TAGCTGCATAGAGACCTTGTCAGCATAACGAGACCCGGTGGGAGTGCTAGGAACGCGACTTAATCCGGAGGATTCGCCCGAGCACAATGGCCGCGAGGCCCACCAGACCGGAGAAGAGCGCACCCATCTTGGCCTGGCCCTGGAGAGCGAGGTCGGTGAAGGCGGCATTGGAGACGAAGAGCGCCACGGTCAGGCCCAGTGCGGCGATGAAGCCAGCCATCAGGAGCTCGCGCTTGCCCATTCGATCCGGCAACGGAAAGCCGAGCAGCACCGCCAAGTAGGCGAAGAGCGCGACGCCGACCGTCTTGCCGACGACGAGCGAGCCCAGAACCAACCAGGTCAGCGACCCGATTCCGGCGAACTCCACACCGGCGTTTGTGAACGCGAAGAAGAACAGGCCGAGGTCCACGAACAGCTTGAGGTCGTGCTCGAAGTTGTGCAGCGGCGAGTGCTCAGCGTGCTTGGTCTCCTCGCGACCTCCAGCACTCACGGAGACCTCGTCCTCGGTCTTGAACATACCGGTGTCGCGCTTCGGGCCCGGCAGAAAGGGCACGATAGCGACCAAGGCGAGCGCCGGATGCAGGTGCGCGAGCATCAGCCCCGTCCAAGAGAAGGGACCCGCGATGAAGATGTAGGGCAGCCAGCTCTTGACGTCGGCCTTTCGAAAGATGAACGCGATCACCATTCCGAGCAGGACCAGGAGCAGGTAAATCGGCTCTGCGGGATGCGCCGGATCTCCGTAGAAGATGGCGATAATTCCGAGGCCGATGGCGTCGTCCGCAACGGCGAGGAGCAGCAAGAAGTTGATCGCCGGGTGCCCCACCCCGAAGACCGCTCGCGCGACCAACCATGCGAGCGCGATGTCCGTGGCCGTCGGAATACCCCAACCGGTTTGCAGATCAGAGGCTTGATAGCCGGCGGGAATATGGCCCGACGACTCGAGCAGCCAGAGCCCGATGAAGAAAGTGCCAACCGGTCCCACGACGCCGCCCAGCGTCGCGAATAGCGGATTAATCGCCTTCTTGATCGGGTTCAGGCTTCCGCCTGGCAACGTCGCTTCGGCGATCTCCTTGGCCGCGATGCCGAAGAAGAACACCATGAAGATGTCGTTGATGAACCACTCGAGTGAAACTCGGTATCCGAAAATTTTGAAGGCTTCATCGTCGGGCTGACCCTCCGTGAACCAATCCCACGTGATGAAGTGGTGATAGCCCTCGGGATTGAGATTGGCAGCGGCGAGCGCGGCGAAGACTCCCGCGATGAGCGGAATCGAGAATTCCTGGATAAAGTTGACGAAGCCCTTTTGGGACGTACTCAAGTCGCTGTTCCTCAGAAAGCAGTTGGGTGTTGAAAGCTCCCCCCAGAATCACAGCCGAGAAGGCGGAGCGTGAGGGGAGCAAGCCTGTCGATTCGAATGGGTTCGCCCGTAGGAGCGCCCGCATAGTTGACACTATTCGACGATCGGGGCAACGCAGAGTTCGGCGGAGGAGTTGGCGCCCGAGTTCCGGGGTTCCAAGCGAGCGGACCGGCTGGCGTCCCGGTCTGCCGATTGGAACTGGCTGCTCGGACTGGCCATCGACCGAACCGGGTGAGCGGACCCGAGGAATCGCTCGCCGCCCCCCCCGGTGGGCACAGGATTCCCGAGGGGGTTCCGTCTTGGCGGGAAGACGAGCCTTGGGAAATCGTCCCTCGAAACCTGTGAAAGATGCGTCGCGGGATCCGGCTCCCCTTTGACTTGAAACGGCAGCCTACCTAGAGTGCCCGCTCCGCATGTAAATCTCTCGCTTCCAAGTAGATAGAACGGAAGTCCGATCCGGATGGCAGCCTTCACCTCGACACTCCTCCTCGCCCTCTCCTCGCTCGCGCTAGCCACCACGGTGGTCCCCCAGGGGGACCCGGATGACCCGGTTATCCCCGCGGTTCAGCAGCAGGGAGAATATTACGTCCTCAATTTTTCGGAGGACCCCAAAGAGACGGTCTCTCTGGAAGACTTCGTGAAGCTCTGCCAAGTCGCAACGGGCAAGAACTTCACCTACGACAAGCAGGTGGCTAGCGAGCTGTCTGCGCAAGATGTACGCATGTTCGGGACCAAGCGGATCCCGGTGGATGACTTTTACCAGTTCTTCCAGATCATGATGTTCATCAATGACTTCGTGACGGTGGAGGTCGGTCCCCGACACCTGTCGGTCGTCGTCCTCCAATCTCTGGCGGGACCCAATCAGCAGCGGAACTCGATCCGGCAGCGCACGACCTACGTGCTGCCCGAAGAGCTCGAAGACTTCGCCGATCAGCCAGCGGTCTTGATCACGACCGTCCTGCATCTGCCGAACTCGAACACGCGTCAGCTGCCCGCGACCCTGCGACCGCTGATGGCCGATGCCACGACCCAGAGCCTGGTCTCGGTTGGCGACTCGAACTCGATCATCCTGCAGGGCTTTGGCTCTCAGATTGCCGCGCTCGCCAGGCTGCTCTACATCGTCGATCGCGAGAGCGCCGCCGGCGAACAGATCGTCCCGGAGTTCGCGACGATTCCCGTCGAGTACGAATCGGCGGAAGAGATTGCGGACATTCTGGACCAGCTGCTCTCCGCCAGAACCACGGCTCCTACGACTCGCCCCAATGAACAGGGCGTAGCGGGCAATATTCGCTCTCGTGGAACCGAACAAGAGCCGGAGATTTTGGTCCACAACCGGACGAACTCTCTGATCATCATGGCGATGCCCGACGACATGCCGGGTATTAAAGAACTGGTGGCGCGCCTCGACGTCGATGTGATCGAACCCGAGCGCAACTACCACATCTTCGCGCTCGAGAATGTGCAGGCCGAAGACATCTCGGATGTGCTCGATGACTTTCTGCGCGACGCCTCCCAGGTCACGGAAGGCGCCACCGGCGGACGAGCCCAAGGTGGCGCCGGTGCAGCATCGAGCCGAAACCAGACCGAGGTCGTCGTCGTACCCGACCCCGCGACGAATTCGCTGCTGATTGCCGCGAGTAAGACGCGCTATGAAGAGCTGCTCGCGCTGCTTCGCCAGCTCGACCGTCGCCAAGACCAGGTCTTGATCGAGACCGCTTTGATCGAGCTCTCCGGCGCGGACACGCTCGACATCGGTTTTGAGATTGCAGCTGCGGACATTCCGGCAGCCGGCGCCGATGGCAACTTCGGTGTCACGAGCTTCGGACTCTCCGAGCTGATGGACCTCCAGGGCAGCGACGGGATTCCCGACACGCGTGTCCCCACCATCGCGAACGGAATCACCGCGGGCATCCTCGACGGCGGCGACTTCTCGCTGCCCTTCCTGCTGCGCTTCGCGGCGAGCGAGGACAAGGCCAACGTGCTCTCGATCCCGTCCATCCTCGTCAATAACAACGGCAATGCGCGCGTGCGTACGGTCGACGAGCAGCCGACGACGCAGGTCACCGCTCAGGGCCAAGGTCAGACGCAGGAGAACTTCTCCGGTTACCAAGAGGCGGGTATCGAGCTGTCGATCTCGCCCTCGATTTCCGCTTCGCGTTATCTGCGCCTCGGTGTACAGCTGACCGTCTCGAACTTCACCGGTGCCTTCCAGGGCAACGTGCCTCCGCCCCGGACGACGCGCGAGCTCAGCACGACGGTCAATGTGCCCGACGGCGACACGATGGTCATCGGCGGTATCGTGACCGACAACAAGCGCACCTCCGCGAACAAAGTCCCCTTCCTCGGCGACATTCCCCTGATCGGTTGGTTGTTCCGCCGCGAGACGGACAACAACGATCGCACGACGCTCTACTTCTTCGTGACGCCGCACATCATGCACGACGTGGACTTTGCGGATCTCTCGGAGATCTCCTTCCGCGCGAAGCACGAGGCGGCCAGCGTGATCGGTTTGGATCGCGTTCAGAAGATCGACCAGAGCTTCGGAAGCGGACGCGACGGAATCAACCTGGGGAGCTTTGAGCTGCCGCTCTATCGCGGCCCCGAAAAAGGTGAGATCGACGGCGAGTCCGTCGGCATGGATCCGATGCGCAGGGAAGCACTACTGCGTGCGGAGAGCGAAGCGGCCAATCGAACGGGTGGCGCGCCTTCCAGCGACGGAGACCGGGAATAGCGACTATGGTCAACCTGGCCGACCTGTTGGTGGACGCGGGGCTGACCCGCGAGCGACTCGAAGAATGCCGACGCACGGCGGGCGTGAGCGGCGAGTCGCTCGATAAGGTCATCGTCCAGAAGGAGTACTTGCCCGAACCCGCTCTCCTCTCGGTCTATGCCCAACACCTCGGGTACGAGTTTCGCGATGTGCTTGAGGGAACTTCGGTTCCCGGCTCCTTCGTCGACACGGTTCCTGTTCAGTTCACGCGGAACTACAACCTGATCGCACTCGGCGATGCCGAACACGGCGTCCTTAAGGTCGCGACTTGCGCTCCGCTCGATCCCAACCCGATGGACGACCTGTCGGCCATGATCGGTTTCGAGATCGAGCCGGTGCTTGCCACGAGGAGCGAGATCACAACCCTGATCGCGAGGGCCTATCGCCACAAGGCGGACGGAGTTGACGAGGCACTGGACGCCGTCAGTGAAGACGCGGATATCGCGGGATTGGCGGAGGAGCTCGACGACTCCGAAGATGTGCTCGACGTCTCGAACAAGGCGCCGATCATCAAGCTGGTCAACACGATCTTGTTCCAGGCCTTGAAGCTGCGCGCCTCCGACGTCCACTTTCACCCCTACCCCGATCGCACGCAGGTTCGCCACCGCATCGACGGCATCCTGTACGACATGGATTCGGTGCCGCGCAAGGCACACGAAGCCATCGTCAGTCGCGTCAAGGTGATGGGCAAGATGGACATCGCCGAGCGACGCTTACCGCAGGACGGTCGTGCGAGCATCCGCATTGGCGACGGCGAGGTCGACGTTCGAATCAGCTCCGTCCCGACGACCCAGGGCGAGCGCATCGTCATGCGACTGCTCGACAAGAGCTCGAAGCTCTACACGCTCGACGAGATCGGGTTGGCCGAGCACAACCGCGACATGCTGCGCGAGTACCTGACTTGGACCCACGGCATCATCCTCGTCACCGGGCCGACCGGTTCCGGCAAGACGACGACTCTGTACGCCGGAATGGGCGAGATCGACACGACGCAGAAGAACGTGCTGACCATCGAAGACCCGGTCGAGTATTCGCTCGGCGGCATCAGCCAGGTTCAGGTGAACACGAAGAAGGGCCTGACCTTCGCCTCCGGCCTGCGCTCTTTCTTGCGCCAGGACCCGGACGTCATGATGGTCGGTGAGATTCGCGACCGCGAGACTTCCGAGATCGCGATTCGAGCGGCGCTGACCGGGCACCTGGTCTTCTCCACCGTTCACACGAACGATGCGGCCAGTACGATCACCCGGATGGTCGAGCAGGGCGTCGAGCCCTACCTGGTCTCCAGCTCGCTGATCCTCGTGATCGCCCAGCGCCTGGTGCGAACCGTGTGCAAGCACTGCCGCGCACGGCGCCCCCTCACAGAGGAGGACATCGTCAAGCTCAAGCGACTCGGGATTCGCCCGGACGAGGTCGAAGGCCAGATCTGGTATGGAGCGGGGTGCGACGAGTGCTTCCACTCGGGCTACGCGGGTCGGACCGCGCTGTACGAGTTCCTGCCGGTCGACGAGCAGTTGCGGACCGAAATCATGGAGGGCGTGACCGCGTCCAAGATGAAGATCGGAGCCATCGAACGTGGCTTGATCACCCTGCGCATCGACGGCGCGGACAAGGTCCGTAAGGGATTGACCACCACGGACGAAGTCTTGCGCGTGACGCAGTTGGATGTGGGATAGTTTTAGGGAGCGCCGCCGGCGCTCTTCATCATGCCGATTTATCAGTACAAAGCCTTCGCCACAGGAGGATCGACGACCACCGGTGTTATCGATGCGGACACGCCGCGCGATGCGCGCATTCGTCTTCGGCGCGACAACGTACTCGTCAGCGAGATCTTCGAACTCAAGGGCGGGCGCAAGAAGAAGCTGAAGAGCGGCAAGGCGGAGAAGGTCTCCTTTCTTGAGCGAGCTCGTGCCGCGCGGGCGGCCAAGTCCACCGGCCCTTCTGGGCGCAACCTCGAGATTGCCGCAGCGATCACGCGCCAGCTCAGCACCTTGCTCGGCGCGGGAATCCCGCTCTCCGAAGCGCTCAACGCGATCATCGAACAGGCGGATACGCGAAAGGTCGAGACGGTCTTTCGGCGCATTCGCGAACGTATCACGCAGGGTGCTTCCCTGGGCGACGCCTTCGCCGATCACCCGCAGTTCTTCAGCGACATGTACGTGAACATGGTGCGAGCGGGCGAAGCGACCGGACGCGTCGACCAGGTGCTCTCTCGGCTCGCCGACTTTATGCAACGCAGCCGCGCGCTGCAGCGCAAGATCGTCACCGCACTGACCTACCCGGTCATGATGATCATGCTCGGCATCGTCGTCGTCAGTATCTTGATGACGTTGGTCGTCCCCAAGATCACCGGCATGCTGCTCGACACCGGTAAGGAGCTGCCCTTTCCCACGCAGGTCTTGATGGGGATCAGCAACGTCTTCAGCGACTACTGGTGGGCCGGCTGCCTCGTCCTCGCCGCAATCTCCGCTTTGATCGAGCGCTACTACAAGACGAAATCCGGCGAGCTGAGGATCGACAAGTTTCTCATTCGGATGCCGTTGCTCGGCGACCTCCTGCGCAAGGGCGCCGTCGCTCGTTTTGCTCATACGCTCTCCACTCTCTTGGAGAGCGGGGTTTCGGCGGTGCAGAGCCTCGAGATTACGGAAAGGGTCGTTGGCAACCGGGTGGTTGGCGATGCCACGAGCTACATCCGCACCCGCATTCTCGAGGGCACGGATATCGCCACTCCGCTCGCTGCAAGTGGTGCATTCCCCTCCGTCGTGACCTACATGGTCTCGGTAGGCGAGAAATCCGGCGAGCTCGAGGTGATGCTCCAGCGCATCGCCGAGTCCTATGACGAGGAGATCGAGGTCGTCACCGAGCGCTTTACGACGGTCCTAGAGCCGCTCATGATCGTTCTCCTGGCGACCGTCGTCGGTTTCATCGTCTACTCTATTGTTCTCCCGATCCTCGAAATCAGCTCAATGGCTTAGCGCCCCTCTCCCGCTTCCGTGGAAGAATCGCCGAGCCCAGCCGTCTCCCCTACTCCAACCGCTTTGAGTCGCTGCCCTTTGGCAGCGAAGACCTGACATGAGAGTTCTTCACCGAAATCAAAACGCGCGCGCCCATCGCCGGAGCGCCTTCTCCCTCGCCGAGCTGATGGTCGTCATTGTGATCATCGGCCTGCTCGTCACGCTGGTTGCCAAGAACGTGTTCCGCAACCTCGCACAAGCCAACACCACCAAGGTTAAGGCGGATATCTCGACCATCATGGGCAGCCTCGACGACTATGCGATCAACAACGGGATGAGGTTTCCCGATTCGTTGGAAGCTCTCGTCACGCCCGATGAAACCGGCGGAACCTACCTGCGAACCGACAAGATCCCGACGGACCCCTGGAACAATGAGTACCAGTACGAGCCGCCGGCTCCCGGATCCCAGGAGGCGATAGTCTTCTCGTTCGGCTCCGACGGAGCCCGAGGCGGCGATGGAGATGCGGCCGACATCTCCAGCGCCGACAAGTAGGAACGATAGAGAGCCGTGGCGCCAACGAAGAGAGCGGGATTCTCCCTCGTAGAACTGCTGGGCGTACTGGTTGTACTTGGTCTCATCGCCGGCATCGCGGCGCTCTCCTGGCGGAGCTCACTGCCCCGCGCCCAGCTCAACACGACCGTTCGCGAGCTCTCCGATCGCATTCACGGAACACGTGCCGATGCGATTGCTCGCAACCTCGAGTATCGGATCCACTACAACTTCGAGGAGAGCCGCTATTGGGTGGAGACACCCTTCGCCCTCGACGGCGGCATTGCGTTCGGCGAGCAGGAGCGCATGACCATCAATCAATCCGAGCTCTCCGAGACGATTGCCTTTCACGAGATCACCATCGACGGCGAGAAGTACTCGGACGGAACGGTCTTCGTTCGGTTCGATCCGCTCGGCGCCTCCAGCGACCACACCGTCGTCCTCTACCAAGAAATCTTCGAGCGCTACTACACGATGGAGGTCCTCGCGCTGACCGGACTCGTTCGGTTCCACGACGACTTCTTCGAGCGCGAGCCACCGGACGAGGGAGACTTCAACTGATGAAGTGTTTCACTTCGCCAAAGTCGAGAACAGCGCGCGAGAATCGATCGGGCTTTACGCTCGCCGAGGTCGCCGTCACGCTGGTCGTTGTCGGTGTCACGCTCGTATCCGTGATTCAGGTCCTGAATATCGCCAAGCTCGAGACGGCGGATACCCGCAATCGAAAGCTCGCGAATGAGCTCGCCAGGTTGACGCTCGGGCGCGTGACGGCGGGGCTCTATCAGGACGAGCTGACCTCCGGCGAGTTCCTCGACGGAAACTATTACGACGAGGGCTACCCCGAGTTCAGCTGGGAGCTCTTGGCCGGTGACGAGGCCTTTGGCGACCCCGAAGAGCGGACGGATCGCTTTGACTCCTGGGAGGAGGACGAGGACGAAGAGGACGACGACGAGGAGAATGAAGAGGTCTACGAGAAGGTGAAGGTGCGCGTCATCTCACCGGAGATTCGCGACTACGACAACGAGCTCATTCTGGAGCAGTGGATTCTGTGGAATCAGGTCTACGGCGAAGAAGAAGACGAGGAATGAAGTCCCACTCCATACATAGGAGCTCCGGCTTCACCTTGATCGAAGTCATGATCGTGCTCCTGATCATGTCGGGAATCATGATCGTGATCACGCAGGTCCTCACCGCGGCGCGGACGACGCGCGACACGATTCACAACATCCGCGAGAGCCAGCTCGCTGGCCCTGCCATTCTCGACCTTCTCGTGAACGACCTACGCGCGCTCTATCAGTTCAACATGGAGAGCTCGCGTAGCCTCCAAGTCATCGATCGCGTTGTGTCCGGCCTCGATGCGGACCGAATCGATTTCGTGAGTTCGACCGACGGTCTCATTCCCGTGCGCGCGGATTCGCGCTTCGTGCGCGGCGACGTCAACGAGGTCGGCTACTGCCTTCGTCCCAACCCCGGCAACAACGACTTCCTCGAGATGTACCGGCGCGAGTCCTTCGGCGTCGATGAGGAGCCTTTTTCCGGCGGCAACTACACCTTCTTGCACGATCGTATCGTCTCCTTCGACATCCTCGTCTTTGAGGAGGACGGAGTGGACGCGGAAGAGCTCGAAGCCTGGGGCAGTGAAGACGACGAGAACACGGGGCTGCCCGCCCGAATCGAGATCGAGCTCGCACTCGAGCTCGCGCCGCGCCTGCTTCGCGAGCAGCTTCGCGTCGCGCCGATTCACTCCCGCACAGTCGTGCATCGCCGGGTGTTCCGATTCCCAGAGGGCCTGCGCGATTCAATTCAGAACCAAGTGCTGCTCGCCATTCCGGAAGTGAAACCTCCGGTCATCGACAACGGTCAGGGTGCCGGGGCGCCGGACTTGGACGACCAGGGGAATCCCACCGGAGGAGTGGGCGGACCCGACGTCCAGGTCATCACCGGAGGACCCAGCTCGGGCGGTACGAGCGGAAACTCCGACGCGCCCGACATCGGCGGCCTCTTCGGCGACGGCTGAGTACCGCGGACGGCCGCTCTCGCCCGATCTCCCAGTTCAGCCGATCGGCACGCCGAGAACCTCGCGGCCCTGCAAGTAGGGTTGCAGCAGTTTCGGCACCGCGACGGTTCCGTCGGCGAGTTGGTGATTCTCCAGAATGGCGATCAACATGCGTGTCGATGCCGCGACGGTGTTGTTGAGCGTGTGGCACAGCTTGACCGTGCCCTCCTCGTCGCGGTAACGCATCTTCAGGCGCCTGGACTGAAAGTCGTAGAAGCGCGAGGCCGAGTGCGTCTCGCCGTAACCGTCGCGACCGGGCATCCACGTCTCGATGTCGAACTTCTGAACGTGAGGCCCGCCGAGGTCGCCACCACAGACATTGACGACGCGATAGGGCAGCTCCAGGTTTTGGAGCAGATCTTCGGAATGCGCGAGCATGGCCTTGTGGTGTTCAATGCTGAGCGCCTCATCGGCAGCATCGATTATGACCTGCTCGACCTTGAGAAACTGGTGCACGCGATAGAGCCCCTTGGTGTCTTTGCCATAGGTGCCCGCTTCGCGGCGATAGCACGACGACACCGCGACGTAGCGCTTGGGCAGCTCGGTACAAGCCATGATCTCGCCAGCGTGAAGCGCCGTTACCGAGACCTCGGACGTTCCGACCAGGTAGAGGTCGTCACGCTCGTCCGTCCGGTAGGTCTGATCTTCGCCGCCGGGAAAATAGCCGGTTCCCGTCAACGGTTCCGCGCGCACTAAAGTCGGTACCGACACGGCGGTAAAGCCCTTGCCGACCATCAACTCAAGCGCGTAGCGCATGACCGCGCCCTCCAATAAGGAGAGGTCCCCGCGCAACACGTAGTTGCGACTCCCTGCGAGCCGAGCGCCCGTCTCGATATCGAGCCAGCCTTGCGCTTCCCCGATCTGAATGTGATCGCGGAACTCAAAATCAAACTTCCGCGGCTCGCCCCACGTCGACAGCTCGACGTTGTCGCTGTCATCCTTGCCTTCGGGAACTTCGTCCGCCGGAATGCTCGGGACGGTCAGCAAGAGCTCATCGAGCTCGCGACGCTCATTGCCGAGCAGCTCTTCCTCCGCTTTCAGCGCCGCCTTCATCTCCTTCTGACCCTCGAGCAACTTCACCCGCTCTTCGGGCGTTGCCTTGCCGATCGCCTTCGACGCGCTCTTGGCTTTCGAGCGCAGGTCATCGACGATCTGCGTGTGGCTACGCCACTCTTCGTCCAGTTGAAGAATGCGGTCAACATCACACGTGAGGTGCTTCTTGATCGCGGCGGCCCGCACAGCGTCGGGATTCTGACGAATGAACTTGAGGTCCAGCACGAACCGTTCTCCGAAGAGCAGAAGAGTAAATGGGACAGCCCACGGCGGGCCGACGTGGGCAAGAGCCTAGCAGTCCGAGGTGAAAGTGCTCGGCTCTATACGCCGCAAATTTGAAGCGGTGAGCCGCCCCTTCCTCGGGCCGCTACGGCTTCTTCCAATCGGACTCGATCTTCCCGAAGAGCTTGTGCTTCTTCTCGAGGAGCATCAGTTCGACCTCCTCACCGGGCTTCCGCTTATCCAACTCGAGGTCGAGCGGATACCAAGCCGCCCCAAAGCCCTGATCGAAGAGCGAGTCGCGGTCGAGAATCGAGGGCATCGAGACAGCGCGGCCGGACTTCTTCGTGCCCGCCTTTCGCATCGCAACCTCGGGACGCGGTGAACAGTTCCAGAGCCGCTCGTAGCGCTCGCCCGCACTCCCGACCACGACGACCGACTTGCCTTTGACTCGGACGATTTTCGAAGACTCCTCTGCCTTAAACCTAAAGCTGAACGGAGCCCCCATTTCGATGGTGGTCGTCTCACCCGGCTTGACCGTCCAAGCCTTCAAATTCACGCTCGGAAGAATCAGCGCTTTCATCGTCTGCTTGCGCTTGCCCTTTTCAATACCCCCGGCGAGCAACGAGTAGGTCCCCGCGGGAACTTCGATGCCGTCCTTACCGCCAGCCAAGAGGTCGAAGAAGCAGAACTGGAAAGCATTTGCCCCTCGAATAATCATGAAGCTCGGCTTCGGACCGGAGAACGATAGCTTCAGAGTTCCAGTCTCCAGCTGAGCTTTCGAGGTCACGATCTCTTTCCCGAAGTTTCCCGAGAGCACCTGATACCACTGGGATTCGACCTGCACGTACTCGCTCCACGGAATCGCTCGCTTCGATTTGCCGACCACGATGGTGTCGTACTCGGGCTGAGTGCTGCCGCCCTCTAGTCCCCAAAACTCCCAGTAGTGCGGCTGTGAACCATAAGTCCCGTCCAGATTGTCGTCGATCACTCGAAACGGAACGCCGTCGATTTCGCCCTTCATCGACGCACCGGGCAAAATCGGCAAGGACATGTTGTTCTCGGAGACCCCCATGTTCGTGCCGATTCCTTGGTAGATCTCGTCTTCACCCATGACCTGCGCCAGGAAGCCCCACTTGCGCTCGGCTTCCCCCTCTCCGATCACGAATTCGACCGGTTCAATGTTGCCCGTGATGTCGACATCGAGATCGCCCGTGCCGTCTCGATCCACATCGATGGAAACTCCACCGCCGGTACGAATGCCCTGCGGTCCTTCTTTGAAGCTCAAAATATTGGCCGTCGTGCCCGGTTTTCCGAAGTTGAATCCGTTCCAAATCGGGGCGAGCTCGGTGACCTGGTAGGCGGGACGATAGGCCCCCTTCAAGTCGGTGAGCATTTCGAACTCTAGCGCACGCGTCACGCTCTCACCGAGCGAGATGCCGGACACCTTGCGGGTGAAACCTTCCTTCTCGCTCCCGCCCGATCCATCGCCACTCGAGTCCGCCCCTTGCTTGATCAGCCCGAGCAGCTGATCCCCACGAGCCTTCGCTTGGGCGTAGTGCCGATCTTCGAGTTCGATTCGCTTTCGAGTGGCGACGACTTCTGCATAAGCCTTGCCCGCTCTCTCGATGTCAGCGTCGTTCCCGCGAATTCCCGAATCAAACCCCACGGCCGCCCTGCGCCAACACTCCGAGGAGTAGTAATAGTCGCCCGCCTTCACGAAAGACTTCGCAAGCACCTCATAACGCTCGCAAGCCAAGTCGAGCGCGGCCCAGTCACGAGCTTCGATTGCGGCGTTATAGTCGCGCTCGAAGACCTTGAAGTCTCCGATTCGCTGTCCGCGAAACGACCGTACTTGGACTTTCATCAACGAGAAGTACTCGTACATGATCGCCCCAAACTCGGAGTTGAACGCATCCCTCCAGGCGCGAACGAAGGCCGCCATATCCGTCTCCAGTTCCTCATTCGTCTGGATAGAGATCCGCTCGCCGTATTCGATGATCAAGATCAGCGCCGCATCGGGATTGCGCCGAGTGATGCTCGCCATTTCTTTCGTGGCTTTGATCTCCATCGCTCGATGAAACTCCTTGAGGAACTTATCGAGGTCGATCACTTCCTGTGCGGCGAGAGTCGACGCGGGTCGCATCGACGGCACGGGCGCGGCTCCGGGCAAGCTGGGCAGGAGGCAGAGAGCGGAGAGGGCTGTCGCGAGGACCGTGTACTTCATCATTTTTTAGGTGGTGCAGAAGGAGGTGCGCGAGTTTAGCAACTCTCCCCTCGCGAGCCCTTCACGGACCGTGTTCGGCTCCAAATAATTCGGGCGCAAAACGCTCCGAACGAGTGCGAAGGGGAGCCAAGTCGCTCCCGCGCAACACGGGCCATAGCTCCGGGAGAGCGGACGGATACAAAGAATCCGCCGGGCGGCCGTGATGGCTCAGCGCTTGGAGGCGCGCTTCAAGAAGCGCTTCTCACCGCTCGAGAGCGACTGAATCCCCTCGCGGTTGATCTTCTCCAAGAGGAGGTCCAGCTTCTTGCGAACGTCTTGCTCTTGATCGACCTGGTGAGACTCAATGCGCTTGCTCACGACCTCGAGCGGATCGCGCCAAATCATGCCGGTTCGAACGGCGAGATATCCTGTCAGGGCGCCGCCCATGTGAACGATGTGTGCGATCCCTCCGGTTGAGTTCCCTAAATCCATTAAGAACCCCACGACATCCTTGCCGACGACGAGGATCGCCATCGTTTTCATCGTCAGTGGAATGAGGACTAAATAGACTCGCCGGGTCGGCTCAAGAGTCGCCATCGCGATCGTAACCCCGAGGACCGCGCCTGAGGCGCCGAGTATGGGCAACCCCCAGCCGGGGGCACCAACGACGGAATTCATGATCACTGAAACCGCAAGCTGAGCGCCGCCTCCAATGACCATAGCGATCAGGTAGAACACCAGGAATCGACGCCCACCTATCACGCTCTCCAACCACGACCCGAACATGTAGAGCATCAACATGTTCCAGAAAATGTGACTGAGTTCGACCGGCGAGTGCAGGAATCCATAGCTCACCAGTTGCCAAACCGGGAGCAAAAAGGAATTCCACGACGACGGGTTCAGGGCAAAGACGTCTACGAATGTCTCTCCCGCTCCCAAAGCACCGGCCAATAGCTGCGCAATAAAGACGGCGACGTTGATGAGAATCAAGCGCTTGACGCAACGCGTCATTGGAGCGATAGAGAACCCGCCCCCTCCGCCGCCCGGATCATCCGCGTACTGTGGTTGCATGTCGTCTCGTCGTTATTCCCGCTCGTCCGTGTGGAGAGATCAACCGGCTGCGCGCCTAGGCGCCAGTGCTACTTTAGAGTTCAACGCCAGCAGCCCGTGCCGCCGAGATCGCCGTATTCCGAAGTAGCATCGCAATGGTCATCGGCCCGACTCCGCCCGGCACTGGAGTCAAGGCGCCCGCGCGCTGGCGAACCTCGTCAAAAACGACATCCCCGCATAGTTTTCCGTCCTCGCCGCGGTTGATGCCCACGTCGAGCACCGCGGCCCCCGGCTGGATCCAGTCGCCCCGAACGAGTCCCGCGACACCGACAGCGGCTACGATGATATCCGCCTGTCGACACATGCTCGCGAGATCGGCAGTCCGGCTATGACACATGCTGACCGTCGCATTTCGCGCGAGCAAGAGCTGGGCGATCGGCTTGCCGACCAGCATCGAGCGTCCGATCACGACGGCGTGTTTGCCCTCGATCGGAATCTCATAGCGGTCGAGCAGCTCGATGCAACCCGCCGGCGTGCAAGGCACGAAGCCGCGCTCGCCCATCACCAGCCGCGCGACATTCTCCGGGTGCAGTCCGTCGACATCCTTGTCCGGCGAGATCGCGCGAACGGTCTCCCGCTCATTCAGATCGCCGCCCTTCGGCAGAGGCAACTGAACCAAGATGCCGTGAACATCGGGGTTGTCGTTCAGCGAATGAATCTCCGCCAAGAGCTTCGCTTGAGTCGTCTCCTCGGGCAGGCGAATCGTGTGAACATCAAAGCCCGCGGCTTCCGCCGCACGATCCTTGTTGCGCACGTAGACCTGACTCGCAGGATCCTCGCCGACCAAGACCACGGCGAGCCCGGGTTTCGCCCCGAGCTCCGTGAGCCGTTTGGCAGAGACCTTTAGCTCTTCGCGAATGGCCAGCGCCGTCGCTTTACCGTCGATGATTTGTGCGGAACCCAAGGTGGATGCGTTGGCTTTCATGGGGTGGGAAGGAAGGAGTCTAGGCGCTAGCCGAGCTCGAATAGTCGTGCGATCTTTCCGCGAGCGCGTGGCGCACGCCACGGTCGATGAACCACCAGACAACGCCCACCAGCAGGACAAAGCCCTGGAAGGAGTAGAAGATATTCAGGGTCAGCATGATTCCGTTCGTGAATCCGTAGCTGTGCAGCCCAACGCCGAGCAAGTTGACGTGCCACCAGGAGAAGGCCACGACCATGCCGCAGAGGATGCTCGCTACACACAAGCCGAATTGCTTGAGATAGCCGCCCATCCGCGCGTGCAGAATCATCAGCTCCGCCAGGCAGATCAGGAGCGCACCGTTCTCTTTCGGGTCCCAGCCCCAGAAGCGCCCCCAGCTGTAGTTCGCCCAGATTCCGCCGAGCACCGTGCCGACGAGCGAGAAGAACAATCCGAAGCAAAGCACGCCGTAGATTGTGCGAGAGATGCCCTTGTAGAACTCCCCGTCACCTTTTCGGAAGCCGAGAATCTTGCCGAAGATCCAGATGTGTGAAATCGCAGCCGCGAGTAGTCCAGCCGCGTAGCCCATCGTGACCGTCGTGACATGCGTCGCCAACCAGAAGTTGGTGTCGAGCACGGCGACCAGACTCGGCATCGTGTCGCCCGCTGTCACCGCTTCCTTCAACTCGTACTTCATCGAGAGGAAGAGACCGATAATGCCGAGCGTGCTGGCGACGGCCAGTGCGACGCGCTGTCGGTTGAAGTACTCGATGAACAGCGAGACCAAAACGGTACAAGCCGTGATGAACAGGATCGTTTCGTAGAGCGTGCTGACCGGCGGACGTGAGCGCAAAACGCAGCGAATCACAATGCCGATCACCAGGAATATCGTTCCGATCCAAATCGATCCCCAGATTCCGCGCTGCAGCAGCTTGGAGTTCGGCAGGATCCAGGAGAGTGCCAACAGAAGGAACGAGAGGACGAACGCGACCAGTCCTCGGTAGAAGTAGTCCACCTTATAGAAGGCGACCTCCATCGGAATCAGACCAAACTCGCCGCGCTCGCCGGCGGCTGTTGAGACCTGGCCATGAAACTCCTTCATCCGGGTATCGAATTCGCCCCGCTCATGACGCTTGGCGAGCATCATTTCAAGGCGAGCGATGATCGCCACCGCACCGTTCTCGGCCGGATTGGGGTTGGCGAAGATGCCCCCCATCAGCTCGGTCGGCGCTAGGTAGATGTCCGCGTTCGGATCATCTTCCGCGTGCGCATCGTGCCCTTCATGCCACGGGTGGCTACTCCACTCGTCGTTCGGAGCGATCATGGCGAGCGAGTTTCCACCCTGCCGGACCATGTTGTCGAGCGCTCGGCTGAGTCGGGTCCCGTAGGCCTGCTCCGCCTCATCCGTCGTGGTATTCCAGAGCTGCATCAGATCGTCGGCCCGCGCCAAGAGCTGGCTCAGTGAGACCTCCTTGGCAGGACTAAACAGCTCGCGCATTCCGTCGGTCGTGTCAGCGGGGAAACGCTCTCGCGCGAAGTCGAGGAAATGAATCAGGTCCTCGAAGTCGCGCATGTTGGTCGCGAGCGCACGCGTCTGGCGTTCGAGCGACGTCAAGTCTTTCTCATCCTTGCCGATGGTTGCACGAGCTCGCTCCAGGAGCTTATTCATGCCGCCCGCCAGCTCCTTGTAGCTGTACTTATCGCGGCGCTTCTTGCCTTCGATTCCCGCAGCGATCAGCACGTCGGAATCCTCCACCAAGAAGGTCTTGTACTGCGACGCATCTTCGGGGAAGAACCAGCAGTCGAGCATCCACGCGGTGGGCGTGAGTCGCTCGCCACTCGGCGTAATGACCTTCCGCTTGCCGTTGGATTTGAGCAGCTTGAACGCGGCGTAGGTGCTGAGCGGCTTCACTCGTCCACCGGCTTGCACCGTGAGCTCGCCCGCTAGGTCGAGCGTCTCAGGGGACCAGGCCTCGGTTCGAACCGGCTTGAAGTCCGGATCGATCTCCGAAGAACAGCTCCCCAGCCAAAGCGGCATCGAACCAATCGCGAGCAACAAACCCGCAGCCCGAGCGACCGAACTGGTATCCAACTGGGCCTGCTTCTCGCGCAATTTGAGCTGCTTCGCGATGTACTTCACGAGCTTGTAAACAAAGGTATAGAGCAGCCCGAGACCGGTAATGATCAGGGAGACGAGCGGCCAGTGGTCGGAAGGATTCTTCACCACCGAAAAAGTCGAGAAGAGCGGGTCGCCCGGCCTCGCATTCGATGGTCCCCACGATGCCTGGAACAGAACCAGTCCTCCCTCACGCAGCGGTTCATTCATTTCGATCTCAAGCGGTCGCTGTTCGTTCGCGTCAATCATCGTCACATCGCTCATAAAGCGGCTCGCCATTCCGGTTCCCGGGTGCAGGTCTCGAGTAAACTTGTCGAGCACGATCGTGTACGGCATCGGATAAGTGCGGTGGCGCAGCATCGCTGCCCAGGTCTTGCCACCAGCTTCAAACCTGTGCGGAGCGCGAGCCATACCGGGCAGGATGCCCAACTGCTCCGGTCCACCGTCGTTCGCTTGTGTCGACACGTACATTCCGGCCACGTTGTGTTCCGCGTTGCCTTCGGGCGGAAGCTCTTTCAGCGCATAGCCTTCGACCACCGGGAAAGGCGTCTCCCAATTCGGCCCCTTGGGCATCGCGCGAGCATTCTGCGTGTAGTGCGAGAGGCTCATCACGAACGGTAGGTCTGCATTCTTGAACTTGCCGACGCGATCTCCGGTCAAGTCAATGAGGTCATCGTGTCCGATGATGAACTCGTCGCCCCCCGCTCCCCCGTCGGCGTCCCAGATGGCCACTTCCCACAGGTTGTAGCTGACGTATTCGTTCGAGCGCTGGCCCTCGTAGAGAGTCAGGTGGCCTTCTTCAGCGAAAGCGAGCTTCACCAAGCCTGCCAACAGCATCAAAGCCATTCCGACGTGCGTCACGAGTATGCCCGCCGTTCGCCAATTCCAGCGGATGCGAAGAAACCCACCGATAAGCAAGTTTACCGCCAAGATCGACATGACGGTCACCCCACCGGGAAGCGGTAGAGGCACGACACCATTGACGTAGTGCACGAGCCACAGCGAGTTGAAGTACATCTCTTTGACTTCATACAAGCTCGTGTGAACTTGCGCGAACGTGCCGAACAGCGTGAGGAGGAACAGAATTCCAAGTAGCGCGACGGCGAGCCCGTAGGAGCCCAAGAATTGGATCAGGGTTTTCATGAACGAGTTCCTAATTATTCAGCCCTCAGTGATTCACAGAAGCTGATGAAATTATCGTGCTGTTCTCGCAGCTCGGCGGCCGGGCCGATCATCTTGATGAACAGCGCCTCACTACCGAGCACACAGATTGCGCCTTTGATACCCGCGTTCGAAAGATCCTCGGCGCCCATGCCACTGAAGTCGCCGTAGGCCTCCATCCAAGGAGAATCGACGCCGAGAATTTTCAGTGTCGGGAGCGCCATGATTTCACTGGCGCTGAGCTCGTCGACACCGACCTGGCTCCGCCAGCGGTTGACGTTCAGTTCAACTCCGCCGCCGTCGCCGCCGAGTACGGAGATGTAGCACTCCGACTCGCCGCTCTCCCCGAAGCGGTAGTTGACGACGCGCATCTTGTTGCTCGTGTCCACCGTCCAGGAGTCGGGAGCTGTCCAAGCCAAGCCGCCCGAAGCGTTGGGCGGTTCCGCCGCTTCATCGTGAGCGCCTGGCGCGTGGGAGGAGTGATCGTGCTCGCCGGGAACATCGATATCGAGCGTGTCACAGAAGCGGTCGAAGGCGGAACGATTCGCGTTCACCACCTCCGCAGGCCCGGTCATCTTCACAAACAACATGCCCTCCGGCATGGCGAGGATGGCTCCCAGGAGAGCCGAGCCGGGGACCGCATTGTCCCCCATGCCCTTGTATGCACCCTCGAGGTCGACGATCGTTGCGGGGTTGCCGAAGAGGGGTCGCTTGGGCAGCGCGTCGATTTCTTCGGTGCTCTGCGGCGCAAGGCCGATCTGCCCGCGCCAACGGTTGACGTTTTCGTGCAGCCCTCCGCCCTGGCCGGGGAGTATCGTCAAGTAGCACTCCGAGTTCGACTCCGCATCGACGACGAAGTTCGCAGCCCGAAACTCTGTCGGCGGTTCCTCTGTCCAGCCCTCCGGCGTATCCCAAATGAAATTGGGCCCACTACTGGGACCACCACTCGCACCGCTCGCGCGATTCTGGCTGGAGGGCATTCCGCTGGGGCTCACCATGCCGGGCCCCGAGCCCGAGCGAATCCCCGCCGGGCGCACATCCGTAATCTCCCTATCGAGCGGCCGCTCTTCGGAGCACGACATGACTCCCAACGCGACCAAAAACGAACACGCCGCCGAAACGACGTGAACGGAATAAGAGGGCTTAGACGTCCCGTTACTTTTCATGGAGTTTCCCAGTGGCTTCCCGCGAGGTGAAGCGATCCTTCCCTACCAGTTTCGCTCGAGAAAGAACTCGCCGATCGACTCAATCGACGAGCGTGCCTGGCTCTCCGGCAAAACAGCCATCGAGCTCAGAGCATTCTCAATTAATTCGTTGGCGCGTTTCCGCGCGTATTTCAGTCCAGCTTCCAGGTCGACCGCCTGACGCAGTTCGTCGGCGCGATTTTCGAGCTCGGGTTGTGTGTAGATTTCGCGAATGCGTTCCCGCACCGCATCAGAGGCTTCCGAGTAGACGTGAAGTACAGGCAGTGTGACTTTTCCGTCCTCGACATCCACGCCAACGGTCTTGCCCGCGATCTCTTCAGAACCGGTCAAGTCGAGGTAGTCATCGATGATCTGAAAGCCGAGTCCCATGTTCCAGCCAACCGACCGCATCAGCTCGCCGGTCTCTTCACTGCCACCGGGATAGCGCGCTCCGAGTTCGCAGGCCGCGGCAAACAAGCTGGCCGTCTTGGCGCCGCAGACACCCTCGTAGCGTTCCTGGGTCATCTCGAAGTCATAGCGCAGGGTGCTCTGATCGATCTCGCCAACGCAGATCTGTTTGGTCGTCCGAGAGAGCAGGGAGCTGCACAGCCCTGACGAGAGCTCGGTCGAGAGCGCGAACGCGCGCGAATACAGATAGTCGCCGAGCAACACGGCGACTTGGTTGTTCCAGCGCTGGTTGACGCAGGCCACGCGACGGCGCACCTCCGCGCCATCGAGAATGTCATCGTGGACGAGCGTCGCGAGGTGAATCATCTCGACGATCGCAGCCACCTTGGGGTGCTCTTCCGACGTCTTGCCGGTGGCTTCTCCCACGAGCAGTACGAGCGCACCGCGCAATTGCTTACCGCGGAACCGCGCCACGTGATCCAACATGTCCGCCACGGCGGCCGATGGATCCTGGAGCTCCGCCTCCAAAATCTCCTGCATACTCCCCAAACCGCCAGCGACCGACCCGACAATCTCAGCCAATAAAGCTTTCGACCGGCTCACGACGACTCCCCCGGCCTAGTACTCGGTCCAGCTTGCTCCTGAACTCGAGCGTAATCCGCGCGAGTGTTCAGGTTCTTCGCGACCTCATCGCTCCCGGCAATTTGTTCCGCCAGCAAGGTTCCGACGCGCAAGTCGACGCTGTGAAAAGCCGTCATGCGGCGATCGCCTCGGCTTAGCGCTTGTTCAACCGCCGTTCGACAAGTCGCCCGATAGACCGCGCACAGAGGCTCGACTCCCCCGGCAGTCTCGAGCAGGCAAGCGTCGAGGCTCGACTCCTCAGCATGTCTCAGCAACTTTGCGAAGAGCTCTGCGCTCACGCCCGGCATGTCGCAGGCGAGGACACATAAATAAGTCGCGTCCGTCCATTCGAGCGCCGCCGCCAATCCCGAGAGCGGCCCGAGACCAGCCTCCCGATCCAGCACACAGGCTCTGCCCAGTTTTTCGTAACGCGGCGTCGCTCCCGTCGCGAGCCGAACGTTGTCGGCAACGCCATCCAAGATCTCGATGGCATTCTCGAGCAGGGTGACGCCGGGCTTTCCCGGAGCTCCGAGCTCGGCTTTATCCGCGCCCATGCGACGGCTCGCGCCTCCGCAAAAGACGACACCATCCACACTCGAGAGCGGGCTTTCCCGTTTCCCCCGAAGCTGTTGTTCCTTGCTCGAACTCATCGATGAGCGAGGGTCCTTACGATCCCAATCGCGAGAGATCACTCTCAGTCCTTGCTGCCGCCATCCGTCTGACCGCCGTCCTCGGGCTCGGTCAGTTGCGGCGGCTCCTCTTTGAGCCCCTTCTTGAACTGAGTAACGCTCGATCCCATCGAGCGAGCGAGTTCGGGCAACTTCTTCGCGCCGAATAAAACCACGACGATGCCGCCGATTATCCAGAGCTCGGTGGGACCGAAGAAAGCGAGGTGCAACATGACGATTAATTAGTGTCGAGAAGACCGGAAACAGTTGTGTGCATTCTAGGCGATGCCTGGCTTGGAAGCTCGCACGTACGCTCTTTAGGTGCTCGACGTGGGTTGATCCGGCGAATTTGTGGCGTTTCTTAGCTCTTCGGCCGCCCGCAGGACGCGCTTCTCAATGCGCGGCTCGAAAACGGGCAGCGTCCCGCCGCGCTGGGCGACCGTACCGGCGGCCTTTTTCGCGACCCGTGGCCCCAGACCGACCGTGAGTCCCGCCGCAATTAGGCCCGCGCGGACCCGAACCGAAGCGCTGTAGGTCGAGAGCCGGCCGTCCTCCGCCAAGCGCCCGGCGACCTCGGCGAGGAACGGCGGGCTCCACAGCTCCGGCTCCTTGCGGTGAGAGAAGGGATCGAGAAAACAGACGTCGAATTTCTGATCCGGCGCGAGCGCGGGCAGCGTGTCGCGCGCATCGCCGAGCAGGAGTCGCAGGCTGCCGAGGTCGGGGCGACCGCTAAAGGGCACCTCGGTCCCCTCGCTGCCCAGCGCATCGGCAATGGTCGACAAAACGACGCGGTGCAGCTCCCCCGCCGCGTTCGACGAGTCCTCCGTAGCCAAGCTCGGATCGGCGAGGCCAATCTCGATCGCCGTGAGCAGCACGTCGCGGGAACGCTCCAAGGTGACGACGCGAAGCGGAGTGTTTTGAGCGGCCGCGACTTCCAGCGCCGCCGCGATGTTCAAGCCCAGCCCAGTACCGACGTCGAGCAAGCGAACCTCGTCCCGCTCTCCCGCCAGCTCGTTCAGTTCGCACGGAATGCAGTAGCGCTCGCGCGCCTCCATCCACGCGCCATAGCGCGAATGACACGCCTCGCCATGCTCGGGATGTTCGAGCGTCCACGACCCGTCGGCCGTGGTGATGCGTTTCCAAGTTCGAGTCCCTGTCACCCGATCCTCATGGCTTGCTCAATTCGACTCGCGGACTAGACGGACTCGGCCAGAAGCCCGGCGTCGCGCAGCCGCCCTTCCATTAGCTCGCCCAGATTGGCGGGCGTCATGGTTACGGTTGCACCGGCTCTCTCCAGCGCGGTGATCTTGTCGCTCGCCGTGCCCTTGCCACCCGAAATGATCGCACCGGCATGGCCCATGCGACGACCGGGAGGAGCGGTGACTCCGGCGATGAACGAGACGACCGGCTTCTTCACTTCGGACTCGATGAACTCGGCCGCTTGCTCTTCCGCCGTTCCGCCGATCTCGCCGATCATGACGATGCCGTCGGTGTCGGGGTCGTTATTGAAAGCCCGGAGGCAATCGATGAAGTCGGTGCCGTTGATCGGATCGCCGCCGATACCCACGCAAGTCGACTGACCGAGTCCGCGACTCGTCACCTGCCAGACCGCCTCGTAGGTCAGCGTGCCCGAGCGCGAGACAATGCCCACGCGACCGGGGTTGTGAATGTAGCCGGGCATGATTCCGATCTTGCACTCGCCGGGCGTGATGATGCCGGGGCAGTTCGGACCGATCAGGCGCGAGCTCGAGCTCTTGATGCGATCCATGACCTTCACCATGTCGAGCACCGGGATGCCCTCGGTGATCGTGATGATCAGCTCAATGCCAGCGTCGATCGCTTCGATGATGGCTGCGCCGGCGAACGGCGGCGGCACGTAGATCACCGACGCATTGGCGCCGGTCGCTTCGCGCGCTTCCACAACCGTATTGAATACAGGCAAACCGAGGTGCTCGGTGCCGCCCTTCTTCGGCGTCACTCCGCCGACCATCGTCGTTCCGTAGGCGATCGCCTGCTCGGAGTGAAAAGTGCCGGTCTTGCCTGTGAAGCCCTGGCAAATGACTTTTGTATCTGAATTAACCCAAACGCTCATGATGGTCTCTTCTTAGCTGTTCAGCGATTTGCAGATCTTGGCGGCGGCGTCGTCGAGGTCTTCGGCGCTCACCAGCGGCAGTCCGGAATTGTTCAGGATCTCGCGGCCCTTCTCGACGTTCGTGCCCTCGAGGCGCACGACCAGCGGAACGTTGAGCTCAATCTCTTCGACGGCGGCGCAGACGCCCTCGGCGATCACATCGCAGCGCATGATGCCCCCAAAAATGTTGACCAGAACGCCTTTCACGTTCGGGTCCGAGAGCAGGATTTTGAAGGCCGCTTTCACGTTTTCCTTCGTCGCGCCGCCGCCGACGTCGAGGAAGTTCGCGGGCTCGCCGCCGTGCAGCTTGATGACGTCCATCGTCGCCATCGCGAGTCCGGCGCCGTTGACCATGCAACCGATGTTGCCGTCGAGCGCGATGTAGGA
Source organism: Planctomycetota bacterium (assembly GCA_029259635.1). Classification (GTDB taxonomy): domain Bacteria; phylum Planctomycetota; class UBA1135; order UBA1135; genus OFTM34. The sequence continues at coordinate 14,265 of JAJDEU010000052.1, read as the reverse complement.
CAGGTCGAACTTCGCGGCTTCGATTTCCTTCGGATCCTCTTCGTCCAAGTCGCGCAGTTCGAGCAGCTCCTTGTGACGGAAGAGCGCGTTGTCGTCGAAGTTGATCTTGGCGTCGAGCGCCAGAACGTCGCCGCCTTTGGTCGTTACGAGCGGGTTGATCTCGGCGATGGAGCAGTCGAGCTCGGCGAAGGCCTTGGAGAGCTTGATCATGAACTCCGCGCCCTTACCGACCAGATCGCCGGTAAGCCCAATGCCCTCGGCCAAACGCCGCGCATCATCCTCGGCCAAGCCGTCGGCCGGCGAGAAGGCTGCCTTCAGGATCTTTTCGGGCGAGTCTTCGGCGACCTGCTCGATCTCCATGCCGCCCTCGGAGGACGCCATCATGACCGGCTGCTGATGCTCGCGGTCGATCGCAATGCCGATGTAGAACTCGCGATCGATGTCGCTGCCCTCTTCGACCCATAGCCGTCGAACAAGCTGGCCGTCCGGTCCGGTTTGGTGCGTGACGAGCGTCTTGCCCAAGATCTCCGCCGCGGCTTCGCGCGCTTCGGCCGCACTCTTCACCACCTTCACGCCGCCCGCTTTCCCGCGGCCTCCGGCGTGAATCTGCGCTTTGACAACCGTGACCGGTGTACCGAGCTCGGTGTGAGCGGCTTCCGCTTGTTCCGGTGTGGTGCACTCGCGTCCCTTCGGGACCGCGACGCCGAACTTCGCTAGGACCTGTTTGGCCTGAAACTCGTGAATCTTCATGGGGGATCGGGTCGAATTCGCTTCCGCATTCGCGAGCTTAAAAAGCTCACACCGTGAACCCCGCGACAGTCGCCAGGCACGTCTCTCCTCTGAATTCGAGCGCAAGAGTATAGCCCTCCACCCCGCCACCGACCACGACAGATGCGACTCTCGGCGCCGCGGACATACCGAGCACCGAAATTGTTCGCTTCGCGGCGACACGGATTCGGGCGCCGTGCGTCTAGATCTCAAGCACTGCGGCTAGACTGTCCCTCCGAGCGCGCCCGTCGCCCCCACCTCTCGACCACTATGGCCTTCAAAGATGCGATCCTCGTCGATCGCCAAATCCGCGACTGGATCGGTTCCAGGATTCAGAGCGCGCCCGGCGCTCTCGAAATCAAGCCGGAGCAGGTCCAGCCAGCCAGCTTGGATCTGCGCCTAGGACGCATCCTGCACGAGGTTCGTGCGGGCTTCCTGCCCGAAGGACAGTCGGTCGAGAGTCGCCTCGAGGATCTGTCGGTCCGGAGGATCGACCTCGACGAGGAAGGCGTCGTGCTGCTGCCGGGGCACGTCTACCTCGCCACTCTCGAAGAAGAGTTCGACCTGCCGAGCGATGTCCACGCGCGCTTCAATCCGCGCAGCAGCACCGGGCGCTGCGATCTCTTCACGCGCGTCGTCGTCCCGGGCTTCCCGCGCTTCGACGAGACGCCGCGGGGCTGGAGCGGGAGCCCGTGGCTCGAGATCGCTCCGCTCTCCTTTCCGATGCATGTCCGCCGCGGCGATCGACTGTGTCAGGTGCGCTTCGCGAAAGGCACGCCGGCGCTCACGCACGAAGAGTTGGTCGAGCGCTATCGAGCCGACCCGCTCTGTCACGACGACGAAGGCCCCCTGCCACTCGAGTCGGTGCGTTTCGACGGGCGCGGTGGGCTGGAGCTCCGCGTCGGGCTCGAGGGCCGGACACCCTGTGCATGGCGAGCGCGCCGAACCGGGGTGCCGGTTCGATTCGGAGAGCGCGACGCGCACGATCCCGAAGAGTATTGGGAGCCCATTCACGCCGAGAGCTCCTCGTCGGGCTCCCCCCACGCGCTCTTGGAACCGGGACACTTCTATTTATTGGCGAGCCGCGAGCGCATCCGCATTCCCGCCGACCTCGCCGCGGAGATGCTGCCGGTCGACGTCGGCATCGGCGAGCTGCGCAACAACTATGCGGGCTTCTTCGATTCGGGATTCGGCATTCACGACCACCAGCCCGGCGGCACCCCGGCGGTCTTGGAGGTGCGCGCCCACGATGTGCCCTTCTTGGTCGAGGAAGGCCAAGTGCTCTTTCGCCTGCAGTTCTTCCGTACCAGTCAACCGCCCGACCAGCTATATGGCGAAGGACGCGAGTCCTATGGCCAACAAGACCTCACGCTCGCTCGAACTTTCCGGTCGGCGGCTCCCCATTAGAGCCGCCGCCTCCAGTCTCTCTCCACTGAATCCCCAATGATCGCGCTCCTCTTACTCGCCTGCTTCGCCAACGAAGGAGCGCCGCTCGCGCCTGCGTCATCGACCGAGTGGCTGCTCGTTCGCAGTCGCTCCGAAAGGATCGGTCCACTGGAGTGGGAGCAAATCGGCGGGCTCTATCTGCGCGGGCTCGACTGGAGGCTTGTGCCTTCGACGACCAGCGAACCGGAGACCAGCCGCATGGTGGTCGGTTCGCCCCAAGATCACCCGCTGGTCGCCAACCTCGCTTTGAACTTCGATGTCACCTTCGTGAACGACACGCTCTACTTTCGCGGAGTGGCGCAACCCGCGGGGACGGGCTTCGTCACCTACGACACGGATCCCGATGGAGCGGGCATTCTCTTTCTGACCTGTGGAGCGAACGCAGAGGGCGTGCTCGCAAACTTCCAAACCCCGCTCAACATCAAGTTTGGTCAGTACCTCCTGACGCGCGGTGGAGAGCAAGTCGAGACGGGTCAGAACGCGCGACACTTCGAGCTCGGGCAGCCCCGCGTCATTCGGCTCGATCTGGATCACGACAGGTTGCTGAAGAGCGCCCCTCAGAACGCTGATGGACGCGCACTGCGACTCGCGCGCGGACTGGTGGGATACGCCCACGTGTACGGCGCGCTCGGCGCGACGGACCTCTTGCCCTATGCCGAGCAGCTCTTGGCGCAACGCGATGCCATCGAGCGCGCGCGGATGAAGTTCGCCGGTCGCGACCACACCGCAGAAGTGCTCGCGGCTTATCGAAAGTGCGAAGAAGCCCTCCAGCTCTCCCCCAACTCGACTCCGGTCTTCTACGTGATGTACGGGCTGCCCGACGCCTCGAACGCCAAGAACTTCGGCATCGATGCGGTGACGCAGCGAAAACAAATACTGTTCAACCTGACCGCCCTCGCCGTCGGCGCTCACTACGAAGCCGCGATCGTTCACGAGAGCATCCACTCCTTCCAGAACCTCGAGGGAACGCGCCTCGTCGACCGGGCCATGGCCGAGGGAGTCGCAACAGTCCTGTCGCAACAACTCACCGACGACTTGTCCGATGCCGACGCATTGCTCTGGACCGCCGAGGAGTTCGAAGCCGCCGAAGCCGGCCGCAAGCGTCTGATTCAAGCCTTCTTGCGCGACGCTCCGTCAACCGAGGATGAGGTGCAGAAGCACTGGCTCATCTTGGGCATCACCCTGCCGAACCTGCCCGAAACCCCGTCGCGCTCGGCCTACTATGTCGCTTGGCTGGCCGCTCGCGCGTGGCTGGCAGAAGACGGGACCCGCGGCCCCGCAGAGCTCATCCGAGCCACGCCCGACGAACTGCTCGCCGCGTTGAAAACGCTCTGAAACCTACCGAAGGGACGCTCCGGGCCAGGGTCTTCAGAACGAGACACCGAGCGCTTCGAGCTGAGGCTCGATCTGCTGGACCCAGCCTCGATTCGCCATCGGGCTGGCCGGGCTCGGGTGCAGAATCGTGCCGATCGGAACCTCGAGCTCCGACAACGCGCGAAGCGCCTGCTTCTCCGCGAACTTTCCGATCCCGATGACGAGCGACGGCTCCAAAAACTTCACCGTCTTCAGGAGCGCAAGATCGCAAGCGGCGAACAAGGGCTCGCGCTCATCCGCCGGCAATTTATCCGGCGTTCGGTTGCGCCCACTCTCCTCCATGAAGGTCAGCGGGCAAAAGTTCCACACAAAGAACTCGTCGAAGAAAGCGTCGGCAGTCCCAAACCGGTCGCGCGCCCAATTCCAGAGCCGCTGCCCGCTGACCTCCGACCGCGAACACTCGAAGCCCTCGATCTGGCGCTTCGGATGCTCGCCCGCCGGCTTGTCCACTTTGCCGGCAATGCCGAGCCAGTCCCGGACGATCGAAACTTCGCCAAAAGGCACGCCGGTCTGCGCCATGCCCCAGGGCCCCGGATTCATTCCGAGTAGCAGCGTCCGCCCGCCCCGCCCCGCATAACGCTTCAAATAGTCTTCCCCCGTGCGGGCCGCGTACACCAGCGGGTTGTAGACATGCGTCACGGGCTCCTCAAACCGCAATGGCGCCAGCTCCCGAGACAGTCCGCGAACAATCCGAATCATCGACATGCGGGGGATCATACGGAGTGGCCGTGCGATCCGTCGATTTCGGCTCGGCAATGAAAGCGGGGGGCTGCTTCTCCCAACCCAAGCCGCCTTCGGAAAACACGACGCGACTCCGTATGATCGCCACCCCCATGAAATCCGGCCCAGCGACCTCCTCCCCCTCTGAACTGGATGGGACTCACCTCTCCGCCTGTCACTGCTGCGGGATGGTGCACCGGGTGCCCGAAATGGAGGCGCACCAAGTCGCGCAGTGTCGGCGTTGCGCTTCGGTCTTGAAGGTGGCGGATCGGAGCGGTCGAGCGAATCTTCGCGCTCGCGCCTATGCCCTGGCGGCTCTGATCTTGTTCCCGGTGGCGGTGTTCCTGCCCATTATGCGAGTCGAGCGGTTTGGAGATCTGCAAGACAAGAGCATCTGGAGCGGGACGATCGGATTGATCGAAGAGGGCGCGTGGGCTGTGGGGCTCGTGGTGTTCTTGTGTTCGCTCGTCATTCCGCTCATGAAATTGAGCGGCATCTTGATGCTGACTTCGAAGCGAACTTTTTTTTCGCGCCGACGCCGAGCTTCGACCTATCGCATGATCGAGCGCGCGGGGCGTTGGGGCATGCTGGATGTGATGCTGATCTCCGTGGTGGTGGCCTGGCTGAAGATGGGCGACCTGGTCGCGGTGCATCCCGGCCCCGCCGCTTGGACTTTTACGGGTTGCGTGCTCTTGAGCCTGTTCGCGAGCGCCAGCTTTGACCCGCACGCGCTCTGGCTGCGTTCCGAGAATTTAGAAGGATCATGAACTCGACCCAAGAACCGATCGCTCGCACCGTCCCGACCGCCCAGATCGCGACGCGTCGGCGTTGGAGCTGGACCTGGCTGATCCCGACGATGGCGCTGGTCGTCAGCGGCTGGATCGGGTGGCGCGCGCAGAGCGAACGCGGACCGTTGATCGAGATTCGCGCGCTGGAAGGCCATGGGATCGGCGCGGGTGATTCGGTGCGCTATCGCGGCATCAACGTTGGCGAGATTGTATCGGTGGAGCTGGAAGACAATCTGTCCGAGGTCGTGATGGAAGCGCGACTGTCCCTACGCGCCGAGGCTCTGGCGCGAGCGGGCACGCGCTTTTGGATTGTTCGTCCGCACCTGGCACTCGACGAGGTCACGGGACTCGAGACCATCTTTGGCGCGCGCTATCTCGAAGCCTCGCCCGGTCCGGTATCGGCCGAGGTTCAGACGGAGTTTCTCGCACTCGAAGAACCGCCGGTCCTACTCGATGACGAAGAGGGCAGCCTCGAAATCGTCCTGGTCGCGAGCCGCAAGTTCGGCCTGCAGCCGGGCGCACCGATTAACTATCGCCAAGTGCAAATCGGACGCGTCCTCACGGTCGGCTTGGCCAGCGACTCCAGCAGCATCGAGATTCGCGCGAACATACGGCCGCGCTACTCGCGCCTGATTCGCGAGAACACTCGCTTTTGGGAGGCGAGCGGCATCGACCTGCAAGTCGGCTTGTTCGGAGGCGTCGAAGTTGGGCTCGATTCCATGCGCGCTCTGATCGTCGGTGCTATCGCGCTTGCGACGCCGGACGAGCCGGGACCCGCTGCCCTGAACGGACATCGCTTCAACCTGGAAGAAGAAGCCGAAGAGGACTGGCTCGAATGGCGGCCAGCGCTCTCGGTGGGCAGCGCGCTGCTCCCGCCCGATGCCCCGACGCCACGCCCCCTTCGTGCGAAGCTGACTTGGACCGAAAAGCAGCTGTTCATCAAGAAGAAGCATCAACGCACGGCGTGGGTACTCGCCGTGGACGGCGGCTTGATCGGGCCTGCGAATCTCTTCGCCCCTAAGGAGATCGAGGACGCCAAGAGCATCGATCTGCAGATCGCCGGTAGGTTGATTCCCTTCGGAGCCGTTCGTTGGGAGGAGTCCGGGCTCGTACTTCTCGAGAGCGACGAGAGCATGGGAATTCCGTGGCCCAGTGACTGGATTCGTACGCCGACGGAGCTCGAGGACGTCTTGGTCGTGGGCGATCCGGCAGCTGCCCCGCTTCCACTCTCCCGTGCGCGGTTCTCCGACGAGGGCGGGACTTGGAAGCTCGAGCGAGGCATGGGCTTGCAGTCGGATTGGAATGGCGCTTTCGCTTTCTCGCGGTCGGACGGAAAACTGATCGGCGTACTGTTCGTCGACGGGCGCGATGCCCGAGTCGTTCCCATGCGAATCCCCTAGCAGCCCGTGGTAAAAGAAAATCGAAGCTCGGAGAACTAAACCGAGAGCCGCCGACACGGAGCGAACATCGTCGCTTCGTGTCGAGATGGGGTTCTGCGGCTCGACGCTAGCAGCACTCCCAAAACCGAGAATTCGCAGAATCTAGAGAACCAAAAAGAGCCTCGCGCCGTCTCATGGTGACTGAGCACCATCCCGCTCAGAACCAATCCGGCACGTCGACTTATCCAGGAGGAATTGTGTCGAAGACTGCTAAGTTCCAGAGAGTCCTAAAGACAACTACTCAGCTGGGCTTAGCGCTCACGCTTTGCGCCTTATCCGCAGGAGCTCAGGGTACACCGCTTGGCGAGCACCAACTCGGCACACCGATCCAGCCCAAGCTGCCGTGGCAGAGATCCACGCTCCCCAAGACGGCCAAGTTTCGCAAGCTCGACACCGTCATCGGTCCGCACATCAACATGAATGTGGTGCCGTTTTCGCCGGTGGCCGTTCACCCGAGCGGCAACTTCGTGGGGGTCGTCAACACCCACGCCAACTTGGTTCGGATCTTCAATACGGTGGACCCCAACCCGGCGAACTGGACGATGCTCTCTTCGCTGCGAACAGCTTGGGGACCGGTCTCCTGCGCCTTCTACACACCGCCCGGATGCCCTCCTGGAATCTTGGTGACGTGTAGCAACTCGGACGCTCTGCTCTTCATGGACTTTGGCGGCCGCGTCAAGGGACTGCTCGGATTGCCCGGCGAACCGAGCGACCTGCTCGTCGATCGCACACGCAATACGGCTTGGGTCAGCTGCATGGGTTATGATGTGGTCGTCGAGATCGACTTGCTCACCAGGACGATTCGCGCCGAGTATCCGATTCCCTCCAAGCACCCCGCCTTCCTTGCCTTTGAAGCCGGCGCGACGGGTTCGGTCATCGTCTCCCCGATGCTCTCGGGCAACAACACAACCGTGGACCGTGGCGCCGCCAACTTCAACGCCGGTCCGCTCGGCATTCTCGACCTCTCGACAGCGACCCAGGGTCTTCCCGACGAGGACCTCTTCCGCCTCGACCCGGCGACGGCCACGATCGAGCCTGTCGTCGTGGGCGCGGGAACCGTGCTCTACGACCACGGCAAGAATCCGGTTTCCGGCGAGTGGTGGATGCTCGGAACCGACGCGAAGAACTTCACCTTTCAGAGCGAGCCGGAAGCCAACGCGATCTTCAGCGAGAACCGCCTGACGATTATCGGCGCTCTTCCGGCCCCGGGCAATCTCCCCGTCGGCCCCAATCGCATCGTCAATCTCGACGACAGCAACGTGGCCTTGCCCGGTGTCCAAATCAATCCCGCCCTCACGGTAGGCAGTCCCTATTCCCTGACGTTTGACACCGCGGGAAATGGCTTTTTGACGGGCATGCTGACCGACAACGTTACCGAGTACGACGTGACCGGCACCTTCGTCCAGGAGTGGAATGTGGGTTCGATTCCGCGTGGCCTTCAAATGATCACCAAGGGCGCCAATCAGTACCTGATGGTTTATTGCTGGGGTAGCAATCAAGTCGAGATCTATCTACCCGCCGTGGGCACTGGAATCGTCGCGACACTTATGGCCGGTCCCGACCCGACCCCGCCGCTGGTTAAAGCCGGACGAGCGATCTACTACTCCGCGGCTCATTCGCAGGACAACAACATGTCCTGCAACACTTGCCACATAGACGGATTCTCGGACCTCCTGGCATGGGACCTCTCGGATCGGCGCAAGGACTCGAGCGGAGCCTATACCGTCACGGTCGATGACAAGGGACCGCTAGTGACGCAAACCCTGCGAAGCATTAAGGGCCAGAATCCCTATCACTGGCGTGGCGAGCGCGGCGATTTGGTCGACTTCAATGGCGCTTTCCCCGGCTTGCTCGGCGGCGCTCCGCTCAACGTCGCACCCGGCGGTGACTTCGACAAGTTCGAAGCTTTTGTCATGTCCCTCCAAGAGCGCGCGAATCCCTATGAATCCGTCAAGCGCGTGATCATGGATTCACGAGTCCCCAGCTTCTTCCCCGCCGGGACCTCGGCAGTTCGCGGACAGGATCTGTTTTACGATCCGGTCTCCGTCCTCGACTTTGCGTGTCAGGACTGCCACACGCTTCCCAGTGGCACGATGAACGCCTCCTTCCGCGATGAGTTCTTCGCGCCCAACGTGGGTCGCAGTCACTTCACGGTCGCGCCGCTCATCTCCTTCTGGCGCAAGACGCAGAAGACGAAAGTCGGCGTGGAATACGGCGGCGGAATGACCGACACCCTGCCCGTGCTTGGTGTGGGACTCTCCGCAACCGGCCTTGCTGACGACCTTCAAGATTTCCTTCTGCAAGCGGACTTCAGCCTCGGCTTGCAAGAGCGTCACGATGTCGCTGCCTTCCTCCTACAGTTGGACACGGGCATCCCGCCGCTGCTCCATAAAGGTGTACGCGTCGGCTTCGGTTCTAGTTGTCCTCCCCCCGTTCCGCTAAGCGCGCAACCCCAGACGACACCCCGACCGGCCCCCGGTTTAGCGACTCCCGGACACTCGCGACAGCCCGTTCTCGCAACCTCCTCGACACCTCCCGCGAGTACCTCACTCTCCTTCCAGGTTCCCGCCACGAAGCTCGCGGACTCCGTTCAGCCTTTCCTCGCTCCAAACATCGCCGACGAGCAGACGGCTAATTCCGTTGCGATCGAAATCTTGCTGGACGACTCGAAGCCGAGCGACCTTCAACTCGTCGTTGTCGGAGAGCTCGCTTCCGTTCCCGTTCAAGGTTTCTACGACCCCGACGCGAAGCAGTTTGGACTCTCAGACGGCGTAGCGACGTCGGTCAACCTCGACAACACCCAGTTCCTGCAGGCCTACAACTCGGGTGATTTGGTTGGCATGATATTTCCCATGCCCCTCGGCTTGGGCGAACGGTTCCTTGCCCTCGATCCGGATGACGGCTCTCCCGCTGTGATCGTCGGACCCGGTCCGACGACCGTCGATCCGCTCGACGCGCTCAGTGTTCAGGCGCCGGTGGTCGATCCGGTCGAGCTCCGTCAACCGAGTCTTTCGAATCAACGCGGCGGAATCCTTCCGCCCAAACAGGAGTCCGGTGCTCCTCCCACGGTGACTCGATTCAAGATCGTCTATGCGACGTCTCGTGTCGCGAAACTGGTCTTTACGACCAACGTTCCGACTCGAACGATCACGGAATACACCCCTCAGGGAGAGCCCACGCGACAGCAAGTCGACTTGCACTATGTCAAGGCGCACATGGTCTTCTTGCGCGACCTCGACCCGTCGAAGGTATGGGACTTGAACATCATCGTCGAAGACGCGGCGCTCAACACAAACACCTATACGTTGAACGATGCCTTCACCTCGATGGACCTTCTGAAGCCCAATCACGTCAAATCCAACACCCTGAGTGCGCGGACTCCGGATCAAGACAGCGGCGGAACGCTGCGCTTTACGGTGGACATCAACGTGCTTGAGCTCGATAACGATATCGCCACGAACTACACACCGGTCTTCGATGTGCTCGTCTACGACATCTCGACAGACTCGTGGCGCGTAGACCAAGCCGCGGTTGCCGCTCCCCTGACCGATACTCTCGGCGACAGCTTCATCGAGTTCATCGTCAGTGGGTTGGCCGTCAATGATCTGGTCATGGTCAATATCGCCGATCTACAGAAGATGGGCGACTCTTCCTATCGGTGGAGCTTGCCCGATACGCGCACGGCCGCCCGTTCCGTAACCGTGCCCTACACGGGCACCGGTCTCTAACCTTCCGGTTCTGACCTCCTAGAAATCCTTCCCAGGCAATTCCTATAGCCGAGCGCCCATCGCTCGCCTCGCATCGCGCCGTCGAATCTTCCAGGATTCGGCGGCGCTTTTTTATTGCCGTTGGACTCTCTCCGTCGGCGTTGCTCAAGCCCGCTCGACTAGCCGCAGGTATCCAGCTCCATGGACTCCGTCTCGGCCGCTTTCGTCCGCCCGCGCGACTTGCCTTTGCCACTCGAATGGTGAGCGATTGCCCGCCGGTAGCGAGCTAACAAGTCTTCGCGACCCGCTTCGCGAAGCGCTTCTTCCACAAGCGGCACCGAATCGGGAGCCTTCCAACAGGCGAGCGCCTTTTGAACCTTGCGCTCGCGCGGAGTTCGCGGAACAAACAGCTCTTCGTCCGTGATCGGATCGCGTCCGGTCACCCACTGGATACACCCGCGCGTCATCGGAAGCGGAATGAACTCCTGAACCTGCTCCGGCGAGTAGTTTCGGTCGAGCAGAGTCTCAAAGAGCTCGATTGCATTTTTGAGCGTCGTTCCCGGGTGCCCCACGATGAAGTAATTCACCAGGTGCTGGTCACGACCGAGAGTCTCACAGTCGCTCTTGTAGGCAGCCTCATAGGCTTCGTACACATCGAAGCTGGGCTTGTTCATGACGCGCAAGACTTCCGGCGAGGCGTGCTCCGGCGCGAGCTTCATGCGACCCGAGACGTGATGCTCGATCAGATCCTTGTGCAGCGGTAAGAGCTCTCCGCGCTTGTCGAACAACATGTCGTAGCGAACTCCCGAGCCGACGAAGGTGTGCTTGACTCCGGGTGTCTCGCGAACGAGTCCAAGTAGCCGGCGATAGCCCTCGCTGGTCTTGTCGATCCGAAGAGCCGGGCAGACGTCCGGTGAGAGGCAGTCGCGATCGAGGCAGGGCTCCCCTTTCTCCAGCAACGTACACCCGAGCCCATACATGTTCGCCGTCGGTCCGCCGACGTCGGTGATCGTGCCGCGAAAGTTGTGGCTCTCCGCAAGCTTGGCGGCCTCGCGCAAGACGGAGCCCTCGCTGCGACTCTGAATCGACCGGCCTTGGTGAAAGGTGATCGAGCAGAACGAGCAGTCCGCCATGCAACCGCGATGCGTGTTAATGCTCCAGCGCACGGTTTCGAGTGCCGAGATCCCGCCGGCCGCCGTGTGATCGGGATGCCAATCGCGCTGAAAAGGCAGGTCGTAGTAGCTGTCGACCTCGACCTGACTCGAGGGCGGAAGCGGCGGGTGCTGCAGAACGAAGCGGGTGCCGTGTGCCTGCGCAAGCGGCCGCGCGCCCGGATGGTTCTCCTCGCGAACCGCGTTGAAGAGCCCGATGAGCTCGTCCGAGTCGGCCTGAATAGCTTCGAAGGACGGCACTCGACGCACATTCGCCGGAAGCTCTTCCTCTCGAACGTACTCGCAAGTCATTGCGATTCCATCGAGCGCCTCACCCGCGCGACAACGCCTCGCCACTTCGAGGATTTGGCGCTCTCCCATTCCCCAGACCAAGAGATCCGCTTTGGAGTCGACCAAGATCGAGCGCCGGATTCGGTCCTGAAAGTAGGCGTAGTGTGCGAGCCGACGCGGCCCCGCTTCCAGTCCGCCGACGATGACCGGTACACCCGGGAAGAAGTGCCTCGCCTTTGAGGTGTAGGCGATCGTCGCTAGATTCGGACGCCCGGTCTCGCCGCCGGGACGATAGACATCCTTGCGCCGCTTCTTCTTCGAGGCGGTGTAGTTGGTGACCATCGAGTCGATGGTCCCCGCGCTCACGCCGACAAAGAGCTCTGGCGCTGGCAGCCGCTTCCAACCCGCGTCGTCGGGCTCGAGCTCCGGCACGTCGAGGATCCCGACTCGATAGCCCTCCGACTCGAGCAGACGTCCGATTGCCGAGACTCCGAAGGACGGGTGATCGACGTAGCCGTCCCCGGTGACGAGAACGATATCGAGCGCATCCCAGCCGAGCCGCTCCATCTCCGCTCGCGTCCTGGGCAGGAAATGTCCCTCCCGAGGCGTCTCCGCCGGGGCGCGCTTTTTAAATGAAACCGCGGGTGGACGATTTGTCCCACCCGCGTTCTTGGACCTTTGGTCCGGTGATCTGTTGGTATTGGCCATGTCACTTCGGGAGAGCTGGCAACGCCTCGTCCCGTTTGGGACCGGCTCTCCGTGGTTCGTTCGATGTTGGCGCTCCCCTTCCAGGGGAGAGCTCGCGCATCGCTGCGCTTAGATAAATCTGCGCTTAGATGCTGCCGTGGCGAGCGCGCTGGCGCTTATTGGTTTTCCGACCGCCCTTGGTCTTCTGGCGGGTGCGGAAGCCGTGCTGCTTCTGGCGCTTGGTCTTGCTGTTACGGGTCTTGACTTTCATGGTCGAACTCTCGGTGGAGATCCTCGATCGGATTTGGAGCGGAGCAGTCTAGCGCCGGGAGCGAGAAAGAAAAGCCCCTCTGCCCCCGGAATCGAGCTCGCAGAGGTCGCTCAGCCCCGGTTCCCCTGCCGGTAGGCCCCAGCCTCCCCTAGCGAGCCTCAACGGAGCCGACGAGCGCATTCAGGAACTGCTCCGCGTTGATATAGCCCGCTCCCCACTCCGGCGCGTAATCCCCGAGTAGCTCCATCTCGACCATCTGTTCCAACGTCTTTCCCGCCGCCAGAGCCTCGCTCACCCGGCCGCTGCACTCGATCAACACCTCGATATAGACGCCCAGTTCGGCGGTTCCAGCGACCTTACCGTGCCCGGGAATGATCTTGGTCTCGTCGTCGATCAGGTCCATGACGCGGGACAGCGAGGCGATCAACCCCTGCACGTTTCCCCCGCGAGCCAGGTCCACGAAGGGAAAGGCTCCCGCGAAAAAGGTGTCGCCGAGGTGCAAGACATTGGAGCCGGTGAACCAGACCGCTACGTCGGTGTCGGTGTGAGACGCCTGCAGGTGAATCAGCTTCACCTCTTCGCCGTTGAAGTGAATCGACAGGTTCTCGTCAAAGGTGACCATCGGGAGTCCAGCTTTTGCCTCGTCGCTCAGCTCGCCGCCCGCCGCGCTCTGCTCGTCGATCAGTCGCCCGCGTGTGTTCGTGTGCGCGACGATCGTTCCGTATCGACCGAGAATCGCATTTCCGCCGGTGTGATCGCTGTGCATGTGCGTGTTGATCAAGAAAGACGGGCTCTCTTTCTGACGTTCCAAGAGCGCTGCCTCGATCTTCGGTGCCAACCAGCCGAACTGCGAATCGACCACCAACATGCCGTCGGGACCGTTCGAGAAACCGATATTGCCGCCGCGGCCATAGAGCACCGAGACCGGTCCGCTCAGGGGCTCGATCACGAGATCCACCGCGGCGGGATCTTGAGTCCAGACCGCACGGGAGGTGGCCACGGCGCCGAGAACGAGAAGGAAGCTGGCGGGCACAAGCGTGCGACGAAGTGAAATCGACATAGTTTAAATCTCCTGGACGGGCTCTAAGCCTAGCGAACGAGCGCGAGTCGAGCTACGGAACGACCCGAGCGCTCCGAGCACCGAGTACCCAACAAAGCTCGAAACCGGCGCTTTCGAAGCGGGCGATCTAGCCCCTGCCCTCGCTCGCGGTTCGTGGGACTCACGCCCTCGACCGCAGCGCCGAAATCCGGTCGGGGGCCGATTGATAACGGGCGTGCTCGAGATGAAACCAAGTCGGCGAACGACATCGGATACTCGGCTCGCCATGACGCGCCAGCGGACGAGGCTCTCGACGACAGAGGTGCGGCGGTCACGGCGCTAAGGGCATTGTGCATGCAAGGGACTAGCGATTGGAGAAGGATTAGAGCGGAACGAGTGCCAGCGGCACGCCTAGCAGCCCGTGGTAAAAGTCATTCACTCCATAAGCGGCCGATTTTTGGCCAGGTCGGCACCCAAAAGCCTCCCCGAATCTATGGATTCGGGTTCGTTTCCGGGCACCAACCCGACTAAAAACTTGCTGCTCATAGAGCAAAGCACTTTCACCACGGACTGCTAAGAGGCAT
>JAJDEU010000051.1 GCA_029259635.1 Planctomycetota bacterium | reverse complement strand
TTGAATACCGAACCCGGTTCATCTCTAAACTTTAGGACCACCATGGCCGTGCCATGGTGGTCCTAAAGTTTAGAGATGAACCGGGTTCGGTATTCAACCTTCCGGCCCCGTCAGCGGGCTAATAAAACCGGCAACCGAGTGTGCGACACCGTATTGCCACCTTCTACATCGCGACGAGTAGAACGGCCGACGCGTTGAACTCGTAACCCTCGCGCTCGATCTCGAGCGCTTCGCCGGCTTCGGCTTCGAGGTGCTCCGCATCTTCTTCCGAGATGGTCTTGGGATAGAAGGAGCCCTGCACCAAGACGCGCTGGCCAATCAGCTCCTCGGGAAACGCGTACTTACCGCCGCAGCCGGACTCCCAGCGAACCATCGCCGTCTTCCCCTCGTCTTCGACCTGCATCCAACAACCCTTGGAAGTGCAGACCGCCTTCACGGTCGCTTCGACAAGAACGGTGCGGTCAAAGTACTCGGCGGGACTCGCGTCGACCGTCGCGAACGCCACCGACTTCTGCACGACCATCGGCTCGCCAAATCGCTCGCCTTCCGGAAGCGTCACCTGACAGGCCGCGAGGGACAACGAAGCGACAAGAGCAAGAATCGTAAAGCGTTTCATGAGAGTGGATGAGATTTCAGTGAGTCGTGCAATCGCTCCGTCGGCGCGGTTTCGGCGCCAGCCAAGCGGTGAATTTAGGGAGCCATCCTACTCCCCGCCGGCCGACTCGCCACCCCGCCTCCCTACGCTCAAAGCCTCAGGCGCTCCGGAAGTTGGCAGTAGACAGCGTTCCTCACCCGACCGAACACGCGCTCACTCCGACCAGCCCGTGCCCCTCGCGATCAACTCACGCGCAGGAACGACAAACGACCCGGCGTAATGACGCTTAGTCCCGGTGTCGTCCAAAACCCCCTCATCCGAGCCGGTCACCGTAATCATCCACGGATCGCTCGCCGATTCCAGCTCGACCGCATCAATAGAAATGGCCCCGCCTCTATCGAATGGATCGCGACTCCGCTCTTCTTCACTCCAGTCCGAAGGCGGTGAAAAAAGCTTGTGCCTCTGGTAGAGGATGCCCCCTCGCTTGAACTCGAGGATCAAGCGCATCGAGACATCGTGGAACGAGTCTTGAACATCGGAAGGGGCGGCGAATCGAATATACGCGTTTGAGTTTTGAACCAGCGTTGGTTCACTGTTCGCCGAATTCCTGACCGACGTAGCCCCCCGGTCCATGCTTAGCGCGGATCGAACCCAGGCATCCAATTCCGGTCCCTGAACCGGCGGAACCGCATCCGCAACATGTTCGAGAACGGTGACGTGTAACGTGAACTCGCCCTCCCACAAAATGTCGGGACCAAATACGGACGGCACCCAGGTCTCTCCGTAAGTATCGAAGTCGGGACTCGCGCCGCGTTCGATCTCAACATCGAACAGAAGCTCATGCTCACCGACTCCGAGCCAACCAACGAGTTGATTCTGTTGTTCACCTAGATGAACCAAATACATCAGACCACACGATGGCGCCAAGATCCCTCCGCTGACTGAAGAGAGTCGCTCGTCGCGCGGCGTCAACCGAATCTCTGCATTGCCGAGCCAACGCGGAGCATTCATCGAAATGGTAAAAGGCTCTTCTGCAGCCCAAGTCGTTCGGTAGCCGATCACCGGGGTCGCGACAAGGGCGTCGCTCCACTGCTCGTCGGTCAGTTCAACGACCGTGTCGAGTCGACGACCGAGTTCGACAGACGAAGGAGCAAGCGTCCGATACCCCAACTCCGCATCGTCGATCCACTCGGTCCCCAACTCGGCGAGCCTTTCAATCAGGCTCGCTACCGATTCACCTTCAAGTCCCGTGGGCTCAAGCGATTCCCGTTCGGCTTCGACCGACGCCATCTGTCCGACCCACGCGAACAAGGCGAGGAGCGCAATCGCAAAGAGGATTAGTGAAGTCCGATGCATCCGTTCATTCAAGACTAGCACGGTCGATCGCATTCACGGTTCGCGATCCCCAGCGGTCGGTACGGAGGTGCTGCACGCTGCGTTAGCCAATACTCGACCGACAATGTGATCGGCATCGATGATCTCGGCTCGGCTGCATCGCACTGACCAGCCGATTACCGCGAAGAAATCCGCTGCCAGGAGGTGAGCCAGATCCGCCGTTCCGAACCGCTAGCGCCGATCGGCCAGACGCTTTACGAATCGATGCCCAGACCAAGTCTCGTCGATCGCACAGACCTTGTTGTCGACGAGGCCCACGCCCAAGCCGGCGGCGCGCACCGCTCCCCCATCTAGGTCCGTCGCTACGCCCGAAGTCTTTTTCGGCCAAGCGATCCACAGCCCGCCTGCTTCCTCCAATCGAGCCGCAACCCGCTTCAGCTCCTTATCCAAGATTGCCCGTCGCTCGACAAACAGAACGATCACGTCGAGGTTTCGTTTCCCGCGCAGCGACCCTTGAATCGAGACACCGGACGGGAGTTCACCCAAGAGCTCCTCGAAATCACCGGGTGCGTGCAGACTCGCGAGACGATGGTCCGTCTTGATTCCGAGCTTTTTCGCGAGCGGCGTTCCCGAGTAGCCAGCCATTAGTCCGACAGCTTTGCGATTCGCGCCCGCAATTCCGGGTGATCCTTCCACGCCGACATGGTCGCCATGTACTCGAGCGTATTCTTCTCGGCCACTTCCGGCGCAAGCTCCGGCTCGTTTCGCGCGGTCCACTGCAGCATGCGAGCAAGACGCTCGTCGAATTCCTGCAGCTTGCCCTCCGCGTCCACGCAATACTCGCAGTAGGGACCGCTCTCGATCGACATTCCACAGCTCGTGCAGGCACTCATGATTCTTCCTCAGTCTTCGGGGTCGGTTTAAGGGTTCGGGTAGCCGCTAACAGAGCGCGCATACCATCGAGGAGAGCGCGTTGCTCTTCTGTTTCCATGACTTCGAAAGCCGCCGCTAAGCGGTCTCCATCGAGCACTTGCTTCAGACGCTCGCACACTTCGAGCCCCGTCTTCGTCAACCACACCAAGTGCCGACGAGCATCCCGCTCGTCCACCATCCGGCTGATCAACTCGCGCCCTTCCAATCGATCGAGCAGCTCACTCGTCGCCGCTTGCGATCGATCGAAGTGTTGGGCGGCCTCCGAAACCGTCAGCGGACCACTGCCCGCCAAATGCTCCAAGATGGCTGTCGCCTCCGGGCTCGGCCGATACTCCCCCGCCGACCAGCGCCGACACAGAGCCCGGTAAACCGCCGGATAGAGTTCTTCAAATGCACGGCTCGCTGAAGTCATGCACCCAGTCGATAGCGCGGAGAATCCATCGTCAACCCCGATGGAATCCCAGCCTCTTACTCGAGTTCTTTGTTGAGCTCGATGGCCTTGGCCTCCGCCTTGGCGGCCTTGCGTTCGAGGCTGGCGGCATCGGCCTCGATACCCTTGGCCTCCTTCTCTGCGGCGGCCAGGGATTCGGGAGCCACCTCGGTCACACGCGCTTCCTCGACTTTCTCCGCCGCGACGCGCGCAGCCTCACGCATAGAATCCGCCTCTTCGCGCAACTTCTTCGCGCGCGCCTCCGTGTCCTCGATCTGATCGCGCACCTGGGCAACCTCGGCTTGAGCGCCCTCGTCCGGTTGAGCGTCGAGCTCCAAGTCTTTGGCCGCCTGAACCAGCGCCATCGGCGGCAGTCCGTCCAGCGAGCTCGGAACGGGAGATCCCGAACCGTCGAGTAAGTCCTCAGCGCCAATCCGAAAAGTCACGAAGGCGAGAGAGGTCGGTGCGGACGCTTCGGCGACGGTACTCCAGTTCAAATCGGTGACGAGAACGACCTCCGCTTCGATGCGCACATCGGCCAGCACGCCGCGCAAGGCCTCGATCGTCTCCGTATCGGTCTGTCCGGGAGCGTGGTCCGACAAGACTCGCAGCTTAGCGCCCGACCAGAGCTCGCTTCGGCTCATCAGGTGCGCCAGGAGCAGAGCCAACTTGCTGCTCGCGTCGCTGTGCCACCAGATATCGATTTGTCGCGGAGCCGCTCCCTTCTCGTCGGGTTGACCGAGCGGTTCGAGAGCCTCCGCTCTCCCCGCCAGCAGAATCACATTGCAGCCGTGCCTCAGAGAGTTTCGCAGTACGGCACCGTAGGACTGCATCGCCGGAGCATCCTCCGCGGTCTCCTCGCGATCGAACCAATTCAAGAGCGCGATGTTCGGACGAATCGGTCCAAGGCCCGACGCTTGCAAGAGGACCGGATAGGCGGACATCAGGTCTTCCGAACTGATCGCGCGTACGAAGGCGTTCAGCTTGTTTTCTTCGAGTTCTGCACGCAGCTCCTGCTCGTAGCGCTCAGTCTCCCGGCGCGCGAGAGCGCCCTCGCCCTTGACCAACCTCACGGCCGTTGTGATTCCACTGGACTCGGCGATCCAGGACGCAAACCGCAAGAGACTCGTGCGTCGATTCGGATCGTCGGAGAAGGCCAGCACGACCGGGCGCCAGTCGCGATCGTGTTCGACGATTCCGCTCATCGTACGCAAGCTCGAACGCACCCGCTGGAAGAGCGCCGAGCGACTCGCGTCAGCCCACCGATCGGGTCCGCCCGAACGCGCCAGATACTGATGAACGGCCACGACGGAGGCGATCGCGATCGCCCCCGCGAGAGCATCGATCGCGAGCATCGTTCCGCCGCAGGCCAGGCAACCCAGCAGACTCGCGCGCGGACGGAACCACTTGAAGCTGGGTCGGAAGGACGGGCTGCCCGAGCTCGCCTCGAAGTAGGTCGCGTAATTGAGCAGACCGTAGGAGATCAGAAAGAACATCGACACCACCGGCGCGACCACGTTGAGGTCGCCGACCGCGACGGTGATCGCGGCGATCGCGAAGCACAAAAGGACGGCGCGGCGCGGATTGCCGGTCGTGGCGTCGGCCTTCGCAAAAGGCTTGAGAATCGGAAACAGCCGATCGGTGGCGAGCGCGTGAAGGATGCGCGGGGCGCCGAGAAAAGACGCCAGAGCCGAGGAGAGCGTCGCCGCAAAAATGCCCGCCGTGATCAGGCCGGGGACCAGCGCGATGCGCCCCATGGCGCCGTAGTCGGAAATCAGCTCTGCACCCGGCATCGCGCCCGCGAACAAGATCGCGCCGGCGAAGTAGACCACGATCGAGACGCCGACGGCTGCGAAGGTTCCGCTCGGGAGAGAGCGCGCCGGATCTTTGAGCTCGCCCGACATGCTCACGCCTTGCGTGAAGCCGGTGACCGCGGGGAAGAACAGCGCGAAGACGGCCCAGAAGGACAGGTCACCCGAGGCGGACCAGTTCGACGAGAGAGTCTCGGTACTAAACTCCGTGGCCGCGCCGATAAAGAAGACGCCGATGGCGAGCGTCAAGACGAGCATGATGACGTACTGAAAGCGCGTGGCCCAATCGGAACCGAGCCACGAGAGTGCGAAGAGCGGAGCCAAGGCTGCGCCAGCGACGAGCCGCGGCGACAGGTCCGGAAACATCGCCGTGACACCTTCCGCGAAACCGATGGCGTAGAAGGCGACCGAGACCGACTGCGCCAGGAAGAGAATGATGCCGATCGCTCCGCCAAACTCGGGACCCAAGCTGCGCGAGATCAGGTAGTAGTCCCCCCCGCCGCGCACCTTGAAGTTCGTCGCGATGGCCGAGAGCGAGACGGTCGTGAGCACCGAGATCACGTTGGCGAGCACGATGACGACCAGCGCTCGCCCGAGGCCCGCGTTGCCCACGACAAAGCCGAGGCGCAAGAACAGGATGATCCCGAGGATGGTCAGGATGCTCGGCGTGAAGACGCCGGCGAAGGTGCCGAGACCTTTGGGCTGTTCCTTGACGGAATTGTCGGGTCCCGAGTTGTCGGGCGTCAGAGTCGTGCTCATGGGCAGAGAGTACGGAGTCCCACTCCCACGTGGCTACCGGCCACTCTTCGGTGGGTCACAATTTCCCCCGAAGGTGGCCAGGGGTGTCGAACACTCAGTTGCCGATTGATTAGCCGGGTGACGATTGCGTGTGCCGTAGCTCCGTTCAACTAACCCGCGGAGGCGTCTCTTCCTCTGACGCGGGCTCAGATTCCGCCATTGCTTCGGCCATCGTCGGTTGCGGCACAGGCGCCTTCTTCTGGAACGAAACTCCGCACATGAGAGCGAGCCCCGCGAGGAAGAGGACCGCCCCGCCACCGAGCATCGCATAGATGGTGGAGGCTGCTTTCGGTGCTCTTCCCGGCTCGAAGATATGCACCTTGTCAAAGTCCGCCGCGGGATAGCTGCTCTGCAAGAGAGCTCGTTCGTCGCTCGCGATACTGTCGATTTCGTTGATCAATAAGCCTTGAACCGTATCGCTCATGGCCAGCTCATCTACCGAGTCTTCGCTCGGTGAGTCCGTCAACTTGAAGACCACGGCGAGATTTTCGGGAACCGGAAACGGCTTGTCATCCGGCCAAGTGCCGTCGGGCTCAAGCGAGGCCATGAACTTCTCGTGGAACGGACCGTTGAGCGGGACGGCCGGCACCCAAGCTTCGGTCCAACGCCCCCGCTTCTCCGCGTAGACGTAGTCCCAAGTGCAGAGGAAGAAATCGCCGACGACCAGGTGCGCGTTTTCGCCGGGCCCATTGCTCGCCAATTGCGCCAGGGTAATCGGAGCCGGCTTTGTCTTTGCTAAGCCGGAGAGAGTTTGCTCTTGCCAACCCAGGAAGAGCAGGACTCCGCCTCCGATGAGGATCCAAAATTTGAAGCGAGTCATAGGCGAGTACTTATTTCGGGTAGAAGATTGGGAAGCGTGCCTCGCCGCCAATGTACGACAAGGCCTGCGGCGCTGGGAAAACGCGCAAAGGCACTATGCAAAAGTTCAGCCGGGGATCGAAGCGACCCGTCCCGAAACTCGTTCCTGCTATGCTCCGCCATGCACTTCACTCCTGACCTCGACGCCTACTTCCAGCGCATCGGCGATATGGGCCCGCGCGATCCAACGCTCGGCACGCTGAATAGAATCGTCGAGGCGCACGTTCGCACGATCCCCTTCGAGAACCTCGACATCTTGCTCGGCAAGGGTATCTCGGTCGAGCTTTCCGACATCGAGCGCAAGCTCGTGCACGAACGACGCGGCGGTTATTGCTTCGAGCAGAACAGCCTCCTGGAGCATGTCCTTTTGGCGCTGGGCTTCGAAGTACGCGCCCTCAGCGCTCGCGTCCGCGCCCAAAAGCCGCGCGACTTTACTCCGCCGCGCACGCACCTCTTCCTGCGCGTGGAGCTGGGCGATCAGTCCTGGCTCGTCGATGTCGGAGTCGGCAGCATGTCTCCCACCGCCGCTCTCCGCCTCGAACTCGAGACGCCGCAGTCGACACCGCACGAAGCGCGCCGCGTCACTGCATCGGGCGACTGGCAAGCCTTCGACCGCCGCTCGCCCGACGCCGTGCTCTACCACCAGATTCTCTACGGCGACACCTGGAACGACGTGTGCGATTTCACCCTCGAGGAGATGCACCCGATCGACCGCGAGCTGGGCAACTGGTTCACGAGCACCCACCCCGCCTCGCACTTTCGCTCGACGATCAACGTGGCGCGCTCAACACGGGCGGGACGGATCACCTTGCAAGGCCGGGAGCTCAAGCACCGCGGCGCGGATGGACGAGCGGAAGCTCGCATGCTCCAAACTCCCGAAGAGCTCCTTCACGCATTGCGCGAAGAGTTCGGCCTTCAGTTCCCCGACGGAATGCGCTTCGACTGATCGATTCGAAGTCGCAAGCCGAGACGACGCGAGCAACCATCCGACGGATGAGTCTGCAAGCGAAGGACCCCTTAACTCGGTGTCCTGCTACTGCGGTTGCAGGTCGATACCCGTGGGTTCAAAAGCCTTGCCGGAGATGATGAGCGCGTAGCCCGGCTGGGTCTGCTCCGAGACATTCTGCGGAGCACCGACGAGAACTTCGGCGAGGCCGTCTCCGTCGAGGTCGCCGATCAAACGAGCGGCAGCGCCGAACTGATCATTCAACTCGAGCCCCTCATAGGCCTTCAGTAAGCGACGGTCCGCTCCAGAGAAAAGGTAGAGCCTTCCACGTCGGTCGAGCTTCTCTTCCAAAAAGGTTACCGATGCGGGAGCGCCCACGAGCAGGTCGTCGATTCCGTCGCCGTTCCGGTCGCCGATATTGGTCAGGCTCCAACCGAACTGATCACCGAGCTCTTCCCCCCGCAGCACATCGAGGAGCTCGCCGTCCGCGGACGATTGGATGCGCACGTAGCCGGGGCCGTAATACAGCCCCGTGTGCACGGCCTCCATTCCGCTCTGCGTCGCGCCGAGGGCAATGTCGTCGATGCCATCGCCGTTCACGTCCCCCAGGTTGGCCATCGACTTGCCCAGGTTGTCGGTGGGCCCGGCGCCCTCCCAGCCGCGCAGGAGTTCGCCGGTCCGGCCCGACATGATGCCCACCGCGCCGCGCTGTGCATTGCGCTCTTCCTGCGCACCGAACATGTAAGCTCCGCCGGCGAAGTCCTCGACACCGTCGCCGTCGATATCCCCGAATGCGATGGCGCTGTGACCCATGCGGGATTCCCAGCCAGGCCCATTGGCGACGACGAGCGGCTTGAAGGTCGCGCTGGAATAAATCTCGACACGCCCCGCGTTCTTCACGCCGTGCTCGGTTTCGCCCTTTTCGATTCCGATGAGCAAGTCCGCCAGGCCGTCTCCATCCTTGTCGGGAACGGAGTCAAGGGAGAAGCCCAATCGATCCCCCCAGCGCTCTCCCCCGATCAAAGCAAGCTGCTCTCCCGTGGCTCCCGAGAAGACGAAGACCGCGCCCGTATTCTCGTCCACCTCGGATGACTCCGCGTCCTCGTAGTCGTAGAGGAAGGAACCGACGGCAATCTCCGAGCACCCGTCGCCGTCCAGGTCGTCCAGGGTCGCGATGGACACGCCGAACATGTCGTCCGAACTGTCGACATTCAGGCTGCCTTTCGAGACCAGCGTATAGAGCTCGCTCCCGTTGGAGCCGGAGAACACGCGCACGTAGCCGGCCGGAGCGTTCATGTCGGGCCGTTCGCCCAGGTTGATGTGCTGGTGAGCTCCCACGGCGACATCCGGCAGTCCATCGCCGTTCACGTCGCCCAGACCGGCGACAGCCCAGCCGAAGTAGTCGCCGGGTGCGGTTCCATGGAGGCGCAGCAGAATCGAGTCTTCGGGGAGCGGCTCCAAGGGAATGGAGCTGGCCAGCACACCGCCCTCAAGGGAGACGGGCGTGCCGTGCTGGCCCAGCAGAGGACTCCACTCGGAAGTGATGTGGACCCGGCGCCCGTAATACCAGCGAGCGGAGAGCGTCAGGCCGACGCAAGCCACGAGGGCTAAGACGCCAGCGATTCGTAGAAGAGTGCGCCCCCGGAGGGAGGAGGGAGGGAGCGACGTTGAGTTCGTCCGCATGAGGGCTCGGGCAGAAATCGAGGTGAGGGGCCGGGCCTACGGAGGGAGGGGGTTCGCGGTCGGTTCGCGATGCGAAGGCTAGGAGCTGAGACTACGGCTTTCTATGGCGCCTACCCGGACGAGTTTCGTTCGAACGCGAAAGGACTAAGTAAGCCATTCCGACGAGGAGCACATCGCAACTCCGATCGCCTCCAACTTCGCGCAGACAAAGAAACGTCGTCGAGCCAAAGCGTAAGGCCTGCGAAAGGACAACGTTCAATTCGTTGACAGGAGTCGACTTCGAGTGAGCCGAAGCAGCGCACCCTCTCGATCAACTGCGTGCCTTCGCGAAAGCTTTAGAATTCCACGCTGCTACGAGTGAGGAGTTCGATCTCTCGTTTCAGAGAGGGCATACGCTTCGACGGAGCGAAGCGAGTTCTCGATCGCCGTCGACAACCGAAAATCGGCTCTCCGTTGCGCGGAATCAGAATTCGTACTCGAGTGCTACCGGCCCCTGCGAACCAACTGAACTTCGTGAATCGTCTTCTCGCCCCGTACGACGGAAATCGTCTGATCCGGAACCGGCTCGAAACCCTCCAACTCGGGAAACTCGAACAGGTAACGACCGGGATGGCTGAGAGCCGTATTGAACTCGGGACCACCCGCTGAGATGAACAAAAGCTCCCCATCACCGTCCACATGCGTTGGTTCGGGGTACCAGAAGTCCTTCGCTGGCACGAGCGTTTGCCCGTCTAGAAAGACAATCGTGAGAGGGCAGTTTTGCTCTAGCTGAAACCGGAAAACATTCTCGCCCTCAAGGATCAGGAGTTCCTCCTTCATGGTCACAAGCCCGGTTCCCCAGCTTCGAACTCCGATTCGACCGACTGGAGCACGAAACTCGAAGAGTCCATTGGAGCGACCCGGCCGAACAATGCTTCTGCCCGAACCGACTTCACCTGAGTTCAAGAGGGGCCCCCAAGAAATAACGGACATGCCATCCAGTTCGCCGCCGTTGTAATCCGTGAGCGTTATCGACACGTTCCCAGGAGGCGGCACTTCAAGCCGCACATCCCAAAGCCCTGTGGGCCCCACCGTTACTAAGACGCCGTATTCCACGGGTACCGACTCGTCTAAAAAGCTCGCGACAAGCGAATACCTTCCAAGCGGCACTTCGCCAAAGCTAAAGGACCACAACTCAGAATCGGAACTCGATCGAGTCATCCGCTGTTCCGTCAGGCGCAATTGAACGTCGCGTGAGAGAGGTTCGCGTCCGACGTACTCAGCCGACAAAGCGAATTCGGTAACGCCCCACTCTTTCGAGAGGCTCACGGTACCTGCCAAGACCGCAGCTCCTACTTTGCCCGGAGCCTCTAGAACGATGTCAGCTGTTTGCATCCGCCCAGCGATGACTTCGACCTCGGCCCTTCCGAGACTGGCGTAATCGTCGTACCACTCTCCGTTACGAACGTTCGCGACGTACTCGCCCGGTGGAAGCCCGCACAGATTCACCTCTCCCGGAGAACTCACTCTGAGAGCCGCCAGCGGCAGGGAAAATTCGTCGCTGGCTAGACTCAAGAACATCGAGATCCCGCCGGTGACCGGCTCACCCAGGAACCGAACGGAGAGCTCCCCCGCGAGCTCGAGTCGGATTTCACGCTCGCCACCCGTGAGCATATCCAAGAAGACAGGCTGCCAGGCATAGCCGGGGCTATGAACCCAAAACTTGCTCAGCCGCGACATCAGTTGCTTTGAAGTTGGCTTCAGCTCGAGCGGGGAGCTCAAGTTCGCCGTGCCAACCGAATCGCATGCAACAGCGAGCAACTCATCGTTCAGAAACTTGTGACCGTTCACAACGCTCAATCCGGTTAGGTGATCACCCGTCTCCATACTCAAGACACTGAGCCGTACCGGGGTCGGAACGCGGGCATGAATCACGACCTCGCCGTTCCTCATGGGATGGTGCGTGCTCCGATCTTCAATATCGACACCCAGACCTTCCAGAGTCATGGAGCTAACTGATATCGCTTCAATGTCCCGCCGCGAGACTTCGAAAACACCATCCTCGACCGAAAATGTATCTGAGTTCCCCCGGCCTCCGACCCAAAACGTCACCTCAGCCGTTCCACTCGAATGCTCGTTTTGAAACCCAGACAGCTCGGTCAGTACCACCTTGCACGTGAGTCGGGGGATCGGCGACTCCAAGTCATCGACACTCATGGTGGAGCTCGAAGCTTCGATGAGTACGGCCTGTCGCCCTGGTGAATCGTCGTCCGATTCGTTCGGCAGACTTTCAACAGGCTCGATCGGGCCCGGCGCATCGCCAGCCGATTCAGTTTTCTTAGCTTCCGGGGATGCGACGACTTGCTCCCCCGACACGCCAGCTCCTAGGACGTACCACCCAACACAGAAGAGCGACACGAGGAGCAGTACAGCGGTCACTCGCTTCATCTAGACCTCATCGATCACGGCGGAATGAGTTGAAGGCTTCCCAGCTGGAAACCACCTGAACGGCTTACTCCGAATCCACCCTGTCCTCAAGGCCGAGCAGTGTCTTGATCAGCAATCGCTCACTTCTCCCGTATCGCCTATCGAAGTAGAAAGCGAGCAGGTTGGTGTAGGCCGCCAGCGCAATAAAAATCCCGCCCGCGAATATCGGAGCAAAGCTCTCTCCGGCACTCTCGGCCGAATTGGAGACGTTCACGATCTGGAAGAGGGCGATCAGGAAGACCAAACCATTCACAACGATCATCATCGTCAGTCGACTCGGCGTGTGCCGATCCTCGAATCGCTTGAGTTCACCGAGTCGCTCTTCAAGAGCTCCCCGGTTCCGCAACTGGTGGATCAGCCGCTCGGCCATCGCCTGCTGACTCTCCGCCTGTTTTCTCTCCGCTTGTTTCGTATCGGGACTCATGACTTCGCCTTCCAAAAGGGTTTTCAGTCCTATCGATCGCAAGCCTAGCACATAGCGCAATTCCACGAGCGCAAAACGGAAACACCAAACGGCGCCTTTTCCGAATCTCCCAACTACATCTCTCGCGGAAGTACCTGCTCGTTGAAGAGCAGCGCTTCGATCATCGCTCGTTCGCGGCGCCGCGGCTTTCGCAGTAAGGCGAAGGAGAGCAGGTTGGCGATCGAGTAGACGAACAGAAAGGTCGCGTAAAACAAGATCGCCCAGTGACCCGAAGATTCGTAGCTCCCAAAGAAAAGAACCCCAAGGGCCAACGAAAAGAGAAGCCAGACGACGAACACGATCGGGTGCTTGGCGGAGAAGCGGCGATCCAAATCATCAAGTTCCTGAAGCCTCGCTCGGAGTGTCACTCGGGTGACAACTCCAGCGGTCAACAGCGTCACGAGTTCATAGCGGTATCTGGCGGTCTCTACGGCAAGGCGCTGCTTATCCGAAAGCCCGGTTCCGCTGGCCATTCCATGCTCGGCGTGCATTCAATCAATTTAGCACGGCACCCGCGCTTCCTGCCGTACTTTCCTCACGCGAGGATAGCGCACAAATACGGGCTAGCCGCGCTGCACATTGACGCTCCGCGTGCCCGAGCAACCCGAATCAACAGCTACGCGTTCAATAGCCAGAGCCATCCAGCGAATCCCAATACGGAAAGACCACCGGGTATCCCACACTCTCGAAATACTCGTCGTTTCCGATCAGAGGCTCGCCATCGAATTCACCGTCGTTGTCATCATCAAACATCATCATCTGAAGATCACCGTAAAGCGAAAGAGCTGAAAGAATCCAAACTCGGCTAAGCGTAGCTTTGTGGTCGAACCGATTGAAATGCCCCAAGGTCGCCAACTCGGGATAAGTGATCGAGTCGTAGACTGGAATCGGGACGGCGCCTTTCACGTTGTCGAACTTGTAGATCGTCGTCAAACCTTGGTCGTCGGTGAGCAAGGCCAGCATGAAACGCTCTTCCGGATCGAATCCGACGGAGATCACCGATACGCCCAGCGGGCCCTCGAAGATACGCGTCTTTTGAAAATCCTTCGACAGCACTTCGCCGCTTTGAGTAACCACTAGCGGCCTGGCGGCAGGCTCCGATCGCGAAGCTACGGTCGCAGGAACCAACTCCCAGCGCTCGAGAATGAAATCGCCGCTAGCACCGATCCCGGCCACACAGTATTTGTCGAGGCCTGCTGACTCGATGCACCAGAAGTCAAAATTCGAGGCTCCGGAATGCGCGACTGATGCTGGGTCCCCGGGCGCCGCCTTCAGGTATTCATCCAAAACCGAGACCTCCCGAAAGTTCGTTGCCCCGTAGCTCTGGCGAATCTCGGTGTCGTCCCAAACGGTGAAGCCGTCGGAACCTAAGTAGCCGAGGCCATGTAGGTTGGTCTCCGTCGCCCGCTCCGCTTCGTCGGTCGCACGCGGATCGCCAACGATATTGGGAGATTCCCGCACGACAGAAGGGGGCGATTCGCAACTCGCCGCGAGCAGAGCAATCGTTATCGGAACGAAACCAACGAACGCCCATCTTCTGGAATCGAATGTCATCGTTTTGCTCAGTCGCTTAGCAACGAATCACGGGTGAGCTGGAATAGCGCAGTGAACGATAGCCGTTCTCCGATCATCTATTCCTGTTCACAAGCGTTCGCGATTCCATCGACTCTCGAAAGCGCGTTCCGTCGAGATCTACTCCCACTCAATCGTAGCGGGCGGCTTGCTGCTGATGTCGAGAACGACGCGGTTGATGCCGCGCACCTCGTTGATGATTCGGTTGGAGATGCGCTGGAGCGTCTTGTGCGACAGGTGTCCCCAGTCGGCGGTCATGCCGTCCTCGGACTCGACCACACGAATCGCACAGGCGTCTTCGTAGGTGCGCGCGTCCCCCATCACTCCGACGGACTTGATCGGGAGCAGGACCGCAAAGTACTGCCACAGACCCTTCTGCTCGCCGGCGGCTTCGATCTCGTCGGTCGTGATCGCGTCCGCTTCGCGCAGGATGCGACAGCGCTCGGGCGTCACCTCGCCGAGGATGCGCACGCCTAGACCGGGACCCGGGAAAGGCTGGCGGTCGATGACTACGGAGTCGAGACCGAGGTGGCGACCGATGCGGCGCACTTCGTCCTTGAAGAGCTCGCGCAGGGGCTCGACGAGCTCCATCTCCAAATCTTCGGGCAAGCCGCCGACGTTGTGGTGGCTCTTGATGACGGCCGTGTTTCCGCCGTGCACGTTGACCGACTCGATCACGTCGGGATAGAGCGTGCCCTGGCCGAGGAACTTGGCGTCCTTGAAGCGCTTGGCCTCTTCGCGGAAGACCTCGACGAACTCGTTGCCGATGACCTTGCGCTTCTTCTCGGGATCGGTGACGCCAGCGAGCTTCGCGAGGAAACGGTCGGCGGCATCGACGACGGTCAGGTCCATCTTGAAGTGCTCGGCAAAGACATCCTCGACGACTTGGCGCTCGCCCTTTCGGAGCAAGCCGTTGTCCACGAAGATGCAGTGCAAGCGATCGCCGATGGCCTTGTTGATGATCACGGCGGCCACGGAACTGTCGACTCCGCCGGAGAGGCCGAGCACGACGTCGCCATCCTCACCGACGAGCTCACGAGTCTTCTCGATCTCGCGCTCGGCGATGTCGCCGGACTGCCAGTCGCCGGGCAGCTCGCACACACCGCGCACGAAATTCGTGAGCATGTCGAAGCCCCGCTCGGTGTGCGTCACTTCGGGGTGATACTGAATGCCGAAAAAGCCGCGCGTTGGGTCGCCGACGGCGGCGAGCGCACAGGTATCCGTCGAAGCGTAGGTCGAAAAACCATCGGGCAGGCTCGCGACCTGATCACCGTGGCTCATCCAAACCGTCGAACTGCCCTCAATGCCGGCGAACAAGTGTTCGGAGCGCGCAACGTCGATCGCCGCACGGCCAAACTCGCGCTTGTCGGCCGCGACCACATCGCCGCCCAGCTCGCGCATCATCCACTGCATGCCGTAGCAGATTCCGAGCACCGGAACACCGAGTCCCAAGAGCTCCGGCGGAACCTCGGGCGCATCGTCGGCGTAGACCGAAGCCGGACCGCCCGAGAGAATGATCCCAGCCAAATCCATTCTGCGCGCTGTCTCGAGCGCCGTCCGCGGCGGCGCGATCTCGCACCAGCTCCCGGCCTGGCGCACGCGTCGCGCGATTAATTGTGCGTACTGCGCGCCGAGATCGACGACGAGCACTCCCCTCATCAAATTGCTCATTCTGTGAACTGGTGGTAGTTGGGAGCCTCTTTGGTAATGCGGACATCGTGCGGATGACCCTCGCGCACACCGGCGGAGGTCACGCGAACAAAACGCGCGCGCTCCCACAGGTCGGAAATCGTCTTCGCGCCGCAATACCCCATGCCCGAGCGAACGCCGCCGGTCATCTGATAGACGAAGGGACCGAGCTTGCCCTTGTACGGCACCATGCCTTCGATGCCCTCCGGCACGAGTTTTTCGGCGTTCTGCACCGAGCCCTGGCCATAGCGCTCTTTCGAGCCCTTCACCATGGCGCCAAGCGAACCCATTCCGCGCACAGCTTTGAACGAGCGACCCTTGAAGAGAATCGTCTCGCCGGGGCTCTCTTCCACGCCGGCGAACATGCTGCCCATCATCACCGAGGAAGCACCGGCGGCGAGCGCCTTGGCCACATCGCCGGAGTTTCGAATGCCGCCGTCCGCGATCAAGGGCACGCCCGTTCCACGCAGGACTCCCGCGACTTCCGACACCGCGGTGAATTGCGGAACCCCAACGCCCGCGACCACGCGCGTCGTGCAGATCGAGCCCGGCCCGATCCCGACCTTGACGCCGTCCACGCCCGCTTCGAGGAGCGCCGTCGCCGCTTCCGCCGTCGCCACGTTACCCGCGACAATGTCGACCTTCTTGATCGTCTTCTTCAGCTCGATCACCGAATCGATCACGTTGCGACTGTGGCCGTGAGCCGTATCGATAACGAGCACATCGACGCCGGCCTCAACCAAACCTTTCGCGCGCTCGTAGTCGTGCACGCCGATCGCCGCCGCCACGAGCAGTCTCCCGCGCGAGTCCGTCGCGGAGTCGGGATGCTTCTCGAGCATCTTAATGTCCTTCATCGTCACCAAGCCGCACAGGCGGTTGTCATCGCAGACGATCAGGAGCTTTTCGACCTTATGACGGTAGAGCAGCGAACGCGCTTCATCGAGCGAAGTGCCCTGCGGCGCGGTGACCAGATTCTCGCTGGTCATTACCTCACTTACGGGCGTTTGATTATCCGTCTCGAACTTGCAGTCGCGACGGGTGAGAATCCCGACCACCGTCTCGCCCTCGACGATCGGCAGGCCGGAGATGTTCTGCGCGGCCATGATCTCGCGCGCTTCCGACATCGCGGCGGTGGGCGGCAGTGTGACCGGATCGAGAATGACCCCGTTGGCCGAGCGCTTGACCTTGTCGACTTCGGCGATCTGATCGGCGATCGAAAAATTGCGGTGGATGACACCGATGCCCCCTTCCCGCGCGAGCGCGACGGCGAGCCGCCAGTCCGTGACCGTATCCATGGCCGCCGAGGAGACCGGGATGTTGATCCGCACGTTGCGGGAAAAGAATGTCGCGACATCGACATCCGACGGGACGAGGTCCGACTCCCGGGGAACCAGGAGCACGTCGTCGAAAGTGAGGCCTTCTTCAAAAACTGGGGGCATAGGAGCGTCTCAACGGGCTTCGCGCCGCTCTCCGAGAGTGCTCACTCCTCGCTTGCCCCCGGAACCACGCCGGCGACGTCGATCCGGCTTTGCCGTCCTTCGCGGGGACGGGACGAACACGCGCTCGGTCGATGAGGACCGCGCGAGGGGACGCTGTGCCGGGGTGCCGCCAGTGGGAACAGACTGGGGGAGGCGAGGAATGGTGTCGCTTCCGAAGAGTTTTCTGGCTGCGGTGGAAAGGACCGATCCTAGCGTCGGGAGCGCCCCGGATCTACGTCTGAGGCGGCTTCGCGCTGAATTGCTCCGAGCAGTCCCCCTCCCATCACGATAAAGGGCCCGACACCAACACCGAAGTGAAGTTGCCGGGCCCAGAGAAGGAGGAGATGTTCCAACCTTCGTCCTCGGCAGGACGGCGACTGGAGCGGGATGCGTTTTTCCGACGGCCAAAAGGCAGCCTTTTCCCGAACGGGGCATCCACGCGGATTCGGACCTCCCCAGACCGCGGCGGCGGAGCGCAATTAGGCCGTTTCGAGGGTCAGAGGCTCCGGTTCGGCTCGGATTTTTGTCCCCTGTATGTCGACATAACTCCCCAGACGCGTTGTGGCCTGGAGCGAGCGCTCTATCCTCGTTGCGCCAATCTCCGCCTATCGCCCGGCAAGCGCCCGGGCCCGCTCCCTCGATCGCCCCCCCCGATCTCCCGCTCCTCGAATGTCCTCATCCAGCCCCGCTTCCCCCACCCGCGTCGCCATCGTCGGCACGGGCTTCATCGCCGACTTCCACCTCGAGATTCTGCGCGACACGCCGGACGTTGAAGTGGTCGCCCTCTGCGATCCCGTTTTGCACCGCGCCGAGTCCGCGGCGAAGAGGTTTGGCGTCTCGAAGGTCGTGGCTTCGATCGGAGAGCTAGCGGGGCTCGACATCGACGTCTGCCACTTGACCGTTCCGCCGGACCTTCACGCGCGCCTGGTACGCGAGTGCCTCGACGCAAACATGGGCGTCTTCTGCGAGAAGCCGCTCGTTCTGACAACGAAGGAGTCGCGCGAGCTCGACGAGCTGGCGCGCTCCAAGAACCTCCCGCTCGCCGCCAATCACAACGCGGTCTTTCACCCCGCCTTCGCCGAGCTCAAGCGGCGCGTCGAAGCGGGCGAGATCGGCAAGCTCGAACACGTGCGCGTCACGCTCTCCGTTCCGCTTCGCCAACTCGACGCCGGCGACTACTCGCACTGGATGTTCCGCGAGCCCCAGAACATTGTCTTCGAACAAGCCGTGCATCCTTTCTCACAGATCCATGCGCTGATCGGAAAGCTCGAGTCCTGCACGACGACTCTGCTCGGAACGCGCGAGTTGTTTCCCGGACAGATTTTTCACGAGCGCTGGCAGCTCGCCGCGAAAGCCGAACATGGCACGGCAGAACTCCACTTGGCCTTCGGTCGTTCGTTCACGCGCAACACGCTCGAAGTCCTCGGCAGCGACGGCAGCTTGGAAGCCGACCTGTTTCACGATCACTTAGCCGGTGAAGCCAAGACCCAGTGGCTCGACTTCTGGAACAGTTTTTTGGCGGGCTGGCGACGCGGCGCTCAGCTGCGTAAATCCGCTAAGACGGTACTGACGAACTACCTGAAGCTCACTCTCGGAATGGGCCGACGCGAAGACTCCTTCTTCGCGGGCATGCGCGGCTCGATTCAGGCCTTTCACAAGGCGCTGCGCGATGGACAAGCGCTGCCGGCTGACGGCAAAGCCGCGACGGAGGTCATCGAATGGTGCGAGGCTGCGGTCCGTAACGTCGAAGCCTCGAAGATGGAGGTCTTCGAAGCGCCGGAGCCGGGCGAGCCCCGCGACGGCGAGGTCGTCGTCATCGGAGGCACGGGCTTCATCGGCAAGCGCACGATCGCCGCGTTGCTCGCGGCGGGCGCGCCGGTGACCTGCGTTGTGCGGCGGACGCACAGCCTGCCGCCGATCGTCGTCGAGGGCGCGAAGAGCGGAAAGATCCGACTGGTGCGCGGCGACCTGGAGAACGCGGAGTCGATGGCGCAAGCGGTGCGCGGCGCGAGCGTTGTTCTGCAGCTCGCGACCGGTGGCGGTTCGCGCTGGGAAGACTTCGAGCGCTCGATGATCGGCGGAACGAGCGCGGTCGCCGATGCGTGCATTGCGGAAGACGCGCGACTTGTGTTTGTCAGTTCGACTGCGGCGCTCTACCTCGGTCACGACTGCGGCACGGACCTCGTCGAAGACAACGTCGGTCCCGATCCGCAGCCGAGCAAGCGTCCGCTGTACGCGCGCGGAAAGATCGCTGCGGAAAACGCGCTCGGCAAGATGGCGAAGGACAAGGGGCTCAAGCTCGTGATCGCCAGGCCCGGCGTCGTCCTCGGTCCCGACACGCCTCTGCAACACTCCGGGCTCGGCCTGTGGGTGCGCGACAATCACTGTGTCGGTTGGGGCGTGGGCGAGCATCCCCTGCCGCTCGTGTTGGCCGACGATGTCGCCGACGCGCTGACCAGTATGGTCGTTCACAAGGGCGACGACATTCACGGCAAGAGCTTCAACCTGTGCGTGCGCACGCCGATCTCCGGGCGCGAGATGGTGGAAGAGATGCGCGCCTTTACGAAGCGCGATCTGCACTTCCACGCGCGGCCGATGGTTCGCAGCCAGATCATGGAGATCGGCAAGTGGATCGTGAAGAAGGTCGGCGGTCGCAAGGATGCGGAGTTTCCGTCCTGGCGCGACCTGAAGAGCCGCGCGCTCGTTCCGGCCTTCAGTGCGCGCGCGGCGCGCGAGTTCTTGGGTTGGAAGCCGGTCGAAGAGCGCGAGGCTTTCCTCGACGGAGCGCTCGGTCGCAAGGCCGGCGCGGAGTCGGAAAGCTCGAACGCGACGAACGGATCGGCGTCCACCGGTGACGAGCCCAAGAGCTCTCCGATCGTAAGCTCCAGCCACTAGAGCGAGGCGACGTGCCTAGCTCGGATTCCACGCAACGCTCGCCCCAAGCGCGCGAGCACCATTCGCCGGAACCGATCTCCCCGAATCCGCAAGTGGAGTCCGCCCGCGCACTCACGTAGGCTGCCGCCGCATGTCGAAGTCCACGACGAGACCAGCTCCAAAGCTCCTGCACATCTTCTCCACCTTCGCGCCGGGCGGCCCGCAGGTGCGAACGGTCGGCTTGATGGCCGCCTTCGGCGACGAGTTCTCGCACGTCGTCGTTCCGATGGACGGCAAGACGGCCGCGCGCGATCTGCTGCCCGAGGACTTTCCGATCGAGCTTGAGCCGCAGCCCAATGGCGTCAAGACGCTCGCGATGGTTCGATCGATTCGCGCCATCATTCGGCGCGTGAAGCCCGATCTGGTCTGCACCTACAACTGGGGCGCAATCGAAGCGGTGATGGCCGCCCGCTCGATGCGCGTCCCCGTGCTGCATCACGAAGATGGTTTTCTTCCGGACGAAGCGGGCGGGTTCAAACCGCGACGCGTCTGGACGCGGCGGCTCGTTCTGCGCGGAGTGCGCGGCGTCGTCGTTCCGTCGCACACTCTGGAAAAAATCGCGACCGAGATCTGGAAGCTCAAGAGTTCGCGCGTTCATTGGATTCCCAACGGCATCCATGTGCCGGCGCTGCCCACGAGTGACGAGCGCACCGCCGCGCGCAAACAGTTCGGCTTGCCCACCGACGACCCGAACGCCGTGGTCATCGGTTCCGTCGGGCACCTGCGCGTCGAGAAGAACTACTCCCGTTTACTGCACGCCTTTCGCCGTTTGCCCGTCACCGAGAACTGCACGCCCTACCTCGTCATGTTCGGCGATGGCGACGACCGCGGCGCTTTGGAATCGATCGCGGTGCAGGACGATGTGAAGGACCGCGTCATTCTCGCCGGTCACCACGAAGACCTGGCGCCCGCCTACGCCGCGATGGATCTCTTTGCGATCAGCTCCGACACCGAGCAGATGCCGATCGCGCTGCTTGAGGCCATGGCCGCCGAGCTCGCCGTCGCGTCCACCGACGTCGGCGACGTGCGCTCGATGATGCCGGAAACACAGGGCGAGTTCGTGGTTCCGATTGAGCAAGCTGGAGACGACGACCGCACCGTCGTCGCGCTCGCCGATGCGCTGCAGAAGCTCGCCGAAGATTGGGTGCAGCGCAAAGAGCTCGGGCGTGCCAATCGAGAACGCGTCGAGAGGCAATTCAGCTACGCGCCGATGCTCGACGCCTATCGCGAGCGCTACAACGCGGGCCGGCCACCGCGCTAGCGCTTCGGCTTAAGCTGGATGCGCTGTATTCCGTCGCCCGCGACCACTTCGACAACGGTTTCCTCGACACCGAGCGAGGCTGAAGTGCTTGAGAGCCGGTAGGCCCCGGTACCCATTCGAGAGCGAAAGATGCGCTCTCCATCGAGCTGTGGACCAATGGATGGAGGTCCACCTACGGTAGCCTCCAGGTGCGACGCGTCCTGGCAGCTCATACTCTCCAAGCTTAGCTGGATCGGCAAGAAGCTCTCCGAATCGAGCAGCCCCTTCACGACGAACTCCACGTCGCGCCACGGATCGAGGTACACATCGCCCTCAAGTTCGGAGAGTCGCAAGCATCGAAACTGCCCGATGCTTCTCGATCCGAACGAGCCCCCCGAGTTTGACCAGGTTTCGTAATGCACGCGCTCGCCAGCGTTAGCCGGCAGATCGAAGGAGCCGTCGGCCTCCGTCCACGCGGCACCGCCCGCGTCGCCGGAAATAGATCCCACGGCGAGGATGGTGTTCTCGGGAACGGGCGAACCGTCGGACTCAAGCAGTCGCCCGACGATGCGCGGATGAGGCACAAGGTAGATTGTTCCGAGGTCGACCACGCCTCCCGGTGGAAGGTCGAACTCCGCTCCGTTCCAAAATTCAAAATCCTGCGACTTCACCTCGGGCTGCCAGGAGCCAGGCCCGACTCGATCACTCTCCACGTGTCCCGGGCCCTCTTCGCCCTTGGGATAGAGTTTGCGCGTCGCGTGATCTGCCGCCTGCAGCCGGACCCGCGCACTCGTCGCGGGTGCGCCGGTTGCGGAGTTTTCGAGATAGGCTCGCACGACTCCGTCGACAAGAAGAATCTCTTCGGGTTCCTGAAGCGTGACCTCCTCGCCGGGAAGCAACCCGCTCGGCGGAGGCAGTTTCTCGGGGGCCTCGATTTCCTCTGCCTTCTGTTCGATCAAACGCTCCAGTAAATCGACGGGAAGGACCAACGAATCAACGCGTGTCTCGTCGCTTGCGTAGGGTCCGAAGGTCACGAGCCCCTCTAAATCGAGCTCATTCCAGCTCAGCTTGGGTTGGAGATAGACCCAGTACTCTCCTGGCTCCCGAACAAACATGCGCGCCTCAGTTGGTTCGAGACCAACCGAAAGAGAGCGCAGAGATCCCAACTGAAGCTGCGGAACGGAGCCGTCTTCCCGGCTTGGGTTCGCGTCAGGTGAAAACCTGCTCACGACGAGCAAGAGCTCGCGTTCGAGCTCCGAAACTCTTTCAACTGGCCAATCTCGGCTGATCTGAATCGAAAGGCGAACGCTCGGAAGTTCCTCCAAGTCGATTCGCACCTTCTCATCGATGGCCCCGCCCGGATCCGAGAGTCGCCCTCGGCGGTAACCCGGAACAGAAACGAGCAGCTCGCCCATCTCCGACGACTCAAGCTTGAAGACGGGTTCGTAGATTCCCTCTGAAGTTGGTGGCGCCCTTTGAGTGTCCCAGGTCATGGGATCATCAACAGTCGCAAGGGAAGAAAGCCGAAACCACACTTCCCGTTCATAGCCGTACATATTCTGGAAGCTCAGCTCTTGCCGGAGCACATCGGGATGAGCGCCCAGAATTTCCTGGTCCGCCGAATCAAACAATGCGATTCGCAGTCGCGTGCGCGATTCGAGTACGAGCTCCACGTCCTCCGCAATCTCGCCGGGCTCTAGATTCGGCAGTGATGCTCTCGTCCTTTCTCCGCTGCCTGACTGAAGCACTACCCCTCCCCCCCTCCGCCGGAACGAAACCTCGAAGCGACCGGCGTCATCGGCAAAGCTTTCGCCATCTTCCAACTCGAAGCCGGGTTGCCCCGGAGCTAGTGCAAGAGCTGCCCACCGTTCCGGTGCGAGCCTTCCGCCAAAGAACGGATCACGTAGGTAACTCCCCAGAAACGCGTGGGGGACTGAGGCACCCTGCTCGTTGATGACGCGTCCCCTCCAAGTCCGAAGTCGCGCAATAACGAGGTCGCCCACGTCAACAACCTCGCCGTCTTTCACGAAGGCATCGCAACGACCAGAGCCGCCCTGCAACTGGGCGGAGACCGTCGCTTTCTCGAATCGCTCCGCCCGTAACTCACCTTCCACGATCCAGATTCCCTGTGCTTCGCAGCGCACGCCGTCCAACCGAAAGCGTCCACTCTCGTCTGAGAGGGGGGCATCGCGCTTCTCCATCGCGATGCGTTCCGGCGCAAGATTGTTCCAACCGTAGGCAACTGTGCGACCGGGATTCGCGAGCACCGGCACTCCTTCTAGCGGAGCTCCGGAATCATCGACCACACGGCCGGTCAAACTACCGCCGGTTCCGAGGCGCAAAACGACATCTTCGTGCTGACCATTGGGCAGCCACACCGCGGCAAGCCCCTCCGCATAGGGCAATCGGCGCATGCTGCGAACCAAGTACATGTTCTCCGCTAGTCCGAAGAACGATGCGCGTCCATTCCGATCGGAGACCGCTTCGCCAAAACTCTTCGTCCGGGGTCGTTCGCTGAGCAGCGTGAGCAAGATGCCCTCGACCGGTTCGTTCGTCGCATCGTCCATCACGCGCACCGATATCGAAGCGCCAATGGATCTATTGATGCGTTCGAGCTCCGCAGTCGAATTGTCCTGACCACTCGCGATCGACTCACGCTCGTTCGCAATGGACTCTCGCGAGCGAAGCTCCACAACCTCCCGATTCGCCAACTCCTCGGGACGGGATCCGTCGAACTCGACGCTCTCCTGGACCGGTTCGCTCTGAACGAGGAGGATCGCGCCGATCAGTACCATCGCCGTCGCCAAGCAAAGGAGCAGTCCAGATCGTCCGCGCATCGAGACCATTGGACGACTTTGAAGGGGGGATCTCAATCGGTTTAGCGCGCCAGTTCCCAGACCGTCACGGCGAGGTTGTACGCGCCGTGCACGGCAATCGCGAAGAACAGCCAGCGATAGGCGTGGTCGAGGGTTGGGCGCTTCAGCGTTTCGCGGCTTCGATTCCACGCTCGCACCAAACCCTCGGCGGCAATCGAACTCGCGACGACGTGCAGTAGCACACAAACCGTCCAGCGCCAGAGCACTAAACCGTCCGACGGGTCATCCAGATAGACAAAGACGTAGAGCAGGTTCTCGACACCCGCGAAAGCGAGCGCCGACAGAAACGCGGCGAAGCGAATCTGCAGTGGCCCCAGAATGAGATAAGGCCGCGTCTCGACGATGAGCGCCAGCAAACCGATCTTCATGACCTCCTCGATGGTGGGACTGAAGATGATCGTCGAGATGACGCTGTCAATATTGGCCCAAAAAGTGCCGAGGATCGCGAGCGGGCCACCGAGGAGAGCGATGAGCACAACGGCGACGATGCTCTTGTCCCGGCTCGTCTGCGCGCGCATGGCGAGGTACCACTCGCCCCAGCTCTGGCCGCGCTTCTCACGGGCGGCGTGGAGAGTGTGGACCTCCTCGTGAACCGACTGAGAAGGGGCGCGTCCCGTCGTATCGACGGGCACGGCCTCCTCTTCGAGCGTCTCCGCCGCGAGCTCCTCCGTCGGATCGCTTCGAAAGGTCCCCGGTCGCTGATGGACCGGCTCGTTCTCGATACCGTGATCCGTCGGGATCCATTCATCCATGGGAAACTGGCGTCTGCGATGCCAGCTAAGCGCCGCGCTTGACCGCCGTCCCCCACGCGAACATCTCGACCTGCATCGCGCCGCGCTTGCCCTTCTTCTGAGAGATCGTCGAAGCGCCATAGCGGACGTTGTGAACCTCGTTACACCCGCGTCGCCGAGCGTGCGCTTGCATTCGCAGAGTGGCTTCGCGCCGAGCGCGCAACATGAGCGTATTCGCCGCACGCATCTCTCCACCGACCAGACTGCGCAGCATCGTCGCCAAGCTCTTGAAGTAGTCGGTCGCGATGACGACCTGCCCCATCACCATCTGCGGCTTGGAGACCTCATGCGCATTCGGAATGGTCTTGAGGTTGAGCACGGGAAGGTCCGCGTATTCCCGCTCACGCTCGTCGAGTTCCCGAAGGTGTTTGCGCTCTCTCAGGCCGCCGATGACGAGGCCGCCGGACAGAAGCACGATGAACAGTCCGACGTAAATGGCGAACATGACGGCATCACCTGAACTCATAACGGGCTAGAGCGCTTGGCTTCCCGGAGCGATCGTGACCGCGGTTCCGTAGGCGTAGAGCTCGGCAGCTCCCGCTGCAACCGCGCTGGTCGTAAAGCGCACGTTGACAATCGCGTCCGCGCCGAGCTGCTCTGCTTGCGCCATCATGCGCTCAACCGCTTGGCGTCGCGCTTCGGTGAGGAGCTCCGTATAGCCGGTCAGCTCCCCGCCAATTAAGTTCTTAAGCTCCGCGGCGATATCGCGCCCGACGTGCTTGGCGCGAATGGTATTGCCCTGAACCAGGCCGAGCACCTTCGTGATCTCGTGACCCGGAATTGTTTCCGTATTGACTACCAGCATGAGTCGAGCCTCCTAGCTCCCTCGATCCTTTTCGAATAAGAAGAGTAACTAGGTAGCCCGACCTCCCGCCAACATTCACATCGATTCGATTATTCTGTCTCGAACCGTGAGGATCGAGTCAGAGCACGAGCTCAAAGTCCGTAACTTGCCCCGAACGCACTTCGCAATTGAAGGGAACCTCGTAGTCGGAACCGTCCGACGAGGAGCTTGAGGTTCCGCCAGAAGGAGAGATCTCGGCTTCGGATTCCATCACGAACCAATTGCCCTCACGAAGTCCGTCGAATCGCACCTTTCCATGCTCATCCGTGCGCAAGGTTCGCCGATCGAGCCCGCAATCGGTTATCCCCACGATTATCCCCGCTGGGTCCCTCCCCGCGGGAACACGAACGCTCACGGTCAAAGAGCCGGTCGGCTTGGGTTGCAGACGAAGACCATCGATGGGCTCGGCTACAA
The DNA here is from genome assembly GCA_029259635.1 of Planctomycetota bacterium. GTDB lineage: Bacteria > Planctomycetota > UBA1135 > UBA1135 > OFTM34. The sequence continues at coordinate 193,540 of JAJDEU010000051.1, read as the reverse complement.
AGACCCGAAGCGTTTCACTCTCGACGGCCGCGAGTTCTAAACCGGGCACCGCTTTTACGTGAACGATGTATTGGCCGTCCGCGGAAGCGAACACCGAAAATTCACCATTCTCGTCCGTCACCGTTTCGTCGCTGCCACGCCAGCCAAAGCGGTTGGGAAAACCATCGAATAGGTGCTTGGTGTTCTTCGGAGCGAGTCCCAACAAGGAAACCTCCGCGCCCACAATCGGCCCGTCTCCGTGAACGACCTTTCCGCGAATTCCCGGCGTGCTCACGAGCGCACAAACCAGTTGAGAGGGATACGTCGCCAAGTCGAACGGGCCGACGGTCGCCGTGACATACCCACGACTCGACACCTCGAACTCGAACCGTTCGGAGGGAGCGGGGAAACTCACAAACCCGTTCTCAGTGATCTGATTGACTTGGCCTCGACTACTCGACCCGAATTCAGCGATCTCGCGAATCAGAAGAGCAAATTCCCTGATCGGCTCGCCCTTCTCGGTTTGTACGTAAAGCCCAATCGTCCCGACCTCTTCGAGCTGCAGCACAAGATCGAGCGTCCCTGGCTCTACGGACGGTGCCACTGCGATCCCCGGCGTCTCGTCATTACCATCGACTCGAAAGGAGTGCGGCGCATTACGCGTGAGCACCAGGTCGAAAGCTCCGTTCTTATCGGAGCGCATGCCCGATGTCATCAACAGGCTCTCGTCGGAGAAGCTGAAGGAAATCAACATATTGGGTATCGGCTTCCCGTGAGAATCGAGCACGGTTCCTGCGATATGGTCCTCATCCCGACTTCGGGTCAGCACGATGAGCTGATCCAAGATCGGACTGCCATGTGCCAACTCGAGAGGAGCCGTCCAGCCGTAGCGCGTTCCTTCTGCTTTCGCATACACGCGTACCGACTGAGCCACCGGCGCCGTGAGCTCAAAGCTACCGTCCTCCTCGGTACGGATCGGCGTGACGCGGCGCAGCGCTCCGAACTCTCCTAACATTCCCGGTCCAATGCGAAGAAGCTGACCTTCGGGCACGCCTTCTTGATCGGATGGCCACGCGAAAACCTTGGCTCCTCGAATCGGGCGCCCCTCCTCGTCAACGACACGCCCCGTGATTAACACGGAGTACGAGAGCTCGATCGTTCCCATATTAATTTCCGCCCCCGCTCGCGCCGTGGCTTCCCTAACTCCCGAGGCATAGCCTTCGAGCGTGTGTGCGAGCCCAAATTCCCGACTGTTCCCGGACATCTCTACCTCAAGTCGAGCCGTGCCATCTGAATCGCTCAACACGGGCTTGGCGCCTTCGATGTCGCCCGTCCAAAGATTGCGCGGGGACCACTCGACGCCTGCGAGCGCATTGCCGTGCATATCGGTGAACCTCGCAATCAACGTAGAAGGCGAAAAGACGGGAGGCTCGATTGCGTTCGGAGCTGCAACTTCGATGGGCGCCGCAACTGGCTCGACTTCGAGAGGCTCGGGTTCCGTCTCGATCACAAGGCGCTGATCGTTCGGAACAGACGATGGCGTTGCGAGCGTCACATCTTCCGTCGGCAGCGCGAGCACCTCATCGCTTCTCTTCGCTTCCATACTCGCCCCGACTTCATCGCTCCCCGAGAGCGCAATACCGAGCACCGCAAAAGCGGCTATTCCGACGGTGAGAGCGATTGCTGTTCCGACTTTCATAGCGAGGATTCCCTTCCCTAGTGATGATCCGCTGGCAGCGGTGGTTCCTGTACTCATCGGCGCAAGTGGCACCATCGGTTCGATCGAGGCACCAAGCGCAAGGCACCAAGCCGACCGATTGCCGTCGTAACGCGTATCCATACGAATACGCAGCTCGTCGAGCGCCCGACTCAGTCGCGAGCGAACTGTCGCCGCGGGTACGCCTTGCTGACGCGCGATCTCCGCCGAGCTTTGATCCTTGAAGTAGCGCAAGATCACCGTGCTCCGCATCGGCTCCGCCAGCTCCAAGACTTCTTGGACCAACAGGCGTTGGCTGTCGACCTGATCGAAGAGCGCTTGATCGGTAGGTGCGGTCTGCGCCTCGTCCCGCGTCGCCAAAAGTTCTCGATCAGCGCGACGGGACTCGCCGCGAAAGACCTGAAGCAGAGAACGCCGGAGCACCTGCGCGAGCCAGGCTCGCACCGACGGCGACGAAGCGTCTCCGCGCGGCGGTTGCCGCATGGCGGCGACCCAGGTCTCCTGAACCGCGTCCTCCGCCAGATCGGGGTCGCTCACCAGTTGCCGGGCCAAGCGCCGCACCCACTGGGCGTGGACGAGCAGCTGTTCTGGCGAGAGGACGGGCAATTCGGGTTTCATGGAGTGCGTTTGGGCTTCCGCTCCAGTGAATGCCGACCGCTTCTTCGGTGTTGCACGAATCCAATAAAATCTTGGCCCTCGGCTAGAGCCGCTCCCCATTCCGGCTCCTCAGAGCGGCTCCTCGAGGTCGGTCTTTTCTTCGCCGCAACGGAATCTGTGCGCCGTTCCGCGGGAAAATCTCGGCGGCGAACCGTCCCGGCTTGCATCCCACTGGGCAATAGGTCTGAATCCTCGGACGAATCGGCGCTCGGCAGCTATTTCGCGAAAAAGCCCACCATCCAATGACCATGACTCAGCTCGACCCCACTCTGCTCTCCAGCATTTGCGACCGCGCCTTCGCCCAGATGAATGCGATGGTCTATCTGGCCAACAATCAGAAGGGCAAGCAGCCTGGCGATCCGAAGGTCGGGGGTCATCCCGCTTCCTGTGCGAGCTCGCTTCACATACTCGGCGCCCTGCACCTCGCCGTTCGCGATGTCAATGACTACATCTGCTGCAAGCCGCATGCGTCGCCGATGGATCACGCCTTCCATCACCTGATGCGGCTCTTCCGGCACGACGGAGACACGGACTGGTTCAGCGATGAAGAGGGCGAAGCTGTGATGGGTACGCTTCGCAAGTTTCCTGAAAACGGCGAGCCTGTCTTCCAGAGCTACCACGCGCGAACGGACCCGGACTCCTTTCACATGTTGCCGACGGGTTCGGTCGGAATCCCCCCGGTGGTCTCGGTCTACATGGCACTCGCCCACCGTTACGCCGGGGATCACAAGCTCGAGGTTCCGCCGCACGCTCACTTCTGGTCCCTCATCGGCGACTCCGAGTTTCGCGAGGGGTCGCTACTCGAGTGCATGCCCGACGCGGCCGAGCGCGAGCTGGGCAACGTGACCTGGATCATCGACTACAACCGACAGAACTTGGACGGCACGCGTATTCCCAATGAACGCGGCCTGACGTCGCAGGACTGCGAGCGCATCGAAGCAACAGCGCGAGCCAACGGCTGGAATTGCATCCAAGTCCGGCACGGGCGCTTTCGGGAGGAGCTCTTCGAGCGCCCGGGCGGTGAAGCACTCCGACGCTTGTTCGAGGGCAGATTGAGCGACTTTGAGTACCAAAAGCTCCTGCTCAACCGAGATCCCGAACCGATTCGCGCGCACTGCAAGTTACACGAACCGGAGAGCTCGCCTTTGGTGGACGCGCTCTCCGACGACGAGCTCCTGCGCGCCTTTGCCGATGTTGGCGGACACGACATGGAGGTCGTGATTGCGGCTCTGCAGGCTTCGAAAGAAGAACCATCCAATCCCTTTATCGTGGTTGTTCACACGATCAAGGGCTGGGGCATGGAGTGTTTTGCCAACCCGGCCAATCACTCGGCGCTTCCGCGCAAAGCCGAGATCGAATCAATTCTCAGCACGCATGGCTTGGACCTCGAGCGCCCCTTCCGGAACTTCGAGAAGGACACGGCAGAGGGCGCTTACTTGGCCGAGCGGAGCCAGAGCTTTCGATCCGGAATCGAGTCCGAGCTCAAGCGCCGCGAGAGCAATCGCGACGGCGCGCGGCAGAACATGCTGGATGCAGGCGGGCTCCCCGATCAACTCGGGATCGACACGTCGCTGTTTCCGCGCGTCCACACGCAGTGGGCTTGGGGACAACTCTCCGCCAAGCTGGTTCGCATCGGAATCTCCGATGTTGAAGACTTCCAGATGGCGGGAATCAAGCAGACCAAAGAGCTCACCAGCGAAGAGCGGCGTTGGAAAAGCGTGGCGGACTATGTCCTCACCATGTCGCCGGACGTGGGCACGAGCACCAACATCGCACCGGGCATGGACAACCGCATCTATGGGCCCGAGGTCGGCGACGACCTGGAACAAATCGATGTCGCGACCAAACACCCGGAGTTGAATCGTTCCGAGTCCGCCTTCACGGGACACATTCGCTTTGAGATCGCGGAAGCCAACTGCATGTCCGCAGTCGCCGCATTCGGAAAGATGGGCCACTACACCGGCATCCCATTCTTTCCGATCATGACGGTCTACGACTTCTTCATTAAGCGAGCGCTCGATCAGCTCTACTACAACCTGTACTGGGGAGCGGAGTTTGTCATCCTCGGAACGCCTTCGGGAGTCACGCTCTCGTCGGAAGGTGCGCAGCACAGCTGGAAGTCCGACATTCAGATTCCAAACCTGATCACCTGGGAGCCGATCTTCGCGATCGAGGTGGACTGGATTTTGTCCGACGCGCTCAAGCGACACATGGAGGATCGCAACGACGGTCGCCGCGGTGTTCTGATTCGCGGCGTGACTCGCGCGGTTAAGCAGAGCGCGTTGCCGGAGATGCTCGCTCGACAAGCTCGCTACAAAACCGGTCTTCCGGCCGGTGCGCTCTTGAAGCCCGCCGACGCTGGCGAAGACTGGGGCGACGCGATCGACGAGAGCGGGGTGCCCGCCCTGGACGAAGCCGCACTCATCGAGAGCGTGCGTCTCGACTGTTTGGCCGGCGGCTACTTCCTCGTCGATTGGAAGGGCTACGCCGGCTATGAGCCCGGCGACAATGTCGTGCACATCTTCGTCATGGGTTCGCTCGTCACCGAGGCGGTTGACGCCACCAAAGCGCTGCTCAAGCTCGGCATCTTCGCCAACGTTGTCGTTCTCAGCTCGCCCGACTTGGTGCTCGGAAACCTCGCGCATGAGGACAACTACCGACACTTGCTGCAGACGCTGGGCATCAACGGCGACCTGCATATCGTCGACGCTCTGAGCTCCAGCGAAGTCGAGCTCATCGGTCTGGCCGGTCGGCGAATTCCCATCGTCGCGGTCTGCGATGGCGAGGCTGGGCTGATGGACAACATCGGCTCGATAGCTGGCGTCAAACAGACCACTCTGGCTGTTCGGAAGTTCAGCAAGTGCGGGAGGCCGGATCAGATCTTCAAGTACCAGCACCTCGACAGCGCCTCGATCGTGGAGGCCTGTGGCAAAGCGCTCTCCGAAACCGCGCTGGAAAACCTGCACATCTCCCCCGCTCTGCTCGAGGGGATGTCGAGCCGCGCGGCTTCGCCGATTCGCGACTGGCGCGAGCTCTGGCCGGAAGCGGCCGGCGAGAGTTCCGTGGAGTCGCGCTGAAGTGAGCGATTCAGAAGAGGATTCAGAGAGCGGGCAGCCGCCGTGGTACGACGGAAGTTCGCCGACGACCTACGCCGGTTTTCCGCGCGAAAAGAGCGACCAGCTCTATGACTCCAAGTGGTGCGGGCTTCGCCGCGACTGGATTCGACTACCGGACGGATCGCTCCAGGACTACCACGTCTTCGAAGTCACCGACGCGGTCGTCGTCGTGCCGGTTCTTCCCGACGGATCGATCTTGATGATCTGGCAGTATCGCTACCCGCACGGGCGCACGCACTGGGAGGTTCCCGCGGGCCGCATGAATGCCGGCGAAAGTCCAGTCGAGGCCGTCGCGCGCGAGCTTCTCGAGGAGACCGGCTTCGCGAGCGCCGACCTCGAAAAGCTCTGTGACTTCTATCCGATCAACGGGATCAGCGACCACTTCGCTCACGCCTACGTCGCGCGCGACTGCGCTCGGGTTGGTGCGCCGAATCTCGACGCTTCCGAAGTTCTGGAGGTCCAGAGGTTTCGAAGCGATGAGGTTCGCGGACTCCTGAAGAGCGGCGAGATCCAGGACGGCTTCTCGGCGCTCGCACTGCACGCCCACTTCGCAGGCGACTAGGAGCGGAACCGCGAGCGGCTACCCTCCTGCGCGAATGCCTTCGACGCCGAACAAGAGGGCCAAGTCGCGATAGGACTCCGCGCTCGCAGTCGCCGTCGGGCTGACGCCCCGAAAGCTGACCGTGTGCAAACCGAGGCGGTGAGCCCCCTGAAGATCGGGGTCGTCTTCATCACTGATCATCACCGTCTGTTCCGGTCGAAAGCCAGCGTCGGCCATCACGACCTCGTAGGCGAATGCGCCGGGCTTGCCAATTACAGTTGCCGGGCGCCCGGCACAGTACTCCAGCCCCGCGACCCAGAAACCGATGTCGATGACGCGCTTGCCACCGGTCGGCCAGGTTTTTTTACGGTGCATCGCAACGAGCTCCGCACCGTTCTCCAACGCGGAGTAAGCATCCTTCAGCACGTCGTACTGGTAGTGCGGAAAATAATCGCCGACGACCACGGCGCTCGGCTGCGTTCGCGAGATGGAAAAGTCTTGAAACTCTTCGGAGGCGGGGTCGCCAAAGAGCGGCAGAATCGACGTGAGCTGTTTTTCGCGTAAGTAGCGAGCGGTCAGGTACGAGACCGTGTAGAGCTCTTCGGGAATGAGCTCCATTCCATCGTGAGCCGATTCCGCGCGACGGGTTCGCCGACTGTTGATTCCATCGTTGGTGAGGAACCGAATCGAATAACCCTTCGCACGCAGGGAGTCGATCAGCTCGCGAGCTTCCAGCGGGATGCCCGAGGAAAACTTGATCACTCCGTCCAAGTCGACGATCAAGAGCGTCTCGGTCGGGTCCAGTTGGGCGAGCACCTTCGGTCTCGAGGTACCGACGGTTCCGAAGTCGGGCGGCGTGGAACCCGAGAGCAAGCCGCCTCCCGAGCCCTCCTCACGGGACGAGTCGGAATCCGAGCTCGCCTCGGCGAGCCCCGCGTGCCCCATTGCCCGAAACTTCGTGAGCAAATAGTCGACGTTGTGCGGGTTGGCCAGCGTCTTCGACGGAACGACGTCGACAACTTTCACACCATGGGCTTCGAGTGACGTGACCTTGTCGGGGTTGTTCGTGTTGAGCTGGACGCTGGTTACGCCCTCGAGCTTTAGAATCTGCGCGGCGGCCCGGAACTCGCGCATATCCGCGGGAAAGCCCAAGCGCTCGTTGGCCTCGACGGTATCCGCACCGCGCGATTGCTCGTCGTAGGCGCGAATCTTGTTGCCCAGCCCGATCCCGCGCCCCTCTTGGCGCAGGTAGACGATTGCGCCACGCTTGCGCTCGCCAATCGCCTGCATGGCGATCTCAAGCTGCAGGCGGCAGTCGCACTTCAACGAGTGCAAGATCTCACCGGTAAAGCACTCCGAGTGAACTCGCACAAAGGGAGCGGTTCCGGAGTCGAGCTCGCCCATGGCGATGACGATGGCTTCCTCGCCGCTCGGCAATCGATAGACCTTGACGGTGAAGTTCCCGAATCGAGTGGGCAACTCGCAGCTCGAATAGAAGGTAGGCGCGTCGTCGGCGACGACCCCATCCAGCTCTCCCTCCACGCGACATCCACGCAGGAAGCGCTTGAAGGTGAACTCCCACGAAGGGAAGAACAGCTCCTGACCTTGCTCGTGAAGTTCGCGCAGATGAGTGTCGTCCTCGAACAAGCGCACTACCAGCTCGGTGAGAGTCTCGCCAATTCCCGGGTCGATCAGATAACCATTCGCTCCGTCCCGTACCCAGCGGTCGACCTCGCCCACGCGATAACTGACGACGGGCGTGCCCGTCGCGGCCGCTTCGGCGATCGCCATTCCGTAGGACTCGAACACCGAGGCGGAGATAAACAGGTCGGCCTCGCGGAGTTCTTTCGCGACGCCGTCGGAAGGCAAGCAGCCCGTGAAGATCAGCTCAACGCCCACGGCGGCGCGGCGCACGAGCTCGGTGTATTCGGGATCCGCAGCCTCGTTCCCAACCAGAGTCAGCCGGTGTTTTCGAGCGGGATTCTTGCGCGCCGAGACCGACATCGCTTGCGCGGTGTCGAGTTGCCCTTTCTCGCGGGTGATGGGCCCAACCGAGACAACGCGAGCGCCGTCCGAAAGGTTCGTTCGATCCCCGGAGCCCGTCATCGTGCGGAAGCTGGCGCCGACACCGGGCGTTGCGATCTCGGCCGTCACGCCAAAGAGCTGCAAGACCACTTCGGCCAAATGCGCCGACGTCGTCAGAACTCCGCCGACGGTCTTGATCCAGCGCTCCTCGCGCGCTCGCATGGCTTTCGAATCCTCCGCATCGAGCAACGGATTCTGGCTGGGCAGGTAGTGCAAGAGCAGCCGCACTCGACTGCTCTCTTCGATCACCCAATCGGGCAAGTCGAGGTCGGCGAGATACAGGCTGTCGAGCACTAAGATCGCCTCGGGTTCGGCCCGCACTCGCTCGGGTGCGTCACTCGCGAGCGTCGTCGGATCGACGTCGATCAGTTCACCGAGGCCGGTCGAGCAGAGGCGCCTGCCGATCTCTCTGTTGTAGCGATAGCCGCCGCTGACCAACGACGAATCGGCGGGAGCTTCCAGAAAGAGAATCGCAGCGCGCTTCGAAGAGTCCAATGCTCACTCACTCCCTACCGGCGCTTCGTAGCTTCCCCAAGCGACGTGGCTCTCTTCCAAGACGACGCGTAAGTCTCCGCCGAAGAACGAGCGCACCCGATTCGAGACCTCCGTATGCACATAACGCGCGAGGTATTCGGTGGTCGTGTTTTGATCTTTGAACTCCGAAAGGTCATCCAGATTCTTGTAGCGCAGCGGTGCGAGAACCTCCGCGAGAACATCGATGGCCTTGCCGATGTCGATCACGATTCCGTCCTCGTCCAGGTCTTTCGAGCGATACTCCGTGGTGATCACAAAGGTCGCTCCATGCAAGGCACGGGCGGGACCAAAGACTTCACCGCGAAAGCTGTGGGCGATCATGATGTGGTCCTTTACGGCTACGCTAAACATGTCTCAAAAACCTTCATACTGAATTAGAGGTAGCGGCGCTGTGGCGTCGCCGCGGTAGAGCGAGGTCATGAACTCGGGCATCGAAGCGAAAGGCACGGGTGCGCCGAGTAGTCGGTCGAGTTCAGGCTCGTCCAAGAGAGCCAAGACCTCGTCCAGCCTCCGCTTGTAGTCGTGGGAGTCCCGATGGTTGACAGCAATCGTGCCGACTTGTGAAGCGATGATGCGCTTGCGTCCATAGTGAAAGTCCGTGCCGAGCTTCAGGCTCACCGACTGGTCGCCGTACCAGGAGAGCTCAATCACCCGGCCCTCGAATCCAACCGAATCCAGAGCGGACTGGAGGCCCGATGGACTGCCGGTCGTATGGAAGGCGACGTTGAATGGACCGGCCCTGGTCTGCATTGGATCGAAGGCCTCATCGCACCAGGGCAGAGTCGCCGCGAATGCGCGCCGCTCCTCGTCCCTCTCGATCAGACAAACCGCGCGTCCGCTGGTCCTCCAAATCGTGTACGCAACCAGCAACCCGACCGAACCGGCTCCAATCACGCAAGCGCTCTCGTCTGCCGTGAGTTCGGCATCCCAGACTGCGTTAAGCGCGGTCTCCAGGTTCGGAATCAGTGCCGCGCGCTGGGTTGGCAAGTCGGCAGGCAAGACGGTGGCGTCCTCATCACGGACCTCTGCGAGGCTCTGGTGCGGGTGCATGACGAAGATCGCTTTGCCCGCGAGAGCACCTTCAAGTCCCCTCCCGACCAAGCAGTAACCGTACTTGAGCGGGAGCTCGAAGCCGCCGTCCATGTATCGACAAGCCATCGACTCATTCAGCTCTTGAGAGACGCGGCCGAGCCCGACAAGCCGCTCTGTTCCCGAGCTCACCGCGCTCCAAGTCGCCTGAATCAGACTCGAGCCACGGGTCGGGTTCGCCGCGACTCGTTCCGGTTTCAAGACTCCGACACCGGGAGACTCAACCCAGTAAGCCGTGGTATCGAGAGTCTCCATCACGGTCGGCTTTCGGAGAGGACCGCCGGTGAATCCGCCTGGGAGTTCGACTCGTTCGACTGCCCGCGGCACTCGATCAAGAGCTCGCCATCGAGGACGAAGTGAGCGGTGGTCATGCGGCGCGCGAGCTGCACCTTCTCGACTTCCGGGAGCGAAAAGCTGGGAATGCCCGAACCGAGAATAATCGGGGCGAAGTGCACATGCAGCAGGTCGATCGCACGGGCGTCGAAGAATTTCGAGAGGGTCGTGCTTCCACCCTCGAGAAAGACGGAGTGAATTCCGCGCGCGAGGAGAACGTCAGTCAGTATCTGAGACGAGCAAGATTCACCGGCAGCGAGCTCGACGCCGAGCACTTCAACGGACGACTCGCGAGTCACGGAATGCTGCTCTTCCACCTCTCGGCGATTCTCCTCGGAAGTGATGAGCAGGCAGCCGGAGTCGCGCAGAACTTGAAAGCGAGTGGGAGCTTCCTTCAGGAGACTTGCGCTCCCGTTGAGCACGATTCGACGCGGGTCCGTGCCGCCGACGTGGCGAACCGTCAAAGCCGGATCGTCACTCTCAACCGTACCGCGGCCGACCAACACTCCGTCGTGAAGCGCGCGAAGGCGATGGCTGTGAACCAGGTTTGCGTGATTACTAATCCACTGCGAGTGACCGTTCAGACAGGCGATGCGCCCGTCAAGAGTCTGCGCCACATGAGCCGTGACGAAGAGCTTTCCCCGCTTGCGAGCCAGAAACCCGCCCAGGATCATCGGGAGGTAGACCCGGAAGACGGAGCTTGCAGCGAGCTCGAGCGGACGGTCGCCCATTCGCATGGGAGAGCCTCCGGCCTGAAACTCTTCGTTTAAGTAGACGTTCAGCCCTTCGGGAAGCGCTGCCGTCGAGTTCAGCGGCAGGAAGAGCGTGGGGTTCGAAGCCTGACGGGCGCGTTCCAATTCGGACCGATCCGTGATGAGCTCCCAGCCCCCCGAACCAAGAACGAACGCAACTTGGTCGGCTTCTTGCGCAGCTGAAGTGGCGAGAAACTGTCGAAGCTGAAGTAGCGAGGGCCATAAGGCCTGCGCCGCAGAATCTACAAGTTCACAGACCATAGAGAGGGAATCGAGGGGATGGGTCTGGTGAATCGGATCGGTGCCTCGGAAGAGCGTTCGGTTCGCACCGGGCAGTCTTCTGCCCGCGATCCAAAAGGCACGATCAACAATCTACCATCGAAACGCGCGGCATAGGGTAAATTCATCAGTGGAGCGGTTTGAATCGGGACTCCCTCCGGTACGCCTTCTGGACGCCTCCGAGCACTCCACTCATATCACCGCCATCCATGCCTCTCTCCGGTTTTGAAGAACGAGCCCGCCAAAGGTGGTGCCAGGTCCAGGCCGCAATCTGGCTGCCCTGCCTCGCCGTCGTCGGCTGGATAGTAGTCAGTTCGCCCGCAGCGACAGACCGAATACCTAACACGAGTGCCTGGTCTTGGACCGCTCTCGCGTTGCTCATTTATTCGTACTTCACTCTCTGGAAGCAATTGCGCACAGGGCGCCAAGCCGCGGATTGGGTGACACTCGCGCGCTTCCTCGCGCTCCTTGCTCTCTCCGCACTCGTCCTATCCACCGGACGATTTGATGTTGCGGCCTGGAGCTTGGCTTTCGTGGTCGTCGTCTCCGATCTCTTCGACGGCTGGGTTGCGCGAAGATTCGGCGCATCCGAGGAGGGCGCCATCCTCGACATGGAGACCGACCAGTTCACAACCCTGGTGCTCTCCATCTTCGCGGCCTGCCTGACCGGCGCAGGAGCTTGGACGCTCTTGTTGCCCGCATTCAAATACGTGTTCGTCTTCGCGATGAGCGCAAAAGGGCTGAAGAGCACCGACACGAAACCCTGCGAGGGAAATAATAACCGCGGCCGAATTATCTGCGCGCTCGTACAGAGCTTACTGCTCGCGAGCCTCTTTCCCGCATTCGGAGAGCTCGTGCGTGGTATCGCAAGCGGCTTAGCCGTCCTGCTCTTGGCCTATTCATTCTCAAGCGACGCCGGGTTCTTGCTGCGGCACTCGCGCGAAGTCTCCACGCCTCGCTAACCCCCGAGTCCTTGAGCGCAATGTCCCCGACTTCCTGGCTCATCATCACGGCTTACCTGTCGCTCGTGATTGAACTCACGGTCTTTCCCATACCGAGCGAGGCTTCGACCTACCAACTCATCTTCAAAGCCGATGGGGATTCGCCTTCGGACCCGACGAGCGCTTTGCATCGAGCGCGCAACCGATCGCTCCTCTCCAAGCTGCTTCAGTTCACACTCCCGACGGCACTCGGCATCGCGATGTTTTCCATTCCGCTCGCCGCCGTGATGTTTCCCGAGATCCTCGACCACCTGCTGCCGGTCGAGGTCCTTCAGAATCCGATAGTCCAAGTGCTGGGCGGCAGTTTCGTGATCTTCGGAAGGACTCTGACCTTCTACTCCGTCCTGCAGCTTCGTAAGAGTCAAAGCTCTGACGTGCTCTCCGCAAAGGGACTCTTTACGCTGTCCCGCAATCCGGGCCTGGTCGGTATGTATACCTTCTACATCGGGAACGCGCTGCTGTTCCCGTGCGTCGTTCTCTTCGTGGGTTTCTTCCCGTACATCCTCAACATGCACCGCCGCGTCCTCATGGAGGAGAATCACCTCTCTCAGCGAATGGGGACCGACTACCGGGCCTATCTCGCGAGCGTCCCGCGCTATGTCCCACTGTTTCCCAGCCATCACTAGGCGCTTAAAAAGATGACGGACTCCACTGAGACAACCAGCGCGGATGCGAAGCAGCAGGACGTCACCGCCTGGTTCGACCACACCTACGAGACGGCCGGTTTCGAATACCTGCGACCGCTCGCTGCCTATCCGATCTTCCTGCAGTTGCTCGAAGCTCGTGCGGGAGCAAAGCATCTCGATGTCGCCTGTGGTCCGGGCTTGCTGCTCAAGGCTTCGGCCATGCGGGGGTTGAAGCCGAGCGGACTCGATGTCTCTCGTTCTGCGCTCGACATTGCGGAAGAATATGTGCCCGAGGCGAGCTTGCATCAGGGCAATGCGGAGCGGCTGCCCTTCAAGGATGAAGAGTTCGACTACATCACCTGCGTTGGAGCGATCGAGCGCTTCTTTGACCGCCGCGCCGCGCTTCAAGAGATGATCCGCGTCGCCCGCCCCGACGCTCGGCTTTGTTTCATGGTGCGAAATTCAGCCACATTGACTTGGCTCCTGTGGTGCAAACTTCTGAGGCAGAAGAACACGACCGGACATCAGGATGCGCTCGATCGAGACCAGTGGGAGACGCTCTTCAAGGACGTCGGCTTGGAGGTGCTCTCGGTCTACGCCGATCAGTGGCCGCGACAACGACTGCGTCGATTGTTGCCGGGGGAGCGCGCGCGCGACCTTTCGACGGATGAGAAGATTGCCGAGCCGCTGATTCCCATGCGCTACGTCAACGAGTTCATCTTTATCCTGAAGAAGCGAGGAGCGGAGAGCGCGTGAAGCTCGGAGCTGCAGGCGAACGCGAGCTGGGTCAGTTGTACGACGATCTCGCACGCTACCAGTTCTGGCGTCGCCGGCTGTCGAGAACGGCAGCTGGGGTCGGACTCGAGATGCACAAGCGTCTCAACCCGCCGAACGGAGCTGGCCCCGCTGCCGGAACCGGCGGCCTGCATGACTGGCTGTGGGACAGACTGCTGCCCGAACCATCCGTTCCTTCGCTCTCCGTCCTCGACGTCGGCTGCGGGTTCGGTGCGTCCCTCTTCTCGTTGGGCGCACGCGTGCCAACGGCCGAGCTCGATGGAATCAGTCTCAGCACTTATCAGATTCAAGTCGCGAAGCGCGAAGCCGCTCGCCTCGGACTCGACCGGCGGTCTCGCTTTCAGGTCTCCAGCTTCGACTCTCCGCTCGCAGACCGCACCTTCGATCTCTTGCTCTCGATCGAGACCCTCTTTCACTCTCCCGATCTCGCCGTCACGCTCCCCCACTTGACAGGTGCGCTCGCCGACCGCGGACAGATCGCCATCGTCGAGGACATGGCGATCGATTCATCCGTCGCGGGCACCGATGACGCGCGCGAGCTCCTGCGCTTGTGGGCAACGAAACGAATCTACAGCCGGACGGACTACTGCAAAGCTCTTGAGGCTGCCGGGCTCTCGATTACCGAAGAGATCGACCTGACGACGCAGGTTCCTCACCGCAGTGAAGAGCAGCTCCGAATAAGCTCCCGCCGATTAGGACGACTTCGAGCCTGGGCACCGACCGCCGATCTGCGAAGAATGCTCGACGCCTTCTTAGGGGGAGTGTGTCTCGAACGCCTGTATGGCGCCGGGCAAATGAACTACCGCTGCCTGATTGCGAGCGCAACTGATGGATAGCTCAGCTCTCCAGCCAGACGAGCGACAAGCGCTGGCCGCACCTCCGTCGAGCGGCCCCCGTGCGCTCCCCTGGTTCGCCTCGCTGGCCGCACTACAACTCTTTCTCTCGATTCGCTTCCCATGGGATTCCGAGAGCACACTCGATGCCCTGCTCCGCCCGAGCCCCGATTTGTTTTTCCTGCTCGCCCTCGCGCTCGCTCTCGCGCTACTTATTCGATCGCGCCCGATCCCCGCTATCTGCTTCACTTCGATTCTCGCTTTTATCCCGATCTTCCGCGGCGCCTCCACGCTCGTTCCCGACCTCTACGGCAAACCCCTCGTCGTCTACAACGATGTGATGATGTTGCCGGGCCTGGTTCACATCGCCTTTCTGCATACGAGCGGTCCAGGTCGCGTGCTCTGGATCATCGGGCTCGGGCTCGCCACAGTCCTCGCCCTCGTCGTGATCTATCGACTTGTGAGCTACCTGCTCTTGCTCGCTCCGACCGCCGGACCGAGGCGGATGAGCGCCCAGCTCTGGCTCGTCTTTGGGACCGCGGGAGTGACGGGCAGCTTGGCTCTGCAACTCGACGCTAACGGGTTTACGCAGGCGCCTGTCCTCCTCGACGTCGCGCAAGAACTGGACGTCACGGTACTCGAGTGGGGCCTACACCGGGAGTTCCGGGAGTCCCTGCCGAAGCTCCATCGAGAGCGCGAAGCCGCCCCTTCGAACCTCGCCCGACTGGAAGGCGCCGACGTCTTCGTCTTGTTCGTCGAGTCCTACGGCCGCTCGCTCATTCGTAAACCAGAGCGCCGTCAAGCCCTCGACGATCTCGCGACAGAGCTCACCTCCCAACTCGATCAAGCGGGCTTCTATGTCTGCAGTAGCTACGCCACGTCTTCGGTCTCGGGCGGAAGCTCCTCGCTCGCGCACGCGCAGTTCTTGGCCGGTTGCATCGTGCGAAGCAAGCACTACTTCGCCAGCCTACTCGCGAGCGATTTAAAGCCTCTGCCACATCGCTTCAATGCCGCGAACTACCGCACGCTCAACGTCCAACCGGCAACAACAGCCGAATGGCCCGAAGGCAAGTTTTTTGGCTTCCAAGAGGACATCTTCAACGACGCCTTCGACTACACCGGGCACACCTATCACTGGGGGTTCATGCCGGACCAGTTTGCGCTCGCTTACCTGCTCGAAGAGGAGATCCAGCCCAGCACTCAGCCCATCTTCATGCAGTACGTGTCGGTCACCAGTCACGCACCCTTCAGCATGATTCCGCCCTACTTCGAAAAGTGGAGCGAGGTGCGCGCCCCGAACAGCTTCAATCGCTTTCCCGAGAAGACCTATCCGATCGACGTGCTTGCCTTGTCCAATTGTCCGAATGCCGAATCGGGATACGCCGACACGATCGCCTACAGCTTGAAGACGATGGTCGGATTCGTCTGCGAGCTGGAACGCCCCTCCATCGTGATCCTTCTCGGCGACCACCAACCGCCGGGAATTGGCGACCTCTCCGATTACGATTCCAGCTTTGACATACCGATGCATGTGATCTCGAATCGCGCCGATCTACTCCAGTCGTTTGGGAAGGCCGGCTTTCAAGAAGGCTTCTTTCCAGCCGACGAGTATCAGGCATTTGAGCTCTCGCTTTTCGCGGATTCGTTTTTGACATCCTTCAGTACGGACACGGCGGAGCCGGATAGAGACCAGTGAACCTCGCTCGATCGAATCACTCGCGCATCGCGATCTTCCTCTTGGTAGCCGGAGCCTCGTGCTCCGATGCCGAACCTGCTGCCAAGGACTCCTCTGCGAAGACGTCGCTACCCCTTCCGGCCGCTTCGGTCCTTCACTTCGCGCGAATGCCCGAGACTTTTTCGAGCCTGACCAACGCGTACCGCATCGCGCGGTCCAAAGAGAATGCCCCGACCTTTTGGCAGCTCGCACCCACTCTCCTCATTCCGCTGTGGAGTGAAGGACAATCGGTTCGCCCGGCGGGGACGCCGCTCGCACGCTTCGCCGTTCGCACTCAAGTGTCCGGTGATCGACGCGAAGCTCTGTGGTTGCCAGCCGGGTCCAAGCTCGATGTAGAAGCCGCCCTCGAGCTCGGCGACAAACTTCGCTTTGCCGTGGGCCTGCCCGATCTCATCGAAGAGCCAACGGACGGGGCCGACCCAGCGGAATCGATCGACGTCGATGAGGAGCTCTCCTTCGACGTCGAGTTCCAGCTGATCTGGACTCCGTTCGATGGCGACCCCGTCACACTCGACTCACACTTCCTCTCCATGGCTCCCCCCGCGGAAGGCGATCGCAAAGAGCCATGGGTCGAGCGCGAAGTCGTCGTGACGAAAGAGCTCGTCGGAACCGGAGCTCTGACCTGGCAGACACTCGGACGATGGCCCGTTCCCGCTGCGATCGGCGAACCGCGACTGGTTCGCGCGGGCGCCAAAGCGGACCCGCGCCTCAATCTGATTCTCTACGTCATCGACACGCTGAGGCCGGACCACCTCTCCTGTTACGGCGCGCGCAATCCCACCTCGCCGCGAATCGATGCACTCGCCGACGAGGGTTTTCGGTTCGAGAACTTCTACGCCGTCGCGCCCTGGACACGTCCAACGACAGCGACCGTCTTGACCGGTTTCTACCCCAGCTGGCATGGGATGGGCTTCGAGCTTCCGCTGCCTTTATCCTTCGAGACGATGGCGGAAACCCTCGCAAAGAACGGCTACTCCACCTGGGCCGCAGTTGCGAATCCACAGGTCGGTGGCGCCAGCCTGCAGTTCAGTCAGGGCTTCGGGCGCTTTGTCGACCACACCGCGATCGGGAATGCGAGCGATGGCCCGGCGCCGGCCACGTCACGCCAACTGAACTCCACCGCTCTGCCCTGGCTCGCGGCCAACGGAGACGAGCCCTTCTTTCTGTACCTGCACTCGCTCGATCCCCACACGCCCTACGCTCCCCCTTCGGTGGCAACGTCTCCGTTCGGACGCGACTACCGCGGCCCCATGTACCGGTCGAGCATGCGCCGCAAGCACCTGCTCGAGTCCGCCGATCAAATCGGACCTGTGGATCTCCGCTATATCGAAGATGTCTACGACAACGAGATTCTCTACCAGGATCGCCAGATCGGCGTGCTGGTCGATCATCTACGCGAGCACGAGCTCCTCGACGAAACCGCAATCGTCATCCTCTCCGACCACGGTGAGGAGTTTCGCGATCACGGCGACTGGAATCACGGCTACCGCATGTGGGAGGAACAGCTGCGCGTGCCGCTGATCCTTTGGATACCGGAGAGCGAACGCGAGCGCCGCGGTGTTCACCCTCGAGTCATTACCGAACTTGTGTCGCAAGTCGACCTTCTGCCCGGCATCCTCGACTTCCTGGGCGCGAAGGATGACTTTCCGCGACAAGGCAGCAGCTGGCTTCCGCTTGTCTCCGGCAATCCCGCCGAGCTTCTGCCGCTCTTCGCGGAGGACTTTCAGACTTGGGATGGCGACTCGATCGGAAGCTTTCGGCAAGACAACTACAAGCTGATTTGGACACGTTTTGACGCCGACCAACGCGATGAGGTCAAGCTCTTCGACCTCGCGCTCGATCCCTCTGAACAAGAAGACCTCGCCGCATCGAAGCCCGAGCTCGTGCGCGAATTGGAAGAGGCGCGTGATGCGCTCGTTCGCTACACCTCGCGCGTCCGCGACCGGCTGGACGAGGCGGGTTTCGGTAACGTCGAGCCGGCCCAGGCGGATTCCGAACCCGCAGCGCTCACCGAAAGCGAAGTTCGCGAACTCGAAGCGCTCGGTTACCTACAGGGACACGACGACTGAGCCGGGAGACGGGTCAGTTCTCGAGCTCGTGCAAGACCATCCAGGGACCGGGGCGCTCGACTTGCCAGATCGAGGTGAGTGGGAAATCCATGTCGGTCGGGAGCAGGGTTTCGGCGGTTCGCTCTGAACCCACGGTGGGATAGAGCCCGATGGCTTTGGCTGTTCCGAGTTCGAGCGGTCGAGGATTGGGAGCCTCTTCGGGTCCGGGGTAGGGATCCACTACCGGTGGCGGAATCTCATCGAGCGGGCGACGGTCAACGAGGAGCACGTGCGTGATTCCAAGGATTCGAAAGCACTCCGCCGTACTCGAGACGGCGAGCGCAGCACTCGCCTCGCCGCGCGTCTCAATGAGATCGGCGACCACACTCGGCTTCAGTGCATACGTTCGCTGACGGTCTGAGAAATCGTACAAATCTTTCAAGCGCATCACATCCCGGCCGAGTCCCGATGCGGGCAGCACTCCGGCCTCGAGGAAAGCGAGTCGATTCTGCTCGCGCGAACCCAGCTTTCGCCACTTCGCGAGCCGAACCAAGCACGTCAGATTCATCGGAACTTCGGGACCATAACGATCGATGGCGATCACGGCGTCGTCCGGAAGAGCTTCGATCACCTCCTGTGCCTGCACTCGCGAGTCCGGTTGGCGAAGGACCCAGGCAAAGCGCGTCGCCTGCACGAGGGGCAGGACACAAAGTGGTGCGAGGAGCAGCAGACCGAAACGGCGCTTGAGTAGAAGGTCTGCTGCAATGCCGGCCGGGTAGACGAGCAGGACCGCAGCCGGCAGCAGATAGCGAACGTGGTCGTTTTGGTTCGAGAGGAAGAACGCGAGCCAGGCCAAAACGAAGACGGTTACGGCGCGCGTCTCGCGCCGGGCGAGCGCGCCGAACAAGCCGAGGGCGGAGAGCAAAACGATCGCGGGGTCGTAGCCGAAGAGCGCGCGCGAGAGGCGCACGACCGATGCCCAACGCAGCTCGAAGATGAGCCCTTGTCCGCCGATCCCAATATCGATCTCCGCGGCTTGGTCGAAGGAGGTGCTGACCGGCGCGCCGTGAATTAAATAGTACGGATGACCGATCACCAGCCCGATGACGGCTGCGATCGCAACACAGCTTGCTCCGGAAAGAAAAATGCGACGCTTCTCGATGCCGCGCCCTTCGATAAAGGCGAACAACCAACCAAGCCCGCACAACCCGAGCGCCAGGACACCCGCTTGGTGAGTCGCAAAGGCGAGTCCCGCAGCAATACCGCCGAGTACGAGATCACGCGTAGCCTTGCTCTTCGAGTAGCGAATGACATGCAGCGCCGTCAACGCCATGAAGAACGCCAAGGGTGCCCAGGGCCTTTCTTGAACCGAGAAGTGCACGTGCAACAGCCCCGTGCTGACGAGCCAGGCGGCCACCCACGCACCGCCCCGCATTCCCGCGGCGCGTGCTCCCTTGAAGACGACGAGTGGCGTGAGCGCGGAGAGCAACGCGAGCAGGATCCGCGCCGGCAGATGCACAAGCGCCGGGTCCTCCATCACCCTCTGCTTGAATTCACCGGCACCCGCCCACTCGCCGGTGACTCGGCCGAGCCCGTACTCGCCGACATAGACCGGCAGAAGCATGTAGGGCAGAAGGTACGGATAGGTCGAGTACTGGCCCGACGGCGGACACAGCGTCTTGTCTTTCGCCATGCCCAAGGCGTTCCGAACGACGTGCGTATCCGGAATATAGTTTTCCGGAAGACCGTGCTCGATGGGCCACAGTCGCAGGAAGAACGGAACGACAAACAGCACGACCAGCGCCAGCATGTGGCCCGGTGCTCGTTCGGCGCGATCGGAACCGAGCCTCGAAGAGTGGTCGCTCACGAGTTGAAATCAGTCGGGATCGATTTGGAACCGAGCTAAGAACTCATCGTTCGTCTCGCAGTTCTCGAGGCGTGAGAGCAAGAGCTCCATCGCCTCCGCGAAGTGCATTTTGCCGAGGACGCGCCTCAGCGTGTTGGTCAAGCGCAGGCGCTCTCGCGGGACGAGCTTCTCCTCTTTGCGGGTGCCCGAGCGTTCGATGTCGATCGCGGGGAAGACGCGACGGTCGGCCAGCTTACGCGAGAGAACGAGCTCCATATTGCCAGTGCCCTTGAACTCCTCGAAGATGACTTGATCCATCCGACTTCCGGTTTCGATCAGTGTCGTCCCGAGAATCGTGAGGGAACCCGCCGTCTCCGTGTTGCGCGCTGCGCCGAAGAACTGCTTGGGGCGTTCCATGGCGCGCGAATCGAGTCCGCCCGACATGGTCTTGCCGCTGTTTCCGTAGACGTTGTTGTAGGCGCGCGCCATACGGGTAATCGAGTCGAGAATGAGGACGACATCTTCGCCGAGTTCGACCAAGCGCTGGCAGCGCTTCCAGACGGTCTCGCAGACCTGAACGTGGTGCTTGAGCGGCTCGTCATTCGTGCTCACGAAGACCTCGCCGCGAGACATCGTGCGCGTCCATTCGGTCGCTTCTTCGGGCCGCTCATCGACGAGCAGCACCATCGGGTGAACGTCGGGGTAGTGGTCCTCGATGGCCTTGGCGAACTTCTGCATCAAGATCGTCTTGCCGCTCCGGGGCGGCGCCACGATCAAGCCGCGCTGCCCGCGACCGACGGGGCACATCAGATCGAGAACGCGCAGCGACAAGTCGCCGGTCTCCGTGCCGACCGCGTAGTGATAGTCCGGGTCGATCGTGGTCAGCGACTTGAAGTGCTTGATCTGACGAGCTTCCTTCGGAGGACGACCGTCGACCTCGGTGACATCGACTAGCTCGTGCTTGTGCCGACCGTAGCCCGGCCCGGCAATGCCCCGAATCATCGAGCCTTCGCGCAGGCCAAACTTCTGAGTCATTTGCGGAGCGACGTGTACGTCGGCCTTGTTCGAAGCCCAGTTGCGGTCGCGGTGCCGCAGGTGCCCATGCCCCGCGTGCTCGATCAGGAGTAATCCCTCGGTCTCGATGCGCTCGCCCTTTCGACCGCCGCCGCCCTGCTGGCGTTTATTTTGTTGGCCGCCGGTTCGTTCGCTCTGCCGCGCCTCTCCGTTTTGGTTGCCGCGTGGCGATCGCCTTCCCCGACGACTTCGCCGGCGTGTTCCCGCTGCGCCCGGATCGGCTCCTCCTCGGTTGGACTCCGGTGAAGTTCCGGCCTCCGCGCTCCCGGTGTTCGTGTTCGAGCGATCCGCGGTCTTGTTCTCGGCATCGCCCTCCTCGCGCCGAGCTCCTCCGGGCTTCCTTCGGCGCCCACGTCGGCGACGCGGCGGCCGCTGGCTCCCCTCCTCACCTCCGTCGCGTGAAGTCTCCCGGCGAGGGTTTTCTCCGCCCGTAGAAGCTCCAGCCTTTTCGCTCGCTCGCTCGGAATTCGACGTGCGTCCCCCACTCGAAGTCTTCGGTTCGGCGGCATCCGCCGGCGGCCGAGGCTTTCTCGTTCGCTTGCGCTTGGGGCGTTCCATCGCGCCAAACGGAACGGGTTCGGAAGGTGTGGATGTGGAGTTCTTGTTCTCCGTCACGTGGTTCTATCTCCGAAAGAGTCGGGAAGGGTCTCGATGAACGGCTGTCCAACGAGAGGGGAATGGTGTGCTGCGCGAGCCGAGCCCATGCTCGAACCGGGTTCGAACTCATCGAGGCCCAACGAACACGCGATCAGGTCCTGTACGCGAAACGGTGCGCCCGCCGAGAGCTTCGACCGAAGCCACTCGAAAAAAATGCGAACCCGCGGAATCGAGGGGGTGCCCCGAACATCGAGGCATGTTTCCCTCGCAAAGGTGAGCACCTGAGGGCGCGAGAAGCACCCAGGTCAGGCCGGCGGATCAGCGTGCCAATACGGCATCAGGCTGAAGAAGCGAGTGATTGTTGTTCGTGCGAGTTTAGGAGACGCTTGTCCCCTCGTCGCTGATGCCATCATGCACTACGCGACGGGAATTGCGACCTTGGAAACGAGATCTCGGGCAAGGAAACCCGCTTCTAGACCCCAAAAAGGTCCGTTTCGTCGAGATGGCGAAAAAAGAGGACGGTGTCGAGCGGCTGCTCTTCCTCAGTCCAGTCCCGGGTCTAGGAGCGGTTAGAACCTAGATCGAAATCCGCTGGGGATCTCGATGATCGGAGGGTGGTCGGGGTGAAAGGATTTGAACCTTCGACCTCTGCGACCCGAACGCAGCGCTCTACCAAGCTGAGCCACACCCCGAGCGGCAGGAAGAGTAGGTCCCCTCCCCACCAGCGTCAACAAGGGTCTCTCTCGAGTTGGCGGAGGATGTGCTGACTAGTTGAGGACCAGGCCGGAAAGTCGGCCGATCGGTTCGATCTGAGGGTCCAAGAGCGTGATCCGAGCACCTTTGTCCGTGACGATGGTGACGCGGCTTCCTTCACGACTCTTGACCTTGCCGTAGAGCACTCCTCCAGCGGCGCGGATGCGAACCCGCTGCCCGAGGGTGGGCTCTGGCGTCCCGCCATCCCTGGACTCTTCAACGACACGCACGATCTTCTGGATCTTCTTGCCGTCCAAGCCGACGCGACCGAGACCCATCTCGATCCACACGCGGTCGCTTCCAACCGCGTAGAGGTTGCCCTCGAACAGCTCGCCGGAGTGCATGGTCGCGCGGACCAATCCAACGGCCGGCGTGAGAATGCGACCTTTCGTACTAATCGACGCGGTCGGAACTTCTTCGCCCGTCCAGATGAATCCTGAGCCCGACGCGGGGGTAAATTCCATGAAGCCGCTGATGTCGCCGTTCTCGGCTCCTTCTGCGAGTTTCGTGAGGACAGAGCGAGGAGCCTCTGCGTCCGGCGTGGCGAACTCAACGGACTCCATGTCCGGCATGCTCGGCAGGCTGGGAAGGCTCGGAACCGCAGCGATCGAATCAGCGCTCATCGCGAGGTCGGACCCTTCGCCAAACGTAATCGGTTCGGACTCCGTTGCTGCCGCGTCTTCCATCGGAGCGGCGAGGAGACCTTCGAGCACATCTTCAATCGGCTCGGTGCTCTCGGCTTCCGTCGCATCGGTCGTCGAATCGGCTGTATTCGTGTTCTCCACCGAGGTCTCCGCGCCCGAAGCTTCCACAGGGGTGACGGGCGCCGTGGGAGTCCCACTCGCAAGCTCGACACCGGAAACATCATCGCCGGGCTCGGAGCTGGTCATCAAGAGCCCAACCGTTCCAAGAATTCCCGCGCAGAACCCGATCAGCACCATTTTCTTCGACAGGAATGAGGCCGGCTCGGCATTCTCGTCCTCGTCGAATTCTTCGTCGTACTCCGCGTCGAAGTCGTCCTCGGTCTCCTCATCCTGGTCGTGCTCAAAGTCGTCGTCAAACTCGGACTCCGAGCCATCCTCTACGAGCGTATCGGTATCGAAAACCTCTTCGCCGAGTTCGGCACTGGCGATGGCCGTCTCCACGAGCCCTTCGATTTGATCGGAATCAGCCGACTCGATCTCAGAACTGGCTTCCTGAACGGGAGCTGAATTCTCTTCGCTCGCTACCTCGAGCAACCAGCCGTCAGAGATATCGAGCTCTCCGCTCTCACTCACATTGAAGTTCGCTTCGCTTTCGTCCTCGTTAGAAGACGCGGCTTCGAGCTCCTCGACCTCGCTCTCGAGTCCCAGGAAGTCGTCAGCGTCATCGCTGAACTCGAACTCCTCCGTAGTCGCATCGACGGTTTCAGAGAGGTTGGCGTTGGCTGCGGGGCGATTGGACTCAGCTCCATCACTAGAGCTTGCCGTCTGGCTTTCGCCATTCGGTTGGAGGTCGTCGTCGCCTTCGTTGAATTGGATCGGATCGCTGCCCAGCATCAGATTGGGGTATTGTCGAAGGTTTTGAACCCGTAGGTCCATTCGATTCCGGCCGTGGGGATCGGCCAGCGCCAGTAGGCACGTCCCCATCTATCGGACCGCTCCGCCTAAAAACAGGAGTGCCTCCACCCGGTTTCCTAGGTGATTCTTAAAAGACTCGGCTGAGCCCGTACCCATTTCGCCGCCCAATCCGCCCCTCGGGGTGCCGCTCCGGCCTCGACGTCGCCACGCTGGGAAAAAGATTCCAAGCTTCAACTCCGCCGGCGGATCCTTGAAGAGCGTGCGAGACCTTCCGAGAAAACTCCGCTAGGTTTCACTTCGTGGATGACCTGCGCGTGAACTCCCATCTCGTTCTTCCGGCTCGCGAGCTTGTGGTCACCGCTGCACGCAGCGGCGGCCCCGGCGGCCAGAACGTCAATAAGGTCGCGAGTAAAGTGATCCTGAGATTCGCAATTGCCTCCAGCCGAGTCCTGGGAGAGAGACGCAAGAGCCTGCTCTTCGAGCGATTGAAGGCGCGCCTCACGACGGGCGGCGAACTTGTTCTTCACGCGTCGCGCTTTCGCGATCGTGCACGCAACCTTGAAGATGCGCGCGAGCGCCTCGCGTTGATCCTTCGCGAGGCTCTGCAGTCACAAAAGCGTCGAGTCGCGACCCGTCCAACTCGCGGCTCCGTGAAGAGACGGGTCCAAGAAAAACGCGCGCGCGGAGATTTGAAGCGCCAACGCAAACGGCGCTCCGACGGAGACGACTGAGCTGGCTCTCTTCGTTTTAGCGCTTCTTTAGAACGCGGTGCGCGCCCTGACGAATGGTCACGCCCTGGGCGTCGAAGTACTCGAGCAACGGAATGAGGAACTTCCGAGTGGTTCCAAGCTCGTCGCGCAAGTCCGGAATCTCGAGGTGGCCGTGCCGCTCGAAGCTCTTGACGATGGCCTCGCGCGCACGATCGATCGCACTCGCCGCCAGGTACATATCTCCACCGATGTGAACGACGCGTTCACTATCCACGAGATAATCCAAAATCGGATACGCCACCTTCCCCGAGACTTTCAAAGCTTCCGGCAAGTCCGAGCGAGCCGGCGGCTGAAAGGGCTTCTCTTCGAGACATGCCATGAGCTTTTGAACGAGAGCCTCCTGCTCGGGTTTCAGTTTGGACCCGTGACGAAGTGACTTTAGACGGCCACCCGGCAGCGCCTCAACTTCTCCGAGCGCGGTGAGCTCCGCGATCAATAGGGACAGAAAGTCGGGCTCGAAGGAGACGAGCGTTCGCAGGTCTCGCAGATCGATGAGCTGACGCGTGGGGTTCTCCGCGAACCACTTTTCCAAGACCGCGCGCAGGCTCACCAGTGCCTCGGCCAACCGATCGACGTGTAAGAAGCGGCCCGAATCACCCGGAGCAGCCACTCGGCCGTCGGCAATGAGCTCGCCGAGGTAAGACTCGATCTCTTGTGTCGGCCGCTTGACGGCCGTCGAGAGTTCGAGCGCGGTACAAGCCTCCATGCCCCTTCGAGCGAGAATCGACTCGAGCAAGGTCAGTGGCGAACCGAGGCTCGCTTCTTGGTGACTCAGCTCGCTCAGCACAAAGTCCTTGAACCGCTTTAAGCGATAGCGACTCTCCTCGAGCACCACGCCGCCGCCAAGGGTGATGGCGGGAGACAGTAGGCGCAGGACAAAGCGGTCGCCGGGAGCGCAGACCGTCGGCTCCTTCATTCGCAGCTGCACGAGAGCGGTCTCGCCCGGGTTGAGCTCATCCGCATCGAGAAGGACCAGCTCACCGGAGACATCGGCGGTGCCGGTGTGCATTCGAATCGACATTCGATTGGTGATCGGGCGAGCCAGCGAGGGCAGAGCGGTTAGCCGCGCCCCCACCATTCGAATCGGAGCGTAGAAGTTGGGAGCCGCGGCCACCATTCCGCGCTGGACCTCCGAGTGTCCGACGTCGGACAGGTTGATTGCCGTGGAGTGACCGGCTCGCGCACGCTCGGCGCTCTGACCGTAGGCCTGGATCCCGCGCACCTTGCCGCGCAATCCCGCCGGAACGATCTCCAACAGGTCGCCCGGTCCGATCTCGCCCGCTACCGGAATCCCGGTAACGACCGTTCCAAAGCCACGAACCGTGAAGACGCGCTGAATCGGCATCCGGAAGACGCCCGTCGCCGGACGTGGCTCGATCTCCGAGGCCATGCGACGCAAGTGCGCTTCGAGCGCCTCCATCCCGGCGCCGGTCTCGGCAGAAACCGGAAAGATCGGAGCATCCTCGAGGAAAGTGCCCTTCAGAAAGTCGCTCACATCTTCCGTCGCCAACTCGACCATCTCCGCGTCCACCAGATCGATCTTGGTCAGAGCGACGAATCCCCGAGACACTCCGAGGAGCTGCATGATCGACAGGTGCTCGCGGGTCTGCGGCATGACTCCATCGTCTGCGGCAACCACCAGGACCACCAAGTCGATCCCCGTCGCTCCAGCCACCATGTTCCGGATGAACTTCTCGTGTCCCGGCACGTCCACGATTCCGACCACTCGACCGTCATCGAGAGTCATGCGGGCGAAGCCGAGGTCGATGGTCATGCCCCGCTCCTGCTCCTCCTTGAGCCGGTCGGGATTGATATCGGTGAGAGCCTTTACCAGGGTCGACTTGCCGTGGTCGATATGACCGGCAGTCCCGATCACGATGGGCACGATCGGAGGAGGTTCCACGGCTTGACTATCCAATGTTCGATCTTCCACGGTTCAATCACCCTCCCTTCAACCTTCGGCTGACCATTAATGTAGCGAGGCGAAGCCCGTCGCGCGCGGCCGCCTCCCCGATCCGTCTGCTATTCTGTCGCGCATGTCGCCCGAGCTTCCCTTCCAAACGCTGCGGCCCTGGCTGATCGAGCGCTTTGGCGGTCCGGTCTATCGCCTGGCACTCGACGCCGGTTCG
Organism: Planctomycetota bacterium; assembly: GCA_029259635.1. GTDB lineage: Bacteria > Planctomycetota > UBA1135 > UBA1135 > OFTM34. The sequence goes on along the minus strand of JAJDEU010000051.1, from coordinate 166,692 downwards.
AGCTGTCCCAACCGCGACGGCTCCAAGGGCTTCGGCGGCTGCGTCTACTGCGACGTGGAGGGCTCTGGCACCGGAGCACTCGCAACGGGCAGCGCGCTCACCGCCCAGCTCAAGGCGGGGATCGAACGCATCGCGCGGCGCGACGACTCGCAGGGCGTGATCGCCTACTTCCAGTCCTATTCGAATACCTACGTGGAGCGCGCGCGGCTCCGTGAAGTGCTCGACACCGTTCGGCCTTTTTTAGGAGACCCCGTTGTCTGCGTCAGTATCGCGACGCGTCCCGACACCCTGCCGGACTGGGCCATCGATGAGCTCGTCGAGCTCCGCTCCGGCTCGGGTCCTGGAAATCGAGTCGACGTCTGGGTGGAACTCGGCTTGGAGAGCGCCAGTAACCAAGTGCTCGAGGACATTCGGCGGTTCCATACGGTGGAAGAGTTCATGGAGACGACGACTCGCTGTCTCGACGCGGGGCTGGAGTGCATCGCCCACGCGATCCTCGGACTGCCCGGCGACGGTCGCGAAGGAGCGCGTGAGACCGCGCGGGTGCTGGCCAGCTCCGGAGCACGTGGAGTCAAGGCTCACAACCTGATGGTGCTACGCCGAACGCAGCTCGAAAAAGAATGGCGCGCCGGTCGGTTGCACGTGCTCGATTCGGAGACCTACATCCAGTGGCTGGCGGATTTTGTCGAGCTGCTCGCGCCCGACCAAGTCTTGCACCGAATTACGGGGGACGCTCCCGTGGAACAGCGGCTCGCGCCCGAGTGGAGCATGCATACCAATACGGTGAGGAACCTGCTCGCCGCCGAGCTCAACCTGCGCGGAACCAGGCAGGGCTCCGCCGCCATTCTTTCCTCGGGTTCGGCCGGCCGCTGAGAGGACCAGGCCGGTGAGCTCGCTCAATCGGGCAGATAGAGAATTCGGTCGCAGCTCGGACACTGAACCAAATCCACCGCGCGCGAGAGCCTGACGAAGACGTTGGCCGGAACCGACATGTAGCAGCCCTGGCAGACGCGCTGGTCGAGCTCGGCGAGCGCGACGCCTTCGCGGGCTTGCAGCAAGCGCTCATAGACGTCGAGAACATCCGGGGGCAGGCTCCCACCGAGACGCTTCTCGCGTTCGGCGTTGAGCTCTTCGAGTCGCTTGCCCGCCTCAGCAGATTCGGTGTCCACGTTGCCCGAAAACTCCGTGAAGACCGTTTCGGCTTCGGCGATTTCCGCGTCGAGGGCTTCCACCCGCGCCTTGAGCTCGTCGGCACGCTCCACGAACTGCAGACCCTCTTCTTCAGCCTCGCCGATCTCGCGGCGCAAGCTCTGACGCTCGTGCTGGAAGGCCGCGAGCAGCGCGGCATCGGCCCGCGACTTGGCGGCCTCGCCTTCGACCTTGCGCATCCTCTGACGCTGCATGGTCGTGTGGTCCTCGATCTCTTTGATCTGCGCCTGAAGAGTCTTGAGCTCTCCATCGATCTCATCGCGCCGATGAATCCGTCGATCGAGCTCTTCACGCTTGACGTCTCGCTCGGCGGGAAGCCGTGCGTACTCACGGTTCACTTGAAATAGTTCGAAGTCGAGGTCCTGGATACCTCGCAACGCGCGCAATACTTCCTGCATACTCTGTTGACCTAGTGCCATTGGGGGGGCGAAGAGTCTAACGAGCCGTCTTGAGATCGCGCTCCCTCAATTGGGGCGAATCAAGTCGATTTCGTTGGAGTCCAATGCAGCGAGGGAAGCGGCCAGCGCCACTTCCCTCGCATAGATGACCCTCGAAGGGCGGTCTCGCGCGGCCTTCGCCGCCTTTCTTGCCTCAGCTCGAGGCGTTCATTTGCTCTTCCTCGAGGTCGAGATCCGGGGCGGCACCGTCCAAGAAGCTCGCGAGCAGACGCGCTCGAACCGGGTGACGGAGCTTGCGGACCGCTTTGGCCTCGATTTGGCGCACACGCTCCCGAGTGACGCGGAAGATCCGCCCCACCTCTTCGAGCGTGTAGGTGTAGCCGTCGCCGATGCCGTACCGGAGCTTGATGATCTCGCGCTCGCGGAAAGTCAGGGTCGAGAGGACATCGCCCACCCGCTCCTTCAGCATCTCATGGCCGGCGGCCATCATCGGGCTCTCCGCCGACTCATCCTCGATGAAGTCGCCGAAGTAGCTGTCGTCGGACTCGCCGATCGGACGATCGAGGCTGATCGGGTGCTTGCTGATCTTCAGCACGCGCTTGGCCTCTTCCACCGTGATTCCGGTCGCCTCCGCGACCTCCTCAACCGAGGGCTCGCGGTCCTTGGCCTGGATCAACTTCTTGGTGACGTTGCGCAGCTTGCTCATCGTCTCAATCATGTGGACCGGGATACGAATGGTCCGTGCCTGGTCGGCGATCGAGCGAGTAATAGCCTGGCGAATCCACCAAGTCGCGTAGGTCGAGAATTTGTAACCGCGGCGGTACTCGTACTTCTCGACGGCCTTCATTAAGCCGGTGTTGCCCTCTTGGATCAGGTCCAAGAAGGAGAGCCCACGGTTGCGGTACTTCTTCGCAATCGACACGACGAGTCGAAGGTTGCCACTCGAGAGATCTCGCTTGGCTTGCTCGTACTCTTCGTGGTGCAGTCGAATTTGCTCGATGCGTCGCTTGAGTCGGGCGGGAGTCTCCAAGAAGAGGAGCTCGAACTCCGCCATGCGTTCCTGGAGTTCAAGCCCAGCTTCCGAGTCGCGCTTGGCACCTTTCAAGCTCTGCAGCTTGCGATCGACCGAGCGCATATCGCGATAGGCCTCCTCGAGGTCCTCGATATAGGGGTGCACCTTCTTGACCTGAAGGTGGCACTCCTCGATCAGGATCACAAGCTTGCGCCGCAGCACCTGCACTTTGCGCAGTTGTTCCGAACGAGCCTGTTGACCGATCTTCGGGTCGAGCAACGGACGATACTCTTCCCGCACGCGCGCGAGCAGGTTCTCGATCGTCTGAATGTTGACCGGCAGACGCTTGGCCAGGAATGGTTTGCCGAGCGTCTCCACGATCTTGGGATCGTCGTCCGGCTTCGGATTCGGGTTCACCTTGAGCGTCCGGTCGAAGGCCAGCTTACCGTCGCGCACCAGGTTGAGCGTTGCGATGGAAGTGTCCATGCACAGACCGCTCGCAATGCACTTCTTGCGGAAACGCTTACGCGTAATCTCGATGGACTTAGCGAGGAAGATCTCTTCCGGCCGCGTGAGCAGCGGGATCTCCCCCATCTGAGTCAGATACATCCGCACCGGATCGTCGATCTTCTCGGGCATCACTCCACGTACTGCGGCCGCAGCCGACACGGTACGGGCGGGTGCACGAGGCGCCGGCGTGGCAGGACGCTGGGGCAAGCGCGCGGCATTGTCCGTAGGCGCTTCTTCCACAACGTCGATGCCGTTGTCTTCCAATGCAACGAAGACTTGGTCCATGCCGTCCGGCGGAATGAACTGCTCCTCGAGGAGGCGATTCATATCCGCATAGGAAAGCACGCCTTTCTGGCGTCCTTCCTCGATCAGCAATTTGATGGTCTCCTCTATCCGTTGGTCCGACATAGTTCGTTCAATTCTCGTTAGAGCGTTATTTCGCGGCGCTTGAGTTACCCGACGCGGGCACCTTTAAGCGACGACTTTCATTCCAAATATCCATGAGCGCGCTGGAACGAGTCTCCTCATCCTGCGCCTCATTAAATTGATTGCGGTGCTGACTAATGGAGCGCCGTCCTTCGAGCGCCTTCAGGAACTTCACCGCTCCCTCCGCCACCAACCGAGTGCTCTCGCCCGACCGCGCCTTCTCCTCGAGCGGAACAACCCACTCGCGCACGGGGTTCGATCCCAGAGCATCCATAACGCGAGATGCGTCGATTTCGAGGTCTTCGCTCCCGTTTTCATAGAGATCTAGGACCGTGGTCAAGATGTCGGCAATCCGCTCGTCGGGGCAGCCCGCGAAGCTCTCCGAGACAGCCGGGATCAGACTGTTGTCGATCAAGACGGCCCCCACGAGCTGGCAATAGGCTTTGACTTCGCGCTCGCGCTCCTCGTCCGGCTGTGCGGACGGAGCTTCCTCAGCCCCAGCGGAAACGGGGTTGAGATCTTGGGACTGCGGTTGCGGAGCATGCTTGGAGGGGGAATCGAACGAGCCGGATGGGTCATCCGCCCACGGGCTTTGACCGGAAGGGACCGGAGCCGAGGGCTTCCGGCCGCTCGAAGCTCCAGCTCGAGGGGACTCTTGTGGGGATAGAGGGGCTTGGGGCGCTTTCGCCGAAGTAGGAGTACCCCGCTCAGCGCCTGCAGGGGGGATCGAGTCGACCAAGGCTCCCCTCTTGGGTGCCTCTGGGAGACGGGTCGAGGTCCGCCGACGTCCGGCCAGCCCTCGCGCCTGAAGACGAATGGACTCGCCCGACAGTTCCAAGACTTCGGAAATCCGGGTCATGCACGACTCGCGGTGAACCGGCTTGGGCAAGCGCTCGATGAGGCGCAGGACCTGATCCACCCCATCGGAGAGCTTGGCGCCCTGCTCCTCTTTGAGTCCGGAGAGAGCAAAATCGAGCCAATCGAGCGTGTCCTCGAGGTGCCGCTCGAAGCCCGTCGCGCCCTCGCGGATGAACAGGTCGCAGGGATCTGAACCCGCCGGGAGCCGCAGGACGTCGATCTCCAGTTGAAGCGGCAAGAGCCCCTCCAGGGCTCGGAAACTCGCGCGTCGTCCCGCTTCGTCTCCGTCAAAGACCAACGTGACCCTGCGCGCCCCGGTTCGGCGAACGAGCCCAGCGTGATCTTCCGTCGTCGATGTACCGAGCACGGCCGCCACGTGACCAAAGCCCTCTTGATGGGCCGCCATCACATCCGTGTAGCCTTCAACCAGGATCAGGTGCCGCGTCTTGCGAACGGCTTTCGTCGCTCGGTCCAAACCGTAGATCAACCGACCCTTGTGGAAGACCGGCGTCTCCGGCGTGTTGACGTATTTTGGCGAGTCCTGCTTATCGTCGAGCCGGCGACCGCCGAATCCCACCGTCCGGCCACGCCCGTCCCGAATGGGAATCATGAGCCGGCCGTGAAAGAAGTCGTAGGAGCGACCTTCGCCCTTGCGGACGAGACCCGCCTCGTAGAGCGCCGAGAGCAACTCGCCCCCGTCGCGCTGTCCAAACTCGTAGAGCGGATTGCCCGACATCGGAGAGAGACCGATCCCGAAGGCGTCGATGGTGGCCGATCCCAGTCCGCGTTCGGCGAGGTACGCCCGCGCTCCTCGACCGGATTCGCCCGCGAGCAGCTTGCCGTAGAAGCGCTCTGCGCGCTCCAGAGCGTCGTAGAGCTTGTCGAAGCGCGACGCATCCCCAGCGCGCTTTTTCTTCCAGCCCTTCGGCATCTCGAGTCCGGCTTGGGCCGAGAGTTGTTCGAGCGATTCCGAAAAGCCGAGCCCGTCGAAGCGCTGGATAAAGCTGAGCACGTCGCCGCCCGTCCCGCAGGCTCCATAGCACTGCCAAGTTCCGCGTCGTGGGTCGACCTTGAAGGAGGGCGTGCGCTCGTCGTGGAAGGGGCAGCAAGCCGTGTATAGAGCTCCAGCGCGTTTCAGTTCAGGCACGCGTTCCCGCACCGCATCCTCAATGGGAATGCGGAGCTTGACGCCCTCGATGACCTGTCTGAATTCGTGATCTTCCATGAGATGCTCGAAACACAAGAACCCGAGCTTCTGGAGCCAGAAGCTTTCCAACTTTGGAAGCGCGGGTGGCTTCCGTTCGATCAGCGGCGAACGCGGTTCCCTCGAGAAAAAAAGGTCCGGGTCACGTGAGCGACACGTGGGCCAAGGATGTTCTTCCGAGCGAGACCGCACTCTCGTCACCGACCAAAGGGGACAAAAACGCTGCGCCGAACAGGGGAATCAAGGGCGCGACAAAAAGACGGGTTCAGCAACACACGAAACGAATCGGCCGACTCAAGACTTCGAAACAGGAGGCGGGAATCGACCCGAGGTCCCTGTGGACCCATGCCCATGTCGGACACCGAGGATTCGCACGGCTCACTGCCGTCCTGGATAGGACAACGGAGTCAGGATTTACAAGAATAGTCGGAAATTCAGAGGACCGAGAGGGCGCCACGGCTGCCGTAGCTGGCTCTAACCTGACCCGCCTCATTAATGCGCGCCACTCGTTCGACCGGAGACGGAAAAATATACCACCCCCTCCAGTAGGGACAAGCGAATCGCCGTTCGACCTCGAAATTATCGATCCGCCCCTCTTCGGGCGCTCTCAGAGCCCCCGAGCGCCGGGGTAAAGGACCCATCTGGATCCAGCTCCGCTCCGCTCCTTCGAGCCGACTAGGACGTTTTCGACCAGAGCGCGGAGCTGGCCATCGCCATCAACTGAGCCGGAGAGAGGGCTCCAGCGCGAAGATCGGGGTCCAACTCGAGCTCTTCCAGCAGCGTGCGGACCCCTTCGCGATCTTGGGTCGCTTTGGCGAGCACCCCGACGAGCGCCTTGCGTCTCGACTGGAAGAGGAGACTGACAAGGGCATCGAATCGCACCAAACTCTCGCGGGTCGGCTGCTCCTCGCGGCGATCCAATCTCAAGACGGCACTCTCCACATTCGGTCGAGGCCAGAACAACTGCGGAGGCACGCGCCGAACTAGCTGAGCTTCGTATTGAATTTGAAGCCGTGCAGAAATCGGCCCCCAGCTCGCGCCGCCCGGCCGAGCGGCGACTCGCTCAGCAACCTCCGCCTGAACCAGAGCGGTCATCGATTTCGGGGGCGAAACGAGCCGTGCCAAGACGACCATCAGCGGCGAAGCCACCGAGTACGGCAAGTTCCCCACCGCGTGCCAGTCTCGGTCCTTGGGCAAGAGCGCTTCGAGCTCGGGCTCGAGCTGATGTTTCCCCGCCAAGACATCGGCTCGCACCAAGCGAACATTGCTCCAACCATCGAGCAGGAGCGTGGCCACCTTCAACAATCTTCGATCGATCTCAATCGACAAAATTTCTGCATCCAGCGCCGCCAAATGCGAGGTCAGAAAGCCGCAGCCGGTTCCGATTTCGAGGGCAAAGTCCTCCGGCCCGAGCTGAGTATCGAGAGCGATCCGCTGCACCATATTCTCGTCGAGCAAGAAATTCTGGCCGAGCTTCCTCGACGGAAAGAACTCTTCCGCGTCCAGAATCGCTCGCACTTCTTTCCACGCCGGACGGCCGGGACGGACAGGCTCACTCAAGGCCGAGCTCCTTCCGCCAACCAGGCGAGCCCCTGCGCGGCGTCGGGGAGGCGGCTCAGTTCCGCGATGAGCTCGTAGGCCTTGTCGCCGAAGCGAGCACCGATCGCGATCAACCGGCGCTCGGCCTCCGCATCCTCTCCCCAGTGTTTCGACTTCGCCCACAAGTACTCGCGGGCATCGGCACCATGTCGAACACCGAGATCGCGACTGCGAGTCTCCGGCGAGATCGAGATGGCGTTGAAGACCGGCACTCGGCTGGTTCCCCGCTCGGGCAGCGCGTAGAGCGGCGACAATCGATAGCGCCAGCTGCCCCCCATCGCAGAGACCGAACTCGCGCTTGCCACTTGGGAGTCGCCGCGACCGGGCACGCGATCGGCAACCCACTCCCAAACGTTGCCGAGCAAGTCGTAGCAACCAAATGGACTCGCCCCGTTCTCGAACGTGCCGACCGGCGCCGGGCGATCCAGGCGCAGCTCAAGTGTGTTGGCCACGGAAGAACGCGGGCTAGCCCCCCACGGAAAAGGGTGACCGCGAGACCCGACCGCGCAGTAAATCCACTCGTGGGCGAACAGTAGCCGCATCTCGCGCTTGTCGGCCAGCTGCTCTGCCTCGGGCCGAGTCAGAGAGACGGGCCAAGAGTCCGGTTCCGATTCCATCTTCGAGTTCGAGTCGATCCAAGGAACCTGCTCGCCGAAGTAATAGCGCCAATCCCCAAGCGTCGCTTCGAAGCGATCGATGAGGAGCGATTCGTCGACCGAAAAAACGTCGTAGGGCTCACGATAGCCCGGCAGGTAAGCGCGGCCTGCCGGCACGAAGGCCAAGCGTTCAAGCTCGTAGAGCTCGCGTGAAATCTCGCCGCTCTCCCCTTCACAACTCAGGGGAAGAGCGACTAAAAAAATCCACGGGAAGCACAGCGCGAGGCGGCCGAGCTTCCTCTTCGATTCACTAAGGCTGTTTCGCGCCACCCGGCTGCTCGATATAGATCTCGACACGCCGGTTCAATCGCTTGTTTTCCGCGGAGCTGTTCGGTGCGACAGGCAGATTGGCACCGAAGCCTGCAATCACGACGCGTTTGGCATCGACCCCGCCGTCCCGGGTCAGAACAGACGCGACTTGAATCGCGCGATGGGCGGACAGCTCCAAGTTGCCGTTGGGGAATCGCTTGATCGTCGCCGGCTTCACGATTCGGTCCGAATCGGTGTGCCCGCGCACCCAGATCCGATCGAAGTTTTGCGTTCTGATCTCGCTAGCCAAAGCTTGCAGAATCTGGAGTCCCTCGGGTTGAAGCGTCGCCGATCCCGAGTCGAACAGGACGGAGTCCCGCAAGCTGTAGCCGAAGCCGCCGTCGAATTCGACCACGGTCACATCGCCGTCCTGGCCCAGACCCGCGATCCGGCTCTCCATCTCTCTGAGCTGTTCAAGCCGCTCATCGATCGTGCGGGTGAAGCTCGAATCCACCGTCGCGGTCGGGCCGCCCAAGCCGGCCTGGGCGCGCAGGGCTTCCACCTCGGCCTCCAGCTCAGCCTGATAGAGCTCCAGATCGTGATGAGCACGTTGATAGTGCTTCGTCGCGTCTTGAGATTCCTTATAGCGCGCCGTCGAGACGCAGGAGCTGAGTCCCACGCTCAAGAAAACCGCCGCCGTGAGAATCCCCAAGCTCAGTGGATTCATCCGCGCATCCCTATTCCCGTTCGCCATAGTTCCGTCCCCTTCTTGCGATCCCATCTAGATGTCGTGCTTGAAGCTCTTCGCGCAGCCCTATGGATATACCTCTCCGAGCCGCGGTTCAAGCGATGCCTCAACAGATCGCGGCCGAGACTCGAGCTGGGGCTTCGCTCGCCAGCGGTGCGAGCGACCCTGGACCCGGGCGACTAGCTGCCCAGGTTGGTGAAGATGCCCGCCACGCTCCTGGCGATCCCGCTCAGCTCGCCGGAGCTGACCGCGAAGGTGAGCGGCATGATCAGGATCAACACGACCGTTGTCGCGATCATCAAGCCGCGCAGCCACATCTCCTCGCCTTCCTCCGCCGCAGCGGGAGCGCTGGCGGGGCGAGTGCGGCGAACGGGAGCTGCGCTCACCGCTTCCTCCTCCTCGAACTCCTCGGAGTCGAGGTCGATCTCGCCGATGTCCTCGACGTCGTCGTCGTCGAGCAGCGTGTCCTCACCGACATCGGTCAAATCCTCGGTAATCATCCCCGGATCGTCCTCGAAGACGAGATCGTCGGTGACGTCGCCCAGGTCGACGACCTCCCCACCGGAGAGCTCCGATCGCAGGGCTTCGACGTCGGCGCGCCGAAGCTTCATCGTCTCGCCCTCGCGGAAGGCGCGAATCTCGCCTTCCGAAACGAGCCGCTTGAGCTCTTCTTCCTGAAGTCGGAGTTCGTCAAGGGCTTCGTCAAAGCTGAAGAATTGGTCGTTTGCCACGGTTTCCTCGGAGATTCTCGTTCGGTGATTCAGACCGCCTTGATCCAACAGGAGGCGGAGATGGACAGGGGACTAGAGTGAGGCTCGATCCCACCTTCCGGGAGGCCTGAAGAGCGCGCGCTCCTGTCGGCACCTGGAAGGAAAGCTCGATTGTACGGTTAGCGGGCCGAGTCGGGGAGCACGCCGCGGGCATCTAACTGCTTGCGGAGCTCTTTAAAGGTGACTTCGGACTTGTCATTCCAGCCATCGACCGCGAAATCGAGATCGATATTCCGAGCGCCGACCCACTGAACCCCGGCCGTACTCTTACCGCCACCGTCGGCCTGATAGACCGAGAGGCGGCGCTCGATCGTATCGATGACGTACAGGACCGAGGTGCCGGTGACGTCGATCCCGGTGACCGCAATCATGCGATCATTGGAATCGGAGGTCGCGAAGGAGGGCGTCGTGAGCGTCGGTTGGATCTGATCCTGGGCGGGTTCGACGGCGAAGCCGAAAGCGGCCAAGCCCATCCCGGCCGCGAAAATCCAAGCTAGCGAGTCGAAGGGGCGGCGCCCCCGCGCGTTGCGAGTGGGTTCCATCGGAAGCGGGCGGTGATCGAAGGAGGTTGGAAGACTCATAATGGAACGGGCGGTGCGAGGTCCGCGCGGAGCACTATCCTAGCGAGGGAGTGCGGTTGCGACCACGGACCCTAAAAAAGCTCCGGTTCCCCGCGATTTTGGGGCGTCGGACAGATTCCGGGCCTACCAGCCGGCCAGCTCGCCGGAAATGGTCTCCACCAGGTCCTTGAGCGTGATCAGGCCGAGTGGAACTTCATTGGTTCCGACCAGGGCCGCCCGTTGACCACTCATGCGGAGCGACTTGAGCGCGGCGTCCACCGGCAGATCGGGCGCGAAGACCGCAAGCGGGCGCATCGCGTCCTCCATCGGGCGCTCCGGATCAGCGCGTAAGACATCGAGCTGATGCACGTAGCCGGCGACAACCCCCTCGCGCGTCGCGATCATGCGACTGAAGCGTGAGTGCGTAGAGAGCTGGCGAAGCTCGGCCAGCGGGGCCGCGAGATCGAGCGTCTCTACCCGTGCCCACGGAACCATCTCGCTCTCCAGGGAGAGATTTCGAAGCGTGAGCACATTGAGGGCCATCCGTTCAGCGTTCGGTTCCAACCGTCCGAGCTTGGCGCCTTCGGCGAGGAGGTCGACGACCGCTTCGCGCCCGAGCGCTCGCGAGAGGTCGGAGCTCTCTATTCGCAGGAGGCGCACGAGCAGTGAGGAGAGCGCACGCAGGGGAACCGCGACCGGATAGAACAGCACGCGTGCGGCAGCGATCAAAGGCGAGACGGTTTCCACCAGGAGGTGCGGGCGATGACGAAAGAGTTCCTTGGGAACCAGCTCCGCCGTCACGAACACAATCGGCGCGAGCAAAAGAGTCACGACGACCTCTAGCCAGGCGTCGGGCACCAACATGTTGTCTCGGACCGATCCGCCGACGACATGAGTCAACGACTCGAGCATCAAGTTGTTGCCGATCAAGATCGTGATCAGCAGCGCGTAGTCGTCGCGTATCAGCCAGCGAATCAGACGCGAACGCCAACGCCCACCCTGCGCTTCCACTTGAACGCGCAACTTCGAGATGCAGTAGAAGCCGGTCTCGCTGCCGGAAAAAACGGCGGATAAGAAGAGGAAGAGAGCGACGAGCAGGAGATCGAGACTCATGGCGTCCTCGGCTCGCTGCTCTCGAGGTAGAGGTCGACGAAGAGCACCCGCAAACCCCGCACCTCGTGGACCTTCATCACAAGCGGCCCGTACCGGACGACGTCCCCCACCTTGGGGATTCGCCCGAGCAAGGCGGTGACAAACCCACCGACCGTCTCGAATTCCGTCGGAACGATGCGAGTCCCGAACTCGTCATTCCAGTCCCGAATCGACAGCGAACCGTTCACGCGATAGTGGCCCGTTCCGAGCGCACTCACGTGGTTCTCCGGCGTTTCTTCTTCCTCGCGCAGGTCGCCGACGATCTCTTCGAAGATGTCCTCGAGCGTGACGACTCCTGCGGTTCCGCCCCACTCATCCACGACCACCGCCTCCGCGAGGCCGTCCTCCCGCAATCCGTGCAGCAAGTCCAGCGCACTGGCAACTTCCGGCACGAACTTGACCGGCATGACCAGCTGGCCCACCGGACGTTCGGGCTGGTTCGCCAGATCGCGCAACCGAACCCGACCGACGACTTCGTCTTTCGCACCTCTCACGACCGGCAGCCAGGACAAACGATCGTCGAGCGCACGCGCGAGCGCCGCCTCGCGTTCCTCCGGCCGCTCAATATCCAGAAACAGCACATCCACCCGCGGAGTCATGATCTCGCGAACGCGAATACTGTCGAGCTCGACGATCTCCGAGAGAAAGCCCGCTTCGCTGTCGAGCAAAACCCCGCGTTCGCTGCTGCGCTCGAGCACCGCCGCCAGATCCTCAGGCGTCAGCCCGCGCTCTTCATGAAAGCTCTTGCCCGCCATGCGCAGAACGATGTCGAGAATCGCCGTGAGCACGCGTCGCACCGGTCCGAGAAAGCGAACCCCGAGCAGGAGCGGCGGACTAAAGACACGAGCGACCACCACTCCCCCGCGCAAGCCGACCGTCTTGGGCAGGATCTCGCCGAATAGAATGACCGCGAGTAGCGCGCTGAATCCGATCAAGAGACCCGCCGAACTCTCAACGCCCTCCAGCGGTGGCTCGAGCCGCATCGAGAACCCGAAGAATAAGAGGTTCACGAGCAGGTTGCCGAGCAGCACCGTGATCAAGAGATCGCGAGGACGGTCGAGGAGTTCGCGGGCGGCGCGCCCCGCCGAATCGCGATCCTGCGAGGTCAACCCGAACAACGCGGTCTCCGTCGCGCTAAAAGCCGCAGAGAGCAGGAGCAGCAGAGCGAGCAGCGACCAGATCCAGACCGGAACGTGGGAAAGATCCATTACGAGAGCTCTCCGCCCGGCAATCGATTCTCCGAAGCCAGAGCGCCTTCGTCATAGGGCGGCAACACGATCTCCACGCGGAAGCCTCTCCCCGGTTCGCTCTCGAAGGAGAGCTCTCCCTCGTGGGCCGCGACAATATTGTGAACCATGGAGAGGCCGAGGCCCGTCCCCTTGCCCACATCCTTCGTTGTAAAAAAGAGATCCGCCACGCGCGCGAGTGTACGTTCATCCACGCCGGGACCATTGTCCTCAACAACCAGTTTGACTCCGCGATCGATTTCCGAGATCTCAATCGCAATCCGCGCCGGCGGGCGGGCGGAAGAGCGATTCTGCTCCAGAAGCGCGTCCAGGCTATTCACCAGGAGATTGAGCACCGCCTGCCCCAGCTCATGACGCGCGCCCAAAACCTCGGGAAGTCGGCCGGGCTCACACAGCTCCGTCGAGCGCTTCCGGCTCAACTCCTCCGTAACCTCTTGGTTGAGGAGCCCTGGCACGGAGAGGCGCATCTTTACTCCACCACGGCGCGCGCGATGACGAACCAGCGCAATCGCGTCGATGGCCACGGCCGACAAGAGCACCGCCTCCGTCTGCGCTTCGCGCGGCGTGAACCGCAGGAGCTGCCCCACCGTTCGTCCGATTCGCTCGAGCCCCGTCTCCAGCAATTGGAGGTATCGATCCACTTTGTCCTCGGGCAGCTCGCCGCGTCGCAGGACGTCAACCGCGTTCATCAAACCGCCGAGCGGATTGTTGATTTCATGCGCAATCCCGGCCGCAAGCTCCCCCATGGCGGCCAACCGCCGCTGCGTCATGGCCACGGTTTGTGCGCGTTCCGCCTCGGTCGTCGCTCGATCGACTTCATCGCGAAGCCGGTCGTTGAATCCTCGAACGCGATCCGTCATCTCATTGAACGAGCGCACCAGGTCGGCGAGCTCATCCTGCCGATGAGGCACGGCGAGCCGAGTCTCGAGATCTCCCATGCGCACGCGCCGCGCGCCCTCCGCCAGAACTTCAACAGGCTTCAAGACCAGCTGCCGAACGGAAAAGAACGTCACGCAAGTGAGGATCAGAGTCGAGAATAGAAACCACGGCAGCAGATTCATAAAAACCGGCTTCAACTCGAGCAGCGGCTGCCTTCGAATCCAGCAGGCGCCCCAACTCCCCTCGGGTCCCTCCAGCGGAACGGCGCGTCCGCCCAAGACATTCGAGACCGGTCGTCGCGTCTCGATCGCGCGCTTCGCGGCACGGAGAACAAGCTGCGTGTCAAAGTCCGCCGGGCGATGGCTGTTGCCCACGGGATTCAGAACGACACCCGTAGCACGCAATCCGCCATCCGCTTGTTCTTCCAGATTGCTGTCGACCACCATCGCGTCCTCAACGAAGGGCCATGAAGCCCATTGAAGAATGCGCGCAACGTTCAAATCGCCGGCGGGCCGCATCGTCGCTCGCACCAGCGTCCCGATCTCCTTCTCCGCGGAGAGATCGTTCTCGCTCGTGAGTTTTTGATAGAGCACCGGAACGGCAATCGCAAAGGTGACCGCGTTGAACAGAGCAACGAGCAAGAGAACGCGAACTCGGAGGGTGAGCTTCACGCGTTCAGCCAGTGCTCTGCAGCTGGTTCATAATGCTCATTAGGGGCATAAAGAGCGCAACCACGATAAAGCCTACGACGATCGCCATGGCGATTAGAAGCGCGGGTTCCAAGACCTTGAAGAGTGTGTCGATCTTGCGATCCACTTGATTCTCGTAGGCATCGGCGACGCGAAGCAGCATGTGATCCAGCTCGCCGGTCTCCTCGCCCACATCGACCATATTGACCACCAGATCGTCGAAGACCGCCGACTCCGCCATCTGCGCGGAGATCGCTTCGCCCTCGCGAACGGTTCGGCGCACGTCTTCAACCGACTGCACAAGCACATCGTTGGGACTGGTGTCGCGAACGATTCCGAGCGCGTCGAGGTGCGGGACACCCGCTTCGATCAAGGTCCCGAAGGTTCGCGCGAACCCGGCAATCAGTGCGGTCTTCAAGACGTCGCCCAAAACCGGAAGGCGCAACATCAAGCCGTGAATGGTGTAGCGATAGCCTCCAGCTCTGCGCATGCCGGCGACGTGGGCAATAAACAGGAGCGCGGGAATGCCGAAGACCAAATACCAATAGGTCGTCGCCAGCTCGCTGATATCGAGCAGGATCTGAGTCATTGCCGGGAGTCCAACGTCGAAGGACTGGAAGATCTCGCGGAACTTCGGGATCACCCAGACGATCACGACAGAGACCACCGTGAGGGCGACCAAGACAACCACGGCGGGATAGACGAGCGCACCGACGACCTTGGCGCGAATCGTCGCGGCCTTCTCTCGGAAGATCGCCAGTCTGGTCAGCACGGAATCGAGCACGCCTCCCACCTCGCCAGCATGCACCATCTCGGAGTAGAGCCGATCAAAGACGCGCTCATGCTTCGACATACTCTCCGAGAGCGGCGTACCCGCAGCAACATCCTCAACCAGCTCGGTCAGAACGGTCTTGAAAGGCCCCGGCTTCATTTGCCCTTCGAGCACTGTCAGCGCTTTCACGATCGAGATTCCGGCACCGCTCAGCGTCGCAAGCTGCACCGTAAAGTCCGTCACCAGCTGAGCGGGCACCCGCGGCCCGCGCCGGCCCCCTCCGGACGACCGCGGCGCCGCACCAGCGGACTCCCCGCCTGCATTCCCCGGCCGTGCCATCGATCGCTGAAGACGCTTTGCCATATCTACGATGCTCCCAGCGTCTCGCGGATCACTTCTTCCACCGTGGTCTCTCCGTGTGCCACGAGCTTCATTCCACTCTCGCGCAGCGTCACCATGCCCGCTTCACGCGCAAGCTCGCGCAACTGGTCGGCAGGTGCGCCACTCTGAATTGCCGCGCGGAGCTCCTCGTTCACGCGCATGATCTCAAAGATCGCCGTCCGTCCGCGATAGCCCGTGTGATAACAATCCGCGCAGCCCGATCCGTAGGCGAGCAAGCGGCCGGCCAGGTGAACGCCTTCGCTCTGGAGCTCGCGCTTGAGCTCTTCGTCCGGCTCGTACTCGGTGCGACAGTTGGGGCAAATCTTGCGGACCAAGCGCTGGGCCACGACCGCCTCGAGAGTGGCGGTCAGGAGGAAGGGCTCGATCGCTAGGTCGAGTAGCCGCGCGATCGCGCTCGGCGCGTCGTTCGTGTGGACCGTCGAGAGCACGAGGTGTCCGGTAAGACTCGCCTCGATCGCAACCGCGGCCGTGTCTTCGTCCCGAATCTCGCCGATCAGGATCTTGTCGGGGTCATGTCGCAGCATCGAGCGAAGAACCTGCGCGTAGGTCACACCAATATCCTCGTGAATCGGAACCTGCACGATGCCTTCGATGTCGTACTCGACCGGATCCTCGACCGTGATGATCTTCGTGTCGGGGTCGTTGATCTCCGCCAGCATGGCGTACAGCGTGGTCGTCTTTCCGGAGCCCGTCGGTCCGGTCAGAAGGACTACGCCGTGGGGCTTTGCGGCGAGCCCCGAGAGCACTTGACGCTCTTCGCTGCTCGCGCCGATGGCTTCGAGGGTGAGACCGATCGAGCTGCGGTCGAGCACTCGCAGAACGCAGCTCTCCCCCGAGACGCAGGGCAGAGTTGCGACCCGCAAATCGACGGGACGGCCATCGATCGAGAGCTCGATGCGACCGTCCTGCGGCAGCTTCGTCTCCGCGATATCCAAATCGCTCATCACCTTGAGTCGAGCGACGAGCGGAGCGGCGAGGTGAGCGGGCGGCGCATCGATCTCGTAGAGCGCGCCATCCACCCGATAGCGGATTCGCAGCTCTCCCGGAAAGAGCTCGAGGTGCACGTCGCTCGCGTTGTCGCGGATGGCGCGAAAGAGAATCGAGTTGAGCAGGCGAACAACCGGCGCGCTCTGCGCCGCGGAGCGCGCGTCCTCGCCGACCGAGCTGCTCGCCGCTTGTTGGATCGTCTCCGCGAGGCTGGCCGCTTCCCCGTAGCAACGATTCGCCAGCGCCAAGATCTCGGTCGCATCGGCAATCACCGCTTGGACCTCGCGCCCCGCGGAAAAGGCTAGGTCCTGTAAAACCGGCAAGTTGAGCGGATCCGAGAGCGCGACGACCAACGTGTCACCGCGGTGTCCGAGCGGCATCAGACCGAAGGCGCGGGCCATGTCGCCGTCGACCATCGCGAGGACTTCGGGGCTCGGCTCTACCGCGTTCACCTCGACGAACTCGAGTCCGGACTGCTCCGCGAGCGCCGAGAGCACGTGCCGCGAGGTGCACGCGCCCGACGCCACCAGGTGTTCGCCGATCATTCCGCCGGTCTTGCGTTGTTCGGCCAAGGCTTGCTGAACCGCGGCTTCGTCGACGATGCCGTTCGTCTTCAAGACTTGCCCGAGCAGCCTGCGAGGCTGGCGTGGATTGCTGGCGACCATGGAGAGCTTAGATGCGGTCCGCGAGTTCCCCGGGGTTCTGTGCAGCGCTGAGCGCAGCCTCGCGAGTGATCTCTCCGCTCTTGACCAACTCCATCAAGTGATCGTCGAGCGCCATCATTCCGATTCGTCGGGAGGTCTGGATCGTGGACGGAATCTTGTTGGTCTCCTTCTTGCGGATCAGGTTGGCGACAGCCGGAGTCATCAACATCACCTCGAACGCGGCCTTTCGCCCGGCACTCGAAGCCCGCGGAAGTAAGACTTGAGAGACGACGCTCAGAATCGAGACCGAGAGCTGGGAGCGAATCTGCTCCTGCTGGTTCGCTGGAAAGGCATCGATGATCCGGTTGACCGTGGTTGCACTCCCCGTCGTGTGAAGAGTGCCGAATACCAGGTGTCCGGTCTCGGCCGCGGTAATCGCCGCCGAGATCGTCTCGAGGTCGCGCATCTCCCCAACCAAGATCACGTCCGGATCCTGGCGCAACGCGCGCCGAATCGCCTCGGGGAAGTTCGGCACGTCCGTACCGATCTCGCGTTGTGTCACGACGCCGCGCTTGTGCTCGTGGTAGTACTCGATGGGGTCCTCGATCGTCACGATGTGTCGATCGAGCTCGGTATTGATCCAGTTCACCATCGACGCCAGGGTCGTCGTCTTTCCCGACCCGGTCGGCCCTGTGACGAGAATCAATCCCCGCGGACGCGTCAGCAGCTCGCGGACCGCTGTCGGCAACCCGATCTCATCCAGGGAGAGCAGCTCACTCGGAATCAGCCGGAGCACGGCAGAGATTCTTCCGCGCTGGCGCAAGACACTGACTCGAAAGCGATTCCCGTTGCCGTGTGCGATTCCAAAGTCACTGGTCCCGCCCTTCTCGACCTCCGCCCACTGCGCCTCGTCGCAGAGCTCTTTGGCGTAAGCGCCCGTACTCTGATCGTCGAGAATCGGCGCATCGATTTCATGCAGCTCGCCGCTCACCCGCAGGATCGGCGGGCGGCCGGGATTGAGATGCAGGTCGCTAGCCCCGCCCTCGATGGCGAGACTGAGTAGATCATCGAGCTTCATGAGCTGCCTCCAATTTCCGGTTCGGTGCGAGCGATCCGCAGAACCTCTGCCGCGCTGGTAACCCCAGCCTGAACTTTTCGAGCCCCATCCGCGAGCAGCGAGCGCAGGCATCCCGATTCGATCGCTTCCCGCCGGATCTCGGAGAGCCGTCCGCCGCGATAGACCCGCTCGCGCAGGTCCGCGTCGAGTTCAAACAATTCGAACAAGCCGACTCGTCCGAAGTAACCGGTGCCTTCGCAGGCCGCGCAGCCCTTCGGGCGATAGAAAGGCTCGTCTCCGCTCCCCGGTGGCAAGCCCAGCAAGTCGCGCTCTTCGCCCGTGGGCGCATACGCTTCGCGACAACTCGGGCACAACCGACGCGACAACCTCTGAGCGATAACCGCTTGCACAGCACTCGAAACCAAAAACGGCTTCACCCCGATATCCGCCAGGCGGGTGAGCGCGCTGGTCGCGTCGTTGGTATGGAGAGTCGAGAAGACCAAGTGCCCGGTCAGCGAGGCTTGAATCGCCACGTTCGCGGTCTCCAAGTCTCGAATCTCGCCCACGAGGATCATGTTCGGCGCGCAGCGCAACATGGAACGCAGAATGCGCGCGAAGGTCAGGTCAAAGCGCTTATTCACCTGCACCTGATTGATCCCCGGAATGTGATACTCGACCGGGTCCTCGGCCGTGATGATCTTCACGTCCGGTCGATTCAGTTCCGAGAGCGCTGAGTAGAGTGTGGTGGTCTTGCCCGAGCCCGTGGGTCCCGTAACGAGCACGATCCCGTTCGGCCTGCGAATGATTTTGTCGAACCACGCGCGATCGTCTTCGCTAAATCCGAGTTGAGCCAGATCGAGAACCGCGCCCGTTCGATCGAGCAAGCGCAGAACAACCGACTCGCCGTGGCTTCCCGGAAGCACCGAGACTCGGATATCGATTGGCCGGGCTTCCACCTCGAGCTCGATGCGACCGTCTTGGGGTTTGCGCTTCTCGGCGATGTCGAGGTTCGCCATGATCTTCAAGCGACTGATCAAGGGCGCCGCGAGATGGGCGGGGTGCTCGGCCACTTCGCGTAAGAGTCCGTCGACGCGAAACCGAATCACCACGCGACTTGCGTGACACTCTACGTGAACGTCGGAGGCCCGCGCCTCGAGCGCCTCTCGAATCATTCGCCCGACCAACCGCACGACCGGAGCGTCATCCGACTCGTCATCCGTACTCGACAAACCAACGGCCTGCGATACCGGCGCGGAGGAAGCCTCGCCTCCCCCGTACTCCCGAGCGATAGCCTGGCTCAGGGCTCCGGGTGCCGCGAGCGCGCAAGAGACCTTCTCGCCGAGCAGGAACTCGAGCTCCTCCGCCACAATCCGCTTGAGCGGATCATCGATCGCCACGATCAGAGCTCCATCGCGCTCGAGAAGAGGCAAGACCTTCTGCTCACGTGCGATTTCGTCCGGAATGCGGGCCAAGATCCCCGGGGAGATTGAGCCTTTCTCCAGATCGACAAAGGGCATGCCCTGCTGACGAGCGAGGACTCGAGTCAGGGCAACCTCATCGAGGAGACCGAGGGAGAGCAGCGCCTCCTCAAGCCGAACACCTCGATTGCGTTGGTGGGCTAGCCCTTCCCGCAGGCCATCGTCATCGATGACTCCCGCCTCGATTAGAAGTTCACCGAGAGTCTTCTTCACCGGTCACCGGAAAGCGACGTTCGACGAGGCCCTTTCAAGCGGACACTTTCGAGCTAGATGGATGAGGACTCAAGATCGGCGCGGGAGTTGGGTCTAGCTAGCACTCCTGTGAGCGCGAGTTTCACGAACCCGCGCTCCAAGTGCGCTCAAGAGCTACTTGGCGCCCCGGGGAGACGGCGTGTTGGACCGCACCACTCCCGTAAAGGGCAGTACCAAGAACTCCTTGTCCGGATGACCGACGGCGATCGAGAGCTTACCGCGGAAAGTGCCGGTCAATCCCTTCGGGCCGACCATCGTCAGCTTGACGTCATAGGAGCGTCCCTCATTGACTTCGGTAACCTCGATCGTCGCGGCCGTCTTGTGCTCGAAGTCTCCGTTGTACCCAACCAGTGAGACCTTCGGCGCCGTCAGCTCGAAGCCCTCATCGTGGTTCTCGATACGGACGATTCGCGAGATCGACTGCCCTTCTTTCATCAGACCGAAGGACATGTAGGTCGGAATCGCAGAAACCTGCCCGGTCACAGAGGCCACCGCATAGGCCACCGTGGTGTGATAGGTCGGATGCTGGTCTTCCCCTACCGCTCCACCTTCGACCGCCTGGTCGCTGTTGAACTGAATGGTATAGGTTCGCCGGGCGCCCTCGGGAATCTTCGGACCGAGTGTCACTTCCGCTTTCCATGTGGAAGCCCGACCATCCTCGCCGGGCTCAATCGGCTCCAGCTTGACACTCAGTTCAGCGGGAATGAGCTCCTCACTCACCGACAGAGCAAACACATCCCCCCCCGCACTGGAGATCGTCATCGACTGCGTCACGACCTGACTCGGCCGCAGCTGCCCGAAGTTCAAGCTACTCGGGCTGACCTCAAAGAACGGCACCACATTGGCCATCAAGCGCAACTGGAGACTGCCGCGAGGATCATTGCCGAGGACGGTTAAGACGCTGACCATGCGATCGCGCTTCTTCTTCGTATCCAGCTTGGTCTTCACGTGAAGCTTGGAGCCCGGCTTCAGCGGCGCGCCAAAGTCATAAGGCATCGTCGATCCGTCGGGCGCCACAACGTCACTCGACGAGACCGTGCAGCCACAACTCGGCTGGATTCGATCCACGACGACGTCGTTCTCGCCGGTAATCGAAAGCTCAAAGACGTGGTCGACCTTGTCCCCCTGGCGCAGGTTTCCAAAGTCGCGAATGGCGTCCTTCTCTTCGATGTGGATGTAGCCGCTCTCGGGATTCTTCGCGAGGGTCTGTTCATCCGGAGCTCCGCCAGCGAACACGCCGGGGGCACGCCGCTTTGAGGCCTCTTCGTCGTGGGCTCGCACAGCATCGGCGACCCGCTTTCGTACCGCCTCATCGGAGACCTTTACGTCTCCAGGCTTAACGGTGGAGCCTTCCGTAACGACAACGGGAGCCGGCGCAGGAGGGTCCTGATCCGTCGCCGCGACCGCATCTCCTGAGTCCGTCTCAACCTCCGAAAGGTCAACGCCTGTATCCAAGACCTCCGGCGTCCACGGACTCGGCACCTCCTCGGACTCATCCTGATCAGCCACAACCTGCTCGGTCTCTTGGCTCACCATCGAAGCCGATTCTCCTCCCGTACTCGCCGAGACGACGGCCTCGTCGCACGCGGAGGTCATCGCGAAGCTCGTCCCCGCGAACAGCAGGAGCGAGAGAGCGCCCCATCCCAAGCGGTAGGAGCGAAAGACGTTGCTTCGCTCCACAGTTCTAGAGGCGTCGACCGAGGAGTAATTAAATTCTTGCACGTTGTTGTCCTGAGCGTTCATAGAGGCCTCCCGGGCTCTCTTTCGAAGAGTCGAATCGCGCGCGAGCGCGACGGGCGAAGTGTAACGCGAGCGCCGAAGAGGAACCACAGCACCCGTTCGTGAAGGGTTGAGTTCCGCTCGATCCGAAGAGGTCCGGCCCGAGGCGATCGCTGAAATGGGTGGCGAGCGTCATCGGACGATGCCCGCAAATGGTATCTCGATCTGGGCGCGGTCCGGGTTGTTCGTGTGGACGCGAACCAAGCCCTCGAACATGCCCGCGTCGCTGGGAAGCCCGTCGATCAAGACCTCCACCCGCCAGGTTCCCGGCGCATTTCCCGGTTCGACGCGCGTGTGGTAGAGCTCTCGATTCTGGAGGGTCTTCCCTTCCTTAGGAATGACCTCAACGACCAACTCCTCCAGCGGATATTCCTCGTCGAAGGAATGGAAAGCGAAGCCGCGCGAGACCGCCGTGTCAGGACGGATCGCTCCAAAGACGAGCTGCTTTGGTGAGTAGTTGTAGACGTCGAGCACATCGGCCATCACGAGCACGGTTCCGCCCAGCCAACGCTGATTGGGAAGCGCGTCCGGTGGTGCATTCGGGTTGGGGACGTCCGAATCGATCGGGATCGAGAACTGATAGGGACCATCCAACAGGGTCGGCCCTCCCAGCGTGACCTCAACCGTCCAAGTGTTGGAGCGGCCCGCCTCATCCGGCTCGCTGGCCTCGAAGACCACCGCGAGCTCCGCCGGAATTCTCAGCGGGTCCACACTCAGCTTGACGGCCTCTCCGCTCACGGTCCTCATCACCAACTTCGCCGATCGCGACTGAATGATCGAGAATCGCCCGAGTCGAAGCGCCGCGGGCGTGACCTCAAAAAACTCTTTGAGGTCGGCCTTGAGGTTCAAGCGCTGCACGCCTGCCTCAATATTGCAGTAGATATTGATCGGCTTGACCTGGGGTCCGCGCTTACCCGCGGTATCGAAGCGACACATCACTTCGAGCTGCGTCCCGGGGGAAAGGGGTTCTTCGAGGACGTAGGGCCGACGAGTTCCGTCCGGCTCGAGGACGACCGACTCCGCCACCGTGCAACCACAGCTTGGCTTGATCTTTTGAATGACCAAGTCCTCCGTACCGACCGCGCTCAGCAAGAAGGTGTGCTCTAAAATCTCCCCGGAGTAGACGGATCCGAAATCGATGATCGCCTCGCGCGCCTGAACTCCCGGACCGACGAGGTCGGAGGCGAACAGCGGCGATTGAAGTTCGGCCACACTCTCTCCCCCCTCCGCCGCCCCGGAGGACGCGGTGAGCTCGAGAACCTCAGGAGCGCTCGCGTAAGAGGATCCCGAAGTATCGCCGCAGGAGGAGAGCCCGATGGGGCTACTGCACAGGACCAGTCCGAGGAGCGGCCAGCCGAGATTGCGCGTCATGGGGTGGGAGATCGAGTTCATGGTCACGGTCGTCGAACGGTTCATTCTAGCGGTGGAACAGGGGGGTGCCTACGCGCCCAACCGGGGAGGCCGAGCGAGAAAGCCCTTTTGCCACGGGCTGCTAGACGATCAGCCCGGCAGAAAAGGCCTCGACCCGTCGCCAGGCTTACGCTGGCGACCGGCCAGCGTGAGCGAGTTCCCCCTAGTACATCCCCCCAACTGGACGGAGGTTTTCTATCCTCACTGCCCGCCATGGCACAACGAGTCCAAGCTTTTTCCCGTGTCCTCTTTCGCCGTCTGCCCTCCGCCAACTGGGATCGAACTCGAAGATCTTCATCGGGCACCTGGAAGGCGAAGCTCGCGGGCAAGCTGACGATCCTCCTGCTCATGGCAAGCTGCGTCTCCGCCCCCAGCGAGTCGGATTGGCTCGCCGCCGGCAACGCCCCCTTCCGCAGCCCTGAAGGAACCTTTCGGGCACTAAAAACGGCCACGGCTGGCGACGCCGCCGATCTTGGATATCGCTGTCTTTCGAGTGGGTTTCGGGAGCGGAATCGCATGGGACAGTTGGCCTTTCGAGAGCTTTCAGATCGGTACCCCTGGCTGCGCTACCTCTCCAAAGCCGAAGTCGTGGAGCAAACCGAGATCGATCCAAACCGGATCGAGTTCCTCTGTCATATCGAGGTACTGTTCAAGACGACCCGAATCCGAATCGGTTTCATCCGCGAAGACTTTTATGACTTGTATCGAGGCGCCGAACTCATCGGTGGCGACCTGCAGCCCTTCGACCGGGTCACGCGCCCGGCGGACTCCCAGAATGGAAGAACCGGGCTGGCCGCGTGGGTCCCTCTCCCGACCGGAACCTCCCCCGATCAAATCACGGAAGTACGTATCGGCCGCGAATGGAAAGTCGACTCCCTCGAGCTGATCGACGCCGATTCGACGAAGACACTCTAGCGCGCTTTCCCCCTCTCACTCTCTCCTCCGCCCTCTCACTCGTCGCCCGTCCCATGGCCAACCGTTCCCCCTCGACCAAAAAGAAGTCCACCCGATCCAAGCGCATCCGGCAACGCTACGTGTATTGGTTCGGTGACGGCACCGCCGACGGCGACCGCGGGATGAAGAACTTGCTCGGCGGCAAGGGCGCCAACCTCGCCGAGATGTGCAATCTCGGCGTCCCCGTCCCCCCCGGCTTTACGATCTCGACCGACGTCTGCACCGAGTACAACGAGAACAACCGCAGATATCCAAAAGGTCTTCAAGAGGAAATCGAGGCCTCGCTCAAGCGGCTCGAAAAGTCCCTCGGCAAGGGGTTTGGGGATACGAAGAACCCGCTCCTGCTCTCGGTACGATCGGGAGCGCGCGTCTCCATGCCGGGGATGATGGACACGGTGCTCAACCTCGGGCTCAACGACGAGACGGTGACGGCACTGGCCGAGCGCTCGGGCAACGAGCGCTTTGCCTGGGATGCCTACCGGCGCTTCATCCAGATGTATGGCGACGTGGTGATGGAGGTCAAAGCCAAAGCCGGCGAGCACTTCGATCCCTTTACGATTGCTCTCGAGTCTCTGAAGAAGCGGCGGAATGTAGAGCTCGACACCGAACTCTCGGCGGACGACCTGAAAGGGCTCGTCAAGAAGTACAAGAAGATCGTGCGCGAGCGCACCGGCCGCGAGTTCCCCGTCGATCCCATGAAGCAACTCTGGGGAGCCGTGAACGCGGTCTTCCTCTCGTGGGAGAACGAACGGGCCGTCGCCTACCGAACAATGCACCACATTCCCTCGAACTGGGGAACCGCCGTCACGGTGATGGCGATGGTGTTCGGAAACATGGGCGAAGACTCGGGAACCGGGGTGGCCTTTACGCGCGATCCCGCGAGCGGCGAGAAGCGCTTTTACGGCGAGTACCTGATGAACGCGCAGGGCGAAGATGTCGTCGCTGGCATTCGAACTCCGCTCTCGATCGAGTCCCTGGCGAAGTCGTCGCCGAAGGCCTACGCCCAACTGTTCAAGCTTCAGAAGAAGCTCGAGAAGCACTACGCCGACATGCAGGATCTCGAGTTCACCATCGAGAACGGTCGACTATTCATGTTGCAGTGTCGCATCGGAAAGCGGACCGGCTTCGCGGCCGTGCGCATTGCCGTGGACATGGTCAGCGAGCGCTTGATCACGAAAGAGGATGCGATCCGACGCATCGATCCCGAGGCGCTCGATCAGCTGCTGGCTCCGATCTTCGATCCGGACGAGCAGAAGCGAGCGCGGCGTGAAGGGCTGGTGCTCACCAAGGGTTTGAACGCGGGCCCGGGTGCCGCCACGGGGCGCATCGTGTTCGACGCCGGGCGTGCCGAGCAGCAAGTTAAACAGGGCAAAGGTCCGGTCATTCTCGTGCGCGTGGAGACTTCACCGGAAGACATCCGCGGCATGCAAGCAGCGGTGGGCATTCTTACGGCGCGCGGCGGAATGACGAGCCACGCGGCGCTCGTCGCCAGACAGATGGGCAAGGTCTGCGTCGCTGGAGCGGGCGAGCTCGACATCGACTACCGCGCCAAACGAATGACTGTGGGCGAAACGAAGCTCAAGGAAGGCGACTGGATCAGTCTCGACGGGACGACCGGTGAGCTCTACGAGGGTCAACTCAAGACGAGGTCTTCGGAGGTCTTGGCCAACCTGTTCGGCAAGCGGAAGAAGAAGCCCGTGAAAGGCAGCGTCTTCCACGCCTACCAGCAGGTCATGAAGTGGTCGGATGAATTTCGCACGATGAAAGTGCGTACGAATGCCGACCAACCCGATCAGTGTGACACCGCGATCGCGTTCGGCGCGGAAGGCATCGGACTGTGTCGCACCGAGCACATGTTCTTCGAAGAGTCGAAGATCGAGTCGATGCGCAAGATGATCGTGGCGGAGACGCCGGAAGATCGCGAGGCGGCGCTGGCCGAGCTGGCGCCGCTGCAGCGCAAAGACTTCGAAGGCATCTTCAAGTCGATGGGTACGCGACCGGTCACGATTCGAACGCTCGACCCGCCTCTGCACGAGTTCTTGCCGACCGAGCCGCGGGCCATTCGCATCCTGGCCGCCGACCTCGGAATCTCAGTCGCAAAGCTCAAGCTCAAGATCGAATCGCTCCACGAGCTGAACCCGATGCTCGGAAACCGCGGGTGCCGCTTGGGCATCAGCTATCCCGAGATCACCAAGATGCAGGCGCGCGCGATCTTCGAAGCCGCCTGCAATGTGGCCAAGCGCACGGGCAAGAAGCCGCGTCCCGAGATCATGATTCCGCTCGTCGGCACCTCTCGCGAGCTCGAACTTCAAGAGCGCATTATTCGAGCCGTCGCGGAAGAGGTGTTTGAGAAGAAGAAGCTCCGCATCCCCTACCTGCTCGGAACGATGATCGAGCTCCCGCGGGCAGCTCTCACCGCCAGCGAGATTGCGAAACACGCCGAGTTCTTCTCCTTTGGAACCAACGACCTCACCCAGACGACCTACGGCATCAGCCGGGACGACGCGGGCCGCTTCATTCCGATCTACATCGACGAAGAGGTCTTCTCCGCCGACCCGTTCGCCCGCCTCGACCGCGAAGGTGTCGGCCGCCTCATGAAGGTCGCCTGTAGAGAAGGCCGCGAGTCCCGTCCGGGAATCAAGCTCGGCATTTGCGGCGAGCACGGCGGCGAGCCCTCCTCGATCGAGTTCTGCCACCAACTCGGTCTCGAGTACGTCTCCTGCTCTCCCTTCCGCGTCCCGATCGCACGCCTAGCCGCTGCCCAGGCCGCTCTCGCAAAGCTACCTAGGGTTGAGTAGCCAACCCTAGGTTAGAGATGAACCGGGTTCGGTACTCGAGCTTCAGCTGCCGAGCACCATGGCGAGCTTGTCGACCACGCTTTGATCGAACATGGCGAAGAGCGCGTCTTCTTCCATCCCGCGCACTTTGATTTCGCACATGTGCTTCTTGTGAATCAGGATCGAGAGGTTGAGTCCCGAGCTCTCCTTCTTGAGAACGGCACGATGAGCTTCGTATTCGATCAGCTCGGCACCTTCACCGAGCATGGCCGGATTGGCGGCCCACATGTTGAACATCTGAACCATGGGCGAGTCCGACATGAGCGAAATGTTCACGGTTCCCCGCCCGCCCTCTTGGCTGTAGCGAACTTGGGTGACATTGCCGATGGCGCCGGCAAAGGCAGCCGCCATGGCATCACCGCCGGCGTTTTTCTTCGCGGGCTCCAGCTTCCAACCTGCGGGCGCGGCGGGAAGAGCAGCGCGAATGGCTTCCGAGCGCTTCTCGAGGACGAGCCCATTCGCCTTCTTGAGGTGAGCCAGGCACGCGCCGTACTCACCCGCATTCCAGGTCGCGGAGATCTCTTTCAAGATGCCGGGAAAGTCGGCGGGACCAGCCGTTTTTACGCGCTTCTGAAAGGTCGCGGAACAGAGCACGAGGGTGGCGAGAACGGCGAGTACGGGAAGAGATCGGCGAGACATAAGAGCTCCGTCGCTGTGGGTGGATTCGGATTGACGAGCGCGAATGTACTCCGCGGAGCGGCATTGCTCAATCTGGGTTGCTCCCTAAACAGCCGCGGCCGCAGCGCGGGCGCCCTCGAGAGGCGATTGCGCTGCGGCCGCGACGGGTAGGGTGTCGAACCGGTTGGAGAGGCCCGCGTCAGCGGATCAAAAATCCAGCTGATCGGTCTGCAACCCGGCGATCATCCGAAGCAGCAGGCGAGAGACCCGCCGGACTTTGTCGTAGTCGATCTTATCGGGGGTGTCCGTCGGCTTGTGATAGTCCTCGTGTACATCGGAGAACAGGAAGCAGACCGGTAGGCCCATGTGCTCTTCGAACATGGCGTGATCGGAGCGCGTGTAGTATTGATCCGCGCTGCCGAGCTCTGCAAAGCCCTCGCTCGAAGACAGAGACTCCGCGAGCCGCGTCAACCCGTTGTACTTCTCATGGTCCTCTGTTGGAGTGATCTGAAGCAGGTCCGGCGCGTTGCGCCCGACCATATCGATGTTGATGTTGCAGACCGCCCGCGTCCCCTCCGGCAGCCAGGGATCGAGAGACCAAGCGCGCGAGCCGAGCAAGCCCTTCTCTTCTCCGGAGACCCAAATGAAGAGAACCGACCTGCGCATCGGACCGTATTGAGAGAGAGCTTCGGCGACGGCGAGCAGCGTGCAGATGCCCGAGCCATTGTCATCCGCACCGTTGTAGATCTCCTCGCCATCGACACCGACGTGGTCGTAGTGCGCCGACACGATGATCACTTCTTTGGCGAGCTCGGGATCGCTGCCAGGCCAGAAGCCGCAGACGTTCTCGAGTGCGATGCGCGGCGAGTCGGAATCGATGGAGCGGGTGTCCCGAAGCTCAACCGCGAGCTCCGTTCCAGCCTCCGGACGAGCGTCTCCAAAGCCGGCCATTTCGAACAACTCGGTCGCTCGCGCATTGCTCAACGCTAGCGTCGTGAACTTCGGCTCATCGCTCGGATCGGCGGGCCAGCCGGGCCGGCCGCCCTCCATCGCTTTCGACCACTCCGCCCAGCTATCTCCGAAGGGCTCCTTCGTCGCGCCCTCGACACCGATCCACACGAGCTCGAGCGCACCGGCCTTATCCACGCGGCGGTAGGTACGGAACCAATTCGCACCTTCGGGGACTGACACCAGAGCGATCTTGCCCTTCAAGTTGAGCTCCGCCATCTCTTCGGCACTGCCCCCACCGCAGAAGACCAGCGGCGCCGAACGCTCTTGGTACTGGAGCCCCCGGTTCGAGAAGCTGTAGTCGGTGCCCATCTCAAGGTCGATCGTCCGATCGCTCCCAACGAGTTGCGCCGTCGTCTTCTCGCGGTCAATCCGCTTTTCCTGCAGGTAGTATTCGTACAGATAGCCGTCCGGCGCACCGGGCTTCCAACCGAGGCGCTCCAATCGCGCCCGCACGAAGCGCGCGGCAATCCGCAGACCCGAGCTCGGAGTATCGCGACCCTCGAGCTGGTCCGACGCGATGAAGTAGAGGTCGGCCTTGATCTTCTCCGCTTGAATCGTGTCCAGCGCCTGATCGATCTGGGTCGAGACGGGGAGGATCGGCTCGTTCGTTCCCACCATGGCGGGTTCGGTTGCGCCAATCGGAAGGGAGAGGAGAAGCGGCGTGATTAGTGTTTGGAGTCGCATAGAAATCAAAGGTCAAGGTTGTCGGACTGGAGAGCGGCGATCATGCGCAGAACAAGTCGCGATACGCGCCGGATCTTGTCGGTGTCGATCTTCTCGTAAGTGTCCGTCGGTTGATGGTAGTCCTCGTGCTCCCCGTTGAATAAAAACGCAACGGGAATCCCCATTCGCGCGAAGTTCGCGTGATCGGAGCGTTCGTAATAGGCGTCGGCATCTCCGAGCTCCTCGAAGCCTTCCAACGGCGAAAACTCGGCGGCCAGCTTTCCGAGCGTGTTGAACTTGCGATGGTTCTCGGACGGAGTGATGTAGAGTTCACCCGGTTCGTTGCGCCCGATCATATCGATATTGATATTGCAGATCGCGCGCGAGCCGGGCGGAAGCGTCGGCGACTCGACCCAAGCTTGCGAACCGAACAAGCCCTTCTCCTCCGCGGAGACCCAGATCAACATCACCGAGCGCCGAAGCGGTCCGTGTGTCGCCAGCGCCTCGGCAATCGCGAGCAACCCCGAAGTCCCGGACGCATTGTCATCCGCTCCGTTATAGATTTTTCCGTCTCGGGTCCCGACGTGGTCGTAGTGCGCGGAAATCAGGATCACATCGCGAGCCAGTTCCGGTTCGCTGCCCGGCCAAAAGCCGCACACGTTTTCGACTTCAATCACTCCGCCCTCGCCGGGCAGAAAGCGTTCATCCTTCGCGGTCCAGTCGAGCTGCCGCCCCGGAATCGCAAGCTCCTCTACATTCGAAGAGCCGATCCGAGCGGCAAGCTGATTGAAGCCCGCCTCCGTCAAATAGACTTGATGAAAGTAGTCCGCAGCCGGACGCTCTACGGTGACTTTCTCGAGCTCGGCCTCCGGGAACTCGATGGACCCGCGCTTCGCCCACATCGCGGACCGACGAATCTTCTCCCGGCGCTTCTGGTCCGGCAGCTCAGCATTCGGCAGCACAATCACGCCGACCGCGCCCGCTTGCATGAGCAGCCGTCGTCGCAGGCCCGCGTGTCTTCCCGAATCCACGCAGAGCGCCCACTTGCCGGAATAGTCTCGCCCCTCGATGTCTTCGCGCTCGCCTTTTCCCGCACCGATCAGACCCGCCTCGATCGTGTGATCCCAGACTTCCCCATTGGTAAAGAGATAGTCCTCATCGAAGCGCAACCGCAAACTTTCGCCCGCACTCGTCTCCACCGAGAAGGCGCTGCGACTCAAGTCAATCGCGCGATGTCGAAGCGGATACTCCTGCAAGAAGTCCTCTCCCGCTCCCGGCTTAAAACCCAAGCGTTGGATCCGCGCCTGAATGAAACGCGCCGCCAACTTCAATCCGGGACCCGGGGTATCGCGTCCGGCCAGGTCGTCCGAGGACAAGAAGCGCACGTCCGAACCGATCTCAACCGCTTCGATCGTCGCGAGCGCAGCTTCCAATTCCGCCGTCGTTCCGTCCGCCCCACCGACAGGCTTCGAGGAGCCCAGCAGCAAACAGGCGCACAGGACGGGCAGCGTGTAGAGAGAGGTTTTCTTCATAGTCAAATACGGGCGCGTGAGCGAAAGACGAGCGGACCATGTTAGATCGGGCTCTCGCCTGAGGGATGCTCTGTCTCGAAACCGAACGCAACAGTTCTGAAAATTGAGGACGCGACCGGCGCGCGGGCTACTGGCGACCGATCGTGCGAGAGCGCAGATAGCGCGAGGTCGAGTCTCGAACGCGCTGGAGTAGCTCGTCCAAGTCACCCTCTCGGTCAGCGCGCTGTAAATCATCCAGGCTCGCGCGGCACCACTGACACTTCATCTCCTCGACGTGAAAGCGCACGAATTCCGCCGCTTTCGCGTCGAGTGTTCCCGAGAGCAAGCGCGCCAACCAGTGTCGCGCCGGGCAGGAGACGCGGCGCTCCAGCCAGATCGCCTGAATATCCACGTCGAAGACTCCCGCCTCTCCGGCTTCCGCAGCGGCTTCAATAACGGGCAAGACATCCGAGCCCGATTCGCGCACCGCGATTAATTGCCGCAGCCGCTTGAGCGCGCGAAACTTGATGCCCGCCACTGCAGTCTCGTCGCGCAATTCAAAGCGCTTCCACGTATCGCGGTTGCGCCAGCCTCCGGAGAAGATCGCCTCGATGACCATCAAGCGAACGAACTCGTTCTGCTCCCAAGTCTCATCGACCCAATCCCGAAGGACATCGCCGAGGATCTCCCGAGCGTGCCCGGAGAGCTCCTTGCCTCGAATGATCGCGCTCGGTGTCTCCGTATTGCGCGCGAGAGCTTCCATGCCGGGCATGCCGTCTTCGTCCTTGCCCTCTTGAATCGTCATCGTGCGACGGCGTCGCAGGTGATCGATGGTTCGGTTGCGGCAGATCCCAAAGATGTACTGCTCGAAGGTGTACTGACGGTCGAAGTCGCCGATTCCGCGCACCGCTCCGAGCATCGTCTCCTGAACAATGTCTTCCGCAGCCTGGTGATCGCCGGTGCGGCGGAGAGCGTAGGAGAGCAGTCGCCCGCAAAAATCTCGCTCGACCTTTTGCCACTCCGAATCCTCGAGCGCCATCAAGCGCTGAATATCGGGTTTCTTATCTTCCATGGGATGGGACGTGTACCGCGTGAGAGCGGTCCGAGGATTATAGAGCGCCGATCCTCTCCCTCGCTCTCCGCACCTCCACAAGGCCCGCTTTTTAGCTCAAATCGCTCAGCTGATTGCAGCGAAGATCGCGACCATGGCGACCAGACCGCCGAGAATGAAGAGCAAGGCCAGAAAGAAGAGCAGCTTCAAGCTCGAGCCGAACAAGCCCGGCACCGGCTGAAAGGCGCGATCCACGCCCCGCCCGACGCCGCGCAGGACATAGAAGATCGGGCCGGAGAGGATCGCGAGCATGACCTCGAAGCCGAGCACAAAGGTGGCTGCGATCGTCCCGAGCAAGCCGCCATCCACGGCGGGTGGAACCGGAACGGTCCGTCCGACGGAGGCGGCGCCCACTACCGGGAGTGCGTTCCAAGGACTGAAAGTCTGGCTCCCCGCGCGACTCTCCGAGTCGTCGCCGTCATCGAACAAGAAGGTCGCACCGCCCGAGTCCGTGCGCCGGTTTCGCTCCCGGGCGAGCATCCCGAGAATCGGAGTTTTGGTGGAGTCCGCGCTCTCCTTCGATTCGTCCTCGTAGTCGTCCGGATCGTCCAGAGTCTGAAAAGAAACGACCTCGTCACCCAGCGACGACGAAGGATCTTTCGCGGCCCCGTTCGAGTCCTTCGATTCCGAGTCGGGGTTTCTCCCAAGCGCCTCCGAAGACCTCGTTCGCACACCGTCCCAAACTCCCCGAGCTACGCCGACGGCTCCGCGCATCAGCTCCGCAGCCGTGGACCGCAGCTCATCGGGGGTCGGCGTTTCATCGGAGTCTCCCAAAGTAGAGCCCGGCCCATCTGTGTCACCGGACTCCATGATCCGTGAGCTCTCACTCTCCGCTGAAGGACGGTCGAGATCGGCTCTTCGAACCGTCGACTCCATCTCGCCGAGCATCTCGAGCACGCTCGAGTAACGATCTTCTGCGCGATAGCGCGTTGCGCGCGAAACGACGGGTCTCAATTCCGCCGGGAAGTCACTCGGAAAATCCGGAGGGATATCCTCTTCGCGAATAAAGACGCCCTCGTTCATGTCGAAGGGCAACTCGCCGGCAACCAGCTCGTACAGGATGATGCCGAGCGAATAGATATCCGCGCGATGGTCCGCCTTGTTGCGCAACATTTCGGGAGCCATATAGCGCGGCGTCCCGCGCCCAAAGCTCAAGGTCTGCAAGCCGTCCGCAATCAGCTTCGACAAACCGTAATCCCCGACCCGCGCCACATCGCCTTTCAGAAAGATGTTGCTCGGCTTGAGATCGAAGTGAGCGAGCCGGCGGTCGTGCAGCGCTAAGACACCGCGACAGACCTGCACAAAGATGCGCAGATAGGAGTCGCGACTGACGTCCGTGCGCGCCATGCGGCGAGACAGAGTGTCTTCCCCCGCGTAGCCCATCATGACGAAGGGCACGCCCATCACGACCCCGACGTCCTCGACGGTGACCAGATGGGGATGATCGATGGCGGCGAAGAGCGAGACCTGCTCGAGCTCGCGCTCGGCCACCTCGCCCTCGGTGACCTTCAGAAACTTGACCGCGTAGTCTTTGCCGAT
Organism: Planctomycetota bacterium; assembly: GCA_029259635.1. Classification (GTDB taxonomy): domain Bacteria; phylum Planctomycetota; class UBA1135; order UBA1135; genus OFTM34. The sequence continues at coordinate 133,501 of JAJDEU010000051.1, read as the reverse complement.
CGAGTGCTTGCGCGCCTTGTAGACATCGCCGAACGCGCCACCGCCCAGCCGATTCTGAATCTCATACCCCGGTAAAAAATTCGGCGTGCGCAGCTGGCTGTAGAAGAGTTCCCAATCAATCATGCTCGATCGTTCGCGCGAGGCCCGACAGAACTGGACTGCGCGTATCACCGCACAGCACACGTCGGTCCGTGGCTCTGCCTTACTCTACCCGCGGTAGCTCTCGAAGTCAGAGGCCGCCCGACCACGAGCGCCGAGTATTTACAGCGGCCGCAACGCGACGCCAAAGGGCGGCCCGGAGGCGCTCCCGGGGGCTAGCTGCAGATCGATTCGCTCCGACAGCGGTAACGAAAAGCCGATGGCGCCGCTCGAGAGGACGCTATCGGGCTCTCCCAGTAGGCGCCGGAACGCTTCGGGGCGTTCGCCGTCGAGCCAGAGCTGATCCCCACTTCGCCGGAGCTGGACCTCGTGCTGGAGCGCGCTCGATCGCAGGTGGCAGCCCCCCTTCGAACCGAGCCGCAGCTGGCCCGAAGCGCCCTCGGCAAACAGGACCACCGCGCAAGTTCCGAGGCATTCCGCACCGCTCTCCAGCTCGAGCATCGCGGTCGTACTGCCGGGATCTGGATGTCGATATCGAAAGCTGAGATTCCTGCCGAGCTCGACCCGATGGCCGTCCGCCAGAGTGTGAGCCCCCTCGATCGGTTGGCCACCGACGAGAACGCGCTCGCCACCGAGCGCCGTGATCGACCACACAACGCCACCGCGAAAGGACAGCTTTCGATGGAGACGCGCGTGCTCTCCACCGACGTCCGCAAGAAAAGGCAGGTCGACGTTCGCCGCGCGCGAGTGACCGATCACAAGTTCATCTCCCCCGACGACGAGGTAGCTGCCTAGCTCGTCAACCGAGAAGACGAAAGCCCCTGCTTCCGAATCAAGCACCACCCTCGCAGGGTGTCGCCGAGAGGAACTGATTCCGCGCACGGGCGAAGAGATCTTCGCGGCGCCTGACTTCGGGGTGCGGCGTCGATGCGATTCCGACGCTGATCTCCAGTGGATCGCCGACCAGGTCCCGCAAGCCGCGATCCTGCGCCACCTCTTGAATGCGGTCGCCCATGATGGCGGCGCCATCCGGTCCGGTGTGCGGCAACAAGAACAAGAACGAGCTCTCGTCAAAACGGCCAAGTACATCCGTGTCCCGTGAGGAGAGCAGGATGATGCTGGCGAGTTCGCGCAGGACCTTCTCTTCTGCCTGGCCGTCAAAGCCGAGCATCACACAGGAGAGCGGATAGCGAAAACGCTGGGCGCGCTTGAACTCTTCATCGAGCTTGAAGGTCAAGAACTCGTAGCTGTACAAGCTCGTTTCCGGATCCGTGATCGCCGCGACCAAGGGATTCGAGTCGCTTCCGATGAGGTCCTGCAACAGGGCTTCGGGCAGAACCGGGTTCTCCTGCTGTCCGCGACCGTCGTTGGGGAGCGCGGCGGGCGGCGCTGTGTCACTGAGCGCGCTCCGCAGAGTGGAAGTACTGAGCGGTCGGCCGAGCACCGCCGTGGCGCCACAGAATGCAGCGATCGGCTCGGAGAGCTTGAGGTCTGCGCCCGCGACCAAGAAGGTCCGGCAACGCGTCACACCTGTCAGCTGCCGGCAGCTCTCGTAGACATTCTCGCCAACCTCCTGGCACCAGCCGTCGAGCAACACCACATCGCCGCGCGTCACGCCGCTATCGAGCAGCTCTGCCACAGTCTCCCGAACCTCAAGCTCCCACCCGTCAATCGGGCCGGTGGCCGCGCGGGCTGAGGCAAGCAGGACTTCGTCGTTACTGACGAGATGAATCGTTGAGTGTGCGGTGCCCATAGAAAGCTCTATCGAAGGGTGGAGATCAGGTGGGAAGGAATGAAATCGTCAGAGCGAGAGTTCGCCGGACGAGCCTCAGCTATACGCCTTTTGGTTCCCCGGATCAAAAGCCGAGAGGCCGACCGGGAAAAGGTTTCTCAGTAATCCGATTGGAGAGCCTGCAAAAAGCCAGATTCGCGGCTTTGGCGCTCGCGGAGACGGGACGGAAATCGGCCGCTAATCGAGTGAAGGACTTTTTGCCACGGGCTGCTAGCCTGCATGATTCATGAGCCGCGAGCCGAAACGCCTCGATTCGATTCCTACTGGTGTTTTGCGGGCGGTGGCCCCACAGACGACCTTGTAAGGTCGTCGAGGAAGCCAGCGTTCGCAAAACGCCGGTAGGGGCCGAAAGGCTGGCGTAGCCGGCCGTTCGTGGTGTTTCGTCCGCGTGGTCATGAATCATGCGGGCTAGGCACAGAGCTCGTCGAGCCACTCGTCGGGCACTTCGTAGTTCGAGTAGACGCTCTGTACGTCCTCGTTGTCCTCGAGGACCTCGATCAGGCCGAAGACCTTTTTCGCTTCATCGATCTCGGCGATCGCGACCGGAGTCTGCGCGACGTAGCCGACCTCGGCGGACATGAACTCGAGTCCCTTCTCCTCCAACGCGGCCTTCACCGTGAGGAAGTCCGTGGCGGGTGCGTAGAAGGTGGACACCTCTTCTCCGACCTCGACGTCGTCGGCACCGAGCTCGAGCGCCATCTCCATCAGCGCGTCTTCATCGTGGTCGCCGTTCCCCACGACGAAAATCGAACGATGGTCGAACATGTAGGAGACCGAACCGGGAGCGCCGAGGTTCCCGCCGCGCTTGTCGAACAGGTGCTTGATGTCCGCCGCCGTGCGGTTGCGGTTGTTCGTCAGGCAGACGACCATCAGCGCGATCCCACCGGTGCCGTAGCCCTCATAGGTGAGTTCCTCCCACTCATCGCCGGACTTGTCGCCGGCCGCAGACTTGATCGCGCGAAGGATGTTGTCCTTCGGCATATTTTCCGCGCGCGCTTTTTCGATCGCGTACTTGAGCTTGAGGTTCGTGTCGGCCTCCGCACCGCCCTGTCGTACCGCCGACATAATCGCTCGCGCGCATTTGCTAAAAATCTTGGCGCGTTTCGCGTCGACCGAGTTCTTTCGGCGCGCGATATTCGCGGAGTGTGAGTGGCCAGCCATGGAGTTCTTGGGTGATGCGGAGCGGGCGCTCCTGTTTGCTGCGACGCGACGATTGCCGCTTCCAAAGATCGATTCGGTCGCCCGATAGGATAACGCCTCCTGTCGGGAGCACCAATCGAGGTTGAACCGGGACAAAAAAAAGCGCGGCGCAGTCCGGAGACCGCGCCGCGTGAAAACCAATCTGGAGAGCGCTCGGAGTCGTCCGAGCGCACGCCAAGACTTCGATTAGCGCTTCGAGAACTGGAAGCCGCGTCGCGCACCGCGCTGACCGGGCTTCTTACGTTCTTTCATGCGGCCGTCGCGTGTCAGTAGGCCGCCGTCGCGAAGAGCCTCGAAGGTGTTCGCGTTGTGGGTCTTCAGCGCGCGCGCAAGCCCGAGGAGAACCGCGCCGGACTGACCGGTGTGTCCGCCGCCGTTGACGTTGCAGAACACGTCGTAGCTCTCGGTCGACTCGGTGGTCACGAGAGGAGAGAGCACGCGCGTGCGATCTTCAAGGCAAGGGAAGAACTCTTCCATCGTCTTGCCATTGACATGGAAAGCGCCGGTACCGGGCTTGATGCGAACGCGGGCAACGGAACTCTTCCTACGACCAAGGCCCCAGGTGTACGGATTATTGACGGTCATTACTGGCTTGCTCTAGCGAGAATAAAAACGGAGTGCGCTGACAATGAAATCGAGGAGAACGGAGGCGTTCTAGGAGACGGTGGCTTCGACCTTTGCGGGCTGCTGCGCGCCGTGGGGATGCTCGCCTTCACCATAGACCTTGAGGTTCTTCATGATGCGAGCGCCGAGGCGCCCCTTGGGAAGCATGCGGCGAACGGCGAGTTCGACGATATCGCGGGGGCGACGCTCGCGGAGCGTCTCGAGCGGCCAGATGTACTGACCGCCGGGATAGCCGCTGTAAGTCTGGTATTCCTTCTGACCATCCTTCTTGCCGGTGAGGCGCGCGCGTCCGGCGTTGACCACGACGACGTGGGTATTGCCGTGCTCACTGGGCGTCCAGGTCGGACGATCTTTGCCCATCAGCTGCGTCGCGATCTTGGTCGCCATACGCCCGAGAATGTGCTCGGAAGCGTCGTATTCGAACCAGCGTTCTTCGGTGTCGCTGGCTTTGACGTGGGAAGTCCTCATGACGAAAAGAGTGTGCGGTGCGCAGTGGCGCGGAGTAAGGGGCGCGAGCGTGGTCGCGCGCGGATGGGAACAGAGTCGTAGAAGCCGTGTCGATGCAGTGTCAATGAGGACGGAATCGCTCGCGAGTCCATCGCTAGAAGCGACACTTGTCCGCCGCTCTCACCGACTCCACCTCCCCCATTTATCGTGACTGGGGAGCCTCGACGCGGGATTTGGGCCAGAGAAAGTATCGGGGGTCTCGAGCGGCATCAATCCTATTCCCGATCTATTCGCTCGAGTTCTCGTAGAAAACCGAGCCGCGGTGGGCCGAATTGGGGCGACCCGGCGAATCGAGCTCCTAGAATCCGCTCAAGCGAACCCAGTCCCCAGGCCCGCCCTGGTCCTCGAGCTGGCCGAGCAGAACCCCCGTCCCAGAAGGCAAGCCCGCCACCAGCCAGCCCGGCGGGGCGAGCTCGCCCGGACGAATCGAGATGGGCAGCGGCGCCCCCAGCTCCCAATAGCCCCGAGCTTCCAGAGGCGCTCCACTCCGGGCCGGACGGAACCAGACCGCGCGGAAGGAGCTGGCTGCCGGCACGAGCTCGGCAACCGATAGCTCGGGGCTCGCGAACGGGTTCACCCCGAGCTCGCAGGTGATCAGTCGCCCGCCGCGGTCCGCTAGGGTCTCGGCCCGCCAGCTCGTCTTCCCGTCCGCCTTCACGGCCACCTTCCAGTAAAGCTCCCCATCGGCGGGCACCGCGCCCAGCCGAAGTAGACGATCGAGATCGACCTCCGCCGAACCGGACTCCACGGTCACGCGGGTCCACAGCCCGCTTCTCGCTTCGCCCTCCAGAACCGTCGCCGCCGAGCTACCGACCCGCTCGACTACGGGGAGCGCGAGCAAGAGAGCTGCGGCCGCCAGTCCCGAGCCAGCGCTGACTCTCGGCTTGGATCGGAACACACCCGCGAGCAGAAGACCGCTAGCCAGAATTGCCCAAGCCAGCGGAGTGGGACGCGAGCGCACTCCCTCCAGCGCGGGGATCGTGCGGCCGCGCAGTCCTGCGGGGAGCTGGCTCCAGCGCTCTTTTCGATCCGACGCCGACCACTCGAGCGCGCGCGCGCTGCCCGAGCCGGCCTCGAAGTCCACCTCCGCGAGCTCGTAATCCTCCGAGAGCCCGCTGAAAGGCACTCGAATTCTCTGGGCTTCCCCTGCCGAGAGCTGGACCTCAACAACTGTCTTTCGGCCCTCGACACGAACGCTGCCGCCGACCGTCGGCCCCGAGAACTCCACCCACAGGACGTTCGGCGTAAAGTCCCCGACCCGATCCGGCAACGGGGAGGAAGCCAAGGAGCCCGCAAAGAGCGCGAGGGTTAAAGGGTAGGCCAGCGCGATCATCAGGCGGAGCGTTCCGGTCGGCGTCGGTCGAGCTCGGCAGTGACCAGGAGCACAGCGAGGGTGGCTGAGGAACAGGCGATGGCGCTGGTCGAGAGCGCGGCCGGGCTACCGGCGGCCATGCGCAGGAGCAGCGCGAGCGGGCTGGCGTCGAAGAGAGTCCGGGAGCTGATCGCCCAACTCGCGGCTTCCGCACTCGAATCCAGCTGCTCGATCAGGGCGCCGAGGAGCGGAGCCAAACCGACCAGCACGAGAAAGCTCAGCCCGTGCCACCGAGAATGATGCGCCGCTCGTGAAGCGGACGTGTGGAGGGCCAGAAGCAGGAGCAGGGCGAAAGACCACGCGGGCCAGCCCTCCGCGATCGCGTTGCTTGCACTCTCTCGGTCGGAGTCCACCATGACGGCCAGGACCAGGATCGGGCTGGCGAGACTGACGACCCGAAGGCCGGAGGCCACCGCGCTCGGCTCCGAATCGACCGAACTTCCACCGCGCGGCAACCCGACCAAGAGCATCCACGGCAAGAGTGCCAGTGCGAAACAGAGCTGTGGTGTGTTCGCCGAGCCGAGCGTCCACCACTGGCAGGCGAGCAGCGGGAGGAGAGACGCGAGCGACGCGAGTGTAAGCATCCCGCTTCCCATGGAGTTCAGTCTCCGGTCCCGCTCGATTCCCCGGTGGCCCCTTCGGTCTCCGCGCTTGTATCAAACAAATGCACCTCGGCGCGATCCCAGCGCAAGTCCACCCAGTTCCAGTCTTGGCCCGGATCCTCGGAACGCAAGCACTCGAGCGCACGCGAGAGGTTCGCCCACTTGATCTCGTCCGGCAGACTCCCCGGCGCGCCCGCGCGCGGCGGCCGTCCAAACCAAATCTCGCGTCCCCCTTCGAGATGAATCCGCGCTCCTTGCTGAGCCGGCCCCGTCTCGCGTCCGCGCTTCGCGTCAATGACAACGCGTCCCATGGTGGTCAAATCTTCTCGCGAGAGATGCACCCACATCGAGGTTGCGATCGAGAGCGCGTCGAGCTCGGCCTCGCCATCGAGGACGACGCCCGGCATCGCACCGGGATAGTGAACGCCGACTTCCCCGAGAACGGGCAACCAACCCGAACCGACTTTCGGCGGGCTGTCCCAGGATCCCGACAGAATCGTTCCGTCTGCGGAGACCGCGAAGAAGAGCTCCCCCACGGCCAAACAAGCCACGGGATTTTGAAAGAGAACCGGCACACGCAGACCATCGGGCCAGAGCACTTCGGGTTCACCGACATCCGCGACAAAAGACAATCGCAGAACCTCGTCGACGATTCGCGCGCGCCCGCTTTGGTCGGAGGCCTCTTCGGGGCCCAGTCGCGCGATCTTCTGGCGGAGTTCCGCTTCCCAGCGCGCATCGACCCAAGTCCGCCCGTTGTCCAGTCGGCTCTCTTCGGTGCGGATCGTTCGGTAGCCGCTCTCGACGACCCGGCCTTCGACACCGCCCATCAACCACCCGACAACGGCTAATCCCAGGCAGAGCAAGATCCCGCCCGGTCCGCCAACCCGCCTGCCCCCGCGCTTACTCACCGCTTGCGGGGCTGGAACCAGCAGTCAACCCGTGACCACCGCTCGCCCCCGCCCAATCTAGTTGACCCGCGCGGGTACGACTTCGGGCTCTACGCGCGTCACGGTCGCCACGCTTCCGCTGGCCGACCGTCCGCGCATGATGTCCTCGATGAAGAGGTCGATCGTCGTGCGAACTTCCAGGACTTCTTCGCGGCTCAGCGTCACCCGGGACCCCGTCTGTCCGTGAAGCTCGTGACCGAGCAAGCGCGAAAGAATCTTTAGGTGAGCGAGCTTGCGCTCCAGTGTGTCGCCGCGAGTGGTGCTCTGATTTCGTTCCATGGGACTCGTATAGGCGCCGAAGCGCCGGGTTGGAGAGTGCGGTTCTGAGAAGTGGATCTGGGGAAGGATTCTGCGAAGGGGGCGTGCTCTTGGATCGGCAAGGGCGCTGGATCTCGGATCGAGGGCGCGCAGCGCGTGCGCGAACACCTCTCTGGCTACCAGCGTGGAAACCGGCAGAGCACGACTCTTGTGATACCGATTTGGGAGGGCGATTCCAAGGACGCTTCTTTCGCCTTCTCACATCCGATCGAGACTCCTCCCACGGCGTTCTTCCGTTTGGCCGTGAAGGCGGGCAGGATGCACCCGAACTATGACCCGCGAGAGCCAGCAATCGGAGACCCGGAATCCGCCGGAATCGGCCGCCGCCGAGATCACAAAGTGGAAGCACTACACCCTCGCGGACTTTCAGCGGCGCGCGGTGGCGGCGATTCGCTCGGGGGCCAACCTGCTGGTGAGCGCCCCCACGGGGGCCGGCAAGACGCTGGTGGCCGAATACGCCATCGAGGACGCCGTGCGTCGGGGCAAGCGCTGTATCTACACCGCCCCGATCAAAGCCCTCTCCAACCAGAAGTATCGCGACTTCCGAGACGACCCGGAGATCAACGTCGGCCTGATGACCGGGGATGTGACGATCAACCCCGGCGCTCAGGTCTTGATCATGACCACGGAGATTCTGCGGAACGCGATTTTTGAAGATCCGGAAGCGCTCGCGGACATCGAGTACGTCGTGTTCGACGAAGTCCACTATATGGACGACCCCGAACGAGGCACGGTCTGGGAGGAGAGCCTGATCTTCGCCCCGGACAAGATTCGATTTATCTGCCTCTCGGCGACCATTGCCAACATTGAAGAGCTGGGCGAATGGATCGGCGAGATTCGAGAGCACGAGCTCGTCACGGTCGAGTCGACCACGCGGCCGGTTCCGCTGGACCACAATATGTACACCGCGCGCAGCGGGCTCTTCGCCGATAAGCGACTGGCGAAGGTCAAGAAAGCGGAGGGCGCCAGCGCGAAGACCGGAACCCGGCGTCGGCAGAAGCCCAAGCATGGCCGCCGCGAGCGCGGAGATCGGAACGATCCGGAGGCCGATCGCATGGGCTTTCGCGCGCTGCTCGACGAAGTCCAGGAGAGCGGCCAGCTGCCCGCCTTGATCTTTGCGTTTAGTCGCAAGGACTGCCAGAAGCTGGCCTATCACAACCAACACCGTCAGCTGCTCACCCCCGAAGAGTGCGAGCGCATGAAGGCGCTGCAGCTCGACCTGATCGAGCTGTTTCAACTCGGCGAAGGCGAGCTGAAGGGCGAGGTCATGCAGCTCGCCACCCACGGCATCGGCTTTCACCACGCCGGTATGCTTCCGGTCCACAAGGAGCTCGTCGAACGCATGTTCACTTCGGGCTTGTTGCGCATGCTGTTTACCACCGAGACCTTCGCGCTCGGGATCAACATGCCGGCGCGCACGGTCATCTTTCACTCGCTCCGCAAGTTCGACGGTGTCAACTTTGACTTCCTGCGAACGCGCGACTACATGCAAATGGCGGGACGTGCCGGAAGGCAAGGCATCGACACCGAAGGCTTGGTCGTCTCCTACCTCAACCCGAGCTCACTCCGAGAGGCGCCGTTCAAGCGGATCTTGCACGGAGATGTCGAGCCCGTTCTCAGCCGCTTTCGACTGGCCTACTCCTCCATCCTGCACCTGCTCGATCGCATCGGCCGCGAGCGTCTCCACGTGGCTTGGGAGAAGTCCTTCAATCAGTTTCAACACCGCGACAAGAGTCCTCACGCGCGCGACCGCAACAAGCGAATCCAGCGCCGCCTCTTGGACGACCACCTCGCGATGCTCGCGGACCTTCACTACATCGAGGACGACGGCGAGCGACTCACCGCGCGCGGACAGCTCGCGCGACTGCTCTACGGCTTCGAACTTCAGATCACCGAGATGCTCTTTCGGGGCTCGCTCGAAAACCTACCGGCCTCCGCTCTCGCTGTCGTCTTCGTCGGGCTGATCTACGAAGACCGAAGACGGGGAGGTCCGCTCTATATCTCACCTAAGATCTTCGGGGGCGTTCGGCGCCATGTGGATCAAATCATCTCCGGTCTCAGAAGGCGCGAAACGCGGAACGGAATCCCAACGCCGGTGAAGCAGGCGGATTGGGGGCTGTCCGAAGCCGTGATGGCCTGGATGAGTGGTGCAACTTTCGAGGAGCTCGAAGAAATCACCCATGCCCCGCTCGGCGACATCTGCCGGAACTTCCGAATGGCCCTGCAGCTCATGAGGCAGGTTCGAAGAGCCATCGACAGCTCGTGGGACCTCACCGACCGCCTCGACGAGGTTATCGAGGCCATGAACCGCGACGAAGTGGACGCGCATCGCCAGCTCACCTTGGGCTGAATTCAGCCCAGACGGCGCTTCGAGTTCCGCCCGAACCTCCCTTTCATCACCGCGAACAGGGGCGGAATCCGAAGAATCGCGAGCGAGAACGTAACCGTGCCAGCAGTGAGAGATAAGGTCCTGGAACAAACGCGGGGTCTTGCCACGCACAGCTATTCCAGTAAGTTGGTTGCTCTCGAAAGCAAAATTCACCCTTTGCTTCCGATGCGCATCGCGCAAAGCTCACCCTCCCTCCCGGCCAATACCGCTCCCCAACGAAAAGACCCCGCCTTCTCCGACGGGGCATTTTTCGTAGCGTGCTATCTTCTGTCGTCTCTCCGAAGTCTATGTATTCGACTCTCCTGATCGCGGCATCACTCATCGCGCAGCCGAACTTGAGCGCCTCCGCTCGTTCGATCCTCGCTTCGGTGCCCTCCTCAGTTATTTCCGAGTCAGTTATTTCCGAGTCAGTTATTCCGGAGGTTCGCGTCGATAGCTCTTCCGAGAGCGAGGCCGTCCTCGTCGCCTCGAAGTCGACGTCCAAGAAGAAGTCGAGCAGGGGCTCGTCCGTCGAACCGAAGGTCGTGACGTTCAAGACAGAAGACGGGATCGAGCTGACGGCGAACTACTTCGCGCCCAGCGAAGGCAAGTCGCGCGCTCCCGTCGCCATTCTCGTCCATGACGCCGGTGGCGACCGCGGTCAAATGACGCTTTTCGCCGAACGTCTCCACAGGCAGGGCCTTGCGGTCTTGGTTCCGGACTTCCGCGGGCATGGCAACAGCAGCACCCCGAAGCAAAACTGGGACAAGCTTGATAAGGCCGACCGAGAGAAGCTCTGGTCCTTCGCCCCTCGCGATCTGGTCGCCGCCTCGCGTTGGATCGGTGGACGCCGGGAAGCTCACGGTTCCAACATCACGCTGGTCGGCTTCCGCGCCGGCTGCGCCCTCGCCGTCTACCACGCCGGTCGTGACAGCGATGTGCGAGCCGTCGTCCTGGTGGAACCAGAATCCGAGCCCGAGCTTGGCTTCAATCTGTGCCGGGAAGTCGAGCGGTTGGGGGGCCTGACCACCAAGGTCTTCACCTCCCGCGATAAGAAAGACGCAGCCGTCACCATTCAGGTCGGTGGCACCGAAGCGAACGACGGCCTGCAGTTCATCGACATCGATCTCTGCAAGAGCAAGGGCGAAGACCTCATCTACAATAACGGGGTAGCTTCCGATATCGCCAAGTGGGTCAAGAGCATCGCCTTCCCGAAGCGCGGCCGGCGCTAGTCGCTCCGGCGCTCGCGGTCTTGGCGCTCGCATTTGGGCGCTCGCGTTTTCACGCTCGAATCACGGAACGAAGATTCGATAGGCCGCCCAGATCCACAGCGCGTTGAGCAAGGTCGCTGCGATCAGCGGCCGTCGGAAGCTCGGCTTCCGCGTCTTGTGACGAAACAGGGTCATGGCCGACCAGGCCCCGAGGGCTCCGCCCAGTGCGGCGAGTCCCAGGAGCTTCTTCTCGGGAATCCGTCGCAAGCCCCGCTTCGCACACCACTTGTCCCAGCCGTAGATGGCGAAGCTGATGCCGTTGAGCAGCGTGTAGACCGCGAGTAGCCCCGTGACATCGCCCAGCCGCTCAATGCCGGCGGTCACCGATTCAAGGTACTCGAGCATGCGGACAACTTAGCCGATCCAACGAGTCGTCGCTCTCGAATCCCCGCAGGTCCGTTTGCCATTCGAACAGCACGAATCGCAGCGGAGTCCGAGGAAGTCGCACTCCGAACTTGATCCGTAACCGAGATGCGCTCCAATCGTCCCTATGGATGTGAAGGATTCTTGCGATAGCGATTTCGGTGTCGAGCCCAGGCTCTGGGAGCAGCTCGAAGAACTGGTGGAGCGAACTTTCGGCATCGGCCAGATCCGTCCCCTGCAGGAACAAGCCATCCGCGCGGCGCTCGCGGGACGCGACCTCTTGCTCGTGCTCCCCACCGGAGGAGGCAAGAGCCTCTGTTACCAAGCTCCCGCACTTCTCGAACGAACGAGCGCCGGGTTTACGGATGCGAGCGTCACGACACTTCCCGCAAACTCTGTTGAGCTAGATCTCGAAACCGACTCGAGCGCGGCGATCAATCCCGAGAGCCCCTGGCTCGACGATCCCTGGGCGGACGACGGCAGCGCCGAGTTAGCGGACCCGAGCTCCAGCCCGATCGCGCCCGCGGGAACCGGCCCGACGCTCGTCCTCAGTCCGCTGATCTCCTTGATGCAGGACCAGGTCGATGCCCTGCTGGCTTCCGGAGTTCCCGCCGCGATGCTGACGAGCGCGCAGCCCGCCGATGAACTCGCGCGCATCCTCGCCGACCTCAGTACCGGCAAGATCAAGGTCCTCTTCGCCGCGCCGGAGCGACTCGCCCAGCACGGCTTTATCCATCTGCTCGTTCGTTGTGGCGTGCGCGCAATCGCTGTCGACGAAGCTCACTGCATCAGCCACTGGGGTCACGACTTCCGCCCCGACTACCGTCTCATCGGCGAGCTGCGGCGCCACCTGCGCGGCGTTCCCGTGCACGCCTATACCGCAACCGCTACCGAGGAAGTGCGCCGCGAAATCATTCGAGAGCTCAACCTCGAGGAACCCGCGGTCTTCGTCGGTTCTTTCGATCGACCGAACCTGACCTATCGCGCGCTCAGCCGCCGGGGCTTGGCCGACCAACTGCAAAAAGTCGTCGATCGTCATCCCGGCGAAGCGGGCATCATCTACTGCATCACGCGCAAAGAAGTCGAGCGGACGGCGAAGACGCTCGCCGCGAACGGCGTTCGCTGCGCGCCCTATCACGCCGGCCTCGCCCCCGAGGTTCGGCGCAAGACCCAAGAGAAATTTAGCCGCGAAGACCTCGACGTCATCGTCGCGACCGTCGCTTTCGGAATGGGGATCGACCGCCCCGATGTTCGCTTCGTCGCGCATGCCGCTCTGCCCAAGGGAATCGAGCAGTACTCTCAAGAGACCGGACGCGCGGGGCGGGACGGACTGCCAGCCGAGTGTGTGCTGTTCTACTCCGCCGCCGACTTCCACTCGTGGAAGGAGATCATGGCGCGCGGCGCACAGGAGACCGACGCGCCGCCCGAGCACCTCGACGCGCAGATCGTTCGACTGTCGGGCATGCTCTCTTTTGCCACCGGTACCGGTTGTCGCCATCGCGCACTGGTCGAGTATTTCGGAGAGGTATGGGAGTCCGAAAACTGTGGAGCCTGCGACGTGTGCTTGGGAGAACTCAAGCCGATGGACGACTCGCTCGTCGTCGCCCAAAAGGTCTTGTCTTGTGTGGTGCGTTGCGAGCAGCGCTACGGCGCGGCGCACATCACGGAGGTCCTGCGCGGAAAGGCCAATGCCCGCGTGCAGCGCGCGGGCCACGACAAGCTCTCCACCTTCGGCTTGCTCGGCGGCGAGAGCGTCACCACCGTGCGAAGTTGGATTGATCAGTTGGTCGGCGCTGGCCAACTCTCCGTCACGAGCGGCAATTACCCCACCCTCCACCTCAGCCAGGACGGTGTCGAGGTTATGCGCGGCGAGAGCGTCGTCTCGCTCGTTCGGCTCGGCCCCGAAAAAGCGAGTCCCTCCTCCGCCGGACGCCGCCGCGCTGCGACTCTCGAAGATCTACCGCCGATCGACGAGTCGCTCTTCGACGAGCTGCGCGAAGTGCGCCGCGCACTGGCTCGCGAGCGGAATGTTCCGCCCTACATCATCTTCGGCGACCGCACCCTCTCCGCCATGGCCGCCTACCGCCCCAAAACTCCGGAAGAGTTCCGCGCGCTCAAAGGCGTCGGCGAGAAGAAGGCAATGGATCTCGGCCCGCTCTTTTTGAGCGCAATCGCGGAGTACCTCGCTCGCGCGGAACCGACCGGCGAGACAGCGCCCAGCTCGAAAATCTGAAACCCAGCCGACCCTTCCGAATTGGGGGGACTCCAGACGGTTCGACCCGTCTCCGCTATGTAAAGCTTTGGCGTCTAGTCCGACTTAGTCGCGAAACCGAGCTCGCGAGCCCCCTTAGTGCTGAACGACGGAGCGCAGCTTCGCAACGTTTCGATAGGCTCCGTGATCCCGAACGAGCTCGTTCCCAGAGTTTTTCGGGTCTACCCCCCACCACTCCCCTCTGTTGGAAGGCTTGCTTAGAAGCCTGCAGAGGGACCCGCTCAAAGGTGTCGGCCACACTATGAAGCTCTCCCTACTCGCCATCGCCTCGCTCTCGCTTGGACTCTCGCCGCTTCTCGCCGCTTCGTCATTTCCATTGGTCTCTGCCCCAGCATCCGGCGAGAAGTCCGCGTCGGTCTACTGGAACGGCGAAAAATTCAAGACCAACGAGCCGCCCGAAGCGCTGCCCGAAGGCGCTCTCGAAGCGCTGGCCTACTTCGGTCCGTGGGCCGCCGAGATGAAGTACGTCATCCAGCTCTCCGACGCGGCGGACTTCATGATGTTCACGCACAAGAAGAAGATGTCCTCCAAGGAGTGGGCGAAAGCGATCGTGCCCGCGCTCGAACAAGTCGACGAGTTCGCACCCCTCCCCGACCGGGAGTCAGAGGGCGTCGAAACGGGCGGCGTCGATGTCGCTCCTTCGAACGAGCTCTCCGTCAGCTGGGGAGATGTTCACCTGCTCGAACACGAGGCCGCGTGTTTCTTCACGCTGAAGAAGCCCGAGCACATGGAGTCCCTTCTCGAATACATCGCGACGAAGGAGCAGAAGGAGGCGGGCTGGGCGCAGCGCTACTCGCACCTGCCCGGATTGGTCATCCACAAGCCGCTGGCCGGAATCATCGTCGCGACAGCCCCGGGAGTTGAAGAGTGGGATCCCCTGAACGAGAGCGTCAATCGCATCTCGCGCATGATGCTCGTTCGCCGCTTTCGAACCATTCCCTTCTGGATCAGCCTCGGGGTCGCGTGGAATGTGGAGTTCGACGTTCGCGGCAACATCTACTGCTTTCCCCATCGCGACCTGTTCGTTTCAGTGGCCGAGCACAATGGCTGGCGCGACACGCTCAAGAGTCAGTTCAAGAAGAAGAGCCGCCTTCTCGACATGAACCAGCTCGCGGGCTATCGCGTCGGAACCTACGACCCCGTGTTGGCGGCCCAGGCCTGGGGCACGATTTCCTATGTCACGAAGGCCAAACCCGGTGCGCTCGCCGCCATCATCGAGGATCTGCGCGTCATGACCGATCTGGACGGTCGAACGACAGCGGCGGACGGAACCTGGGAGCGCATCCCGAACTACAGCCCCTCGGGTGAGGACCAGCTCAAAGTCTTCGAGCGCCACCTGGGACCGGACTTCCGAAAAGACGTGTCCACCTACTTCAACAAGGGCATGAAGAAGCCGGCCAAGCGCTGAGTGCGAGCCGCCCGACCTTGGGGCGGCGAGTATTCTCACCAGTCTTACCGGGCCCTTCGCTTGTGGAGCGCACAGCTTGCGGCGAGAATGTTCGCCCATGCGAGTGCTCGAACTCAAGATCAATGGCGACCGCGTAGAAGTTGCGGCGCCGGACCACTGGACGCTCCTCGAGGTCCTTCGCTATCGATTGGGCCTGACGGGCTCGAAGCAGGGCTGTGACAAAGGCGACTGTGGAGCCTGCACGGTCCTGGTCGACGGCAAGCCGGAGCTCTCCTGCCTGAAGCTGGCCGCGCTGTCCGAGGGAGCCGAGATTACGACGATCGAGGGACTGCTTCCGCTCCACTTACAGGCTGGCGGCACGGGCCCCGATCCGGTGCAAGACGCCTTCGATCGGTGCGGCGCTCTGCAGTGCGGGTTTTGTCAGCCGGGCATGATGCTGTCGGCGCGCGCGCTGCTCAACGAGTGCCACTCGCCGAGCCAAGCCGAGATCAAAAAAGCCCTGTCGGGCAACCTGTGTCGGTGCACGGGCTACACGCAGATCATCGAAGCCGTCGAGCTCGCCATCGCCGAGAGAGTCGGAGCGAAGAACTCGTGAGTGCGCGCGACAACCACGGCACGGCGCCGCCCTGGGGAGATGAGTTTCAGGTCATCGGCAAGCGGCATCGCAAGGTCGACGGACTGGCAAAAGCCACCGGACAAGCGGTCTACACCGACGACATCGCGTTGCCGGGCATGTTGCACGCCAAGACGTTGCGAAGCCCCCACGCGCACGCGCGCATCCTCTCGATCGACACGACGAGAGCGGAAGCGCTGCCGGGCGTGCATGCGGTGATCACCGGCGCGTCGATGCCGATCAAGTACGGTGTGATTCCGTGGACACCGGACGAGAATGCGCTCGCCACCGATCGCGTTCGTTTTATCGGCGACGAAGTTGCGGCCGTCGCTGCGGTCGATGAGGACACGGCGAACGCGGCGATCGAGCTGATCGACGTCGAGTACGAGCCGCTGTACAGCTACACCGATCCGAACGAGTCGCTGGAGCGCCACGACCCCGCGATCCACGAGGGCAACAAGCACGGCAACGTCAGCAAGCACGTCGAGCTGGAGTTCGGCGATGTCGAAGGAGCGCTCGACGGCGCCGACGTGGTTGTCGAGAACGACTTCTTCTTCCACGGCTCCACGCACACCGCAATCGAGCCGCACTGCGCCGTCGCTCAGTGGTCCCAGGACACGTCGGCGGAGGGACTCCTCACCGTCTGGTCCTCCACGCAGATCTCCCACTACGTTCACCGCGCACTGGCGCGCGTACTCGAGCTGCCCGAGACGCGCATCCGCGTCATCCAGCCCAACCTCGGCGGAGCTTTCGGCGGCAAGTCCGACCCCTTCTCCCTCGAGTTCTGCGTCGCCAAGCTCTCCATGCTGACCGGCCGTCCGGTCAAGATGCTCTGGACCCGCGAAGAGATCTTCTACGCACACCGCGGTCGGCACCCGATGCACATGCACTACCGCTCGGGCGCCACGAGCGACGGCAAGCTCGTCGGCTCCGACGCCAAGATCCTGATCGACGGCGGCTCCTACAGCTCCTTCGGACTCGTCACGACCTACTACTCCGGTCAGCTCTTGACCGGCCCCGTCGATATCCCGAACTACCGCTTCAACTCCACGCGCGTCTTCACCAACAAGCCGCCCTGCGGACCCAAGCGCGGTCACGGCTCGGTGCAGCCGCGGTTCGCCTTCGAGATCCAACTGGACGAGCTCGCCTGCGCGCTCGACATCGACCCGATCGATTTTCGTCGCAAGAACTGGCAGGGCGAGCACACGAAGACCGTCAACGGTCAGCGCATTACCTCGAACGGTTTTATGACCTGTCTCGATGAGGCCGAGCGCGAGAGTCAGTGGAAAGAGCGCCGCGGAAAACTCGCCGACGGTCGCGGGCTGGGTGTCGCGGGTTCCATGTACATCTCGGGAACCAACTATCCGATCTACCCGAACGACATGCCGCAAGCCGGCATTCAGATCAAAGTCGATCGCTCCGGGCTCGTGACGATCTTCACCGGCGGCAATGACATCGGCCAGGGTTCGAATTCCGTGGTCGCGTACTTGGTTGCCGAAGAGCTCGGCGTCGAGGTTGCCGACGTTCGCGTGGTCGCGGCCGACACCGACCTCTGCCCGGTCGACCTCGGCGCGTACTCCAGTCGTGTCACCTTCATGGTCGGCAACGCGGCCATCGACGCCGCGCGCAAGCTGCGCAAGCAAGTCGTCGAGAGTGTGGCCAAACACTGGGAGATCGCCGAGGCTGGTATTCGCATGGGCGGCGGTGTCGTGCTCGACCTCGCCGATGCCGAGCGCACGATGGGAGTTCGCGAAGCGTTCCAGTTGGCGGAAGCCGACCACGACACGCTCGGTTCGACGGGCTCCTACAACACGCCGGAGCTCGGCGGCGACTACCGCGGCGGAACGATCGGCGCTTCGCCGGCTTACTCCTTCACGGCGCACGTCGCCGAAGTCACGGTGGATCGCGAGACCGGTCGCATCACCTGCGACGAGGTCTGGGTCGCCCACGACTGCGGGCGAGCGCTGAACCCCATGCTCGTCGCCGGTCAGATGGAGGGTTCGGTCTACATGGGGGTTGCCGAGGCGCTGCTCGAAGAGCACGACGTCAATCGGTTCGGCTTGCACAGCGGTCCCTCGCTCCTCGACTACCGCATACCGACGACCCTCGACACGCCGAAGATCAATTCGCTCATCGTCGAGAGCGTGGATCCGGAAGGCCCCTACGGCGCGAAGGAAGCCGGCGAAGGTCCACTGCACTCGGTGATTCCTGCCATCTCGAACGCCGTCTACGACGCCGTCGGGATTCGCTTGCGGCACCTGCCCTTCACGCCGGCGAAGGTTCTGCGCGCGCTCGCCGAACTCGAATCCGACCAGACTGTGGAGCAGAGCTGATGCTGCGCCTGCCCAAGTTCGAGGTCGAGAAGCCCACGACCGTCGACGAAACTGTCGCGCTACTCTCGGAGAAGACCGGCGATGTCATGATCATCGCCGGCGGAACCGATCTCATGCCGAACATGAAGCACGAGCTCTTCACTCCGAAGAAGCTCGTCTCCTTGGCCGGCGTCTCCGCGCTGTTCGGAATTCGCGAAGAAGCAGGCGCCCTCGTGATCGGCGCCATGACTCCGCTCGATCAGGTCGCGAATCACCCGCTCGTCGCCGAACGCGCTCCAGCCCTCGCGCAAGCCGCCGGACTTGTGGCCGGACCTCAGCTCCGGCGCATGGGAACACTCGGCGGCAACGTCATGCTCGACACGCGCTGTCAGTGGTACAACCAGACTTACTTCTGGCGCAAATCGCTGGGCTTTTGCCTGAAGAAAGACGGCAGCGCCTGCCACGTGATCGAGGGCGGCTCGAAGTGCGTCGCGGCCGCGAGTAACGACACCGCTCCGGCCCTCATGAGCCTGGACGCGAAACTCACTTTCGCGAACGCGGACGGACAGCGCGAGCTGCTGCTCGATGACCTCTGGAAGTCGGATGGAATTTTTAACAAGAAGGTCCCGCCGAGCGATCTCTTGACCGAAATCCGACTGCCCCAGCGCGAGGTCAAGCATCTCGGCGCCTACGGCAAGCTGCGCGACCGAGGCTCGATCGACTTCCCCCTCTTCGGAGTTGCGGTTCGTATCGACATCGACGCGAACGATGTCGTCGTCGATGCGGAGGCCGTCTCCGTCGCTCTTCAAGCGCGTCCGACACGCATCCGCAAGTTCGGAGAGTCGCTGGTCGGCACAACTCTCGGAAGCCCCGAGTTTGAAAAGGGTGTCCAGGCGGCGGCGAGTCTTGGCCACAAGCAGTGCCGTCCCATGCCCAACGTGCCCGGTGACCATGAGTACCGTCACGCGATGGTGCCGGTCTACTTGAAACGCACGATCCTCGCCGCTGCAGCGGGCGCGGGTCCGGTCCACGCCGTCTAGCGCTCCTCGGCGAGGACGGAGCGCGCTCCGCGCTGAAACCCGAGTGAGCGCTTCCGCCCGCGCCCGATCTCGGGAACAAGCCCGTTTCCTGCGAACTCGCTCCGCCCCATCGACGTCCAAGCTCTGTCGGCGAGGCTTTGCGCACCCTCGCCCCCCGCTGATGGCCAGGAAGGCTATCCTGAAGTGAGTAAGCACTCTCTGCGCCCTCCCACAGCCCTCTCCCCATGCGAATCACGACGACTCGCCACATTCTCGCCGCTCTCGGCACGCTCCTGCTCACCGCCTCGCTAGTCAACGCGCACGGCGACGAAGAGTTGCCACCCGGTTTCCAAGACTTCCCCGTCGCGGGCGGCTGGAATCAACCGCTCGACCTCGCCTTCCTTCCCGACGGACGCCTGCTCGTCGTCGAAAAAGCGGGTCTCGTCTGGATGGTCGACGGCGGAGCCAAGGGTGCAGCGCCCCTGCTCGACCTCTCCGACGAGGTCGCGAACATTTCTAGCCGAGGCCTGAAGAGCATCGCCGTCGATCCCGCCTTCCAGGCGAACGGCAACATCTACTTGCTGTACGAGGTCGACAAGCATCACCTCAACAACTTCGGCACCTCGAAGTACGATCCGCTGGCCAGCGATCTGACCGGTCCGACCATCGGTCGCATTACGCGCTACAGCCTGGATCCGGCGACCAATCGCGAGACGGTCTTGGCGGGTAGCCGTACGGTTCTGCTCGGCGAAACGATCTCGACGGGTTTCCCCATTGTCGGAGCTCACGAGACAGGCGCGCTTCGTTTCGGCGCGGACGGATCCCTGCTCGCATCCTGCGGCGACGGGAGTGCGGGCATCATCGACACGGGCAAGACAGCCGCTAGCGCGCAGGCCATTCTCGAAGGCATCATCACGGCATCCGTGGACGTCGGAGCCTTTCGGGCGCAGATGGTCGACACGCTGAACGGCAAGCTTTTGCGGCTCGACCCGGTGACGGGAAACGGGCTGCCCGGAAATCCGTTCTTCGAAGCTTCCTCGCCGCGCGCTGCTCGCTCGCGAGTTTGGGCTCTCGGTTTTCGAAACCCCTTTCGTTTTTCGGTCGAGCCCAATTCATCGACAGGCCCCGACCATCCAGGTCGCCTCCTCATTGGAGATGTGGGCCTCGGGTATTGGGAAGAGCTCAATATCTCCAAGCGCGGGGGAGAGAACTTCGGCTGGCCGCTCTACGAAGGCATGCAGACGCTCCCCGACTTTTTCGATTTGGAGGTCGAGAATCCCATGGCGCCGAATCCCCTCTTCGGGCCTTCCCTCGAGAGCGGAACCGTGTGTACGTCGAAGTACTTCTTGTTCAAAGATCTCCTTAAACAGGAGACCACGGGCGCGCTCAGCTTTCCGAACCCCTGCAATCCAGAACGCGAGATTCAGGCCAATCGATTTCCCTTCATGCACACGCGCCCGGCGATCGACTGGGGCCACAGCACGATCTCACGTGCGAAATCCTTCGATTCGTTCGGGCTCGCCACGGTCGAGCCGATTGGCGCGGCGGGAAGCCCGGTCGCCGGGTCGCAGTTCACCGGCTCTTGTGTGATCGGTGGGGTTTGGTATTCGAGTGGTAACTATCCCGCTCAGTACGAAGACAGCCTCTTTATCGCCGACCACACTTCGGACTGGATCAAGCGAGTCAAGCTGGACGCCACTGGCGACCCGACGGAGGTTCTCGACTTTGGCGATGAAGTCGACAAGCTCGTTTCGCTGGCGATCAACCCGGTCGGTGGCGACCTCTACTACATCCAGATCTCGGGCGAGATCTCTCAGCTCGTTTATCAATCGGGCAATCTGTCGCCGACGGCCGGCGCTGCGGGCGCCCCTAGATTCAACCCGAGCCCGAGCCGCGTCACGTTCAACCCGAGCGGATCCGACGACCCGGAAGGCTTGCCGCTCAGCTACAGCTGGGACTTTGGAGACGGCACCCCCATCAGCCGTCGACCTTCCCCCGTTCATATCTTCCCGTCTCGCGACGTCACTCCGGGCGGGACAATCATCGCCGAGGTGCTCGCGCTCGACCCGCCGCAGCTGCCTGTCGCCGCCGGCCTAACTCCGAGCGTGATAAGCGACGGCTTCTATGCCAATCCCAGTACGGGAAAGATGGGCCAGAACTACCTCACCTTCTACGACGATCCAGCGAACTCCGACCCTACGGATTGGGTCGGCTACGAGTACGCCGAGAAGCACAAGTTTCACAAGCTCGTGTTCCAAGAGGGACGAGAGTTCGCGCCGCTGGGAGGTTGGTTCGATAGCTTGACCGTCGAAGCACGGGTCAATGGAGTCTGGACGGAAGTCAATGGACTCAATATCTCGCCCCCTTATGCCGCCAACAATGGTCTCTACTGGGAGACCTATGAGCTCTTGTTCGAAGCCATCGAAGGCGACGCCATACGCCTCATCGGTCAAGGCGGCGGAACCGAACACTTTGTCTCGATCGCAGAGTTGCGCGTCATCGACGATCCCGGTGGCAGCTCTCCGGCACGGCATGACGTCACTCTGACCGTTGAGGACTCGGTCAACCAATCGAGCCAAACCTCCGTTTCGGTCTGGACCGATAACACTCCGCCAGAAGTAACGATCATCAGCCCCATCAATGGCGGCACCTTCGATCCGCTGAGCTCACAAGACCTGACGCTCCTCTCCACTTCTTTCGACGCGGAGTCCGATCCCAACGAGTTGACCTGCAGCTGGGCAATCAGCCTGCACCACAACAATCACACGCACCCCGAGCCGCTCATCAACGAGTGCTCTTCGTCGTTCGTTCTCACGCCCCACGGTTCCGTCAACAGCACCTTCTTTTGGGAAGTAACCTTGACCGTGTCGGACTCCTTAGGGCTCTCGCGGACGGCGACCAGCATGCTCTACGAGGAGACGCCGACCATGATCGCCGAGGAGTCTGCGCTCTCCATCTCGGAGGGAGGAAGCGCGTACTATCGGCTCAATGTCGGAGCGGAGAAAGCGGGCGACTTCTATTGGATCCTCGCGAGCAGTTCCGGCATCTGGCCGGGAACGGATTTCGGAAGTGGCGTCATCGTCCCGCTCAATCTTGACGAGCTCTTGCTCTTCCTGCTCCAGACCGCGAAGTCGCCGTACTTCGACAACTTCCGAAGCACCTTCAACGCCGAGGGCCGAGCGGAGGCGAGCTTCGTCATGCCCAAGGGAAGCGACCCGTCGCTGATCGGCTTGACCCTCAACCTCGCTTTCGTCGGATCGTCCGTCCTCGGCGAAGTTCAGTACACCAGCAACCCGGTGCAGCTCACCTTCTTGCCGTAGAACGCGAGGACGATCGTCACCGAATCGAGGAGCTCAGCTCGACGGTAACCGTCCAGTCCAAGCCCGCTGAGATTCCAAAACGCTCGGCGAAGCTATCTCGGTGAAGAGCCAACGCGACATTTCCGAGGCTATTGGTGTAGACCAAGGGCTCGCCCAGCGGCACGTCGCCAAAGGATCTCGACCAGGGCAAACTCCCGAAAAAGATCTCTCGATCGCCGTGCGCGATTCGAACGGAGAGCGCGGTGCCGACCTCCAAACTCCGGAAGGGTCCGGTCGCGGGCAGATTCGTCCAGATGTTGCCGAAATTGGAGTCGAGTACGGGAATCATTCCGCGAGCGACGAAGCCCGGATGCTCGCCGTTCCCGATCGTGAAGCTCGACCGCGGATAATCGAGCCGCACCAAACTCTTTGGATCAAGCGAGGGTCCAACTTCGCGGTAAGCCAATCGGCCGCTCGCCAAGAGAGCGCCCGTGAGCGAATAGATGTCGCGTCCGTGAAAAGTCGCTGAGCGCTCGGAGCCGGGCACGCGATGCGCGGCGCTGATCTCGCGCAACTCGACAACCGGGTCGTCTTCCGTCACGAGAGTCAGCGTGCCGTTGTCCGGAGTGACAAAGAGCTGCCCACTCTCCAGCCGCGCAACCACCGACCGCCGCGCCGTCCCGACGCCCGGATCGATGACGCACACGAACACCGTCGTGGCGGGCCAGTACGAAGCGGTCTGGCGAAGTCGGTAAGCGGCCTCCCAGACGTTAAAGGGTTCGATCTCGTGAGTGAGATCTTCGAGCACAAGGCGGGCGTCCACGCCGCAAGCGACCCCCTTCATCGCGGAGACCGCGCCATCTCGCAAGCCGAAGTCGGTGATATAGACAACGGCGGAAGGCGAGCTCGGCACCGCGTGAGGAGCTCGGCAACTCGCAGCCACCAGAATCAGTACGCACCAAAAACCGCCGAGGAGCTCTCTCCATCCAGCCCTCATTGCGTGTCGCTTCGCCCGGACTCGAGAAGGTCCTGTTGCTCGAGTTCGATCTTCTGCGACTCGACAGCTTCCTGGTGTTCCACTTCTCCCGCGTAGCCGCGACCGCGAGCATCGAGGCGCTCCAGCATGCCGAGCTTGCCGTACAGAATGATGCTGTCCCCCACCATGATCATGGAGCTGCCTCGAGGTGCTCCCACGAAGCTACCGTCAAGACGATTGATACCGAGCACCATGACGCCTTCGTCGCGAAGCCTCAGCTGCTCGAGAGGTCGACCGGCGAGCCAATCACCTTCTTCGACCGCCAAGTCGGTCACGCGATACTCGCCACCCAGCTGAAGCAGGCTCACGTAGTCGCGTACATCGAGAGTAGTGAATCGTTTCAGGAGACGCGTAATCCAGGCGGAGAGGCGTCTGTCGATCCAAGAGCTGCGCGATACGAGGATCAGCAAGACAAGCCCTCCGACAAGCGAAGCGACCACAATCGTGGGGTCGTGGAGGCGAAGCCCCGTCACGGTCAGAATCGAAGTGGAGATCACCGAAATGAACCCGACGTTACCGATGAACATGAGGCTCATCACGATGTGGCGACGAACGGGATGGTTGGTCACGTTTTCCGACTCGGCGGTCGTGAAACCGACACCGGTGAAAGCCGAGCGAGCCTGAAAGCGCGCCGTCTCGCGCGAGAGCCCCGTGAGGACCAGCATGACCTCCGCGACTCGCGTCACGATGATGGCAAAAGTCAGGATCGCGAGCAGGGAGAGAACCGGAGCCATGGCACGAACATACGGCCCGGGCAGCCCGGCAACCAGCCTCCGTTCACGACAAGGCCTCGCCGCGAATCGTCTGCCAGCCGCGCTCGATCTGTTCCATGTTCAGATTGCGGCCGATCAGGACGAGCACCGATTCTTCGGGAGGTTCCTGCTCACCGGGCCCGAGCTCCAACCACTGGTACACCCCTTGAACGACAACCGCGCGCTCGAAGCCCTCGCAGGAGAAGAGTCCCTTTAGCCGTAAGATCTCGTGGCTGCGATCTTTCGCCAAAAACTGCAGCCACATTTTCAGGCGATGAAGGTCGATCATGCCCCGGGTGCGGAGGGCGACCGTTCCGACGCTCTGGTCGTGAGCCGCGTGTGCGGACGGCGCGTGTTCCGCGGCGACGCCGACGAGGTCATTCCAGCGAGCGGCATCGCGGAGGGATCCGCCCAACAGCGCGGCGAGGGGGAGCTCGGCGCGCACGGCGCGATGAAGCTGCGCGAGCCCATTGCGTTCGCGCAAGCGAGCTTCGATCCGCTCCAGATCGGTCTCATTCACCAAATCACAAGCGTTGAGAATCAGGTGGTCGGCATAGCCGACTTGCTCTTCCGCTTCGGGAAACTCCTTCAGCTCCGATTCAATCGTGCTTGCGCGCGCGAGCGTCAGGATACCGCCCAGCACGACGCGCTCGGCAAGCTCGGGGACAATCTCCAGGGTCTGCGCGATCGGTCCAGGCGACGCCAGCCCCGAGGCCTCGATGACGATCTGATCGAACTGGAGCTTTCCGAAGAGCTTGCGTTCCCGGCGCGCGAGCAGGTTGACGATTGTCTCCGCGAGATCCCCGCGAACGGTGCAGCACAGGCAACCGTTGTTCAGTTCGACGACTTCTTCGTCGGAGCCGACGACGAGAGAGCCGTCGATGCCGACCTCTCCGAACTCGTTGACGATCACGGCATAGCGCGCGCCGTGAGGCTCGGAGAGAATGCGATTGAGCAGCGTGGTCTTGCCGCTCCCGAGGAAGCCAGCGAGGAGAGTGACTCGGACCCTGTTGTCTTCCGTCAGAGCGTCTTCCGTCACAACTTCTTCACTCGCTGTCGGCGCGGATCGACGGTTCGCCGCTTCAGATCACTCGCGCTCTCGACGATGAGCTTGACGCGCCCTTTCTCTTCGTCGACGCGAACGACCTGGCCCATGTGGCGGCGATCGACCTCGACCCAGTCCCCGCGCTCGAACTTCACCCGGCGTTCCGTCTCTGAAGAAGCAGAATCCATGCTGGAGTCCGCCCCTTCGGTCGCCGCCGCGACGAGAGGTCGCTCTTCAAAATGGCTCGCTCGCCACTCGTCCGCAGAGGTGCAGATATCGCAAGCGCCGCAGGCTTCGGTCGGAGCGTCGAGATCAAAGTGGTGCGCCAGCGAAACCCGCCGACAGACCTCATCCTCGCCCGCGAACCTCGCCATGCCGAGCAGGCTGGAGAGATCGGCGCGCAGCTTATCGTCGGTGCCGACGAAGCCCGGCAGCTCGGCCGGATCCAGCGCGCGCTCGAGGGTCAGATTGTTCGTCTCGAAAGAGCCGCTGGTCACACCCAGAACCTCCAGCCACTTGAGCGAGATCGACACACGGTTGTCCCCGCGATTCTTGACCAGTAGCTCATCGCGAAGATCGTCGAGGTCTTTGGCCTGCAAGCGCTCCCCCCAGCCCGCCAACGTCTCGTAGACACCGACTAAATACTCGCGCGTCGGGTTCGCCCAGTTGACGAAGTTCTGCTGAATCGCCAGGTCCTCTTGAAAGTACAAGAGCTCGCACCAGGCTGGCTTACCGTCGCGACCGGCGCGGCCGACCTCCTGCGTCCAGGCCTCGAGCGTGCGCGGAATCTGCGCGTGCAGAACAAAACGAATGTTCGCTTTGTCGACGCCCATTCCGAAGGCGTTGGTCGCGAGCACCACCTCGCGTTCCGACTTCATGAAGCGATCCTGCATGCGCCGCCGTTCGCTGGGCGAGAGCTTGCCGTGATAGACCAGGCTCGAGATGCCGTGCCGACGCAGCTCCGTGGAGAGGTGCTCCAGATCCCGAATCAGCGATGAGTAGACGATTCCCGGCCCATCCATCTGGCGAATTCGATCGGCCAAGATCGGAACCTTTTCCTCGGCCAGCTGAACCGGCGTCGTCGAGAGAAAGAGATTGGGGCGCTCGATGCCCTCGCGAACCACCAAGGGATCGGACAGGTCGAGCGCGCGACAGATATCTTTCGCAACCGCGGTCGTCGCCGTCGCCGTGAGCGCGATCGTCGGCGGGTTCCCGAGGCGCGCGCGATACTCACCGAGCTTCCAGTAGTCCGGTCGAAAGTCGTGCCCCCACTGGCTGATGCAGTGCGCCTCGTCGACCGCCACGCGCGCGATGTTGAGCTTGCCCTCGAGCGCTTGAAACTGCGGGCTTCGAAAACGCTCGGGCGTGATGTAGAGGATTTTGACCTCGCCTCGAACCGCCGCCTTGAGCCGACGCGTCCGCTCGGGCGCCTCCATCGACGAGTTGACGGCGTAGGCCGCGATTCCCCGTGCGCGCAGCGCGTCTTCCTGGTCCTTCATCAAGGCGATCAAGGGACTGATCACGAGCGTCAGGCCATCGAGCAAGAGCGCGGGCAGCTGATAGCAGAGCGACTTTCCGCCGCCGGTGGGCATCGTCAGCAAGACGTCGCGCCCCGCCAGGACGGCCTCGATCACTTCGGCCTGGGGGCCTCGCAATTGATCGAGCCCGAATTGCTCCCGAAGAGCCTGTTGAACTGAAGATTCGGTCGCCAAGATTGGGCCCAAGTTAACGCGTCAACAAGCGCGGCACAGGCACCCGGGCTGATTTGTTCGGCAATCTCTCCGCCCTGCCCAAGGCGAAGTCCAGACGCTACCTTGGCCGTCGCTCCCACTCTCTTTGGTCCCGCCGTCTCCCATGCCCTCCTCGACCTCCCCCTCCGCCGCACCGACTGGCTCGCCATCCCTGGTGTTGTTTCCCACGGACCTCGAGCACCGGCGCTTTGTGGATCGCGGCGGACTGCCGGAAGGCTACGCGCTCCAACACATCTGCGGCTTCGGCCCCGTCGCTGCCGCGGCGCGCAGTGCTCAGCTGATCGAGAAGTTGAAACCCGCGCGAGTCATCCTGTGCGGGATCGCCGGCAGCTTTGACGAGCAAAACTATCCCGTCGGAACGGCGGCCGTCTTTGGAGAGGTCGCGATCGACGGAGTGGGCGCGGGGCAAGGCGCAGACCACATCCTGCCGCCAGCGCTCGGGTTTCCGCAGTGGCCGGGATCGAAGGACACGCAGACGAACCCGATCGAAGCTCAGCTGCCTTTGGTCTCCTCCGCGAGCGATACCGAAGTCGGTCCGTTGCTGCTCACCACTTGCGCAGCCTCGATTTCGGCGGAGGAAGCGGCGATGCGGCTCACGCGCTTTCCGGATGCCGTGGCGGAAGACATGGAGGGCTTCGCCGTCGCCATGGCCTGCGCTCTCGCTCGAGTGCCGCTCACCATCGTTCGCGGCTTCTCCAACGTGGTCGGCGATCGCGACTCCAAGAACTGGCGAATTCCGAGCGCGCTGTTCGCCGCACGAGAAAAGACGCTCGCCTTTTTGGAGCAGCTCTCGTGACGGAGAGTCTCCACGTCGGAATCTCGACTTGTCCCAACGACACCTTTTCGTTTCACGCTCTGCTCGAGGACGAGATCTCAATCGACGGAGTCTCGCTGCGCTTTGAGCTGACGGATGTCGAAGAGCTCAATCGGCGCTGGATGGCTGGGGAGTTCGATGTCGCGAAGCTGAGCTTTCACGCGGCTTTGCACAGCGCGGCGGACCTCTGGGTTCTACCGGCGGGTTCGGCACTCGGCAGCGGAGTGGGTCCGCTACTCCTTTCCGCACAAGGCGCCAATCGCAAGTCCCCGCGCGTGCTCTGCCCCGGGCGCTGGACCACGGCCTCGCTGCTCTACGCGCTGTTTCACGGAGGCGAGGCCCAACCCGAGCAATGCGTCTTCTCGGAGATCATGCCGCGACTGATCGAAGGCACAGCGGACCTCGGTGTCTGCATTCACGAGGGGCGCTTTACCTGGGAGGAGCACGGCCTCGTGCGAATCGAAGATCTCGGCGAGCGCTGGGAGAGCGAGACCGGAGCGCTCTTGCCGCTGGGCGGGATTTGCGCACGACGCTCGCTCGGAACCGAGACCGCGGGTCGGGTAGCGGCGGCGATCGGCACATCGATCGATTGGGCTCGTGCCCATCGGGACAGCGCGCTCGCGAGCATGCGCGCTCACGCGCAAGAGCTCTCCGATGAAGTGCTCTGGTCGCACGTCGAGCTCTACGTCAACGACCACACGCGCGCGCTCGGCTCCGAAGCGCGGGTCGCGCTTCAAACTCTCAGCGAACTCGCGCAAGCGCGAGGGCTAATTCCTCAAAACACGCCAGCCCTGGAGCTCTTGCCGTGACTCTCCGACTATTTCACTTCGTCGCCGAGGCCGACATCGAGCGCTTTCGATCGACGGGCGGCGCCGCCTGGTCGCCGTCCTCTCTGGCGACGGAAGGCTTCATCCACCTGTCCTTCGCCGCCCAGCTCTCGGGAACGCTCGAGGTGCACTTCAAAGACGCCGAGCGCGTGCTCTTGGTGGAGGTGGATCCCGTGGCGGTCGATGACGCGCTGCGAGTCGAGCTCTCGCGCCCGCCCGAAGCCTTTCCGCACGTCTACCGCGCCATCGAGTCCGCCGAGTTCCTGCGCAGCTGGGTGCTCGAACGCGACGCGAACAGCGAGTGGAAGCTTCCTCGGCTTCGGCCCGCGGACTCCGAGGATGACCCCGAAGGCGTCCCGCACGAAGCCCCTCAGGCCTGAGCATCCACGCGCCGCTTAACGTAAACAGGCCGGTGATACCGGCCTGTTCCTCCGGAGCAGCCGCCCGATGGGTAGCCTTTCCGGATGGCTGCGCGCTCTACAGCTAGCCTCGGTTCTCCCTCCATCGACTGAAGGGGAGCTTGCGAAGCCGAAACCGGCCGCAATCCCCCTCAGCGCGTCTTCAGGATCACCGCGAACGGCGATGTAGCTCGCGCTCGGGTTCGAGACGTCAGGATTTGCCGCCAGAGTCGCGCAGCTCGAGCATCTCCTTGCGCAAGTCCTGAGCAATGCCCTTGACCTCCTGCATGCTCTTACGGACGCGGGCACAGGCCGCTTTGTTTCCAGTCTCAGCCCGCTCGATGTCTTCGCGGACAGCACTGACAGTGGCGATCAGTTGATCGTAGTTCTGGCTCATAGGATGGCTTCTCGATTGAGCCCCAAAGGGCTACGGCGGTGAAAAAAACGAGCGAGGAATCGCGTCCGGGATGGGCTCCCGAATGCCCTCAGAGCCCCTAGAAGCCACATATTGGCTCTCGGATCAAGCTGGAAAACCGTTCTAACTCCACTGTAGCTCGGGTATTGCCGCCCATCACGGGGCCCGAGCAGGGCCTATTGCCCGCCTAAACCCCATCTGGGGATGAACTTAGCCTTTGCGAGCCGCTTTTGACCGCGCACGTGACTTCAAGCCACCCAGTTCGAGGACTCGCCCCCATTCATTCGCTTTTACGGGCATGACCGACAACCGGTTTCCACGCTGAACGAGTGCCATATCGGCGAGAGCGGGCTCGCTCTTCAGTTCGGTGAGCGTCACGAAAGTCGGGAGCTCTTCGATGCCACGGATATCCACCAGCTGCCAACGGGGCGCGTCGACGGGGCTCTTTGGATCGTAGTGAGAGTCCGTGGAATCGAATTGTGTCGGGTCGTCATAGGCCTCGCTCGCGACCTCGGCGATGCCGGCAACACCGGGAGGCTTGGCGTTCGAGTGGTAGAACAGGATCCCGTCGCCCACTTGCATCTCGTCGCGCATGAAGTTGCGCGCTTGGTAGTTGCGCACACCATCCCAGAGAGTGGTCTGTTTGGGTGAGTTCAAGAGATCCTGGAACGAGAAGGTGTCCGGTTCGGATTTCATCAACCAGTACTTGGTCTTCTTGCGGGGCATACAGCGTCTTTCTTCAGTCAGGTCGAGTGCCCGAGTGGGCTTCGGAACGGGGCCTTACTAGCGAAAGCCGGGAAGCTCCGCGGCTCCGGCTCGGAGAGCGACGGGCAAGCCCAGAATCTCCCGCGTGCGAATCGCTTCCTTCCAGTCCACGCCCCGGCGCGAGCGTCGATTCGCCCGGTCGAAGTTCGGCACTTCCGTTCGATCCTCCAAGAGCGCGAAGCTCGTGGAGAGCTCTTCCGACGTTTCCGACACGAGCGCGGATTTCGACTGAAGTCCCGTGATGTGAGTGACTGTCTCATGGAGCGCCTCGTTCGGCGAGATCTCACCCGGCTTCCGCAACTGAGCGAGGGTTCCCCGATCCGCTGGTTCCACCGCTCCATAGAGCGGTACCGGGTTAACGCCGCGCCCCGTTGCGGTCGGCGTCGGCTCGACCTTCATGGCGGGCTCTTCGCCTCGAAGCAAGCGCTCCCAAGCCTCCCCTCCGGAATAGTCGTCCTCCTCGTCGAGTTCGAAGTCGAAGTCGTCCGCCTCTGCTTCGGTCTGGCCAGCGCGTTGCTTGGCCTTCTCGCTCTTGTTCAAAATCGATCGGAGGATCGGCAAGATGAAGAAGAAGAAGATGAAGATCCACTTGGAGATCTCCGACCCGTCGATGGCTGCAATGAAGAGAGACACGACTACTCCGGCTTCGGCGCGCTACCGCCCGAGCTGTCTCCGGCGATTCCCGTGCGCATTTCCGTGTCGGATTGAATGTTCTTGAGGCGATAGAGATCCATCACTCCCAAGTTCCCCGAGCGGAGCGCTGCGGCCATGGCCTGCGGAACTTCCGCCTCGGCCAGCACGACCTTCGCGCGGTTCTCCATGACGGTCGCCGTGAACTCCTGCTCCTCGGCGACAGCCATGGCCCGGCGCTTCTCAGCATTCGCTTGAGCCACGCGCTTATCCGCCTCGGCCTGGTCGGCCTGCAGTCGCGCGCCGATGTTGCTTCCGATATCGACGTCGGCAATATCGATCGAGACGATCTCATAGGCCGTCCCCGCATCCAATCCGCGTCCGAGCACGACCCGCGAGATCTCGTCCGGATTCTCGAGCACCTTCTTGTGCGTGTCGCTCGAGCCAATGGTGGAGACGATGCCCTCACCCACCCGGGCGACGATGGTCTCTTCCCCCGCGCCGCCGACGAGCCGCGAGATATTCGTTCGCACCGTCACGCGCGCTCGCGCCAGGACCTGAATACCGTCCTTCGCGACGGCCGCGACTTCGGTCTTGCCCGAGCTCGGGTTGGGACAGTCGATCACCTTCGGAGTCACGTAGGTACGAACCGCGTCGAGCACATCGCGCCCGGCCAGGTCGATGCCCGCCGCCGTCCGAAAGTCGAGCTCGATCCCCGCGCGATTCGCGGCGATCAGGGCGAAGACGACCCGCTGGACATTGCCGCCCGCTAGAAAGTGCGCCTCGAGATCGCGCCGGTCGATGTTATCGAGGCGCGCCTGCACAAGCATCACTCGCGCGTCGACGATGACCGCCGGGCTCACCTTCCGCAAGCTGATCGCGAACATGTCGAACAGCCCAACTCCGGCCTTCGTCAGGATCGAGCGCACGTACAGGTGTGCATAGCGCAAGAAGACGAACAGGAAGATAAAGAGAACGATCCCGAGGATCACCATTCCGACGATCTTGAACGGCCCCAGATCTTCACCGGCAAGCAGGCCCATGGTTAGCTGACTGAATATCACGACTTCTCCTCGTGCGCGGATTGCGCGTCTTCCTCGGTTTTCGTCGCTGCACTTCGAATCACAACGACTCGATTGCCTTCGACTTCATGAACGATAACAGCAACACCCGGCTCGATGATCTCTCCACGACTGACAACATCGACGCGCCGGTCATCGATGCGAGCGATTCCCGCCGGTCGCAGAGTCGTCTCGACGATCCCTTCACTCCCGACGAGGTCCACGTCGCGCTCATCGGTCGCCGCTCGGCTCTCGAAGGAGAGCCCCTCGACCATCATGTACTTTCCCATCGGGCTCTTCGGGAAAGCGCGCAGGCCGAGCATGATCACGACCGGCACAAGAATGGCGGTCGCGATGAGGAACTCCGAGCCAACGCCTTCGCGAAAGGCGACGACCAAGGCTCCCACGATCGCGGCGGTCGCAAGAACCGACAAGACGCCGAAGCTGGGGAACAAGACCTCGGCTACGACGAGCGCGAGTCCGATACCGAGCAAGAGTATGGCGAGGGTCATGGGATCAACCTGAGGGGTAAGCGCGGGGTGCTCAATCCGTTGTGGCCTGTGTCGAGCAGGGATCGACCTCGAGCCGACCTCCGACGAGGACGCGAGTCACGCGGACTCGGCTGCCCAGCGCAAGGACTCCACCGGGGTGGGTAGCTTCAAACTCTCTCGAGTCCCCATCGAGCTCCACTTTGCCCACCGGCCGCAACTCGGTGACCGCTCGACCGAGAGTCCCCAGCGCAATGTCGGAATCCGAGCCCGGCGCTCCGGCTCCATCTCCCAAGGTCGGCCCTGCGGGTACCAAGGCCATGCGATTGAACAGCGCCGTCTTCGGCAGCATGCGCGAGATGAAGGTCATCAGAATCGCAGCGGCGGCGGCCCACAGGAGTGTGTTGAACGCGGAGTCGATCGCGAGCTCGCGGTCCAGCGGATACTCGAGCCCATAGCCCGGTCCCAGGTTGGCCCAGATCAGGCCGCCGAGAACACAGAGCCCGCCGAGAATGCCGGCCCAGAGAGTTCCTGGAACCACAAAGATCTCCGTCGCGATCAGAACGACTCCCAAGCCGACGATCAAGAGGTGCGGGATGTCGGCCAGACCGACCAAGTAACGACCGAAGAGCATCAGCGCGAAGCAGAGGATCGAAGCCACACCCGGTACGCCGAAACCCGGCATCTTGATCTCGATGAATGCGAAGATCAGACCGCCGATAAACAGGATCGGCAGCAAGCCGTCGAGCCAAGAGGCGAGATCTTCCGAGCGCTGCCTCACGATCTCCGTCGGCACCGCACCCGCAGCTCCCATTCGCACCAGCACCTCGTCGAGCGACTCCGCGAGCCCGTCGATGAACTCGAGCTCGAGCGCCTCCGTCCCGGTCAGGTTGAGCAACTCACCGCGTTGGACCACGGTCCGCACCAACTGAAATTTTTCGCCGTTGCTGACCAGGTCATCGCGCCCCTTATCGGACACGATCCGAAGCTCGCCATCGACGCGAACTTGTCGCACCGCGATTTCGGCGTCGACCATCGCTTCGGCGATCACACCGGACCGGTCGTGCTCTTCCGCCCAGCCGCGAAACTGCGAGCGAAAACTCGAGTTGAACTTTTCGAGCACCGCGGGATCTTCTGAGATGGGGTTCGGTCCGAGCGGCCCCACCGTGATCGCGGTGGCCGATCCAATCGTCGCTCGTGCGCGCATGTAGATGCGATCGCAGGCCATCGCGATCAGCGCGCCGGCGGAGAGCGCCTGGTCGTTGACCCAGGTCACGGTCAGGAGTCCCTCATCCGAAGCATGTCCGATCGCGCGCGCAAGCTTCCACATCAGCTCGATCTCGCCGCCGGGCGTATTCATCTCGATCAGCAATCGATCGCCGCGCGCCAGCGCACCATCGGTCGCGCGCTTGACCAGGCTGAGCGTTCCGACGTCCAGCGGTCCGTCGATCTTGAGCCGGGTAACGCCGACCTCGGCTGGCCCCGAAGCCTCCTGCCCCGCGGAAATCCCCGCGATCAGAAGACTGGCCAGCACTCCCGCCAACACTCGATGCCAATACACGCTCATCAAGTCCCACTCTAGCAGGACCGTCCGCGAACTACCTACACCAGCTCGGTCTCCGCGAGCTGATGCCACCAAATGTCTCGCAACGCCTCCGGCGGAAACTTTGGGTGAAACTTGCGTACACGCAAGCTGAAGTCGCTGGGGTGGACCAGCCAACCCCAATCCTGGAAGGTGCGAAACCAAGGCGACCACTCGGGAATCAGGGTCCCGGTTCGAAGAGCGCCATCCGCACGCGCTTGCGCTTCGATGGCCTCGCCCAGCAGAGCTCCAACCTCGGGCTCTTCCGGCGGGACCAACCACTCCACCGCAAAACCGACGTTCTCGAAGATCCAATCCGCGTGCCGATAGACCGCCACGCCGCGCAAGATCCCTTCCGAATCGCGAACGCCGAAACACCTGTAGCGATGACGCGGGTGATCGATAAAGCGCCAGTTGTAGAACGCGTCATCGCGAATCGCGCTCACGCCCCAGGAGCCGCAGCAGCGCTCATAGAGCCAGCGCGCCTGATGATCGAATCGCTCGATCCGCTCGACGCCGAGGGGGAGCTCCGTCGGTCCGGCCTCGAGCTCCTTGGAGAGGATCAGCTGAGTCCGGACGATCTCGTAGTTGAGGTGGCGATCCCCCACTCGAGCGGCTTCTTCCATCGGATAGCCGAAGTGAGCCCAGTCCTTTTCGATGCCGCCGTAGGCACCGAAATAAGCGTCGGCGAGCGCGACCAAGAGTCCCAGAGGGTCGAGCCCGAGCTGATGGTCGGGAAGGCACAGGCCCTCCGTGAAGTGCGCAAAGATCCGCTCCTCGCCGTGGATCAACATGCGAAAGGGCCGACCCGCGAACTGGGCGACGATCTGGTCCTCATGGACCGCGACCCAAAGTCGAAGGCCCGCGGGGTTCTGCAGAGCGCTCCAGTTCCACTCGTCCAGCGACTGCGGGAAGAAGTCCGGATGGTCCGCCCCCAACACGCGGGTCGACAGCTCGAGCAGCGAGTGCTCGTCGCCCTTCCGGTATTCTCTCAGGGTGTACTCGGGCATAGCCTTAGCAGATATCGGAGTCGCCGAGGGTGTAGTACCAGTTGCGGTAGAGCCAGGGCATGCGGTACTTGGGGACGTAGTTGCGACCGACCGGAAAGTAAGTCGTCGGCTCGACGCGAAAGCCCGCTCGTTGGAAGTCGAGCCACTCGCGACAGGTATCCGGGAAGACCGCCGTCAAGAGCGACGCGCCATCCGCTCGCGCTCGCTCGAACAACCAGTTGCGCAGCGCGGCCGCCACTTCCTCATCTCCGCCGGGAACCAACCAGTCACAACACAGGCCGGTCTCCACGCGGTCGTAGGTCCCCGTTCGATAGACGGCGTAGCCCAAGAGCTCGCCCGCGACTCGCGCGAGCCCGACCGCGTAGTCGTGATCGGGATGATCCGCAAAGCGCCAGTCGAGCTGGGCTTTGTCGCGAATGGCAATCGCGCCGTGCTCGTCGCGCGCACGATCGGAGAGCGCGGCGATCTCCTCTGGAAAGCGCTCGCACTCTTCGATCTCGACAGAGACTCCCTCCGGAAGCTGCGCGCGATCGAGCTCCAGAACGAGCTTGCTCTGCGTTCGCACGATCTCATAGTCGAGGAAGTTCTTGCCCATCCGCCAAGCCGCCGGAAGCGGCAGGCCCCACATGATCACGTCGCCGTCCGGCTGCGGACCGCCGTAGTTCGCGGCGTAGGGATAGCCGGTCAAGACGAAGAAGCCCGGTCGCTTGAGCCCGCGGCGATAGGCCGGATCGGTCATCGAATCGATCGCTTGGCTGAAGAAGGCCGGCTCGCCTTCGAGCCACATGCGCTGACGAACGCCGGCGTATTGGCTGATCACCTGGCCGTCCTCGGTGATCGCGATGTAGATGCGCCAGCCCGACGGGTTGGCGAGATAGAGCCAGCGCCAGGTCTCCATCGAGCGCGGCTGAAAGCCCGGATCCATCGCGGCGAACACGCGATTGAAGGTGTCGAGGATGGCCTGCTCGTCACCGGGCAGATACTCGCGAACCGTATAGGGAGGGACTTCTGCGTTGGCCATTAGTGCTCGGCGAGCCGAGTTGCTCGCTCGAAGAATCTGTGGTGAGCGATCCGGCGAAGTGTCTCTGTCACGGGCGGAGTGATTGGCGGGAGTGCATGGGAATCGAACCCACCGGTCCCGCTGTTCACGAAACCCAACCGGCTTTGAAGACCGGGCGGCACACCAGCACCGATCCACTCCCGATGAACCGAGAGACTAGCCCCTGGACTTTGAAGCTGGCGAGACAAAAGGTCTCGTTTTCGAGGCCTAGCGCGAGGTCAAGAGGCCCGGAACGCCCGCTTCCAATCCGCTCGGCAGGCCTCCTGCCCAACGACGGACGCTCGTCTCTCCTTCGCCCTCGTGGACGTGAAAGCCCTCCACGCCGCAGCTAAAGGGCACGCTCCCTCGCAGATCGAAGTCACTCGGTAGCGAGACCGCCATGTGACGCTTTCCGCGATACTGCTGATTGCCGATGCGGATGAGCACCTTGGGGTCGGTGAGGTCGCCGGGGTTTTCGAGCGCGACGAGCAGACGGTTGCCTTCGCGCCGAAGGGTGAGCGAGACCGGCACGGCGCCGGGGCTCTCGACGAGCATCGGGAGGCGCTGGGTTTGTTCGGTGGCTCGAACGGAGCGGATGCGATGCATGGGCGCATCGAGAACGAGCCCTTCCTCGGGACGACCGGGGCCCGTCCTCCAACGGAAGGCCACCGCCAGCAGCGGATCGGCGCCCGGCGACCAGGAGCCGCCCATCAGCTCGAACTCAAGCTGGCGCTCTTCGCCGGGCCGAAGCTCAAAAGCCTCCTCGAGACCCTCGACTTCAAACGCACCGCCGCGAACCCAGACCTGGGCGATCGCGCGGACGTGAAAGGGAAAGGGATTGCGAACACGGGCGGCGAGCGACCAGTGACCGCTCCATTCACCACCGAGCTTGCCCGGCTCGCCCAGGGCGCCGGGCATCACGGGGAGCGACGGCACTTGAATCGGGTAAGGACCGGTGTCACCGGGCGCAAGATGAACCATCGCGCGTGTGGCGAGTGCGCGCAGCGGCTCGTTCGTATTGAATCCGTTGAACGGCGCGCGGCAGGCTTCGAGCAAATCCTCGGGTTCGTCCACCGACCAGGACCAGCGCTCGCAGTTCCACTCGCGCTTCCCCGCTTCGGTCCGCCACCCGCCGGGTCCCACGCCATGAGCCGTGATGTGCTCGTCGAGAATGAAGCTGCGGTCTTCTTCCGTCGCCAGGTCCGCGAGCAGCATGGTCGGTAAGCCGAGGTCCCGCGCCTCGAGGCAGACCGCTCGATAGAAGGAGGCGATCCGAATCGAGAGTTTCTGCCCGCGCTCCTCGATGTGACGCGCAACCTCGCCAACCAGTTGAGGATCTTTCAGCTCGATCATGTGTTGGGGACGGTCCCCCAGTTCCCGACCGGGCAGACCGAGAACCTCTTCGAGAAGCGGCAGAGGCTCGCCGTCGAAGCGACCGTGAAACCAGCCGCCCGCATCGATTCCGAACAGCTCGGGGAGCGTGCGAAGAGCGATGCGTCCGCGCGAGTTGGTCGTGCGATCCAGGGTCTCGTCGTGCAACAAGACCGGCTCGCCGGTCATGCAACGCTGCAAGTCGTACTCGACTCCATCGAGTCCAAGTTCGATGGCCGACACCAAACTCGACATCGTGTTCTCCGGCGCGATACGCGGAGCCCCGCGGTGACCCAAGATCCACGGTGGGCCCGGAACCCGCTCGCCCCGATCGCCGATGCCTTCCTGAGATTTAAACATCGCTCAGCCGACGTCGCCGCGACTGAGATTCTCAAAAGCCGACAGCAGCCGCTCTCGGTCACCGTCGAGCAAGGTGCGCGGGTCGAGCAGAACAACGTCGTCTTGAATTCGACAAAACACCGGCGGGCTGCCGTGCCGCAGACGTGAAGAGAGTTGTTCGGCGGAGTAGTCGCTATGCGTCACGCGAACCACAAAAGTATCGAGGAATACGCCGGGGGCACTTCCACTCCCGGGTTGCGATTGATCGGCGGCGACGGTGGCCGTCAATCCGTTCAGCGCACCGAGGCGTTCGGCGAGAGCGCTGGCCGCCAGCTCCAGCTGTGCTTCGGGGCGCAGCATCATTTCGCGCGAAGGAATCTCGTCGGCGCGTCCAGCGAGGTGCAGCGAGAGCGTCTTCTCGAGTCCAGCTAATGCGACCTTGTCCAAACGCAGCGCACGGTAGAGCGGATTCGCGCGCAACGCATCGATCGCGTCGCGCTTGCCCACTATCAGACCGGCCTGCGGACCGCCGAGCAGCTTGTCGCCCGAAAAAGTCACGGCGTCCAGTCCACTGGAGACCGACTCGCGCACGAGCGGTTCGTCGCCCAAGAATCCGAGCGGCGTCGCACCCGCGCACTCGAGCAAGCCCGCACCGAGATCGTAGACCGTCCGTATGCCGTGCTTCTCTCCAAGCCCCGCTAGGCCCTCGGTGTCCAGCTCTTCGGTAAAGCCCTCGACGCGAAAGTTGCTCGTGTGAACCTTTAAGAGCAGCCCGGTCTTCTCCGTGATCGCTCGCTCGTAATCCGACGCGCGCGTGCGATTCGTTGTCCCCACTTCGCGAAGCACCGTCCCCGCGCGTTCCATCACGTCGGGCATGCGAAACGAGCCGCCGATCTCGACCAGCTCACCGCGCGACAACACCGTCTCGCGTTGATCCCCAGCGAAACTCTGCAAGCAAAGCACCACCGCAGCGGCGCAATTGTTGACGGCGATACCGGCTTCCGCGCCGGTCAGTCGGGTCAAGAGGTCCGACAGTCGGTCGTCCCGCCGATTGCGTTTCCCGGACTCCCGACTCACCTCAAGTACGCAATAGCTCCTCGCCGCAACCGCCATCGAATCCGCCACTTCGGAGTGAACGGGAGCGCGCCCGAGCCCCGTGTGCAAGACGACTCCCGTCGCATTGACGACGGGCACGATGCCGGCGCCGAGCTCGACTCGAACGCGCCTTTCGAGGAATCGCTGAACGCCGCCGCCCGACAGGCGCCCTTCCAGTTGGGTCTCATCGAGCTTGCCCGCCACGATCTCGGACCGCCAAGCTTCGACCATTTCGCGAACGAAGCTCGCCAAGACTTCGCGGTCGACTCGCTCCGCAAGTGGCAGCGCTTCCACTTCCTTCAGCACATCGTCCACCGCTGGCAAGAGCCGAAATGCCGCCCGTTGATTATCAGAATGCAAACTCATGCGCCCGACGATACCCCAGGTGAGCGCGAGACGGTAATGCGAGCTCTCTCCGCTCCAAAACTCCGAAGTATTCGGTCAGTTCGTGAGCACGGAATGGATGCCCGACGATGGGCGCACTAGGATCCGATCCCCCGCTCCGCCCGCCGCTCGCCCCAACCTCATGCAACTCGCGCCCCCCGATCCGCTCGACAACACGCCGACCGAACCGGCAGCGGACAAGCGGCCATGGGCCTGGATTGCCGCCTTGGTGGTTCTCTTTGGCGTCGCCCTCGCCCTGCGAATCGAGGTTGTCAACCGCGCTCGATTCGCCGGACTGGGCGACCCCTCTTTCTACTTCCAAGTCGCTGAGAACCTCGCCGAGCGCGGACGCATCGAGGTCGACTACATCTGGCACTACCTGGAGAAGCCGGACACGATCACGCATCCCGCCAACGACTACTGGCCCGTACTCGCGTCGGTGCTGATGGCGGTTCCCCTCGCCCTCGGGGGCGGCCTCCACTCCGCTCTTTGGGTGACAGTCCTCTTCGGGCTGCTCGCGGGACTGGGCGCATGGTTCATAGCGCGAGCGTTCGGAGCCTCCCACTTTGTCGCCTTCGCCTCGGCGGCCTTCGCGCTGTTTCACTCCGAGCTGATCGACGCTTCGACCTCGGTCGAAGCGAGAGTGTTCTTCACCGCGTTCGTAACGGCCTGCTTCGCTTGCCTCGTTCGCGGCGCAAAGACGCCT
This sequence comes from Planctomycetota bacterium, assembly GCA_029259635.1. Taxonomy (GTDB): domain Bacteria; phylum Planctomycetota; class UBA1135; order UBA1135; genus OFTM34. The sequence goes on along the minus strand of JAJDEU010000051.1, from coordinate 93,607 downwards.
CGCTCTTACGCCTGGGCTGCCCTGTTTGCCGGCTTGGCGTTCAGCACGCGGTCGGACGGAATCTTCCTCGTGCCGGCACTCGTCATCGCCATCTTTTTCGGCCCCCACTCGAGCGAGGTTCGAAAGCGCGGACTCATCGTGGCCGCTGGCGTTTTCTTGCTCGCCATCACTCCGCTCCTGTTGACTAACCTCATCAACACGGGAGCGCTGATGCCCAAAGGCCCCTCGCGGACCTTCTTTACGCGCGAGTACGCCGACATCTACTCCTACACCAAGCCGCTGGATTGGGAGACCTACCGCGCTTGGGGCTGGGACAATATCTGGAAGTCGAAGCGCGAGGCGATGGCCAGCAACTACAGTCAGCTGAGACGCCAACTCGACTTCGGCATGTGGCTCCTCGTCGGATTCGGTCTCGTAAAGTGCGCGCTCTTCGATAAGAAACGGCGCTCCGCGATCTACGCGCTCTTGTTCATGGTCGCCGCGCAGTTCGCGTTCTACGGCCTGATCGCTTCGACGGTGGCCACGCACGGAAGCTACCGACGTGCGGGGCAAGCGCTGCTGCCCAGCTTGGCCGTAATCGCTTTCCTCTCGCTCGATCGCCCCTCCATCCGGCGGCTGTCGCTCAATCAGAAAGTCCTCTGGCCGGTGTCGTTCGCGCTGATTATTTGGCTCGGGTTTCCGAACTTGGCGAGCTCCTTCGACAAGGCACGCCACGAGGTTGCCCAGAACGGGAAGCTCGGTCACCAGGTGCGCATCATGTGTCAAGCCGTCAGGCAGTCGGTCCGCGAAGGCGATCCCGAGATCGTCTTGATGACCGGAGCTCCGTGGGAGCTGAACGCCGTCGGAGGCTTTAAGACTGTGCGGCTTCCCAGCGATGGACCGAAGGCCATGGACCTCGTCATCGAGCGCTACGGCGTCACGCACATCATCATGCCGCCGACCGACCCCAGCCTGACGCCGGAGATCGCGGCTACCGATCCGCGCTTCGAGGTCGTGGACCTGAAGGGCAAGCCCGGTCCGGTGATCTACCGAGTAATCCGCGGCTGATCGACGGCGATCGCGCCAGAACTCGCTATCGTGTCGCCATGACACGCTGGACCGTTCGAAAACCCGCTCCCGAACTCGTCCGCAAGCTGGCCGGTTTTTGCGAGCTCCACGAAGTCGCGGCGAGCCTCTTGGTCAACCGCGGGCATTCCGATCCGGAAGCCGCTCACCGTCACCTGCTCGCCGCACCCAAAGGGCTCCACGACCCGCTCGGACTGCCCGACATGCAGGCGGCCTGTGAGCGATTGGAGCGCGCCATTCAGGACGGCGAAAACATCCTCATTCACGGTGACTACGACGTCGACGGCGTGACCGGAACCTCGCTCCTCGTTCGCATGCTTCGGCTCGTCGGTGCCAACGTCACCTGGCACATTCCCAATCGACTCGTCGACGGCTATTCCTTTGGCCCCCACTCGGTCGAGCGAGCGAAGGAGACGGGCTCCACCGTCGTCATCAGTGTGGACAACGGCACCTCCGCTGCGGAGACCATCGCTCAACTCAAAGCGGCGGGAGTCGACACGATTGTGACCGACCACCACGAGCCGCCCGACGGTCCGCTGCCGGACGCCGTCGCCATCGTGAACCCCAAGCTCAAGAGCTCGACCTATCCCTGGCGCGAGCTGTGTGGTGGCGCTGTCGCCTTCAAGCTCGCGTGGGGCCTCGCGAACCACCTCTCGCCCGAGGGCATCACCTCGCCGGAGATGAAGCTCTTCCTCGAGGAGGCCTGCGCCTACGTCGCCATCGCGACCGTGTGCGATGTCGTCCCGCTGCTGGACGAGAACCGCATCTTTGCGCGCTTTGGGTTGAGAGCGCTGGCCGCAACCAAGAATCCCGGACTCGCGGCGATGCTCGACATCTGCGGTCTGCGCGGACGCGCGTTGACCGCGGAAGACGTCGGCTTCCAGATCGGTCCGCGCATCAACGCCTCCGGGCGACTGGGCAGTGCGGAGTCCGCCGTCGAGCTCTTGCTCGCGGAGACGGACGAGGAGGCGCGCCGATACGCGAAAAAGCTCGACGGCCTCAATGGCGAGCGAAAAGAGATCGAACGCGGCGTCTTGGAAGAGGCGCTTCGCGAAGTGGAAGCGAGCTTCTTGGACGCCGAAGAGTTTCCGGTGCTCGTCGTCGCGAACCAAGGCTGGCACCAAGGCGTAGTGGGAATCGTCGCAGCGCGTTTGGTCGACCGCTATCACCGACCGGCGATCGTCGTCGGGCTGGACGGAGAAGAAGGTCGCGGCAGCGCGCGCTCGGTCGCGGGTTTTTCCGTTCTCGAGGCGATGAAGGGCGGCGGCGAGCACATGCTGCGCTTTGGCGGACACGAACAAGCGGCGGGCTGTGAAGTGCGCGCGGATCAGATCGACGCGCTGCGGTCGAGCGTCTGCGCGCGAGCGCGCGAACTGTTCGAGACGCACGGGCAGAGCGAGGCGGAGCTCGTCATGGATGCCGAGCTCCCGCTCTCGGAAGTCACGGCCGCGCTGATGGGCCAGCTGGAGAGACTGGAACCTTTTGGCGAGCAGAACGAGAAACCGCAGTTCGTCTCTTCCGGTCTGCGGCTCGCGCGACCGGCCGTGGTGCTCGGCGCCGACAAGCGCCACTTGCGAATCGATGTGCGGATCGGTGCCACCGTCATGAAAGCGATGGCCTTCGGAATGGCCGACCGCCGGGAGGAGCTCGTGATGGGCAAAGACATCCGGCTGGTCTACACGCCCCGCTGGAATCACTGGCGCGGCGACCGAAGCCTCGAGCTCCTGGTGGCCGACTTCGCCATCGAGTAGCACCGCCCGAGGTGCAGAGCGTCGGTGAGCTAGGCCGTGCGCTCGCCCAGTCTTCCGATGATCTGCGTGATGATGAAGCCCGCGATCACCAGGCCGAGTGAACTCAATATTTGAATCACGCTCGGCCGGAAGTACGCGAGCTCATCCGACATGAGCTTGAGGTCGGTCGCCGAGAGCCCGTCGTACTCGGCTTGGATTCGGGCGATATCTTCAGCCGCGTAGTGAAGCTCAAACTTGGCTTCGACCGCCTCGCTGCTCGCTCCGTCGAGCACCATCGCGATCGCCTTGCGCTGAGGTTTCACGGCCAGCTCGGGATGGACGGGCTCTTGAAACGGAATGATCACCAGGAGTGATCCGAGCAGGAGCCCCATCAAGAGCCCGTGTGAGCCTAGGCGATACTTCGCCAAGCAGACCTTGAGGATGTTCGAGAGCAGCGCAACTCCGACTGCCGCGCCCAGCCCAACGGGACCGACGATAAGCAGGCTCGCCTGAAAGTTTTCGCGTAGCGCATCGGAGGAGAGACTGCCGATCACGACCTCGTAAAAACCGAAGATCAAGAGGATCGTCGAACCGGAGATTCCCGGAAGGATCATGCTCGAGGCGGCCAGCGCTCCGATGAGGAAGAAGCTGAGCATGTTCTGCGGAACGGGCGCGGACTTGAGCACGAAGGCGAGCGTGGCCATGAGCGCGAAGCCGACCAGTCCGCCGATCCAGACGGTCGCGCGCGCGGGTCGGCACTGTTTCAAGAGCTCGGGGACGCCGCCGAGGGTCAGGCCGATGAAGAGCGAGTACATGATCCAGCGCTGTTCTGCGACCAGAGTCACCGCGACCTTCGCGCCGCCGACGAGGGCGACCACAAGGCCGGCGCCGAAGATGGCGAAGAAGACGAACAGGCCGACGCTCCAGCGCAGGGTGGAGAGCTTGGCGACGCGATCGATGAAGGAGTCGTAGAGGCCCATCGCCAAAATCATCGTTCCACCGCTCACGCCGGGAACCACGTTGGCGAGGCCCATCAGGACTCCGCCGGAGACGATGCGAATGGGCGAGAGCTTCTCTGGTTCGTCGGAATCGGGATTCATGAGTCGAGTTCTACGGCAGAGTTCTTGTGACGCGGACTAGCGGAGCTTGATGAAACGGCAGCATCGAGAGCGCGTCCAAGTTTCTCGAGGACCAGAGCTCCGCGCCGGTCACCGGCAGATCGAACCTCGAATCCACCGCGTAAATTGGCGAGCACGACGCCGGGCAGCCGCCGCAGCGGACCGGGCGCACTGCGCTCCGAAGTCGAACCGCTGCACCCGCCCCCACTACCTTTGGGCTTCGTCACAAAGATATCCCCCAGCTCGAGCTCGGGCAGGACGATGCCGCTGCGATTCAGTCGCCCGAAGGTCTGGGTGATGGATTCCAGGCCGAGCTCGCGCTCCTCGTCCGTGAGAATCTCGCTAGCGAGCCACTCATTCAGGGGCAGCATGCCCTCCAGCTCGCGGACGACCAGGACGCTCTCCCTCGCGAAAAATGCCGTGCCACGGGCCGCGGCCAGCATGAGGTCGGGTGTTCCGACACCCGCTTCGCGCAGCTTGCAGGAGAGGTTCCACTCGCGCTCGGCAAAGCTCTCGCTGCGCGGATGAGAGAGGCGCGCGTGCAGGCCGCCGCGCAAGCTCTTTCGATACCGCCGCAGAATCACGTAGCCGGTCCCCGCTCCGCGCGGTCGTTCGTAGGCGCGCCCGCTCTCATCGCGAGTTCCCGGCAGGGGCAAGCGTACCACTTGATCCCCGGCCCGAGAGTTCAAGACCGACGCGCGCGACCAGGTCGCCAGGCGATCCGGCTGGAAGAAGTCCTCCGTGGATTCGGCGCCGAGGGCCGGCAATCCATCGACGGGCGGAGCAAAGAGAATACGGTCGGGCTGCATTTGAAGCGGGGAAGTCTAACTCGACCGAGCGCTGCTGATATCCTCTCCGGCGTGAAACGACTCTTTCTTCTCGACGGAACGGCCCTCGCCTATCGCGCACACTTCGCCCTCGCTCGCTCGGGCCTCTCCACCACCGACGGAGTTCCCACCGGAGCCACCTACGGCTTCACGATGTCCCTGCGGCGCATCCTCGAACAGGAGAAGCCCGACCTCGTCGCCGTCGCCCTGGACGCAAAGGGCCCGACCTTTCGCCACAAGCAATACGCCGACTACAAGGCGACGCGCGAGAAGGCACCGGAAGAGCTGATCGCCCAGCTGCCCTTCATTCGCGACGTGGTGCGCGCCCACGGAATCCCGCTGTTTGAAGTCTCGGGCTACGAGGCGGACGACGTGATCGGCACGCTCTCCAAGCAGGGCGAAGCGGCGGGTTATGAAGTCTTCCTCGTCTCCGGCGACAAAGACTTCATGCAGCTCGTGAGCGAGAAGGTCCAGCTCTACAACATTTTTAAGCCGGGCGTCGATCTCGTCATTCAGGGCATCGATGCGGTGAAGGAGAAGTTCGGGACGACGCCCGACCGCATGATCGAGGTGCTCGCAATCATGGGCGACTCGTCGGACAACATTCCGGGAGTGAAGGGCATCGGCGAGAAGGGCGCGATCCGGCTGATCTCGGAGTACGAGACGGTCCAAGGAGTTTTTGACAACCTCGACAAGCTGACGCCGAAGCAACGCGAGAAGATTGAAAACTCGCGCGAGATGCTGGTGCTTTCGCTCGACCTCGTCACGATCGACACCGAGGTTCCACTCGAGCCGGGAGTCGAAGGACTCACCGCTCCGGAGCCCGATACCGAAGCGCTCAGCAAAGTCTTTAAGCGCCTCGACTTTCAGAGCTTGGCGGCGAAGGTTGTCGCCGTCGAAGAGGACACCGTCGAGCACGACTACCAGACGATCACGACGGAGAAAGAACTCAGGGCGATGGTCGCCGAGCTGAAGAAGGCCGGCTCTTTCGCGATGGACACCGAGACGACCTCGCTGTTTCCCATGCAGGCGGAGCTCGTCGGTGCGTCCTTTAGCGCGAGCGAGGGACGCGCCTTCTACGTCCCCTTCAACGCCGATCCGCCGATCTATAAGAAGGACGAAAAGCGCCAGCTGCTTCAAACGCTCAAGCCGCTCTTCACCGACGAGTCGCTCTTTAGGATCGGACAGAACTACAAGTACGACCAGCTGGTCTTAACCTCGAATGGTGTGAAGCCTCAGCCGCCCAACTTCGACACGATGGTGGCGAGTTTTTGCGTCGCGGGTTCCGGCCGAAGACACAACCTCGACTCGCTCGCGCTGTACTACTTCAACCTGCAAAAGATCCCGACGAAGGAATTGATCGGAACCGGGGCCAAGCAGATCACGATGGACAAGGTCCCGGTGGAGACCGTCGCCGAGTACGCCTGCGAAGATGCCGACGTCACCTTTCGCTTGTACGAGCGGCTCCGGGTCGAGCTGAAAGAGAGCGAGACGGAGAAGCTGTTCGAAGAGCTGGAGATGCCGCTCGTCAACGTCTTGGCGTGTATGGAAGAGCGCGGCGTGCGGGTGGACACCGAGCTACTGGCGGGCTTGAGCAGCACCTACGAGACGGAGCTGAAAGAGCTCTCCGATTCGGTTCAAGAGATCGCGGGACGCAACTTCAACCTGAACAGCACCAAGGTGCTCGGGCAGATTCTCTTCGAGGAGCTCCGCATTCAGGACGAAGCGGGTGTGAAGCGTCCGAAGCGCACGAAGACGGGTTGGTCGACGGACGCGGCGACCTTGACCGATAAGTATCCGAACGTTCCGATCGTGCAGCAGCTGCTCGAGTACCGCGAAGTCAACAAGCTGAAGAACACCTACGTCGACGCGCTTCCGCGCTACGTCAACCCGGACACGGGGCGCATTCATTGTTCGTTCAGCCAGGTCGCTGCCGCGACGGGTCGGCTCGCGTCGAGCGATCCCAACCTGCAAAACATCCCGATCCGCTCGGAACGCGGACGCAAGTTGCGCGAGGCCTTTGTCCCGCGGCTTCCCGACGATCAAGGCGAGTGGGTCCTTCTCGCCGCGGACTACAGCCAGATCGAGCTGCGCGTCATGGCTCACTATTGTGGCGACAAGAAGATGATCGCGGCCTTCGAGAAAGGCGACGACATTCATGCGGCCACGGCCTCGACGCTCTTCGGTGTCTTTCCCGAGCTCGTCGACCGAACCATGCGCAATCAGGCCAAAGTGATTAACTTTGGACTCCTCTACGGCATGGGTCCCCAGCGTGTCGCCCGCGAGACCGACATGACGGTTCCCGAGGCGGTCGAGTTCATCGATCGCTACTTCGCCGCCTTTCCCCGCATCCGCGAGTGGATCGAGAGCCTAAAAGAATCGGCGCGCGAGCTGGGTTACGTCGAGACCCTGATGGGTCGGCGCAGGCAGACGCCCGACATTCACTCGGCAAATGCGCGCGTGCGCGCCACCGCCGAGAACGTCGCGGTCAACACCCCCATCCAGGGCACGGCGGCCGACATCATCAAGCTGGCCATGATCCACCTGCACGAGCGCCTTGAGGAGTCCGCGCTCTCCGCTCAGCTCCTGCTCCAGGTCCATGACGAGTTGCTCCTGGAAGTCCCCCTGAAGGAGCTGGATGCCACCCGGGAACTGGTCCGGGAGTGCATGGAATCCGCAGTCGAGTTGAGCGTGCCGCTCGTGGTCGAGTGCGGAACCGGGAGCAACTGGCTCGAGGCTCACTAGAGGGAGGGCGCGGATGTCCGCGAACCTGGGGGGCACAAATCCATAAACCCTCCAGTTCGCGGAAGAGTTCGTCCGATTCAGCGCTTGTCGCAGCAAGGCCTTGGCATACAATGCCTTGCGGTCGTTCGAGGAGCTCTCCTCGGGCTCCCGCGAGCCAGACACAAAGCCTTTGGCAACAGGGGCTTGTGCTAGCGTACCGACCGAAGAGCGCCTATGAGGGGCGCTTGTATCCACAGAAGCGTCCAACGACACCGATCACTGCCGTCCGATGAGCGAGACCGCTGCCATTCAAGAGACCGTCGACGAGGCCTATGCCGTCGATCCCGAGCTGTGCATTGCCTGTGATGCGTGCTGCCAGGATTTCCCCGAAGTCTTCTACATGGGAGACGACGCGAAAGCGCACACGCTCGACACGCACCCGACGGATAAATACAACGCGCGGACCGTCATCGACGTCTGCCCCACCGCGGCGATCAGCTTCTCCGGCGAGGTGCCGGAAGCGGAGGACCTCGGCAAGCTCGAAGAGGTTCCCGGTTGGGAGCTCGAGTGGGCGCGCTGGCGCGAGGTGACCGAAGACAAGGTCGAGCGCGACCGCCGCTATGGTCGCGACTACACCGTCGAGAAAGAAGCGGACCTCGTTCGCGTCATGTTCCACTTCCCGACCCGCGTCCCCGCGGTTCGAGATCGCTTCAAGTTCGGGCTGCCCACCGAGATGCCGCTCTATCGCAGCCACGTCTCCGTTACCGGAACCGAGCTGTTCGTCGCCGGATGGCTGACCGACCCCAAGGTCAAAGCGCTGACGCACACGTCCAAGTCCTTCCCGGCGCAGTTCATGACGACGCTCGAGCTCGGGCCCGACGCCGCGTTCTGCGGAATGAAGAGTCGTTACGACGCCCACGGGCGACTTGAGGTTTTGGTCTTCACGAATCCCGTCGCGATGGAGACGCACCAGTGGAAGGCGCACTTCATCACCGACAAGTGCACCGCCTGCACGATCTGCGAACGCGTCTGTCCGACCAACGCGATCACCAGCGGGGAGATCTTCTTCATCGATCCCGACCTGTGCATCAACTGCTCGGTCTGCGGCGTCTACTGCCCCTTCGACGCGATTGACGACAACCGCGATGAGGTGGTCCAGCGCATCAAGGCCAAGAAGGTCCCGAAGGCGCTTGTTCACGATGAGCTGTGCACCGGCTGCGAGTATTGCGTCGATGTGTGCCCCTTCGAGGCGATCGTGATGGAGCCGGCTCCCGAGGCGTATGAGACGGAGTACGGCCTGCCGCAGAACCTCCAGATCGCAAAAGTCATCGACAAGAACTGCGTCTCCTGCAAGCTGTGCGAACAAGTCTGCATCAAGGACGCCATTGAGGTGCCGCGCGCCCACCAGTTCGAGGACATCGGCATGTCCTTCATGAGCTACCTCTCGGATAGCCACTAGACGGATTCGCGAAGGTGAGGGCCGCTCAGGCGGCCTTATGAGCCTCTACTGAAAGAGCGAGCCCGGCGTTCCCAAGAACGTCGGAGCCCAATGATTGGGTCTTTCGCCTTTCCGATGTCCCGCCTAGAAATTAGAGAGCGCACCCCGCTCCGCCGCTTCCTCGACCTGGTCCTCGGCCTACTCACCCTCGTCGTCGGTGTGCTGATGATCTTCACGCCCGGTCCAGCCTCCCTCGTCATTCCGCTCGCCCTAGCCCTGCTCGGCCGAGAGTTTCGGTGGGCACGTCAGAGCAGCCTGGTCCTTCGCCGCAAGCTGCGTCGAATCTTTCGAGGGCGCCGCGAGGAGCCGACCCCGCGCCTTCGAGCGACCAGGGGCCCAGTAACCCGAGCCGCTTAACAGCTCTGCTTGAAAGACGGACAGCGGTTTCCCCAAGAACAGCGGCAGTTGCGCACCGCCGCGCACGTCGAACCCGCCGCTCCCCTGGCCCAGCCGAGCTCTATCCATGAATGCCAACGTCCCGCCGGTGCACACCGCCAACGAATTCCAAGAAGCCGACGCCCCCGAGCTCCCCCGCACGGACGTCGGCATTCGCATTCTCTACACCATCGTCTTCTCGGTCATCCTGAATCTAGCCGGCGGCCTACTCACTCTCCTCGTCGCGATTCAGCTCGTCTCCGCTCTCGTCACCCGGAAGAACCCGCACGTGAGATTGCAGCAGTTCGCCAAGCTGATGACACGCTATTGCGTCCTGCTCGTGCGATACATCACCTTTGCGGATAAAGAGCCCCCCTTCCCGTTCGCCGACTTCCCCGAGAACTCTCCGGAAGCCTGAGCGGACGGCCCGGCTCCGGTACGCGGCTCTTCGGGCGGAGCTCTAATTCAGCGGGCTCTCAACCGTTCCAGCAATCCTTCATCCAACTTCGCTTTAACGGTGCGGCGGTCGAGTCCGAGACTCCGGGCCGCCGCTTCGAAACTCCCCATTCTCGCGTAGACCAGGGTGCAGTAGTCGCGCAGCATTCGATCGGCCGTTCCTTCGCCGGCAAGGAAAGCCTGACGTAGCTCCTCGCGCACCCCGACCCGATGAGTGGCTTCGGGCTGGTACTCCTTTCGAATGAGGACTCCTCGGACGCACTGCTCCAACTCGCGAAAGTTTCCCGGCCACGCGTAGTCAACGCCAAGGTTCGACTCCACCCACTCGACGACCTCTCTCGCCAGACTGGGTGCCTCGACACCAATCAGGCCTGCGGCAATGAATTGCGCCAAGACCTCTAATTCGTCCATCGAACCCGAAACTTGTTCGGCCAGTGAGGGCGTCACGATGCGGTCCGAACAAATGCGGTAGTACAGGTCTTCGCGAAAATCGCCGTTGGCCATGCATTCTGCTAGATCGCGGTTTGTTGCCGAGATGACCTTGCCGCGGAAGCGGCGCTGCTCTGTATCACCGATGCGTTGGAACTGACGAGTCTGCAGAACACGCAACAACTTGACTTGGATGGCCGGTTCGATCTCGGCGATTTCGTCGAGGAACACGGCGCCGTGTGCTGGACACAATTCGAACCAACCTTTGCGAGCATCGAGAGCGCCGGTGAAGGCTCCGCGCTTGTGGCCGAACAGCTCAGACTCGATCAGCGTCGAAGAGAGTGCGGACAGATTGAGCGGGAGAAAACGCTCCGCTTCGGCCGTCGGAAAGGAATGGGTTTTCTCGTCAAAAGGCACATAGGTCGAGAGCCCGACAGCGCGAGCTACCAGCTCTTTACCCGTGCCCGAAGGTCCGGTCACCAACGTCGACACGTCCGCCATGTGACGATACAGCGTGCGCTGATAACGTCGAATGTCATGGGTGAAGATCGACTTCCAAGTCGTTGCCCGGAGGCTGACTGCCGCTTCCGATGTACCGAGGATGTTCTCAAAGATCAGGTAGAAGGAGCGAGCCACCTGGTAGCACAACGCGAAGAGATGGCGGACCTCGAAATCGAGCGGCAAGCGACGGTCGCCGGGTCGGAGCGCGGCCAAGGCATCCACGCGAAACTGTTCATACCACTCGGCGCTCACGTGAGTCTCTGGCGCATCCGCACTTGCCTTGACGAGCTCGCCAAGACGCGGCGCCCAGCGGTGATAGAGCGTGTAGATCGCGAGGTCTTCGTAGCATTCGAGTTCACGTGCCGTCGCGCGAGCTGAAGCTTTCGAGAGCTTCTTTCGAGCTCCCTCCAGCAATCCTTCAGCGCGCTCAAGCAGCCCGGGGTAGTTCGGATTCGCCTCGCCGGAGTCCGGCCGCATGGATCGCACGGCACCGACCTCGACGTACGCCTCTCCGAGAATGCGCCGCTCTAGATCCACCCGCTCGGGGAGAAAGGGGTTGGCGTTATTGATGGCCTGGTAGGCCAGGACCGTGGACTCGTCTGCTTTTGCGAAGAGGGGCATGCTGTACATCCTATGTCGCAAGCACGTCATGCAATGGACAGTCGCGAACGAAAAGACAGCGCGTCCGTCGAAGCTCCAAGGTCGTAATTCGGCGCTAAGTGGATGCTTAGCATTACTTTACGAGCGTCGCGTCGGGCAGTGGCACGTCCCTCGCTTTGCGCGGTGATCTTCACGACCAACCAAGGAAACACCATGCAACTCAACCATCCCTCAAGGGCTTTCGCCCTCTCACTGACCCTCGCTCTTTCAGCGGTCGTCGCTGAGCCCGCTTCGGCTGGCGGCACTTTAACTCCGGTGGGTTCGCCCGCCGCACCCATTCAAATACTCGATCACCATGTTGAAGTCGCGATCAATAACGGCTTCGCGCGCATCGAAGTCTCGCAGGCCTTCTTCAACCCCAATGATCGCGACCTCGAAGCGATCTACGCCTTCCCGGTTCCCAAATCCGCGAGCCTCTCAGAGATGACCATCTTTCTGGGCGAGTCAGAACTGAACGGCGAGGTCGTCGAAAAATCCGAAGCGCGCAGTCTCTACGAGCAAGCGCGTAAGGACGGAAAAGACGCCGGGCTGGCGGAGCAAAACAGCTACCTCACCTACGAGTTTTCCGTCGCGCGAGTGCCGGCGCAGGACGAAAGCAAATTTCGCTTCGTCTACTACCAGCCGCTCGAGATCGACACCGGCGTGGGACGCTTTCTCTATCCACTCGAAGATGGCGGGACCGACGAAATGGCTCTGGCCTTTTGGGACACCGAGCGCGAAGTGAGGCGCAGCTTCTCCTTCCACTTGACCGTGCGTTCGGAGTCCCCCATCGAGAGCGTGCGCATGCCGGGATTCGAAACGGCAGCTCTCGTTGAAAAGCTCGACGACCACTGGTGGGAGGTCACGCTTGACGCCCCGGGGGGCGTGAGTCTCGACCGAGACCTTCTCGTTTACTACCGCCTGGAGGACGGACTGCCCGGCCGAGTGGACCTCGTCCCGTTTCGCGAGAACCCGAACGCGCCCGGAACTTTCATGCTGGTCATCACTCCTGGAATTGACCTCGCGCCGCTCACGAACGGTTCCGACTACGTCTTCGTGCTCGATGTATCGGGAAGCATGCAGGGCAAGCTCAACACCCTGATCGACGGCGTCGTGAACGCTATGGGTGAGCTTCGCGCTCACGATCGCTTCGAGATTATCAGCTTTAATTCAAAGGCCCGAAACCTGACACGCGGTCTGGTCAACGCGACTCCCGAGAACGTCGCGAGCGCCGTGAAGAAGATTCGTTCATTGAATGCTGACAGCGGAACGGACTTGTTTGCCGCCTTGAAGATGGCCGTAAAAGGCCTCGACGACGACCGTGCCACGAGCTTGGTGCTCGTCACGGACGCCGTCGCCAACGCCGGCGAGGTGGATCCGGCTCGCTTTCATGCCCTGATGAAGTCGCATGATGTGCGGGTCTTTGGAATGCTAATCGGCAACAGTGGCAACTGGCCCTTGATGCGCACGATTTGCAACGCGAGCGGTGGTTTCTACGCGGGCATCTCCAGCGCCGATGACGTCGTCGGCCAATTGATCCTCGCCAAGAGCAAGATTACGCATGAGTGCTTGCACGACGTGGAGCTCAGTTTCGACGGCGTCCGAGTCCATGACGTGACGGAAATGCGCTCCAAGGTTTATCGCGGACAACAACTGGTGTTGTTCGGCCGATACTCCGAGCCGGGGCCGCTAGAGGTTACTTTGAAAGCCAGCTTGACCGGCGCCGATCAGGTCTATCGAACCACAACGACTCTTCCGAGTTTGGACGTCGAAAATCCGGAGATCGAACGACTGTGGGCGCTCGACCAGATCGAAGACATCCAGATGCGGATCGATCGCGGTGAAGTCGACAGCACTGAAGGCGACGACGCCATCGAAGACCTGGGAGTCGCCTATCAACTCGTGACGGACCAGACCTCGATGATCGTCCTGGACGACGTGAGCTTTCACGACAATGGTATCGCGCGCGACAATCAAGAACGCGTGGCGAGGGAGCGTGCTGCGCAGGCCACCCGTGCGAGCTCGGCGCCGCGCAGCTATCGCGTCGATTCGAGCAGTCAGCCGACCTTCAAGGATTCCGCTCCATCGACCCGCGGAAGCTCGAACCGCGGCGGAGGAGCGATCGATCCGTTCAGCTTGTTGCTGGGACTGTTCGCCGTTGCCGCCCTATTCTCGACGCGACGACGCCAGGCTGCCTGATGTTTTCCAGCGCATTGAATGAGGGGCGTGGCGATCGCGCTGCGCCCCTCGCCTCCATCGGCCTCGCGGCCTTCGCAAGCCTTCTGTTCTTGCTGCCCGCCCTGGCCGAGCCACTTGAGCTCGATTCTTCCGTGTTCAAGACCGGCGAGTGGTGGCGACTGATCACGGGCCACTTGGTGCACTTCGACCTTCAGCACTTTGCCGTCGACACGCTGACGCTGCTGCTCTTGGGGAGTGCCTGTGAACTGATCGACGCCAAGCGCGCCCGCTGGACACTCGCGATTTCAGCTCTCACGGTTTCCGTGGGCGTTGTGCTCTTCGCGAGCAACATCGAGATCTATCGAGGGCTTTCGGGCATCGATTCAGCGCTGTTCACTTTCCTGGGCGTCCAACTTTGGCGTCGTTATCGCGAAAGAGGCGGCGCGAACAATACGGCCCTGCTCGGTCTCCTGCCCGTCGCGCTCTTCATCGGAAAGATCGCTTTCGAGATCACATCCGGCACGTCGCTCTTCGCGCCAAACAGCGCCTTCGCACCGGTCCCGGTCGCCCACTTGATCGGCGGCATTACGGGCTTGGTTGTCGGAGCGCGACGAGTGATACGGAGCCAGGCTCCTATCCAAACCTCAACCATTGGTGAGTACCGCACAAGCTCTTCTAGTTGCTTATAAATCCAAGTGTGAAATAGCACGGTCATGCGCCCGACCTCTGCTCTCAGGACCGCGCTTGAAGATGTGGCGCCAAGTGTCGGGGCAAGCTCTAAGTTGTCGAGCCAATTCCGCGAGGCGACGGAATCGTAAATTGCGGTTTGTGCGGTACTGGTTGACTGTTGAGGTTTGGAGTGGAGCCTGACTCCGTATCGGACTGGAGTGGAGCCTGACTCCGTATCGTCTATTCCAAACAAACGCTGTGCGGTTCTTGACCCGCGGGCGAATCGGTGACTTCGAAATCTGCGGTTACCACAAGCCCGTTGTCCGTCTCCATTTTCGCTGTGACCCAGCCACGCGGTAATCGGGTGGCCAGGCCATAACCCGTCAGTTCCAACGAGCCGCGACCATAGAGTTGCGAGAGGAGAAGGTCGCCATTCTGGTCGCGGAACGAGTACTCGACCTCGGACCAGTCGTCGTTAGCAAACTCCAATTGAAGCCTTAGTATCAACGAGGGCTGAATTTCAATTCGCACCGTTTGAGTCTTTCCTTCAACGACATCGACAGGAGTTGGCGCGAAGAAGTGCTTCCCACTCGTGATGAGCATCCACCGACCTTCGGCGAGTTCACTCGAGAGAAGACGACCTTCGGTCCACTGAACCGTTCCCGATAAGTAGCCGTCTCGTCGGACGTAGATCCTGGGGTCATCCGCTTTATCCAATTCGACGCCATTGACGATGATCTCCACTCGCCCCGTCGGCAGAGGGGACAATATTCCAACGTCGAGGGTTTCATCGCTGTTGATCTCGAACCAATCGCTGAGCGCTGCCGTACGCATTCCGAACATCAGGACCAGTCGGTGTCGACCGACGGGATACGGACCGAAGCTGAACTCCCCAGTTATCGAATCGAATGGGACTCCCCGACCCTGGTTCGGGTTTTTCTCACTCCTTATCCAAAGGGAAGCACCTTCTGGAACCAATCCGTCCAAGCTCCGAACCGTGCCCGCGATAGATCCTCGTTCGATCTCCACCTCCTCGATCACCAGCATCAGCCCCTCGGTATCCGGATGAACGCGGGTCGTTAGATGAGCCTGTGACCATTCATTGGGAGCGTGGACGTCCAGTTTCATAGGATGCTCGCCAACATTCGTGAGGCTGAAAGCACCCGAATCATCCGTGTGCGTTTGACGCCAAAACCCAAGATCCGACCTTGCGTCCAGTCGCCAACCGACGAGGGGTTCACCATCTGCATTAACAACGAATCCAGAAACGGCCGGGTACGGATCGAGTTGGAAGTCGAGAGTCGTAGTCTCGCCAGATGCGCATTCGGCCATTCGATAGCTACGGCCCAGCTGCAATTTTTCCGGAGTCGCGTTGAAGTGCTGAAATCCGGAAGGCACGAACGGCATGCGAAAGTTGCCTTCCCCGTCGGTGATGGCGGTAGGGATGGGAAAAGCGGCAGTGCGATTACGCCCGCGCTCCTGTTGTGCGCAAGCGACTTGTGCATTCGCCACCGGCCTGCCCTCTTGATCGGTGACTCGGCCTACGACTGTCGCTCCATGTTCTAGTTGGATGTCGAATTCAACCGTCCCCGACTCAGGAACCCTTACGAACCCGCTCCAGGTTGGAAATCCACGTGCCTGAGCGTGGATGGGAACACTGCTGCGCGTCGGCTGGGCTCTGTAGCCACCGGGGAGAGTGAAACGACCCTCGGCGTCGGTCGCGACGGGAACGAGTCTGGGTGTCGTCTCTTGGGAAGTCTTCGTTCCTTGAATGCGTGTTCCGCCGAATTCGCCTGCGTGGACTAAAGCGCCCGGGACAGGCATGCCTTCGGGGTCATACACCGTTCCTCGAATTCCGCCGGCGCGCTCTCCCAGGACGAAGGTGATCTCGCGAGATCCGTCCGGCGCTCTCTGCATTTCCGAAACGCCGAAGTCGGACGACGGTAGATATCCCGGACCACGCGCGCCCATCGCGGGCATCATTTGGCGATCCAGGTCACGCACTTCAAATCTTCCCATCGAGTTGGTGATCGCTACTCGAAATGCGGACGGCCAATCGGCAGATCGAGGGTTCAACCAGATTTGCGCGTTCGCGACGGAGATTCCGTCGCCGTCAACGACAACTCCGCGAACGGTTTCGCCCTGCGAATGTTGCCACGTGAACTCGGCTGTCTCCCCTGCGCTGATTAGGGGAGTCGGACGGATGAAGCCGCGAGCGACCCTCATGCCGAATTTGCCGGGGATCAATCCCTCTAGAAGCACTTCGCCCCTCTCATCGGTAACTCCGCGATGGTCAGTCTCGCGATCCGAGGAAGCGCCAATCGTGTGGCCCAGCACTTCCACGCCTTCAGCTGGCGAGCCGTCGTACCAAGTGACCACGATACGCAGTGCGCCGAACTCGGGCTTCGTCGCGGTGAGCTGCGCGACGGGTTCAACGGCCACTCGAGCTCCCGCAACGGCAACCTCAACGGGTTCGACGTCGAGGCTTGGAGAGCTCGCGGGACTCGCGAGTTCGGAGTACGCCAGGACGACTTGCGTCTCGTCCGGCGAAGCCACCTCCCCCCTCAACGCCTGCCATCCAGCGACCGCGGCAACGAGCCCCGCCACTACCAGCATCAGCTTTTTCATCACTAACCCTCCAATCATCCCGGCGGCCGAAGTGGCCCCCACATCAACTCCGGTCCGTGCGAGCGGGCCGGAGAGTTCGGATACTCCCGTCGAAAGAGCAAACGGCGCCAAAGCGGCCAGCCATGCGTCTCGCCCGCCCTTCGCCCGACGATCGAGGTGGCTGCGAATCGACGCCAATCCACGCGATAGCCGCGTCTTGATCGTCTTGACCGGCTCTCCTTGTCGGACCGCGATCTCGGATGGCGTGAACCCTTCGTAGTAGCGCAGATAGACGACGGATCGCTGCGCGGCGGGTAGCGCTAAAAGCGCGTCGAGCATCTCGCGTTGAAATTCAATTCGATCGACGGAGAGAGAATCGGAATCCTGACTTTCGTGGCGCGCGGAATCACTCTCGCGCTGCACTCGATTGGATTCTTGACGGAGGCGATTCGATGCCCGATTGCGAATGACACTCGCCAGCCACGATCCGAGAGAGCTTCGGCTCAGGGGTGGATGTTCGAGCGCAGCAACAAAGGCGTCTTGGACCAGATCGTCGGCCGCGTGCGCGTCCCCGACCAAGCCATTGGCCAGCCGAGTTAAAAACTCAGTGTGCTCGAAGAGCTTCTCAGCGTTGGGAGGATGTTGAGGACCCTGATTCATGTCTCTGGAGAGGCGTTTTCGCTCTTCCGATCGTAGAGACACTGAGCGCTTCCGAGGGACCTCACCTTTCGTACGTTTCTGGCAGTGATCCCGAATATCTCGGATCGAACGGCCTGGCGCAGGCGACTTCTGCGGTTGAGCTGACTCCTCGTTGAATGAAGGTCGAGGCGGCCGAAAACGAGCTCTCATTCGCTACAATGGGACCATGTCGAAAGAGCCCCCGAAGGGATACCTGCACGGCTTCACCCGCGAGGAGCAAGACCGGCTGAGAAGCCAGGCTCGCTTCCTCGAACATCGCGTTCATGATCGGTTGCCCTTTTGGAAAGCGCGCAACTTGCTCGAGGTCGGCTGCGGCGTCGGAGCTCAGACCGAGATTCTGTTGCGCCACTTCCCGGACCTTCGCGTTACGGGCATCGATCGCTCCGAAGCGAACCTCGAGTGCGCCAAGCAGAATCTCTCCGAGGTTGCGTGGGCGGCGGATCGCTACGATTTTCGAGTGGAGGACGCCACTCGCCTCTCCTTTGAGGCCAGCTCCTTCGACGGCGCTTTTCTCTGTTGGGTACTCGAACACGTCGGCGATCCCACCCGCGTTCTCTCCGAAGTTCGCCGCGTGTTACGGCCGGGCTCGAACATCGTCGCCACGGAAGTTCAAAACGCGAGCTTCTTCGTCGATCCCTACAGCCCGCACACGATGGCCTATTGGCTCGCCTTCAACGACTACCAGCTCGAGCTCGGCGGCGATCCCTTCGTCGGTGCCAAGCTCGGCAACCTGCTGCTCGCCGTCGGCTTTCAGGACATCACCACCAAGGTCCGCAACATTCACTTGGACAATCGCGCTCCCGGCGAACGCGCCGAATTTCTGGCTTTTTGGAGCGACCTTCTACTCAGCGGCGCGCCCGGTCTGCTCGAAGCAGGCAAGGTCAGCGAAGAGACGGTGGAAGGAATGCGCGCCGAGCTCGACCTCGTCGGCCACGACCCCAACGCCGTGTTCTTCTACTCCTTCATTCAGGCGCGCGCCCGCGTCTGGTAAACCGAACGCGCACGGCTCTGAAGGCGGCTCTCCCGGGGAGAACCGAGCATCGCACCAGATTACTGAGAAGCACTTAAGTCGGTTCATCCAGATTCCGACGGTCTTCTCGTGTTGATGTCCCGCTCCCCTGCCCCTGCTCCGCACCCCAGCGCTTCAAAGCGTCGCCTCCCGATCGCCGTCATCTTCGGACTGTGGGTGTTCGCGGCCGGACTGCTCTTAACCATCGTGAGCGCCGTCCTCCGGCTCACCTGGAGATTCGACGACCTCTTCCCCGCCGCCCTGCGACCGCTGTTCATCGTCAATCAAGAGTTCAGCATTCTCTCCTGGCTCAGCATCACCGTCGTCTCCGTGCTCGGTCTCAGTTGCCTCGCCGCAGCGCGCCTCGACCGACGCCGCGGCTGGTACCCGATCGCGCTCTTGTTTCTCTACCTGTCGATGGACGACTTCACCACGCTGCACGAGCGCATCGGCTGGTTGCTCACAGGCGCGAATGGCGACTCCACGGTTTATTGGTGGATCCGCGTCATGGGACCGATCCTCGCCATCATCGGCCTCTTCACTTTTGCGTTTCTCTTCCGACGATTCCGCGGCGACCGGCGAGCCCAACTCACCACCTTGCTCGGCTTCGGCATGCTCGCGCTCGCTCTAATGTGCGAGATTCCCGAACGCTTCTTCAGCGAGTCGAGCTTCAGGCTGCGCGGCTTCAAGATCACGCGCTATACCGTTCACCTCGAAGAGTTTTGCGAACTGATCGGTCCGGTCCTCATTCTCGTTCCGATCGGGATTTTAGTCGAACGGCTGATCGTCGAGGCGACCGGAGTGGGCAACCGTTCAACGCGATCGCTGCAAAGCGCGGAGTCGGACGCTCCTGCGACCCCGCGAAAAGTCGCGTAGGGCCGAACGCCCCTCTCTGCTCCCCGGTTCGGACAGAGCTCCTGATCGTATCGGTGCAGATTCGCGAAGCGTCGCGCTCGACGTATCGGTCGGCCCGTCAGACGCTACACTCGCGCCACCAGCCCGAGACCTGCGCAGACCCGAACCATCGAGCGATATGACAACTCCTTCCGACGATCAACAAGCCATCGATCCCGGCGAATTCCAAGAGACCCAACGGGCAGCCTGGAGTTCCGTCGCCAGTGGCTGGAGCGAGTGGTGGGATACCTTCGAGCGCGGAGCGAGCAACCTCAACGAACGGCTCGTCGAACGGAGCCGCGTGCGCGCCGGCGCTCGCGTGCTCGATGTCGCGACAGGCGTGGCGGAACCCGCAGTGACCGCCGCCAAGGTCGTCGGTCCGACCGGCAGCGTTCTGGCCTGCGACCTCTCCCCCGAGATGCTCCGCTTTGGAAAAGAGCGCGCCGATCAAGCGGGTCTGTCCAATATCGAGTTTCTCGAAGTTGACGCGCACGAGCTGGATCTCGAAGAGGCGAGCTTTGACGCAGCCGTCTCGCGCTGGGGCGTCATGCTGATGCTCGATCCCGCGCGCGTGGTTGCCAACATTCACAGAGCGCTCCGCCCCGGCGCCTACTTCGCGGCCTCCGTCTGGGGCGCGCCCCAGACCGCGCCCTTTCTCGCAACGCCGATGCGCGCCGCGCGAAGCGTCCTGAACCTCGATCCGCCGCCCGCCGACGCACCCGGCCCTTTTCGTCTATGCGCCGAAGGCGCCCTCGACAAGTTGTTCGAAGACGCGGGCTTTCGCGAAGTCGCCCATGAGTCCGTCACCGTTCACATGAACTTCAACTCGTTTGACGAGTACCGCCAATTCCTCGGCGACCTCTCGAGCAGTTTCAAACGCATGCTCGCGGAACTCGATAGCGACCAGCGCGAGCGCGTCTGGAAAGAGGTCGAGCGACAGACACTCGAGTACCGCGCCGATGACGGAAGACTGCTCTTCGCCAATCAGGCGTGGTGCGTCTGGGGCTTGCGAGCCTGACTTTCAGCGGCCGCGCGATTGTCCGAGGCGCGCGCTGCTGCCAAGCGCGAGAGTAGGCTCGCCGGTACGACGGCGTCGCGGCCGTACTTGCGCTTGATCTTGTCGACGCCGGCGGTGGCCAGACTGATGCGCTCGTCCTTCGCCGGAGTGGCGGGGTCTCCTTCGCCGAACAGCTGTGCTTGGCGAGGAGCGCGAACGTCCTCGAGGCTGGAGACCGACACGCCGAGCAGGCGCAGCGGACCGGGCGGGACGCGATCCAAGAGCTCGCAGGCGGTCGCGTGAATGCGCGGCCCGAGGTTGGTCGGGTAGCTGAGCGTACGCGTGCGGGAGACCGTCTTAAAGTTCCAAAAGCGCGCTTTGATCGACACCGTTCGACCGCGCAGGCCGCGCGTTCTGAGGTCGTAGGAGACACTCTCGCAGAACTCGAAGAGCAACAGCCGCAGCTTGTCGCGATCGGAGATGTCCTCGGGAAAAGTGCGCTCCATGCCGTGGGACTTCTCGTCGCGGCGTGGCGTTACTCGTCTCGGATCCTCACCGTGGGCCAGGTCATAGATCCAAGCTCCACTGGCTCCGAACTCGCGCGAGACGTCTTCGCGGTCTCGCGCCGCCAAGTCGCCGACCGTCTCGACGCCGAGCGCTTTCAACCGCAGAGCCGTGCGTTGTCCAACACCAAAGATCTTCTCGACCGGCAGCGGGTCGAGCACGGTTCGTATCTCATCTTCGCGAATGACGCGAAAGCCGTTGGGTTTGTCGAGGTCCGAGGCGAGCTTCGCCAAGAACTTGGACGGCGCGATACCGATCGAGACGACAAGTCCGGTCTCGCGCAGAATGTCTTGCTTGATACGGCGGCCGATCTCGATCGAGTCTCCGAAGAGTCGTTCGGAACCGGTAGTGTCGAGAAAGGCTTCGTCGAGGGAGAGCGGCTCCACCATCGGCGTGTAGCGCTGGAAGACGTCCATAATCTGACCGCTCGCGCGCGTGTAGCGATCGAAGTCGGGCGCGACCAAAACGAGATCCGGACACAGCTCGAGTGCGCGGGCAGTTGGCATCGCCGAGCGAACACCGAAAGCGCGAGCCTCGTAGCTCGCCGCAGCGATCACCCCGCGGCTGTCCGCTTTGCCCCCCACCGCGACCGGCAAGCCGACCAGCTTGGGATCATCCCGCACCTCAACGGACGCGAAGAAAGCATCCATATCCGCGTGCAGAATTTTTGGGGCGGGGCTCGTCATCGGGTGTTCGGCACGGGGGACGCGGGACGATGGCCTGCGTCGAGCGACCGTCCAAGCTGAACGGGGATCAGAAGATCCGTCAACCGGCAAGGAGTCGGGGCAGGTTTCTCAGAGCTTTCTGGCGGCTTTTGTTTTCGAAAAACGCGCTCGGCTCTCCCGGTGCCGGTCGCCGAGCGTCGGGCTGTGGAGAGGGCCCGCGGCCCGAGCCGTCGGCGGGTAAGAACTCGGATCGCTCCTGGAAGAGGGCGCGACAAGCGTTAGTCTCTGCCGCCCAAATCGAGCCATGAGATTCCAAAATGTAGAAATCCGAGCCTTCGCTCACGCGCTTCCGCAGCGCGTGGTCAGCTCGGAATCCCTCGAAGAGCGCTTGGGTCCGCTCTACGAAAAGCTGCGGCTGCGGACCGGTCGGCTCGAGCTGATGTCGGGGATTCGCGAGCGGCGACACTTCGAGCCGGGCACGCGTCCGAGTTCCGTCGCGGCGCGGGCGGGCGAACTCGCGCTCGCGAAGAGCGAAGTGGATCGAAAGAGTATCGGCTGCCTGATTCACGCTTCGGTCTGTCGCGACTTTATGGAGCCCGCAACGGCTTCCGTCGTTCATCGCCTACTGGAACTCCGCGACGACTGCGAAGTGTTCGACCTCTCGAATGCTTGCCTCGGCGTGGCGAACGCGATGGTGCTAGCCGCCGAGAAGATCGAGCTCGGTCACGTGGAGACCGTGCTCGTTGTTGCCGGCGAGGACGGCGGCCCGCTTGTCGAAGAGACGCTTCGCTCCCTGCTCGCCTCCGAGAGCGCCGGCAAAGCGGAACTCAAAGCCGCCTTCGCTTCCCTGACGATTGGCTCCGGCGCAGCTGCCGTCATCTTGTCGAGAGCGAGCAACGACGGGAGTGGAGTCCATCGTCTCCTCGGCGGGGCGATGCGATCGGCAACCCAGCATCACGAGTTGTGTCAGGGCGATCGCCTGGAGACGAGCAGCGGACCGCTCATGCACACCGACGCCGAGGCGCTCATGTTGGCGGGCAACGACCTCGCTCGGGAGACCTGGGCGGACTTCCAGCGGGAGTTTGATTTCGCGGAGCGCCCGATCGATCGCTACGTCACCCACCAGGTCGGCGTTCGGCACCGCCAGCTCCTGCTCGAGACGCTCGGGATGGACCCGGAGCGCGACTTCCCCACCGTCGAGACTCTGGGCAACGTGGGCTCGGTGTCGCTGCCCCTCTGCTTCAGTATGGCGGAGGAGGCCGGCTTCATTCAGCCCGGTCACCGAGTGGCCATGTTCGGCATTGGCAGCGGTCTGCACTGCCTGATGCTGGCCGTGGACTGGTAGCTGCCCGAAGTCTCTATTCGAACGCGGGTTGGGAGCGGCGGCCGAGTCGCCCGCTCGCCCCAGATCGGAAGGCCGCCGCCGCGCTCCCCCAGAGCTAGGAAGAGTCGCTCCATTCTTCGGACTCGGTCCTGGACGCCCGGAGCCCGTTGTGGCATCAAGAGCACCCCGGAAATCAGATTATTCAGATATCCGCAAGGGCCCCCCTCCGCCAGCCCCACTCTCGCCGCTACGAATTCGCATTGTAGCCCGTCACCCACTCCCCGATCTGATCCACGAGCCACCGCTATGGCCCCTGAATTAAAGAGCGCAGCTTCAGAAAGCGTCCTCCCGGCCGCTACGGATTCCGCCGCAGATCCCGCTGCCGATTCCGGCAAGAGCGACGGCCAATTGCCCGCCCTCGCGCCGGTCGACGAGACGCTCCTGGCGGAGCTCCCCACGTTCGAGCTCTTCTTCAAGACCTTTGGGTTCAAGCGAATTCACGGTCGCGTGTGGGGCCTGCTCGTCCTGTCGAAGGATGCTCTCTCGAGCCGCGACATCTCCGAGCAACTCGAGATCTCACAGGGCGCGACGAGCACGACCTTGGGAGAGCTCACCGAGTGGGGCGCGATTCGATCCGGGTTCGATAGCGGGCGTCGCTGCCACCTGCACTCCCCCGTGGGCAACGCGCTGTCGATTGTCGCCACCGTCTTCCGTCGACGCGAACAGGTGGCGTTCCAGCAGTTCAAACAGGCGACGACGCGCTCGCTCGACTTCATCTCCACGCGCTACGGTTCAAAAGATCCGCGCGTGTTGACGCTGCGCTCGATCATCATGACCTGCGAGATCGGCGAGGCCTTGATGGAGCTCGTGTTTTCCGCGGTCAACACGGCACTCGGCGACTCGCAGAGCATTCTGTCCAAGGCCGTGAGCACGGCCCTCAAGGTCGGCGTTGGCTTGCCCGCAAAGGTTTTCCTCGGCGGCGACCGCTCGGACGATGAGACCTCCGCGCCGAAGGAGAACGCGAGCAAATGAGCCTTCCGCGCGTCGTCATCACCGGAGTCGGGCTCACGAGTCCCAACGGAAACAGCTTGGCCGACTATCGCGCCAACTTGTTGGCCGGCGTCTCCGGTGTGTCGGAGTACGAGATTCGCCACGTCGGCAAGACGCTGGCGGGCGTGTGTGACTTCGACACGACGAAACACCAAAAGCGCAAAGAGCTTCGCCGCGGAACGCGTGCAGGCTCGATCGCCATCTACTGCGCGAACGAGGCTGTGCTCGACGCCGACATCGAGCTCGATCGTTTCGATCCCAGTCGAGTCGGCATCTATCCCGGCATCACCGAACACGGCAACGTCGAGACGGAGAACCAGATTCACGAGGTCGCCGAGTACGACTTCGACCTCAGCTTCTGGTCGCACCATCACAACCCGCGCACGGTCGCCAATAATCCGGCCGGCGAGGTCACGCTCAACATGGGCTTGAAGGGCCCCGCCTACTGCCTGGGCGGTGCTTGTGCTGCGGGTAACCTCGGACTGATTCAAGGCATGCAGATGCTGCAGCTGGGTGTGGTCGACTTTGCGCTCGGCGGCGGTGTCTCCGAATCGATCCATACCTTTGGGATCTTCGCGAGCTTCGCCTCGCAATCGGCGCTCGCAAGCCACTCGATCCCCGAAAAGGCCTCGCGTCCCTTTGACGTCGATCGCAATGGCATCGTCGTCAGTGAGGGCGGCTGTCTCTATGCGCTCGAACGACTCGACGACGCGCTCGCCCGCGGCGCGCGTATCTACGCCGAGGTCATCGGTCACGCCGTCAACTCCGATGGCGTGGACTTCGTCTTGCCGTCGGCCTCGGGACAGAACGAGTGCATGCGCATCGCGCTGAAGAGCGCCGGAATCTCCGCACAAGAAGTCGACCTCGTCAGCAGCCACGCGACGTCCACGCCTTCCGGTGACGCGATCGAATGCGAGGCCATGCGGCAAGTCTTTGGCGACAGCGCGACGACCTATATCAACAACACGAAGAGCTACATCGGTCACGCCATGGGCGCGGCAGCAGCGCTTGAGCTAGCGGGCAATCTTCCGTCCTTCACCGACGGTGTCCTCCACCCCACGATCAACGTCGACAAGCTGGATCCGGCTTGCGAAGTTCGAAACCTAGTCGTCAACACCCCCCGCGAGTCCGCGGAAGTTGACGTCATCATGAATCTATCCTTTGGAATGCTCGGAATTAACTCCGGCGTCCTCGTCCGCAAGTTTCGCGACTAACCGCCCGAAGGGCTGAAACCAAAATGACTCCCGAAGAAACTCACGCCGCTGTCCTCGACATCATTCAGACGATTGTGCCCGACGAGGATTTGTCGGCGCTCAATGATGACGAGGCTCTTCGAGACCAGATCGACCTGGACTCGATGGACTTTCTCGACATCGTCATGGAGCTCCGCAAGCTCTACAAAGTCCAAGTGCCCGAAGAGGACTACCCGAACCTCGCGTCAATGGCCGGTTGCGTGACGTACCTGCAGCCTTTGCTCGCCGACGCCACTTCGCACTGCCAGACCGTCTAGGTCCCTCCAAGCTTGCACGCCGCTCTCCCAGCCCCACAGCTCAAAGGTGATCTACGACACGATTATCATCGGCGCGGGCATGAGCGGCCTGGCGGCGGGCATTCGGCTCGCCCAGCAAGATCGCAAGGTCGCCATCGTCGAGAAGCACTATGTCTGGGGCGGCCTCAATTCGTTCTACGGTAAGGACGGCTATCGCTTCGACGTCGGCCTGCATGCGCTGACGAACTTCGTGCCCAAGGGTACGCGCGGTATGCCACTGACGCGCACGATCAAGCAGCTGCGCCTGCGTTACGACGACTTCGCGCTCGGCGAGCACGGGCACTCCGAGATTCTGTTTCCCGGCGCGCGCCTCGAGTTCACGAATAACTTCGAGCTCTTGACGGAAGAAGTCGCGCGGGTTTTCCCCGGCGAGCTCGATCGATTTCGCGCGCTGGTTCGCGAGATCGAGGAGACGGTCTGGGACACGCGCGCGCCCGAGTTTTTCTCCGCGCGCGAAGAGCTCGCGAAGAGGCTGCGCGAACCGCTCCTCATCGAGATGCTTCTCTTGCCGACCTGCTACTACGGCAGCGCAATGGAGGACGATGTCGAGTGGGACCAGTTCAAGGTCTTGTTCTCCAGCATCTTCCTCGAGGGACTCGCCCGGCCCGAGGGTGGCGTGCGAACGATTCTCAATCTTCTGGTCAAACGCTTTCGCAAGGTGGGCGGCGAACTTCGGATGAAGAACGGCGTCGAGCGCATCCAACTCGATTCGGACTCGCGCGTCTGCGGGGTGGTGCTCGAGGACGGAACCGAACTCGAGACCCGCGCTGTAATTTCGAGCGCCGGCCTGGTCGAGAGCCTGGAGCTGTGCGGAGCGCCGACTGCGAAGCAAGAGCTCGAACCCGCCGATCGCGGACGCCTGACCTTTCTCGAATCGATCTCGGTGCTCGACTGCACGCCCGCATCGCTCGGCTACACCGCCGCCACTTCGTTCTTCTCCTCGCAGTCGCGCTTCGACTACCGGCCGCCTGCCGAGCTGTGCGACTATCGCTCGGGCTTGCTCTCCTCGCCCAACAACTTCGCGGCGAAGAAGCCCATGACCGACCAACTCCTGCGCATGACCGTGCTCGCGAATGGACCCGCTTGGGAGTCGCTCTCTCCGGAAGAATACGCGGCGGAAAAGAAGCTCCAAGCCGCGAGCGCAGAGGCGGCGCTCGTCGAGTTCACCGACTCCGAAGCGCTGCCCGGAGGCCCCCGACAGAGCTGGGACTCGCACACCGTCTACCGCGACGTCTTCACGCCGAACACCATCCGGCGCTTCACGGGTCACCCCGGCGGCATCGTCTACGGCTCGCCGCGCAAGCGCAAGCAAGGCGAGAGCGGCATCGACGGGCTCGCCCTGTGTGGCACCGATCACGGCTACCTCGGCATCGTTGGCGCCATGGCCTCCGGCTGCATCATCGCGAACGAACAACTCCTCTCCCCGGTGACCAGCTGATGGCCGACCCCAAATATTTCAAAGGCAGCCGCGACGGCAAACGTCCGCTGAAGATCGACCCGCTGGCGAACGTTCGATCCAAGTACGACGTGGTGGTCATCGGCAGTGGGCTCGCGGGCCTCACCGCCGCCAACATTCTTGGGCGCGTCGGCCACAAGGTCTGCCTGCTCGAGCAGCACTACAACTTCGGCGGCCTCGCGACCTGGTTCAAGCGCCGCGGCGGACACCTCTTCGACATCTCGCTGCACGGCTTTCCGATCGGCATGGTCAAGACTTGCCGCAAGTATTGGAGCCGCGAAATCTCGAGCCGCATCGTCCAGCTCGATGGCGTGCGCTTTGACAATCCGCAGTTCAGCTTCGACACCAGCTTCACGCGCGAAGACTTCACCGACAAGCTCGTCGACGTCATGGGACTCGATCGCGACCACGTGATCTCGTTCTACGATCATTTGGCGAAGATGAATTACTACGACGACTCCGGCGAGACGACCGCGGAGATGTTCGAGCGCTTCTTCCCCGATCGCAACGACGTCCACCGGCTCTTGATGGAGCCGATCTCCTACGCCAACGGGTCGAGCATGCAGGACCCCGCGATCTCCTACGGGATCGTGTTCTCCAACTTCATGAAGAAGGGCGTCTACACTTTCCAGGGTGGGACCGACAGCTTGATTCGCGCCATGAAGGCCGAGCTCGTCAAGAACGGCGTCGAGCTCTTCAACAACGCGCAGGTCGAGAAAATCGAGGTTCGCAACGGTCGCGCCTCGGGCGTCGTCGCGAACGGACGACTGATCGAAGCCGACACGGTGATCTCCAACGCCAACGTCGTCACGACGATCGACAAGCTCGTCGGCGAAGAGCACTTCGACGAAGACTTCATCAAAGAGGCGCGCGCTGTCCGCCTCAACAATTCCAGTTGTCAGGTCTACCTGGGCATCGCGGAGGGCGAGACGATTCCGTTCCTCACCGACCTGCTCTTCACTTCGACGCGCAAGACCTTCGATTCGGCCAGCCTGTGTGACTTTAACGGGGAGAGCCGCACCTTCTCCTTCTACTACCCGAAGACACGCCCCGGCACCGATCGCTACGCCATCGTCAGCTCGACCAATGCCAACTTCGAAGACTGGGCGGGGCTCGACAAAGAGAGCTACGAAGCGGCGAAAGCGCAGCTCACGAAGGACACGATCGAGAGCTTGGAGCGCTACCTCCCCGGCGTAGCCAAGAAGATCAACCACGCAGAGGCTTCGACGCCGCGCTCCTTCGAGTTCTACACCCAGCATCCCGCCGGCACCTCCTTCGGGACGAAGTTTGAGGGCTTGGCCGTCAGCTCGGAACTGCCCAATCGCATTCCGGGACTGTTCCACACCGGCAGCGTCGGCATCATCATGTCGGGCTGGCTCGGAGCCGCGAACTACGGCGCGATTACCGCCAACAAGGTCGACGCCCTGCTCGCCGCGCGCGAGACCGAAGAGGTCGGCCAGTGAGCGAAGAGCAAGAGCTCGTGCCGTTCTCGGGTGACGCGGCTGCACGCGCCGAGATCGAATCTAAGATCCCCCACCGCGACCCCTTTCTCTTCGTGGATCGCATTCTGGAAAACGCGGAGGGACGCATCATTGTCGCGTGGACGGTGCGCGAAGACTCCGACTTCTTCCGCGGTCACTATCCCGGCCAGCCGGTAACACCCGGCGTGATTTTGAGTGAGCATGCCTTTCAGGCGGGCGCGCTCCTCGTCGCTAATGCGCTGGGCGGATTCTCCGCCGAGGACGGCGTTCCGGTTCTGACGCGTATTCGCGACGCGCGCTTCAAGCGCCTTGTCGCTCCCGGCGCAACGGTCGAGACCACCGTCGAAGTCGAGGACCAGCTCGGTCCGGCTTGGTCCTTGAAGGCGACCTTGCGGTCAGAAGGAGCGGTTTGCGTGAAGCTCCGCTTTGTGCTCTCGGCTACCGAGGCCATGGCGCGGGTGGCGAAGATGCAGAACGCTGAAGGATCCAAGCCGTGAGCGACTATCTCAAGCTCGAGAACAAGACCGTGCTGGTCTTTGGCGTCGCCAACAAGAAGAGCGTCGCCTTCCATGTCGGGCGGGCGCTGGAAGAAGCGGGCGCCATTCCGGTCTACATCGTGCGCAGCGAGAAGCGCCGGGACGAGCTCGCCAAACGATTAGCTCCCCGCGACATCTTGGTCTGCGACGTCGAGAATCAGAGTGAGATCGATCAGCTGCGCGAAGAGCTGACCGAGCGCTACCCCAAGATCGACGGACTGGTCCACTCGATCGCTTTCGCCAACTACCGCGCTGGCGACGACGGCGAGTGGCTGCCCTTTCACGAGACCCATCGCGCCGACTTCCTCCAAGCGATCGACATCTCTTGCTTCTCCCTGGTCGCCCTCGCGAACGCCTGCCGCGAGCTCTTCAGTGAACACGCCTCGGTCGTCGCCATCTCGATCTCCGACACGCACATGGCCGCGTCGAACTACGGCTTCATGGCTCCCGCCAAAGCCGCACTCGACTCGACCGTCGTCTTCCTCGCGAAGAGCTTTGCCGAGCTCGGCGAAGTGCGCTTCAACTCCGTGAAAGCCGGACCGCTCAAGACTTCCGCTTCCGCCGGTATTCCGGGCTATCTCGAGAGCTACCTCTACGCCGAGTCGTGCACCTTGCGAAAGCGCGGGCTCGGAACGCGCGAAGTCGCGGACCTCGCGCTCTTTCTCTTGTCCGAGCGCTCGAGCGGCATCAACGCTCAAGGCCTCGTCGCCGACGCGGGCATGGGTGTCAACTATTTCGACAGCGACGTGGTGAAACGCGCCACACGAGTGGAGTCATGAATTCCGCCGCGCTCAGCTACGTCACGATTCCGCGCGAACCCGCCCTGCTCGGCCGGCCGGGCATCGAGCTGCTCCGCTCGCTCTCAAGAGTCGCGCTGCAAGATGCCATCGCGCGAGTCGGTGCCCCGGCATTTGAGATCAGTTCGACACCGCTCGGCGCTCCGGAGGCTCCTGTGGGCTGGCACGTCTCGAAGACGCACACCGAGGGCTTTGCCGCCGCCGCGATCTCGCGCGCGCCGATCGGCATCGACGCGGAGTGTATTCATCGTCCGCGCTTGCGCGCCGCCAAGGAGTGCGCTTCGCGGGAGGAGCTCGCCCTCTTGGGCGCGGCGAACGATGCGAACGCCTCGACAGTCGTTCTCTTATGGACCGGCAAAGAAGCCGTCTTAAAAAAGTTGGGGCTCGGCCTGACCGGAATCTCGCGCTGCCGCCTGGTCGCATCGAGCGGAGCTGGACAGCTCCTGTTCGACTTCGACGGCACTCGGCACGAAGTCGTCTCTCAACGAATTGGTGAGTATTGGCTCTCCAGCTGCTCTCTCGAAGACGTGTTGCCCATTCGAGTCAAGCTCGAGGAATCGCCCGCATGAATGCCACCTCCTCGACTCCGCCGACGGTTCGCGAAGAGTTCGCCAGCCGCGCACGACGCGACGAAGCCGCCGAGTTCGTCGCCTCCTTCCGCACGCTCTACCCCTTCGAGCCGAACTTCCTCGACGTAGGCGACGAGCAGTTCATGCACTACGTCGACGAGGGTTCACCAACCGCCGCTCCGGTCTTGTGTCTCCACGGCAACCCGACCTGGTCGTTCTATTTCCGCGGCTTAATTAGCGGACTCTCGACTCACTATCGCGTCGTCGCGCCCGACCACATGGGCTGTGGGATTTCCGACAAGCCGCAGGACTACAACTACACACTCGAACAGCACTCGCTCAATATTGAACGCCTCGTCCTTGAGCTCGACCTCAAGAACATCACGCTCGTGCTGCACGACTGGGGCGGCGCAATCGGAATGGGCTTCGCTCGCCGTCACCCGGAGCGCATCGCTCGCATCGTCGTCATGAACACGGCGGCCTTTTGCTCGACCTCGATTCCGCTGCGCATCTCCGTCTGTCGCTGGCCCATCGTCGGCCCTCTGGCAGTGCGCGGCTTTGGCGCCTTCTCGCTGGCCGCTCTCTCGATGGCCACCGAGCGCCCCGAGAACATCACTGACGAGGTTCGCCGCGGCTATCTCGCTCCTTACGGCGACTGGCACAACCGCGTCGCGACGATGGCTTTCGTGCGCGATATCCCGCTCGCACCTTCCCACCCTTCCTTCGACGAGCTCGCCGCCACCGACGGTGCCCTGCGAGAGTTCAAGGACACGCCCATGTGCATCATCTGGGGTGATCGCGACTGGTGCTTTACGCCGGAGTTTCGCGAGGAGTGGGAGCGGCGGTTCGAAGGGGCTCGCGTCCACACCGTTCCCGACGCTGGCCACTGGATTCTCGAAGATGAAGGGCCAAAAGTCCTGCGCTGGATCTCGCGGTTCCTTCAGGACACTCCCGAGAGCGGCGAGTGAAGCCCGCGCTCGACCCCTTCGAGGTTTTTGGCACACCGCCCGCCAACCCGAGCGTCGCCGTCGATTTGCGCGAGCAAGCCAGCGCGAACCCGAAGGGGATCGCCGTTCGAGTTCCCGCGCGCGGAGGTAATTGGCGCGAGATTAGCTTTGCGGGCATCGAGACGGAGAGCGATGCGTTGGCCTACGCGCTTACCGAACGCGGGTTCGGGCAAGGCGATCGCGTGTGTGTGTTTGTCCGAGCGGGCATCGAGCTGATCGCCGTCACCTACGCGCTCTTCAAGCTCGGCGCCATTCCGGTCTTGATCGATCCGGGTATGGGTCGCAAGCAGCTG
The DNA here is from genome assembly GCA_029259635.1 of Planctomycetota bacterium. Classification (GTDB taxonomy): domain Bacteria; phylum Planctomycetota; class UBA1135; order UBA1135; genus OFTM34. Next base: position 61,901 of record JAJDEU010000051.1, on the reverse strand, counting down.
CTCGGGTGCGTCGAACGAATTCAGCCGAGCGGTCTGGTCGGAATTCGAGCCGCACTAATCGCGCGCTCCGTCTTTCGGAGTGCCTTTCGAAGCGTCAAGAGAAGCTTCTTGGTTCCGCGCTCGGGCAAGCTCGGGCGCAACCTCGCCGGGGCTGCGCCCTTCGAGCTCGCGAGTCCCGCTCTCGATGACGAAGCAGCCATCCTCTTCACGTCCGGAAGCACCGGCCCCGCGAAGGGCGTCGTCTACACCTACCAGACCTTCCGTGCCCAGCTCGAAGCGCTGCGCGCGCTGTACGACTTTCGGCCGGGCGAAGTCGACGTCGTTTGCTTTCCGCTGTTCGCGCTGTTCGATACCGCGCTCGGCATGACCAGCGTGTTCCCCGACATCGACCCGTCGCACCCGGGTCGCTGCGAGCCGAAAAATATCGCGCGCGCCATCACTGAGAACAACGCGACTCTAACCTTCGGCTCGCCCGCGATCTGGCGACGGGTCGTTCCGTGGTTGATCGAGCGCAACGAAAAACTGCCCAGCCTCAAGCGCGTCTTGATCGCCGGCGCTCCGGTTCCGCCCGCGCTCGTCGAGGGTTTCCACCGAGTGCTCGAAGGTGAAGCCGATGTGTTCACGCCGTACGGCGCGACCGAGTCTCTTCCGGTCGCATCGATCTCGGGTCGCGAGATTTTGGAGCGACGTGAGGCGGCCGAGTCCGGCTCCGGAACCTGCGTCGGCGCGCTCGCGCCGGGCATCGACTGTCGATTGATTCGCATCACCGACGATGCAATCGAGAGTTGGTCGGACGAGCTCGAAGTCGAGCCGGGTGAAGCGGGCGAGATTGTCGTTCGCGGTCCGGCGGTCACTCGCTCTTACAAGTTCGAGCCCGAGCACAACCGGCTGTCGAAGATCCCGGACGGCGAAGCGGTCTGGCACCGCATCGGAGACATCGGCAAATTCGACCGCGAAGGCCGCCTGTGGTTCTACGGACGCAAATCGCATCGTCTACAGACCGAGAGCGGCACGGTTCTGCCCGTTCCGCAGGAGAACATCTTCAACACGCATCCGGCGGTTCGGCGCAGTGCCTTGGTCGGTGTGGGCGAGCCCGGCGAAGAGTTGCCCGTACTGGTGGTCGAGCCCGTCAAGCCGCCGAGCGGACGCGAACGCACAGCGCTCGCTCGCGAAATCGCCGATCATCAAGCGCAGCTTTCGAATCGCGTCGAGCTCCGCGAGGTGCTCTTCCGCTCGGACTTCCCCGTCGACGTCCGCCACAACGCCAAGATCCATCGCGGCGAGCTCAAAGCATGGGCGACGACCCGCGTGCGATGAGCACGAGCGAGCGGACGATGGGACTCGGGTTGCGACGCGCACTGGTAACGGGAGGCGCCGGCTTCCTCGGGTCCGCCATTGTCCGCCAGCTGCTCGGTGAGGGCGTCGAGGTCACCGTCGCCAGCCGCTCTGCCGAGCGCGCGCAGCTGCCCGCGGGCGTCCGCGCGATCTCGCTCGACCTCGCCGACGCCGCCGCGCTGGCGTCGGCAGCCGTCGGCATGGACGCGATCTTTCACGTCGCCGCGCTCGCCGGTGTCTGGGGCAAGCGCGAAGACTTCTACAACGCGAACGTCATCGGCACGCGCAACGTGATCGCGGCGGCGCTGGCAAACGGAGTCCCGCGTCTCATTCACACGAGCTCGCCGAGCGTCTGCTTCGACGGCGGCGATCACGTCAATGCCGGTAATGACCTTCCGCTCGCCACGCGGTTCTTATGCGCCTACGCCGAGACGAAAGCGATCGCCGAGCGCGAGATGTTGGCGGCCAATGGAAGCGTGAGCGCAAGCGGTACGACGCTCTCGACCTGCGCCTTGCGCCCGCATCTCATCGTCGGCCCCGGTGATCCTCACATCATGCCGCGCTTGATCGAGCGCGCGCGCCAAGGGCGCTTGATGATCATCGGCGACGGAAAGAACGAAGTCAGCGTCACCGATGTCGAGAATGCGGCGCACGCTCACCTCTGCGCAGCGCGTGCGCTCGGACCCGGAGCCGCCTGTGCCGGTCGGGCTTACTTCGTCGGGCAAGAGCAGCCGGTTCTCATCTGGGAGTGGGTCGCGAGCCTCTTTGAGCAGCTCGGCGTTCCGGCGCCGAACCGCCACGTCTCGCGGCGGACCGCCTATTTCATCGGCGCCTTTTGCGAAGCGATCTGGCGCGCGCTCCCCCTCAAGGGTGAACCGCCGATGACGCGCTTCGTCGCCATGCAGATGTCGACCTCGCACTCCTACAGTCTCGAACCGATCCGGCGCGACCTCGCGTACTCGGAGCGCGTGACGCTCGCCGAACTCACGTCGCGAATTGCGGAAGGTGTAATACCGAACCCGGTTCAGATCTAAACTTTAGGGCGTAGGGGCGGAGCCCCTACGCCCTAAAGTTTAGATCTGAACCGGGTTCGGTATTACACCTTCCGCGGCGCTATCGACGCTGCGAAGCGACCGAGAATGTGATCGCCCGCGTCGCTGTCTCGGGTCGCGGCGCGAAGTGCGTCCGGGTCGAGACCTTCCGAGCGCAGCTCGTCCGCCCGACCGTCGATGTAGCCGCGGATGATGTCGGCATCGAACTCCGGGTGGAATTGCATGCCCCAGGCTCGATTGCCAAAGGCGAAGGCCTGGTTGTCGTCGTGTGAGTTGAACGCGAGTCTGCGTGCGCCGGGAGGCAGGACGAGCACCGACTGCGAGTGCGACTCTTGCACAACGATGGCCTTGGGCAGATCGACGAAGAGCTCATCACCCTTCGCCTCCTTGGTCAGGCTCAAGTCCACCGTTCCGATCTCGCGACCGCGGCTATTCCAGCCCACTTCCCCGCCGAGAGCGCGCGCCAAGAGTTGGTGCCCGTAGCAAACTCCGAGTACGGCTGCTCCGCCGTGGACCTCGGCCTCGAGCCAGGCCTCGACCGCTAGGCTCCAGGGCTCTTCGTCCGTCACCATTCCGCTCGCCCCGGTGACCGCGATCCCGCCAAACTGCCCGTGCTCCGGAAGCGCATCTCCCAGATGCGGGCGGCGCACCTCGACATCCACCGCGCCAAAGCCCGCTCGAAACCAGTCGTCGAAGTCTCCGCGCCTCTCGATGAGACCGGGGACCGTGGATCCGACTTGCAGCAGGAGGATGCGACTCATCGTAGAGATGAATAATGCGGGCTAGCCTAGACCGCCGCCTCTTCCGTCCACTCGGTCAGATGGCTCGCGCGCGTTGCCCGCTCGGTGCGAATCGACTCCAGGAACTTGTCGAACGGAATCACGACCTGCTCGCGAGTTCCACGGCGACGAATCGCCACGGTCCCCTCTTCGCGCTCGCGATCCCCCGCGATCAACATGTACGGCACTTGGTCGTGCTGGGCCTGCTTGATCTTCTTGTTCATGTGACCCGGATCGTCCATGCAGTCGACGCGAAAGAGCTCGCCTTCCATGCGCTCGGCCAACCCGCGGCAGTAGTCCGCGTGCTCCTCGCGAATCGGAATAACCGCGACTTGCGCCGGCGCCAACCAGAACGGGAAGCGTCCGCCGTAGTGCTCGATCAAGCCGCCGACAAAGCGCTCAAAACTTCCGAGGATGGCGCGGTGCACCATGATCGGACGCTTGCGCCCTCCGTCGGAGTCGGTGTAGGTCAGGTCGAAACGGTCGGGCAGGTTGAAGTCGCACTGCACCGTCGAGTTCTGCCACTCGCGGCCGAGCGCATCCTTGATCTTAAAGTCGATCTTCGGGCCGTAGAAAGCGCCGCCGCCTTCGTCGAGCTCCAGCTCCATGCCGATGCGTGCAGCACCGTCCGAGAGCGACTTGGTCGCGCGCTCCCAGCTCTCGTCGTCGCCGATGGTCTTGTCCGCCGGACGAGTGGCGAGATAGGCGGTGTACTCGAAGTCAAAGGCCGACAGAATGAAGGCCACCAGCTCGAGCACCCCGGCGATCTCCTCTTCCAGCTGCTCGGGGGTGCAGAAGATGTGGCTGTCGTCCTGAGTGAAGCCGCGCACTCGCAGCATGCCGTGAACGACCCCCGACTTTTCGTAGCGGTAGACCGTGCCGAGCTCGGACCAGCGCAGCGGCAGATCGCGGTAGCTGTGCTGGTTCGCCTGGTAGATCAGAATGTGCCCCGGACAATTCATCGGTTTGACGCGATAGGGCATTTTGTCGAGCTCCATCGGCGCGTACATCATCTCGCCGTAGTTCTCGAGGTGGCCCGAGACGGCGAAGAGCGACTCGCGCGAGATGTGCGGAGTGTAGACCGGCTGATAGCCACGGCGCTGGTGCTCGCGCCACCAGAAGTCTTCGATCTCGCGGCGCACGATGCCGAGCTTGGGATGCCAGAAGACAAAACCCGCGCCGGCCGATTCGTGAGTGCTGAACAGATCGAGCTCCGCTCCCAACCGTCGATGGTCGCGCAGCTTGACGTCTTCCAGCCACTCGAGATGTTCGTCGAGCGCTTCCTGACTCCAGAAAGCGGTGCCGTAGACGCGTTGAAGCATCGGACGAGTCTCGTCGCCGCGCCAATAAGCGCCGGCCACGCTCTGTAGCTTGAAGAAGAACTTGCGCTCAAGCGTGTCGAGGTGCGGACCTTCACAGAGATCTTCCCAGCCACCGTGGCTGTAGAAGGTGATTTTTTCGTCCTCCGGAATCGAGTCAAGCGCCTCGGCTTTGTAGCTCTGACCTCGTTCCATGAGTCGAGCACGAGCTTCGTCGCGCGTGTATTCCGCGCACTCCATCGGACCGGCCTTCTTGGCGATCCGCCGCATCTCCTTCTCGATCTTCTTGAGGTGCTTATTCTCAAGCGGCTCGGAGAGATCGAAGTCGTAGTAGAAACCGTGCTCGATCGACGGACCGAAGCCAAACTTGGCATCCGGAAACAGTCGCTGGATAGCCGAAGCCATCAAATGCGAGACGGAGTGGCGCAGGGTCGAAAGGGGAAAGGGCTCCTCTACCTGAGGAGAGTCAGAGTTCGACATGGTGTCGCTCGCGGGGATAAAACGACTCGTGCTCCTACCTGGAACCTCAAGTCGGGGCGCCCGCCCCGGTGCGGATCAACCTTCACCTACCGTTCTAATCGACAAGTCTCCTCGGACCAACCGGCAGGCGAAAAAAATAGATAGAGGCAACCGGAACCTTCGACTAGGTCTGCCTTCGCAAAGCATTGGGGATCGCTTGGGGAAACGGTCCCGAGGGGAAGGGGAAGGTAGGGAAGGGCTTCGCGTGGTGACTTCTTAATGAAGGCTCCGGTTACCGCTATCTAAATTGTGGTATCGGTCCGGTTCCAATTTCGCACAAGCGCTTTTTTGAATCGAGTGGGATCGAACTCCCACCCCTGCTCGCCGGCCCCGACAATTTTTCCGGTTCGACCCGAATTTGGACCTACCGAGCAGTCCGTAGTGGAAGAACGGCTAGCCTTCGTTCCGCCAGATCTCGACTTCCCGCTCCAACGGAATCCCGGTCTTGTCGGCCACGCGCTCGACCACCTCATCGATCAGGCCCAACACGTCGGCGGCTTTCGCGCCGCCTCGATTGAGAATGAAGTTCCCGTGCAGCGGGCTGACGATGGCTCCCCCGCGAGTGAGCCCCTTCGCTCCCGCTTGCTCCACCAGGAGTCCGGCCGAGCGCCCTTCGGAGAGCTCCGGATCGGGGTTCTTGAAAATGCAGCCCGACGACGATTCCGTCACCGGCTGTGCCGCCTTCTTCTCCGCGAGGTAGGCCTTCATGCGCTCAAAGACTTCGGGCTTCGGCGCGGGCTCGAGCCGCAAGACGGCTCCCGTCACGATCTGATCGCCGAGGTTGCCATTGCGGTAGCTGGGTGAGCAGTCCTTGCGATCGAGATCGAAGACTTCGCCACCCTTTCCGATAACTCGCACGCTCTCGATCACGTCCCACAGTTCGCCCCACTTTCCACCGGCGTTCATTCGCACACCGCCGCCGAGATGCCCCGGCACTCCGATCAGTCCCTCCAGGCCCGTCCAGCCGAGGTCGTAGGCCGTGCGCACCAGCGCGGGCAGAGTCGCGCCACACCACGCGACGAGGCCCGTCGTTTTTTCGGGCGCGGGCTCAGCTCCCCCCTCTTCATCCAGCATGTAGGGATCGCCTTCCCAGCGATCGCCGAGTCGAAAGATCCTGCGCATGCGCGCGGTGGCGATGACGACACCGGGCAAGACTCCATCCTCGATCAAGAGGTTGGCGCCGCCCCCGAGCAAGCGAACCGGAACCCCGGCTTCATGCGCGGCCATCCAGGCCAAGCGCAGCTCTTCGGGATCGGTGGGCTCGAGCAAGACCTCGACCTCCCCACCGATCTTGAGCGTGGTTCTACTGGATAGACTTGCGTTCGCCAGCGCCGCGCAGGGCCAAGTTGTCGAGGAGTTCATCGCGAACATTGTCAATGTCACCGGCGCCGAGCACCAGTGCCGCACAGGAAGAAGGCAGCCCGCTCTCGAATATTTGAGTGCTGCTGGCTAGATCGCCCCCGTATTCGGCGTCGACCAGGCGCGCGCGCAGGCCGGCGACGATCGCCTCGGCGCCGGCGAAGCGCTCGCCGTCGATATGCGAGCGAGCGCCAAAGACGTCGGCGACGACCACCCGATCGGCCGAGCGCAAGCTCTCGCAGAACTCATCGAGGAAGCGCGCCGTCCGGCTGTGCTGGTGCGGTTGAAACAAGACGTGCAGCGGCACGCCCGGCATAGTGCGTCGCGCGGTCTCGAGCGTGACGCGGACCTCGGTCGGGTGATGAGCGTAGTCGTGCACGACGACGATGTCCTCTTCGTCACCCCAGTACTCGAAACGGCGCCCGACTCCGGTGAACATCTCGATACCGCGGCCGGGATCGCTGAGCGGGTCCGGCTTGGCCGGCAGTCCCGCTCCGGGCATACCGACACCGATGGAGAGGGCCAGCGCGAGAGCGGCATTGTCGACGTTGAACTCGCCGGGGACTTCGAGCGCAACTTCGGGGATGCTCCAACCCGGTCCACGCAAGCGGAAGCGGAAGTAGCCTTTGCGCTCACCCAACAGGTCGACCTCGAGCTCGCGGCCGAGACGCCAGACCGTACAACTCGACGCGTGCTCGACGCACTCGGGTACATCGCGGCCGAGCACGAGCAGGCCGCGCGAATCCACACGAGAACAGAAGCGCGCGAAGGCTTCTTCGATCGCCGCTTCCGATCCGTAGTAGTCGAGGTGATCGCCCTCGACATTGGTCACGATGGCGCCGAAGGGAGAGAGCTTCAGGAAGCTGCGGTCGTACTCGCAGGCTTCGACGGCAAACCAACCATCTGAGTCACCCGGGATGGCGTTCACTCCGAGGTCGCGCGAGGTTCCGCCGATCAGAGATCCAGGTGCTGGCCCCCTGCCGTCGTCGCCACGCACTCCCTCGAGCGCAAACCACAGCATCCAGGCGCTGGTCGTCTTGCCATGCGTGCCGGCGACGGCCAGTGTCCGCTGGGGCGGAGCGAGGCGTGCCAGGAGCTCGGCGTATTTGATGACCGGCAAGCCGCGCTCCAGCGCGCGCAGGATTTGCGGATCGGTGCGCGCGATGGCGGCCGAGTGGACCACCAGGGCCGCGTCGCTGGGTAGGTCCTCCGCTGCTGAATCGGAGATTCGAACGGAAATGCCGAGCTCGGTCATGCGCGCGAGCGCGACGCTGGCCTCGCGGTCGTGTCCGCTGACCTCGTGTCCGCGCGCTTCGAGGATTCGGGCCGCCGCGGAGAGACCGGCTCCCCCTATCCCGAGCAGGTGAATGCGCGTGGGAAGCCCGGGCAGCAAGTTGCAGGCCTTTTCTGAGCTGGCCTGTTCGGCAGAAGTCTGTTCGAAGCCGTGGTCGTCATTCATGTGGCGGGCAAAGAATAGAGGAGGAAAGAAGCTCGTGGTTTTCCGAGTCGTTGCGCGACCGAGCAAGGGGCCTCTCTCGATCGCCGACCTGCTAATCGTGCGAAACGCGAGAGGTCGAAAGAAGGCTCAACTCTTTGAAAAGGCGACTTGCCCCAGTCTTAGGAATGGCGTCTCGAAGAGTCTGCCCGCGTCGCTCGAGCTCGGACTCTTGGCCGAGTAGATCGAGCGCGGCATTCAAGATTGCCGTCTGTCCGCGGCTCTCCTCAACGAGGACAACCCCATTGCCAAGGGCTTCGGCGTTCGCTCGCTGGTGTCCGTCGCGATGATGGGGATACGGAACCACCACGGCCGGGGTTCCCGCGGCGGCAACTTCGGCCAAGGTCGACGCGCCACCACGGCAGATCACTAGACTCGCCGCGCGCAGAGTTCCGGCGACATCGTCGACGTACTCCCTCGCGTAGTAGTGACGCGACGCTTGCCCGCCTTCCTCCAGACGGCCCGGTCCAACCTGGTGCAGCACGGCACAGCCTCGCTCTTCGAATTCCGCATGGCGTTCACGCATCAAGGAGTTGAGCGCCTGCGCTCCTTGGCTCCCGCCGAGAACGAGCACCAGTAGTCGGTCCGAATCGAACCCAAGAGCCTCGACGGCAGCGCGACGAGCCTGTTCGGCTAGCGGAGGCGCAGTGAAGGCGGGTCCGAGCGGCGGACCAATGACTCGATGCTTTCCCGCATCTGGATCAAGGCGCTCAGCAGGCGGCATCGTGGATGGCCAAGCGTGAAGAACGCGCTCGCAGAGCGGACTCAGCCAGCGGGTGGCTTTCCCCTTCACCGCGTTGATCTCGAGAAGCGCGGTGGGCAAGCGCAGCGAACGCGCGGCCAGCACCACCGGCAAGCAGGTGAATCCGCCGAGCCCGCACACGACCTCGGTTTTGTCGGCGAGGAGCGCGGCTCTCGCTTTTCGAGTGGCCGGCGCGAACCGGATCGCGAGATCGCGAAGTCGCGGCGCGCCGCCGGCGGGTGACTCCAGCGGCAGGTCCACCTTGGTGAAGGAGACCTCCGCATCCAGGTGAGCCTCAACTCCATCGAGGGCGCGGCGCTCGGCCGTGCGACCGGCCCCAAACCACAGCAAGGAGTCGAGCCCCCCACTGCCCTTCAAATGTCGCAGGAGGTGGGTTCCGGGAACGACGTGGCCTCCGGTTCCGCCTCCCGCCAGGGCCAATCTCAATCCCACGCGCCGATCCGATTCCGGTGCAGCGCCTGCTTCCCCATGCTCACCCATCAAAGAGCGCGTCTTCGCATAAAGGGTTGAGTGCAGAGTGGACAAGGTGCCTGCGCGTGTGGCGGGGACCGTCGCCCCCCCGAGTTAGAAAAGCTTCATCCGGCTTTGGTTAGAAACCGGCGCGTGAAATCGAAGGCGCAGTTTCTTCTAAACCTTCTAATTTTTTCTCCGCGGAATCGGACTTCGCGTCCGCTTGTTTTTCGCGGGCGCTCAGAGTCCCCGCCAGCGAGAGGGTTCCCGAAGGCTCGCTGGGATAGGCGCCGTCCCAACCCGCTTCGAGTGAACTCAGGGCAGCTGGCGCTTGAAGGATGCCGATCAAGAGGCACCCGGTGAACAGCAGTTGGTGGAATCGGCGGCTCATCGTACGCGCGGCTTGCTCGAGGTCGAACGGGCGGGCGTCGTACTCTTCGCGATCTGGGTTGCCTTCGGCTGAGCAGCTCCAGTCGGCATAACGAGCGAGGAGCCCACGACGAGCTTGTCCGGATTGATCGACGAATTGAGCGCGGCGATCTCCGACCAGCGATTGCCGTCGCCCAGCTGGCGCTTGGCGATCAACCACAGGCTATCCCCGCTCCCCACACGGTAAGAACCCGCCTTGGTCGGCGCCGTGGAAGCGGCCTTGGGCTTCAGAACAGCGGGCTTCGAAGTCGCGTCCTTGGCGATTGTCTTACTGCTCGGGAGCCGAAGCTTCATTCCGACCTTGAGCTGATTGGCCGAGACGTTATTGAGCGCCTCAAGCTCCTTCCAACGCGTAGCGGTACCCAGCTGGCTTTCCGAGATCTCGCTGAGCGTATCCCCAGCCCGAACCACGTACTCACGAGTACTAAGGGTGCTCTGCCCGGGCTTCGAAGACGTGCTCTCCGATGGGCTCCTTCTGGCCTTTTCCGTCCCGACTTTGGACGTTTTGGGTTGAAGCACTTCGGCCTTTTTCTTCGAGGCGCTGGTCCTCGAAGGATCATTGCTAGCGATGTGGCGACCGCCATTCGTTCGCGTCTCGAGGCTCGGCTTGGGGGCCGCGGTCAGCGCTTGCTTAGGCGTGGAGACAGGAAGCCCGGCGGGAGCCTTCGCAGCCTGTGCCTGCTCCGCGAGGGCCAACTCGCGCAGCTGTTTACGCGACTTCCAATCGCTCGTAGCGGGCTTTTGCGGGGCACTGGTCTTGCGCCGCGAGCTCTCCGTCATCTGCCCGAGTTGAGGCACCCGAGTCGAGGTCGTTGAGCGAGCCGATTCAGCGGGGAGCGCCCGCTCATTCGCGGCAACCTCCGTAGCGAGATCCGCCGGTTCGCGATCGAAAAGCCAGACGGCTACGACCATGACGACTAGAAAGAGAAGAGCAAAGACACCGACACGTTCGATGGGTTGCATGTGTGGACTCCGGTACCGAGCCTGAAAAAAAAGGGAAGAGAAGAACTAGGAAGAGGGAGCTGGGATCCAGGACTCCTTCGAAGCCGCTTTGGAGCGTTTTCGAGCGGAGCCCAGAGCCAATCCCACAGCGAGAGAAGAGACAACCAGTGAGGTGCCGCCGTCCGAGATGAACGGCAGGATCGTTCCCTTGGGAGGAGCCAACCCCGAGACCACCTGCACATGAAGCATGGCTTGAATGCCCACCGAAACCAACAGACCGAACGACGCCAGGGCTTCGTAGCGGCTCCGAATCGAGAGCACCAGCTGTAGCGAGAACCAAAGAAAGGCGAGGATGAGACTGAGTACAAGCAGCATGCCGAACAGCCCAAACTCCTCGCCGATTTGAGCGAAGACGTAGTCGGACTGCAGATACGGAACGCCGGCGCTACGCGCGGTGCCCTGTCCGAGTCCCGCCCCCCACATTCCGCCGCCGCCGATGGCGCGAACCGCTTCGGTGACTTGAGCGTTCTGTACATCGCCGAACCACATGCCGATGCGGTTTCCGATGTAGGGAATGAAGGCGGTCGCGCCGATGAATGCGCCGCCGCCAACGGCCGCCATCGACACCGCCATGGGAATCGCGCGCGCTCCGCCGACCCACATGGTCGAGAGCGCGCAAATCAGGAGCAAGAGCGAACCACCGAGGTCGGTCTCCCCCAGCACCAGAGCGAAGAAGGCCATGACCAGCGCGAGCATCGGCAGGACGCCGCGTTTGAACTCGGAGACGCGTGAACCCAGCTGGACGCACCGGTCGGCGATCCACAGGACGATGACCATGCGCGCGACTTCCGAGGGCTGAAAGCGAACCCCTAGATCGATCCAGCGGCGCGCGCCATTGCGCACGACGGCGAAGGGCTCGATGTAGCAGAGCACGAGCATCACGAGGGCAACGGCCGTCATGAGCGGAAGGAAGCGGCGGATGCCGGCGGGTCCCATTCGGTAACCGATCAAGATTGCGACGAGCCCCGCGACGCGCGACATGACCTGTTCGATGACGGTGCTTGAGAAGCCATGCGGATCGTGAACCGTCGCGGCATGGCTGGCCTGAATCAGCGCGCCAAAGCCCATCATGATGACGACGACTCCAAGCAGGCGAATCGCAGGCACACCGGGATCGCGTGTCTCCGCTCGAGCGGCGATTCCACCCAAGAAGCCCGCGATGGTGAGCTGGCTGGGATGATCTCGGTTCTTACGCCGGCTTGCTCTCGCTCCCATCAACGCACCTTCAAAAGAGCCAGGCTGGCCATAGCGCCGCAGGCAGCGACGATCCAAAAACGAATTACAATCTGAACTTCGTGCCAGGGCTTATCCGCGGGCTTGAAGAAGCCGCCGGTCAGTTGAAGCCCGTGGTGAACCGGCGCGCAGGTGAACACGCGCTTCTTTGTGCGCTTGTAATAAAAAGTCTGAAGCCAGCTCGAGCCGAGGTCGAGCACGAAGACGCAAGCGATCAGAGGGAGAACCAGTTCTTGCTTGCTGACGAGTGCCATCCAAGCGAGCAGTCCGCCGAGCGGAAGCGAGCCGGAGTCGCCCATGAAGACTTGCGCTGGATAGGCGTTGTACCAGAGGAAGCCGAGACATCCGCCGACCAGTGCGCCGCCGACGACGGCCATCTCGGAAGCCGCGACAACGTGGGGCAGGTTGAGATAAGCCGTCCAGTCGTAGCGCCCGGTGACGTAGCAGAAGACGCTGAGCGTGAGTCCCGAAATGATCAGACAACCGGCGGCCAAGCCGTCCAGGCCATCGGTGATGTTGGTCGCGTTTGCGCTGCCGACGACAACGAACCACTCAAAGGCCAGGAAGATCGCGATGCCGACGAATCCCCAGGCGGGCAATGGAATCACCGAGTCCTTGAACAACGGCGGATAGAGCTCGAGCAGCGTGTCCCGGCCGCTAGCCCGCGCGTAGTAGCAGAGCGCGCCCAAGCAGCCAAAAGTCACGATCGAGAGTCCGAGCATCTTCGAGCGACGCGACAGACCTTTGGATTCGGGAATCGTCAGCTTCTTGAAGTCGTCGATGAATCCGACGGCCGCAAAACCCGCCACCAAGATCACGCCGAGAACCACGTGAATATTGTCGAGCCTGGCCCACAACAGAACCGACGTGAGCAGCGCGGCGATCAGGAAGCTGCCGCCCATCGTCGTCGTCTCGTGCTTCTTGTTCTCTTTGTTGAGACGCGCCAGTTCGTAGGCGTCCGTCTTGGAGACGTCTTCCTGAACGCGGTGGCTACGCAGCCATGCGATCGTCGGGCGCCCCCACCACAGCGCTAGCGCAAAAGCTGTCAGCGCAGCCAACGCCATTCGGAACGAGATGTATCCGAACAAGCGGATGCCAAAGAGCTCGTCGAGAATGCCGGGAATCACCCGCGCACTCCTTCTCGCTCACGTGAATGATTAGGAGCTGAGGATGAGGGTCGCAGGCCCCAGTCTTTGCGCAGCTGTTTGACCAGACGTTCGAGAGCCATTCCGCGGCTGCCCTTCACCAAGACGACATCGCCCTCTTTCAGGAGAGCTCCGGATGCCGCCAGAACATCATCGGTCGTCGCAAGGTGAGTCGCCGCACTTTCGGCAAGGCCCGCTTCGCGCGCGCCCTCGACGGCCGAAGCCGCCAACTCCCCCACGCCAATCAAACAGTCCACTCCCGAGGCGACCGCCTCGCGACCGATCTCCCTATGCAGCTCGGCAGCATGCTCGCCGAGCTCCAACATGTCACCGAGCACCAAGACTCGTCGGCCGAAGCCGTGCAGCCCCGCGAGCACCCGAACGGCGGCGCGCGCCGAGTCCGGGTTCGAGTTGTAGCTGTCGTCGAAAACGGTCAAGCCATTGAGGTCCGAGCGCTCCATACGCTGACGTCCACCGGTCAGCGAGGAGACTGCGGAGAGCAGCTCCTCGAGCTCGAAGCCGAGGCCGATTCCGACGCACAGAGCGGCGAGACAGTTCTGAACGTTGTGAGTGCCGAGCAGTGGAAAGCTCACGTCGTGTCCGTTGAGACGGAATACGGTTCCGCCCGAGTGGAAGTACACGTCGGTCGCGTTCAGGTCGCCGGCGCCGTCGATGCTAAAGCTGAGCACTTCGGCGCTGGTTTCACTGCGCAGAAAACCGGAGAAGCGGCAGTCCTCGTTGATCACGAGAAAGCCCTCTTCGGGAAGCGAACGCGCGAGGTCGGCCTTCTCCTCAGCGACGCCTTCCAGCGAGCCGAGTCCCTCCAAGTGGGACGCGCCGATATTCGTGATCAAGCCGATGTCCGGACGAGCGATGCGACACAGGCTCGCAATCTCGCCCGGCTGATTGGTCCCCATCTCGACGACCAGCGCGCGCGTATCTTTGTGTGCGAGCGCCAACGTCAACGGCACACCGATGTCATTGTTGTAGGAGCGCGGCGAGCCGACAGTCGGAAGCAGGGGTTCCAGCAGCTTGACGAGGATGCTCTTCGTCGTGGTCTTGCCGCAGGAGCCCGTGATGCCAATCACCTTGGCCTCCAGCGTCGATCGATACCATCCTCCGAAGTCGCCCAGTGCGCGACGCGGATTGGAGTGGGAGATCACCGGACACGCGGGACTGAAGAACTCATCGCCTTCTCTCAGTTCTGCGGACGATCCCGCACCGTCCGAAGCGCTGGCCTTCAGCACAATCGCGCCCGCGCCCGCTTTGCTTGCGGCGCGCGCGTAGTCATTGCCCTTAAAGTTCGGCCCGTCGAGCGCGACGAACAACTCGCCCGGCCGAATCGAGCGCGAGTCCGTGCACACGCCAGTGAGCTCGGTCTCCAAGTCTCCCGAGATCGGAAGCGCGCCGGTTGCATCGACAAAATTCTTCAGACGAAAAACACTCATCGGAGTACCTCCAGAGCCACTTGGCGATCGTCAAAGGGCAGCTTTACGCCGTCCACTTCCTGTGTTGTCTCGTGTCCTTTGCCGGCAATCAAGACCACGTCATCCGATCGAGCTAAATCGATCGCCAGTTCGATCGCCGCGCGGCGATCGAGTTCACTAAAGAGTTCGGCTCTCCGACCAGCGCGTCCCTCGACGCAAGTCAGCCCAGCCCAGATCTCTTCTGCGATCTTCGCCGGCGACTCACCGCGAGGATTGTCGCTGGTCACGATCGCAACATCCGCCAGCCGTCCGACGGTGCGCCCCATCGCGTCGCGCTTGCCCTGATCCCGATCTCCGCCGCAACCGAAGACGCACAAGAGTCGCCCCCGGCCGCGTGAGGACAACACCTCACGAAGACAGCACAAGACCTCTTCGAGCGCGTTCTCGGTATGCGCGTAGTCCACGACAACCGAGAAATCGCGACGGCCGGAGCCGACTTCTTCCAGCCGTCCGGGAGCCGGTCGAAGTCGAGTGAGCGCTTCCAAAACATCGGAGGCACTCACGCCTGAAAGTAGCGCCGCAGCACAAGCAGCCAGTGCGTTCTCGACATTGAATCGCCCGAACAGTGGAACACAAACTTCGCTCGAAGGGATCCCCATCCCGTCAAGAGAGAAGCGTGTACCCCCTCGTTCGACACGAAGGTGTGTCGCGCACAGATCCGCTTCGGCGTCGGCGCCGTACGAAACGCCATAGGAGATCACTCGTGCGCCGCGTTCACGCGCCGCTTTTGCCATGCGTCGAGAGTACGGATCGTCCAGTCTCACAACTGCCGCTCCGCCCTCCCCCAACAAGTAAAAGAGTTTCTCCTTGGCCCCGGCATAGCTCTCCATGTCCGGGTGATAATCCAAATGATCGCGGGTCAAATTGGTGAACACCGCGATGTCGAGCTCGGTTCCCGCCAGGCGCTCTTGGTCGAGCGCGTGAGAGCTCGCTTCCAGCACGACCGCTTGGCCGCCCGCTTCGCGATGCTCGGCGAAGAGTCGCTGAAGAGTCGGCGCGTCCGGCGTGGTATGAGTCGCGGGACGATCTTCTGCTCCCGAAACTCGAACTCCAACGGTTCCAATTTCTGCAGTAGACAAACCGCCAGCTTCCAAGAGCTGCGCCGCAAAGTGCGCGACGGAGGTCTTGCCGTTCGTTCCCGTAATGGCCACGACCTTGAGATCCCGTGTCGCTTCGCCGGAGATCATGGCCGCCGCATGTCCGACAACCTCGCGAGCTTCGGGATGAATCCAGAGCGGAACTCGAAGCGTTCCTCGCGCCGCGATCAGCTCCGCTTGCGTGGGCGTCGTCAGTATGGCGCTGGCGCCCTTCTCGATCGCGCTGTCGATAAACTTTGAACCGTCTTGGAGCTTTCCGGGCAGCGCGGCGAACAAGACCTCCGCCGCCGCCGTCCGGCTATCGAGCGTGACTCCGCGCACCGCGCTCATCGTCGCCGGTGACGACGACAAGAGCTCTCCGCCGAAGCGCTCCTTCAGATCCGCGAGCGAGCTCACCAGCCAGCCCTCGCTTTCCACGGTTGTTCGCGAGCTTCGTCGCTCATGCGCGGTCCGGGATCCACGATCGAAGCCGCGAAACCCGGCAAGAGGTCACGCTTCGTTTCCGTCCCACCGCGCGTTATGCCGAGCGCCTCTACGAGGATGTCCATGGCCGCCGGTCCGGCAACCTTTGAGCCAAAGTGTCCGCCGACACGCGGCTCGTCCACCACGACAAAGACAGCCACTTCACGGTCGTCGCCGGGCAGTTTGCCGACCGCGACAATGGACGAAGTGTGGCAGCGCGAGTGCTCTTCGCGCACGCCGCGAAGCTGGCGATACAGACTATTCGGAACGGGTTTTCCCGCCTCACGAAGCGCCGCCGCCGCACGTCCAAAGACATGCAGACAGACTTCTGTCTTCACCCGTTCCGCCGTACCCGTCTTGGTGCCCATCACGATGTCGTCGCGATAGAGGTCCCGACCGGTCCCCTCCCTCGCGCCGAGCTCCATCATGCCGCGCACGGTGCGGCAAGTCTCGGATTCAAACACACGGATTGGTTCGCTCTTCTCGAGCGGATAACGTTGTCCGTCGTGCACGACCGAGTCGGCGATCCTGAGCGGCTTGTAGACACCGCCGCGCAGAATCGTGGTCAGCGCTTGCATATGCTGCCAGAGCGTGGTCGAAATCTCGTAGCCATAGCACACGGAGGCATGCGCGAAACGACGGGACCAGGGTAGCTGTGGAACCAGCCCGGACTCTTCGCCACCGAGGTTCGCGTCGACCCTTTGCCCATAACCGAGGCTCTTCAATCGGTCGGAGAAGAGCTCAGCCGGTATCTTGAGACCGATCTGAACCAGAGCCGCATTGACCGAATAGGCCAGGCCTTCTTCCGCCGTGATCAAGCCGTGCTTACTGCCCTCCGCTTCGTGAATTACGCGGCTCTTGCCGTCGACCCAGAGCACCCACTCGCCGTTGTCCACCTGAAAGGTGTCCGAAGGCTGAACGACGCCGGCGTCAAGCGCCGTCGCCATCGTCACCAGCTTGAAGGTCGAGCCGGGCATGAACTGGTGCTTCACCGGAGCGAAGGCCGCCATGCCATAGGTGTGAATACCATCGGCGGCCAGCACTTCTCCGCTGGCGAGATCCACGGCGATTGCCATCGCGACCGCGGGCTCGTTCTCGACCATGACGCGTTCGAGTCGCCTGCGCAAAAACCTCTGCAACGAGACATCCATGGTCACGCGCACCGCCGGCGCGCCCGTGCCTTCCGCTCGCCCCAAGTAGTACGGGCGCAGCTTCAATCGAGCCGGGCGTTCGCGCCGATAGTCGTAGCTCCCCGGAATGGGTTCGAGCCAGGACCAAGCGCCATCGGACAAGATGTCGTCGCACAGGCTCTCGAGCCCGCCATAGGGTTCCGCTTCGAGCTGACCGTCTTGGGTGAAGCCCCACTGTCCCAGAACGGGAAAGTCGCCGGAGGGATATTCACGAGCGCGTGTCGAGGCCAAGCTCATCTGTACCGGCTCGACGCCCTCGCGCCGGAGAAGTGTCGAGAGCGGGAGCGAACGCTCCGGTGAGATCGAAAGCGCTGCGCGGCAAAACTGAGTCGGCATCAATCCCGACCAGATCTCGCGGCGACGATTCTTGCGATCCGCGTCCGTTGCAGTTTCGTCGAGTGGTCCGAACAGCGCGCTGCCGAGCGAGTCGGCGATCTTGCGCGTCCAGAGCTGTGGGCTCGTCGTCTGGCCAAAAGTCTTGCGAGTCTCACGACTGAGGAGCTCGACCGGCTTCCACAAAAGCTGCGGATCGCCGCCGGGGGACAATTCGAATCCGATGCCGGGAAGTGAGCCGACAGCGTCGCGCTCCCACTCGTGTTCTCCGCGAATCCACCGATCGATGCGCTCGGCCGCAGCCGCGTCGATCTCCCAACGATCCACCCGAATCACGCCATCTTTGGCGTCGGGCAACATCAGCGCGAGCAGTTCGCTCGGGTGCACATCGGGGCCGAGCTGATTCGCGAGCTCAACGGCCATGTAGTCCGGCGTGTGCGCCTGCCACATGCTCTGTGGAGACATCACGAGGTCGAGTCGCTCGAGGAAGACCGCCAGCGGAGTGCCGCGCCGATCTTCGATGCTGTAAGCGGGTTTCATCCCGGTCTCTCGAAGAACGGCGAGCTTGCGCGTTCCGACCGATTCACCGAGCGCGAGATAGGTGACGCGCAGCATCACCACGAAGACAACAAACGCGATCACAACAATCGCGCTCAGCGGACGCAGCCCCGATTCCGAAGTGAGATCCGGCGTACGCATTACTCGGAGACCTCCACGCCTTCGAGGTCCAAGTTGCCGGGCTGATGTCCGGCGACCTTCGCGCGCGAGTGCGCGTTGCGAAGGATCAAATCCTGGCAGCTGCGGTGCAGGGAGTCCAAGCGCTCTGCACGCGCGCAGTTCTTCGAGCAAATCGCCAGAGTGCCAACTCCCAGCACGAGGCACGACGTCGCCAACAGAGTCGTAAGCACACCACGCTTCATGCTCGAACCTCCTCGCTCTGGTTGCCCTGATCTTCACCGCGCATCCGAACGGCAGCGCGAACGCGCGCGGAACGCGCACGGCGATTGGTTCGACACTCTTGACGGTCCGCCGCCAGCGGCTTCTTGGTGAGGACTCGCCAACGACCTTCGCGCGCACCCTCGCTAAAGAAGTGTTTCACCGCGCGGTCTTCGCCGGAGTGAAAGCTGATCACCACGAGCACGCCGCCGTCCGCCAGCCACTCTTCGGCGGCAGCCATTCCGGCGAGCAGCTCCTCGCCCTCTTCATTGACCGCCCGCCTCAGCGCTTGAAAGCACCGCGTCGCCGGATGAATCTTGCCGCCACGCGAACCTCCAGCGGTTCCGGCAATCAGCTCGGCCAGTGCCGAAGTCCGCAGGAAGGGCGCGCGACGTCGCGACTGCACAATGGACTTTGCGATCGAACGCGACCGCGACTCGTCCCCCTCGTAGTAGAAGAGATCCGCGAGATCCGCCTCGTCCCACTGGTTGATGATGTCCGCTGCCGTTCGCTCGCGCTCGGGATCCATGCGCATGTCGAGCGGTCCGTCAGCGGCGAATGAGAATCCGCGTTCGGCTTGATCGAGTTGGAGCGACGAAACGCCGAGGTCGAACAACATGCCGAGCGGCTGCCCGATGTTCGCTTCGCCGAGCAGAGTCGATAGATCGGAGATACGACCGCGAGTTACTCGTGCGCGATCGCCGAAGCTCGCCAAGTTCTCGCGAGCGATCTCCAGGATTTCGGGATCTTGATCGATGCCGAAGAGCTTGGCTTCTCCAAAGGCTTCGAGCGCTGAACTCGCGTGTCCAGCAGCGCCAAGAGTTCCGTCCACAATCCAGCCACCCGCTGCGAGTCGATCCTCGCTGCCGAGCAGCTCCATCACCTCGCGCAAGAGCACGGGCTTGTGAACATCATTCTTCTTGCCGGTCACTGTCATCCCCCCCAGGACTTTCATCTCCTTAGAATTGGCTTTCCGTCTGCGCGATTGGGTGATTCATGGGTCTACTCGATCCGAGTCAAAGCTCGTCCTCGTCCTTGTCCGCGCCCGAACCGAGCACGCCATCCAACTCGTCAAACTCTTTTTCAAACTCAGCTTCGAAGCGCTCCCAGCGCTCCGTGTCCCAGATCTCAGCGCGGTCGGCGACACCGACGATCACGACATCCCGTTCCAGCCCGGCCAGACGCTTCAGCTTCTCCGGAATCATCAGACGTCCGGAGCTATCGAGCTGGGCCGTCACGGTGCTCGGGAAGACGAGCCGCTGCATTCTTCGCTCGCGCGGCTTGACGAAGGGGTCGGTGTCCAGCTTGGAGCGAACCCGATCGAACTCCTCTTTGGCGAACAGGTTCAGGCAACCGTCGAAGCCGCGGGTGACGACGCAGAGCACTTGCCCGGTCTCCGTCCGAGTCAGTTGCTCTTGAATCCGCTTCGGGATACAAAGTCGCCCCTTCGCATCGAGGACATGGGTGGATTGGCCCTCAAACACGAGTGCCTCCCGCCCTGTTGGGATGCGATCTGCCCCAATGCCCCTTCATGCCACTCCCTGCCACATAACGGGATGATATGGGCGAGCACCGCTAAACGGGTGTCGTTTTCTGAAATTTGAAGCCCGCTCCGCCCTTCGGCGAACTCACCCGCCCGAGCTGCCCGGCGCCCAAAAAGCACGTTCTACCAGGGATCGGCGCACATCCCGATGCGCTCCACTAGATGTAGTGGTCGCGTCGAGATGCACGATCGGGCCCAAATCTGCTCCCTGCCCTGCGAGAAAGTCAGCACAAGTGGGGTCTCGGAACCCGGGCGCTCGCTGGGCCCTCTGGAAACCGGGAGGCGTCCTGGGAGAGCCTGCCACCGGAGCCGAATTCCGCCCCCCTGCTCCCTAATCTCCGGTCGCTCCGCGTGCCACCCGGACCCGCTCGGTTCGACCGATTCCGGCCCGGCTAGGCCTTCACGGGGTCCGCATCCGCGGTCCCGTTCTCCCGAATCGACTCGGAATCGTCGCCCGTTCCTTCCTCGTCCTCCGTCTCGTCCACCGTCTCGCCGTCGACCGAATCGGCCTCTGGGTCCGATGCCTCACCGCTCGTCTCGTCGGTCGGAGACTCGTCAGCTTCCGAGCCCTCCACGACGACCGGCGCATTCGGATCGAGCTCGGCCAGGTCCGCCCCTTCGAAGATGGCAGTCAGGGTCGCGCGCAGCTCTTCCTGGCGCTCGGGAGTGAAGTCGAAGATGCGAACGGTCTGTTCGATTTCCGTGCGCGGCTTTCGAACGATAAAGACCTCTAGACCCTCAATGCGCTTCACGGAGAGCACTTTGAGACGACGCTTGCGCATCAGGATCAAGCACAACAAGTAGCGCAGCTCCTGCCAACCGAGCTCGTCCTTTTCCAGAAGCGCGTCGAAGAGAGCCTGGAGCGATTCGAGATCGAGCTGGACGCCCTTCTTCTCCGCCACGGTATGGCGAGTGCGCCACCAGACGCGAGTCGGGTCCTTCTCGACTAACTCTTCGCTGACCTCCGACTCGGACTTGGCGAAGCACTCGCGGCAGATGTCCTTCCGCCCCAACTCGAGCTCATCGATCAGGAGCAAAGACACGTGCGGTTCCTGCTCGAGAAACTCACGATCACAGAGCACGCACCCGCCTTGACGGCGCCCGAATTTCCAGTCAGACATGGGCCGGATTCTAGCCGAGCGAAAACCGGGAACAAGGCCCACCGCACCAGTCCTTGATCGGAATTGCGAAGAACCCCTCCCCTAGCGAGAAGAGCTTCACGCTCACCTACTCTCGGTAGAGAGATTCCAATTCGCTGGCGACCTGCTCCAGAGTCGGAGGATCGGGTGTCTGGGAGGCCAAGGCAAAGAGCAGCTCCCGGTCTTCCGCTAATCGGCGAATAGCTGCCGCCAATGCTGTCGAATCGCCGGGAGCGACCAAGAGACCCGAGACCGCGTCCTCGACCGCTTCGGTCATTCCGCCCAGGTCGGAAGCCACGACGGGAATCGAATTCCGAAAAGCCTCCTGTAGCGTGATGGGCATATTCTCGTACCAAATCGACGGGACCACCAAGAGATCGAGCTCGGCCAAGACCGCGTCGAGCTGGTCCGGTTCGAAGCGTCCAGGGAAGGAGACCGCGAAACCCTCGGCCGCAGCTCGAAGCCCACCGACGTAGTCCGGAAACCAGTCGAGCGCACCGTGAATGGAGAGCGAAACGGGCGCGCTCTCCAGCTTCGAAAAAGCCTCGACCAAGATGTGGACACCCTTCGAGGGATAGACGCCTCCCACAAAGCCGACACGCAGTGGCTGCGCGGCGTCCGAGCGTCTGGGCCCCCGACGGGGTCCGGGATAGCCCGCCTTCATCACGGCGATTTGCTCGTCCTGCAGCCAGCCGGCCTCGCGGAAGAGGCCCGCCAAAAAATGCGAGGGGCAGACCACGCGGTGAACTTGGCCGAGCGCTTCTCGGTGCAGCTCACGCCGCTCGGTCATGGCCTTGGCAAAAGCCGTCTCGCGAGACTCCTCGGCCGCGCGATCGGGATACAGGGGATGTCGCTGGAGACATTCGAAGCAGTCGCCGCGCGGACCGTCCGTACACAGACTCCCGTCTTTGCAAAGCAGAACCGAGTTGTCGCACAGCAAGTGGTAGTCGTGCAGAGTCGCCACGACACGACAGCCGGCCTCGCGCGCAATACGAGCGCAGCTCGCGCCCCAGAACGCAAAGTGATGAAAGTGCACGACGTCCGGTCGGAGCTCGTCGAGCAGCTTCTTGAAGATTCGGGCGGAGCCCTCTTCGAGATAGGTCTCGCGCACATCCGCGTACTCGCGCTGGTGCACAACCTCAATCGTCTTCACACCGTCCAAGACTCCGCGGCGCTCCGAGCCGACCTCGCGCGAGAGGTCGCGCTCGGTGAACAGCGCAGTCACATCATGTCCGCGCCGAACAAGCTCGGCACCCGACTGATGGGCGTGCAGCTCCGTCCCGGCGATGTGAAAGGGCAAATAGTCGTGAACGACGACGAGGATCTTCACGACTGCTCCTCCTCGAAACCGAGCTCGACCGACGAACGGCGCGAGAGCGACTTATCCCACTCCTCGAGAGCGCGCGCTCGAACGAGGTCTTGCATACTCTGATCTTCGGGAGCCGGCGGCGCACCGGCCGCAACAGCTCGCGTATACACCTCTTCGAGCCGAGTGACCATTTGATCGAGCGTGGGTGCGATCTCTCCGGCCGGCGGAATACTCGCGCGCAGTTTGTTCAGCAGCCCGGGTTCGCCGAGCAGGCGCGTGATGCCATGCGAGAGCGAGGCTGAATCACCCGATTCGAAGGTGAAGCCACCGCGCTCCCCTTCCAGACGATCGCGAAAGGCTCCGCGATTCGGGAGCAGCGCCGGCAGACCGAGGTGCCAAGCCTCATCGAGGACGAGGCCCCACGACTCGTGCGCGCGAGAGCCGCTGACCATCGCGTGCACCCGCGACACCGGATGAGTCGCGAGGTCGGACACTTCGAAAGCACCGTGAAAGTGAACGTCGAGTCCTTCCGCTCGCCGGTGGATCGCGTCGGCAAAAGCCGGATTCACTTCGGCGCCCGCGACGTGAAGCGTAACCCGTGCGGGGTCGTCCAACTGCGAGATGGCGTCGAGCACCAAGTCCAAACCCTTGATCGGGTCGAGGTGGCCCCATGCACCGAGGATGAGCTGTCCCCCGTTCGCCGCAGGATCGGAGAGCGCGGGCTGTGCGGATGCAAGGTCCGACTCGAACTCGCGACCGGGTGGAATCACTTCGGCCTCGAGCGAGTCCGCGGCTCGGCCGAGGAAGGTCTCGATGGCCTGCGCGTGAGCGCGGCTGGGCGTCACGATCGCGCGAGCGAGCTCGAGCTCCCGGAAGACATCGGACTGCCGCTCGGCGAAAGCGATCGCCGCCGCCTCGCGCGTGACCCAGGGCGTCTTCGGCGGAATCTCCCCCGCGCAGCGAATGCAGGGCGAGATGCCGAGCTTCTCCTCGCAGAGCGCCTCGGCATTCGGGCGGACGCGAAAGGTCAAGAGGCAGGTCGTCCAGAGATCGTGAAGGGTCACGACCGCGGGGATTCCCTCCTGTGCGGCGACAGCCACCAGGTCGCGCGAGAGCCGAATCCAGTGTTGGACGTGCACGAGGTCGGGAGTTTCCTCGCGCAGGATCTTGCGAAAGGCGCGCGAGGCCTTGGGCGAAGCGCTCTTCTGCCAATGATCGAAATAGAGATCCGTTCGATGGATGCGATAGATCGGATAGCTGGTGCCCGTGGTCGGATCGGTGTCGGTATCGCGCGATGTCAGCGACTCCGACTGCCAGTTCATACTGCCCGCGACAACCACAACCTCGTGACCGCGAGCGACCAGCGCACGCGCTTGTGCACGCACCGTATTCTCGGTCCCCCCCATCAGCTCGGGCGGATAGCCGTGAAGCGCGAAGAGAACTTTCAAGGCGCGGAAACCGGCGGCTTGGAGGCGAGAGTCGCTATCGCTTCGGCGTAGAGCTCTTCGAGGATCTCGCCGTCGCGCGAGACGGGCTTGACCACCAACTCATCCGGATAGAGCGCGCGCAGCTCTTCGGGATTGTCGAGCAGCCGCGCCAAGACTCGGGCGAGATCATCGGAGTCGTCGACCTTGAAGCGGTAGCCGGTCACACCGGGCTCGACCAGTTCCGCCATGCCGCCCAAGTCGGAGACGAGGATCGGTGTCTTGGTTGCGATCGCTTCGAGAATGATCAGAGGCGAGTTCTCATACCAAATACTCGGAATCACCAGCACGTCGGTCTGTGCGAGTCTGCCCGCAACTTCAGAACGCTTGAGCGGCCCCATCAAGCTCGCCCCAACCTGTTCCGACAATTGCTGAATGCGACGGATGTAGGCGGGATTGTGATCGAGCCCACCGAAGATTTGCAGCGTGCCTTCTCCGCGCTTGTCGGCATCCAACTTGCCCCAAGCCTCGAGCAAAACGTGAACGCCTTTGTGCGGAGCGGGCGTCCCGATAAAGGCCACGCGGAGCGACTCCGACTCGGTGCGCGTGACACCCTCGAAGGAATCCAATTTGATGCCGGTGCGGCAGAAGTCGATTTGTTCGGGCGGGATGCCCCAGTCGAGGAAGCGGTCGCGCAGGAAATTGCTCGGGGCCAGGAACCGGTAGACCACCGGCAGGAGCCGCTCTCGCAAGACGACATCGCGCTCTCGAATCAGCGCAGTAATTGATTTGGCCTGCGCAGCTTGGTCGGGACTCAGTGAGGTCGCTTGTGGCTCAGCGTCCGAAGCGGCCTGGTTGCCGCGCCCCTTCAAGATGTCGCCGATCGCGCGCGCGGGCGACGCCAGGTTAAGGCCGGTGCGCTCTTTCAAGCCAGCGATGCCCTTCGCCATGGCACGCTCTACCCGTGACTGCTTGAACTTGAGATCCAACAAGCACTCGCCACAGACCTCGGGAACAATCTCGTGGCAGATCGCTCCGTTCGACTGAATGCGCTGCCCGTACCGCGCACACTGAAGCCAGTAGTCGTGCAGGGTATAGACCACCGGAATTCCGCGCCGCGCAACCTCTTCGACGCATCCGACGGAGAGATACAAGAGGTGCATGAAGTGCACCATGTCGGGCTTCAGGTCGTCCAAGAAGAGAGCGAACGACTTCACGACGTGCGGGTAGTCCCAGGTCTCGCGAAAATCGCTGTAGAACAGATTGTTCGTCAGCTCATGGACGGGCAGGCCTTCGTACTCGCGGAAGTGGACCGAGAGGTTGGGCAGACCGATATCTTTCTCGGCGGCAAAAATATGGACGTCGTGCCCGCGGCGCTGCAGCTCTTTCGCGACCTCAAAGGTATAGATCTCCGTTCCGGCAGGATGCTTCGGAAGAAAGTCGTGGAGAACGAAGAGAATACGCATGGGGCCGGAGAAGGTACGGAAGCCGAGCTGATTCCGTTTGGGCTTCTCGCTCGCGATCAACAGAGGAGCCGCCGGTGGAGCTTCGAGCGATCCTGTGATCTTCCAACAACATACGCTTTCCCGTTTGCCGGCAGAATGAACAATTTCGATTCGAAGCCTCCTTCGGCGCGGCCTCCGTCAGCGAGCTCGTTCGGATCGCGCTTCTGGCGCTCGTCCGGCCCGCGCTGTCCGCAACAGCTCGGCGGTCAACGGACCACGAGTGGAGAGCGGGCGCATCCAGCTCGCCGAGCCCAGCTGCCCCGAGGTGTGGCCGTCGCCGCACTCCAAGCGCCCCCACCCAGTGAACGCGACCAGACCTATCGAGAGGAGTGCATGCGCAACGCGCCGGGCCGCTAGGCGGCGAGCTTCTGACCGACAATGGAGGGAAGGGTTCGCTCGATCGCTTCACGCAGCTCTTGGCACTGCACGGGCTTCGACAGATAGTCATTCATTCCGGCTTCGAAACAAGACTCGCGAACGCTCTCCTCCATGTTCGCCGTAAGGGCGATAATGGGAACCTCCGAATTCGCGATCTCCCCAGAGCGGATGGCGCGCGTCGCATCGAAACCGTTCATCAGCGGCATTTGGCAATCCATGAAGATCAAGTCATAGGACTGAACCTTCAATTTGGAGAGACAGTCGAGACCGTCAGAAGCGATCGTCACTTCACACCCCAAGCTGATCAACATTCGACTCGCGACCATCTGGTTGATCAGATTGTCTTCGACCAACATCACTCGCGCTTGAATCGGAGCCGCGACTGCATTGATGACTTTAGGCGTCGAAGCTCTCTCGACGGCGACCTCGGCCGGAATCGTAACCGTGAAGACCGACCCGACACCGAGCTCACTCTCGACTTCGATACCGCCATCCATGAGCTGTGCTAGCCGGCTGCTGATCGCCAAGCCGAGCCCCGTCCCGCCGAACCGCCGACTCGTCGCTCTGTCGGCCTGTTCGAATTCCTGAAACAAGCCCGCGAGCTTTTCCGGCGCGATTCCGATGCCCGAGTCCTGAACTCGGAATTGGAGCTCAACTCGACCTTCACCCAACTCACGACAATCGAGGTGAATGACGATCTCGCCCTCTTCGGTGAACTTGATCGCGTTGCCGACGAGATTGTTGAGGACCTGTGAGAGTCGCATCGGATCCATCATCACCGTCGCTGGCAATTCGCTGGAGACGTGGAAGATGAATCCGAGCCCCTTCATTCTTGCCGAGGGACTCAACATCGTGTGCACCGTCGTCACGAGCTCACTCGGCGAATGGGCCAGCAGCTCGAGCGTCATCTTGCCCGCTTCAATTTTAGAGAAGTCGAGCACGTCGTTGATCAAGGCGAGCAGAGCCTTACCAGAGGTCTGAATTCCACTGACGTACTCGAGTTGCTCGTCGGTCAGCTCGGAATCGGCTAGCAGACTCGAACAACCAATCACTCCATTGATCGGAGTGCGAAGCTCGTGACTCACCGTCGCCACGAACTCGCTCTTTGCTTGGTTGGCCTCTTCGGCTGCGGCGCGAGCGAGGCTTAGCTCATGGTTCGCGTTCTCCAACTCGTTTGCGTTTTCCGAGAGCTGGCCCTCAAACTCATCACGAACTCGATCGTGACGACGCAGCGAGCGGCAAACTCGAATCCAAAGACCGACCAGCACCAGCATGGCGGCGCCAGTTCCAATCATGGTTCGCTGCTCGGCGCTTCTCAGACGTGCGTTCTCTTCGTTGGCGCTCGCCTGCAGGCGGTTGATGAGAGCCTCGGTTCCCGCAAGATAGATACGCTTGTTGGCTTCGTATTCCGGACTCGACAAGACGCCAAGAGCCTCTGCTTGCTTGCCCTCGTCGGCCAACGCGAACGCGTCCGACTCGAGTGCGATCAGCTTGGCATTGGCTGAGCTTGTTAATTCGCCCCCCGTGTTTCCGATGGCATCAAGTGCGATTTGATGCGCTCGCGCGATAGCGCCGTCGAGCAGGGGCACAAACTCGTTGTACCGCGCCTTCCATGTCTCGCGCCCAGTGGCCGCGTACATATCTGCCGACATCGTCAGCACTTCGTCGTAATGAATGATCTGGCCGCACAGCTTCTCGATCTGAACTGATTTGGTCTGAATCTCGCGACTAACGTCTTTGCTATCGAAGCTATGCACCACGAGAGCAGCAAACATGACCAGAGTTAAAACCGCCGTGGCAATGAAGGCGGGTCGTGGGTTTGACCGTTCCTTCAGGCTGGCGTACTCAGTGGTGGGCGTGTTCAAGAGGACTCTCAGGGTTGTGGGGCAACACCGATAGATCGCACCCTGGAGCAACGCCACTAAAGGCAGATCACTGTGAGCTGCGGGTTTCCTGGAGTATTTCTCCTAGCTCCGCGCCTGGGAGAATTGGAAGAGCTACGCCAATAAGCAGTCCTGGAAAACAATTCTTTGCTCGTCTTTCGCGCCCGCACCTAGCCGGAGACGACTCACCGGCCGCTTTAGCCGCAGAAAGGCCTCACCAAAACCCACCAGCCACGCAGGAAACGATCCAGCAACTTGGCCGCCGCTCGTGCAGCCGGCTTGCCCAGAAGCTGGGGGGTCAGAGTGAGCGGTCCGCCCACGAAGATGTCTCGGTCATGGACACGGCGCTCGTCCTGAACCCGGCGACGCATCTCCATGAGCGGTAGTAAGCGAACGAGTACGGCCAGCTTGCCGCGCGCCGTCGGCATGAAGTTGCCCTTCAGCAACGAGAAGCCGAGCCATACGAACTCATAGAGGAGCAGCGCGGGCGAGCAAAAGAGGAGCGTGCGCCAGTGGTAGCTCTTCAAGAGAATCATCAGCCGATTGCGCGAGTGAAAATAGGCGCGGCGCCCGGGATAGTGAACACCCTCGCGAAAGGAGAGTCCGGGAGTCCCGCCCTTGTGAAGCACGATGGCTTCCTCGTGGACAAACAATCGATAGCCGTAGAGCCGCAGACGCAGCGCGAGGTCATAGTCCTCCATCAGGTAGAACAGAGTCTCGTCAAAGCCCCCCACTTCCCCGACGGCCTCGCGATCGAGCAACATCGTGAGCGCGATGAGTCCATTGACCTCCACCACGCCCGAACCTTCCGCGCTCTCGAGCGGCTTATAAAAGTTCCGCAGCGCGAGCAGACCGGCGAAGTGCAGGTTCGCGCCGTCATAGTGAACGATCTCCGGCTCGTCGTAGACCACACTGCGCACCTGGATCGCCGCGGACTCCGGCTCGCTCGCAAAGGCCTCGCTCAACTTCGCGAGGACATCCGGACGCAGGACTACATCGTTGTCGACACAGAGGACAGCGCGGTGTTCGGCCGCTGCCAAGCCCGCGTTTCGCGCAGCACAAGGACCGCGATTCGCGCCAAGCTCAAGCACCCGCACACTCTCAAACTTGGAACGCAGAAGCTCGACGCTCCCGTCCGTGGATCCGTCATCCACGACGAGAATTTCTGCCGGCCCCGGCTCGAGCGCGAGCAGTGCGTCAAGGCACTCGGGCAGATAGCGCTCGCCGTTGAAGTTGCAGACGACCGCGCTGACCGGCCCGCTGCGCCACTCGGCATTCCTATCCTCGGTTTGCATACAAAACGACAGAGGTACTACTGGAGCGGGAGCTCGAAGTCTTGATGCGTACAGGGCTCCCGCCGCGCCAGGCAGTAGGGAATGTTGTAGACGACGCTCGCCAGAGCCTTCACCAAGATCCAGCCCGCTCCCGGCGTCTGCTTGAGCGACTTGCCGATTCCAATCGTGCCGGTCGCGTCGGTCACCTCTCCCGCCGACTCTCCGGATCCGCCGCGCAACAGCACTTTGGTCAGCACGAGGAACGGCATGCGCATCAGGTCTTCGAGCGGTGCGTACTTCAGCATTCCAATCCACGCATTGCGCGCGTGGAAATAGAGACTCCGCTTGCCCATCTGGATCCCGAACGGCTGACGGTGGAAGGTCTCGACATCCGGATACTGAAGCACCCGGAAGCCGAGGTTGAGCAGCCGGCAAGTCAGGTCGCGCTCGTTGCCGTAGATGTAGAGCCGCTCGTCGTAGCCGCCGGCCTCCATGATCGCCGCCCGGCGCGCCAAACTTCCGCAACCTCGGAAGGTGCTCATGTAGCGCTCGCGGTTGACCGACTCGGCGTTGGCGAAAGCCTCGGGAATTCCCGGCTCGACAATTTTGGTCGAGACGACAGCGGTGCTCTCCGGCTCGCGCGCAATGCGTTCGGTGGTCTTCTCGAGCCACTCCGGCGGGAGCACAATGTCGTCATCCAGGATCGCGATCAGCGGAGTCTCCGCGCTCGCAAAGCCGATGTTGAAAGTCTCGCAGGCACCGTAGTTCGAGTGCGGCATGGTGATCAGCCGCACTTCGGGAAACTCTTCGGCGACCATGCGCCCGGTCCCGTCGCCGCTCGCGTTGTCGACGACAATCACGGACTCGAACGGCAGAGTCTGAGCGCGCAGAGCTTCGAGGTTGGGGCGCAGCTCCTCGGCCTTGTTCCAAGTACAGATCACGGCAGTTGCCGCCGGTAGGTCCGTGCGTGTCCGGCTGGTCTGTGCTCCCGGTGCCGGCAAGAGCGCCCGACCGTTCGCCTCGGCGTTCGCCCCTCCAGCCACCAAACCATGTCCCGGCCCGGCGATCGAGTCGAGCAGCGCGGCGACCTTGCCCTCGTACTGAAATAGATCGTCGCTCGAGAGATCCGCAAAACCCTCGACGTAGTGAACCGCCGAGTCTTCGATGTTGACCGTCCGAGAACGATCGACCGCGTCGGCCTTCGTCATCAGATCGTGATAGCGCAGCTGACTCTCAAAGCACCGCGTGGCCGCCGCTTTGCGCTCCCAGAAGCGCGTCGTGTCGAACAGAATGCCGGCCTGCACCTGCGAATTCACGCCGTACAAAAAGACGCGACGGCGCTCGCCATTCGCCAGTGCGGCGACGACCGCGTGGCTCGTCGCGCGATGATCGGGGTGCATCTCCTGCGGCGAAGGTGCGTAGATCAGCTGCGGGCTAAAGTCCTCGACTTCCGTTCGGATCGTCTCGACTAGCTGAGGCAAACCCGAGAGGCCACCGTCGGGCAGGCCCAAGAAGCGGTGGTCGATCCTGCCCTCCCCCAGCGCTTCGCCCGCTCGCTCGGATTCCCGGCGGCGCGCTCGGCAAATATCATCCTCGGTCTCATCCGGATCGCCGGCGGCCCCATCGGTCAAGATAACAACGCGGATCTCATCGCCTCGCGCTGCGTGAAAGGCCAGCATGCCACCGCAACCAAAGACCTCGTCGTCGGCGTGCGGCGCCACGCACAGCACGCGCGTCGGCAGGAGATTGGGATCGGAGAGCGGCGGGTAGAGGGCCTTCACGTCGGGTTCGCGGCTGGAGTTCTAGAAGCGGGATTACTGGAAGAGCGCGACCAAGCGTAACGCGGCCTGTTTCGCAGTCGGCATAGTTTCGGGAAGTGCCGCCAGTTCGCGAGCGTATTGCGCGGGATCTCCGAGGAGTTCTTCGAAAGCGACGGTCCACGCGCTCGGATTCTCTGCCGGGAGCACACGCCCGGCCGAGCCCACTCGTTCGGAGAGCGCGCCGCGATCGGAGCACCACACCGGTAGGCCCACCGCCAGAGCCTCGTCGAGGACCAGGCCGTAGCTCTCCTCAGCTCGCGAGGGCAGCGCGACCAGGTCGGCGCTCGCAAACACCGCGGGGAGCTCTTCGGGGAGGTAGGTCGGCACGCGCCGAATCGAGAGTTCGCCGGCGGCTCGATCGAGCTCGGCGTCGAAGCCCGGCTCGACTTCGGACCCGGCGAGAACGAGCTCAACCTGTGTGGGGCGCAGCGCAGCCAAAGCGCGCACGAGGTCGAGGGTCCCCTTCGCGCGCGTGCGATGGCCGGGGTGCAGGACGACCAGCGGGCGCGAGCCGTCCCACGGCGACAGCCGCGAACAGCGCACGAGCTCGTCGCACAGGCCGTGCCCCACGACTTCGACGCTGTGGGGCGCGAGGCCGAGCAGCTCTTCAAAGCGCAGCGCGTGGGACGCGCTCGGAGCGATGAGCACCTCGGCTGCGCGGCACTCCGCATCCAGAGCAATGCTGCGCTGCATGAAGTCGGCTCTTAGCAGAGCTTCGGAGCGCCCGTCCGGAATCTCGCCCGCGACGCACTCCAGGCAAGCCTCGACGTTGCCGCGTTCGGGACAGCGCAAGCCTTCGACCGGCGAAGCGCGAAAGAAGCGCGGGCAGGTCGCGAACAGATCGTGAGCCGTGATCGCGACGCGGTGGTGATTTGCGAGGGAGCGCACGAGCTCAAATCCAAATCCAAACCAGTGGTGGACGTGAACCCAGTCCGCGCCGGTCGCCTCCTGAAGGACGAGCTCTACCAGGCGTGGCCTCGTGTAGTAAATGTCGTAGTACTCGGACTCGCGTCGCGGAAGGAAATGAACCGGAAGTCCATCGACTTCCTCGCGCTCGACGTCCTCGCCGCGATGAAGAAACTCTGTCCCGGCGATGATCGAAACTTCGTGACCGAGCGCGCTCAATTCGCGTGCCTGTGCGCGAACCACGCGCTCCGTTCCGCCTTCAAAATGCGGCGGGTAGTTGCTCGTGACCAGCGCGATCTTCACGAGCCCCTCACTTTCGCCCAGTCCTCGTCGGAGGGCTCGCCGAGCGGCGCGAAGCCCTCGCCAAAGTGCGCGCCCTCCGGCAGGTAAATACTGCGGTGCGCGTTCAGGCCAAGCCCGTAGTGCGTCGGGTCGCCGTAGCTCACCTGCGACTCGTGCTTCTTCAGAGCCTGAACCTTCATCGCGTAGACCTTTGTCACGTCCACGATCTCGGTGGCGATCAGCGGCGTCCAGACCTCATAGCCGAACGCGCGGCCCTCGAACCCGGCCAGCCTCACTCCCACGCGCGCGATTCGCGCCAGGATGTGGTGGTCGAGGTGCTGTTCGCCAATCCAGGGCGCGTAGACAAAGTCCGGCTTCCACTCGCGAACCAGCGCCGCGATGCGCTCGGCCCCCGCGCGAAACATGGCATCGTCCGGCTCGTGCCCTTCGGGATAACCCCAAAACTCATAGTCCGACAACCCCAAGCAGACTCCGCCCGCGCGAGCCTCACTCTGCCGCCGCTCGACCAGGCTCTGCCCGTCCAGCTCTGCGCCGAACTTGCCGTCGGGATCGCCCGCCGCGCCGTCGTAGACCACCACGATCCGAACCGGATCTCCCTGCAGCGCGTGCAGGCTGGCCGTGCCGCCACAACCAATCACATCGTCATCCGGATGCGGAACGAGGACGAGCGCTCTCCCGCGACGCGGCCCCGCCAGCGCCTCGGGCAAAGGCGCTCGGCTGTTCAAGACCTGGCCTCTTCAATCTCGGCGTTCAGAATCTCGAGCTCGGCATTCCTGAGCTCGAGCGGTTCGAAGCGTCCTTCGACCGTCTTCATAAAGGTCCACGCACCCAAGAACTCGCCGGTCTTGCGATCGATGGCGCGCATGAAGTACTGCGCTTTGAAAAACCACTCCCAAGTCTCCGCCGGGCAGACCCACTCCTTGCCCTCGCCGAGAATTCCGACCGCGAGCAGCCAGGTCGGCCCCATCGAGAGTTCGATCAAGTAGTCGCAGGAACGCGGCAGCGGAATCACGACCGGATCGTGAAAGTCGCCGAGATGAGTGATCGGATGCATCGGCCGGAAGGAGTACTTCACGGGCCAACGCCCGGTCAGCCAGATCACCGCCTTCGCGATCATCACTCCGAGCGAACCATTGAACTTCTGGAAGTATTTGAGCTGCGAGATGCGATAGCGAATCGTCGGCTCGCAGTCTTCGGCGTTGCCGATACCGGCAGAGCGCGACCAGTGATGCAGGAGCTTCGCCGAGCCGAGGCAGACCAGGCGGTAGCCGCGCTTGGTGAGCTCGCGCATCAGGTCGGTGTCTTCGTAGTAGAGCGGATAGCGCTCGTCCATCAGCTGCGGCAATTCATCGACGACCTCGCGCCGCATCAACAAACAACAGCCGGAGAGCATGTCGGTGTCCAGCGGCCCATCGCTCTCCCACCAGGGCAGCGCGTCCTTCAGCCGTCGACGACTGTAGGCGCGACAGGCCGCACGGCTAATTTGTGCGATCGCCGTCCGGAAGTGATCGGTCAAGGTCGGCAGGTTGTTGCGCGGAAGCTGCAGAACCTGCCCCTGATCGATATAGGCCTTCGGTGCGACAACGCCGCAGTCTTTGTGCTCGAGGATGTAGTCCATCAACTCGGTGAGCGCGCCGGGCCAGAAGTACAAGTCGGGATTCAAGATCGCCACAACGTCGTCCGGCCCGCCCGAACTCTTCGCGTAGGCCAGGTTCATGCCCTTTGCGTAGCCGCCGTTCTCGCCGTGCCGAATCGCGGTCGCGCCGAGTTCCTCGAGCCGCTTCATCCACGGCTCTTGATCTTGCGGCGACGCGTTGTCGACCACGATGATCTCCAGGTCCTCGCGCGCGCGACCGTCCCGCAGCCAGTCGGCGATCAAAGTCTCGACGCAGCGAACCGCAAACGCACCGGAGTTGTAGTTAACGACCAGCGCCGAGAGTCGCACGTCTCTCCGGCTCACTCCACTCCGCCTTCATCGTCACTGTTGCTGACCGGGACATCGGCCTGGCTTCCAACGGTGCCCTCGCGAATGGCCGGAGCATCGTCAGGCACTGGCAATTCCGAGCGGTCTTTCCACGTGCGTTGCAGCATGAACATCCCGACGTCTTTGGTCTTGTGCGTCACGACCAAGTTCTCGCGCATCAAATACTGCTGGTACTGGTGGGTGCCCTCCCCACCAAACAGAATCACGGCGATGAGAAACTGGTCCGACAGGAACGCGACGTTCTCGATCGTAATGCTGGTGCAACCCGATTCGCCCGTCACCGGATGTCCGTCGATATGCGAGCCGACGCCCGCAACCGTGGTCGTGTCCGGACGAAAGAAGCCGACGCCCAATTGAATCGGCGTCAGGTCCGGCGTGGGATTGACCCACCAGATGCGGACCTCCATCGACTCGCCGGTTCCGACCTGATAGAGCTCCTCATCCGTGCCGGGGATGTAGATGCGGGCGTCGAGCACGCGAGGGAGAATCTGCGAGCTCGCACTCCCGATCTTCGCCGCGGCCTTATCGTCGGCCGCCTGCTCCTCTTCGTGCTCGTGCTTCACTTCCGCGATGTGCGTTCGCTGGAAGGACGAATAGCTGTTGGTCACATCGACCGAGTCACCGATCTGTGCCGGCGCCCCGTCCTGAATCCAGAGCGCTTCGTCGCACAGCTGCCGCACGTCGTAGAGACTGTGGCTGCAAAACAGCACCGTCTTGTTGTTCTTCTTAAGCTCGTAGACCTTGTCCACGCACTTCTTCTGGAAGTACATGTCGCCGACAGCGAAGACCTCATCGATGATCATCACATCGGGCTCGACCGCCATCGCCACGCTGAAGCCAAGCCTCAGTCCCATGCCGGAGGAGTAGACGCGCACCGGCTCGTCGATGTACTCGCCGAGCTCCGCGAAGTCGATGATCTCCTCGGTTCGCGCAACCATCTCGCGCTTGCTGTAGCCCATCATGATGCCGTTCATCAGGATGTTGTCGCGCCCGGTGAAGTCCGGGTGAAAACCAGCGCCGAGCTCCAAGAGTGACGAGACGCGACCACCTACGCGAAAGCGACCCTCGGTCGGCGTCGTTGTTCCGGCGAGCATCTTGAGCAGAGTGGACTTGCCCGCTCCATTGGGTCCGCACAGGCCGAGCGAGCCACCGGGCTTCAGACCGAAGTTCACATTGCGCAAGGCCCAGAACTGGCGGTGGCCCGTATAGGTGCCGAAGCTCAGCCCCTCGGCGATGCGCTGCATCGGACCCCCGTAGACCCGGTAACACTTGCCGAGCCCCTCGGCTTCGATGGCGTTCTGACTCACGACTTAAACCTCATCCGCGAAACGGCGGCGTGCGAGAAGGAAGAACGTGTAGCCGACGACAAAGCTGCCGACCGCCCAGTAGGCGAAAGTGATGATCGACGTCTCGATGGGCTGATGAAAGACCATCGCGGGTTCGCGGCTCATCAACACGTCGCGCCAGGAGTAGACCAGGTGATACATCGGGTTCGCATCGAGGACCCAAGCCCACTGATCGGGAAGACCGCGAGTGCCGTCTTCGCGGATGATCAACTCCGGCGTCCAGAAGATCGGCGTCGCGAACATCCAGACCGTAATACCGACGGTAACGACCTGCAGCGTGTCGCGGAGGTAGACCTGCAGGGTTCCAAGCATCAATCCGAAACCATAGGTAAACATCACCTGGAGCGGCATGAGAACGAGCGCCCACAAGAGTGCTGTCCACTGCGGAGGCTCCCAGATGTGCAGTCCGAAGAGCGGCGTAATCCACGTCACTGCGATGTACGCGACGACCCCGAAGACCATACTTACGAGAGCCACGAGGACTTGGTTGAGCGGCAGAACTTCGGTCGGGAAGGCGACCTTCTTGATCAGGTTGCCGTTGTCGACGATCACTCCGGTACAGCGCACCACGCTCTCGCCGAAGGCCGTCCAAATCAGGATGCCGACAAACATGAAGACGCCCATTGCCGACTTTTGATCTTCAGGGAGGTCGCCGAACTTGACGGACAAGAGCTGCGTGAAGATGAAGAAGTAGATCGCGAACATCAGAATCGGCGTCACCAGCGGCCAGGCCCAGCCGAGCAGAGTTCCGCTGAAGCGCGCCGCGAGCTCGCGCCGCACGCTTGTCGTGATCAGGTCGCGATGGCGAACGAGGAGCTTCGGAAAGGAGAAGACGTGCTGCAGCACCTCCAGAAACTTGGGAGGTGAAGCCGTCACCCAGCCCTCGACCTGATGAGACCCGGAGTCCAAGATCGGGCTCGCGTCGCCGAGCGTCGCGGACTCGGAGTGGAGTCCCGAACGGCTGGGGTCGGGAGAGTCAGAGGACATAGGCAGGGGGTCGAAGAGGAGTCAGCGAGGTCGCTCGAGAGGAGAGCGAGCCTAAAGGAAGCGCCAGAGTGTATTTCGGCGCGGACAGGTCGGTCCTGAACCCCGAGGGGAGGGTTATTCCCCGTCCGATCCTCCCGTGGAGAGATCGAACGAGCCAAGGCCGCACCGAACCGACCTACTCTAGCCTCTCCCGCCCCCGTCGAGCAGTCGCAAAGCCAGGCTTCGAGGCTCGATTACGACTTCCTTCGATCCGGGCTAGCTGCCGAGCTCCATCTGATTGTCGAGGTAGGTCCGGATGTGCCCCATGAGGATCTTCGCCTCGACCTTGTCGTCCGCAACCCACTTCCACTCGGCGTAGCGCGCATCGGCGGGGTTCACGAGCGCATCGTTGTTCTGCCGCTGCACGTGAATGCGAATGTTGTAGCGATCCGCTCCCAGCGGAACGATCTCGACCACCGCGCGAATTTGATAGCCCCGCCCCTTGAACGGAGCGAGCGAGCGCAGCCACCCCGACTCCGCAACCAAGCGATCGGGATCCAGCCCTCCGCCGATCGGAAAGTGCCGAACCTCGAGGCTGCGACGAACAACTTGCCAGACCACGTTCTCGCTCGGGGCGGAGACCTCGCGCTCGATCCAGTCCGGATCGGGAGCGCTCTCTCCGAGCAACTGGCAGCTCCCGAAGAGGGGCGCAAGGAGAAGAACCATCGCGAGGAGTACAGCGTGCTTCATGACAAAACCTTCAAACTCAAGGAGCCTATATCTGAACGCCGCGCCGCGCCGCTCAGTCGAACTCGTCGTACTCGTCGTCCTTCGTGTGCGGTCGGATGACGAAGCGCAGCGGAACGGACTCGAGTCCGAGCTCTTCCCGCAGACGGTTCTCAAGATAGCGCAGGTAGTCCTTTCCGATCATCTTCTCGTTCTTCGCGAACAAGACAAAGGTCGGCGGCACCGTGTCCGCCTGCGTAGCGTACAGGATCTTGACCATCTGGCCCTTCCACGAAGGCGAGCGCGATTCGGTGGCCTTGGCGATCACGCGGTTCAGAGCTCCCGTGGAAACCCGCTTGCGCGACTCCTCCATCAGCTCCTCCGCCAGCTCAACGGTCTCGGGGACACCGAAGCCGGTCTTTGCGGACATCGCGACCATCGGCGCCCAGGACAGTCCGGGCAGTCGGTCGACGAGATACTTCGACAGCTCTTCGGGCTCGAAGTTTTCGGCCTTGTCCCACTTGTTCGCGACCAGGATGACTGGCTTGTAGTGATCGACGACGTAGCGCGCCAGACGCTTTTCAATCGAGCTGATCTCGGCCATCGCATCCACCAGCAAGAGCACAACGTCCGCACGCCTGATCGCCCGGTGACTGCGAGCATCCGAATAGAACTCGATCGCGTCTTGAATGCTCTTCTTGCGACGAATGCCGGCCGTATCGATCACGACAAAGTCTTTGCCGTCCTGCTTGAACAGCACATCGACCGAGTCGCGTGTCGTTCCGGGAATCTCCGACACGATCACGCGTTCCTCGCGAGCGAGCGCATTGACCAATGTGGACTTGCCAGCATTCCGACGTCCGACGACGGCCAACTTGAGCGAGGGCTTCGTCGGGCCTTCGTCCGCCTCCGCATTCGGCAAGAGGTCCCCGATGCGTTCGTACAGCGGGGTCAGGCCTTCGCCGTTTTGCGCGCTGATCAAGAACAGTTCATCGGGCAAACCGAGCGTACGAAAAGTCTCGGCGTCCCAGACGTACTGATCGCTCTCGACTTTATTGACGACCAAGACCACCGGCAGCTCGGTCATGCGCAACCGCTTCGCAACCTCGCGATCCAGTGGCGTCACGCCGTCGCGCACGTCGACCATGAACACGACCACGTCGGCGGCGATCAATGCAGCGCGCACCTGCTCTTCGACGTGCGGCCCCAGATCGTCGCGGTCGACGATTCCGATGCCGCCGGTGTCGATAACTTGGATGTAGCGCTCGCCGTAGCTGCAGGGCAATCGACAACCGACGGTGACGCGATCGCGCGTCACGCCTTCGGTCGGCTCGACGATCGAGACACGGCTATTCACCATGCGGTTGAGCAGCGTCGACTTGCCCACGTTCGGGCGTCCGACAATGGCGAGAGTGGGCATGGCTAGCGCACCCCCAAGACCGGGTGAACCTGAGGAAGGACGCGCAGCGTCAGTCCCCTCTCGAGTGCCGCGTCGACGCACAGCTCGATCTCGGTGAGGCTCGGTGCAGCCGTTCCGGCAACCGCTGTCGCGGGTTGCAGGTAGACCACGTGTTCGGAGGCGAAGTTCGCCACATCGTCGAAGAGTTCCTCGACTTCGGAGAGCGCCACGCCCGCCGGCAACACGAGCTTGAAGCACGCATCGCGCGATCGGACCAGCTTCATCGTTCGCCGCCTGACATCGCGCCAGTCCTCTGCCGTAACCGGACTCGGTTCGACCGGGTCGGCGCTCAGCTCGACCGGAGCGCGCATCGTCGACGGCAGCTTCAGGTCGATGCTGAAGTGATCCACGGAATCCAGCACGCGCGAGAGACTCTCGGGATGCGCGCCTGCGGTCTCGAGATGAATGTGTCGTTCTCCGGCGAGGCGCGCGAGCTCCACGATAAAGTCCGGATAGAGCAGCGGCTCTCCGCCGGTAACCGAGATCGTCTTCGGGCGCCCGCCCTCGGCAGCGGCGACGAAACACAGGACCTGGAAGGGCGTTGAGTTTGCGGGCTCCTCGACGCGCTCGATCCCTTCGGTCACATCGTCGCGCTTTTCGATCTCGGCGCGTGCGTCCTTCGGAACTGCCCACGAGTGAGGCGTGTCGCACCAGGAACATCGCAGCGGACAACCGCGCAAGCGAACGAAGACTTGGGGCTGGCCGACGAAAGCCCCCTCGCCCTGGATCGAAGCAAAGACCTCCAGCACGGGAGTTTCGGTAGCCTGGCGGGTCTCGGAGATCACAACGGATGGGCGCCCTCTCGTGGAGGGCGCGCGGGGGGAAGATGTTGAACGAGGGTTCCGAAGTCGCTCGACGGATTGCCGAGTCCGTTTCGACTCAGCGTCGAACCGGAACCACTCTCGCTAGGTCGAGTGCGCGGACTACTCCGCGCCCTCGGCGTCGCCCGCCTCTTTCTCTGAGGCAGCATCTTCCGCCTTCAGAGCTTTCTTGCTCTTGGCGATTTTGAAATTGGTGCGAACTTTCGGAAGCCCGTAGGCCGAGTTCGACTCGGTGTCGATCTTGCCTTCTTTGGCCAGCTGCTGAAGGCGCTCGACACGGGTCAGCACACTGCGGTCACCCACCAGGGTGTCTGCGCCTTTCAGGCTCGGATGGATCGTCATGATAAGGGGGAGCCGAGAGCGGCTGCGGGGCGGAGTTCGGCACCCGGGGAGGGTGCGAGGGCATGCCGCGGAACAGGGAAGCGACAATCGAGCCGGGCATACTAGAAACCCGCTGGGCAGCGCGCCAGAGCCCCTCTCTGAAAACGGCTCACTTTGGAACGCCGCAGCAGGTCCGTCGAGGGTCGGGCCCTACCCGCCGGGACGCACAGTCTTAGCCGCGCCGAGAGCCACTGGGGTCCCGAGAGGCCGAATGAGTCTAGGGGCTAGCGCTCGATGAGACGGTCGATCTCGACCACGTAGGCCTCCGCGTAGGCAAAGCTCTCGCCGCCCGGACCGCCAGCGGAATGAAGGAAGGCCAGGAGGTCCGCCAATTCAGCGCTCGTGCCTTCGGCCCCTACCGGCAGGTAGATCTGATCTTCGGGAAGCAGCGGATAGGCGACGGGGACGCCCAAATCTCGAAGGTTGTAGTAGTGCTCCCAGGCCGCCTGCTCATCGGATGCCGGGCAAGTGAAAGCCATCACGGTGTAGAGATTGTCCGAATCGTCGATGGCGGCGTTGACCTCTTCGCCCGCGGTCAATTCGGAGCCGACCCACACCGTAGAGCCGGTCGTGATCGCTTGGTTGAGCGAGACGTCCGACTCGCTCGCCAGACTCTCCCCTCCCCCGAATTGGCGACCCGCCAGGACTCCGATCACAAAGCTCAACAGCCCCCAGCCCGCAAAGACGATCAGCACTCGCGAGTCGCGCGCCGAGATCGTCGGCAACAGGTTTCGGCGCTCCGCAGTCTGCAGTTCGGTGGTGGGCGTTCCGGCGAAGGGACCGGCGGATGCGGGATCGCCGCCCGCGCGCTCGTCATTCGCTTTTTGAAAGGCCTCGAGCAGGCTTTTTTGGTGTCGGGCCATGATGATTTTTTTTGGCGAAGTGCCGCACAATTCCGGCTTCGTTTCCGGCTCCCGAAGTATAGGGTCGGGGGAATGCCGATCAAAGAACGCGCGCATTGGACGATCCGTGAACCGTCGGGCATCCGGCTTGTCCGAGGATGCGGGAGCCCGGATCAGGCAAAGACTTGTGGCGGAATTCAAACCGCCCGGTTCCTTTCACTGAAGCTTGCCCACGACTCGCGCTCGCGAACGGGAGTTCGAAGCGCGCGCCAGCAGAGCCCTCTCCGGGCTCCGAGCATCGACGCCCAGAGCGCTCCGTCCGCGCGGCCCCTCTTCGCCGCAGCGCTCGCAGCGATCGCCCTGCTGGCCGCATGTTCCGAGGACCCCGCAGATCCGCGCCCAATCGATCCCGTCGCCTCGGAGAGTTCATCAGAGAAGGCCACTAGCCCCCACTCGACGAGCGCGTCCCCTTCGAATCCCCCGCTCGCGCTGCCGGACAACCAGGGCAGAGGGGCGCAAAACTGGCGCGGCAGCTTCGACAACCGGGCCGCGGAGTTGGGCCTCAGCTACGTCAATCAATCGGGGGAACCGCACAAGCCCACGATCCTGGAGGCGGGCGGAGCGGGCGTGGCCGTGCTCGACCTCGAGAGCGACGGCGATCTCGACCTGGCGTTTGGCCAAGGCCTCGCGAGCTTGTCCGCCCTCACGCGCGGCCCCGGCGCGGACCTCGCGCTCTATCTCAACGACGGCGCGGCGAACTTTCAGGGCGGTGTGGCTCCGAAACTCAATGGTTGGTGGACTGGCCTCGCCGCCGGCGACCTCAACGGCGACGGCGCAACGGATCTCATCGCGGCAGGCTTTGGAGACCTGGCCTTATTGCTGCAGAACGAGACCGGCGAGCTCGTGCGGACGAAGAGCGCGGTACTCGAACCGCAAGGAACCGCGCGGCTGATCCCCGGCGCCAAACGCGAGGTCGGCGAGATTCCGCTGTGGGCCACCAGCCTGGCGCTCTTCGACGCTGACCGCGACGGCGAGCTGGACCTCTACGTCGGTCAGTACCTCGACCTCGATCCCCTCGATCTTCCACTGGGTTCGCTCGGTGAAGGCGCCCTCGAGTTTCCGTGCACGTGGAAAGGCTCGGAGGTCTACTGCGGACCGCGCGGACTCGTCGCTCAACCCGATCGACTTCTGCGCGGACTCGGCAACGGTCAGTTCGAGGACAAGACAGCCGAGTGGTTGCCGGCCGTCGAGCCGGGCTTCACCCTTGCCGTGGGCGCCTTCGACGCCGACAACGATGGAGACACGGACTTGTTGGTTGCGAACGACAGCGTGGCCAACCGACTGTTCATCAACGACGGTCGCGCGCGCTTCCAAGACTTCGGCACCTCTTCGGGCGTCGCCGTCAATCAGGACGGCCTCGCGCAAGCCGGCATGGGCATCGCGTTCGGCGACATCAATCGCGATGGCCGGCTCGACCTCGCCATCACCAACTTTTCTGGCGAACCGACCGAGCTCTACTTTGGCGCGGAGATCGGCTTTCGACCGCAGACCCACCGTCTGGGACTGGGGCGATTCACGAGTCGCTTGCTCTCCTGGGGCGCGCACCTCGTCGACTTCGACGGCGACGCGAACTTGGACCTCTTCACCGCCAACGGTCACGTCTATCCCCAGGCCGACGAGCCCTACACCGGCACGCGCTACGCTCAAGCCGACACGATCTGGAGCCTAGAGCCGGGACGCGCGATCGCACCCGTTCAGCTTCCGAGCGAGTCGTCCATGCTCTCCATCTCCGCCGTCAGCCGCGGCAGCGCGGTGGCTGACTTCGACCGCGACGGTTCGCCGGACCTGGTCGTGACGACCATCGACGGTCCCGCGCTCCTCGGGCTCAACCGACTGAAACCCGAGACGGGGAGCGCCCATCGACTCAGCCTGTTGTGCCTCGGCACGAAGCAGCCCAGCTCGGACGCGAGCGACTTTCGAACGACGCTCGACGCGTTCGGCACGCGCGTGATTCTGACACCGGCTGCCGTGACGGACGCCGGAAAGCCGAACGCCGAAGCCGCACCCCGACAGCTTGCGGAAGTGCAGACCTCCGGCAGCTATCAATCGGCGAGCACGCCCTGGCTTCACTTCGGCCTCGGCTTCCGCGAGAGCTACGCATCCATCGAAATTCGCTGGCCTTCCGGCCGCGTTGAGACCTTGCCCGCGGGAGCGGCGGGACGCGCACTGTGGGTCCGCGAAGGCGAAGGCGTGATTCGCGAGGAGGCCTTCAAGTGAGCACTACTCTACAAATACTGGCGAGCTTGCTCTTCTCGGTTCTGGCGATCGGCGCTCCGCCGCGCGCGGAGTTCCAGGTCGAGACCGAAGATTCGACGCCTAGTGCTGCAGCGACCCAAGAGGCAGCGCTCGAGGAGTTGCGCGAACTGGCCGAACTGGACCTCGCTCGAGAGTTGATTCCGAGAGGTCGAGCCCTGATTGCAAGTGGCGGGCTGCTCGAAGAGAGCGGAGAAGCGCGTGCTCTCGTTGCCCATGCACTCTGGGCGGCCGGCGAGGAAACCGAAGCCCTCGAAACTCTAAATCGGCCGGGCTTATCGTCCGCAGAGAGTGCGTGGGTCGAACTGGAACGAGTCCGCGTGCATCTCGAGAGCGACCAACTGGACAGCGCGTTTCGCCTGCTCACCGTGGCCCGAGCGACCGGCGTGGCGGGCACTAAGCCAAGCCTGCGTCATCCCGAGTTGGTCGATGCCTGGCTCTTGCTGGCGCGGACCTTTGCTCGCGCTGGCGATCTTCGGCAAGCCGCGAACGCCGCTCAGGAATTTGTGAAGCGCGCGCCGCTGCACCCCGGTGCGCCCAGCGCGCTTCACTTACTCGCAACGGCTGCGGTCGAGATTCGAAGGCCCGAGCTCGCGAGTGACTATCTCAAGCGAGCGCGCGAGCTCGAGCGTTGGCACCAGATCCTCTTGGCGCGCCGCCTGCAGTTGCGCCGGAACCCCACCGCTCCCCTCCCGCGACTCGGCCTCGGCATGGCGTGGATGCAGGTCGGAGCGTTCGGCCGCGCCTTGGTCGAGTTTGAGACGCTCGTCGCCGAGCATCCCGGCTACTCGCGCGGCTGGTTTCACCTCGGTGAAGCGTACCGATTGAGCGGAGATGTGGAGTCGGCCTACACCGCCTATGGCCGAGCCGTCGAGACCGACAGCGCGCAACATCTCGCGCGGTTCAACCGCGCGATCCTCGACATCATGGGGAACCGATTCGAGGAAGCCGAGCGCGCGCTCGTGTACCTCGTCTCGATTCCAGATGTCGAATCCGATCCGCGCTTTGTCGAGGCGCACATGCACCTCGCCAAAATCTACGAGGCCGCCGGAGACGTCGAGCGAGCGCGGGCGAGCAACGCGCGCTATCAGAGTTTACGCGCGCAGAAAGAGTAGGTTCGGGAGAGTGCGGGCGGTTATTCCGCGCGCTTCAAGCTCGACGAACGGTGGCTCGACTCAAGTCGGTCGAGACAAGCGGCCAACTCTTCGTCGGTGGGTTCTTCACCGAGCGCTTGCATGGCCGCCGGCTCATACTGCTGAAGCACTTGACGCGCTCGCTGTGAGCCGCCGACTTCGAGCAGGGTACGCGCGAGATTGAGATGAATCGGTTCGGGCGGAGTTCCATCGGCTTCGTCGAACACGCCGAGAACCTGCGTCCAGCCTTCAATGGCGAGCTCGGACATTCCGAGTCGCGCGTGAGTCACGGCGAGGTGGTTCATCGCCGCGAGATTGTTCGGGTCGAGATGCACGGCTTCGGCAAAGAGCCCGCGCGCCTGCTCGAGTTCGTCCTCGCCGTAGGCCGCGATACCCCTTCCGACGCGAGTCATCGACTCTTGGCTCATCAGGTGAAGCGCCGAGCCGAGACCTTCGTCCGACATGCCGAGCTCGCGAGCTCGGGTGAAGTAATCGAGTGCGGCCGCGCGACGGCGAGCGATGAGCTCGCCCATTCCCGCGCGCCATGCAGCGAGAGAGAGGTCGTTCTCGACGGGGTGGCCTTCGGCCAGCAGCTCTTCAAAGATCGCGACCGCGTGTCGCAGGCTGCCGACAGCGAGCAGTGCGTCGGCGTGCAGTTCGCGGAGATCGAAGTCGTCGGGGTAGAGCTCGAGTCCTGCGCGAGCGGCGCGAACGGCTTCGAGCGGATTCTGTTCGCGCAGGTAGGCGCGACCGGCGAGCTTGTGCGCGGCAGCCAGGGGCCGGGCGGTGAAAGCCAGATCGGGTTCGAGCTCGAGCGCTTGCAGGAGATGAATTCGGGCCGTCCGGGCGGCTCCCGGAAGTTGCAGGAGATAGACGCCGCGTGCGCGCTCCATGGCCGCACAGGCTCCGTCCACCTTCAAGCCGCGGCGGAGCTCCTGATCCGC
Source organism: Planctomycetota bacterium (assembly GCA_029259635.1). GTDB lineage: Bacteria > Planctomycetota > UBA1135 > UBA1135 > OFTM34. The sequence continues at coordinate 17,117 of JAJDEU010000051.1, read as the reverse complement.
CTCATCGAGCCGTCCCAGCCCGACGTAGATTTCGGAGGCGACGCCGTACACTCGCCCGTCCGAGGGAGCCTCGGCGCGAGCCTGCTCAATTTCGCGCAGGGCTTGCACCACATCTCCCTGGCGGAAGAGCAACCGAGCACGGAGGAGCCGAGTCTCGATTTGTTGGTAGTCGGCTTGGGTGAGCAGGGATTTGGCCTCTTCCAATTGGCCGCGCTCCAGCGCGCGAGCCACCGCGGGAAGACGGGTTCCCAGTCCACGGGCACCAGAGTCCTTGGACGCTGTGCCGCCGGGCATGGGGTCTCCTGCGAGGAGAGTCGTATCCGTAGTGGAGGTGCTCATCGGGGCCGGGTTCTCCACAATTTCTGGGGCCAACTCCCGCAAATTCTGAGGATTCGTCGAAACCGGCCCATGGTTATCCACAGGTGGCTCACTTTTGGAGCAGCTCCAAGTCCCGAAAACAGCTCCCGTCAGACTGAGAACCATAAGTAGGGTGAAGGCAGGCGGGTTGTGAGCGGGTCGCGTTTGCATGGGACCCGACTGTACCCCGCCACCCCGCTGCGGTTCGGGGCGGAGAAAAAAAATGATCAGATGCGCCTAAAAAAGTCCCTCCGGTCCCACGCGTCCAGCGGCTTGGGAGTCTGTGGGCACGCCTCGAGATTCCCGGCGCCCGCCTCACTCGCGCCGAACCGCCGACCCGCGCGCTCGATTCGGCGAAAGTCGGCGGACCGAACGGAACTGACTGGGTTCCGTGTGGAAAGCTCACGCATTACTCGTGGTGACCTCAAGGCTTGCGTCAAGATCAGTGCAGCCCAGGCCCTCGAAACTGAAATCCCGTTGGAGGATCCTGGCGCGCAGGCACTTAGCTCAGGCTTTCCACACGGAACCCAGTCAGTTCCCAGCACTCACCCTGCGGATTGCTAGGATTCGCCATGCGCTCCGTGAGATTCGTGACCTTCGGCTGCAAAGCCAACCAGTACGACACCCAACTCTTGCGCGAAACTCTGCGCCGGCGCGGTTGGACCGAGAATCGCGAAGCGGATCTGGTCGTGATCAATACCTGCACCGTTACCGCGGAAGCCGGGCGAAAGGCGCGTCAGCTGATTCGGCGCATCGGACGAGAGACCCCGGAGACCCGAATCTGCGTGACGGGTTGCCTCGCGGAGAGCGAGCCCGAAGTCCTGCGAGAACTCCCCGGCGTGGATTGGGTCCTTGGCAACGGGGAAGCCAAGCGCCCGGCTCACTTCCTGCGGCAGATCGGCGAAGAGGTCGATCCCGAAGAGCTGGGAATCCCGTCCGGCATTACCGAGTTCGCCGGTCACACGCGCGCCTTCCTCAAGATCCAGGATGGCTGCAACAAAACCTGCGCCTTCTGCATCATTCCGAAAGTGCGCGGTCGCAGCCGCTCCAAATCGGCGGATGAGCTCGAGGTTGAGGTTCGCGGCCTCCTTGCCAACGGCTTTCACGAGATCGTCCTGTGCGGCATCCACATCGGTCACTGGGGCCTCGATTTAGGTCAAAACCTCGCCTTTTTGCTCCGAAAGCTCGTCGATATCGACGTTTTTGACGAAAACGGGAGCCCGCGGCCCTGGCGCCTTCGGCTCTCCTCGATCGAGGCGACGGAAGTCATTCCCTCGGGCACCGGCGACAGTGTCTTGGCCGTGATGGCCGAGGCGCCGGACCGCATCGCTCCCCACCTTCATATGCCGCTGCAGTCGGGAGATGACGAGACCCTGGTCCTGATGAATCGCTGGTACACGCGAAAGGAGTACCTCGCCGCTTGCGATCTCATTCGCGGTCAACTGGATCGCCCGGCCTTCACCGCGGACGTCTTGGTCGGCTTTGACGGAGAGACAGAGAGCCGCTTCGTCAACACGCTCAACGCTGTGCACGAGGCCGGATTCGCGCGCCTACACGTCTTCCCCTTCTCGCCGCGACCGGGAACGGCCGCCGCAAATCCGCGCTCGCTCTCCAGCCCCGCCGAGGTTCGCGATCGAAGAGCACGGCTCTCCCAAGCCGCTTCCGAGGTGGAACTCATCTATCGTGAATCTCTAAATGGTGCCCGAGAAACAGTCGTATTGGAGGGTTGGACCGGACTCTCCGGTCGCTACCAACGAGTCACCGTGCGTCCGGAAGACATCGAGGGGGTGCCGCCTGCGATGATCGAGGTCGAGCTCGAGGTGGAGCGAAACGACTCGGACGAGACTCGATTGATCGGCAAGCCGATGGGTGTGGAGGAGGCGCTGTCTCAATGATGCCGAAGGACGAAGCTCACTCCGACCCCCATGGCGAGCTCGCCCATTTGGCCGGCGCACTTCGACATCATGTCGTGCGGCAGCAGAGGCGCGGACAGCGGCGAGTCGCCGATCTCCAAGAAGTGACCCTCATCCCCCAGGCACCGATGGCTGCATCCTCCGAGCGCGCCGTGGAGTCCCGACCGAGCTCGAAAGAGAAGCCGGCTCCGGCACCGGCCGCAGTGCCGAGCCCTCCGCGCAGCCCGGCCAGCCCGCCCAATCCGGGCAGCCCGAGTGAGACCTGGCGAAGCTTGCGCGAGAAGGTGGCGGCTTGCCAAGCTTGCGCACTCCACGAGACGCGCACGAATACCGTCTTTGCCGATGGCGATCCGCCCGCCCGTGTGCTCTTCATCGGGGAAGCGCCCGGCTTCCACGAAGACCAGCAGGGGGTGCCCTTCGTGGGCCAAGCTGGAGCCCTTCTTACCGACATCATCCAAAAAGGGATGGGGCTCTCTCGGTCGGAAGTAGTGATTGCCAACACACTCAAATGTCGTCCGCCGGAGAATCGCGACCCCTCTCCCATGGAGAAAGCGACCTGTGCTCCTTTCCTCTTGGCCCAGATCGAGCTGGTCGATCCCGAACTGATCATCGCGCTCGGCCGCCACGCCGCCGGTGCGCTGCTCCAAAGCACAGCGTCGATGGGTCAAATGCGCGGGCGAATCCATCGCCCCCCTCAGCTCGGGGGGCGTCGGGTCTTGGCGACCTACCACCCGGCTTTCCTGCTGCGCTCGCCGAATATGAAGAAGGAGACCTGGCTGGATATTCAGCTGGGAATGGCCGAGCTCGGTCTGAGCCCTCCTCCGCGCGGCTAGAAGCCCGTGGAGAACTCCTCTGCCCCCCTTGGTTGACCCCTGTGGAGACCGGGGATATGCTCCTCGACCGCTCTCGGCCGACGGTTGCAACCGCTGGAGGGACAAGTAGTCGCGGAATTTTACCGCTCTCGATGAGAGCGGCTTCCGGGCGCTTCTTCCGACTGTTGCCCGCCTTCGTACCCGAAGTGTTTCCGTGGCCTCCCGCGTGGTGGCCGTTTCCTTCCTCCTCCGAGCCCCTCGGTCCGGCATAAAACGGGTAGTCGATTGTTTCTAGGCGTGTAGTTACTGCCCGGATCCATTCCTCTCTCTTTTTCCGCCACGCTCTTTTCTCTCCGCGACGCTTCCGCCTCCATCGACATGCACCTCGTCATCTCTCTGAAAACCGACGTGCTGCCGAGGAGCCGGCGCCCCATCACTCTTCTGTGATCGGGCGGGTCCCCTCGATTCCCCCAGGAACAAGGCCATTCCCACCATGCGCTTCTGCTCTCTCCGATTCTCCAGCCCGATGCTTCCGACCGCTCTTGCGGCCGTCGCGATTGCACTCCCTTTAACTGCGATCACCGCGTGCCAGTCCTCAGAACCCGAGGAGAGCGAGCACAACGTCGAGCTGACCCCGTTCGAACCCGCGGAGGAGAATCCATCGGAAACCGAACAGGTGAACACCGCGGAAGCTGCGGCACCGGTCGCGCAGGACGAAGTGGCCAGCGAGAGCTTCGACGACGACGTCGCTCAGCTCCAGCGACGACAAGAACAACGCGCTTCCCTGGCCGAGCACATGGTCGGTGAAGGCGAGACTCTGCTGGGTCAAGGCGACCTGCACGGCGCCCTGGCCGCATTCGCCGAAGCGCTCCAGTTTGCTCCGCAAAACGAAGCCGCTCGAGCCGGCATGCGCGACGTCAAAGCCCTTCTGGGTGACGGCTACTCCAGCGCAGCCGACTTCTTTGAGCTCGACGCCAGCCGTGAAGTCGTCCGCCGCGCACAGATGCGCATGAAGGTGGACCAGGCTGTTCTCGATGGCGACCGTGCCCGGTCCGAAGGCGACTTCTCCACGGCGCTGGTCAACTATCGCGAAGCGGAAGTCATCCTCCAGTACCACCCTCTGACCGCCAACGACTCCATCGACGAAGCGATCGTCGGCCAGAAGATTCGCGCGACGCTCGACATGCAGAATGAGCAAGCGAGCGCTCGGGAAATGGAGTCGAAAGCCGCAGCGGTAGCCGAAGCGGCCCGCGAGGAAGAGGACGCCAAGCGCTATCGCGAGAACGCCCTCCACCGCCTCTACAGCGATGCGAATGCGGCGTTCCAACGCGAGAACTACGAGCAGGCCGGGCGCCTCGCGAAGAACCTCCTGATCCTCGATCCGGGCAACGAGTACGCCATCGACCTGCGCGACCTGGCGTCGGAAGCTCGGCACTTGAAAGTGGACACCGACAACCGTCGCAATCTGCATGAGCAGTGGCTGCGCACCTTCGCCGAGATCGAAGCCATGTCGGTCCCGCAGACCGAGCCCGTCGTCTTCGACGACCTCGAGTATTGGAACGAAGTCCAACAGCGCGACCCCATCGCCTTCTCCAAGGCGAGCGCCTCCGGCGCCAACGACATCGCGCCTATTCTCCGCAAGCTCGAGAGCACTCAGATCCCGGTCAAGTTCGGCTCGGACGGCGAGGGCGCACCGCTTGTCTCCGTCGCCGAGTACCTACAGAGGGTCACCGGAATCAACTTTGTGGTCAGCTCCTTGTTGAAAGACGAGGACGAAGACGAGACGTCGGTCAACCTGAACTTGCCCGACCGCAGCGTGAAGAAACTGCTCGACTTGATCGCAGCAACTTCGGAGTTCGTGCGCTGGAAGATTCAAAACGGCGTCGTGAACTTTGTCCTTCCGGAGGAACTCACCGGTGGCCAGGAGCTGCGCTTCTACGATGTTCGAGACCTGATTCATCCGGTCGCTAACTTCCCCGGTCGCGAGATCAATGTTCGGCCCTCACAGGGGACGGACATCGAGGAAGAAGACCTCGAAGCGCAGGAAGCGCTCGTCGTCACCGGCGACGACCTCGACGCTCTCATTCGCGACTTCATCAACCCCGAGTCCTGGGAAGAAGACGACAACAACGGTCTTCAGGTCACCGAGAGCGGCACGTTGATCGTCAACCACACGCCCGCCATTCACGAGCAGATCGAGAGCCTGCTCGAAGATCTGCGCGAAGCCACGGCGATCATGGTCGATATCGAAGCTCGCTTCGTGAAGATGGAAGACAACTTCCTCGAAGACATCGGCGTGGACTTCCGCGGACTGGGAGCGCCCGGTACGGGAACCAACGAGTTCTTCAACGACTTCGGCGATACCGCAACTCAAACGGAGCTCGGCAACTCGATTGGCCAGGGCAATGACCTCGGTGCCTTCTTCGACAACGGCGCCAATGGGCAAGCCGGCGCGCGCCTTGAGAACCTCTACGACACCGACCTCGGTGACCAAGGCGTACTTACGGGCAGCGGCGGGCTCTCCTTCCAGTGGACTTACTTGCAGGACCTCGAGCTCGAGCTGATTCTGCGAGCCGTCGCCAAATCAGAGCGTATCGAGCTGGTCACCGCCCCCCACATTCTGGTCCACAACACGGCGCGTTCGAACCTCACGGTTCTCAACCAGGTCGCCTATATTCAGGACTACGACGTCGAGATCGCTCAGGCCGCCAGTATCGCGGATCCGGTGGTCGCGGTGATCGAAGACGGCGTCATCCTCGACGTTCGCCCGGTCGTCTCCGCCGACCGTCGCTTCATCACGGTGGAGATGCGCCCGACGGTCGCCGAGCTGGTTCGACCGATTCCCGAGTTCACGACCAGCCTCGGTGGTGGTACCGCGGTGACGCTTCAGCTGCCGCAGCTCGAAGTCTCCCGCGTGCGCACTTCGGTACCGATCCCGGACGGCGCGACCGTCCTGCTCGGTGGCCTGCGTATTCGCGACGAAGAAAACCTTCAGTCGGGAATCCCGATCCTGAATAAGATCCCGATCGTCTCGCTTCTGTTCGAGCGCAAGGGACAATTCATCACCAGCCGCAAGCTCTTGATTCTGCTCAAAGCAGAAATCGTGATCCCGATGGAAAAAGAGCCGACGCTGAACAACATGAACCTCCAATTGGGCCAAGGCTAGACCGGCCTCATCCGTTCCAGCTCTCTTAGGCCAGACAACTCAACGTGGGTCGACTCGCTGCCAACGGCGAGTCGACCTCGCTAATTTTCTCCTGACACGCGAACGCCGGAACCCCTCTCTGGCCCTTGTGCGGATGCTCGAACTCCTCTGAGCCCCATCCGCGGCGAGCCTTCGAGCTCTCAAGGCGCCGAACGAGGTCGAGCGCCTCGCTCTCGAAGACACTCCGAAACTCCTCCACGTAGCTGGGATAGTCCCGGCACCCCAATCTTGCGGGGCCTGGTTCGCCACACCCGGATGCCTCAAACGCGGCAGTACCATGAACACTTCTCGCCCGTTGCTTCGCTTTCTCCCGCCTCTCGCGGCCGTCGCCCTCATCACAGCTAGCGTGCTGCTGATCGGGTCCCCCGCCAAGGCTTGTTCAGCGCCTTCGCGGCAGAACTCCGACCGTCAAACTCGCGAGGAGCTTCGACTAGCTCGAGGACTTGCTCAGGATTGGCAGTTCGTCGAGTTGGCCGAGACCGTGCTCGACGGAATCAAGCAAGAGGATGTCAGCGATTCGATCAAAGAGGAGATCGGTCTCACTCGGTGTGAAATCTTCGCCACCAGTGCCCGTCGCGAACGGGAGGAAGAGCGCAAGCTTGAGCTCTATGAGAAGGCGCTCCGCTCCTATGCCGAATACATCGACGAGTTCAAGTTCGCCGAAAACCTCGGGCAGGCCAAGCGCAACCGGGTCGCGCTCGCGAAGAATTTCGGCACGGAAGTCTTTGAGCTCTACACCGAAGCCGTCGGCGATCGCGCCGTCGAGCTGCGCACGCTCCTCATGGACGTCCTGACGGACGCCGTCGGGGACACGTCGGATCTCACCACCAGGCTCGACGCCGAGATCGACGAAGAGCGCGAGCTCGAGGGCGCGACGAATACGCTCGAACGCGAGAAGTTCCGGCTGATGCTCAACACGAGCCAGATGTTATTGACCATGGCGCAGGTCTCCGATGACGGGACCTACTTCTTCGATCAAGCTATCTCCACTCTGGAAGAGGTCGCCGATTCGGCGAGCGAGGACAGCGAATGGGGACGCCTGGCCTACCTCCTCGAGGGACGCGTCTACATCGAGATGGGCGAGTTCAGCGATGGCGCTGACTACCTCAACTACGTCGTCGAAAACTCGGTGCCTTCGAGCGCCGAGGATCGCGCGGTCGACAACGGCTTCGACGACCTGCCGCCAGGAACGCAAGAGGCGCTCTGGACCTTTGTCGACCGAGGCACCGGACCGTTGATCGACGCCTACCTCGGCTTTGGCGAGATCGAAGAAGCCTGCCGCTACGCGCTGCACTTTCAGAACAGCAAGGACATCTACGGCTTTGGCGTCAGCCGGCCCGACGGCTACCTCTCGCAACTCTCTGCGGGCCGAGCCCTGATGAACTCCGGCGGCTATGTCGGCGGAGACAAGGGCGAGATGGTCTGGTTCCAGACGCGTGAAGAGATGCGCGATGCGGGCTTCAAGAATCGTCGCAACTCGCGCGCGGCCATCGACCTCGCCCTTGAGTTTGCGCAAGAGGTCAATCGCGACAACCGCGGCAACTCGCTGCAGCTGCTCGCACAGGGCTTGATCGCCGAGATCATCGATCGCGGCGTCGCCGTGGATCCCGAGATTTTGTTCGAGGCCGCGCAGGGCATGTTCTATCAGGAGCGTTATGCCGAGGCGATTGAAGGCTTCAAGCGCGTGCTCTCCGTTCTCGAATCCGGCGATCAAGCCACGCGGACCCGCGTCGGTCCCGAAGTCATCTACTACATCGGTCGCAGCTTTCAAAAGACCTCGCGCAATCTCGAAGCGGCGATGGCCTTCCGCATGGCCCTCGACACGCGCTGGGTGGGCGACCCCAAGTTCGACCTGCAGAACGCCAAGCAGTTCCACAACTCGATCAAGGCAGTCAAACGCGGCGCTGGAGAAGATGCGCAGCTCGAGGCGCTCTTCCGCGAATCCCAAGACCAGGTCGTCGAGTTCGCCAAGGGCGGCGGCGCGGGCAACATCCTCTACTCGCAGGCGGAGAGCGCTTACCAGTCGAAGGACTACGAAGATGCGCGCGAGCGTTTCCTTCAGGTGCCCGGCAATGCGGACGAGTACGAGAAAGCGCTCGCCTACGCCGCGGTCTGCTTGAGCAAAGTGGATCAGCCCGACGAGGCCCTCGCCGAGCTCGAGGCGTATCTACAGGACTACGTGACCGATCCCGTGCGTGCGCCCACGACCGAGAGCGGCAAGAAACGTCGCACCGAGGCGATGGCACTCGCTCGCTACTACGGCGGTCTGATTCACTACAACGCCGCCGAGACGGGCAGTGGCTCCTACGAGACGGCGCTCGAGTGGCTCGACGGCTATGCCGACGACTTCTCCGAACAGAACACCTTCGCACCCAAGACGATCTTCATCTCTCTGAGTTCCTTCCTGAAGCTCGGCGATCTCGAGGCGGCGGAAAAGCGTCGCGACCGCTTGGTCGAAGAGTTCAAGGACGATCGCTGGACGGGTATCGGCGCCTACGAGATCTACAAGGTCACCCGCGACCTGCGCGAAGAGGCGCTGAAAAAGAACGAGACCGGGCCGATCGCGGGACTGACCCGTTCGATGGCGGTCAACCTCGGGCTCTACAACGAGCTCGCGGGCAAGCCGAAGCTCAACAACATTCGGATCGAGTCTCGCCTGTGGACCGAACTCTCCGAGTGGCCCACGGTGAAGCGACTGCTTCGAAGCGCGCTCAATCAGTTCGGTTCCGACGAGAGCCAAGAGGTACAAAACGCGCTCACTACTTCGGTGAAGCCCAACCTGGCCCACGCACTGCTCGAGCTGAAAGAGGTGCGCGATGCCGCGGAACTTCTCACGGAGCTGATGGGCAATAAGACGAAGCCGCCGTCGAGCCGTACCCAGCGCAACTACGCCCGCGCGATCTCCGGTTGGGTCGAGGGCGACGAGAGCCAAATGATTGAGATCCCCGGTGTGGGCGGCGAGGAAGCCTTCCCGCTGGCCACCGACCGGCTTCAAACGCTTGAGGACCGCTCGGAAAAATGGCTCTGTGATTGGTACCAGCTCAAATTCGAGCTGGCCTACGCCCACTACCAGTGGAGCCTCGTTGACGGAAAGAGGATCGCCGGTGCTCAAGCCATCCTCAAGCAATTCAAGTCGGATCTCTCCCCCGGCCTGGCCGAAATCAGCGAAGCCTGCGGCGACGATGTCCTGCGCCAGCGCTTCCTCTGGCTGGATAAGAAGCTCTAAGCCCCGCTACCTCCGCACCCGACGACCCCGGTGGCCCTCCAGCCCCCCCCGAGGAGTCACAAGCCTCGGGTTGTGAGCACCACGCCGAACACTAGAATAGTCGCCCCCTCCATGAGTCTCCTGCACACCCGCCCGCCCGTCCGCTTTTTTACGCAACGACTGCCGAAAGGCCGAGTCGGCGCCACCGCAGGCAGCGTCTCTGTGAAGAGGCTAGCCCTGGCACTTTTGTCAGGCGCGCTCTTCGCGACCCCCGCCGCGGCGCAGGAAGCTCGTCCCGACCAGGTCTTCGTGATTGAGAGACGCTCCGGCGGAGTCGTCGCTGCATCGGGCACGGTGATGAAGAATGACATCGACGAGGTCTTGCTCGTCGGTCGCGGCGGCGATGAGCAGACCTACGAGACGGGCCGCGTTCGCAGCGTGACCTTTGGCGCCGTTCCCGCGAGCTATCGAGAGGGACTGCTCCTCATCGAGCGCAAGGACTTGGTGAATGCCGCAGCGAAGTTCAAGTTGGCCGCAGCTGACGAGGACGCGCGCGAAGTGGTCCGCGCTTCCGCTCGACTCCGCGCAGCGGAGACCCTGTTGTTGCTCGGCGCCATCGACTCATCAGCCTTCGCCGATGCGGACACGGCCGCCACTCGTTTCATCGAAGAACACAGCACCAACCGCGAGCTCCCCCAAGCGCGCATGATCCAAGCTCGCGCTCGCCTCGCCACCGGCGACTTTCCCTCCGCCGCCGAGCTATTCCGCGCTCTCTACCGCGAGAGCGCCGGCGCCGAACCCACCGAGGGATACGATCCGTTGTTCTGCGCTACGGCCGGACTGCGCGGCGCCGACGCTTACTTGATGGCGAGCGACACCCTCGCGGCGCGCGAGATCTACCAAGCACTGGAAGCCAAGCTACCCGGCGTCATCGCGGCACTCGACGAAGAGGACAGCTCGCGCTCTCGCTGGATCGCCGTTCAAGCGGAAGCCCGCCTCGGCGAAGGCTTCGCACTTCTCACCGCTGGAAGCATTGGTCAGGCCCGCGCCTTCTTCGACCAACAAGTTACGGATGCCGAGAGCCCCGCTGCACTTCGCTTCGGCGTCCAGCTCGGCCACGGGCTCATCAATCTCGCTGAAGGCGACTATCGCCGCGCGCAGTTTGACCTGGCCACCGTCTCCAGCATGGACCACACGGATCGCGCCCGCGCGGCCCGTGCACTGATTGGATTGGCTCAGACCTCCCTCAACCTGCCCGATAGCGGCGCACGGCAGCAGGGCAAAGTCTGGCTTCAATCCGTACTCGATCACTATTCCGACACGATCTGGGTCCGGCGTGCTCAAGAACTCCTCGAGGGGTTCTAGAGAGCACCTACTTCCCATTCGTAAGCCCCCCATCGAAAACTAGTACCGGAGTCCCCGAGGATGAAATTCAGCCAGGCCCTTTCCCGTGCGCGCCTCTTCTTTTTGAGTGTGATGCCCGCCGTTCTCGTCCTGTGCGCGGCTAACTTGCCCAGCTTTGCAGCCGCTCCGTCGGCGCAGCCCGCTCTGGCAAACGCTTCGCTTCAGCCGACCAGCGCCATTAGTCCTTTGCTTCAGGACGATGCCGCCGCAACAGAGGAAGCCGCTGACGAAGAGCCGCAAGGTGACTCGTTGATGGACACCTTCCGAAAAGGCGGCACGATCGGTTGGTTGATCATCGCCCTTTCGATCGTCGCCCTGGCGCTCGTCATCGAGAACTTCGTCTCGCTTCGCCGCGACAAGCTGGCACCGCCGGAGCTCATCGACGAGATCCAAGCGCTCTTCGATGAAGGTCAGTATCAGGACGCGATGGAGCTCTGTGAAAACGAGCCCTGCTACTTCACTCGCGTGTGTGGCGCCGGTGTTGCCAAGATTGGCCACTCCTTCGACGTCATCGAGAAGTCCCTCGAAGAGATGGGCGACGAAGAGTCGATCAAGCTGCACCAGAAGATTGGCTGGCTCTCACTGATCTCGAACGTGGCCCCCATGATGGGTCTGCTCGGTACAGTCGGCGGAATGGTGAGCGCGTTCTCGACGATTGCTTCGTCCAACGGCCAGGCCTCACCGGCCGAGCTCGCGAGCGGTATCTCCCAGGCGCTCTTGACCACCATGTTCGGTCTCGTGGTCGCCATCCCGGTGACCGGTGCCTTCGCCTACCTGCGCAACAACTTGGTCCGATCGGTGATCGAGGTCAGCGCGATCGTCGAAGACATGTTCGAGCGCTTCCGCCCGGAATCCTAGGTCCGCGGTCTTTCCGGGGAGTGCAAAACAGCTCGCCCCGGAACGGCCTCCGGCGAGACCTTCTCCGGAAGGACTGGGGCGGCTCACGGGAGTCCCCCACCTCGCTGAGCCCGCCCCCCCGAGGAGGCCCGCGACCGGTTCTCACCGGGTTTCGGTAACTTCGCTCCGGCAACTCGATAGCTCATCTGCAACGCGACGGCGCTCCTGCTCTCTCACCAGAAGCTCACTCCCCTGAAGCCATGAATCTCTCCAAGCACGATCCTGAAACCGAAATGGAAATGGACATGACGCCGATGATCGACGTCGTCTTCCTCCTGATCATCTTCTTCATGATCATCACGGACCTTTCGCAGAAGGAGCTCGAAGTGCTCGAGCTTCCTGTCGCAGTGGAAGCGGTCAAGGACGAGCCCGATCCGAGCGTGATTCGCCCGATCCTGAACATCGGCTGGGACGGCGAGGTCATCGTTCGCGCGGTTCCGATCTACAACACCGAAGAGAACGACTATCGCAAGCTCGAGGGCTATCTCGCTAACCAAGCACGCTTGATGCCCAAAGAGATGGATGAGACTTTGAAGAAGCCCCTGCCGGACAATCCGATTCTGATTCGCGCCGACCAGGTCACGCCGTTCAAGCACATCCAGAAAGTGATGGAGCTCTGCGGAAAGCCGGACATCGCGATTTGGAAAGTCGAAATCGCCGCGGCGCAGCCCGAGAACAAGTAAGCCGCCTTATCAGAGAAGCCGAATAGCGCTCAAGAGAAGCCGCGCGAACCCAGAAGTAACAACATGTCCGCACTCGCCAATATCGCCCAAGAAGAGAGCAAGCTCGAGATGACGCCGATGATCGACGTCACCTTCCTACTCCTCATCTTCTTCATGTGCACGATCAAGTTCAAAACCCTCGAGGGCAAGCTCTCGGCTTATCTCCCCAAGGATGTCGGCTCGAACACGACCGAAGCCATACCGAAGGAAAAGGTCGAGATTCAGCTGATGGTCCTGAGCCCGGGCGCCAAGCTGAACAAGGAAGAGGACGGCCCTTGGGACGCGGCTTCCGGCGAGCGCTTTGTGTTCGGACCCGGCCGCTTAATCCAGTACCGAGTCGGACCGAAGAAAACCACCGACCTGTCTTCGATCGAGCAGCAACTGAGAAAACTGCATGCCTCCGACCCCGAGCGCGGGTGCACCATCGACGCACGACCGGGCATCGTTTATGGCGACGTCGTCGGTGTCCTCGACGCCGCTTTGGCGACCGACTTTACCGACATCACCTTTGTCGCCGCTCGATAGCGAAAAGTCGGCCCGGTTCATCGAACCGCTTCGCTCTCGACACTGCGCTGGCTACGCCACTGGGCAACCGTGGCTCGTCGCGCCATCCCACCTCCAGAGCCGCGCCCCATCGCGCTCGTACCGCCCCCTGAGAGACCTGGGAGCGGCGCGGGCCCAGCTCCTCGGATCGCGCCCCTCAGACGCTCCAAATCTCCCGTTCGAATCTTCTCCTAAGTCATTGTCTCGACGGGAGTTGATTTCACTTTGGGCTTTGACGAGAAAGCCCAACTGCTGGTATCGTCTTCAGCCCTTCAAGCCCCGGAAACGGAGCCTCCGGCCGATTGTCGACCCGAAGCTTTCCGAGGCTCTCCGAGCTTCTCACCAACGATCGCGGATTGTCCCAAGGGCAACCGCGAAGACCCCACACAGGTACGCCCGATGAGGTATGTCGGTTCCGCACTGACCTTCGCCCTTTTGATCCCGATCGCTTGCACCTCTACAGGTGACAGCGAAACCGATCGCCCGCTCGAATCCGACGCAAACTCGGCGAGCGAAATGGCGAGCTCCGGTTCGGGGATGGATGGCGACTCCGGTCCCGATTCGGAGAGCATGGAGGCCGATTTTGCACGCATGAGTCTTGAGCAGCAGAAAAAGGTTCTGCTCGTCGACCTGCAGCTCACCTCCGCTCGTGACCTCATGGCTCGCGGCTACGCCGAAGAAGCCGCCACGGAAGTGGCGCGCGCGCGCGAGCTCGATCCGGACAACGCAGAAGTGCGCGACCTCTCCAATCAGATCGCCACTATTCTCGGTGACTCGAGCCGCGCACCCGGCGCGCTCTCCCATGAGATGGAGCAGCGCTACGAGCTCCGCGTGCAAGAGCTTCGCAGCGGCGCCGAAGAATACCTTCGCCGCGGCAACCTCCTCTCCGGACGCGGCGACTACGACGCGGCCGTCGCCGAGTACAGCCTGTGCCTCGACCACATTCGTTGGGCGCCCTACTCCCTCGACTGGGGTGGACTCGCGGAAGAAGCGGAGTCTCAGCTCGCCATCGCGAAGAGCATGCGCGACTCGAGCCAAGCGGATAAGCGCGCCGCCGCCGAGCAGGAAGCGCTCGCCGATCTGCGCAAGCAAGAGCAGGCCGAAAACGCTCTGCGCGGTGCCCGCGTTGCTCAAATCCTGAAGAAGGGTTTCGAAGACTTCCGCCTCGAGCGCTACGAGTCGGCACAAGACCACGCCGAGCAAGCTCTTGAGCTCGATCCGCGAAATGAGAATGCGACCGACCTGCGCGACAGCTCCTTCCGTGCAGGCCGTCAGGCCTTCCGCGCGGAGTTCCTGCAGAAGCGGCGCGAACAGTACACGCGCTGGTCCGAGGAGATGGACGAGCTCCTGATCCCCTACACCGAATTGATCACTCGCCAGGATGCTCAAACTTGGGAAGCGACCACCAAGCTTCGCGAGATGCGCACGTCTTTTGATGATGCGGGCGACACCGACCGCGGCGCCGTCGCTCTGCGTGAGCAACTGATCGCGACCTCGATCCCGGGACTCTTGATTGACGAAGAGGAGAGCCTGCAGGTCGTCATCGACACTCTGCATACGCTGACCGGCCTACCCTTGGTCGTGGACCCCGCCGCTCAGACCGTCGTGGATGATGAAGCAGCCGTCTTCAACTTCGCACTGAGCAATCCGCTCCCGCTCATCAACGTCCTCGATTTGGTCGCGCAGTACGCCGGCGAGGAAGTCTCCTGGATGATCAAGCACGACGCGGTCATCTTCACCACGAACGAAAAAGTCCGCGGCGAGCTAGTGGTGCACAACCACCCCGTCCAAGACCTGAACTTCAACCTGGCCGACTTCCTCGGCCCGCGCATCGATCGCCTTCGCCTGCTCGAAGACCTCGAGGATGACGACGGCGGCGGCCCCTTCGGCGGCTTCGGCGAAGCCACCAAGATCTACGAAGTGGAAGCGCTCGAGACCCTGGTGCGCGACTACGTCGCCAAGGACTCCTGGGAAGGTGACGGCGTCGACATTCGTCTCGCCGAAGGCAACCTGATCGTCGCGCAGACCACCGAGGTCCATCGCCAGATCGCGCAGTTCCTCGAAGACCTGCGCCTGTTCAGCTCATCGATGGTGACGATTGAATCCAAGTTCATGACCATCGAAGACAACTGGCTTCAAGAGATCGGCGTTGAGTTCCGAGGACTCGACAACCCGACGACGCCCTTCACCGATCTCGATGACGTCACCAACGGTCTCGAGGACAATGCCAGCCTCGGCATCGACAACGGCGGAACCGGCGTGGTGAACAACGCCTCCGGCGCTCCGTCCGCAGGCTTCTTCTACGACGATGGCGCGGACGGTCAGTACAAGGGCCACACCTCGAACATTCTCGACAACGTCGTCGGCGACGCGCTCTCCTCTATCGGCGGTTTGACCGCACAGTGGTCGATCCTCGACGACGCTCAGGTCTCCATGGTTCTGCGCATGATCGAGAAGAGCTCGCAGATCGAGTTGATCAATGAGCAGCTGCTCAGTGTCCAGAACACCCAGCACGCTCACGTCACCGTGATCAACCAGCGCGCTTACATTCAGGACTTCGATGTGGAGGTTGCGCAGTTCGAGGCAATCGCCAACCCGCAGATCAACGTCCTCCAAGAAGGCATCGTCCTGGACGTCCGCCCGACCATTCACCAGGATCGCAAGTATCTCACGCTGGAGCTTCAGCCGACCGTCGCGGAGATCGCCAACTTGCGCGCCTTCTCCACCGGCCTCGGCAGCAACACCTCCCCGGTCGAGTTCCAACTTCCGGAGCTCGAAGTGAAGAGCATCTTCACGACCGTGGTGATTCCCGACGGCGGAACGATCCTAATCGGTGGTCTCTCGCGAATCCGCCAAATCGAGCGCCGCTCGGAAGTGCCGTGGCTCGCCAACATCCCGATCGTCGGCATCCTGTTCAAGACCGAGGGCTACAGCGACGAGAAGTCGAGCCTGATGGTTATGGTTCGCGCTCGCATCACCGACGTCCGCGCGCAGTAATTCGAGCCAGCCGTCATCTCCGACGGCGATGGCCGACAAAAACCAAACAGCCCGGCTCTCCGACACGATCGGAGAGCCGGGCTGCCTTTTTAAGGCCGCCTAAGTTCGGTTCGGCCTTCACCTCGCGAAGTTTCCAGAGGCGAGCCCTCCCCCACCTGGTCCCGGAGCCGGGCGAGCGCTACCTTGACCGCTATGTCCAACCTGCGCGCCGTTCTCTTCGACATCGATGACACCCTGGTCGCGACGAGTTCCTTTGCCGCCATCGCACGCCGCAACGCCGCGGCCGCCATGGTCGATGCGGGTCTTGCGCTCCCGTTGGAAGACGTTGTTCGAGAGCTGAATGAAGTCATCGCGGAGTTCTCCTCCAACTACGACCACCACTTCGACAAGCTCATTCAACGCCTGGATTTCGATACGCACGGCCAGAACCGCGCACTCATCGTCGCCGCCGGTGTCGTGGCCTACCACGACACGAAGTTCAGCGAGCTCAAGCCCTTCGACGACGTGATCCCCCTACTCCGCGATCTTCAGTCGGCGGGAATCATCACCGGGATCATCACGCACGGCTGGACCGTCAAACAAGCCGAGAAGCTGATTCGCCTGAAGTTGGTCGAGCACCTCGATCCCGACGCGATCTTTATCTCCGACCAGATCGGGATCTCCAAGCCGAACCCAAAGCTCTACCAGACCGCGTTGCGCGCCCTCGACCTGACAGCGAACGAAGTGATGTACGTGGGCGACAGCCCCGGTCACGACGTCGCCCCCGCCAAAGCGCTCGGCATGGTCTCCGTCTTCAGCAGTCGCGCATCCCGCTACGACATCGAGGAGACGGACATTCAACCCGACCACTCGGTCGCCGACTTCACCGAGCTTCGCGAGATCCTGAAGAGCCAATACGCGATTCTGTAGCGCGGCGGGCTAGCAGTCCGTGGTGAAAGTGCTTTGCTCTATGAGCAGCAAATTTTTAGTCGGGTTGGTGCCCGGAAACGAACCCGAATCCATAGATTCGGGGAGGTTTTTGGGTGCCGACCTGGCCAAAAATCGGCCGCTTATGGAGTGAAT
>JAJDEU010000006.1 GCA_029259635.1 Planctomycetota bacterium | reverse complement strand
TAGTTCGGCACCTCTCTTGAGTGCCCTGCGAACGCTCCTTCTCGATGTATCCTTTCGAACGCCGTAGCGGTTATTGGTCGCCTCGATGGCCTGCAGGCGCTTTTTGGTCATCTTGCCCCGGGGACGAATCGGAGCGGACTCAGCCCAGACGATGAATCGTGAATCGGATTCAATGAGAACGGGAACACTGAGTGGACGTGTGTTGCGTTGGCCCTCATAAGTCTCGAGCTCGTCGAAGTGAAAGCTCGAGACAGTCTGTAACTCTCCCCGCAGGTTTAGGTTTAGGCGTCGCAAATGGCGCCCGATCTTTCGAAGTTTTAACTCGGTGCAACGCGTGGAGAGATGGATCTCTCTAGCGCATTGGCGAATGCCTACTCCGGACGCGACCTTCGAGAAGAGCAGTGCATTGAGATGCGGTTTGTGGTCTCGGAAATCAGAGCGAAAGGTCTGGCGAGAAAAGGACCGCTTGCAGAATCTACATCGGAACCGTTGAACGGGATAAGACCGACATTTGGGTTTGTAGGTGCCATGCCGGTAGTAGAACTTCGGCTTGGGCTTCGAGTGACGGGAGCACTTGCGATAAGGACAGCGAGCGGGTTTAAACATGTCGAATTCACCTCCATGGAGGGCTTCGAGGCCCTCGCTATGGAGATGGACCGACGGAAGTCGTTTTGGTTTCACAAGCTCCGCGGAAAGATTGAGGACGCTTTCACCACTCAAGCCAGTCAGTTCAGTAAGTTTCAGACGTTGCCGGTCTCGATAATCGAGGGAGGGGACCCGGAGCCGGGGCTAGGGCTTCCCCGCAGCGGCTCGTACAGTGCGGACCCGATTGCAGCCGAAGGGCTTGGGTTCCCATCCTCCTGCCTGTCTCCCGGCTGGCGGCGCCCAATCCCATTCTCCGCCCGGGAACTGCCCCACGATCCGATTGAAGACTCCGCTCCGCATCATCCTCTCGCTCGCGATCGCCGCCGCGCTTGTCTCGGCTTTGATGGTCTGGGTGGGCGTCGATCTCGATGAGGTCGGAAGGGCGCTGGCTTCCCTTGAGCCCGCCGACTACGCGCTCGCGGCCTCCATCCACCTCGGGATCTACTGCCTGCGCGCGTTTCGATTTCGCCTCCTCGTTCCGCCGAGCAGTCGCCCTTCCTTCGGCCGAGCGCTAACGGTCTCCTCCGCCCACAACTTGGCCTCCTACGTCTTGCCCGCGAAGACCGGCGAAGCCTCGTTCATCGTGTACCTCAAGCGCTTCGCCGGAGTTTCCGGAGCGCGCGGCCTCGCTTCGCTCCTCGTCTCGCGATTGCTCGACTTGGCGGTGATGTGTACGGCGGTCTCACTCGCCTGCTTTTACCTGGCCTCCACGGCCTCCGATTCCGTTCGAGAGCGCGTTGGCGACTTGGTTCCGCTCGCGGTTCTCTTGCTCGGACTCACGCTCGTCCTGGCGGTGCTCTGCGCGCGCGGCCATTTGCTGGTCAGCTTCTTCGAGCGATTGAGCAAGCTCCTTCGCCTCGACCGCCTGAAACTCGGACGCAAAGTGCTCGACCGCACCGTGGATGTGGAGGAAGCGCTGCGTTTGGCCGGCGGTGAAGGGCGCCTGGCTCTGGCCGCACTCCTGACCCTGCCGATCTGGATGCTCGTCTTCGCCTTCTACAGTGTTCTCGGAACGAACCTGGGCCTTCCCGTCACGACCAGCTACCCCGAAGTCGCTTTCGGTTCGAGCGCCACCGTCATGTTCAACCTGCTGCCGGTCAACGGCGTCGCCGGCTTCGGAACGCAGGAGATGGGCTGGACCCTCGGCTTCGAAATTCTGGGCGTCGATCGCAAGCTGGCGCTGGCGAGCGGAATCAGCACCCACCTCGTTCAGCTCTTCAACGTGTGCTTGTTCGGCGTCATCGGTCACCTGTTCATGGGCCTCGTGAAACCGACCGAGGTTCGCGAGGAAGATTCGTAGGCCGCGGCTTCGGAACGTGAACTGGGCAGATCTCGCCCAACCGCGCGAAACCCGCGCTAGACTTCTCCACCAGACTGTCTGAGCCCAATCCCAGAGCCCCAACGTGAGTCCGAATCCATCCACAGCCGACAGCCCGAGCGAAGAGCGCAGCTCGACCGAATCGGCCAGTGCGGCCAATGCGGCGGCGCAGATCGAGCTGCACAAGAAGCTCGCGCCGCGCTATCAGCTCCGCTACGCCTTCGAGTTCAGTCGCATGTTCGAGCACGACTGGCACAACGAAATTTTGTCCCACGTGCCCTCGGGGCCCGGCTTGGTCATGGATCTCGGCTGCGGAACGGGCTTGTTCTTGGCGGATATTCTCGCCGCCGGTGAAGCGGGCGTCGGTGTGGACATCAGCCACGCGATGCTCTCGGTGGGGCGCTCGGCGCTCCCCGATGCCATGCTCCTCGCCGGTGATGCCGAACACTTGCCGGTCAGCTCCGGCAGCTTCAAAGCGGTCGTCTGCAAAGGCAGCCTGCACCATGTGCGCAACCACGAAGCCTTCATCGAGAACAGCGCCAAGATCCTCGCCGATCACGGCCTGCTGGTGATGAGCGAACCCTGTAACGACAACCCGCTGATTCGTTTCGCGCGTTGGATGCTCTACCGCAACAGCGAACACTTCGACGAGGGCGACCAGGGCTTTTGTCGCCGCGATCTCGTCGCGCTCTACGAGAGCTGCGGCTTCGAGGTCACCAAGGTGAAGAAGTACGGCATCTTGGCCTACGCGCTGTGCGGCTTCCCCGACCACATCGGGATCATGCGTTACGTGCCGGGGAACAAGCTCTTCACGAAGCTCTTCATCGGCATCGATCGAGTGGTCTGCGCGATTCCCGGCCTCTCGATGCTCGCCTTCCAGTTGATCGTCGTCGGCAAACCGAAGCGCTAGCCCGCATTATTCGCGGCGTCCTTCCACGCCGCGCACCTCGATACCCGCGCGCTTCAGGCATTCCGCCGTCACGCCCGGGCCATCGACGAGCTGACCATTGACGTGCGTCTGGCAGACGCCGCAGGAGGGCGAGCGCTCCTTGAGAAAGGCGCGCCGGATCCCGTTCTCCTCGCAGGCCGTAAGTGCCGCCTGCGCGCCGTTCACAAAGGCCTCGGTGACATCGACGCCTTCGCCGGTCACGACGGACGAGCTCCCGTCGAGGACGGCGCCGGCACCAGCGCGCTCGATCCAAGCGGCGGGCCGCGGAGTCGAGAGTCCGCCGCGTTCTTCCGGGCAGAACGGAACCGCGACAGCTCGCTCGGCGGCGAGCTGTTCGATCAGGGGACTGTCCAGGTTCGAGTCGCCGTCGTAGCGGCAGTTCATTCCCAAGAGGCAGGCGCTGACCAAGACGGGCTCGCGCTCCTCACGCGGCTCGCCAACCTGGGATCTGTGAAGTTCCGGTTCGGGCACGCTCTGAATTTAGCAGCATTGGCGGCGCGCCCGCTAAGATGGGCGGCGTGAATATCTATTCCGAGATCGTGCGGCTTCAGGAGCGCGGCGAATCCTGTGCGCTCTGCACGATCGTGAAGACCAGCGGTTCGACGCCGGGCAAAGAGATGATGAAGATGCTGGTCCGTGCGGACGGCAGCTTTGCGGGAACGGTCGGCGGCGGTTGTTTGGAGGCGGAGGTGCTCGAGGCCGCGCTCGAGAGCATGGCGGATGAACGTCCGCGCACGCTCGCGTTCTCCCTCAATGAACGCGATTATCCGGATAGCGGGCTGCTCTGCGGCGGAAAGGTGGAGGTGTTTGTGGAACCGATAGTAGAACCAGCGCTGTACGTTTTTGGGGGCGGACATATCTCGGTGGCGATTGCCCGCGTGGCGAGCTTGGCCGGCTTTCGCGTGACGGTCGGTGATGACCGTGAGGGATTTACCTCCGCGGAAAAGCATCCCGACGCGGATCGCTTGGTGTGCGCGGAGTTCAGCGACCAGGTCCGCGAGCTGGCGCCCGCCGAAGGCGTCTTTGTCGTGGTCGTGACACGCGGACATCAGGGCGACGCCGATATCTTGCATACCTTGTGGGAGAGCGATTGCCAGCCGCGCTACCTGGGGATGATCGGAAGCCGCTCCAAGAAAGCACAGGTCTTCGCCGATTTGGAAAAGCGGGGAGTCTCTCCGGCTTTTCTCGAGCGGGTGCGAACGCCGATGGGATTGCCGATTGGAGCTCGAACCCACGAGGAAATCGCCGTCAGCGTGGTCGCCGAGCTGATCGCAGTCCGTCGACACGCTTGATCGGGACTTCTCGCAGCCGAGCCCCGATTGACAGTTCGAAGGGCTCGGTCCTAGTCTCTTGGGCTCGAATTTTCGCGGGAACCGACGTTTCGGGCCCACGGGGCCTCCGCCGCCCGATCGCTGACCGTAACTCCCGGCTTTCGGGTGGATAGCGAGGGCTCGGACAACACGCCAATAGAATGATGATCTCCAAGCACTCCACCGTCGCGCCTTCGGGCCGCTCGCGCTCTCTCCTCACGGCCTGCCTCGTGGCGGCCGTTCTGGGTAGTAGCCTCTCCGCGGATCGAATCTACTTGGTGTCGGGAGATCCCCTTGAGGAGATCACGATCATCAACGAGACGATGAGCGAGGTGACCTACAAGGACTCGGAGCGCGGCAAGGAGAAGACCGTGTCTGCGGCCGACGTCCTCGCGATCGACTATGAGAGTCTTCCGGCGCTCGTCGAAGAGGCGGAAAATGCTCTCGCGGAGAACAACTACGACGTCGCGTTCGAGACCTTTGACGCTTATCTGCTGGGGCACTTAGAGGGCCGCGCCGAGCGCCGCAAACTGTGGGCTCCGGCGTACGTCGCCAACCGATTGATCGAGTTGTACACACTCGTCGGGGACCGGAAAGAGGCCATTGCCGCGGCCGATCTCTTGATCGAGAAGTTTCCCGAGTCGCGCTATCTGCCCGGCGCGTACATGGCCAAAGCCACAGCGCTGGCGGAGAATGGCGATGGGGACGGTGCCAAGAAGGCGCTGGATAAGCTCTCGGACTTGATCGTAAAGCAGGACCTTCCCAAGCGCTGGGGCTTGGAGTGCAGGCTCTTCAAAATACTGGTGGATGCTGGGCTTGTGGGCGACAAGCGCCGCACGGAGTTGCGCGGCGTCGAGACCGATGCGGGCGGAGATTATCCCACGGTGCGCAACCGGGCCACGGTTGCGATTGGCGAGTCCTTCCTGGCAGAGGCTTCCCAGGGAGACGGTGATTCCACGGCTCTCGGCAAGGCGCGCGAACACTTTGAAGACGTGATTACGGATCCGTCCGCAGACGAGGAGACCCTTGCTGGAGCCTATACCGGGCTCGGTGATTGCCAATACCAGTTGGCCGCCACGAGTAATAAGCCTGAAGATATCCGCGCGGCCCTGATGACCTTCATGCGCGTGGTCGTGCTGTATCGAGACGAAGTGCGCTACTCGCCGAAAGCGATGTTCTACGCGGGTCGTTGCTTCGACAAAATGGGCGGGGAAGAGGACAGCGTGCGAGCGCAAAAGCTCTACAAGCGAGTGATTCGCAGTCACCCCGAGTCGCCGTGGGCCGAGCAAGCGGCAGATTTCAAATAGATCCTTCGAGATCTTGATTTCGCACAGACGGGCGGCGATTCCGATCGGAATCGCCGCCCGCTTCGCGTTTAGCCGGGGCGCGGACTCTTCGCGGAGAGGCAACGCACCGAAGAATTGGGGATGCGGAGTGCGCTCGACCCAGCTTCCCTAGTTCGGTCGTGTGTCGTAGCGCCAGCTGTCATCGACATTCACGCGGACCTGCGACCAACCGCCCGGGAACAGGTCTCCTCCTAGTGCGCGGCGACCAGCGCGGCGCTTTTCTCATCAAGAGGAGTGGGACGGCATGGCGGACGGCGCAATTTTGGGTGGAGCAGAGGCGTGGACGGGATTGGAAGAGCAGCGTTCGC
This sequence comes from Planctomycetota bacterium, assembly GCA_029259635.1. GTDB lineage: Bacteria > Planctomycetota > UBA1135 > UBA1135 > OFTM34. The sequence continues at coordinate 117,899 of JAJDEU010000006.1, read as the reverse complement.
CTCTCGTGCGCTTTTTACAGCGGCGCTGTCGCGATGCGAACGAGGTGGACGACATCGTTCAGGAGACGATGATTCGGGCGGCGCGCTATCGAAAGCAACTCGACCGGCCCGAACGTTTGCGAGCTTGGATCTCGAGCATTGCGGTCAACGTGCTCACGGATCGGGTGCGGCGAGAAGGTCGCATTCAGAAACACTTGGCCGACGACCATCTACTGGAGGCGATTCCAGCGCGAGAATCCAGAGCGCTGGCGCCCGCCGATGAGGTCGATGTCCGGTGCGGCAACTGGCGAATTGATTGGGATCGGGCGCTGTCCTGTTTGGACGACGAGCTGCACGCTTTGGAGCGGGGTGACCGAGAGTTGCTCTTGAGGTTCTACGGAGGTGAAGGTGGCTGCCGCGAAGTGGCTGCTGAGTACGGAACGACGCCGAGCATCGTTAAGGTGCGTTTATTCCGCGCGCGCAATCGGCTCTTGCGCGCGCTGACGCGTCGGTTTGCCCTCGTGGAACAGCTACCGAAATCCGAGCTGTGTTGAGCTCTGAACTCTGCACGCGTCGTCCCGTCTTGATGAGCCACCTAGGATCGGTGCTGCTCGCCGTAGGAGCCTGCGCGACGAACTTCGCCGCTCATCTCGAGTGTCACGACGGAAGTGCCGGCGCGGAGCCTAGAGAGCGCCTGCAGGAGGTCTTGGATCGTCGCCAGTTATTCAGAGAGCTCGAGGGATCCGAGCGCGCGCGTGTGCGCATGCAAGTTGCGCAAGCTCTCGAGGAACTCTCAAAGAGCGTGGGGATCTCCCCGGAGTTGCGTTCGGAGGCGGCATTCCGTGCCGCCGAGATTTGGCGCGCGGACGGATACGATTCGGCGGCTATCGCAGGCTTCCGCTCCGCTCGTGACTTGGGGGCGGGCACTCCTTTTCGCCCGCGCGCAACTCTGGAGCTCGGTCACCTCGCCCGACGGCGAATGAACTGGTCGTCCGCGCTGGACGCGTACTTCGAGCTATCCCATGACGAGGGAGCGCGTCGGGTGGACCGAGACGCTGCGCTTTACTGGTCAGGAGTTGTTTGGTTGAACCTCGATGAACTCGACGCGGCGCGACGCGCATGGCGATGGGTTTCACAATTCGCGGAACGCCCGCTCGCGCGTGTGCGCTCCTACGACCAACTCTCGTTGCTCGAGTTCAATTGTGGGAATTTAACGGGTGCTCGTGACGTTTTGGCAGTCTGCGACACGCGATTGCGCGCGCTTGCGAGTGAATTCACCGTTCTTGGTGCATCGGTGCGCGGTGCTCTGGCGCGAATGCGTTCACGCAGATGCGTTGCGAACGCAAATCAAGACGACACAAGCGCTAGTGAAGGTACCGACGACGCGGATTAACGCGTGAACGATCAACGACACGTCGCCGTCGATGTTGCCTCACGCTTCGTGTGTGCGCTGACTTTCGCCTGCACTTAAGCATTATCAAGTCTGCGTCGATACTCCGTTCGCATCCGAACGACAAACAGACGCTCGATTCTCCACAAGCATTTGCTTGACAGGGACGGCGAACTTTTGGCATTCGGGGGCTTGCAAGTCGTGTTTCGGAGGCAATGTTCATTCGATCGACCAAGTGTTTTGGTCATGTCTGCGAGCACACCTGCACGGACGGTTACTGTTACGACATCACGAGCGGTTCGCTTTCGGGCGAGCCGCTTCGTCCGTTTCTGGGGGACGAACATTAATTGGAATCCGCTTCTAAGCGTCGAATTCGGTATGGAATCGCGAGCTTGAAGGGTTCAGAGCTGAGCGCGCGCTAAGGAGAGATGCGGATGAAAGTGTCGATGAAGCTCGGGCTCGATGCGCTTGAACTTCAAGTTCCCGATCGCATGTTCGCGCGTCACATCAGCTTCCGAAGTCGAACTCCTGAAGAGACGAGCGCGAGCGAGTGGATCGCGAAATCAGTTGATGAACTGCGAAGTTCTGGATTTTTTTCCGCCGCGCAAAAACGCGTTGTGGGTGTGCTTGTCGCTGACTCAACTCGCGAGAAAACCTATGAGGCGTTCTTGCCTGCGCTCAGAGATGCCCTCTGTGGCGCCGCCGAGGTGCGATTTTTCGTTTGTACCGGCACGCACGACCCCCTCAGCGCCGAGAACCAGGAGCTTGCGGGCGCGCTGCGTGACGATCTGCGCCAACTCTCGATACCAGCGACGGTTACGGTGCACGACGCGCGAGCTCGCGATCTGAAACGGATCGGAACGACTTCTCGCGGTACACGAGTTGAGTTTCAACCAGCGGCGGCGGAGTGCGAGACCTTTCTCGTGCTCGCCAACATGAAAGTTCACTACTTCGCGGGCTATTCCAACCCGGTGAAGTATTACCTGCCGGGTCTGTGCGGATACGAGACTGCGCGGGGCAATCACTCACTCACGCTCGATGATGACTCGACGTTCGGTCGGCATCCATGGCACCCGAACGCACTCCGTCACGATAATCCGCTTGCCGCTGACATGGTCGAGGGATTCGAGCTGTTGATCGGCGAGCGCGAGCACTTTGCGTTGGCGGTCGTCGGCAGTGTCGAGAAACCGGTCTGGTGTGGTGCGGGCAGAACGAAAGAGGTTGCGGGGCGAGCGATGGAGGCCATTGACCGAATGGTGGAGGTCGAAGTGCAGCCGACGCGTTTTCTGGTCGTATCACCAGGTGGATATCCACACGACGAGAGCTTGTACACGGCTCAGCGAGCGTTGGAGTTAACGCGGAGCGCTGTACTCGATGGCGGTGAGGTCCTCTTTCTTTCGGCCTGCCCGAACGGAGTTGGGACGCCGGCCGCTCGTCGCAATTTTTTCGATCCGCTGACACGCCCCCTGGCCGAGGTGTGCCGTCGCCCGGAAGGTGAGTACGTGATGTACTCGCACAAGGCCTACAAGTTTGGGCTCTATCTCGCCGGCGTGGAGCGCGTTCACATGCTGAGCGAAATGTCCGATCGGGAAATCGAGAGCATCCATATGGCACCGGCTCACGACGCTCAAGCCGTGCTCGATGAGTGGGAGCGTGTGAGCCAGCCGGGCGACGAGGTGACCTTCATCGACGACGGGTCCAAGTTCGCTCCGCGTCGCGCCGATTGACACGGGTTCGGCGAGCTCCTCGCGTTCGCGCCGAACGGGGCTTAACCGGAAGAGGGCCGCCCTGGGCGACCCTCTTGTCTCGGTGACTTCTCGGTGAAGCTGAGCGCGGCTCAGGTTCCGATGCCGTAGTAGGTGAAGCCGAGCTTCTCCAGAGTCTTGCGCGGATAGATGTTCCGTCCATCGAAAACGACAGGCGAGTTTAGGCTCGCTTTGAGCGCATCGAAGTCCGGTCGGCGGAACTCGTTCCACTCGGTAATCAGAATCAGCGCGTCGGCGTTCTCAAGGGCTGAGATAGGACCCTCGGCATACTTGATTCGATCGCCGAGGTGGTGTCCGCGGGATTCTTCGATGGCTTCGGGGTCGAAGGCGGTGACGGTTGCTCCGGCGGCGAGCAGTGCTTCAATCACGACCACTGCCGGCGCTTCGCGCATGTCGTCCGTGTTCGGCTTGAAGGCCAATCCCCAGACAGCGAAGTGCTTGCCTTTTAGGTCGCCCTGAAAGTGTTCGGAGACCATTTCGAAGAGCAGGCGCTTTTGGCTCTCATTGACATTCTCGACCGCCCGGAGCATCTGAAAGTCGTATCCCGTGTCTTCGGAGGTCTTCATGATCGCCTTGACGTCCTTGGGAAAGCAGGAGCCCCCGTATCCCAGGCCGGCAAACAGGAAGCGAGAGCCAATGCGAGCGTCGGAACCGATGCCCTTGCGGACCATGTCGATACTGGCTCCCACTCGCGTGCAGATGTTCGCGATTTCATTCATGAACGAGATCCGCGTGGCGAGCATCGCGTTGGCGGCGTATTTCGTCAGTTCGGCCGAGGGCACATCCATGTGGATGATCGGGTTGCCTGTGCGGACGAAGGGCTCGTAGAGCTCGTCCATGGTGTCCGCGGCTCTCTGGCTCGAGGACCCGATCACGACGCGGTCGGGCTTGAGGAAGTCATCGATCGCAGCTCCCTCTTTGAGGAACTCCGGGTTCGAGACCACGTCAAACTCGCAGTCGGTCACGGAGGCGACGGCCTCATGGACCTTCGCCGCGGTGCCGACGGGTACCGTCGACTTATCGACGATAACGGTGTACTCCTTCATGTTCTCGCCGATGGAGCGAGCTGCGGCGAGGACGTACTTCAGATCCGCACTGCCGTCTTCGCCCGGAGGGGTTCCAACAGCGATGAAGACCACTTGAGCGGTGGGAATGGCTTCGGCGATATTCGATGTGAAGTGAAGCCGGCCATCGCGCACATTGCGCTTCAGGAGCTCCTCAAGACCGGGCTCGTAGATCGGCACGATGCCGTCCTTGAGGTTCTTGATCTTGGTCTCATCGATGTCGATGCAGGTGACGTCATTGCCGCTCTCGGCAAAACAGGTCCCTGCGACTAGGCCGACGTAGCCGGTGCCGACGATGGCGATGCGCATGTAATTGAGAGGTCGTGGGGGAACAGTGGGGGTCGCCGGGGTGAGAGGGGGCCGGCGAATCAGAGAATTGTAAAGTGCGCGAGGCGCTCGACGGGCTCCGCGGCGCAGCATCCACTCCATCCGGAAGGGTGGATCAGGAGAACTGCCGGAAGCTTCTTTCGGCAAGCACCGCCCTTTCAGTGGAGCTAAAGGGGCAGGGAGGATACCGTGTCGGGCGAAAGCGGGGAGATCTTCTCTGCTCCAACTCGGGCGATTAACTCAGCTGGCTAGAGTGCTTCCTTTACACGGAAGAAGTCGGGGGTTCGAATCCCTCATCGCCTACCACCCCCTTCTCACGCCGCTAGAAGGGGGGGGTAGGGGCGGAATGGCCCCCGGGGGAGCTCCATAGAGCGCCGAATAAACCGCCAGGGGACTGAGTCGAAGCCCCGCGCCCACTCAGCAACCGCCCCTGAGCTAGCCTCCGAGCGTGGCGATCCAGGCTCTCGGTAGGGGGAATTCGCCGGGGAGCCCTTCTTCCTAGGTACCTAGCGCGAGCGGCTTCCAAGAGGCCCCGACCGTTCCATGGTCTCTGGGGCTTCGGTCGAGGAAAGCGCGGACCCAGCCCCCCCCCAGTGCTCGATGCCCGCCTTCGAATCGCCCCTGGTCCGGGCGCCGAGCGATGCCCTCGCTGTGCTCTCCCGTTCCGTCTCAGACTCGACGGACGGGGAGCGAGCTCGTCGCAACGGCCGCCGAATCCCCCGTCCCTCGCCAGCCGCTTTCGGCGACGAGCGCTCAGGATAAAGCTTCGCTCTCGAGAGGAGTTACGAGGAAAGCTCGGTGTCCGCGTTCGAGCCGCGTGACGATTAGGGTTCCGAGTTGAGTTCCCTTGCCTCGAAACTCCCGAGCGAGTTCGGCCGCGGTCCGAGGGTGGCCGCGTTTCTTGATGACGAGCTCGCCGATATCGTGTTCGCGAAGCAAGGCACGCACTCGTCGTCGGTCGGCGGATTCGCTCGCGATGACTCGCCAAGATTTAAGAAAGGGGCTGGGGTCGGGGCGATTCTTCGATGCGAGATAGGCGATAGAGGGACCGATCGGATGAAGGTCTCGCTCACGCGCGAACTTAGCCAGCAAGCCGGAGCGAATCAGCGCGGGATCCGGCTCCGATATCCAACCCATGGAAAGCGCCTCCTCGACGGAGAGGTGAAATTCGGGTTCTGGCACGCCACGGTAATGAACGGGCTCACTCTCACCGGCGATGATTTGAATTTCGCGTTCACCCGATGGCGCGGCGAGCTCTCCCGTCCAAAGCGCGACTTCGACCAAGTCACCGTCCGCGCTCGTCCACTGCCAGGAGTGCGGTTGGCGGAAGGGGAGAGAACCGACTTGTTCGACATCAAGAGCAGGCGCGAGTTTGAAGCAGGCGCCCCGAACTTGTGACGCTAGGTCGAGGCACGTCGAGAGTTTTGGAGACCAGCGTTCGGGGTCGAGGCTTCGTCGATTTCCAACGCGGCGATCCGGGTCGCACACCAAGACATCGGGCTTGGCCGGTAGACGAGCGGCATCGGCGATCACGACATGGGCTCGAAAACCACACCTCGCAAGATTTTTTGCGAGGCACTTTGCGTGGTCGGGGTCGAGGTCAGCGGATAGAAGTCGCAAATTTTTTGATGCGAGCGCGAGGCTGTCCGATCCGATTCCCGCGGTGGCATCAAGGACAAGCGCCGTTGGCATAAGCCTTGCGATGCGTTCGGCGCGAGCGTCGGCGACACGGCCTCTGGTGGCCTGCTCAAGCCCTCGTGAAGTGAAAAAGAGTTTTTCGGCGTGATGGAGTCTGCCCTGTGCCCGTCGTCGCAGATCCCGTTGCTGTAGCGCTTCACGCACAACTTCGGGCGTGAATTGGCGACGAAGTAGGGTTGATGCTTCAAGCTCGCCAATGTCCGCAGGAATGTGCATAAGAGCTTCCTCCCAATCCTCACCTATCGAATCTGATCGTTTTCCCATAAATTCAGAGTCGGAAAGAGGAGTTGCTCGCAAGGAATGTGCAGTGCCAACAAAAGTCTCTAAGCCAACTGAAGGCAGGCAAGTGAGACCAACGTCGATCGGCGTTGAGTTTGGGGTTCATTCCAATCGGTCTTTTGGCCCGACTCTTCACGATGGCGTCGCGGAAGTGTCGGACACGATGAACAATTCTGTTCGGAGTGTCTGGCGCGCACAATTCATTGTTTCATTTGGGGAGAAATGAGATGGGTCGAATATTAGTCATCGAGGATGAACCAGGTACTCAGCAATTGTTGCGGAGTCGATTAAGAGATTTGGGGCATGACGTCACGGTTAAAGTGACCGGTGCTCTGGGGATCGCGGAGGCTAAAACCAGCACCTTCGATCTATTTCTCATCGATATGCATCTGGGAGAGGGGGTCGACGGAATCGAGGTCTGCCGACGAATGAAGCGGGACCCGGAGACTCGCAATGTCCCCGTCGTCTTGCTGAGCGGCAAGGTTCGCAGCTCTGCCGATTTACACCGCGGATACGAAGCCGGCTGCGAGTCTTTCATGGTGAAGGACGATATGTCGCTGGTGGATGATGTGATCCGCGCGATGCTCAGGATCAAATTGCTCGGAGACGAACTCTCCACACAGATGGGCTTGATGCACCAGCGCAACGAGCACCTTCAAAAAGCGTTGAAGGATAAAGCTCAGCTTGAGGATCAGCTCGCACGGAACTCCAACGACATCGAGATCGGGCACGACGGTGGTGATTCTCCCGTCGGAATGCTCGTTGTCGACCCAGAGGGGATTGTTCACTACGCGGATCGCGGAGCCCGGGACATCTTCGCGAAGCGGATCGAGGGACGAAACCTCGGAAGCCTCGCTCCTGGCACAAGGCTAGAAGCCTTCGTGCGCGACGCTTCGACCGTCTCGCGCACGGGCTTCCGGTTTTGCGTTGCCGCCCGCGGGACACGTCCCGCTCAAAAATTAGTGGCGAGCGTTCTTCCGCTCGTGCCGACGGTAGTTGGCGCCGGCGACGATATTCGAGTGCTCTACTTGCACGACGAACCTCGCCACGCGATTCAGAGCGACATGCTTCAGATTGCCGCTCGCGGAATCAGGCTTGAAGAGAGCGCGGACCTCATCGAGCTTGCCCGCGGGGAATTCCAGCCCAATCGATTGATCGGAAGCTCCGAAGCGATCTCCGGGGTGCGCGCTCAGGTCCAGGCGCGCGCGAATGACGACCGCCCCGTTTTGATTTCGGGTGAGTCCGGAACGGGCAAGCGCCACCTCGCTCGCATCCTTCACTACTCGAGCAATCGCACGGGGGCCTTCGTCCCCATGAACTACGAGGCCGTCGGGCGCGATAATCTCGAGGCACAGCTCTTCGGTTCTGAGGATAACGCCGCGCTCTTGTTTCAAGCCTCCGAAGGAACTCTCTTCCTTGAAGGTGTGCAGAAGTTGAATCAGGATCTGCAAGCTCGGCTTGTCGCCGTATTGAAAAAGAACGCCCTCGTCGATCCGGTTACGCAGAAGGTGCGCAAGATCAATGTGCGCCTGATCGCGGCAACCCTGGGTTCGGTCGACTCGGGAGGTTTCCATCCGGAGCTTCGCGAATTCCTCGCGGAGACGGTCGAACTGCCGCCGCTCCGGGAGCGCGCAGAGGATATTCCGCTTCTCGCACGCTCATTCCTGCACCGACACCAGATGGGTTCGGGAGACTCGAGTTTCTCGAACGAGGCGTGGCTCGCTCTCGAAAATTACGATTGGCCGGGAAATCTGACCGAGCTGAACAGCGCGATTCGAACGGCTTGCCTGAACGCGGGACAGAGTTCGATCATTGAAATCGGAGCCTTCCCGGCGCCTCTGCCCCAAATCCACGAAGGCTTGGCAGACCGAGACGAATTCACGCCAAGTGTTCGTCCAACCAACTCCGTTCCCGGTACGCATCACCCCGTTCACGTCGAACCGGAACTCGACGAAGTGCGGGGCTTCTTGAATGAGGTCATCGCCTCACTTCCCGAAGGCGTGGACGGTGAGAAGACCGTGAGTTTCGAGTTCTTCGAGAAGTGGGCGTTGAAGCTCGCGCTCGCACGTTCCGAAGGCGATCGGTTGAAAGCTGCGGAGCTACTCAGCGTGGGAAAGAGCACGCTGTATCGAAAGCTCCACAAGTACGAGCTCCATTAGCCGGACCTAGCGGAGTTCATTGTCCCGACGGCTGTCCGGTGGCGTTTCGGCTCGCGGCTCATGAATCATGCAGGCTAGTCGTTCGCCGCCGTGCCGAGCTTCAGTCGGGCTTCTTCACCGACGAGCGAGAGCGCAAAGGTCTTCTCCGTGCCCGGATTTCGCAGGGCTGCGACGATCTCTACCGCCTGCAACGCGTCGGGTAGTTCGACTTCGATAAGTCGGATCGGTCGATCGCCCGCTTTCGAGAGCAGCAGTCCGTGACGCGCGTTGACCTCATGCTCCCTCGTGAATTCTCCAGTCGGCCGAAGGGTCCAGTGAGCCCCTTCCGAATCGATCACGATGACCTCTAGGTCGGCGATCACGACGTACCCTCGATGCTCGACAGTGACCTCGATGGTTCGATCGCCTGATTGCGAAATCGAGAGTACCGGCGCCAAATCGGCCTCCGCACGGCGAAGCAAGAAGAACGGTGCCAATCGCCCGAGCACCGAATCGCCGCTCTCGTATCGAATCGGAATGGTGACCAGCTCGTACTGCGACAACTCCCTGATAAGCGTCTTACGGCGCTCGGGGGTGTCCCCGATGATGTCCCATTCCTCAAGCCACTCGCCGAGCATTTCCCGCGCCGACGGCAGCATCAGGTAGCTCTTGAAGCTGAGCAGCAAGTGATCTGGCCGTTCTTTGAGCTGCGCTGCTAAATCAATCTTTTCAAAGCCGGTCCAGGGCATGAGTCGAGTCTTGCCCGGTGCGATATTGGTGCGACCGAGTAGGTCGATGACTTTGCGACGAGAGTGGTAGCCGATGGAGCCGGGCCATGGAGTCACGATGTCGAACTCTTCGCCCAACTCTTTTCGCAGGAAGAAACCGATCTCTCGAAGTCGAGCGCTGTTTCGATTGGCGCTGCGTACCGACTCTCTCCCGTGAATGTGGTGGTAGGCGGCGCTGACTCTTGGCGAGGCTTCCAGGGCGGCGAAATGCGCATCCGCGAGGGCGATGGATCCAATATTCCCCGGCTTCTTACTGACCATTGCGCTAAAAACTAGCGCGATCGTGAAGGCTGCCCAGGTGGCTGGCGCAAAGCCGACACGCTCGGAGTCCATCACGGCCGTCATCGACTCCTGAATGGTGACGAACAGGATCGGAAGAATGGGGACGATCGCCAGCCAGAATGGTGCGGAACTTCCGCCGGTCCAAGCGACGATGGAGAACCAGAGCAACACGAGCGCGAAGCCGCGGGCGGCCATGCCCTTCAGTGCTCCGGTGAAGAGTGCGGCGACTGGAAAGACCACAAGAAATCCGCTGCCGCTCTTCAGTAGAAAATCGCTCAGGTAGCTGGAGCCGAGCAACCATCGTTCGGAGTCCCATTCGCTCATAGCCGCAGCCGTGGGCGAGAGCCAATGGCCCGTCATCGAATGGCGCATAAGTGAGATGACGAGGACGGCGATCACTGCCGGAAGAACGGCGAGCTGCATCGCGCGCGAATTGGGATGGGCTTTTTTTCGGCCGCCGAGCCAGCTCATTAGCCAAATGGCGCCAACGAAGAGTTCGCCCTCGGGCCGCGTGATCGCCACGATGAGAAGGCTCAGGGCGAGCATCCGGGGGCGTTGACGCTCAAGGCTTAGGAAGCCGAGCGTCATGGCTAGCGCCAACATAGACGTCTCGGTGCCCGAGGTTGAGGCCGCGGCAAAGCTTCCGCTGAAGACGAGGAGGAACGGCGCGATGATCCCGGCGAGGCGGTCGCGGCTGAACCGGGAGATCACGATCGCCGTCGAGAGCGCACATACGAGTCCGATGAGCTGGCAAAACCGGGACGGATCGCGGTACAGGCGCTCGGGTATCCACGAAATGAGGATCCAGAGCGGAGACGGATAGGCGTCGAAGGAAGGCGAATTCGAGTTCCACGAGGCGATTCCGTCGTCGAACAATTGATGCGCGACACGGTAGGCGACATGCGCTTCGTCGTGTGCTCCAGCGAAACCGCCTGTCTCGGTTTGATGAACGGCGAGAGCGTGCGCGAGAAGAATCCCGAGCGCTAGAAAGAGGGACGTGGTCCGATTCATGGGGGCATCAAGGTAGCAAGGGAGAGTCTGCGGGTCTGCGCAGAAGAGCGGCTGTCTTGAAGAAGGCTTGTGTCGGCATCCGTATCGAAGTACCTAACAGCCCATGGATATCGCAGAAGAGACTTTCGAGGTGCGACATGCTCGCGTCGTCGTTTTCGTCGTTCCAGCGATCTGCCATAGGCTCAACAACGCGGTCGCTGTCAGTTCTGGCATGGTGGAGTTGGCCTTGCTCGGTCCATCCTCGGACAGCCTCTCCGAGAATCTCACTCTGGCGTTCGAGCAATCCAGCAAGGCTGCCGGGCAAATCAAGCGCTTGGGCTCTTTCGCTCACTTGACGGAAGACGCTCTCGTTTCCGAGGACGGTGCGCGCTCCGTTGAAGACGCCGCGGAGCTTCTTCATCCCATTTGCCAAGTGACGCGGACCCGTTTTGAGCACCGGCCGACCGACCGGGTTTTCCCGGTGGTCACAGATCGAAAGCGGCTGATGCAGCTTGTGATCGTTCTCGCCTGCAGTTCCTTACTCCCGAATCGAGCGGGCGCTCACGACGGTCGAACGTTTATCGAGTCGATGCGACTGTCGATCGGTTCGCATCAATTCGGAGCGGTTATTCGCCTGACGATGAAGGGTTGTGATGCGCTTGAAGTCGAATCGACAGCCGAGCTCCTCACGGAAGCCGTCGGGGCAATCGACGCGCGCCTCTTCACTCGAACGATCGGCGAGACGACGAGCTATCGACTGTGCCTGGTCGCCGTCCCGAACTGAGGGCTCGTCTCAATCGATATCGATTCGGTCGGCGTTCGCGAGCGCATTATCGATCAGCTCCGGCAAGCCGTAGCCCTCTTCGGCCGCTTCACACTCTTCGAGCTTGCCGCGGATAATCGGGCGACTCGGCATGAACACCGTGCAACAGTCGGGCTCGGGAATAATCGAGAGCTCAAAGGTTCCGATCTTCTGCGCGAGATCGATCGTCTCCTGCTTGTCGAAGCCGATCAGGGGTTGCATCACGGGCGTCGAAGTCGCTGCGCCGATGCACGTTAGGTTTTCCATGGTCTGACTGGCGACCTGCCCCAAGCTCTCGCCGGTGATCAGGCAGCCGGCCTTTTCTCGTCGAGCGATTCGCGCGGCGATCTTCTGCATCTGACGTCGATACAAGACCGTCCGATAGCTCTCGGGCGCATGGTCTCGAATCGCCATTTGGATGTCGGTGAAAGGGACGCTGTAGAGACGGCTCTTCGGTTGAAAACGGCTCAGGCTGCGAACCAACTGCTCGATCTTGCGCTTGCTCGAATCGCCGATGAACGGCGCCGAGTGAAAGGAGACGTAGATCACTCGGCATCCGCGCTTCATCATCATCCAAGCCGCGACGGGAGAGTCGATACCTCCGGAGAGAAGGCAGATACCGCGTCCCAGCGTGCCGACGGGCAAGCCGCCTGGACCGGGTAAGCGCGTGGCGAAGATGTAGGCGGCTTCCTCGCGCAACTCGATGCCGAGCTGGAGCTCGGGGTTCTTGAGATCGATCACCAGTCGCTCTTCGATCGCGGGACCGAGGGACTCCGCGACGGCCACGTTCATCTCTTGCGAGGTCATGGGGAACCGCTTGTCGGCCCTCCGCGTCGAGACACGAAACCTGATCGGATCCGGGTTCGGAAAGGCTTCCAGAGCGCGGGCGAGCTCCTCCGCGGCTATCGCCGCAATCGATTCGATCTTGCGCTCTGCCGCGTAGGCCGGCGACACCGATGCGATTCCGAAGACCTCTTGAAGTCGTCGTGCCACGCGCTCCATGCGGCGCTCCGGTCGTACGACCATGCGTCCGCGCGTCTTCGTGACCGTGCAGGGGGCGATCTCGTTCGCCGCCTTGTGGATGTTGCGCCTCAGCGCATTCTCAAACTCAAAGCGGTTCTTGCCTTTGATGGCCAGCTCGCCATAGCGCACCAGCACCAAACCGGGATTGGTCTTCGTCGTTGTCATCGTGGTCTCTGTTCCTCAGCCGGCCATTCTTCGCGCTTGTTGCCAGCCACGGGTTTCTAGAGCGCGCCGAGCTCGCCGGCCAGTTCTCGCAGCACAGTCAGTGCTCGATCGACCTCGCTATCGGTGCTCTCACGTGAAAAGGAAAAGCGCAGGACTTTGCGGGCTTCTTCCGCCGAGAGTCCCAGTGCCAGGAGTGCTGGACTGGCTTCGTTCTTGTGCGCTTGGCAGGCACTCCCGACGCTGACCAAGACTCCGCGCTCTTCCAAGTGGTGCAGATAGACCTCGGCGGGCGGTCCGCTCACGAGCACCGCAGCGATCGAGCCGAGGCTGGGATTCGATCCTCCGGGATTCAGGACGCGCATTCCGCCGATCTCGGCCAACCCGTCCGCGAGCCTCTGCTTGAGCTTGGAGAGCTGCGCGTTCGTTCCCTCGAGCGTTTGGTCGGCCATTTCTACGGCCTCTCCGAACCCGACGATGCCGGCCACATTCTCCGTGCCCGAGCGGATCGCGCCTTCTTGGCCGCCTCCGAAAACGAGCGGCCGTAGGGGCAAGTCCCTCGCCAAAACCAGTGCGCCGGTTCCTTTCGGACCGTGAATCTTGTGAGCGGAAATCGAAACCGAATCGACGCCGAGTTCGACGATGTCGACGTCGAGCTTACCGAGCGCTTGAACAGCATCGGTGTGGATGTGTGCGTTGGGCGCAATGCGCCGAACGCCAGCGGCAACCTTGGAGACCGGGTAGATCGCTCCGTGTTCGTTACTCGCGAGCATGAGCGCGACGAGGACCGTGTCTTTTCGAACCGCGCTAAGAAACGCGTCGAGATCGAAGGCACCATCCGGGCCGAGCTCCCCGACCTCCACCTGAAAACCCTCGTCGAAAAGTGCAAGTGCCGGATCGCGTACCGCCGGATGCTCGGCGGGTCCGACCAGCAGGTGCGTTCCGAACTTCTTGCGCGCGCGCGCGGCGCCCAAGACGGCGAGATTGTTCGCCTCTGTTCCGCCGGACGTGAAGATGACGCGCTCCGGTTTGGCCGCGAGCGCCCGTGCGACCTGGTCACGCGCGCGGTCGATGGCCGCGCGAGATTTAACTCCGAGCGAGTGACGCGATGAGGGATTGCCCCAGTCGGCTCCCAACCACGGGAGCATCTTGTCGCGGACTTTCGCGACGATCGGCGTGGTGGCCGCATTGTCTAAATAGACGACGCTCCCGCCGTCCTTGTTTTCCGTGACGCTCATGATCGTTCGCGAAGCTTGAGCCCTGCGGCCTTATTCGGCGAGCTGAATCGGTCCGAAATCGACAAGGGCTCGGGTCTTCGCGGCAATCGAGACGAGCTCCTTCTGCCGCGTCCCCCCGGCTCTCAGCTCGATGATGTACTGCCCACTCGGCAAATCGGAGATCCGGAAGTAGCCCGATTCGTCGGTCAGGACAGGTTCCCACAGTCGATCGGCATCTTCCGCATCCCAGATCAGCAGTTGAGCGCTGGTGAGCGGAGTTTCGTCGTTGGCGAGTAGCAAGGTACCTTCGAGCTCGCCGCTCTCGAGTTCCAAGTTGAGCTCCGGCGCGGAACTGATGTGTTCGTAGTCGACGGCGACGAGCTGCGGCCAGGTCCCGCCCTCCGCCCAGGCGGGCAAGACATAGGCGCGGTAGTGCCCAACCGCAAGGTCCGCGATGGCGAAGACGCCGCCGCTGCCGAGGCGAACGCGGCGCAAGACGGCGACCGAGAGAGCGGGGTTTCGATCGGTCGGTTGCAGGACGAGCTGGAAATCGTCGACGGAGGCGCCGAGTGGGGAAGTCACGCGACCAAAGAGCGCGCTGCGAGTGGACTCGGGCAAGCTCTCGGTATCGGCGTACTCCGCGGGCAAGGTCCAGACGACGCGTTCGGTCGGGAGGGTGACCTCGAAGCGCGTGGGCGGAGTATTGGGCTGAACCAGCGTCACGCGCAGGTCGCCGGGAAAGAGTCCGTCCAGTTCGAAAAACCCGGAGGCGTCTGTGAAAGCCCAGTGCGGTTCGCCCAGTTGAATGAACTCGACCAGAGCGTTCGGGGCGGGAGAGCTGTGGACGTCGAGGATTTGGCCCGCGAGGACGAGCTCTCCGCGGGGGATGCGCAGGGGCTCCAGCTCGACTCGCTCGGTCGGTTCGAAGACCGGCAATTCGGAGCTGGACGGACGCGAGTGCTCGATGATGAAGAAGACCACGAGAGCGCCGAAGACCAGAATCGGAAAGCGGCGGCGGAAGCGCTGGAAGTTCGACCGTCCGCTCTTCTTTTTCAGCTTCTGCGTCGGGGGCAGGACCGGTTTCGGCTCGTCGGTCACGGCCGCTGCTCCCTACAAGCGTCCAGGATCTCCGTCTGCAGCTCGCCACAGGGAGGAAACTCGGAACAGTCGAGAGCGGCGATCGAGTCCGCGAAGTCGGAGAGTCCGCGGATGCCTGCTCGCAGATAAGCGACCAGCATGACGCCCATGTGCAGCCGATCGCAGAGCCCGGAAAAGCGGGCTTCGCGAGTCTCCGCCGAGACGTACTCCTCGAAGCGCTCGAGGGCGATGGGTGAGAGCGGGGGCAGGAGCTGGTCGGCGGCCGCGAGCTCGGCGTGACGCTTGGCGCCCTCGGGGAAGAGAGCAGAGGCGCTGCGGGGCAGGTCGGAGAGCAGAGCTTCGGGGGCATCGTGGATCGCGGCGAGCGCCACGGCCCGGTCCACATCGATCGGGGGGCTCACCCGGGGCGCCAGGGCGAGAACGAGGAGGCACACACCATGCGAGTGGGCGGCAATCGACTCGGGAGCGGGTACACCCGCGATGACCCAGCCCGTTCTGGGCAGGCTTCCCAAGGGCACCAATGCCGAGAGGGCAGCGAGCGTGGGTGGGTGGGGCATGAATGAGGGATGGAGTGCTAAAAGTCCGTCGCGATAAAAGAAGACAAAAACCCAGGTCAATTGCGACCTCTGGGTGCCGCTTCTATACTCTCCGCCTCGAATCCGGGGAAGCGCTTCCCTAGAATGCCGACTATCCCATGCTGCTACGCCTACGCGCTTCGCTTTCCGATTCGGAAAGACACTCTATCCTCAAGCTCTGCAAGGACTTGGGGTATTCGCCCAAGTTCCTGGGGCGAGCGGAGAGCCTGCTCGAGCTCGAGGGGCCCGGCGGACCGGGCGATCGGTCGCAATTCGAGGACCACACCTGCGTCGTTCAGGTGATCGAAATGTCGGAGAGCTGCGAGCTCACCGCGCGCCCGAGCCAGGGCGAAGACACAGTGGTCACGGTGGGGCAAGCGCGCTTCGGCGGCGGTTGGGCTTCGCTCATCGCCGGGCCGTGCGCCGTCGAAAATATCGATCGCCTGCTCACTATCGCTGGCTCCGTGCGCGACGCGGGCGCGACGATTCTGCGCGGCGGCGCCTACAAGCCGCGCACCTCGCCCTATTCCTTCCGCGGACTCGGTGTCGATGCGCTCGATTACTTGGCCACCGCACGCGAGAAGACCGGCCTTCCGATTGTGAGCGAGGTGCTCGACCCGCGCGACGTGGAGGCCGTTGGAGAGCGGGTGGACATGTTCCAGATTGGCTCGCGCAACATGTCGAACGCATCGCTCCTCGACGAAGTTGGACGGACCACCACGCCGGTGCTGCTCAAGCGCGGGATGGCTTCCACGGTTCGCGAGTTCTTGCTCGCCGCAGAATACGTGTTGGCGGCCGGTAACCCGAACGTGATTCTTTGCGAGCGCGGAGTTCGCGGTTTCGACAACGTGACTCGCAACCTGCTCGACGTCGGCGCCATCGCTTTCCTGAAAGAGCGCACCCACCTTCCGGTGATCGCCGACCCTTCTCACGCCGCAGGGCGGGCAGACCTGGTCGCACCGATCGCGCGCGCGGGCATTGCCGCCGGTGCGGACGGCCTGATCATCGAAGTTCATAACGCTCCTGAAGAGGCGCGCTCCGACGGTCCCCAAGCTCTGTCCATCGACGAATTCAAGCGACTTGCCGCAGACGTGAGAACCTTGCTCGCGATGGACGGGCGTCGTCTTTCGGGCGATGCGAGCGCGGACTCCAAACACTCCAGCGATTCAGACTCCAATCGCGGAGACTCAACACGGCCCGAGAGCCTCGAAGTTAAGCACCATGCGTAAGCCCTATCTGGCCGGAAACTGGAAACTCAATCTCGACCAAGCGGGTGCACTTGACCTAGTCGGTAAGCTGCGCGAAATGGTCGGACAGCGCACCGACGTCGACGTCGCTGTTGCGCCGCCCTACGTCTACTTGCCCGCGGTGATCGAGGCCTTGAAGGGCTCGCCGATTCGAGTGGGCGCTCAGAATATGGCCGACCAGGTCTCCGGTGCGTACACCGGGGAAGTCGCCGGGACCATGCTGAGCGACATCGGTTGCGACTTCGTGATCCTCGGTCACTCCGAGCGACGTGCGATCTACGGCGAGACGGACAAGATCGTCAACGCGAAGGTGAAGCTGGCGCTCGATGCTGGCTTGGACGTGATCCTGTGTGCCGGCGAAACCCTCGACGAGCGTCAAGCTGGCCAGACCGAGAACGTGGTTCACCGCCATCTGATCGAAGGCTTGGCGGGCATCGACGCTGCTCTGTCCTCTCGCGTCACCATCGCCTACGAGCCCGTCTGGGCGATCGGCACCGGGCAGGTCGCCACGCCGGAACAAGCCGGAGAGGTTCACACCTATTTGCGCGGAGTTTTGGAAGGTCTCTGGGGCGATGTCGCTGCGGAAACCATCCGCATCCAATACGGTGGTAGCGTCAAGCCGAGCAACGTGGCCGAACTGATGGCCGTGGAGGGCGTCGACGGCGCGCTCGTCGGTGGCGCCGCTCTCGATGCCGACTCCTTCGGCGCCATCGTCGCATTCAATAGTTAGATCACAGACAGCTTAAATTCACGGCAGTACAGATTCACGGCAGTACAGATTCACAGACGTCGGCCCTCGCAAGTGCTCGACCGATTCAGCAGCTAGATAAAGCCCGCAGGTAGCCACGATGGAAATCGCAACCACTCTTCTCTTCATTCTCTTCGTCTTCGCGGCGATCGTCTTGATCGTTGTCATCTTGCTTCAAGAGGGCAAGGGCGGCGGCTTCGGCCAGGCTCTCGGCGAGCACGGGCAGGCGACCTTCGGTGTCGGCGCATCGGGGATCACAAAGTTCACAGCGGCCACCGCGATTGTCTTTTTGGTCAGTGCGCTCGGCATCCATGTCCTCCAACGCATGAAGGACTCGGATAGCTTGCTGGTCAACCCGAGCGCGCCCGTGGAGGGAGTCTTCGCACCGGAGGAGACCGGCGATGGTTCTCCGGCGGGTGACGGTCAGGGCTCTACGACGAAGGACAAGTAGTCATGCAAGGCGCGCGCGTTCTCGAATTGTTGCGCGAGAGCGAAGCGCTCTTGGAAGGGCACTTCGAGCTCTCATCGGGCAAGCACAGCGACCGTTACTTTCAGTGCGCGAAGGTTCTTCAGTATCCGCACCACGCGCGTGAGCTCGCCGCGGGCTTGGCGAACGCTCTCGAGGCGCTCTCCGAACCGGTCCAAGTTGTAGTCGGTCCCGCGATGGGCGCCGTGGTTTGGTCCTTCGCGGTCGCGGAAGAGCTCGGAGTTCGCTCCCTCTTCACCGAGCGCAAAGACGGCGGCATGGTTTTGAGGCGCGGTTTTTCTCTCGAACCCGGCGAGCGGATTCTCGTGGTCGAGGATGCCCTGACGACCGGCGGTTCTGCCCGAGAAGCGATTCGCGCACTCGAAGAAGCGGGCGGAAACGTCGTCGCGGTTGGAAGCGTCGTCAATCGCTCCGGCGGCAACCCCTTCGAAACGCCCGGCGGTGGCCTCTCCAAGGCGCTGCCCCTGTTTTCGCTCTGCGAAGTTGAAGCGCAAACCTTTGAGCCTTCGGAATGTCCCCTGTGCGCGGCCGGCGGACACGCGATCAAACCCGGTAGTCGTCCCGGCGCGTCAGCCGGGGCTTGAGGGCATCATGTTGCGCTCAATGACGGGATTCGGAGCGGCCTCCGGCGAGAGCCAAGGGCTCGCGATCCAGGTCGAACTGCGTTCGGTCAACCATCGCTATCTCCAGCTCAAGGTTCGGATCCCTTCCGAGTTCGGCGCTCTCGAACAAAAAATCGATGCGTTGGTACGCAAGCGCCTCGAGCGCGGTTCCGTCACGGGCGCGATCAGTGTCACGCACCCCGGCGGTCGCAAGGCGACGGTCGACGTCGAAGCGGCAGAGAGGTACGAGCGCATCCTGAGCAAGCTCTCGAAGGATTTGAAGTTGGAGGGACGACCGGATTTGAAGTCGTTGCTCGGACTTCCCGGTGTGATCTCCGTCGACGCGAGCGCGACGCATGGCCAGAAGGAGACCAAGCTCTTGCTTGTGACGGTGCAAGAAGCTCTCGACGGATTGTGTGAGATGCGCGCGCGCGAAGGCGTGTCCCTCGAAAAAGATCTTCGAGTTCACATGGCGGCGCTGCAGAAGCTGGTCGTGAAGATCGAGAAGCGCATGCCGCAAGTTGTGAAGCAAGTTCAGGCAAGCCTTCACAAGCGCGTCGAGAGCTTGCTCGAAGGCCGCGCCGAGGTGAAAGATTCGGACCTCGCTCGCGAGGTGGCTCTGATCGCCGATCGCGGAGACGTCGCCGAGGAGCTCGCTCGGTTGTCGAGTCACATCGAACAGATCGATACCCGCATCACCAAGGGTGGTGCGATTGGCAAGCAGCTCGACTTTCTCGTGCAAGAACTGCTGCGCGAGTTGAACACGATCGGGTCTAAGTGCAGCGACACAAAAGTTGCGCACTGGGTGATCGAGGGCAAAACCGCGGTGGAGCGAATGCGTGAGCAGGTCCAAAACGTCGAGTAGGCAACCGATGGCGGATTCAGCGACTACTGGCCGAATGTTGGTGATCTCCGGGCCCTCGGGGTGCGGCAAGAGCACGATCTGCAAGGCGCTCCTCACGGATGAGCGCGTGGTTTTTTCCGTCTCCGCCACGACGCGTCCCATCCGCGAGGGCGAGGTCGACGGGCAGGACTACATCTTCATCACACCCGACGCATTTCGCGAACGAGCGGCATCCGGTCAGTTTATTGAGTACGCCGAAGTGCACGGCAATATGTACGGCACCCTCCGTGAGCCGATGGATACCGCGCTCGCAGCGGGCTCTGTGTTCCTCGTCGAGATCGATGTGCAGGGCGCCAACCAGCTCAAACAGCAGGGCATCCCGGGGATCTACACCTTTATCGCTCCGCCGAGCTTCGAGATTCTTCGCGAGCGATTGGTCGGCCGTGGTACGGATGCTCCCGACGTTATTGAGCGCCGTTTAAAAAAGGCGCATGACGAGTACGAAGAGCGAAGCAAGTACGATCACATCGTTGTGAACGAGGATCTCGATCGCGCGGTGAACGAGGTTCGTGAACTGGCCGGGCTCGGGCGTGCCGACTGATTGCCGAGCGATACGACCGCAAACTCGATTCAAGGAAGGCGACAAATTATGAGTCAACTGCTGCTCTGCTGTGGCGCCTCCGCCGCACTCCATAAAGGCGTCGACTTGGCCAGCAAGTTGACTCAGGCCGGGCATCGAGTCCGCTGTATTTTGACGCCGACCGCCGCAGAATTGGTCTCGCCGCAGCTCTTTGAAGCGGTGACGGGCGAGGCGGTCAGTGTTTACGAGATGGGACCCGAGCGGCGCGGCTCGATGGACCATATCGAGCTCGCTACTTGGGCCAGCGCGGTGCTCGTCGCGCCGGCCACCGCAGACCTGATCTCGAGATTGGCGCTGGGCCTCGCCGGGGATCTAGTGACGACCACCGTACTCGCGGTGCCGCAGGCCGTGCCGCGAATGGTCTGCCCGGCGATGAACCCGAACATGCTCGAGAATCCCGCCGTTGCTCGAAACCTTCGCTCTCTCGCGGAGGATGGCTGGCGCGTGCTCGACTCCGAGAGCGGACACATGGCGTGCGGTGTCGATGGCCAGGGCCGCCTGCCCGAGGTGGAAGAGATCTTGGCCGCCGTGGCGAAGTGGCTCGCGGGATGAGCCCGACCTCACGGACAGGCTCTCGAAGGACAGGTTCTCGTCGCAGCAAGCGGCACGTCCTGATCACCGCAGGGCCCACGCGGGAGTATGTCGATCCGGTGCGCTATCTCTCGAACGAGTCCAGCGGGAAAATGGGCTTTGCGATCGCAAGCGCTGCGGTGGCTCAAGGAGATCGCGTCACGCTGATCGCGGGGCCGGTTCGTCTGGAGACGCCGCCCGGAGTTCGTCGAATCGATGTGTCCTCGGCCCGCGAAATGCTCCGAGCCGTTCGCTCGGAATTCCGTGATGCCGACGCGCTGATCATGGCCGCAGCCGTGGCGGATTGGCGTCCCGCGCGCAAGCTGGCGGGGAAGTGGCGCAAGAAGGACCAGAAGACGGAAACCGCATCCTTGGAGTTGGTCAAGAATCCCGATATTCTCAGCCTTGTCGCCCGGCAAAAGGGAGATCGGCTCGTGGTCGGTTTTGCTCTGGAAACGGGAGATGGCGTTCGACGTGCGCTGCGGAAACTGAGACGTAAAAACGCGGACTACATCATTCTCAATGATGAGTCCGTTCTCGGCTCCGAGCGCGCAACGGTGACAATTCTTGCTACGGATGGCTCCTCGGTTCGACTGGAGAACAAAACCAAGCGCGCGGTAGCGAAGGCGTTGGTGGCGCTCGAAAAGATCTGAGGCTCGTCTCGTTGCCGGAGTGCTCGCCGCTCGGCGTCCACCCTGGGTAGATTGCTAGAACGAGGCTCCATGGCGCGCTCCAAAGGTCGCAAGAAGAAGGCTGGCCGAAAGGGTTCAAAGGGACCCGGAATCGTGACGCGCATCCGTGACGTCTTCGCCGGGTTCGTACTCGGTCGTGAAGTCGAGGAAGAGACGGCGGAGCACTTCCAAGAGATCAAGGGACTGCTCCTCCTCGGCATCGCGCTCTGGCTTGGCATCTCGCTGGTCAGCTACTACGCGCCGCCGGATGTCGCCGCTGCGGAAGGTCGGAACTGGGGCGGTCAAGCCGGCTATTTCCTCGCCACCTGGGTCTTCATGGCGATGGGTTGGAGCGGTTACCTGCTCGTCTTCTTAGGCGTGGCGTGGAGTTGCATTCTCGTTGCGCGCAAGCAAGTCGTGTGGCCCACCCTGCGAATCTTCGGTGCGCTTTGCTTTCTCGCTTCGACCGCCTTCTTGTTCCAGCTCGGTTTCGGAGAGCTTCAGGGCAATGAGTTGCCCTATGGTCCCGGGGGCTGGTTAGCGCTCGAGCTCGCAGGGACGAATCCGGCGGGGACGGGAAGCGAATCGATCTTGGTCGAAGAGTTTGGCGGGCCCGGCGCGTGGCTGCTGCTCTCGATCGCGGCCCTAATCTCGTTCATGCTCGCGACGGAGATGGCCTTCTACAACGCAGCTCTCGCGATGCGCGACTGGTTCGAAGAGCGACAGGAAGAGCGCGGCGAGAGCATGACGGCTGCGCTCTCCGAATGGTTCAAAGGTTTGTGCGTCGGCTTGTGGGATTTCTTGAAGGGGCCGGAGCCCGAGGTCGTCGTTACGCCGCGGAAGGCAGCCGCTAAGAAGAGGCCCGCGAAGAAAGCGGCGCCCAAGAAGAACGCGAAGAAGAAAGAGGCGGAGATCGCCGCGCTGTTCGAGGAAGAGGCGGAGGAAGAAGAGTACGAAGACGAAGAAGAGGAAGAGGACGAAGACGAGTGGGAGTACGTCGATGAGGATGGCAACCCCGTCGACGAGGATGAGTACGAAGACGAGGAAGAGGAAGACGAGGAATACGAGTACGAAGATGAGGAGGAGGAAGAAGAGGAAGAGGAGCTGACTCCCACGCGGGCGAAGAGTCGCAAGACGCGCAAGGGCAAACGCGGACATGCGGCCGACGAAGATGATGAGGAAGAGGAGCCTGCGCCAAAGCGGCAGATGCCCAAGCCAGAGCTCCAGAAGGCGATGTCCTATGAGCCGCCCACTCCGCCTGCGGGTCCGTGGAAATTCCCGCCGATCAGTTTGCTAGAGCCTCCGACCGCATCGGCCACGCAAGATGCGGGCAAGGTCGAGCAGTCCGCTCGCAAGTTGGAGAACGCACTCGCTTCCTTCCGCGTCGAGGCGACCGTTGTCGGCGCCAAGGTCGGCCCGACCGTGACTCTCTACGAGTTGGAGGTCAGTCAGGGCACGCGCATGAACAAGGTGACGGCGCTGTCCTCGGAGATCAGTGCGGCGCTGCGCGCGAAGAGCGTTCGAATCATCGCTCCGATTCCCGGCAAGGCGACGATCGGAGTCGAGGTTCCGAACTCGGGCAAGCGCATGATGGTTCGCCTCTCCCAGTTGATCTCTCAGGAGGCGTACGACAAGAAGTTCGCATCGCTCCCGATGTTCTTGGGAATGGACACCGAGGGCGAGGTGATCGTGACCGACCTGGCGCGCATGCCGCACCTCTTGATTGCGGGCACCACCGGTTCGGGCAAGTCGGTCTGCATCAACACCATCTTGGCGAGCATCCTGCTCACGCGTTCGCCTCACGACGTTCAATTGATTCTGGTCGACCCGAAGATGGTCGAGCTGATGATGTACTCGAAGGTGCCGCACCTGATGTTGCCGGTCGTAACCGACGCGAAGCAGGCCACGAACGTCCTGAACTGGACCGTTGAGAAGATGGAGGGGCGCTATGACCTCTTCAAGACGGCCGGAGTGAAGAACATCAAGACCTATAACGCGCTCGGCGAAGAGAAGCTGAAAGAGCGCATGGGCGACGAGTTCCACGAGGATCGCACACCGCGGCACGTGCCCTACATCGTCGTCGTGATCGACGAGATGGCCGACTTGATGATGACCGCCAAGAAGGAAGCGGAGCACGCGATCACCCGCCTGGCTCAGAAGTCGCGCGCGGTCGGGATCCACGTGATTGTTGCGACGCAACGTCCTTCGACCGACGTCATCACCGGCGTGATCAAGGGCAACCTGCCGACGCGAATTGCCTTCCAAGTGGCGAGCAAGATCGACAGTCGCGTGATCTTGGATGCGGGCGGCGCCGAAAATTTGTTGGGGCAAGGCGACATGTTGTACACCCCGCCGCAATCTTCGCAGATCAAGCGCGTGCAAGGCGCGCTCGTGGAGGATCACGAGCTTCAAGCGCTGGTGGACTTCGTAACGCAGGATTCCGCGCCGAACTTCAGCCAGGAAATGGTTCAGACCGCAACCGGTTCCCGTCAACCTGGAACGATGGACGGCGCCGAGCAAGACGAAATGTGGGACGATGCCGTGCGAGTGATTTTGAAATCGCGCCGCGGTTCTGCGAGTCTCCTGCAGCGTGCACTTGGAGTGGGCTATACGCGCGCTTCACGACTGATCGACATGATGACCGCAGCGGGCATCGTGGGGGAACACAAGGGCAGCAAGGCGCGTGAAGTCTTGATGACCCTCGAGGATTGGGAAGAGATGAATGGCGCACCGATGGGATGCATTACCAGCGATGACTGAATCTAAAAAGAGCTTCGTCCAGGACATCCTGGGTTCCCTTCTGTTTGTCGTCGGCGCCTTCTTGGCGGTTTCGATTGCGATGTTTTGGGCCGAAGGCGGTGCGCCGGAGAACCCAAACTTCTCGACGCGAATCGTGGTCGCCGTGATCGAAACGACCGGCATGGCGATGGGGCTGGTCTTCGGACTGACCGCCGCCGTCTTGGGGGGCGTCTTCTTCTTTTCGACGGCCGCGGTCTCCATCTTCCGCCACGGAGGCGGAGCGGTCGGGGTCTTGTTCGGGCTGACTCTGGTGGTCGGTTGCTTCACCTCCGACGGGGCCGGACTGCTGGGAGGCCTGTTTTCGACGCTGATGGGGCCCTCGTGGCTGGCCACAACCGTAAGTGCTGTAGTTGGCGTATTTGTAGTGGCTGCAACGGTTTGGGGCGCTTGGCTACCTCGCTCCTTTGGAATTTCTTCGAAACTGGGCGAGCCGAACCCGGTATCAGCCGCACTAAGAGAGGGTGATGAAGGTGGCGTGACTTCCGCGGAAGCCGCAGCTCTCATCCCGCTCGACGAGAACGAGGAGCCCATAGTTCCGGCTCACCCGATTGATGTTCGCCTTGCTGGCGGCATTCCTGTCGGAGCTCTTCCCATCGAGTCGGAGCCCTCAAGAGATCCATTCCATGCAACAGAGAATCCGAGTCACGCTGAAACCAGCGCCGTCGCTCCCCAGGTGGACGTCGTCGCAGCGGACTCCGTTGATGAAGATCTGGCTCCCGCCGCAAGTCGAGGTGCGGGAAGCGAAGACGACTCTGGACCCGAAGTCATCCCAGTCCAGGGAGCTCAATCCGAGCAGTCCCGACCGAGTCCAGAACTCGCCGGATCTTCCGCAGCCCTAGCGATTCCCACGGAACGGATCGTTCCGGACGAACTACCGCGCCCCAGTTGGGAGACTCTCTCCGGAGAGGAAATCGCGGACGCCGAACCCGAAGCGGCATTCACGGAGGCGGGCGTTCAGGATGTCGCTGAAGTCCGAGCTGAGGTCGAGGTTGCACCGCTTGCCGTTTCACCGGCACCTGTCGCTAGTGAGCCCGACGTTGAAGTGCTCAGCTCGAAAGAGGTGAGCGAGCCGGCAGCTGATGCCCAGTTCAGTATTCAGAGCGAGCCTGAATTCGATTGGGGAGAGCAGGAAGACGGAGTTTCTGCGGAAGCGTCGGCGAGCGAAGCCGAGGCTGAGGAGACTGACGAAGAGTCCGTAGAGGAATCGGCAGAGGACGTTCAGGTTGAGGACGCCGAGGACGCCGAGGACGCCGAGACGGAAGAAGAGGAGAGTGAAGAGGAAGAGGAGGAGGACGAGAGCGAGGAAGACGAAGACGAGTGGGAAGAGGAGGAGTACGAGGACGAAGAGATCGACGAAGACGATCCGGAGGCTGAGTACGAAGATTGGGAGGAGGAAGACGGCGAGGAGGAAGACGGCGAGGAGGAAGACGAAGAAGGCGAGGAAGACGAAGACGGGCAGGAGGAGTATGAGGAGGAGGACGACGAGGAAGAGGAGGAGGAAGGCGAGGAGTACGAGGACGAAGAGACTGAGGATGACGAGGAAGAGGACGACGAGGCAGAGGACGAAGAGGAGGCTGAAGAGGACGAAGACGAGGACGAAGACGAGGACGAGGACGAGGAGGCTGAAGAGGACGAAGAGCCTGTTGATGAGCAGGAGGAAGAGGCCGATGTCGAGCTGGAGGAGGTCTCGGCTTCTGAGGAGCCCGATGTCGTCCTTGAGCCGGCGTCCGCGCCCAAAAAGCGCCCGAATCGACGGGCGCGGCGAGACGCGAAATCCAAGGGCGATCTGCCCGAGGGAGTGGATGAGCGAGAAAAGCTCCTCCACCGTGCCGGACTCATGATCATCGAGAGAGATCGCGTAGCCGTCTCCATGTTCCAACGGGAGTTCGACCTGACCTTCCAGAAGGCAACGCTCATTCTCGATGAGTTACAGGAGCGGGGACTCATCGGCCCGTACCTCGGCGGGCGCCACCGCGATATACTGCTCACCCGCGAGCAGTGGGATGCGAAAGCCCCCAGTTCCTAACCCCCGTCGGATCTATCGACGCGGAATCGATCGAATCAACCTCCGTGTCCAGTACGACCCAAGAAGCCTGCGCTGTAGCCCTTGTTCACTTGGGTTGCGCGCGAAATCTGATCGACTCTGAAGTCATGCTTGCCCGCATGGCCGAGTCGGGCTTGATGGTGACCGGCGATCCGTCCGAGGCGGACATCGCCGTGCTCAACACGTGCTCCTTTATCGGACCCGCACGTGCGGAGTCCGAGGCCTCGATCCTCGACCTAGTCGACCGCAAGAAACGCGGCGAACTGTCTGCGGTGGTTGTTGCCGGTTGCCTGGTACAGCGCTACAAGCGTGGACTGCGTGAGCGCTTCCCTGACGTCGATCTCTTCGCGGAGATCTCCGACTACCGCAAGTTGGCCGAGGCCGTCCAAGGGCTCGCTACCGGAACGCCGGTTCCCAAGTATCTCGAAGCTCTCGAAGGACCGGGTGCCGAGCGCGAAGGAGCCCGCCTACTCTCGACGCCCGGCTCGTACGCCTACTTGCGAATCTCCCACGGCTGCGATCACAGCTGTAGCTTTTGCGCCATCCCTTCGATCCGAGGAGCCCACCGCTCAAAGTCTCTCGAAGCCGTGACGAGCGAAGCGCGCGAGCTCGTCAGCGCGGGCGTTCGCGAGTTAGTCCTCGTCGCGGAAGACTCGACGGCGTGGGGACGCGATCGGGGCCAAGAGTTGCCCGACCTCGTGGAAGCCCTGGCGTCGCTCGATGAAGGCACTCGCGTTCGCGTGATGTACGCCTACCCCAACAACTTCCCGTGGCGATTGGTCGAGTTACTGCGCGATCACCCCGGCGTCGTTCCCTATCTCGATATGCCGCTTCAACACGTCGCGACTCCCGTCCTGCGAGCCATGCGCCGCGCCGGCAGTGGCGATCAAGTTCGGAAGACGGTCGAGCGCCTGCGTGAAGAAGTGCCGGAAATCGCGATTCGGTCCACTCTGCTGGTCGGATTCCCGGGCGAAACCGAAGCCGATGTGGAAGAGCTCTGCGAGTTTGTTCGAACTTATAAGCTAGGGCGAATGGGGGCCTTTCCGTTTTCGCCCGAGGAAGGAACGGCTGCATTCGACTTGCCGAATCACGTTCCGGCGGAAGAGATTTCGCGCCGCTACGAAGCGGTTCTAGCCGTTCGCAACGAGGTCTTGGAAGCCGAGCAACGCGCATTAATCGGAACGGAAGTCGAGGTCTTGATCGACGAGAACTCGCGATTCGGCGTGGTTGGACGGACGCCGATGGATGCGCCCGAGGTCGACCCGGTCGCCCTGATGGGAGAGATCGACGCCAACGTCGGTGACCGAGTGATGGCTACGGTTCGGGCCGTCGGCGAGGAGTTCGATTTGGAGTGCGAAGTGGGAGCCGGAAAATGACAGGCATCTTCGAGCACTGGCCGAATCGAATTACGGCGCTGCGATTCGTCGGGTCGCTTGTGCTGTTCATCCTCTTCGCGCTCAATGCCACGGAACTCCCACAGCAGTCGTGGTACTTCCCGGTTTGTTTCTGGCTCTTCGTGATCACAGCGCTGACCGACTTCCTCGACGGATGGATGGCGCGGCGAGACAATCACATCACGGCCTTCGGCAGGATTGCGGATCCCTTTGTCGACAAGGTCCTCGTGCTGGGCTCGATGATCTTCCTGGCGACGATGGAGTGGTCGCGGGAGTATCTTCCGGCTTGGATCGTCGTCACCGTTCTCGCTCGCGAGCTTCTCGTCACCGGAATTCGCGGCTACGTCGAGAGCCTGGGTAAAGAGTTTCCGGCGGACTGGTTCGGCAAGATCAAAATGGTCGTGCAGTGCTTCGCGATTGGGAGCGTCTTGTCCCTCGACGGACTGCCATGGTCGGACCTCCTGCACGGTTGGATCGTGATTCTCTCTCACGTCTTGGTCTGGGCCACGCTCTTTACCTCGGTCGGCTCCGGACTCTCGTACGTCATCAAGACGAGCGGCGTGCTCTCAGAGTCCTCCAAATGAACCGGCTCAAGCTCGGCATCGTTACGTTCGGGTTCTTGGGCTGCTCGCCCGTCGCGCCGGGAACCTTCGGGACGCTCGGCGGCGTCGCCATCGCCTGGGCGCTGTCCGGCTCCGAAAATTACCTGCTCTGGATTCTCGCGATCTCTGTCCTGCTCTATCTCGTCGGGCGCGCGCTCGCCCCCTGGGCAGAGAACTATGCAGGAGGCCATGACCCCGGATTTTTCGTTATCGATGAAGTCATCGGTTACCTGATCACCGTTGCCTGGCTAGCGGGACCGACTCCGTTGGGCCTCGTCGTCGGTTTCGCCGCCTTCCGCTTCTTCGATATTCTCAAACCGCCTCCGATCAAGAGGTTGGAGCGGATCGGCGGTGGGGACGGCATCCTGCTGGATGACGTGATGGCGGGAATCTACGGGTTTTTGGTACTAGCAGTGGTGCGGGTGTTTGTTGACGGCGCCGGCGAATGGACAATATAGACCGATGGTACGAGGCGGCAGGGAAAGCGACCTAAGGATTCACGGAATGGGGCTAGCCGCCCGATTCGTGCTGTCCATGACGATCGCGCTGGTCATCGTCGTCCTGGTCGCCGGCTTTACGCTCTATCGCAGCTCGACGCGCATCAGCGATAACTCTCGTCGGGCGGGTGTGGACGAGACAGCGGAGAGCATCGTCGTGCTCGAGCACAGCGCTCCTCGCTACGACATCAACGAAGAGAGTCGGGAAAAACACCCCAACGGTCTAACCAGCGACGCTGTCCGTTTCGAAAAGCCGGACGGTTGGTACAACGGCCGCATCTATCACTCGCCGGCGACACCCCGTGATCCGATCGAGCTGCTCGTTCATTTGCCGCACGAGCGCGATCGAGACGGCGAGCGAATGCACCTGCCGCTGCAGTCGGAGGAACGCAACAGGATCTACAACGCGCTGATCGAAGAGCTGCCGACCTTCACCGAGCGCGGACCTGAAGAGGTCGCGCCGAGTGGGGTTACTTCTCAGCGGGTTGAGTGGCGCACACCGATCACTCTCGGCGGTCGATCGACGACCGAAGAACACGTCGGCTATCTGTTCCGGTTTCAACCAAAACCAGCGCCATCGGAGTGGATCGTTCCCGCGCTGCCGGCGGGCGAAAAAGATTCGTTGTTCCGAATCATCTTGGTGGTGATGATCGTGGTCGTGCTGGTTGGCGCGGGCGTCGCTCTGTGGGTGGGCCAGCAGATTGTTCGGCCGATCAACGACATCATCGAGGATATTCGCAAGATCAGTAAGGGCGACCTGCGGCATAAAACACGCGTGCGCGGCGGCGGTGAGATCGAGCTCCTGGGGCGCACCGTCGATCGGATGACGCGCGAACTTCGCGAGGCTCAGGCGGCCGAGCTGCAGCTCGGCATTCGCGAACGCGAGATGGAGTTTGCCGAAGGTGTCCGGGAAGCGCTCTTGCCGGTGACGACTCCGCTTGTTGATGGCTACGACGTCGGAGGGGCTCATATGTCGGGACCCTTCGGGGGCGACTTTCACGATTTTATTGAGCTCGCGGACGGGCGCATCGGTCTGCTGGTCTGCGATGTCAGCGGACAAGGCGTGCCGGCGGCACTGATTGGAGCGACGGCGCGCGCGTTCCTGCGCCGGGTGTTGGGTGAAGGGCAGGATGTGCTGGAGTCTCTGCGGATCGTCAATCGTGAACTGGTGCGCGACGTCAGGCGCGGAATGTTCGTCACCGCGCTCTACGCTCTGGTCGACCCGCGAACTGCTGAGGTCCAAGTAATCTGCGCCGGTCACAAGGTGCCGCTGCTCCGTTACACCGCAGCCGACAAGAACTTGCGACTAATTCAGCCGGACGGCATCGCGCTCGGTTTCGATAAGGGGCCCGTCTTCGACCGTCGCTTAGAATGTGCCGAGTTCCGGCTGGAGCCGGGTGATCGATTGTTGCTCGCCAACAGCGGTCCCGTGCTCATCCAGAATGCTGCCGGAAGGGAGTTGGGGGAGAAAGCGTTCTACTCGTGCATGCTGCGCGCGGTTTCGCTTCCGACTCCGAAATTCTTGCGCAGCATCCGGCAAGAACTCTCGGACTTCGCGGGGGAGGACGGTTCCTCCGCCAACGTTTCTCTACTTACTGTTTTGCGGGAGAGTTGATCGTGGAGATTGCTGGATTCCAAAAGTTGATTGAGGCGATCTACTACGAGCGCGACTCCGCTCGCGGCTTGGCGGGCACGCACATGTGGTTCTGCGAAGAGGTCGGAGAGTTGACGCGTGCACTGCGGCGGGACACACGCGAAGAACTCGAAGGCGAGTTCGCCGATGTGTTGGCCTGGCTCTCGACACTGGCCTCTATCTCCGGAATCGATCTCGAAGAAGCCGCCCGCAAAAAATACGCGGATGGCTGCCCGCGCTGTTCGTCGACGCCCTGCGCTTGCCACTAGTTCGATGGCCGCTCGCCGTCCCGAACGTTTCACCGAGAGCTCGCCGGGTCTGTTTCCGGAGCTCGTGGAGCAAGAGCCGATTGCCGCTCCGCCCACCGAGGACGAGAGCGCGGCGAAGCTGTTCGCGGAAGTCGCACTGAATCGACCGGTGACACGAGAGTTTTCCTACGGCGTGCCCGAGGAACTCGAGTCGGACGTTGTGCCCGGCGTGCGCGTGGCCGTTCCGTTTGGGAGTCGGCGCGAGATCGGTGTGGTCGTGCGCGTGAAGGAGGAGTCGGGCTACAAGAGCGGGCGGGTGCGCGACATTCACCGCGTGCTCGATAAAGAACCGGTGGTGGATGCGGGCTTGCTCGACCTGACGCGCTGGATGGCGGACGAGTATGCCTGTGCCTGGGGTCAGACTCTGGGCGCCATATTGCCGGCGCCGCTGAAGCGCGAGCGGGAAGCGCGCAAGCAGAAGGTCATCTCCGCCTGTGCGGATATTCCAGAGGAAGCGCTGCAACTCTTGGAGGAGAAGTGGCCCAAACAGCACCGCTTGTTGCGCACCTTGATGGAGATTGGCGTCCGGGTCGAGTTCATGGAGATTCTTCGCAAGACGAAGCTCTCGGATTCGCCGGCGAAGAAGTTGGCGGAGAAGGGGCTCGTGAAGATCGAGTACATCGAGCCGACGATCGAGGAGCTCGGCGGATCGGGCGCTGATCGTATTCGTCCGGAGAAGCTGTCGATGGGGCAGAGCTGGGCGGTCCGGGTCGCGACGGAGAAGCTGGAAGCGCGCGAGAACGAAACCTTTGTGCTGCAAGGCGTGACGGGGAGCGGGAAGACCGAGGTCTATCTGCGCGTGATCGAGAAGGCGCTCGAGCTGGGTCGCGGAGCGATCGTGCTCGTTCCCGAGATCGCGCTGACACCCCAGACCGTAGGTTGGTTCAAGTCGCGCTTCGACTCCGTCGCTGTCCTGCACAGTCGCATGACGGATACCCAGCGACTGCGCATGTGGATGCGCGTGAAGCACGGCGAAGCGCGAGTCGTGGTCGGCGCTCGATCGGCGATCTTCGCCCCGGTGGCGGACCTCGGCGTGGTGGTTGTCGATGAAGAGCACGAGCCGTCTTTCAAGCAGGGCATCACGCCGCGCTATCACGCGCGCGACGTTGCGGTCAGGCGAGCGAAGGAAGCGGGAGCGGTTTGTCTGCTCGGCTCCGCGACGCCTTCCCTGGAGAGTTGGCATCGAGCGATGCAGCACGAGTTTCGGTTTCTCAAACTGCCCGAGCGGATCGGTGGGCGAGAGCTGCCGCCGGTCGAGCTTGTCGACATCAAGCTCGAGCCGCGCTCGCGCGCCCGCAAGCACGGCGAGATCTTTTCGCGGCGTCTTGAGGAGGCGCTCGGCGAGACGCAGAAACGCGGCCAGCAGTCGATTCTCTTTCTCAACCGCCGCGGCTTTACGCCGGTCCTGTGGTGCGTCGATTGCCACGCGACGATCACCTGCGAACACTGCTCGTCCAGCATGAGCTATCACCGCCGGATCGATCGACTCGTCTGTCACCTGTGCTGCGAAGAGCGCCGAGTTCCCGCTGGCTGCACGGTCTGCACGAGCCCCAGGTTGAGCTCGATGGGCGTTGGAGTCGAGCGAGTCGAAGCGGCCTTGAAAGACATCATGCCGGAGGCTCGCGTTCGACGAATGGACTCGGACACGATGCTGCGGCGCGAGGATTATGAGGAGACGCTCTCGGCTTTTGGCCGCGGAGAGATCGACGTCTTGGTCGGAACGCAGATGATCGCAAAAGGTCTCGATTTTCCGGGCGTGACGCTCGTCGGAATCATCTCTGCGGACACGTCGCTGCACCTCGCCGATTTTCGCGCAGCGGAACGCACCTTTCAGCTCATCGAGCAAGTCTCGGGTCGCGCGGGGCGCGGCGAACATCAGGGGCGCGTGGTTGTTCAGACCTCATCGCCGGAGAGCCCGTCGATCAAGCTCGCGTCGACGCATGACTTCGACGGCTACGCGGCGATGGAGCTGGCCGATCGCAAGCTGATGGTCTTCCCGCCCTTCGCGAGAGTGATCCGCGTCGTGTTTGAGCATGAGGACAAAGAGCAGGCCGAGACCTTCGGGCTGCGGTGTGCGAACGAGCTGAAAGCCGCGAAGATCCAGGACGCGACGATCCTCGGTCCGAGCCTGGCGCCGATGGCTCTCGTGCGCGGCCGTCACCGCTTCAACATGATGGCCAAGTGCGTGACCGACGAAGCCCACGTCGACGTGCGCACCCGACTCCTCGAGTTGGTGGGAACTGGTGCGACTGGCCGCAACGCCGTGCGCGCGACGATCGATGTCGACCCGGTGTCGCTCTTCTAACGCGAGTCGGGAAGGTGTAATACCGAACCCGGTTCAGAACTAAACTTTAGGGCCCCATCGCCAACGGCGATGGGGCCCTAAAGTTTAGATCTGAACCGGGTTCGGTATTACACCTTCCCGGACGGCGAGAGGCGCTACTGCTTCTCGACCAGCTCGCGGAAGCGCATAAACAAGTGCGATGAGTCGAGCGGTCCCGGCGCGGCTTCGGGGTGGTACTGGACGGTGAAGATCGGCTCGGTCTTGTGGCGGAAGCCCTCGACCGTGTCGTCGTTCAGGTTGATGTGGGAGAGCTCGAGATGGTCCGGCAAGCTCTCGGGATCGACCGCGAAAGAGTGGTTTTGCGACGTGATCTCGACCTTGCCGGTCAGAATGTCGCGAACCGGATGGTTCGCGCCGTGGTGACCGAAGGGCATCTTGTGAGTCTTGGCGCCGAGCACGATCGACAGGATCTGGTGACCGAGGCAAATGCCGAAGATGGGCTTCTTGCCGATGAGGTTCGAGACCGCATCGATGCCGCGTGTCACTGCGCTCGGGTCTCCGGGACCGTTCGACAAGAACACCGCATCGGGTTCCATCCCGAGCACGTCGTCGGAGCTCGTCCAAGCCGGCACGACCGTGACGTCGAAGCCGCAGTGAACGAGGCTTCGCAAGATGTTGCGCTTGGCGCCGAAGTCGTAGGCGACGACGCGATAGCGTTTGCCGGTGGCTGTCGGTACCTCGTCGGGGTAGGAGTCGTGGTAGCTCTCCTCCCAGGTGTAGGGTTCGCGGCAGGAGACTTCCGAGGCCAAGTCGCGGCCATCGGTCGACGCGGCTGCGCGTGCTTTCGCGACGAGCGACGCGGGATCGCTGTCGATCGTCGAGATCACACAGCGGAGCGAGCCCTCCGTTCGCGTGAGCTTGGTCAGCTCGCGCGTGTCGACTCCCTCGATGGTGACGACGCCGTTCTCCTTGAGCCACTCCGGCATCGTGCTCGTCGCGCGTTGGTTGCTGGAGATCGTCGACATCTCGCGAACCACCAGCGCCTCCGCCCAGGCCTTCGGGCTCTCCGCGTCTTCTTCCGCAACTCCGTAATTGCCGATCAGCGGATAGGTCATCATCACGACCTGCCCGGCATACGATGGATCGGTCAAGATCTCGTGATAGCCGGTCATCGCCGTGTTGAAGACTACGTCACCAGTTTTCTCGCCTTCGGCGCCAGCGCTCTTACCGGAAAATACTTGTCCGTTTTCGAGGGCCAGCCAGGCTTCAGCTCGTTCACTCATAGCTCGCGCGAAGAATAGTCTCGGTTGATAAGCGCGGCCGCATAGCCCGCGCCGAATCCATTGTCGATGTTCACGACGGTAACGCCTGCTGAGCAGGAGTTGAGCATGCCGAGTAGGGCGGCGACTCCACCGAAGGAAGCGCCATAGCCTACCGAGGTTGGGACGGCGATCACGGGGCGATCGACAAGTCCTCCAACAACACTGGGCAGCGCGCCCTCCATCCCCGCCACGACGACCAGGGCGCGGGCCGCTCGCAGGCGCTCGGTGTGTGCCAGTAGGCGGTGGATTCCGGCGACTCCGACGTCCTCTAGGAGCTCGGTATCCGCGCCCAGGGCCCGTGCAGTGAGGGTGGCCTCCTCCGCGACGGGCCCGTCGGAGGTGCCCGCGGCGACGACCAAGACCTTGCCGGTCAGGGCGGGAGCCGGGCGCTGGTCGAGAGCCAAAATTCTCGAGCGGGCGTGAAATTCGGCGTTCGGAAAGGCTTGGAGCATGGCCTCGGCGCCCTCGTCGTGGACCCGAGTCACGAAAAAGCGGTCGTGCTCGGCGAGCAGCACGGTCGCGATCTCGACGATTTCCCGCGCGCTCTTTCCCGCGCCGAAGACCGCTTCGGGAAAGCCACAGCGCAGCTCCCGGTGGGTATCAATTTGGCTGTGACCCACGTCGCGAATCGGCATGTGCACGAGGCGCGAAATCGCTTCATCAACGCTGAGCGCGTTCGTCTGAACGTCGCGCAACAAGCTCTCTAACTTTTTGGGATCCACAATTAGCGCGGGCTCGCGTCCAGCTCGAGGTTTGCCGTCTTGCCGGCGCGCCAGAGCTGATAACCCAGCCCGGCAATCATAGCCGCGTTGTCGGTGCAGTAGGCCGGAGAGGGGCAAGCCACTCGGATATTTTGAGCTTCCGCCTCTGCTCGCAAGTGCTCGCGCAAACTCTGATTGCAGGCCACGCCGCCACCGATCACGACCGTGCTCAGGCCTTCCTGTTTGGCCGCCGCCAGAGTTTGTTTGACGAGCGCATCGACGACGGCCTGCTCGAAGGACGCCGCGACATCTGCGCGCCGCTCGATGTCTTTTGGCTCCGGCGTCGGCGCCAGCGCATCTTGCCCGCGCAAGTGATAGAGCACGGCCGTCTTGAGGCCGCTGAACGAAAAACCGATCGAACCGTCCTTCGGCCTGTAGCGCGGAAAGGCAAAGGCTTTCGGATCGCCGGTGCGGGCGAGCTTGGAGATCGATGGCCCGCCGGGATACGCGAGGCCAAGCAACCACGCGACCTTGTCGAACGCTTCACCGGCCGCGTCGTCGAGGGTTGTTGCGATACGCGTCAGCTCGTGAAAGGACTCGCATCGGTACAGCGCGGTATGACCACCGGACACGATCAGCGCGAGCAACGGGAACGCGAGGTCGTCGCTCTCCATCGTCGCGGCATAGGCATGCGCTTCGATGTGATGCACGCCGATGAGCGGTAGGTCACGCGACCAGGCGAGAGCCTTGGCGGCGGAAATTCCGACGAGTAGAGAGCCGACCAATCCCGGGCGTTCGGTCACTGCGATTGCGCCGATATCGTCGAGCTCAACTTTCGCTTCGACGAGCGCTCGATTGATCACGGGCAGGATCTTCGAGAGGTGTGAACGCCCGGCGAGCTCGGGAACCACGCCGCCGAATTCGGCGTGTTCTTCGATCTGGCTGTGCACGACGGACGACAGGATCTCGGTGCCCGCCTTCACGACGGCCGCAGCGGTCTCGTCGCAGGAGCTCTCGATGCCAAGCACGAGCGTTGAGTTCGCCGAGGTCATTCTGCGCTCGCTCCAATCTCTCCGCGAAAGAGCCGAAGCGCCGCTTCCCTCTGGGCATCCACCGGCCAGGGCGCAAGTAGCGAGAGTCCCTCTTCCCGCTCCCAGCGCTCGATCTCGGGGCTCAACTCATAGGGCGGACTGAACTGCGCGAGCCGGTTGTGAATCGTCGCCGTGTCCGCTTCCGAGATCGAAATGAGCAGATCCGGGTCGATCCCAACTCCGCACTCGGTCGAGTAATTGCGATCGATCTGGCGATTCGCCGGAGTCGTGTAAACCGATGTCGTCAACTTAAGCACGGCGCGGTCACCGTAGGGTTGGAGCGTCTGCACCATGCCCTTGCCGTAGGTCGGGCTTCCGACCAGCGCGCCGACGCGATGGTCTTGGATCGCGCCCGCCAGGACTTCGCTAGCGCTCGCAGAACCGCCGTCGACGAGCAGTACCAGCGGCAATCCGCTCAGAGTGGCGAGCTCGGGCTTTGCGAGGAAGGCGCGGGAGTCATTGCGCGAGCGCGTCGAGACCAAGGTTCCGCTCGAGACGAATCGGTTGGCGATCGCAACTGCCGAGACGAGGATGCCGCCCGGGTTGTCGCGCAAATCAATGATCAGAGCGCGCATGCCTCGCTCGGTAAGCTGAGCGATGGCGCGATCAAACTCGCTCAGCGTCTCTTGACTGAATGCGATCACGGCGCAGTAGGCGACACCCAACTCATCGTCGATGATCGAGGCATGCCGAACGGTTGGGTCGAGGACGCGTGTAGGTGTCAGCAACTCTTCGCGCAGCTCACCACTGCGCGCCTCAATCTCGAAGGCCAGTTCCATTCCGTTACTGGCGCGCACGCGCTCTTGCAGTTCGCCCGCTTTCATCTCCGACAATTGCTCTCCGTTCAACGAGACCAACCGGTCACCGACTCCGATCTTCCCGATCGACGGTGAACCGGGTGTCGGGTAGAGCACGCGGAACTCCGAGCTGGGCGGCTTGAACACGACACCGATGCCGACAAAGGTTCCCAGAGTTTCGCGGTTGAGGCGACCCAACTCATCTGCCGGGTAATAGCGAGAATAGGGATCGAGTCCCGCCACCATTCCCGAGAGCGCATCGTCGACGAGCTGATCCGGATCGGTTTCGTCGACAAAGTGATCTTGAACGAGCTGGCGAACTTCTCTGTAG
This sequence comes from Planctomycetota bacterium, assembly GCA_029259635.1. Lineage (GTDB taxonomy): Bacteria > Planctomycetota > UBA1135 > UBA1135 > OFTM34. The sequence continues at coordinate 80,709 of JAJDEU010000006.1, read as the reverse complement.
AGCTGCATGTCCGGAGACTGTCGCTCGTAGAGTTCGATGGCGAGCAAGGTGAGCGCGACTCCCGAGAGCGCGCCGAGCAGGTAGATCACTCGGAGTTGACCGCTCGCTCGCCGCTTCCGCGGATATTCAGATGGCTCGCTTCCCATGGCGCGGGGATTCTACGCCGGACTCAGTCCTTCTCGATCTGAATCACCTCGACCGGGCAATCCAGATGAGCTTCCTCGACCTTTTCATCGAGCTCGGCGCTCTTGCCGATCAGCTTCTTGTGCCCCTTCGTCGTCCGGCACTCACCGCCGACGGGGACCTCAAAGACCTCGGGACAGAGGTCCTCGCAGAGGTTGCAGGAGATGCAGCCCTCCTCGATCCAGACGCGTTTGATGGCCATGAGCTCTAGGTTCCTCGTCGGATCGCGCCTCTCAAGTGGATTGAGGGGCGTGCCCAGCGAAGTTCGAACCCTAGAATAGCCGCCTCTATTGCCCAGGGCAGGCACGAATCTGACGCGGACGTTAGATTTGTCGTCCCAGCGGCTCGAGTTCTCCCTCCGAGCCCACCTTCCGACTGCCACGCCGCTCCCTGCCAAGCTCCCTCGGCTCTACCACCCTCCGACCCATGTCCCAACTCCCCGTCGTCGAGATCCGCCGCCGAGAGGAATTCTGCGCAGCTCACCGTCTGCACGCGCCGAACCTCTCCGACGGGGAGAACCTCGCGCTCTACGGCCCCTGCAACACTCTGCACGGCCACAACTATTCCGTCGAAGCGACGGTGCGCGGACCGGTCGAACCCGGGACCGGCATGGTGATGAACCTGACCGACCTCATGCGGCTCCTGCAAGAGCTCCTGATCGGTGAGGTCGACCACAAGTATTTGAATACCGACGTCCCGTTCCTCGCGGACGTCATTCCGACCGCTGAAAATCTAGCCGTTGCCTTTTGGAATCGGCTGCAACCACAAATAGAGACCTTCAAGGGATGTCAACTCACTCGGATTCGGCTGTACGAGAGTCAGAACAACGTGGCGGAGTATTGCGGGCTGACAACGCCGTGATCGAACCGCTGATTCGCGATCTCTTGGTGAACTTGGGTGAAGATCCCGAGCGCGAAGGACTTGTGCGGACCCCGGATCGCGTGGCACGCAGCTACAAGGAGCTCACGCGGGGCTACGATCAAACCGTCGAGGAAGTCGTCGGCCAGGGAGTCTTCAACGAAGACTGCTCGGAGATGGTCGTCGTTCGAGATATCGAGTTCTACAGCATGTGCGAGCACCACATGCTTCCGTTCTACGGTCGCATGCATGTGGCGTACATTCCGAATGGCAAGATCATCGGGTTGTCGAAGATCCCCCGCATCGTCGATGTCTTTGCGCGCCGACTTCAAGTGCAGGAGCGACTGACCTCCGAAGTTGCCAAGGCGATTCAAACTGTGCTCAAGCCCAAGGGCGTCGGCGTTGTCGCGTCGGCGAGTCACCTGTGCATGATGATGCGCGGCGTCCAAAAGCAAAACTCATCGGCGATGACGTCCTGCTTATTGGGCGGTTTCCGCACGGACGCGAGTACGCGAGCCGAGTTTTTGAACCTGGTTCAGAGGTAAATCGAGACGGCTACTTTCCGTTGGGGTGGCAGGAGTAACAGGACGGGCTGTCGTAGCTGTACCCCGAGACTTCGTCGTGGTCCTTGTCGGTGTCGGACTTGTTGTGCTCGTGGCAATTGATGCAGGCGAAGACGTTGAAGTTTGACGGGGCCATATGGCAGTCCGTGCAGCTGAGGTTCTTGTGAGCGCCGCTGTTGATCGGGAAGGAGTGGTTGAAGGTCGCTCCATTCCAGGTCGAGGTGTTGTGACAAGACTGGCAGGAGACCGGGAACCCGGCAGCTGCATGATTGGGATCGTTCGTACTGTTGTAATCGGACGAGTGGCAATCGATGCATTCCGAAGGCAGGCCTGCGAACACGTTTCCGATATGGCACTCACTGCAACTCGCGGAGACATGGGCTCCGGTCAGCGGGAAGCTCGTGTGGTTGAACACGGCGCCGTTCCAGGTTGAGTTCCCGTGACAGGAATCGCACGCGAGCGAGAAGCCAGCCGCTTGGTGGTTGGGGTCGCTCGTTCCGTCGTAGTCGGATTGGTGGCAATCCGAACAGTCCGAAGGCAGTCCCACATAGACGCCACCCGTGTGGCAGTCCGTGCAGCTGGCGGCGACATGGGCGCCGACCAGAGCGAAGCTGGTGTGATTGAACACCGCGCCATCCCACGTGGAGGTTCCGTGGCAAGTCTGGCAAGCGAGCGGGAATCCCGCTGCCTGGTGGTTCGGATCGGTGGTCGAGTCGTAGTCCGCCTGGTGACAGCTGGAGCACTCGGGCGACGCATTGGTAAAGATTCCACCGAGATGACAGTCGGTGCAGGTCACGGCTAGATGCGCCCCGGTCAACGGGAACATGTCGTGCGTAAATGCGGCTCCGTCCCAACCGACCGTTCCGTGACAATCCTGACAGGAAGTCGGGAAGCCAGAGCTCGCGTGGTCGGGGTCAGTGGTCGCGTTGTATTCGGATTGGTGACAGTCCACGCAATCCGATGGAGTCCCGGCGAACACGCTGCCTGTGTGACAATCGCTGCAGTCGGCGGCGACATGCGCGCCGGATAGGGGGAAGGTCAAGTGGGTAAAGCCCGCGCCGGCCCATGCGGACGTCGTGTGGCAATCCTGACACGAAGTGGAGAACCCGGCCGTGAGGTGATTGGGGTCTGACGTCGCATCGAACTCCGCTTGGTGGCAATCCACGCAAGTGCTGGAGGTTCCGGCGAATACTTCTCCAACGTGGCAGTCGGCGCAATTCGCCGACGAGTGCGCACCGGTCAGAGGGAAGGTGTTGTGATTGAAGGCCGCTCCGGTCCACGCCGTGGGGATGTGGCATCGATCGCAGTCGGCGACCCAACCTTGGGCTACATGATCGGGGTTCAGCGCAAGCGCGAGGTCGCTCTGGTGGCAGGTAGCACACTCGATGTCGGTGCGGGTGAACTCCCCGACCTGCGCGCCCTCGTGACAGCGATAGCAGGCCGTCGCCGCGTGAGCACCGATGAGAGGGAACCGCGTCTGTGCGTGCAGTGTGATTTGGCCCTGCGGCTTCCAGGTTAGTGCGTCGTGACAATCCTGGCAGTTTTGCCCGAGTTGATTGCGATGAACGTCTTCGTGACAACCCGCACAACCTTGCGACGAAAACATGCTGACCGGACCGCGATCGTTGTGACAGCGGAGACACTCCGCTTGCAGGTGAGCACCCTCGAGCGCGACGCCGGTCTCGGCGAGGTGGTCAAACTCAAAGTCGTCGCGGATGGACTCCCAAGTGTTGCCCTCGTGGCAGAGCTGACAGTCACTGGGAAAGGCTTCATGCGGGACGACAGGTCCGCGACCATCCCACCAGCGTTGCGGGTCGATGTCGGGACGCTCAGATTCCAGTTTGAATACGCAGGCTATGAGCCCTAGTCCGAGTAACCCAACGATGAGCGTCTTGCGCACGAATGAACTAGGTAGCTTCATAATTAAAACCTGTACTGCAGGAAGAGTCCGGCAACAAGCGAATCTTGTTGGTCACCGAATCGAGACTCAAGGTAAGTCGAGAGATTCCAATCCGAGAATGAGTTGTCCCAGTGGATCCGAACGCGCTGAGTGGTCAGCTCGCTCTGAGTTCCATCGAAGCCGTCTTGTTGAGAGCGACTGTTATCGAAGACGATGCCAGCGAGCGATGTGGCGAAGCGTCGGTTCGCCGAGAGGCGCGCACCATCTGATTTCGTGAACGCGGCTTCGCTGTTGTAGAGATCGAGCGCGACTTCTCCTCGCTCGTAGAACCAGTCGCGAGCCGAGACGCGAAAACCACTGCTCCAGCCGGTCGAGTCCTGATCGCGCCAGGATCCGAAGCGCGTGCTCAAGCGAAACTTTTCCGCGAGCACTCGCCAGGCGTCGACTCCGACGCGAGTGAGTTTGTTATTGCGAATCTGGTCCGGCGTGAGCGAAGTGAACTCCACTCGCTTGAGCTCGGGAAACCGACGCTTCGAGTAGTAGGCGCCCACTCCCGCTGGCGCTTCAAAGCTATAGCGCGTGCGCAGATTGAGTTCGGTGAGCTCGAGCCCTTTGGATTTAATCGTGTCGCCGTGTCCGTAGTAATCGACATGGCTGTCGGCGGAGAATACGAGTTTCTTCGTCGGGCGGAAGTTGAAGTCGCCGACGAGTAGGTCGCGATCTTCGTCGCCGCTATGCCAGGTGTTTTGCAGCGCGAGGCCCCAGTCGAGATCGGGACCCGTTTCGCCGCCGTGGCGAGGGCTTCGATAGAACACGGCCAGCTGAGAGTCTTCCCCCGTCCGAAAGTCCGAGCGCGGGTCGGGGAAGAGCCCGAAGCTCGCGCCGACATGGGCACCCGACTCCGTCCGATGTCCCACTTCGACGCCATCCAGTACGCCCAGCTCGGAGAACTCGTATTGAAGGAAGCGCCCGATTTCGACCCGGGTAGGGTCCTCGCGAGTGCCGCCGATCGAGTAGGAGAACCGATCGATCCGTCCGCGGTCGTCGGTAATGGTGGAGTCGGTGAGGTGGGTCTCTCGCCGAAAGGCCTCCGCATCGAAGTGCAGTTCGCCGCCCTTGTTGAAGGGGTTGGTCATCATTGCGTCGAGGCCTTGCCGCAGAAGCAAGAAGCGCTGGTCCCGCTCCTGATCCCAGGTCTGATCGATCACCGTGAAGACGCGACCGGAGAGCTTGCTCTCGCGCGCAGCGGGAGTGCGAACGGCGACGGGCGCGGCGAGCAGAGGGCGGTCGGATTGCCACGGTACCGTCGCGGCTTCCCACTCGATCTTTCTCGTGTCCGCCTTATTCGGCGGCGCGTCCGTTGGCGGAAGCAACCGCGAGCTGGGAATACGGGCCTCGCCGAAGTCGCCGACACCAACGGCAAGCGCGCCGTCGAGCTGAGCGCGCGAGCTCGACTTGGAGATGGCATTGATCAGCGCTCGCTCGGTGCCACCGACGACATTGATCTTCAGCGCGTCGCCGGGCCGCAATCCGGCCAACCTTCCCGCGTCGATATACACGCTGTCACCGGAAACGGAGGTCACTTGGAACTCGACCAGGATGGTGTCGTCTTGAGCTCCCGCACGGGTTGAGAGCGCCCACATGCAGAGCAGTAGGCCGATGGCTAGCTGCCCTCTCATTGATCCAGACTCCCGGGGTCATGACAGTCCACACACTCGGTGCCGAGCGGTAGATAGCGCGTGACCTCCCGCTTGTCGGGCAACTCGTAGGTCAGGTGGCAGGCGGAGCACTCGAACTCGTCGTGAGTCTCGTCGAGGGCGAAACGACTATCGCGCTGGTGATCGAAAAGCGTCGCGACAAAGCTCGGCTCTGCGGCGGGGTGACAGCGCGAGCAGTCGGTCTCTGCGGTCGCGTCCTGATCGGCCAATTCGAACTGACCAAAGTGCACGTCGTTGTGGCAATCCGCGCAGCGATTTCCGCGTGCGGGATTGAATCGGTTCGCGCCGAGGAAGAGTTCGGTGCTCGGGCCGTGGCAACTCGAGCAGTCCGTCGAAGCGTGTTTGCCCTCCAATTTGAACTGCGTCCAAAGACCGTGATCGAACAGCTCGCTCGAGACCACGTCGAAGGCTTCCGTTGTGTGACAGCGCGCGCATCCTTCTCGATCTTCGATAACGACCGGGAGGCCTTCTCGATCGAAGCGCTCCTCGTGCGGAGACTCGTGGCAGGCCGCGCATTCGAGAGGAGCTTCGGAATAGAGCTCTTCGCCGTCGGGGTCGTGGCACTTCACGCAACTGACAGCGGTATGCGAGCCGTCGAGTGGGAACTCCGTACGCGCGTGATGGTCGATTCCGAATTGCGGCGGTGTGAACCGGAGTTCGGAGTGACACTGCATGCAGCCGCTTCCGAACGGACCGCCAGCGAACTGATTCGAGTGCGGATCTTCGTGGCACTCCTGACAGGTCTCCCGTTCGCGACCGGGAAAGGCCAAGGCGAAGTAGTTCTCGCCGGCGAGCTCGGATCCGAAGTCGACGTGACACTCTGCGCAGCCTTGCTCGGCGTGTGGCGCTTCCAATGGGAAGCCCGATCCCGCGTGCAACTTGCGCGACAGTTGCGCCTTATCGCCACGGAAATCCTCGTGCAGGGTTTGGTGACAATGCGAGCAGGAGTCCGCAACCGAGGTCCCGAGTTCCTTAGCAGCCGAAGCTAGGAACTCGGTTGCATGGGGGTCCTCGTGACAGTCGCGACAGGACTCGCGCACCACCGCCGAGTTTTCGTTAGCGAGCGCACTCTTGAGCAGGACGCGCACTCCGTGGCTCGTTCCCGTCTCGTGGCAATCGATGCAGGCGACGTCCGAGTGCGCGCCAGCTAGGGGGTAGAGGGGATGGTGCTCAAAGTTTTCTACGTCCTCGAAGGGCGAATTGAGGCCGTGACAATCGGTGCAGCTGTTTCCATAAGCTCCCTCGTGAGGATCTTCGTGACAATCGCCACAGGACTCGCGCTCGCGGCCGGGGAAGGCTTGTGCGAAGTAGTTCTCTCCGGCATCGATGTTCCCGAAGTCGGTGTGGCACTTGGCGCACTCGACCTCTCGGTGCGGACCGGTGAGGGGAAAGCCAGAGCTGGCATGAAGCTCAGTTGTGAGCGGAGCGAGATCCCCACGGAAGGTCTTGTGCTCCGCACTGTGACAGTGAGAACAGACTTGATCGAGCGGGCGGTCGATTTGCTGAGCGGTGCCCGTGAGGAATCGGTCGGTGTGCGAATCCTCATGGCAGTCGCGACAGGATTGGCGAGCGTTCGCCGGCGCCGTTACGGGGCGCGCTTCACCGACCAGCTCATCGACGGCATGCTCGGAGTCGGGTGCGTGGCAGTCAAAGCAAGCGATCTCCGCGTGCGCCCCGAGTAGGGGATAGTCGGGGTGATGATCGAAGTTAGAGACGCGATCGAACGCGGCCTCTTGGCCGTGACAATCGGCGCAGCTCGATCCGTACGCTCCTTCGTGGGCATCCTCATGGCATGTCGTGCAGGTCTGCGACAAACCGATGAAGCGCGTCTCGCCGGCGGGGAGTAGCTGAGCGAGCGCGTTCTCGTGACAAGCCTCGCAGGCCTCCGACTCGTGCTTGCCGTGCAGAGTCCACTCGAGCTCTTCGTGTGCGTAGTCCTCTTGGGACTTCAGCCCCGCGAGCACGAAGCTTGCATTCGAGGCGGGCACGAACGACTCACCGAGGTGCTCGCCATGGCAGTGCGCACAGTCGTCAGCATCGGGCAGTTCGGGGTTTCCGTGAAAGCCTGTATTCGCGGCGAGTTGATCCGAGATCAGCTCGTGACACTCGAGACAGGCTTCCGCCATGGTCTGCTCGCCCTCGCCATGACAAACCGTGCAGTTCTTGACGACCTGCAAGGCGGGATCTTGCGCGTGAACGCCCGACAACGGTCCCGGTGACGTACGCTCGGTCTCGAGAAGCAGAACAAGCAGTACGACAAGTAGCGTGGCGAGAGCGATCAAGCTCTTCACTCGAGCACTCCTCCGTACCGAATGGCGGTAACGATGTGCATGACCGCGAGGAGGAACATGAGCAAGGCCACCCAGCGATGGAGGTATCGCCAGGATGCCAGCAGGCCGCGGAGGTCCTCGAGGTGAGCCACCGAGAACGCGGTCCAGTAGGCGCGTTGCGCGAGCTCGGAGAGGTCACTGATTTGATCCTCCGGAATGTCTTCTTCTCGAGCGTTATCCGCGAGTACGGACAGCGTTCTCTTGAGGCGGTGGCGACAGCCGAAAACGCGCACCAGCCGCTTGGGCATGGAGGTTGACCAGGTGTCGATTGCGATCAATTGGTCGATCTCGGCGCGGAAGCGCTCTCCCGTTCCGCGAGCGGTTGAATCCCACTCGGCAGAGAGAGCTGCCATACGCGGCCGAATCTCGTCGAGAACGAGCTCGCGTCCGTTGGTTGAGCGGGGCACCCAGGCGTACAGATAGCGTCCCACTGCGCCGGTGATTACGAGCACTCCGAGCGCGATCAACGCGTGGCCGCCGTTGCTGTTGTTCGGCGACATGGCTGAGTGCAGGAGAATTAGCAGGAAGGAGAGGATGCCCGTCACGATGTGACTCGTCATCCAACCCTTCAGCGTGCCTCCGAGAAACTTTCCATACTTCGACCGCCGTACGAGGTAGACGAGGTTGACGATGATGAGCAGCGTGCCCGCAACGCCGAAGGCGAGTCCGATCGTGCCGGAGGGTCGCAGGTTTCCGTGATCGGCGAGCGTCAACCGCAGGTGCAACGCTGTTTGGTAGTACTCCTCGAACAAGAGCACCCAGACAAGAGCGGCGGTGGAAAGAGCGGTCGTAATCCAGAGCGCACGCGTTAGCCCTGTCCGGTTTTCCGTCGGGGGATGTAATTGTTCGCGCTCGGCCGGATCGAAGGAGACTCCCGAAGCTTCGAGTTGCTGGAATGGCGGCTCTCCTCCGATCATGACGAAGACGTCGTCATTGGCGATCTGGATCGTGCCATCGGGGGTTACGAGTGCCACCGAGGTCTCTCCGATTTCGAGCACTTGGCTCTCCGTCTGCACATCGATCTTTTCGTTCGACCATGCGCGATTGAGAGCCGCTTCGTTCTTCGCCTTGAGGCGATTGAACTCAGCTTTTCGATAGGAGAGCGTGACTCGGTTTTTCGGTTGCTTGGAGAGCGCGATCGCCGCTTCGATAGCGCTGTCCCCGCCGCCGACCACGAGCACTCGACGCCCCTTGTAGGATTGCGCGTCGACCAAGCCGTAGCCGACTTTCGGAAGCTCCTCGCCTGGAACTCCGAGCTTTCGGGGTAGCCCGCGTCGGCCGAGAGCCAACACGACATTGCGAGCGAGGAACTCGCCCGTACTCGTTTTAACGCGATGAATGCCCGCGGGTCCCTGCTCGACGACCTGAAACTCATGACCGGATTGAACGGGCAGTTCGTGCCGAGACTCGACCTCGCGCCACAGCTCCATGAGCTCCTCTTTCATGTAGCTCGTCTGCTGTAAGCGCCCGTGCCCCGGAAGCGTGACAGGCTGCGTCATGACGAGCTTGCGGCGCGGATACTTGGCGACCGTGCCTCCGATCTCGTCGCGCTCGAGACAGACATGTTCAATGCCCAGTTCCTTTGCTCGAAGCGAACAGGCCAGTCCGGCTGGTCCCATTCCTACGATGCAGAGATCGATGAGCTTCTTGTCCGCATCTTTCGGAGGAGGCGTCACCAGCCTGCGCTTGACAGCATCGGCTACCGCAGTTCCGTGAGTGATCGCCGTTCGAATGAGCGAGTAGCCCGTCACCTCGCCCGCTAAGAACAGACCGGGTCGACTGGGCACCTCAAGCTCATCCGTCAGTACCGGAATGTCGCGACGTCGGTCGATCGCGCCCAACGTGACGACGATCGCGGCAGTGGGGCACTCGGTTGCGCACACGCCGTGTCCCACGCAGCGCGCCCCGTGGATGACGACGGCCTGGCCGTGCACCATGTCGAGAACTTGCTCCTCGGGGCACGCTCTCACACAGGAGCCACATCCGATGCATTTGGCGAGGTTGACGTGCGGATATTGAAGGCGCGCCTTGTGGCTGCCTCGCTCTTTCGCGTTGGCTCTCTCCGCGACTCCGCTCGTCGTGCGGGCGAGGTCCGCGCGTCTCTGCCTGACGAGCAACAGAGCCAACAAATTGGCTGTCGCGATTATGGTCAGCAAGGTCCAGCTCAAGTTATCTTCTCCTCTCCACCGTGAGCGTCGTCGGCTTCATTGCTCGTGAGCCGCGATCCGTGAGGACAGCGTGCTCTATCGTCAATTCGGACTGAATGACTGTTCTCCCGATTCTCGAACCTGTGTTGCGTCTGCGTGATGGCATGAGAATCCGTTAACGACCCAGGGCCCAAGAATGGAAAAAGCCGGGTCCGCGAGGGGCACGGACCCGACCAAGAGCAGCATCGCGAGGAGGGAGCGATGAGACCCTAATGGACTCTTGCGCCGTTCTCATTCGTGCTTAGGAGCCCGGAGCGAGACGCATGGTCGAAAGCTGCGGGCTGGATGTTGGTGAGCTTCCATAACGAACCCCATCTCCGATTGAGCGCTTGCGAACTCGGTCGGGAGGACGCAAAGGGCGCGGTTGGGTTCGAAGCTCGCGGACGATTACATTTTGTTAATAGCGCTGGACCCTCCAACGGGCACTTCGGATGGCTCGAACTTGAGCTTCAAGTGGAGAGGGCGAGCTCGATTCCAGGAATACGCGAAACCGCTGGATCTTTTCGAATCAGCGAGCCCAGGCGAGAGGAGGCTTGTCGTGACTGCGTTTTCGGCGCTTTCGCGACGGCCATTCAAGGACCTGAGTAACGTGAGAATTCGCTCACCGGAAATCGAAGGCTGGATTGATTCGCGTCGCGCGTAGGTACCTGCGGCGGGCGTCCCTAGTCTGGAAGGGATTCTCGGTTCCGGTTCCTCGATCCCTTGCGTATCTTTGTAGTGGCGATGTTTACATTCAGGCTGGGCGCTATTGGAGTGCCTGATCATCAACGGAGAACTGTCATGAGCAATTGGTTACTCGTCCTCTCACTGGTCGGGCTCGTGGGTTCCAGCGCTTCGGCCCAGAGCAGTTCACTTGCGAAAGGCGTCGTCGATAAGGAAATCACCCCGCGGCAGAGCGGTCCTCTCTTCCAGGATCCGAAGTCCTCGCCGGTTACCCCGAGAACTCCGCTCCACCCGCCCGCCTCCGATCAGTTCATCGTGGGAATGAATCCAGGCGGAGACGTGATGGCACTCGCCGCGCAGCTGGGAGCCGACGTTCACGCGGTTCTTCCCGGCCCAGTTCCGATGGGGCTCTTATCCGTCTCGCAAAACTCTGAGACGATGCCCGGCGGACCGACCATTGGCTCGATGATGAACTTCATCGAGCCTGTCCGAACTATGGGGACTCCGCTTGAGCCCGGTTGCGCGGGTAACGCGCAGTCCTCCCTTCCGCTTTCGGGTTCCGGGTGCATCGCGTTCTTTGATGGTGACCCGACTCCCGACGAGTACTTCAACCAGCCCGCTCTGGCGCCGCTGGATGTCTCAAGCCTGCACGCGCTGCTCGTAGGAAGGATCTCGACGGTGGCCGTCATCGATACAGGCATCGACGCCTCACACCCGGCCTTACTTGGCCGCGTGCTTCCTTTCGGATACGACTTCGTCGATCGCGACGCTTACCCGATGGAGATGTCCAATGGGATCGACGACGACGGTGATGGCCTGATTGACGAGGCCTTTGGTCACGGGACGCATATTGCCGGGACGATTGTGTTGCTCAATCCGGATGCTCGAATCCTTCCGCTCCGCGTCCTGGACAGCGACGGGAACGGAACAAGCTTCGCCGTCGCTGAGGCAATTCGTTACGCGGTTGCATCGGGAGCGGACGTCATCAATCTCAGTCTCGGAATGGACGAGACCTCGCTTGCGGTGCGCTTGGCGATCGCCGAGGCCGATGCGGCGGATGTTGTTGTGATGGCAGCCGCCGGCAACGCCAATACTGAGCTAGTCCAGTTTCCCGCTCGATTGCAGGACGTCGTGGCCGTTGCGGCCGTGGACGCGTTCGATACGAAAGCGTCATTCTCCTCGTTCGGAGAGGATGTCGAGTTGGTGGCGCCCGGAGTCAATATCTACAGCGCGATGCCCGGTGAGCAGTACGCCTGGTGGTCGGGGACCTCGATGGCGACGAGCGTTGCCAGTGGAGCAGCCTCGCTTCTTCACAGCCTCGCCGACAATCTCTACGACACGAGCGGGGACAAGTTATTGGAGGACACCTCGGTCTCGATCGAGTACTTGAATCCGCTTTATGACGATCTACTCGGGGACGGACGGATCGATCCAATCGCGGCGGCGCTTCTGCTCTTTTCCGAGCAGTAATCCGGCAAAAGGAGAGGCGCACAGGTCGCGGGTCCCCGATGATCACTCCACTGTGAACGGGCATCCGACAGGCTCCGAGAGCCGAGCACTCTCCGACGAAGAGTTGTTCACCGCCGTTCGGTCAGGCGATGGAGAAGCCTGGCGCGAGTTGGTTCATCGCTACGAGCGGTTGGTCATGTCCGTTCCACGGGGACTCGGTCTCTCGGTGGAAGACTCGGAGGAAGTCTTTCAAGCGACCTGGAGGACTCTGTACGAGCACATTCAAAGCATCCGGAATCCGGGGCGCGTTAGCTTTTGGATTCGAACGACAGCTCGGCGGGAGAGTTGGCGACAAGGGCAAAGGCGCTCGCGCGAGAACCTGGTTGAACTGGATGCCGAGCAGCTATCGGCCATTCCCAGTGCGACTTCCGAACCAGCCGATGCGTTCGAGGTGGTCGAGGCGAACGCGGAAGTGATCGCTGGGCTGGATCAAATGGACTCGCGCTGCCAGCAGCTACTCACGCGCCTCTTTTTAGATGATCCGCCGCCGGCCTACGAGACGCTTAGCGCCGAGCTGGGAATTCCGGTCGGGAGTATCGGCCCGACTCGAATTCGATGCCTCGAAAAGCTCGCTTTAATCTTGGGCGCGAGAGAGGCAAAGCGTGATCCGCACTAAAACTCGAGAATCAATTCGATTCTCTCGTATTCCATCGAGCGTCACGACGCTCTCACGCAGTAGCTCATTAAGTCTCTCTCATTTCGAAAGGAGCTAGTTATCGCCACATCACTACGAGACATCCTGAAAGCGTTCGAGAACCCCGAATCACGCGCGAAAATCGTGAATCGAATTCGAGGCGGCGATCCGGAGGAGCTTCGCAATTGGGAAATCGTGAAGCGCATGTTCGGCGGGCTGATCCCCGAGCAGATCGCGGATGTACGCTCGAATTTGCGTGATTTTGCCCTCGAGCTCTTCGACGCGAAGGAAGGCTTCCAGCGCAAGTTACTGGTCGCGGCGCAAATGCCTGCGGCGACGACAACCTTGCGAGGGGGGACGAAGTCTCCATTCCACGAACTGTTCGAGGTGGATGGCCATGAGATCGATCTGTCCTGGAACGAAGACGAGCTCTTGATCGGTCAGTTGCTTGTGTCGGAAGAGGAGGAGTTCGCGGGAGGCGCCTGCGTCTTGTACGGAGACGAGGCTCCTCGCCAGGTGGAAATCGAGTCGCTCGGCGAGTTCGAAATTCCGGGAGTTCGCGCCGGGTCTTACGAGCTTGCGCTCGAGACGGAGCAGAAGCTGCTCTTGGTTCCGGAGCTGGTGTTCAAAGTCGGCTGATGGAGCTCAATCTCGATCGATTCCTGGCGGATCCGGCGGCAATCGAAGACGGTGCGCTGGAGGTTCTCGGTCCGGCCGGGCGGCAAAAGTTGGTCGAAGAGACCAAGCGACGCATCGACGAGTTGGTTCGAAGCGATCCGCCCGGCGCACTCCCCTTAGCCGAACTACTCGGGCGAATTTCCGATCGATCTCCGGAGATTGCCGCCGTGATCTTTCGAGGGCGGGCGACGGCGTACCACTCGAACGGAAGATCACAGGAGGCTTTGGACGCCTACCTCGAGGCCCTGGCCGTCTACGAGAAGGAAGGCAACGAACTGGAGGCCGCGCGCGTCTTGAGGAGCCTCGTCGATGTCTATCAGCTCGCGGGAAAGCCCGAAGAAGCGCTGGAGCGCGCGGAGCAAGCGCGTGAGATTCTCGAGCGCCTTGGTGAAGAGCGGATCCTCGCGCAACTCGAGACGAACGTGGGCAACGTCTATGTGCGGCTCGACGATTATCCCCGTGCGCGTGAGAAGTACCTCTCTGCATGTGCGCGTTTCGAGCGCATTCGCCGGCCACTCGAGCTCGCGATCTCGCGCTACAACCTCGCCATCGTCCAGTCACAGTCCGGGATGTTTGCCGACGCGGAGCAGACCTTCCAGGCGGCGCGCGGAGTCTTCGCAAGCGAGGGCATGGACGTTCACGTCGCGGACTGTGTCTACATGCTCTCGCTCGTTCTGTCCCGTCGCGGAAGTTTTGAGGAGGCGATCGAAGGGCTCGAGGAAGCGCGGCGGATGTACGCGATTCATCGCAAGCCGCGGGGCATGCCCTTGTGTGATCTCGACCTGGCGGAGATCTACTTAAGGCTCGATGCACGTCGAGAAGCCGCTACTCACGCCGCGCGTGCGGCGAAGGGATTCGCCGGGCTCGAGCTCGACTATGAGCGCGCGAAAGCGGAGACGATCCTCGGCGTCGCCAACCTTCGTCTGAAGGATCCCTCTGTCGCAAGCCAGGCGTTTTTCGAAGCGCGCGCGATCTTCGAACGTTTGAACAATCCCGCGTGGGCGGCGATCGTCGATATTCATCGCAGCGAGGTGCACGTTTTGAATGGTGATGCCGAGGTCGCGGCGCGGATTCTGCGCGGAGCCCATCGGACACTTGAAGAGCGCGGGCTTGCACTCTGGAGCGCGCTGGCCGCGACAGCGCTCGCGCGCACGCTCGTGCGGATGTCTCAATTCGACGAGGCTCGCGCCGTGCTCACCGCTTTGATCACCGACCGCCGATCGAATCGCGCGCTCGATGCGATTGTCTTAGGGCAAGCGCACCGAGTTCTCGCCGACCTCAAGTACAGGCTCGATGATACGAGCGGCGCGGTCGCGGAACTCCAAACGGTTATCGAGACGGTCGAGGGTGTGCTCGGAGAGCTCCCGCGCTCCGATATTCGAATCGCTTTCTTCCGCAGTCCGCACGGGGCTTACGTCGACCTCGCCTATCTTCGCGCGGTTCACGAGCACAACCCGGAGAGTTCGCTGCAGATGCTCGAGTCCGGCCGGTTCCGAAGCTGGAGCCCAACGGGCGGCGACGCCGACCGAAGCTCATCAGCGCACCAGAGACTCGCTTGGTACTTCACCAAGAGTCTCGATTCGGACGTCGGGGCCGCCGGGGGTGAAGAGGAGTTGAGCGGGAAGACGGGTGACGACGCGCGGCTCCGCGAAGCGGAGACTGACGTCATTACCCAGCGCGCGGAACCGACTCGGCCCGCGGTTGATCTGGAGAGTCTGCGCCGCGCGGTCGCGCCTGGAGAAGCGCTCCTCGCTTATGCGCTCAGCCAATACGGCGCAATCGCGTACGTCTTGACGACGGATCGGCTCGAAGCGATTCCGCTCGACTTGAATCTCGACGAGATTGGGCGCCTGCGTCGGAGGTGGACCTTCCACGTCGACAAGCTTCGATTTGGTGAGGACTACTCGAGGCGCAACCACAAGAAACTCGCCGCGTCTTCGGAATCCATCCTCGATGCCCTGGGCGAGCGCTTGATCACACCCGTACTCGATCGAGTTCAAGAGCGCGCGCTCGTGATCGTTCCCTACGGCTCGCTGCACGGTCTACCCTTTCACGCCTTTCGCACCTCGGGCGCCACGTTGGCCGACCTCCATGATGTGACGTTCGGGATCTCGATTGGACACGTGGCTCACTGCAGGGCGCGGAGCTCTCAGGGGGGCGAAGTTACGATTTGCCGAGCGCGATCCGCTGACCTACCGGCTCTTGAGGGCGAGGCCGAGAACCTCTCGCACCTATATGGACCGCTGGCGACTCAGGTTCCCGAAGGGGAACTTCACGGCCTATTGGGCTGTCGCGATTCGTCGGGAGGGCTGTTGCACCTCGCCAGCCACGGCGTCTTCCGGCCGGACAATCCGGTCATGTCCGCGCTGCTCTTGGGTGACACGATGTTGACCGCGCGCGAGCTGGCCAAGCTGCGGCTCGACTTCGACCTGGTAACTCTGAGCGGATGCGAGACCGGTCGGTCCCACGTCAGCGGGGGTGAAGAGGCCTTTGGTCTCGCAAGCAGCTTCATCCGCCGGGGCGCAAGAAGCGTGCTGTGCAGCCTCTGGCCCGTCGATGATCGCGACTCCGCCCAGTTCATGGGCGCGTTCTATGAACGTCTTGCCTCCGGAGAGACAGCGCGCTCGGCGCTCGTGGCTTCCCAGCGAGCCGCTCGCGAGTCGAATGCGAACGCGATCTCGTGGAGCTCCTTCGTTCTGCTCGGAGCACCGGATACTCAAGTCCCCGCGACGTAGCCGCGAGCAGACAAGCACGCCAAGCGAACGACGCAACGTTTGCGAGATAATCTGCCCGCCGTTCGAGTCCGCTAATCGCTATGTTTGGGCATGCCCGAGCTGAAGCGCAATCCGGGGCTCCTGTGCGTCTTTCATGCGCTTCAGATGAGCCTCTTCCCGATGGCTATCCTGACCGTGTTCTACCGTCAGGATCTCGGGATGAGCATGACCGAAATCATGCTTGTGCAGGGCGGCTTCGGGCTCGCGATGGTGCTGTTCGAGTTTCCGTCGGGCTACTTGGCCGACCGCATCGGCTATCGACGCACTCTGGTGATCGCTGCGATCTTGAACGCGATCGGTTGGTCGATCTATGCGCGCGCAGACGGAATTGGCGGCGTCGTTCTCGGCGAGATCGTCCTCGGCATCGGAATCTCATTGGTCTCGGGCAGCGATCAAGCGCTGCTCTACGAGTCCCTGAAGGAGACGGGTCGCGAGTCCGACTACAGCAAGTGGAACGGACGCATGCGTTTTTGGGGCCAGCTCGGTGAGGGCTCGGCGGCGCTTGTTGCAGGCGTGATGTTTGCGTACTGGGCGCGGTTGCCCTTCGTTACCGAGACGGTCGTCTGGATCGTCAACCTGTACGTGGCTTGGCGGTTGGTCGAGCCGGCGCGTCACCGTCCTCCGACCGGCGGCAATTGGCAACAGATTCGCGCGATGGTCAGGCACGTCTCTACGGAGTCACCGCGGTTGCGCGCGGTCATGTTGCTGACGATCGCGCTCGGCATGTCCTCCTTCATCCCGGTGTGGACGATTCAACTCTACGCGACCGACGCGGGCATGGATGCCGGTTGGTTGGGCGTGGTCTGGGCGGTGGCGAACTACAGCGTCGCGATCTCGTCGCTCTTCGCAACCCGCGTGTCCGCGCGCATCGGCTTCCTCCGGTTGATGGTCGTGTGCGTGGTTCTGATCGCGATCGGGTACGCGGGTATGGGGCTCTCGCAGAGCCTGTGGGGCGTCGGTTTCTATCTGGTGCTCACGACGATGCGCGGCTTGTTCTCGCCGCCACTGGGACATGAGGAACAGCGCCTGATTCCGAGCACGGACCGCGCGGGCTTTCTCTCCCTGCGCAGCCTGATCTTTCGGGGTACTTTCCTGATCATCGCGCCGATCATCGGTCTGGCGATGGATAAGTTCGGGCAACACCCCGTGCTGCTGGCGGTGGGGGCTTTCATGGTGTTCGCTTGCCTGGCGTCGATGACGAGCCTGTCGCGGGCGGGCGGATTCGATGCGCGAGAGGAATGACGGTCGAAGTTTTGTCGAAATCCGTTTCACGAAATCCGACTGAGTGCGACAGAGCGTCGAGCAGAGCCCCGATCGCGGGCCCGACAGCTCATGAGAGTACTGTGGAACAGAGCGACACCGAGATCATCACACGAGTCTTGGCGGGCGATCGAGAGGGCTTTGCGGAGCTGCTCGAGCGTCACGGCCGAGTCTTATGGTCCTTCGTGCGAGGGCGCGAGCCTCTGCTCGATCGAGCGCGCGACCTCTATCAAGACACGCTCGTTCGGGCGCTTGAGCAACTCGCGAGCCTGCGTGATCCCGAACGTTTTCGCGCTTGGGTGCTCACGATGGCCCGCAACGCGCTGGCCCAAAGGTTGCGCAAGCGATCGGAAGTGGCGTTGTCGGAGGCTCCCGAATCGATCCGTGATGATCGTGCGGAGCCAGGCGCATTGGAAGAACTCGAGAAGCGCGAGCTTCGTTCGCGCGTACAGGCAGCGATGCAGGAGCTGCCGCCTCGCCAGCGCGAGGTCTGTCTCCTGCGATCGGACGGCGAACTCTCGCACGGCGAGATCGCAGAGCTGCTCGGAATCTCGGAGGCGAATGCCCGCGCGAATTTCTATCAAGGGCTGCGCAAGTTACGCGCGGCGTTAGGCGGTGAATGGTTATGACTAAAGAAAATCAAGATCGTGGTGTTCGCGACGCGAGCGGCTCGCGGGAGCCGTCGAGTTCCTGTGAAAGAGTCCGTCATCGACTGACGGAGTTGCTCGATGGCGGGCTGGCTCCGATCGAGGAGGCGCGCGACTCGGGACACCTAGAGGCCTGCGCCAGTTGTCGCGCCGAGAGTGACGAGCTCGAGCTCATGCTCGAGACCCTCGTTCCTGCGACCACGGTCGAGTCCGAGCTCGACTTCGCGATGGCTGGGCTGAATGATCGACTCGCGCTCATTCCCGCTCCAACCGCAGTCTCGGGTTGGCAGCGACTCAAGGTCTCCACCCTACTCCCGCTCGCAGCCGCCGCCCTCGCCCTGATCGCCATTCGCACGCTCTCTCAAGACGACGCCTCCCCGGCAAACTCCTTACCGAGTTCATGGAGCGGCTTCGGCGCGTCCGTCTCCGAATGGGGCCAAGCCTTCGAAGAGCTCATGCCCACGATCGACCTCACCGACGAAAAGGAGAGCTAGTCATGCTCACACGCATACGAACCTGGATGAGCAGCTATCGCTTGGCGATCCTCACAGGCGGAATTTTTGCGCTGCCGCTCAGCCGCGAGGCCGAAGGCGGCGTCATCAACTACTTCATCGCCGTGACCGCGGCCTTCCTCTTTGGCGCTCTCTTCGGCGTCGTGATCCTGACGACGATTCGCTTCTTCCGAACCGCACGCTGGGGTTATCTCGTCGTCGGCCCGCTCGCCGGATCGATCCCGATGATCGTCGTCCCCGCTAAAGGCGAGCACCTCGGCGGATTATGGCTGATGTCCTCGATCCTCGGCTTGCTGATCGCGCTGCTCGAGTGGGAGCGAAAGTCACGCGCGGAGAGAAGCGGATAGGGCAACCGTCGGTCTGACAGTGCAGCGATCGGTGCCCTCGCTGGATCGAGGACTAGGCTTCCACCAAAGCCGCGGGACAGCCTCTTCTTGTGCTGAGCCCGCGTTCCCCTTGTCGACTACGCCCCGATGACGAGCTTGATGGCGCTCGTCAATCCGACACGATGAGTTGCGTCGTAGAAGAAGCCCTGCAAGTAGATGGGCACGCCCTCCAACGTCGGATCCACAGGAACCTGAAGGGTGAATCCGACGGGATTGCCCTTCCACATCCCGGCGCGTCTCGTCAAGAAGGTCGGGCCAACCAGTATCTCGCCCGGAGTTCCCGGCGCGGTCAAACCGTAGAAGGGAACGATCGTGCCGGAGGGATACAACGGGTCAGCCGTGATTGCGGCCGATAAAAAGACCTTCGAAGGTTGGAGCATGGTTCCGGAGGGATCCTTGAACTCGAATTCTACCGTCGTGCCCATTTGCGGAACTCCAGACGTTACGACGAAACTCTCGGCGGGATTCACAGAACCATATCGGAAGGTGCTCGCTCGACGCACAAAGGTGAAGGTTCCGAGCGAGTCCATGCCGGTAAACGGACCGCCCGTGATGAGCGAGATGTGCTGCTTCGGCAGGGTGTTAATGTCGTTGGAAGTGAACGTCGCTCCACTGTCGGTGCCCGCGTCGTAGGCAAACAGGTCGACAACGAGATTGTCGACCCAACCCGTCGGCGAGAGCAGGTTCAGGTCATGGACGCCGACGAACCAATCGGGGCTGGGCGCGATCATCGTGACCAGGGAGACGAGGGGGAACTCATCGGTGACGCGAAAGGTGCCCATTGCGGTACCGGGCAAGAAGATCGCGCCGCCGTTGATGACCTCGCCCGCATTGCCGGCCGTAATCGCCTGCATGACTTCGGAGTCGAGCTGAAACGTGCCGCCGGATTCGGCCATGACTTCGATGCCCGGCGACGAAACTCCGCCCGGTGTCCAGAACTGAACGCCTGCGTTATGCGTCGCGCCGATCAAAGGGGAGAAGTGAGCGAACGGAGGAAAGGCCGTCGGATGAGTGGCGAAGCTCCAAGTCGGGGTGAAGTGCACGTCGTAGAGCGCGTCGGCTCCGTTCGCCGAAGCCAGGCTGGGGGTGACTGCGGTGACGAGGAGCAGGGCGGCTGCCGAACGGAATCCGAAGGTGGTGAGCATCGTGGAGGCGTAGGTTCGAATGATGAGGGGCGATTGAGCGAGGTAACGCTCGCGAAGTTCCGCGCTACGCCGACTTCTCGGCATCGGTGACGCGTTTTTAGGCCCTGGCGAAACACTGTCGTTCGCTAGCTTGCCCAGTGGACCTCAGTCGCACCCATTGGGGGACGTCTTGGAATTTTGCCACAGAAGGGTACCGCAAAAATCGGATCGCACGCTCATTCGCCGCCGCCCGATAGCGACAGCCGCCCTGACCTGTTGGGGAAGTCCATTTCCCGCGCCTCCCGGGGGGCCAACGAGCGACTCGCGGGAGTGTCCGTCCCGACTTCAGCACCTCGGCGACCGAGGATTACCCCAATAGAGGAAGGGCTTTGGCCCGCGTCGACGGCTTCATGCCCATCCAGCTCTGCTCGAGCGTCGTGTAGACGCTGCGGAAGTCGGTGGTCACGGCGACGTCGCCATCGACAAGTTGAGTTAGATCCGGGCCGGTGCCGTGCAGACCCGCTCGCACCTTCGAGCCCATCAAGAAGGCTGGCGCACCGGCGCCGTGGTCGGTTCCACGCGATCCGTTCTCGGCGGCGCGTCTTCCGAACTCGCTGAAGACCAGTGTCATGACGCGGTCGTCGTGGCCGGATTCATCGAGGTCGCCTTGGAAGGCGGCGAGGGCATTCGAGAGTTGGCCGAGCAGCGCTTGGTGCGCGGGCGCTTGGCGCGAGTGGTGGTCGAAGCCGCCGAGCTCGACTTGGAAGACACGCGTGCCGAACTCTCCGGAGATGAGCCTAGCGACGAGCTTCAGCTGGCGCCCGAGTTCGGTGTTCGGGTAGCTGACGGATGACTTCGCGCTGGTCAGCTCGGTCATTCGTTTCGCGGCGGTGTACGTACTCTTCGCGGAGTTGCGCAGGAAGTCGAGGTCGCCGTCCGCAGAACTCGCGCTCAAGAGTTGTTCGCGCGAACTCGCGAAGGCGGGCGTATTCGGCTCGAGCAAAAAGCCTTTCGGATCGCGAACAGTGGGGGGCAAGTGGCCGTGTCCGCGCAGCGCCAGCGGCAGAGTCCCCGCGCCGATGTGAAGTGCCGGCATACTGCCCGGCGAGCGCGCGCTGATTTGGTCGGAGAGGCGGCCGAGCCAGCCGGTGTCGGCAAGCGGAAGGGCCGTGCTGGCGGTGTGCCAGATCTCCATCGAGCGAAAGTGCGAGCGCTCTTGGACTGTGTGGCCAACGCCATGAAGGACGGCGAGCTTCTGCTCCTCAAAGACTTTGGCAAGGGCGCCCATCGAAGGGTGCAAGCCGTAGTTCTTGTCGAGCGCGTGCACCGCGTTCGAGCCAATGGCGAGCGTGGGCCGGAGACGGTAGTAGGCGTCCTGCGTGCGCGGGATGACGGTGTTGAGTCCGTCGTTGCCGCCGCTGAGTTGCAGTACGACGAGGACGCGCTCTCGCTTCCGCGGCGTGCGCGCGAGTGCATTCGGAAGAAGCGGCATTGCGGCCAGGGAAGCCGTGACGCCAATGCCGTTGATGAGAAACTGTCTGCGTGTACTGGGCATATCGATGAGCTCGGTTAGACCAAGTGGTATTCGGGGGACGAGAACGCGAGGGCGGCGACCTGCGCGAGGGCTTGTTGTTCGGAGGTACAGGCGTCCGCCGCTGTGCGCATGGCTCCTGCGTAGGCTCGGTCGGTCCCGTCCGGGAAGAGTGTGTTTAGAACTCGCTCGCTCGGTTCGCGCTCGGCGCGTTTGGAGAAGGCCGAGCCCAAGGTCGCGCGTGGCTTGCCCGAAGAGTCGACGACGTAGGCCGCGAGTTCGTTGTGCCGCGCGAGCCACGTTCCGGCGTTGATCCAACCTCGGCCCATATCCCAGCCCTTCACCGAGGGCGGGCGGAACAAGCTCTGGCCCATCCGATCGGCGGCGAGCGCCAGTCGCGAAGGCGCGATGCTCTTGTCCATACAACGCACCGTCATCGCGACGATCTCCACCGGACCGGCGATTCGGCCGCGCCGGACGCGGGGTTGGAAGAAGAGCTCCGAGCGCAGCAGCACGTCGAGCGTCGCACCGATATTCCACTCGCGTTCAACCAGGACGCCCGCGAGCTCGCGAACCGCGGCTCCCTCAGGCTTCGCGTCGACGAAGCTCTCGATCAACTTGCGCGCGACATGCTCTCGACAAGCGGGGTGATTCAAGACGAGCTCCAGTGCTTCGTCGCCATCGAACTCCCCGCGCTTTCCGAAGATCTGTTTCTCGCCGGTGTCGTGATGATCCGGCGAGAAGGCGAACGCGCGACCGTTCGTGCCCCAACCGGTAAAGGCGCGCGCGGCTTCTTGAACGTCGCGCTCGTCGTAGTTGCCGATGCCGAGCGCAAAGAGCTCCATCACCTCGCGCGCAAAGTTTTCGTTGGGATTGCCACGCTTGTTCGCGTCGCCATCGAGCCAGATGAGCATGGCCGGATCCTTGGCGAGCTTGCGAAGCAAACCGCGAAAGTCGCCCAGCCCGTTCTCGCGCAGAATCACGTTCTGCCGGTGCATCATCCGAACGTCGTCGACCTTGTCGTTCGAGGTCGCGAAGTGGTTGTGCCACATGAGCGCCATGCGCTCGACGAGGGGCACACCGCCACCGGTGATCAGCGACATCCACCAGGCTTGCAGTTGACTGATCTTGCCGACACCGAGCAGCGAGTGAATTCCGCTCAGGTTCTCCTCCAAGGACTCGGGAGCTTCGGACAATCTCTCGATGGTCCTATCCACACCCTCGTCGAGCGCGCGTTCCAAGTCCGCGGGTCTGGGGCCGAACCCACCGCGGCGCAGGAGTTGTGCGGCGGCGGATGCATCCCATGCATTGCCTGGCGTCGGTCGCCACTCGGCGAGTGCGCTTTTCGTCCTGCTCAGCTTCATCGCGCCACCATCTCTCCGTCTTTCGAATCATCGCGCACATCGAGCCGGAGCTCGACTCGAACACTCTGTGGATCGGTGCATTCCACTTGAAGCTCGAGCGTCTTCATCAACTCGATCAGTCCGATCACCACCTCGAGTTCGCCCTTCGCCTCGCTCTTGCTGACTCCCTCATCCAAAACTTTGCTCATGACCAAGGCGTGTAAATTCTCGACCAACGCGTCGACCACCAGAGCTCCGGATAGGCGCAAGTTCTCGGCCGTCGGCATGACTTCCACCGATCGACTCGTCTGTGAGGCGAGGTCCCGGACGACGCGTTCGACGAGATGCTTGTGCGTGCCGAGAACGAAAGTCGAGTCGACGAGCGCGCAGGCCGGCGCGAGGTTGTACTCCATGTCCACGCCGCCTTTCGGATCCGAGAGCAAGTAGTGCGCTTTGCTCATCTCGATACCGTCGACAAGCTCGATTCCGAGGAGCAGCGGCGGCTTCATCTGTTGGGCGCGTTCGAGATTGATGAGCGAGACAGCGCTCTGAAAAGCGGCGACCAACGAGTTTCCCAGGCGCTCGGGATCTTCGACCTGAACCAAGAGGCAGGCCGCGGGCAGAGGTTGCGCGGGGTGTGCACTGGGATCGAACTCGACCGGATCGACGACGAGTCGCATCCATGGGCTGAGTCCGGGAAAGACCTCTTCGGTGAGGTCCATTCCGCCGAGAAACGGAGACAGATTACTGATCGATTTCGCGAACTCGGGCAGATCGTTCGCAGGAAAGAGGTCCGCGCGGTGCTCGAAGAGAGCGTCGATATCCCGGTACACGAGCAGGTTTGCGCCTTGGCCGAACATCTGCAAAGCGGGCGGCGGCTCGGCGAAACTCTTGGCGTGCTTCGGCAAGAGCGCGGCGAACGGACCCGCGTCGATGCCCTCTCCCTGGAGCTCGAGCCGCAGGTCTTCCCCGTCGACGAACAGTTCGATGCGGAACTCGTCGCTGCGCGTGATCATCGCGAGGCTGGGGCCGAGCAAGAACTGAACGGCGGGTTTAGCGGCAGAAGCGCGCAGCTCTTCGAGTTGCCTCGCGCCCTTTATTCCCTCCGACCCTTCGTCGACCTTCAGCCACTCGTCGGCGCGAATCGTCAAACGAAGCGCGGCTTCAATCGATTCGCCGTTTGCTTGCGCGACTTGGTCGGCCACCGGCGCGACGCTCGCGAGCGCGTGGCGCAGGTGATCTTGTGAGGTACTGGCGACCAGGAAGGTGCCGCTCTGCGCGACGCCGAACTCTTCGCCGATGTACCAGACGTCGGCCCCCGCGACCGTATCGTGCGGTTGGTTAAACGCTCTCGGGAAGCCAGCTTGCTCGCCGACGAATCGCAGGACGCGCCCCAAGCTCTCTTCGAGCTGATCCGCGTCATCGCTGTGCGCGACGAGTGTCCAATTCAGCTTGGTCTCTCCCGGCGACATGCCGATCGCCAGACCGCCGGCGAGTACCGAACCCAGCCGGGGCAACAGCGGCGTGTCGAGAATTGTCGAGCCCTTCTCGATCAACTCTTCGAGGGACGGGTCGGCCTGATCGAGCAGTGCGCGCACCGATGAATTGGCGCCGAGCGCGCGAAGGAGGTCGGAGTTAGATCCCGCTTGGAGGAGCGGCGCGAGTGCCGGACCTTCGAGAAACAGAATCGTGTCTTCAGGCAGTGCGTCGACGAGCTCTTGTCCCTCGGGACGAAGCTGCCGGGTTTCGGTTCGCGCCCCGTAGCTCGGCGAACCGAGCGACTCCATAAAAGACGCGAGAAAGGGCAGCATCGCGAGGCTGACAAGTGTCGGGAAGAGACGCAGTTTCATAATCGGACTCCGCGGGCAGGTGTGAATTCCAGTCGTTCAGACCGCGCTATGAGCCGTCCGGCGGGAGAACGTGAAAGCGAAAACGTCGAATCCAGGTGTTTTGTGGCTCGGCTACAATTCTTTCATGAACGAAAATAGCGGTAAGAGTCCGTGGGTGGTCGGCTTGTTGATCGTGATCGCAATCGCCGAAGTGATTGGCTTGTTGTCGTCGGGACCGGTGGTCTCCGAGTCTTCGACGACGGAGTTCGAGCGGATGCGTTCCGAGCTCCGCAGCGAATGGGAAGGAATCCGCGAATTGGGCGAGCGACGGGCGGAGAGCCTGGAGCGAATCGAAATGCATTTGGCGACCTTCGCTCCGTCTCCGATCGAGGCGGTCTCCGAGGAGAGTGCCGAGTCGCCCGCGCTCGAGGAGCAAGTCGTGCCCGAGTCGCTCACTGATTTGGTGAGCAGTCTGGATGCACTTCGCATGGCTTTCGAGCGCGAGTCCGCCGAGACCCAGCAAGTTCTGCGCGACTCGTCGGGCGGGGGAGACGAGAGCATGTTCGCCATGCGCGCTCGGCAAACGGAGCCGAACTGGTCGGCGCTCGAGCTGCTCGAGCTCAACTGGTATGCAGATCCTGAGGGAGCCAATCGCTCCCAACACTTTCTGACCCCAAAAGACCTGCTTCGAATCTACGGTCCGCCGACCACGATTTTTCGCCCGGCGGGTGGGATGAATTTTTCGTATTCGCGACCGAAAAACACCGGCGACAAAACGAGCTGGGCTTTCCTCCTCCAGGACGGATTCGTGACCCGCTTCATTCTCAAAAAGTAGTCCGCCTCTTCGCTAGTTCGAAGGCGGCGCGACGTTGACGTCGGTGAGCTCTTCTTTCGCCGAGTAGGTCTCCCAGACGACATCGCTGACGTCCTCCGGGCGATTCATACTGGCGCGATCCCAGTCGCCGGGGAGGTCGTCGAAGATCTCGGTGTCGGTGGCGCCGGGGTAGATCGTCGAGATGCGAATGCCGCGCTCGGCGAGGTCGATCCGCATTCCGTCGGAGAGTCCGCGCAGGGCGTACTTGCTGGTGCAGTAGGCGGTGCCACCGGGATAACCCTGCTGGCCGGCGGTGGAGGAGATGTTGATCACGTGGGCGCGATCGCTGTGCGCGAGAGCGCCGAGGCAGGCCAGAGTGACGTAGAGCGGGCCGTAGAGATTGACCTCGATCATGCGTGTGAACTGTTCGGGGTGGAGCTCCCAGACCGGGATGATGTCGAAGATCCCGGCGTTGTTGACGAGGACGTCGAGCTTGCCGCCGCTGGCCGCCAGGGCTTTTCCGACCTCCGTCTCGACCGCCGCGCGGTCGGAGACCTCCATCGGGCAGGGGATGAACTCGCCCCCGGCTGCCCGGACTTCGCCGGCGATGCGCTCGAGGGCTTCTGCGCTCCGGGCGCTCCCGAGGACGCGCGCTCCCGCTCGAGCGAATCTGAGGGCGATGGCGGCTCCGATGCCGCGGCTGGCTCCGGTGACGAGGACGTTGAGTCTTTCCATGGTTGGAGAGTGGGTTGCTGGAGAACGGTGTGAGTCGAGGCGCGATGAGTTTGGCGGAGCGGGCAAGCTGCGTCTCCCCCGAGCGCGATCAATCCCTACAATGCCGCGATGGCTTGGAGCTCATTAGGGACGCAGTTCTGTCTCGAGATCGGATTCGGCGTGCTGGCCGCCTTGGCCTTCGTGCCCAAGGCGCCGGTCGGGGCCTTCTTCTATCGCATCATGGGCACCACGGCCATGGTTCCGCTCCTCGTCGCGACTGTCGTGCCCGTCCTCGTCGGACAGGCGGCTTGGACCGACCTTACCGTCCTGGCTGGTTTGATCGCGCTGATCTCCTACCCGCTCTACTCCGGACCGATGCGCGGCTGGAGGTGGGGCGCGGGTCTCGGGCTCGCCATGGTCGGCACGATCATCGCGCTGGCGAGCTCGCTCAGCGCCAGCACCGAAATCGAAGGTGCCGGCCAGCTCGCGATCGCAAGCCTCTCCGCCCTCGCAACGGGAACCGTCGCCGGCAGCGTCGCCCTCGCGATGGTGCTCGGTCACTGGTACCTCACGGTTCCCAATCTCGCCGTGCGGCACCTCGAGCGCCTCAACAAGGTCACGATCGTCAGCATGATTCTCTCGCTGGCCTTCGTCGGAATCACCTGCTGGACTTTCATGGACAAGTTCGAGGGCGAAGAAGCCTCGCTGTTCGGAATGTGGGGACTCTTTCACTTGGGCACGCGAGTCACCGTCGGTCTCCTGCTTCCACTTCTATTCGCCGGCATGACTTCGAGCTCACTGCGCTGTAAGAACACTCGTTCCGCGACGGGAATTCTCTACGCCTCCACCGTCCTCGTCTTGATCGGCACCGCCGTCTCGATCTCGCTTCAAGATTCCTACGGAGTTCCTCTATGAGCGCGAGTAAGGGTCCGGAGCTGCTCTTCTGCGAAGACCTGATTCAGGATCCGTCCCTGGCGACGATTTCCGCGAGTCGAGTCGAGGACCTGCCCGACAGCATCGAAGACGCCGATGGGACGGAGCGCACGCTCCACAAAGAGCACCTCACTAAATCCGGCGGCCTAACCGGTTGCTTGGCCTGCGGTCACCCAGAGCTCTACACGCGCAAGGACTTTCCGCGCCTGATCGGTTTTTCGATAGTGATCGTCGCAGCACTTCTCGCGCCGTTCACTTACTACATCAGCCTCTTCGTCGCCGGTATCGTCGATTGGCTGCTCTATCAATTCTCTGGCGACGTCGTCGAGTGTTATGTCTGCGTCAGCCAACACCGCCGCTTCAACACGGAGCCGCACCACCCCGCCTTCGATCGCGAGATCGACGAGCGCTTGAAGTTCGGCGACAAAGCCGTCATGGGAAAACCCATGCGCGAAGGTGGAACGGCGGGAGCGCCCGAGCCGGAGCACTAGTGGCTAGCGCGGTTTAGCAGTCGCCGGTCTATTCGCTTTCAGCGGAGCTTGCCGTCGATTGGACTAAAAGTTTGACGCGCTGTTCTGCTGCTTCCAGGCGGAAGTCATCGGCCGGCAAGACGTTTCTCAATGCCGCGGCGGCTTCGGTGATGAGCGGAGCGGCCTCGGAAATTCTTCCGAGCTTGAGCAGGCACTCGCCGTAGAGGCTGGCGGTGTTCGCGGCGAGCCAGTGGTCGGGCAGACGAGTCGATCGAATCGTGTGGGCTTCGAGGAGCAGCGGTTCGGCGCTCGCCGGATCATCGTTGTCGAGGTAGAGCGAAGCCATCAGAGTGAGCGGGCCGGCGAGGCTCGGGTGGCCTGCGGGGAATTGCGCGCGGTTCAGTTGTAGGGACTCGTCGATGTTAAGAAGGGCGCTCTCCAGGTCGCCCTGTTCCTTGTAGACGAGCGCGAGTGTGACGAGGTGGGTGGCGAGAATCGGTGAGCCCGGATTCGTCTTGGCGAACTCGCGGTCGATAGCGACGGCTTCTCGGGCGGCCTCTTCCGCACGATCGAGGTCGCCGCTCGTGAGGAACAAGCCCGCCATCTCGACCAGCGTGTTGGCGACCCGCGGGTGGAGCGGACCGAGCGTCGTGCGGCGACTATCGAGGACTCGCTGGAAGCTCGCTTCGGCTTTGGCAAAGTCCCCGAGTCTCACCGAGACCAGGGCGAGGTTGCCGGACACGGAGAGCACGTCCACGTGATCGGGCCCCAAGATCCCTTCGAGGATCGCGAGGGCTTGGCTCCAGTGGTCATCGGCCTCTTGAATACGACCCTGGTGAAAATAGACCGAGGCCAGGCTGTTGTGGAGCGCACCGAGGGAGTGAAGATTCGGTTGGTCAAAGCGCTCCAGTTCTTCAAGGGCAACCGAGAAGTGTTGTTCGGCGCTGGAGTAGTCTTGATCCGCAACGTCGAGGTTTCCGAGTCCCGCGGCGACGTCAACGAGGTCGTACAGCCCGCGGACGCGACCCGATTGCGATGTGGCGAGATTGAGGTATTCGCGCGCTTGCTCGCGGTTGCCGGATTTCCGTGCGAGTTCCGCAGCGCGCACGAGTACTTCGACGAGGCGAAGCGGATCGGCGTCTGCCCGCGAAGAGAGCGTCTCGATCGCGCTATCGAATTGAACTCGCGCGAGCTCGAACTCGCTCAAATGGAGGAGCGCGAGACCCAAGTGCGATCGACTCGCCGCGAGGTCGAGCGGGTTGGTGACGCCGGTTTCGGCCAGAGCGATCGAGCGCTCCAAAACTTCACGGCCGGTTTGATACTCGCCCAAGAGAACGTAGGTGTAGCCGAGAGTGGAGAGCACTCGCGCGAGAACACCCGGCACCGGACCGAGTTCGCGCTCGGCGGATAGCAGGGCGTCGTCGAGCACCTCGCGTACCTTGAGTTCCGCTGCGCCGGCGGCGCGCGGTTGTGCGCTGACGAGCATCTGCTCTAAGAAGGAAGCCACGCGTTCCGAGTGAGTGCGCGCGATGCGTTCTTCATTGGCGGCCTCGCGTGCGACACGCGCGGCTTGGTTCTCGCGCTCGGCAGCCATGACCGCGCGCGAGCGCGCGGAGGTGGAGACGATCGTGGCGGTGACGAGACTGGCGATGAGAAGAGCGACCGTTGCGAAGGAGGTTCGGTTGCGGCGGATCGCGAGAGCGAGAGTGTGGCCCGGCGAGCTTGGCCGCGCGAGCAGAGGCTCGTGATGGATGAAGCGCCGCAGATCGTCACCCAAGGCTTGGGCGGTGCCGTAGCGATCGTCCGGATCCTTCTCGAGAGCGACGAGGATGACGGTCTCGAGATCGCCTTGGACGTCGGGCGCGCGGCGCGACGGGGGGATCGGGTTCTGGTGACGAATGATCTTGAACGCGTCGGTTGCCGTTTGGCCCGCGAGAGAGTGGGGGCGTTCACCGGTCATGAGCTGATACAGGATGACGCCCAGCGCATAAATGTCGGAGCGGGTATCCGGCTCTGCCGCTCGCTCGTTCGCTGGCAAGCACTGTTCGGGGCTCATGTAGGAGAGCGTTCCGACGACATCGCCCTCGGACTCGGCGGCTTGTCGTCCGAGCTTTTGATCCGCTAATCCCGCCGCGCGCGCGACTCCGAAGTCGATCACCTTCAGGCGACCCTCACCGTCGACGAGCACGTTGTCGGGTTTCAGATCGCGGTGCAGAACGCCGCGTTGGTGGCCGTGCTGGACAGCCCGACACAAGCTCAAGAACAGCTCGATTCGAGCGTCCCGACTGAGATGCTTTTGCTCGGCGAAGGTCACGATGTCGCAGGCATCTTCGACGAGCTCCATCGCGAACCAAATCAAGTGGCTGCCCGCTTCATCGTGAGTGCCGACCTCGAAGACCTGCGCGACGCCGGGATGATGGAGCTGCGCCATCACTTCGGCTTCGAGCGCAAAGCGCGAGACGTCGTGGTCATCGCCGGGCAAAACGCGAAGAACCTTGAGCGCCACTTGCCGATGAGGACGCTCTTGTTCGGCTTCGTAGACGGTGCCCATGCCGCCGTGGCCGATCATCCGAACTAGGGTAAAGCTGCCGAGCGTCTGCCCAACCAGTCCGCGCGTGGAAGCCGGTTCGAGGAATCCGTGTCCGACTGATTCGTGTGCGCTGATCAGTGAGTCCAACTCGTCGCGCAGCTCGGAATCCTCAGCGCAGGCTCGGTCGAGAAAGTTTGCGCGTTCGGAAGGAGCGAGTTCGATCGCATCGAAGAAGAGCTCTTCCACTCGTGACGCGCGATCACTCATTTTGGTTGGACCTCGCCTCGATCGAGCCGACGCTTGAGCCAAGCTCGCGCCAAAGTCCAATCGCGTTCGGTCTGGCGTTGCGAGAGCTCGAGAATCTTGGCGGCTTCCGTTGTCTCCAAGCCCAAGAAGAAGCGCAGCTCGACTTGCTTGGCCAGTCTCGCGTGATCGAGTGCAAGTTCATCCAGCGCGTTCTCGAGATCGATCAAGTCGCCGACGTTGCCCTCTAGAGCCACTACCGTCGCATCGAGGGCTTCGGGCTGAACGCCATCGCCGCGTTTCCGCGCGCGTTTCGCACGCGCGTGATCGACAAGTATTCTGCGCATGATCGTGCTGGCGACTTTGAAAAACTGTCGCCGGTGTTCGACTCCCACCGAGTCGCGTTGAACAAGTTTGAGCCAAGCCTCATGCACAAGCTCGGTCGCTTGCAGTGTGTGGCCCGGGTTTTCACTGCGGAGTAACGCGAACGCCAATCGCCGCATCTCGGCATACACGCGTGGGGCCAGCGCATCCAAGGCGCTCGCGTCCCCGTTTTGAGCAGCCTGAAGCAGACGGGTGATGTCCTGTTCCTCCGATGGCATCGAGGGATTCTAACGAATGCATTCGATGCCACATCGGGTCCCCGAGGAGGGCTGTCGCGCGGGTTGCGAGCCCCGCGCGACAGCTGCTCGCCTCAGGAGTCCTCTTCTCGGGCGAGCGTAGTTAGAGGCCGAATCTCAATCGAAAGACCGCCGCGTCGATGTTGTCATCGAACACGTTGAAGTAGCGCGTCAGCGTGAAGTCGGCCGTGATGTGTGGCGTGAGTTCCTTTTCAACTCCGAAGCCGAACAGCGGATCGATTCCGTGGTCGGACTCATTGTCGGGTGCTCCGCCGAAGAGCTCGTTCTCTTCACCATCCCAGTACAAGGCGCCGACTTTTCCGGTCGCGTTGAAGCCGTTCCCGAGCGGGTACTTACCCGTCACCGAGAGCTCGACGCCCTTGTTCTCTACTGTGCCGACACTCGTCGTGCCCGCGAAGAGTCCGTCGAATTTAACTTCGCCGAAGTCGATGTACTGAAGGTCGACGCCGACGCTCTTGCTGAGCTTTGCGTTCACGCCCAGCGTGAGCGGCGTGTCGGTCTTGTCGATGTCGCCAAAGAAGTTAGCGTCGTTATCCGTAGCTGCATCATTGATCACCAACCCGGACCCAATCGTCGCGGTGAAGGACTGCGGCGAAAAGCCCATGATCATGGCCTCCAGAGCTGCGCAGCTCGCGAGGGGCAAAAGGCAGAGAGCGATGGCGACGAGTCGAAGGTCTGTTTTTTTTCTGTGCATGAGGACTCCTTATCCTGGGTTCATGCACAACCGCGGAGGGCGAGAGTCTCGCCCGCCACGAATTCTCCGAAAAAAACGAGGCGCAGACGAGAGTGCGCGAGCCGGGCCTCTCAGCCGGGGGTGAGGCTCTTAGGACTCAAGCTGTCGAGCGAGGGTCTCGAGGTCGGTCGCTGGAATGTCGCAGGTCTGGTTGCGGCAGACAAAGGTGCTCGGAGGGCTTCCCTCGGAACCGCGGTCCTGGAGCAAGGGCAAGAGGTCCGAGTCGGCTTGCGGGTGAGCGAGAGCAACGACGCGCGAGGGCAGGAAGGTCTTGCGAACCTGCGCGAGGAAA
This sequence comes from Planctomycetota bacterium, assembly GCA_029259635.1. GTDB lineage: Bacteria > Planctomycetota > UBA1135 > UBA1135 > OFTM34. Next base: position 48,690 of record JAJDEU010000006.1, on the reverse strand, counting down.
GCCTCGGTCATCGCATCGCTCGGCGTTCCGGAGATGACGATCTCGCGTGGACTGGATTGGAGGAAGTCGACGGCGAGGAGGAGCTGGCCGAACGCGGAGGGGTAGCGATTGGCGAGTTCACCGACAGAGCGAATGGTCATCTCGGCAATCGACGCGAGGCGCGAGTCGCCGGTCAGTGCCGTGAGGCGCGAGAGATTGAGCGCGTGAACGGCGCCGGGCGCGGGCAACGCGCCATCGTGGGGTTCTTTCAACCTGGCGATCAGCTGCTCGTGCTCTTCGCCCGTTGTGAAGAAGCCGCCGTTCTCGCGATCGAGGAAGGACTCTTCCAGGACGTCGCTGAGCTTCTGGGCTTCGCGAAGCCAGTACTCGTCGAAGTCCGACTCATACAGGTCGATGAGCGCGGCGATCATGTAGCTGTAGTCCGCGAGGTAGGCGTTGAGGTGAGCCTTGCTGTGACGGGAGGTCGCGAAGAGGCGCCCGTCTGCTTGACGCATTTTCGTGAGGACAAACTTCGCCGCTGTGCGAGCAGCATCGAGATAGCGCTCGTCCTCGAACACCTGATAGGTCTGCGCGAGCGCCGAAATCGCCAAGCCATTCCAGCTCGCGAGTACTTTGTCGTCGGTGTCCGGCGCTACGCGCTTGCCGCGCGCCTTCAGGAGCTCTCCGCGCGCACCCACCATCGACTCGATCAACTCGCCCTGATCGATCGAGAGCCGCGAGGCGATATCGGCGGCGACATCGTGCCGCCACAAGGCGCTGAGACCACCCTCGAAGTTCCCCTCAGGAGTGACGCCAAACCACTCCGAGGCCCAAGTCCCGAGCTTCTCACCCAAAACCTTTTCGAGCTGCTCTGGCGTCCAACAGAAGAACACGCCCTCCTCGCCCTCGCTGTCGGCATCTTGCGTGCTCGCGAAGCCGCCTTCCTCGGTCACCATTTCGCGCAAGATCCAATCGCAACATTCGGTGGCGATCCGCGAGTAGCGACCATTGCCGGTCACCAAGAACGCTTCGATAAAGGCCGGAATGAGGAGCGCGTTGTCATACAGCATCTTCTCGAAGTGCGGGATCAACCACATCTCGTCCGTGCTGTAGCGGTGGAAGCCTCCACCGAGCTGATCGTAGACGCCACCCTCGGACATCCGGTCGAGCGAGAGCGTAGCCACGTGGAGTGCCTGCTTATCGCCCGTGCGTTTGAAGTTGCGCAAACACATCCGAATATCGAGCGAGTGCGGAAACTTCGGGGCGCCACCAAAGCCGCCCCAAGTCGCGTCGAAGTTTGCGTTGACGTCGCGGAAGCCGCGATCGAGCACATCGGCATGGAGTTCGGTCGGCCTGGGAGCGCTGGCCTCCTTCTCAATCATTTCGCGAAGCCGCGCGCCTTGCTTCTCAAGTTGCTGGCGATTGTTGGTCCAGCTTTCATGAATCGAGGCGAGCACCGAGGTGAAGCCGGGGCGGCCGTAGCGATTGTCCGGTGGGAAGTAGGTGCCGCCGAAGAAGGGCTCGAGGTCCGGCGTGAGGAAGACGCTCATCGGCCAGCCGCCTTGACCGGTCATGGCTTGCACGGCCTTCATGTAGATCTCATCCAGGTCCGGACGCTCTTCGCGATCGACCTTGATGTTCACGAAGTGCGTGTTCATCAACTTCGCGATCGCCTCGTCCTCGAAGCTCTCGCGCTCCATCACGTGACACCAGTGACAGGCGGAGTAGCCGATCGAGAGAAAGATCGGCTTGCTCTCGGCTCGAGCTTTCTCGAGCGCTTCCGGTCCCCAGGGATACCAGTCCACCGGATTGCCGGCGTGTTGGAGGAGATAGGGACTGGTCTCCTCGCTCAGTCGATTGGTTCGGTGGTCGATGGGGCTCATGGGCAGGGGGGGAGCGTGCTCGGGTCCCCCTATTTCGCGTGATTCACCTCTCGGACCCAAGAGGCATCGCAAGAATTGTCGTCGAGAGCGCTTAAATAAGAACGGCCCCGCCGTGGGCGGGGCCGTGGAAGTGGAAGCGCGCCGAGGTCGGTGATGAACCGTCGTCGGGCTTCCCAGAGGAGGTCGGTTTAGAGGCTCGAGGTGCTCTGACCGACGCTGACTCCAATCAGGAAGAGGAGCGCATCGTCGATGCCTTCCGCGTTGCCGTTGCCCGGTGCCGGCCCAGCACCGGCGGCGTGATCATTACTGTTGACCTGCTGGAGGCCGGTGTACCAGACGGCGCTCTTGCCATTCTGATACCAGTTTGCGCCGATAGTCGCCGAGCGCGTGTTGCCCGGATCGTCATAGCCCTGCAGGCGGAGGAGCAGTTCGATGTCGCAGCCCGCGAAGAACCAGGAGAGCGTCGAGGCCCAGATATCGACATCTCTAAGCACACCTTGCTCCGCGTAGTTGATCGGGAGCATGGTGGAGCCGAAGTAGTCCTGACCCGAGAGTAGACTGCCCCCGTTGCCGTTGCTGCCGCCGTTCCCGTCAGCGAGCAGGTTGCCGTCCCAGTGGACGATTTCACTGTGCCAAGCTAGGGGACCTGAAGTGACATTGGCATCGAAACCAAACGCACTGCCATCGATGGCATTCGAGGAGTCGCGCAGCCACATGGCCCCAAAAGTGCCGCGCGTGCCGCCGCTCGCGCCGAAGGCGCCTTCAACACGACCCGTTCCACCGAAGAGGCGGTACTCAAGGCGGCTGCTGTAGAGCAGCTTCGACTCTTTTTTGTCTGTGCCGTTTTGGATGGAGAAGAAGCCGCCGAGGGACTTCCAGTCGCCGGTAAACATGACTCCGGAGTCATAGACGTCCAAGATTTGACCGGAGAACGTGCGGTAGGGAGCGACGAGATTCTCCGAGTGGATCGAGTTGCTTCGAAGCACCGGAGCCCTGTAGTTGCCGACGACGAGTCCGAAGCCGCTGTCGCAACGGAATCGCGCGAAGGCGTCCTCGACCTCAACGACGTGGGCGTTCGCGCCGCCAAAGCGATAGCCGAGGCTGAGGCGCCAGTCGACATCTCCGACCGCGCCCTCGGCGTACAGATCAGCGTCGGGCATGCCGAAGCCTCCGACGCGGTCGCCGGAATTTACTGGTTCAAAAAACGCGTCATTGGGGTCGTCGATATTGAACGCCGCGTCGTTGCTGTGCATGTAGTAGGTCCGAATCAGGCCACCCACTCGGGTGCCCGTTTCGGGCCGTCGGATGGAGGACGCTAGGTCGCCGATTTCGCGATCGAGACGGGCCCACTCGCTCTCATTATTCGCCGGCTTGGGATCCGGCGTCGCGGTTGCGATCGTGCCGAGAGCCGCTAGCGCGAGCGTTCCGGTGAAGAAGTTGTTCATGATGTCCGTGTTTTCCTAAAAAGGGCTTTCCTATGTTGCGGATGGGGATCCGTCGAGGAGCATGCCGAGCCGAGATGGTCAATAAAAGACCACGTCAACGGCTTTTGAGAGCCGGGCGGTCGAGAGCGGTCCCTGCGGGGACGGAAGGCCCGGAAATCGGGGTTCTTGACCCAATAAAGGCCGATTTTCACACCCGCGGGAGGGGGGCGAGAGGCGGGTTAACTCCGCGTTTCTTCGTACCGTTCGCGATAGGGGCGGTAGATCAGGTCCGCTCGTTCAATCTGATCGCTCAAACCGGGGGGGAGTTCGCAGCTCAGAATGTCACAGGCCAGGAGCCGGGCGGCCAGTCGCTCCCGCGCTGAACTGGTGTAATCGAAGTCGTAGTTGGCGAGCTTCATGTAGTGCTCGTCGACCGAGGTGACGTACTCGGCGCAGGCCAGCTGGAGCTCTTCGGCCACCGCTCGCTGCCAGCGATCTTCGAAGGGCGCGGTGAGCTTGGTGAGGCGCTGGACGAGCTCTTCCTGTCCGAAAGGTTCGCCGAGAGCCGCCAGGGTCCCCAGGGGAATCAGAATGTCCCGAGCGTGAAGGCGCGAGGGGTGAGGGCTCTTCTTCTTAGCGAGTTGCTCGAGGTCGGAAATGGCGTCCTGGAGAGCCTGGGACAGATTCATGGATTCGCTCGGCTGGGAGATCACGCGCTCGGCTCGGGGTCGTTTTCGCGCAACATGCTGAAGGGGAAGATGCCGGTGTTGTGCGTATCGGAGAACTGCATGGAGATCGCGTAGTTGCCGACCATGGTGAGGTCTTTTTGCGTGAGCTCGGCCGGGACGCTGGCAGGGTCGTGGGTTCGAACTCCGCTCATTTCGTCCACGCAGCGGGCGCAGGGGCAAATCGCTCTCAGTTGCTGTGCGGAATAGACGGTCTCGTGACCATCGACCCACTCGATGCGGATCTCGGTCGGATCACTGCGCGTGATGACGCGCGGAGTGTGGGAAGTCATCGCGCTGGTTAGCGGGGAACCGCTTCTTTGGCACTTGGATTCGACGCTTCCGTCGAGGAGGAGGTGGTGGGTAGAGCCGGACTTGAACCGGCGACCCCTTGATTTTCAGTCAAGTGCTCTACCAACTGAGCTATCCACCCGGGTTCCCAGGTCCGAGTCGGCGTCGCTTGGCGCAACGCCGCTCTGGATTGGGGCGGGAATTGTTGCCGCGCAGTGGCGGGTCGTCAACAACGGGGACCGGACTGATTGGCGCAGTTCCAAAATCCTGGCCGCAGGAGGCGCGTGGATTCAGGAGTCGCCCAGCACCCGGCGAGCGGCTTCGCAGTCGAGCTCGATCTGGGCGATGAGCCCTTCGAGGCCCTCGAAGCGCTGCTCGCCTCGCAGGTGCTTCACGAAGGAGAGCTCCAACCGGCGCCCGTAGAGGTCGCCCTCGTAGTCGAACAGGTGAACCTCGACCCGGGGCGCGCTCGATGGCTCCGACACGACCGTGGGCCGATAGCCGATGTTGGTGACCGCCTCGAGAATTTGGCCCTCGGCGGGCTCGTCGGCTCTCTCGCCCAGGAGGCGCACTCGGCAGGCGTAGACACCCACCGGCGGATGGAGCCCGTGGTGAAGGTCGAGATTGGCCGTCGGGAAGCCGATCGTCCGGCCGCGCGCGTCGCCGTGGACAACGTGACCAATGATGGAGACCGGTCGTCCGAGCATCCGTTCCGCGCTCTCCAAATCGCCGAGCTCAACCGCTTCGCGAATGGCGGTACTCGAGATGGCTCGGCCCGCGATCTCGACTCGATCGACTACTCGGACGTCGTAGCCCAGACTGCGCATGAGCTCGGGGGTGCCTCGGCGCCCGTGTCCGAACTTGCTGTCGAAACCCAGGACGAGCGCTCGGGCGTTGAGGCCCTCGACCAAATACTTGTGAGCAAAATCCTCGGCGGAGAGCTGAGCGAGCTGCTCGTCGAAGGTCAGCGCGACGGCGTGTTTGATGCCGGCGCGTTGAAACAATTCGAGTCGGTGATCGAGAGTGGTGAGCGTGCGCGGTGCGTGGCCCAGGAGCGTGGACTTGGGGTGGCGGCGAAAGGTGACGACGGTCGGCTCGACGTCGAGTTCGCGGGCGAGCTCGAGGTTGGCGGCGAGGATCGCCCGGTGCCCGAGATGAACGCCGTCGAATACACCGACACTGACGACCGAGCCGCCGGCGCTCGATTTTAGCTCGCGGGTGTCAAAGCTGGTGCGCACGGAGGGAGCGGGAGGAGCTAGTTCGCCTTGCGGTCTTTGTAGTCTTCGATCAGCTCTTCGAGCAGCGCTTTGTTGCGCACCTTCTCGGCAGGCGACATGCGGTCGACCAAGAGCACACCCTCGAGGTGGTCGTATTCGTGTTGGATCACGCGGCTGATAAAGCCCTCGAACTCGCGCTCGAATTCGGAACCGTCGGGAAGCTGGGCGCGCACGGTGCAGCGATCGGGGCGGTCCACGGCGGCGTAGATTCCGGGGAAGGACAGGCAGCCCTCTTCCATCGAAGTCGTCTCGCCGGCGCGGTCGATCAGGGTGGGATTGATGAGTGCGAGCTCTTCCTCCGCTTGATCGGGGTCGCCGGTCGGATTGATCACGAGGATGCGCTGGCGCAGGCCGACCTGGGGAGCTGCAAGGCCGACGCCCTTGTCCTCGTACATCGTCACGAACATCGACTTGACGGTTTCGCGTACGGCGTCGTCGACTTCGGGGAGCTCTTTCGCGCGCTTGCGCAGAACCGGCTCGGGGTAGTGGACGACTTGAAGTTTGAGATTCTCGGACATCGGGCTAGGGGAGCGCGCTTGAGGCGGAATGGAGGTCATCGAAGTCGATGGAGCGGCCCGTCTCGGGCTCGATGACCGGGGTGATCGACTGGCTGGGCCGCCAGTGGGGCAGACAATATACGGGCTGTTGGGCTCGAAGCGGACGACGGAGAGCGCGTTGACGCGATTTGAGGGCGGAAATAGACTCCGCGAATTCCCTCGGACGCTCTTTGAGGGAACTCTTCCCCCGGGCGACGGTTGCCGGCGGCGAGTAGGCAGCTAGTGGGGGGAGATCATGCGTTCGGCGCGAGCCGGCGGGATCGGTTCGATCGACGTGGATTTTTCCAAGCACATTCAAAAGGCCGAAGAGGCACTGCGGCGTCGCAATTTCGACTTCGCGATCGAGCTGTATCGACAGTTGCTCGATCTGAATCCAGACCTTGGACCTGCGCGAGCCGGGTTGCGCCAGGCGATTCGAAAGCGCAGTGAGACCAAGCGCGGGGGGAAGTTTTTGCGCTCGGTCGGCGGAGCGGTTCCGCTCGCCAAAGCTCGGACGCTTCAGAAGCTCGGTCGGCACGCGGCGGCGGCTAACGCGCTGGAAGATTATTTGGCGGGGCAGCCGCTGGATGAGGAAGCCAATCTGATGCTCGGTTCGGCGCTTGAGAGCGCTGGGCATTTGCAGTCGGCCTGTGCGGTGTTCGAGTTCTTGGCGGAGATTGCGCCGCACAATCCCGAGGGATTGAAGCGCGCTGGAGCGATGATGCGGAGCACGGGGGATCCGCGGCGCGCGATCGAGTTTTACGAGCGGGCGCTCGAGGCCGATCCGCGGGATCGGGAGGCCTTGAAGGCTCGAAAGGATTTGGCGGCCGAGACGGCGCTCACCGATAGCGGGCTGGATCAGGTGACGCACAGTCGGGAGTTGATTCGGGATAAAGACAAGGCGCGGTTGCTCGAGCGGGATCAGCGGCGGCATCGGACGGAGGAGGAGCTGCGAGAAGAGCTGGAGGTCTTGCGGGGGCGGCTCGGCGAGGGCGGCGCGGACCAAGAGACTTGGCTGGCGATGGCCACCGTCCACGATCGGTTGGGGGAGCTTGAGGAGGCGGGCGACCTGGTGGAGCGCGTGCTCTCCTTTCGCGAGCTAGCTCCAGGCACTCGGAACCGAGCGGGCGAGCTGTACGTGCGGGGCCTGAAACGCCGGATCGCGGGGGCGAGCAAGCTGGGCCAGGAGGAGCTGGCCAACCAGCTCGAAGCGGATCTTCACGAATTCGAGCTATCGGATTTGCGGCGTAGGGTCCTGCTAGAGCCCGCCGATGCCTCCCTTCGGCTCCGGCTCGGGAAGCGGCTACTCCACCTGGGAGAGCTGGATTCCGCCGCTGCAGAGCTCCAACGGGCGATCTCCGATCACAGGTCCCGGGGCGAAGCGCTTTTTTACCTCGGGCAATGTTTCCAGCGAAAGGGACTCAGCGACCTGGCCCGCAGCCAATACACTGCCGCCCTCGAAGGACTTCCGGGAGCTGGCGACCGCACGAAAGAGATTCTGTATAATCTCGGCGCCATTTCCGAGGCAGAGGGCGACGCGGCACTCGCGCGCTCTTTTTTTGTCCGGATTTACGAAGTTGATATCGGCTACAGGGACGTAGCCGAAAAGATGGAACAGTTGAAGTAGCGATGCCCAATTCAAAACAATCCTCCAAGCGTCTTCTCCAAGCAGAGAAGGCTCGTCTTCAGAACAAGATCGTCCGCACCGGAATGCGGTCGGCCATGAAGAAAGTCCTTCAAGCCGACGACAAGGAGGCCGCTGTAGAGGCGGCTCCCCTGGCCATGAAGAAGATCGATAAAGCTGCCAAGCGCAACGTGATTCACGCGAACGCGGCAGCGCGTTTGAAGAGTCAGGTCAGCAAAGCCACGCTCTAATTCGGCAAGGCTGCGCAGTTGTACGGTTTGCGCGGCGAGTTCCGTGGGAACCGCGCACCACTTGGGAACTTGTTGTGATCGAGCGTGCGGCGCTGCCTTCAGCGACTCGTACTGGCGGCAGAACAGATCGCTCATCAGCTCTCCTAGCGCTAGTCGACCCAGTAGCAGAAGCTAAGTAGGATTATCCCATGGGCGGAAGTTTCGAAACCAGCGACTCACACTCCGCCGAGCACCACCGGCCGATTCGAGTACCTGTGCGGCGTGAACATATCTGGTCGGCTGCCTTAGACATGGCGGCCGATATGGACGGTTGGGAGAAGGTCTCCGCCGACGAAGAGAACCGCGTCCTGGTGTGCAGCAAGAAGGGCGGGATGGTCGCGGGAACGGCTACCATCACGATTACGATCGAGGGTCTCGAAGAAGTTCCGTCGACCACGATCCACGCCAAGAGCGAAACCCAAGGCGGAATCATGCCTCGCGATAAGGCCAACGTCGCCGAGTTCATGAAGATCTTCCACCGTCGAATTTGCTGACGCTGAAGGTGTAATACCGAACCCGGTTCAGATCTAAACTTTAGGGCCCCATTGCCATCAGCAATGGGGCCCTAAAGTTTAGATCTGAACCGGGTTCGGTATTACACCTTCAGCGTCAGCGGGTACCGAGCACTCTCGCGTAGCGAAATTTGACTTCGAGCGTGAGCACCATGAGCGCCGTGGAATAGACGCGCCCGCCCGCGAAGCCCCAGGGCCCAACGGGATCCCAGGAGCCTTTCTCGTCGCCGTCTTTGCGCTGGGTTTGAATCACAGCGGCGTCGAGCGTCGCTTCCCACTTCTTCCAGTAGCTGGTTTTATGAGCACCCATCTGAAACATCGCGTAGGTGCCGTAGTACCAGTAGTACATGTCGCAGCCGCGCTCTTCCGGCTCCCACTTCGGCAGAGCGCGTAGCAAGAGGTCAGCGTGCTTCTCCATGACCGCTAGCTCGGCGGGTTCCTGTCCGAGGAATACGCGCGAGAGCAGAGCGACCGCAGTCATCGCTTCCCCGTTCTCGACGGGATAGTGCTGGTTGAGCCCAGGAATACGCGAGCTCGCGCTGCCCATACTGAGATAGCCGACTCGCCCGTTCGTGTCGTCGGTCATCTCGTCGAAGAAGGCGAGTGCGCTGTCGAACGCACCGGTGTCGACTTTCAATCCGGCGTCCCTGGCGGAAGTGAGCGCAAAAATCATCCAGCCGGTGACGGACGTATCGCCTTCGCCGAGGGAGGGGATGTCATAGCGCCAGACGCCGTAGGGGTCGCGCGCGCGCGTGATGAAGTCGATCGCACGTTGAGCGGTCTTCTTCCGCGACGGATTGCGGGTGAAGTAATAGTCCTCGCAGAGTGCAAGCGTCGCGATCGCGTGGTTGTAGATGAACTCGCGCGAAGTACGATCGCCGATCAAACCGCTCTCGGGGTCTTGCTGGGTTTTGAGGTAGCGCATTCCGCGCTTGATGACTTCGCGATACTCGCCGCGCGTGGAGTCGCTGCCCATACCCAGGAACGCGAGCAGGGCGAGTCCCGTGACGCCGACGTCGTGTTCGGGATAGCCCGTGCCGTCGCAATGGTTCGTGCCGAGCGAGCCGCACTCGGCGTCGAAGCCGTCCGCATCCCACGAGCCGTCTTCAGCTTGATGATGGGTGAGCCAAGCGAGACCGTCTTCGAGGGCTCTTTCGATCGCTCCGCTCTTCTGACCGCCGCCTACACGGGGGCCGTATTTATGGCCGCCGTCTCCGCGCGGACCGAGGCCGAGATTCTCGACTGCGGTTAACGGGTCAAAATCGACCGGGTAGTCGGATGAGCGGTCGAAATCCTCGGAGTGGTCGGAGTCCAAGTCGCTCGAGTCATCCTGCTCGTCGGATGGTTGGAGGGTGGGCTCGTCGCTCGGGACCTCCACCTCCTCGTTGGGTGGAATTTCGACCGGCGGTTCTTCAAAAGGGAGTTGCTCTGGCGGAAGGATCGCTTGGATGAAGGGTGGCTTCTCTTCGACCTCGAACTCTTGCCACGGAATCGTGGCGGCAATAAAGAAGAGCAGCAGGTGAGCCGCGAGCGAAATCATGACCCACGGCGCGGCATTCATCCATTCGTAGAGCCGCTCGCTGAGGCTCTGCTCTTCCTGCCACGGGTGAGCGAAACTCGTTTCGATCGAGACGGTTGAATGGACGTCGGGCATCGGGAATTCCTTTTCATTGGCGCGCCCTCTGGCGTGCGGTTCATCGGACCGCTGACTCTCCGCGAAACTCGAGATAGACCGGTAGCGCACAACGATTGGCTAATCGATTCACAAGAGCAGCGAAGTGCCGCAGTGAGAAGAACGCGCGCGAGCACGCAAGGTTCATCAACGCGAACCGCGAAGGTGTAATACCGAACCCGGTTCAGATCTAAACTTTAGGGCCCCATTGCCAACGGCAATGGGGCCCTAAAGTTTAGATCTGAACCGGGTTCGGTATTACACCTTCGGCAGAGCGTTACCTCGCGCCGAGGACTCTGGCGTAGCGGAACTTGACTTCGAGAGTGAGAGTCATCAACGCCGTGGAGTAGACGCGGCCGCCGGCAAAGCCCCACGGCCCGACCGGGTCCCAGGAGCCTTTTTCGTCGCCATCGGTTCGCTGGGATTGGATCACAGCGCCGTCGAGCTCAGCTTCCCACTTCTTCCAGTAGGTGGGTTTGTGAGCACCCATCTGGAACATCGCGTAGGTTCCGTAGTACCAGTAGTACATGTCGCAACCGTTCTCCTCCGGCTCCCACTTGGGCAGCGTTCGCAGGAGCAGGTCGGCGTGCTTCTCCATCACTTTTTCAACCGCGGGATCCTGCTTGAGGAAGATGCGGCAGAGCAGAGCCACTGCCGTCATCGCCTCGCCCTTGTCCACCGGGTACTGCTGGTTGACGCCGGGGATTCGAGAGCTTCCGCTGCCCATCGCGAGGTAACCGACGCGACCATTGGCGCCGTCGGTCATGTCGTCGAAGAAGGCGAGCGAGCTGTCGAAAGAAGCTGTGTCGACCTTCAGGCCAGCATCCTTGGCGGACGCTAGCGCGAAGACCATCCAACCGGTGACGGACGTGTCGCCTTCCCCAAGTGACGGAACGTCATAGCGCCACACGCCGTAGGGATCGCGAGCGGAAGCGATGAAGTCCACGGCTTTCTGCGCCGACTTTTTCAGCGAGGGGTTCTTCGAGAAGTAGTACTCCTCGCACATGGCCAGCGTCGCAATCACGTGGTTGTAGATGTACTCGCGCGCCGTGCGGTCACCGATCAACCCGGAATCGGGATCTTGTTGCGTCTTGAGGAACTTGATGCCGCTCTTGACGATGGCCTTGTACGGACCTGACTTCGAGTTACTGCCCATGCCCATGAAGGCGAGCAGCGCGAGCCCGGTCACTCCCACGTCGTGCTCGGGATAACCCGCGCCCGAGCAGACGTTGGTTCCGAGCTTGCCGCACTCCGCGTCGAATCCATCGGTGTCCCAAGATCCGTCGGCCGCTTGGTGATTCTTCAACCATTCGAGCCCGTTCTCCAGAGCGGCTTCGAGTGCTTTGCCTCCCTTCTTGCGTCCCTTGCGCCCGCCGTACTTTCCACCACCGCCACCGGCGCCTCCCCCGAGGCCAGCGACATTGCTGAATTGGTTCTCGTCAAATGGCGAGTCCGAGACGAAGTCGGCATCGGCTTCCGAGTCGTCTTCGGGGACATCTTCGCTCTCCACAATCTCAGAGTCCTGCAGGACCGGCTCGTCGATCGGATCCACGACCTCTTCGTCGGGGATGATCTCTTCCTCAGGTTCCTCGATCTCCTCGATCGGAGCGATGGCCTTGGCTTCGATGATCTTGGTCTCCGACGAGTTCAGCTCCTGCCACGGAATGGCGGCCGCGATGAAGAAGGCCATCAAGTGAACCGCGGCGGAGATCAAGAGCCACGGAGCCGCACTCATCCACTCGTAGAGGATGTCGTTGAAGCTTTGCTCCTCCTCCCAGGGACGGAGCATGTTCGATTCGATCTGGATGCCTTCGAAGTCTTCGGTCATGGGAGAGTGCCCTCGGTGGGCGGTGCGCTCGTGGAGAGCGCCAGAAAGGTCGAGAGAGCAGGGAGTTGGGTGGCCGGGAGCGGCCTGGATCCCCGTGGGCTTCGCGTCGTTTTAAACTCGTTCGGGAGGCCCGATTGCCAGCTGGCGGAGGCGGAATACCTCCTGTCCTAGTCAGGAGACGGGGCCGGACTACCAACGCGCCGTGGCGTGGGCGGTTCAGAGTATATCGCCGGCTTTAAAGAGTCGGGTACTCCGGGCCTCGGAACCTTGCGAGAGGCGGGGGGCGGCGCCGGCTCCGCGCCGTTTCGCGCGGAGAATCCGTGGCTACTGGCGCCCGGCCTGGGATCCGTCGATCATTTCGAGCGGGGGCTCGATGAAGGAGCCCTCGACCAGGGTCTGATGGCCGAGCGCGAGGTACCACTGGTCGCGCTGGGCCAGGGCTCGATCGGCGAGAATGATCTGCACTTGGCCGTCGAGGAAGGGCCGCGGGGCGACGGGCGCAACCCGGCTCATCAAGCGGAAAAAGCTGTAGCGAGGCTCGTCGGTCTGCTCATCCCGGTCGATCTGGACCTCCGAGAACTGACCGAGTTCCGCAGTCTCGGCAAAGGCCTGGAGGTGGGGCGCCGGGCTGAGGTTTCGGATCGGAACGGTGAAGCTGGTGGTCACGCTGCGCTCGGGTCCAACTTCCCGCACCAGATCGGCAAAGTCGGCGCCGTCCTCGGCTTGCTGGCGCAGGCTGTTCGCCTCGGCCATTGCGGAGATGGGATCCGAATCGGGAGCGGGTGCACAGATGAACTGCTCCAGCTCGACCTGCTCCGGCGCACCGAATTGTTCGCGAACGTCGGTATAGATCTGGAGCATCTCCCCCGGCCGCACAAAGCGATCGCGGTAGGGGCGCTTGCCCGCCTTGTTATCCCCGACGATGTCGTCCATCCAAGTCTGCCCGTAAAACTGGCGCTTGGTATCGAGCTGAAACTCGTTCTCGGCCATGCCGCGCTGATCGAGCGTATCGAGGTAGCTCTGAAGCCCGGTGCGACGTCGAAGGCTGCTCACGTGATTCTCGACCAGCGAGTCGACCTGCTCTTCGGGCAGTCCCAGGAAGCGGCCAGCTTGCGACTGCAGGCGCCGAATCACCACTCGTGTTCGCACTTCCGATTCGAACTTTCGCAGCTCTTCGAGCGTGCTGATCGTGATGTTCTGGGTGGTCCGGAGGTCTGTCGATTCGCGAGCGAGCTCGGACGCGGTGATGACCTCGTCGTTGATGATCTGCACGACCGAATCGAGCGGCACCCAGCCCTCTTGTGCGAGCGTTTGCTCCGACGGGGGCAGTGCCTGTGCGGTGACTAGATCCGAACACGTCAACAGAAAGGCGGCGGTCAGGACGCCCGGGAGTATTCCGAAGCTCTGACACATTCTCAGGCAGTTCATCACAGGTCCAATTTTCATCGCTGGGTTGCTCCAGCCGCCATACTTGTCGACGGATGGTCGGTTTTCAACAACCCTTCCAACCAGTCCAATGCCTGAGCTGCGGTTTTACAGCGGCGAGGCAGCTGAAGGTGAACTCGGCCGGTCTTGATGGGGCGCATTTCCGCGCGGCTGCCCGCAAAGAGCGTCTCCAGCCCAACTCGATCTCGAAAGTCGATCGCGTAAAAGCCTTCATGCCAGGCCACTCGTTGAATTCCGGCGGGCACGAGCTCGGCCTTGAGGCGGAACTGCCGGACCAGCGCGAGGGCTTCGACCGGCGGACGGCCATAGCGGTCCTTCAGCATCCCGATCATCTCGCTGGCGTCCTCGTCGGTCTGAATCGAGTCGAAGGAGCGCAGCAGCTCGAGGCGCGTATCGCCGCCCGGAATCCACTCGTTCGAGAGGAACGCGGGCAAACCGAGCGCGAGCTCCACGGACTTCTCGGCTTCGCCGCTGGCGACGATCTCCTTCGGGTCGACCTCGATCGTGTTGCCGGTCTGCATCGACTCGACGGTGCTCTTCAAGAGCCGGCAATACATGTCGTAGCCGACAGCTAGGATGTGACCGGACTGCTGGGGACCGAGGATGTTGCCCGCTCCGCGAATCTCGAGGTCGCGCATGCTGATGTTGAAGCCCGCACCGAGCTGGCTCATCTCTTCGATCGCCTTCAGCCTCTTGCGCGCCACATCGGAGAGCGGCTTGGTCTTGTCGACGACCAGATAGCAGTGCGCTTTGTGCGTGCCGCGGCCGACGCGTCCGCGCAGCTGGTGCAGCTCGGCCAAACCGTACATGTCGGCCTGATCGATAATGATCGTTCCCGCCGACGGAATGTCGATTCCATTCTCCACGATAGTTGTGGCGACGAGCACATCGGCCTCGCCTCGGGTGAACGCATTCATGATCTTGCGCAGCCCGGTTCCCGGCATCTGGCCGTGACCGACGAGGTAGCTGCACTCGGGCACGAGCTCGGCCAACTCGCGCTTGATTCGCTCGATCGAAGTCACGCGGTTGTGCAGAAAGAAGGTCTGTCCGCCGCGGTTCTTCTCGCGCAAGAGCACTTCGCGCAGGAGGTCGCGGTCATCGGCGGCGACCAGCCGAGTCTCGATGTCTTGACGCCCATCCGGCGGAACGGTCAGCGCGGAGATGTCGCGCACGCCGGAGAGGGACATGTGCAACGTGCGCGGAATTGGCGTGGCGGAGAGCGTGAGCACATCGACGCTCGCTCGCAGCTTCTTGAAGTGCTCCTTATGCGCGACGCCAAAGCGCTGCTCCTCGTCGATGATGATCAGCCCGAGATTCGCGAACTCAACATCCTTCGAGAGAATTCGGTGCGTTCCGATCAGGATATCGACCTCACCGTTCGCCGTGCGCTTGACGACATCCTTGGCCGCTTTCGGTGTTCGGTAGCGGCTCAGAGACTCGACCGTCACCGGGAAATCGGCCAGACGTTCTTGGAAGGTTTTCTCGTGCTGCGCGGTGAGCACGGTGGTTGGGACGAGCACGGCGACCTGACCGCCGCCGTTCACGACACGGAAGGCGGCGCGCAGTGCGATCTCGGTCTTGCCGAAGCCGACATCGCCGCACAAGAGGCGATCCATTGGGCGCGCGCCCGTGATATCCCCGGTGATCTCGCGGTCGGCGATGACTTGGTCGGCCGTGTCGGTCCACGGAAAAGCGCCGATCAGATCGTGCACCAACTCGTCGTCTTTCGGCCACGGGTCGCGCGTAAAGGCCTCGCGCTTTCCCTGGATCTCGAGTAGCTCGGCGGCCAGGTCGATGAGCGCTTTGCCGACCTTCTCTTTCCGGCGGCGAAAGGCGGGACTCCCGATCTTGTCGAGCGGTGGTGAAGCCGAGCCACTGCCGACGTAGCGCTGCACCAGATCGATGCGACCGGCGGGCACGAAGAGGCTGACATCATCCTTGAAGATCAGGTGCAGGTGATCTTCTTCGCCGCCGTTGCGATCCATGCGGACCAGGCCGGCATAGCGTGCGAGTCCATGGACGGCGTGCACGACGAGGTCGGCGAGCTTGAGCTCAAAGAAGGACGCGAGCACTTTGGCGCGGTGAACCGGGCGCGCCTTCGTTCGGCGTTGGATGGACTCAATGCCGGACAGCTCTCGGTGATTGACGACGACCAGTGCGGGCTCGTCCCAACGGAAACCGCGCGTGATCGACCCCTCTCGAATCTCGAGCTCGAGTTCTCGATCGGCCTCTTCGCGAGTCTGGTCCGTTTCGGAGATGAGCGCTCGGAAACGGTGCTCTTCCGCTTCATTGGTGCACAGCACGCGGACGCGAGTGCCGTCCAATTGCACACCGCGTAGAGTACGCGCGACCGCGGGCATTCCGACGGCGAGGCTTTGAACGGACTTGACCGGGAAGTCGATGTCCTTGGAGGGCAGGCTCTGCAGCGAGAGCTGACGCTTTGTGGCGCGTGTTCTGCGCAGGTTCTCGAGCGCTTGCGCGTGGGAGCTCGACTGAAGGCGAAGCCCCTCGGTCTGGTCCTCGACTCGCAGGGGTTCGATCTCGACCCAGATCGCATTCGGGTTAAACAAGTTCGCGGGCATCGTACCGCTCCCGGACTCGACGTCGCCGGCATCACTGGCGAGGCAGAGCGAGATGCGCGTCAGAGATTCGACGCTGCGTTGGTCGGCGGGGTCGAAGCTCCGCAGCGATTCGATCTCGCTATCCCAGAGCTCGATCCGAAGCGGGAGCTCGGCGGCGAAGGGATAGATGTCTAAAATGTCGCCGCGCATGCTGATCTCGCCGGACTGTTCCGCGAGCGGTGTGCGCTGATAGCCGGCGTTGACCAAGCGCTCGAGCAGCGCGTCGGTGTCGAGCTTCTGCTTCAGTTGAAGGTGCAGGAAATCCCCGGCGATTTCTTTCGGGGAGGGGATCGGCTGCAAGACGGCGAGTAGGGAAACGACCAGAACACGAGGTTGGCGCTCGGGAGGGCCGGCCAATCGCTGAGCCACTTGCAGGCGACCGCGAATCGCATCCATATCCGCGCCAGCCGTAAGCTCGCCGGTCTCGCGCGCTGGAAAGATGGTCGTGTCCACGCCGAAGGCGGCGAGGTCGTCCGCGAACAACTCGGCTTCGTCTTCCTTGGAACATAGAACGATCCAGGGCGCGTCGGCGCGGCGCATGAGCCCTGCGAGGACCAGCGCTTGGGAGGCACCCCAGAGTCCTCCGGAAGAGGCTCGCTCTCCGTTGCCGACTCGGCTCAGGAGTTTTTCGAAGAGCGGGTGGTTGTCGAGTTCCGCCGGATCGAGGACGGGCGCCGGCATGGTCTCGCTCACGCGACGTCCTCAGCCTCCAACTTGAGCAGGGCTTCGTGAGCCGCCCAGCGCTCGGCTTCTTTTCGCGTTCGCCCCCACGCCGAAGGATACTTCTCACCCGCGACCTCCGCGGAGATGAGAAAGGCGCGCGCGTGCGCGCGACCGCGTTGATTCACGACGTGATAGATGGGGGGCTTCCCGGCCACTTTTTGGCAGTACTGCTGAAGGATTTGCTTCGGGTTCGGTTCGGGCTCATTCCGGCGCACTCGTTCGAGCGGCACCTTCAGGGTGTTGAGCGCGAACTCGCGAGCGGCATCGAAGCCGCCGTCGAGATAGACCGCTGCGAGAATGGCCTCGTAGAGATTAGCGAGAACGGAGCGCGGAAGCGCGCGATGCTTCATGCCGGCGCCGACGCGAACGCTGTCTTCGAGGCGCATCAGTCGGGCGGCTTGGGCGAGCGTCTGTCTCGAGACGACCCATGCCTTGAATTCGGTCAGATCACCTTCGGGTAGCTTGGCGTGCCAACGAAACAACTCGTCGGCCACGATCAGGTCGAGGACGGCGTCGCCGAGGAACTCCATACGCTCGTTATTCTCGCTCTCGCCCAAGGACGCATGCGTCAGGGCTAGTTCGAGACGGGCGGGATCCTGAAAGGTGTAAGGGATCTTGGGCATAGGTCCATGCGGCGATCGACACCGGGACCCGCCAAAGCGGAGCCCGCCGCCGCGCGTCGCGGGGCCGGAAGCAGGAGACAGTATAGGCCTCGCTGAGGAGCTGAGGCGAAAGATGGGGACCGAGGTCCTCTAGTCCCTCTCAATCGACATTGGGACGGTTAGTATTGATAGAGAGTTGCCCTGAATCTCCAGCCCACGTCTTTTTTGAAATCCTCCCCCCAAGGTTCCGGTTCCAATCGCTCAAAAGCCCCGCACACGGTGAGGGAAGCTCGTGAATTGGCGAACCGGCGAGAGTCCGACGGGGCGGAGGAGGGTTGGATCGCCAGGGCCAATGATCACCTGGTGGAGCCTCTTTTTGACAGTCTGGGGACGGGCTCGACCGAGGAGGAGTCCCGGGAGGACGCTGGCGCGAGCTCCGTAATTTGGCTGGTCTTGGCCGGGGTCATCGGCCTGGTCTGGTGGATGAGCTAGCCGGCGGGGTCTTACGACCTGCCCGTCAACCGGAGGCACTCGCTCTCGGCGAACCGGTCGGTCATTCCGGCGATATAGTCGCAGACCGAGCGCTCGAGTCCGGCCTTTTCAATCCATAGGCGATACCAGGGCGGGAGCTCCTCCGGGCGCGCAACCAGAGCTTGGAAGAGCATGCCAATGGTCTCGGTGGCGCGGGTTCCAAACTCCAGGAGCTCCTTGTGGTGATAGAAGCGCTCGTAGAGGAAAGCCTGGAGCTCTTTGACTTCGGGGGAGAGCTGTTCGCTGTGTCCGATCATGCGCCGATCGCCCTGCCGCGCGCTCTCTTGATTCGAGAGTCCCGCTTCCTCGATTCGCCGAGCGCTCGTGTCGATCAAGTCGTTGATACTGATCTTCAAGAGCTCGTTGGTGAGCCGCTTGACACGCAGCTTGTCGTCGCGAGTCCCCGAGAGGAACCCGGGGTGACGCAGGTCGACCGACTCGTAAGCGCCACGCCAGAGCGTGCAGGATTCGAAGACTTCCGCTTCCGAAAACATGGAATTGCGCAAACCATCTTCGAGATCGTGAACGTCATAGGCCGTTGAATCGGCGAGGTCGACGACCTGGGCTTCGAGGAAGGGATACTTGGGGCGCGGTGCAAACTCGGCTGGCCAATCGGCGTCGCGCTCGTGCTTGATGAGCGATTCGCGAACCTCGCGCGTGAGGTTGAGGCCGGGATAGTCTGGGCTTCGGCGTTCGAGCCGATCGACGACTCGCAGGACCTGGGCGTTGTGTCGAAAGCCGCCGTGCTCTCGCATCAAGAGATCGAGTGCGGCTTCACCCCTGTGCCCAAAGGGAGGGTGCCCGATATCGTGTGCCAGGGCTAAGGCCTCACAGAGCGGCTCATTGAGGGAGAGCGCGGATCCGACACTTCTGGCGACCTGGGAGACTTCGAGCGAGTGCGAGAGGCGGGTTCGGTTGTGATCGCTGCGGGTGGCGACGAAGACCTGCGTCTTGTGCATCAAGCGGCGGAAGGCCGTGCTGTGAACAATCCGGTCGCGGTCGCGCTCCCAACAAGTACGTAGATCGTCCTTCTCCTCGTGAAAAGCTCGTCCGGCCGATTGATGGGCGTGAAGGGCGGCGGGGGAGAGGTGATCGTCTTCCCACGATTCCTTGGTACGGCGGTCGAATAGGCTAATCAGGCTCATGGTTGGGTGAGAGGCTAAGGCACTCCGCGAGAGGGGACCTCCTTTGCGGACCGATAGTTTCGGGTTCCGTCCGATTTTCGTGTCTACCGGGCGCGTTAGCTGGGCTGAGTTTGGCGAATTGCACTCCGAAGCGCACAGGGTTCGCTCGCAGGACTCCGGCGTTATACTCTCGGCGTATCCCTTGGCCATCTGATCGGCTTCCCGAGATCCCCCTCGGGCTGCCACTCGCTCTTATGGCCGCATTTCGACCCGGGAGGCAACCTCCCGACTGCGCACTACCGTCCTATGCCCCACGATATTCGCTTCAGTGATCTGGCCCTCGAACTGCAAGAAAAGGCGAGGGAGATCGCCGATAAGTACGTCCGGCCGCATGCCGCGAAGTACGACAAGCTGCAGGAGTACAACTACGACGCCGCGCGCGCGGTGGCCGAGGCCGGTCTGTTCAAGACCTGGATTCCGAAGGAATACGGCGGAAACGGCGCCGGTGTTTTGGCGCTCGCGCTCGTGACGGAGCAGCTTGCCATGGCGGATTCGGGGTTCGGAGTGGCGTTCGCGGTCAACGCCCTCGGTTCCTTCCCGATCCTGCTCGGAGGCACCGAAGAACAAAAGAAGAAGTGGCTCCCTCAAGTGGCGAGCGGAGACAAGTTCGTCGCCTTCTGCCTCTCGGAGAAGTTTGCGGGTTCCGACGCCAGCGGCCTCTCGGTGACCGCCGAGTTGGACGGCGACGAGTACGTCATCTGCGGCGAGAAAAAGTGGACCACCAACGGGGGCGTGGCCGATTTCTACAGCGTCTTCTGCGTTACGGATCCGACTTCAAAATCGCGTCGTATCAGCACGATCCTGGTGGAAAAAGGCACGCCTGGCTTCGAGGTCAAAAAAGTCGAAGACAAGATGGGCATCCGCTGTGTACCTGTAGTCGAGACACACTTCGACAACGTGCGCGTTCCGAAGGAAAACCTGATCGGGGGGCGGCCCGGACTCGGGTTCAAGCACGCCATGATGACGCTGGACCACGCGCGCCCGGGAGTTGCTGCGCAAGCACTCGGCGCGGCACAGGGCGCGCTCGATTTGGCGCTCGTCTATGCCAATCGCCGCAAGCAGTTCGGCGCCGCGATCTCGAGCTTCCAAATGGTTCAAAAGATGCTCGCCGATATGGCGATGAAGACCGAAGCCGCGCGCTGGTTGATCTATTCAGTTGCGGCGGGTGTCGACGCGGGCAACGCGGAGAAGATCGCGAAGACGGCGGCTATGGCCAAATGCTTCGCCACCGACGTGGCCATGGAGGTCGCGACGGATGCCGTTCAAATCTTCGGCGGATACGGCTTTATGGAGGACTATCCCATCGCGAAGTTCTTCCGCGACGCCAAGATTCTGCAGATCTACGAGGGCACGAACCAAATCCAGCGCATGGTGATCGCGCGCAAGTTGGTTAAAGACGCTGCAAACCTCGGCCATTTGGATCCCTATATTCCGACTGAGACTCAGGTCAGCTACTCCAAGGACGAAGCTCTCTCTAAGAGCTAAAGGGGAGCGCGGGTTTCCTCCTAGGGGCTCGCGCTACGCGTCCCCGCGGTAGGGGGAGTTCAGGCGGTTTTTCCGAACCGAGCCCGCGCCGCATCCAGAGTGGGGGGCCGAGGTTTTTCCCGCCGAGCCCCGCGGTTTCGAGAGGGGCAGCCTCTGACGAGAGCTGCCCGCCAGCTTTTCGGACCCCGAGCGGCACCTTCTCGACCGGATCGCCAGCGAACCCACTCGCAGCATCGATGAAGCCGGAAGGGGCTCGGACAGCTCTCAACCGGAGCACCCGCGCCTATCGGGGAGAGCGGGATTCCGAACGGGACGGCTCGCGCCGGGGGCTGGTGCGGAATCTTCTGCTCTCCCGTGAGCTTTTTAAGGATTCCAGCGTTCGCTTTGCCCACGGGTTTCGCTGGGTGCATGTCTCCGAGAGGGGCAGCCTGAAGATTGTCCAGTTCGCCGCCACGATCCCCGCTCTTCAGCTGCCAGCTCCCGGAACATTTCCCGCTCTGTCTCGCGCAAGATTCCGAGGCTTGCCCGTTTTCTCATCTTCCCTGATGAGCAATCCAAACCTCCGCGCACCCCATCTGATGAGACGCTCTTTCCACCCCCAAGGAAACCGCGATGACCGACAAGACCTTTATCACCCACGCCGAGCTCGACGGCTTGCTCTCGGATCTGGCGAGAGAGCCCGAGGATTACCCCGCTAAGATGGAAGAGCTCGGTCGCCAGTTCGACCGGGCAGGCACTCTTCTCGAACTCTCTGACCCGATGAGTTGGCGCGAAGCGCCGACGAGGAAGACTTCTTTCGCCAATCAATTCGAAGCGGATATCGATTCCATTCGGACCTTGGACCGCGAAGACGAGAGCGCGCTTGCGAGACGGATCGAGTTCTCGCGATTGCTTGTCAATCTCGTTCGCGAGCGCGAGGGATTGCCTTCGGTCGCCGAACGCACGGGCAACGAATCCACAGCAAAACTGCCCGGCGAGGTCGCGCGCCGCGAGAACGAACTGCAGACCTTGCGCAAAGAAATGGTCGAGCGGAACCTCTACTTGGTCATGCTCAATGTTTCGCGCTACGCCAAGACGAGCTCGAATCGTTGGGACCTCATTCAAGAGGGTTGCGCGTCGCTCTTCCGAGCCGTCGACGGCTTCGATTGGACTCGCGGATTGCTCTTCCGTACTTACGCTGTCCACTGGTTGAACCAGGCCTTCCGCAACCACCTCTATAATTTCGGTCGCACGGTGCGGGTTCCTGTCTACTTGCAGAAAGCGTTGAAGCACATCAACGCGGCCCGTCTGAAGCTGGGCGACTCTCGAGCGTCGGCGCTCGATATTGCCCAAGAGGCGGATCTCAGCGAGAGCGTCGTTGTCTCAGCTTTGGCCGCGGCCAATCGAAGTGTCTCGATCGATGCCGGTCGGGGAGATGATGGCGACACCAACCGATTGGCAGATCTGTTGGAAGACGACAATCACGATCCGTACTCCCCCCAACTGGAGGATGTACCGCTCGGGGCGGGTCTTGCGCGAGAGCTGCAGAAATTGAACGACCGCGAGCGGAAGGTTATCGAGATGCGGTTCGGTCTCGGGTTGGATCGCGAATACACCCTGTCCGAAGTCGCGGGCGACCTCGGTGTCAGCGTAGAGCGCATTCGCCAGATTCAAGTGAGAGCGGTTTCGAAGATGAATTCGCCAGCATTGAGGCGGGACCTAGAACCCTATCTCAACTAGCGAGCCCGATTATCGGCGCTCATCACTGGCCCTCATCAATGGCGCCGTGCTGGG
Source organism: Planctomycetota bacterium (assembly GCA_029259635.1). GTDB lineage: Bacteria > Planctomycetota > UBA1135 > UBA1135 > OFTM34. The sequence goes on along the minus strand of JAJDEU010000006.1, from coordinate 26,284 downwards.
GAAGCCGGACGGGTGAAGGAGACGCCCTCGAAAACCAAAGAAGCCGAGCTGAACACAAGGCTGTTCAGCTCGGCTTCTCCGTAGGCTGTGGATTGCAAGCTGCGGGTAGTCGTGAGAGAGCAGTACACTCTGTCTCTATGACGAACGCGTGGACGCAAGGCGTAGGAGAGCAAGGTGAACAGGAGCTGGTCCGGCCCCTTAGCACGCGTTGGTTGCGCGGGATCTTCATCGATTTGCTCGCGCGTCCACCCTTCCAGCGCGAGCGCGAGCAATGGGCGGGCAAGACGGTTCCGGAGTTGATCGATGCGCTCCTTTTGCAAACGGAGTTTTGGGAGGAGTGGCTTCAGGCTCAGCTCTACTACTTTTTGCTTGTCGACAACTTTCGACCGGAGTCGGAGTCCATCCTGCGTCTCCCCGGTGAGCTGCGCGAAGGCAAGTCCGACATCCCGGAAGCTCTACTGCGGATTGCTCTGTGCGCCAGTTTCGATCGGCGCAATCCGGGTGCCGATACCTTCGTCACCGTGGTGATGGAGCAATTCCTCGGAATCGAAGTGCAGAAGAACACGCGCCAGCTCGAAATTGGCAAGCATGTCTATGACGGAGGGCGTGGGAATTTTCTCGGCGTCATGGGAAGTTCCCAGGCCGATGTCGTTCGAATTGCGATCGATGACGAGCGGACGATGATTCGATTTGTCGAGCGTGAGTACGAGCGGCTCATGTCGGCGCCGATGCCCGGGAGAGCCGCGCGAAGCTTTGCAGACGAGCTGCGGCAGGATGAACGCTCGTTCGCGCAGATCTTGCGCGAGTGGTTGCTCTCCGAAAACTACTCGCAGAGCTTCGAGACACGGACGGAACTTCCGAACCGCGTCTTCGCTCGCAGCCTCTTTGTCGATTTGTTCGACCGGCTGCCGAACACGGAAGAGGTGCGCCGACTTCGCAGTGCGTTGGATGGACTCGGCGACCCCGGTCCGCTTCGTTCAGCGCTCGTGCGCATCATGCTCGATTCCGGCAAGGTCGAACTCCCCACGCGGGAAGAGATCGAGCATCCTCGGCGGTGGATCGAGGAGAGCTTCTTGAGGTACCTCGGCCGTCAGCCGACCGCTGAGGAGAGTGCGGTGTTTCGCGAAGCCTTCCGAGACCCCGCCTGCCGACCCGAAACCGTTGTGTACGCGCTCTTGACGCATCCCGAGTACGCTAGTCGCTAGAGCCGTGTACGAGGCGGTTACTTCTTCCATCGGGCACCCTACTGCAGACGACGCATCTCCAACGCTTCACCGAATCCGAAAGTGGCCGAGCCCATGAATCCCAATCAATCCGATAGATTCGCATTTCCCGAACTGACGCGTCGCGGTTTCCTTCGGGCGGGGCTCGCGGCGGCTGCGGGAACAGCAATGGTGCCGGCGGGTTTCGCCTTGGCACCGCGGCCCGATCGACTGACGCGACACGTCGTATTGGTCGCGTTCGCAGGCGGAGTTCGGACGCGCGAAACTCTGGGAATGCCGGCGAATGTTCCCAATCTCGCCGCAATGGCGAAAGAGGGCGTGGCTTACTACAGGACGAAGACCTCGAACTTGGGGCACTTCGGCGCGACGATGTCTCTGTTTACAGGGATCAGCGAGGCGCGCGGGATTCGAGAGAACGCACGCGGTGGAGACCCCACGCTATTCGAGTATTTGCGAAAGGACTTGGGGTTGCCGGCGACCGACGTTTGGATCAGCACATCGGGCGGCGCTCAACAAACCAACTACTCCCACGGCTTGCACCAGGACTATGGCGCGGAGTACGGCGCGAATGTTCTCGATGGTGATGGGATCTTCAACCGCGAATTCAAATCGATCCTCGATTCCTGGGGACGGCCGAAACAAATGGATCCGCATGAGCTCGAGCTGATGCATCGCATGCGCGCCAGTGTTGGCGGCGAGACGGAGAGCTCGAAAGAGAGCGAATCCCGCGCAACGGTAGAGCGCTACATCCTCGATGAGTTGACGCGCGGGACGTCGGACGTGCGAGGCGCGAATGCCGCTGATGCGAAAGCGATGCGAGTTGCTCGCAACTTGTTGTCGATCTTTAAGCCGAAGTTGACGTCGGTTGTTCTCCAGAACGCGGATGCCGCTCACGGTTCCTATAACCAATACTCGGAGATTATCCGCATGAACGATGCGGCAATCGGAGAGTTGTGGCAGGTGATCAAGGGCGACCCGGTTCTCGCCGAAACCACTTCGATTTTTGTCCTTCCCGAATTCGGACGCGACAGTGATTTGAACTCGAGGCGAGGGCTCGACCACGGCGATGGATCGGATGATTTGAACTACGTCTCGACGGTTTGTTGGGGGCCGGATTTCCGCCGGGGGATTGAGAGCAACGAGACCGTTCGAACGATTGATGTCTGTTCGACGATCTGCGAGCTGTTCGGAGCCCGCGCTCGGTTTGCGCGAGGAAAAAGGCTCCCGCAGCTCTTCTCCTAGTCGACCCCGGCGACCAATGATGGCTTCGCTCGCGCTCGCAGTTCTGTTTACCGCAGCTCTCGGTTCTGATCCGGTTGCGGACGAATCAAGCTGTGTGCTGTGCCACGAGGGAATCGAGGCGATGCACCCGGAGGCGGAGCTCTCCTGCACGGATTGTCACGGCGGCGATGCAAGTGCGAGTACGCGGGAAGCGGCTCACGTGCCGGCGACGAGGAAGCCCGCGACGGATGAACGTGTCGCGGGATTGGAGGTCGATCTGAAGCGCCGTCAGTTCGTCAATCCAATGGATTTACGGGTCGTCGAGATCACCTGCGGGGAGTGTCATAAGGCCGACGTGGCACGCACGCTTGCCAGTCTGCACGGGACGACGGCGGGGCACCTGTCGGATGGCTTCTATGAAGTTGGCCTGTTTGAAGAGCGCGGGTCTCGCTACTCCATCTTCCCGGTGCCGCCGGCTCCTCGAGAGGGAGGCGAAGTGGACCGACTCATTCCGATCCCGTCACCGCCGAGAACGACCTCGCGCAATCGTCTCGATCTCGCTCACCACTTCAAAGACCTCGCGCGAAAAGAGTGCATGCAGTGCCACCTCTATTCCCAGGGGCGCGCGGTTCGCGGTCGGGTTGGTTATGACGGGGATTATCGCGGAGAGGGGTGTGCGGCATGCCACGTTCCTTACTCGACGAACGGATTGACGGAGAGCGCCGATACGAAAGCGCCGCGGGGAGAGCCAGGCCATCCGACAACGCACACGATGTCGGCAACACCGAATACGGAGACCTGCACGCGCTGTCACTACGGTGACGCTTCGATCGGACTGAACTTTCGCGGACTCTCGCAGCTTCCGCCCGGCGCGCCCGGCGGCCCCGATATTCCCGGCACGACCAATGTCCAGCTCAACCGCTCGTTCTACTTGAACGATTTGGAAGTTACGCCTCCGGACATTCATCACGAGCGGGGTATGCACTGCATCGACTGTCACACGAACAGCGATGTCATGGGCGATGGGAAACTGCACGGCCAAATGGAACACGCCGTGGAGATTTCATGCGAAGCCTGTCACGGGACCTTCTCCGAGCCTTCTAATCTGATGACCGAGCGCGGCGCAGCGCTCGAGCATTTACGAAGAGTCGGGGACGAGGTCTTTCTCGTGAGCAAAGTGGACGGACGCTCGCATCGCGTTCCACAGGTCGTCCACGTCGTCGACGAAACGCGGCATGAGTACAATCCGCGCGCGGCGAAGGCGATGACAGAGCGGCACGCGAATCTCGAGTGCTATACCTGTCACGCCGGGTGGAACGCGAACTTCCTCGGCTTTCACTTCACGCGCAACGAATCCCTGTCGCAGCTCGATTTGATCAGCGGCAAGCGCACGCCGGGGCGCGTCACGACGCAGGAAAAAGTCTTCGCGACCTGGAAGAGCTTCTACGCGGGCTTGAACGAGACCGGCCGCGTGGCTCCTTACCTGACAGGCTTCTCCATGATGGGGAGCGTGTACGACGAGGATGGAGAGCTGATCCTCGATCAGGTGCTCCCGGAGACGGCCGAGGGATTGTCGGGCATGACGATGATTCACCACCAGTTGCACTCGACGCGGCCGTCGGCTCGCCAGTGCGTGGAGTGCCATCGCGCGCCCGGGACGTGGGGGCTCGGCACTTCGAACTTCAGGCTGGGACGGCGGTTGGTCTTCGCCGCCGACCGACGCGGTGTCGAGGTCATCGCGCTGAAGCTGGAGAATCTGTCCGAGTCGATCCCGCTTGCAAAATTCGTCGTTCCGGACGTGGTTGATTTGGTGTTGCGAAGCGATGACTTGCAGGGAACTGCACAGACTCTCTTCGTGGCCGAGGGTGGACGCGGGATTCACGCCGTCGATGTCTCCGATCCGACGAGCCCGCAGCGCATCGGGTTCATCGGCAGCGCCCAACCGCGCGCGCTTCACTTGGAGGAGCCCTATCTCTACGTCGCGAACGGAGAAGGCGGGCTCTCGATACTCGACGTCTCGAATCCGACCGAGATGAAACTGGTCGGAGTAGCCCCGAGCTTCGACGCGCATGATGTCACGGTTGCCTGGCCATGGGCTTATGTTGCCGACGGCCCCGGCGGCCTGGTGATCATCGATGTCCGTGCGCCGATTGCGCCTCGTGTTGTGTCGGCGATTGATGTCAATGGCAAATCAACCTTGCCCAATGACACGACCCACGTGGAGCTGTTGTTCCAGTACAGCCGACCTCGCGTGGTCAATGGCGTTTCGATCAAGCGGCGAACTCCACCACGACATGTTGCCGCCGTTCTGGATCAATCATTAGGACTGGTCACTGTCGACGTGACGGAACCGACTTCACCGAGTCTCTTATTCCCACCGCTGAACGGCCGGTCCGAAGGACAGTCGAGAACCGAGATTGGCTATCGCGGTTTGGTCTTTCTCAGTCAGGTCGATCTGGCCGAAGCGCAGGGGGGCTCTCGCACGACCGAACGCGACTACATCTTTTTGCTCCGCGAACGAACTCGCGGCGATGGAAGTCGCCGTACAGAACTGCTCTCCTTCGATGCGTCCGCTCCCAGTCGAGTGCGCTATATCGAGTCGATGGAGGCGGGTTACGCGACTGAGGAGCTTACGCCGCTCGCGCTCTACAATCCGCCTTTCCTGCGTCGCGTTGTCCTCGCGTCTGGCAACCGCGGAGCATTTTTAACGGATGTGACGGTACCCGCTGCACCGGCTCAAATCGGCGTATTCCCTGCTCTGCGGGACGTCTACTCCATGGCCGTTGAGGAGTTTCCGCTGGATCAAATGGTTCGGCAGGACGGCCAGCGTCTCAAAGATGTGAGCCACGAAGGCAGCCGCTGGTTGAACCGTTCGGAGTTCGAGACGGTCTTGACGGTAGATGCGAAGGAGCTGGACCCGCTGGCGATTCCGCTCCCGGTGTTTGGCGGATCCGCGCGCTCGCACTTCATGCGATACGACGCGGATAATTCGGGCTTCTTGTACAACGACGAGGTCGAAGCGAGCGGTGGCGTAGGATTCGATCGCGATGGCGATCGGCGTATCTCTATGCTCGAGTTAGCGGAGAAGATCGGGCTCTTGACCTCCGGCCGAAGCGTGACGGTTGAGCCTGTCGTCGTCTTGCCGGAAGAGCGTACGAGCTACAACGGAGACCTCTCGCGTATGTTGGATGGCGTGAATCCGTGGTTGTTCGATCGCGATCGAAATCGAAGGCTGACACGTCCGGATTTGAGGAAGGCAGCTTTTGCCGCTCTCGATCTCAACGGAGATGGTTCACTGAGCATGGGGGAGTATTCGCGTTCGCCGGGTCCGGCACGCGAGATTCGTTTCGGAGATGAGTCTGCGGAGAGAGTGTTCGGTTCGACCGATGACAATGGTGATGGAGAGTTGTCGTTGCGCGAGTTCGAGTTGACCGACGAGACTTGGGCGGCGCTCGATGTCTCCGGCAGCGGGGAGCTGATCCTGTCCGAAGGGGAGATCGCGGATGAGGACAAAGAGCGCGGGTGGCTGGGGCAGGTGACGGAATGGCCGACGCGTCGACAGTTCTTGTCCGCGCTGCCGCCGGTGATCGGAGTCGAGCAGTTGCTCGCGATTTTCGACACCAATCGGGATCAACGTATATCGAGGAGAGAGCTGGAGCGACGTCCGGAGTTGTTCCGAGAGCTCGACCCCAATCGCGACGGGTACGCGACCACGGAAGAACTCGAGCGCGCTGTTCAACGGATCCTCTTGAACGGCGTGGACTTCACGAGCGACGGATTTTTGGATCGTTGGGACGTCAATGGCGACGGTGAAGTGACCGCTCCGGAGATGCCGGAGTGGGTGCTTCAGTTCATCGAGCGCCGTCGAAGCGCCCGCTAACCGCTGAGCCCGAAACGGACCTGAGACGCAACCTGTGCGTTGATAAGGTCTTGCAGCGAGGGGGCTCGTCGGGAAGGCTCCGTTTTTGTTACTCTTCCGCGCTCGGAATCGAGTGATGAGTCCCCAACAAGTCCCCACAAACGGCAGTTCGCCTGCTCCTGGCCGCCAGGCCCCCAGCGCGACCGAGCCCGTTACGCCGCCTCAGCGCGAGCGCAAGCCCGCGTGGCTGAAGGTCCCGCTTCCCGGGGGCGAGGGCTACACGCGCTTAAAGGGGCTGACCCAACGCCTGTCGCTGAACACGGTCTGCGAAGAGGCTCGCTGTCCCAACATCGGCGAGTGTTGGAAAGGCGAGCAGGCGACGATGACGCTGATGGTGCTCGGCGACGAGTGCACTCGGCGCTGTCGATTCTGCGCGGTGAAGACTGTCGATCGGGCGGCGGCACCGGACCCGAACGAGCCCGAACATGTTGGGGTCGCCGTCGGCGAATTGAATCTCGGCTACGTCGTGATCACGAGTGTCGATCGAGATGATTTAGAGGACGGTGGAGCTGGGCACTACGCAGCGTGCATTCGCTCTATCCGCGAGCGCAGTCCACGCACCGTCGTAGAGACGCTGATTCCCGATTACGTCGGACAGTCGCTGACGACGCTAATGAAAGCTCGACCCGATGTGCTCGCGCACAACGTCGAGGTCGTCAGTCGCCTTCAGCGAAAGATTCGAGATCCGCGCTGCAGTTTCGAGCGCTCACTCGAGACGCTCCGGCAGGCGAAGGAGCTCGACTCGACCGTGCTGACCAAGTCCTCGCTGATGCTCGGCCTTGGCGAAACGCGAGCAGAAGTGATGGAGTCGATGCGCGCTTTGCGCGACGCCGGAACGGACTTCATGACCATCGGTCAGTACTTGCGTCCTTCCGCCCAGCACGCGCCGGTTCGCGACTACGTCGAGCCTGAGATCTTTGAAGAGTACAAGCGAGAGGGACTTGCGCTGGGCTTTGCCTACGTCGCCTCGGGCCCGCTCGTTCGCTCCAGTTACAAAGCGGGTGAGTTCTTCGCAGAGCGACTCGTTCGGACACGTCGCGCCCAACAGTCGGGCTCGGCGACTATCAGCAACGCAAGAGTGAACTGAATGACCACGATGGAACCTCTCACTGTCATTGCGGAGGACGGTGCAACCAACGGCTACGATCCGGGACTCTCGGAAGAGGAGCTGCTCCACTGCTATCGCACGATGCTCCGCGTTCGTGCCTTCGATGAGATCTGCCTGAAGTTGCAGCGCTCGGGTCGAATCGGATTTTCGATTCCGAACCTCGGCATCGAAGCAACGCAGGTCGGCGGGGCGAGCGCGTTCAAGAAGAGCGACTGGCTGTTCCCCAGCTATCGCGACTTCGGCATGGCCTTGTTCCACGGTGTGACGCCGCTCGACATGATGCACAACATGTACGGCAACGGCCTCGACACGTCGAAGGGACGCCAAATGCCGGTGCACTTCAGCTTCGTCGATCCGATTCACTTCGTCTCGATCTCGTCACCGATCGGAACGCATATTCCGCAGGCTGTCGGTGCGGCTTACGCAGCACAGGTGCGCGGCGAGGACACGGCCGTGCTGGCTAGCTTCGGTGACGGCGGTACTTCGAGCCTCGGCTTTCACTCCGGCTTGAACTTCGCGGGCGTCTGGAAGTCGCCGGTCGTGTTCTTGTGCCAGAACAACGGTTGGGCCATCTCTTGCCCGATCGAAGAGCAGAGCGCGACGGATGGCTTTGCGGTCAAAGCTCAGGCCTACGGAATGCCGGGTGTCGTCGTCGATGGCAACGACTTGCTGGCTGTTCGCAAGGTCACGCTCGAGGCTGTCGAGCGCGCTCGAAACGGCGATGGTCCGACCCTGATCGAAGCAAAGACCTTCCGCATGGGCGGGCACTCGACTTCGGATGATCCGTACAAGTACGTTCCGGCCGAGCAGTACGAAGAGTGGGGCAAGAAGGATCCGGTGGATCGCTTTGAGCGCTTCTTGGAAGCCTCCGGTTTGTGGAAAAAGGGCGGGCGCGATGAGCTCTACGCAGAAGCCTTAGCAGAGATGAGTGCTGCGGCCGCCAAAGCGCAGTCGACCAAGGCGCCTGGTCTCGAAACCATCTTCAGCGATGTGTATGCCGATGTTCCGGCGCATCTTCGCAGCCAGGGAGAGTTCCTCTTCGAGCTCGGCAAGCGCCGCGGCGACGCGGACGCTGGTGGCGGAGAATTCCCGCTCTAAATGACGCGGGAGGCCAGCGCACTTCGCGACCAGCCTCTTCGCTATCGACACTTTCCATCACGATTACTAACGACGGACCCCACGAATAATTATGGTCACCCTGACGCTACTTCAGGCTCTCACGGACGGTATGAAGACCGCCATGCGCAAGGACGAGAGTGTGCTCGTCTTCGGCGAAGATGTCGGCAAGCGCGGCGGAGTCTTCCTCACCACGGAAGGCCTTCAAGAGGAGTTCAGCAAACAGCGCTGTTTCGACACGCCGCTCTCGGAAGATGGAATCGTCGGCGCGGCGATCGGCATGGCGATGAATGGCATGCGCCCTGTCGCTGAGATTCAGTTCCAGGACTTCATCTTCCCGGCTTTCGACCAGATCGTGAGTGAAGCTGCGAAGCTCCGCTATCGCTCCGGCGGTCAGTACACCTGCCCGCTCGTCATTCGCACACCTTACGGCGGCGGAATTCGCGGCGGCCTGTATCACAGCCAGTCGGGCGAGGCGTACTTCTGCCACACGCCCGGACTAAAGGTCGTGATTCCCTCGACCCCGCATGATGCGAAGGGGCTCCTGATCGCGGCGATTGAAGATCCCGACCCGGTGCTCTTCCTCGAGCCGAAGGCGCTCTACCGCTCGGTGAAGGGCGAGGTGCCCGAAGAGCACTACACCGTTGACCTGAGTACGCTCCGCGAAGTGCAGTCGGGCTCCGACGTCACGGTCTTCTGCTACGGCGCGATGGTTCCGATCGTCACGAAGGCGGCGAATCGTGCAGAGGAGAACGGCATCAAGACCTGCGTTGTCGACCTGCGCACCTTGTTGCCGCTCGACGAGGAAGGTGTCCTCGAGTTCGCGAAGAAGACCGGCCGCGTCGTCGTGGTTCACGAAGCTCCGCGCTTCTGCGGCTTCGGCGCAGAGATCAGCGCATTGATCGCCGAGAACGCCATCGAGTACATGGAGGCGCCTATCGCACGCGTCACGGGTTTCGACACACCCTTCCCGAATACGCTCGAGCACCACTACATGCCCGATGATCGTCGAGTCCTCGACGCCATCGAGCACGTCTTCAACTACTAGTCACATCTCGTCTTTCTGAGTTCACCACCAACTTCAGTTCGCGCAACCTGCGCTTCAATCCATGGCACTCGAATTCAAGCTTCCTGATATTGGCGAAGGCATCGCCGAAGGCGAAATCGTCAAGTGGCACGTCGCTGTCGGTGACGAGGTCGCCGAGCATCAGACGGTCGTCGAAGTGATGACCGACAAGGCGACCGTTGAAATCCCGTCCCCGCAGGCGGGTACGATCCAGTCGATCGACGCCGCCGAGGGCGACGTCGTTCCGGTCGGAGATGTGATCTTCGTTCTCGGAACAGCGGGAGCGCCAGCGGCCGCGCCCGCGCCGACAGCAGCGGCTGCGCCGGCGCCGGCACCCGCACCGGCGCCAGCACCCGCAGCTGCCAGCGCTGGCGGCGGCACGCTTGAGTTCAAACTGCCCGACGTGGGTGAGGGCATTGCCGAAGGCGAAATCGTCAAGTGGCACGTCGCGGTCGGCGAGGCCGTTGCCGAGCACCAGACGGTAGTCGAGGTGATGACCGACAAAGCGACAGTGGAGATACCGGCGCCTCAGGCGGGCACGATCTCCAAGCTGCTCGCTGAGGAAGGGGCGACGGTTCCGGTGGGAGACGTGATCTTCCATCTCGCGGGTGCGGGTGCGCCCGTAGCGGCAGCGGCGGCGACAACTTCCGCTCCAGCCGCAGCCGTAAGCGCTGCAGTTCCTGCTACAGCAGCCCCGGTCGCACGCTCCGCGGCCAACGGCAAGGTGCGCGCCGTGCCGAGTGCCCGTCGCGTCGCGCGCGAGTTGAACATCGACCTGGCAGGCGTCGCCGGTTCGGGCAGAAACGGAGTCATCCGTCGCGCTGACGTGGAGGCCTTTGCCAAGTCGGGCGCCACGGCGGCTCCGACTGCCGCGCCCATCTCGGCGCCGAAGGTCGCGACCGGCCCGGCCGTTACGATTCCCGTGGGCGACCGCGAGACGCGCGTTCCCTTCCGCGGCGTCCGGCGCAAGATCGCCGAGGCGATGACGCGCTCGGCCTTTACCGCGACGCACTTCACGGTTGTTGAAGAGCTCGACGTTACCGAGCTGATCGGGCTGCGCATGAAAGCGAAAGCGATCGGCGCCAAGCAAGACATCAAGGTCACCTACATGCCTTTCATCATGAAGGCTGCGGCACAAGCTCTGCACGCCTTCCCCCAGATGAATAGCCAGCTGGATGAGTCCACGCAAGAAGTCGTGACCTTTCACTATGTGAACCTCGGCATTGCGACGGACACTCCGAATGGCTTGCTCGTTCCGGTGATTCCCGACGTGCAAATCAAAGGCATTCTGCAGCTCGGTTCGGAGCTCGGCGAGTTGGCCGAGCGCACGCGCGCTGGCAAGGTCAAGCCCGACGAGCTCAAAGGCGGAACGTTCACGATCACCAACGCCGGAAACATTGGCGGAATCATGGCGACGCCGATCATCAACTTTCCCGAAGTCGGAATCCTCGGTGTTCACCGCATGGTCAAGCGTCCGGGCATAGTCGAGACGCCCGACGGCGACGAGATCGCAGTGCGTCATTACATGAATCTGTCGATCAGCGTGGACCACCGTCTGGTGGACGGCGCGGATGCAGCGCGATTCTTGGTTCACATGAAGACCCTTCTCGAAGATCCCGGCCTGCTCTCGCTCTAAGCGCTCGATCCATGACTGCGACTCTCTCTATCACGCGCCAGATTCTGGATCCCGCGGGCAAGCTCTGCGGGACCGATCCGGAGTTGTCCCCCGAGTTCCTGAAGGAACTGTTCGTTCACATGCTTCGCGTGCGTGCGGTCGATGAGCGCATGCTCAAGCTCCAGCGTGCAGGCCGCATCGGCTTCGTCGGCTCGATGTTTGGACTGGAGGCGGCGATGATCGGCTCGGCGGCGGCGCTCGAACCACAGGATTGGTTGTGGTCGGGATTGCGCGAAGGCGGCGCAGCGCTGATGCGCGGACTGCCGCTGTCCGAGTACATCGCGCAGATGTACGGGAACGGGAGCGACACGGCGAAAGGGCGTCAGATGTGCAACCACCAACAGCACGTTGGCACGCACTATCCGAGTTGGTCGTCGGTGATCGGTACGCAGATTCCGCATGGCGTTGGCGCGGCTTACGCCTCGAAATTGCGCAACGAGAACGCTGTGCACGCCATCTACTTCGGCGACGGCGCGACGAGTTCGAACGGCTTTCACTCCGGTATGAACTTCGCGGGAGTCTGGAACGCACCCGCCGTCTTTATGTGTGTCGATAACGGCTGGGCGATCTCCGTTCCTTCGGGTCACCAGACCGCCGGAACCTATGTCTCGCGCGGTGATGCCTACGGGATGGAAGCTCACGAAGTGGACGGCAATGACGTCTTGGCGACCTTCGAAGCGGCGCGACTCTTGGTCGAGCGCGCGCGAACCGAGAACAAGCCGGCACTGCTCGTGATCAAGACCTATCGCATGGCGGGGCACTCGAGCTCAGACGACCCGACGCGCTATCGCGACCAAGCTGAAGTCGATCGATGGGCCGCACAAGATCCGCTCGATCGTTTCGAGACCTACTTGTCCTCGGCGGGCTTGCTGGAGCAGGGCGGACGCGAGCGAATCTATAGCGAGCTGATCGCCGAGATCGATGATGAGTCGAATCGCCAGGAGCGGGCTCCAAAGATGCCGCTCCGGTCCTTGGTCGACGACGTCTACGCCGATGTTCCGCTGCACTTGCGTCGGCAGTACAACCGCTTTCTCGAAGTTTCAAAGCGCTTGGGCGATGCACAGCCGGGCGACGGAGCTTTCCCGCTTTGAGCGGATCCAGCGCGATCCCTATTCACAGTTCCGCGCCTAACAAGGGCGCTCGTTCCTCGGAGATTGAGATGACCCGCAAAGTCGTGGTGATCGGTGCCGGCCCGGCTGGCTATGTGTGTGCGATTCGGCTCAAGCAACTCGGCCAGGACGTCACCGTCGTGGAGAAGGAGTTCTTGGGCGGGACCTGCTTGAACGTCGGGTGCATTCCCTCCAAGGCGATGATTGCGGCCGGTTCGCTGATGGCGAAAATTCGTCACGGCGAACAGATGGGCATCACCGTTCAGGGCGTCGATATCGACCTCGGCAAGCTCGTCGAGTGGAAGGCGAATATCGTCAAGAAGTTGACTGGCGGTATCGGAACGCTCTTCAAGCAGCACGGGATTCCGTGGATGGAGGGCGCCGCGACGATTCGCGACAAGAACACGGTGGTCGTGAAGACCAAGGACGGCGAGCAGACGCTCGCGTGCGATGACATCGTGATCGCGACAGGATCGGCGCCGATCAGTATTCCTGGCTTTCAGATCGACGAGGATGAGGTCTGGTCGTCGACGGGCGCGCTTGCTCCGAAGAAGCTTCCGAAGCATCTGCTCGTAATCGGTGCCGGCGTAATCGGGCTCGAGCTGGGGATGATGTACCGCCGCCTGGGCAGCGAAGTGACCGTCGTTGAGTTCACCGGAGGAGCGCTTCCGGGCAGCGATCCCGACTGCGTGAAGGTGATCGAGCGCACACTGAAAAAGTCGAAGACGAAGCTGCTCACGAATCATGCGGCGACGGGCTACGTGAAGCACGGCGACGGTTTTCGCGTTACGGCGAAGGGACCGAAGGGCGAGCAGACCATCGATTGCGATCAGATTCTCTGCGCGGTGGGGCGCCGTCCTTACGCGGATGGGCTCGGCCTCGAAGCGCTCGGCTTGAAGACGGTGAAACCCGGCTTCATCGAAGTGGATTCACAAATGCGGACGGCGATTCCCAACGTCTACGCGATCGGCGACATGGTCGGTCAGCCGATGCTCGCTCACAAGGGCAGTCACGAGGGTCTCGTCGCGGCGGCGGTGATCGCCGGCAAGCCGGACGAGAACGACGCGCGCTGTATCCCGAGTGTAATCTACACGCATCCTGAGGTTGCTTCGGTTGGCCTGAGTGAAGTGCAGGCGAAAGAAGCCGGTCATGAGCTCGCGATCGGCAAGTTCCCTTTTGCGGCCTCCGGTCGCGCGATGACTGTCGGCGAGACGGATGGATTCATCAAGATCATCGCGGATGCGAAGACCGACGAAGTACTCGGCGTCCACATGGTCGGGCCGGAAGTGACCGAGCTGATCGCCGAGGCGGGGCTCGCAATTGAGCTGGGCGCGACGACGGAAGACATCTCGCGGACGATTCACGCTCACCCCTCGTTGACCGAGGCGATGATGGAAGCCGCAGAAGCTGTTCACAAGATGGCGATTCATATCTACCAGAAGTGAGCTCTCTAACGGGAGAGCAACTATGGGATCGATACTTCAGGTAAATCAGATCGGCGTGAGTCGCTACAGCGAAGCGCGTGAGCTCCAAAAGCAGACCGTCGAACGTCGCTTGAAAGGCGAGATTGACGACACGCTGATTATCACAGAGCACGAACCTGTGATCACCGTTGGGCGGGGAACTCCGCACGACGAAAAGTTGGAGGCTGGGTTCGAAATCGTCGAGACCGAGCGCGGAGGAGAGGCCACTTTTCACGGGCCCGGCCAGCTGGTCGTCTATCCGATCCTGCTCCTGCCTGAAGGTCGGCGAGACTTGCATCGTTACTTGCGCGATCTCGAAGAGGTCGTGATTCGGTGTCTCGCGGAGGTCGAAGTCGTAGGGGAGCGTCGCGACGGTTTAACCGGCGTCTGGATTGGCGACAAGAAGGTCTGCTCGATCGGTGTCACCGCGAAGAGCTGGGTGACCTATCACGGTTTTGCTCTCAACCTTCGATCGGATTTGAACGCGTTTGACAAGTTTCGACCCTGTGGACTCGGACCCGGCGTAATGACGAATCTTTGCGATCACGCCGAGCTGCCGCCGGGCAATCTCCTATTCCAAGTTCTCGCTGTGAAGCACGTCTGCGAGGTCTTTGGCTTAGACCTCCCAGATCCGCCCGACCTCTCGAGCGCTCCCGCGGGCGACTGCGGAGTGGAGCCAGGCTCAGGGGGCGAGCCGGGTGAGGGCAAGTTTCCGGACCTGCCAATCTTTCCGTCCTGACCCCGCCGCGAGACGGAGAGGGGGGAGGGTTCGCCCGAATTCGGACCGTTGTAGGGGATCTGCATCAGTTCGAGTCTCGCGGATTCCGATGAATTTGGCCTGCTAAGGCGTGTGCGTTGCTCTTCAGAGCGCGTGCACTTTTGCCTTTGGTCAGGCTGTATTTCATGCGGATTCAAGACGGAAACGATCCCAATTCTGTAGGGGAAGGGATGGATCGGCACCTCGCTCGTTATCACGAGCTGAAGGACTCGGGCGAGATGCCCGGGTTGTCGCTTCCAGAGCCGGGCAATCGCGTTCCGGCGAGTTCGGCGGCTGATGGGAAGCTTCGAGACGAGATCATTGTTCAGCTCTGCGAAGGCGTCGCTGACGAACGGCGAGTGCAGAGGTTTCGGGAGGCTTGGACCAAGACGGTAGAAATCGTCTCCGCCAACCGTTCGGGAATTTGCGAGAGGTTTCCCTACGACGAGTTTTGGTCGCACTCACTGGCCTGTGGACTTGCGGCACATGCTCTCTCGAAGCAGCTCGGTCGAGGTAATGCCGAAGAGGCCTTTCTGTGCGGTTTCTTCTATCGCGTGGGAGCGCTCGCACTCTCGTGCGCATTTCCGTTCGAGTACGCGGAGTTGATGGAGCTGCGCAGCTTGTCGGAACTCGACGAGCTGAAGAGCGTCGAGCGGGACTTGTTCGGAATGGACCATGTCGAGACGAGCCACGCCATTCTGGTCGATCTGAGAATGCCTGACCTGCTCTGTGCCACTATCGGCGAACTCGCGGGCCAGGCTGACGGGGGCCGATCTGAGCTTGCCTACTTGGTCTTGAATGCTGAGAAAATCGCGGGCGTCTGCCTCCTCGACGAATCCAGAGGCGATGAAGAGTGGTCGGCCATTATGGAAATGCGCCGAGAGCTCGGGCTTGAACGAGCCGAGTTTGCCGAGCTCGGCGATGCCGTTGTTCGGAAGTGGTGGGAGTACGGCGACATCCTCAAGATCCACACGAGAGCCGTCACGACGTTCCTTGAGCTGGACGATACGGGGATTACGGAGCGCTCGCTTCTCGGCCTCTCGAAGATCAACGCGATGTCCGAGTATGGCTCGCCGCTCACGGTTCTCATCGTTGACGACGATCCGACGGCACGCGTGATCCTAAAGCAGCAACTCGTGAAGGTCGGCTATCGAGTTCTTACGGCGAATGACGGAGCGGATGCCCTGAGCTGCGCTCTCCAGCATTCTCCAGACGTGGTCATCGCCGATTGGATGATGCCCGAAATGGACGGGTTGGATCTCTGCCGCGCTCTTCGTCGTTACGAGGCGGGGCGATTGCTCTTCTTTGTCCTACTCACCGGACGCGGAGAGGACGAGGGCATCATCGAAGCTTTCGAGGCAGGCGTGGACGACTTCTTCGTCAAGCCGACTCATCAAGACGTACTCATTGCTCGCATGACGGCCGCGAAGCGGGTCCTCAACTTGCGCCGTCAAATCGAAGAGGATCACCGGCAGCTCAAGCAGCAGCTCTGCCGGATGGCGGAGCTAGCGCGCGAAGCCAAAGATGCAGCCGTCACGGACTCTCTGACTTTGTTGCCCAATCGTCGCTATGCCACCCGGCGCTTGTCGGAGGAGTGGTCTTATTCGGAGCGAACAGGTCTTCCGGTCTCGATCGTGATGATCGACGTGGACCGATTTAAGATGGTCAATGACACGCATGGTCACGACGTCGGGGACGTCGTTCTACAGCGTGTTGCCGAGGTTTTGAGGGAGGCCACGCGCAGCGGCGAAGTGGTTTGCCGGTTCGGAGGAGAAGAGTTCATCGTGATCTGTCGCGCGACAACGCGTGAAGACGTGCTGCTGTGCGCCGAGCGACTGCGTTCGGCAGTTGAACGGTTCGTCACGGAAGGCTTGGCCGTCTCGGAAAAAATTACCGTCAGCGCCGGCGTCGCCACGCGCGATGAAACGACCGGGAACGTAGACGCCCTCGTCCGAGCCGCCGATCAAGCGGTCTATAAGGCCAAAGAACTGGGCCGCAACCAGGTCTGCGCCTAGCGCCAACGAGGCTCAAAGCTTGCGTGGAAGCCGAGCTCGGGAATTCGAAGCGCGAGCCACAATTGTCGAGAAAGACTGGACGTCGGCCTTTCCAGATGACGAAGGGGAAGGCGGAACAGGTTTCTCCCCCCCGAGTTTTCCCGCGTCAGAACTGGTTATTTAACTCCTTCCGCTCCGCGTCCTCACTATGGCTGATACGAACGAAACCGTCTTAGATATGGAAGTTATCGGGGCGCTGCGCGCTTTGGAGGCGGATGGGGCTCCCGGTCTCTTCGCCGAAATCGTCGAGCTCTTTTTGACGGACACTCCGCCACGCATGAAGGGACTGGAGGCGGCATCCGACGCCGGCGATATGCCGGGCGTTGAGGCAGCCGCCCATTCTCTGAAATCAAGCTGCGGGAATCTCGGTGCAACAGTTCTAGTTGACCTGTTCAAGCAGATCGAGATGTTGGGTCGGGAACACGCTCCCGAAGAAATCCCGAGTCTGGTCAGTAAGTCCAACGAAGAATTCGTTCGCGTGCAGTCCGCGCTTTTGAACACGAAGTAAGACGAAGACTGGCAGCGATCCCAAGCGACGACACAAGCCCCCACCATCCCCATGATCCGCAAGCAATTTGACGAGCTCAAGAACTCGGGACGGCTTCCGTCGCCCTCGGGTATTGGGCTTAAAATTTTGCGGATGACGCAGAGTCCAAGTTGGGACATTTCCGATCTCGTGAGCGTTGTCTCGGCCGACCCTGCGCTAACCAGTCGAATCATTAAGCTGGCGAACTCAGTCCAATCGGCTGGTGTCGGGACGGTCGGTTCTCTTCAGGACGCCGCAATTCGTGTCGGTGCCCGGAACGTCTCCAATCAAGCGTTGAGTTTCTCTCTCATCTCCGGCCATCGCACGGGGCGCTGCGAGGAATTCGATTACGACCGGTTCTGGGCTCTCTCACTCGCGTGCGGTGTCGCCGCGGGCAACGTAGCCAAAATACTCGGGCTCGGTTCACCGATGGAGGCTTTCACTTGCGCGCTACTTTCTAAGGTCGGGCAACTTGGGTTGGCCAGCGTGCATTCGAATGCATACGGCGAGCTCCTTGCAGCCTGCAAGCAAGATGGCTCGCTTGACATTGCGTCGCTGGAGAACGAGCGCTTTGCGATCAATAGTCGCGAAGTAACAGCCGCTCTCATGGAGGACTGGGGGATGCCCGAGTACTTCAGCGAGTCCATTCTCTACCAACGACGAAGCCTTGCTAGTGATGAGTCGACGAGCAAGAAGACGATCGAACTGGTCCTGGTCTTGCGCATGTCGGCGACGCTGGCCGAGTTTTGCTTGGCCGAAGAAGACGAGCAGGTCGAGATGTGGCCCGCCATGCTTCGGGTGCGCGAAGATCTCGGAATGGATCAGCCCGACTTTGAAGCTTTTTCTGAGGAAGTGGGATCGGAGTGGCAGGAGTGGGGCCAGACTCTCGATTTGACGACCACTGACGTTACCGAGCTCGAGCTCATCGCGCAGCGGGCGGAGAAGACTGTTCCGGAGAGCGCAGAGTCTCTCTTGGTCGACGGCGAAATCGATCCGGACAAGTTTCGGGCGCTGCGGATTCTCGCTGTCGATGATGAGCCGGTCTCCCTGCGCGTCCTCGCCGGGCAGTTGAAGATCGCCGGGCACGAAGTGCTCATGGCGAAGGATGGCGAGGAAGCGCTCGCCATGACGCTCGAGTGCAATCCGCACATCGTGATCAGCGACTGGATGATGCCGAATATGGACGGGCTGGAGCTGTGCAAAGCGTTGCGCCGAGCTCAGGCAGGCCGAAGCGTCTACTTCCTCTTGCTCACGGGCCGCGACGAGGAAGACCGCGTTGTGGAAGCTTTCGAAGCCGGGATTGATGACTACGTGGCGAAGCCGTTCAACTCAAAGATTCTGCTCGCCCGTGTTCGCGCTGGCCTGCGACTCGTCAACCTTCGCGAGCAAGTTGATCTTGAGCAACTCACTCAACGCGAGAAAACCGCCGAGCTCGGTGTTCTGACCCGTCAGCTTCGCGAAGCCGCGTTCACGGATCCTCTCACGGGATTGCCGAATCGAAGATTCAGCATGGATCGCCTGGATGCGGAGTGGGAGTGTTGGGTCAAGTCGAAGCAGGAGCTGTCCGTCATCATGATTGACATCGACTTCTTCAAGGCCGTTAACGACAACCACGGTCATGACGTCGGAGATGCTGTCCTCTGCGAAACTGCCGATGTGATGAAGAAGGCTCTTCGCGACGGGGATATCCTCGCGAGAATCGGCGGTGAGGAGTTCTTGGTGATCTGCCCTGAGACGGATACAGCGGGTGCCTTGAAGTGCGCGGAGCGGGTTCGCCAAGCGGTCGAAGGCAACATCATCGAGCCGGGCGGTTTTGACGGTCACGTGACGATTAGCGCTGGCGTGAGTACGGCGGATGACTCGATGGTGGATGCTTACGCGCTGCTCAAGGCTGCAGACGAAGCGGTCTACGCGGCTAAAGCGGATGGAAGAAACTGCTCTCGAACGATCTCTCGTCCGCCCATGGAGCTTCCTCGCTCCGCTTGAAACGGCGCCGATCGGACTCCTTTGGAGCCGCTCTCGCCGTCTGGAGCTCAGGGTTCTGGCACGAGCAGTTGCTCCGGACTTGGCTTCGACCTAGGGTGCTTCGCTTCCCATGGAAGCCCCTTCAACTCAGCGATCCTCGTGGCTGGAAAAGCTCGGTCTGCACCGCCCCGAACTTCGCGCTTGGGTGCTCTACGACTGGGCCAACTCGGCACTGATCACGACGGTGATCACGGCGGTCTACCCGATCTACTTCAAGAAGGTCGCGGCCGAGGGAATGGACCCATCGGACGCCAGCTTCAACCACAGCCTGGCAACCGTAATCGCGTTGACGATCGTTGCCGTGATCGCACCGCTCCTCGGTGTGATCGGAGATCTTCGCGCCTGCAAGAAGCGCATGCTCGGCATCTTCGCCGGAATCGGAATCTCCGCGACGGCCTGCATGTTCTTGATCGAGCAGGGCGACTGGATGTTCGCCATGGTCCTCTTCGTTGTGGCGAACATCGGAGCCTCGGGGAGCTTCGTGTTCTACGACGCGCTGCTGCCGCATGTCGCACGAGAGGACGAGGTCGATCGAGTGTCGACCATGGGCTACGCGGCCGGCTATATGGGCGGCGGCATCATGTTGTTGCTCAACATCGCCGTGATCCAGAACCCGGAGTGGGTTGGACTGGAAGAGGGCACGTTGCCGACGCGCTTGGCTTTCGCCTCGGTCGCCGTCTGGTGGGCGGTATTCTCGATTCCACTGCTCCTGAAGGTGAAGGAGCCGCCGGCCGTTCTCGACGACGATGAGCGTCCCGGTGACAAGGTCTTTTCGATGGCGCTCGGACGCCTTCGCGAGACCTTCAAAGAGCTGCGCACCTATCGCCATGCATCTCTCCTGCTGGTTGGCTTTCTGATTTACAACGATGGGATCCAGACGATCTATCGCATGGCGGCGGTCATCGGCGCGGACAAGGGCTTTGACGACATACTCATGTTCAAAGCGATCGCCTTGGTCCAGTTCGTCGGCATTCCCTTCGCGATACTCTTCGGCCACCTCGCAGCCAAATTCGGTACCAAGCGTATGATCATGTTCGGTCTCGCGGTCTACTGCGGGATCACAGTCTTCGGCCATTCCATGCAGACGGAGAACGAGTTCATCATTCTCGCCGTTCTCGTTGGAATGGTGCAAGGCGGCTGCCAAGCACTCTCGCGCTCGCTCTTTGCGAGCATGATTCCACGGAGCAAGTCCGGAGAGTTCTTCGCGCTGTTCGCTATCGGAGAAAAGTTCGCCGGGATTTTGGGTCCGGCACTCTTCGCGATCTCGATCAAGCTCACAGACTCCAGCCAGTCGGCGTTACTCTCGATCTTGATCTTCTTCGCGCTCGGCGCGTTCGTGCTCTCGAAAGTGGACGTAGAGGCGGGGCGTAGAGCCGTCGCGAATCAGAAGTAGCTAGGTAGAGGCAATCAATCCGCGTAGAAGGGGCTCGTCCAAGCCACGCCGCCATCGGTTTGCCGAACTCTCACGTAGAGATAATCGCCGGAGTCGAGTTCGATGTCGTCCAGCGGTAGGAACAGCTCAGTCCGACCCTCGCAATCGAGTGTCTCGACTAGGCCGCTCCGAATAAAGTCGACAGCTTCAATTGGTCCTGTTCCGACAACGCGCAGCGAAAGTTTGAGCGGACGCTCCGCAGTCTCCGGAATGGTGGCGCCCATGCGGTAGCCGCCGAGCGAGGCCTGCAGGAGAATCCGCGCGCCGTTCGTTGCGTAGACCCGTCGCGCTCGCAAGGCCTCGAGCACGCTCTCGCGCGTGCGGTCTTCCGCCAGGATCGCAGCGATACCGCCGGATGGCGCGCCGAGGTGCGCGAGTCCGGGATGTCCGTCGTGAGAGTCTCCACTCCCGATAAAGCCGAACCGCATTCCTCGGTCCAAGATGTCGCGAACAAAGTTTCCGCGAATCGATCTGTAGATCTTTTGCGGCGAATCGTTGGCCTCGCTACTTCCGTGAACGGACACGATCTCCGTCACGGGTTCGATTTCGGGATCCGGTCGGAAGCTCCAATCGGTCGCGATCGGGCCGCCGGCGGAATGGTGCGCGAAGGTTAGAGCGGACTTGCCCTTGAGCTTTGCCCAGAGCTGATCCGGATCCTCGGTCTCCGGCGCCAAGGAGGAGTAGAGCTCACCGTTCTCGGTGAAGTAGATCACGTGACGGTGTCCGTAAATCCAACTGGTCCACTCGTAGCCGAGCAACGAGACGAACCTCCCTGGCTCATAAAATTCGGCGGCAACCTCGCCGATGTGTTTCCACAGGTCAGGCCTCTGATCGAGGAACTCGATTCCCCAGTGGTCATGGTCGGTGAGTACGGCAATGTCGAGCGCGGCTACATCGCGCGCATAGCGATAGAAGTCGCGCGGGGTACCGGTTCCATCGGAGAGTTGCGAATGTCCATGGAGGTCGGCCCACAGAACAGAAATGGCGTTCTTCGAGGCGAGCATCGGATTGCTGCCATAGGTGAAGTCTCTAGGAGCGCCGGGCAGTGGAGGGTCGAGTCGGGCGCTGAGCGTATAGGTCCCGGACTCCGTCGCTTTGACCTCTACCGAGGCAACCCCTCGGTCCCCTGGACTCAGGGTGACTCGCTCGGGAACTTCTAATCCCTCGGGTACATCGACGAAGACGATGTCGCCTAGCCAATCGACCCACGCGTTGCCGCGAGCATCTAGAAGCGCCAGCGCGACGCGACCGACTTCACCGACGTCAATGGTCGTTGGGACCGTAACCCACAAGCCGGACGGTGGGCCGGAAACGACATCGATGACCGCATCCGAGGCGGCCATTTTCCTGATGCCGTCACCGTCTCCATCGACGGAAACCCAGAACTTCGCGTTGCGCTCGAAGTACTTATCCGCCCGCGCGCCGACGGAGCCTGCGCCGTACTTGAACTTCACGAGTTCGCCTTCCTTGAGCGCCCGCCCCGAGACCTTGGCACCGAGAAGGCTCTTGCCGAAGTTCAAGCTCTCCAGCTCGATACCTTCCGCATTTGTCGTGATCTCGGTATAGCCCGGAGCGTCGCTAGAAAAAGTCTGTGGGTGATCCTCCCAACCCCAGAAGGGCGACGTCATGAAATAGATCACGCCACCCTCGGCGACTCCGAGCGGTCCTGCCTCGTAGGTGATGGTCCACGTGTGCCGGCTGGAGATCTCTACCTCGCGCGGGCCGTCCTCCAGCCATGCCCGTCCGCCTCCATCCGATGGGTGGCGTTCGAGCGCTTGATCTTCCTTTAGTTCCCGCATGGTCCGAAGCACCGCCGTCGGAGGGTAGTCCGAGTGCTCGTCGGTACTCAGCTCGACGGGCTTCGAACCAGTCGGCTCCGGCTCCGGTTCAACCTTCGAGTCACAGGCGAGTACAGCGACTGCCGCAATGGCTAGACACGTGCCGAACCCCAAAAGGGGCCGCAGATTGCGATTCCAGTTCGTTAACATCTTCTCTCTTTTAGTCTTTCGAAGATCACTATGCGACTCGCACTTCTCACTCTTGCGCTCCTCGTCGGATGTCAGTCTCCAGAATCGCAAGGGGTCGCGCTGGTTACGCCGCGTACTTCCATCGGTGAGGCGACGGCGGGAAAAAGTTCGTACACAGGCTACGTGCCCATCTTCTGGGATGCGGCCGAGGACGAAGCTTTTCTCGAGCTGCCGCCGGAGGGGGCGGAGTTTCTCTATTGGGTGTCACTTCCGCACGGATTGGGCTCCAACGATGTGGGGCTCGACCGCGGACAGCTGGGCGGCCAGTGGCTGCTCAAAACGCGGCGCGTGGGGAATCGGGTTTTGCTGGTCGCACCGTCCCAGCGCTGGCGCAGCAGTTCGACGGACCCCTCGGTTCAGCAATCGGTGGAGGAGTCGTTTGCGGAGAGCGTGGTCTTCGGTTTCGAGATTGAAGCGGAGACGAACGGGCGACTGCTCGTCAACGCGACCGAATTTCTACTGCGGGACACTCATCGCATCGGCGCCAGTCTCGCCGGGGCGCGCCAAGGCAAATTCTCGCTCGATGAATCTCGCAGCGCCCTACTCGGCGACGAGATCAAAGCCTTTCCCGACAACAGTCAGATCGACGCTCTCTTGACCTTTGTCTCGGAGAAGCCCGGCGCCGAGGTTTTTACTACCGCCCCCGACGCGCGTTCGATTTCACTCCGCATCCGGCACAACTTCTTCCGGCTTCCGGACGAACCCTTTGCGCAGCGAACGTTTCACCCGCGCTCGGGGTTCTGGCCGCACAGCTGGATAGACCTCTCCGCCGGACTGGACGAGCGCGTTCTCAAGCAGGGGTTGGTGCGACACCGACTGGAGAGCAGTGGTCCGAGTTCAATTGGCGGTCCGGCTAAAGAACCGATCGTCTACTACATCGATCGCGGCGCGCCCGAACCGGTGCGCACCGCGTTGCTCGATGGCGCGCGCTATTGGCAATCGGTGTTCGCGAAGGCTGGCTTCCCCGACGGTTTTCGCGCCGAGCTTCTGCCGGTCGACGCCGATCCGCACGACGCTCGCTACAACATCGTTCAGTGGGTCAATCGCTCGACGCGCGGTTGGAGCTATGGCAACACGGTTACGGATCCCCGCACCGGCGAGATTCTCAAGGGGCACGTGACGCTCGGCGCGCTGCGCGTTCGGCAAGACGTGTTGCTCGCGGACGGATTGTTGTCGCCCCATGCGACGGAGGGCGATCAGCGTTCGGTCGAGATGGCTCTCGCGCGAATCAGGCAGTTGGCCGCGCATGAGATCGGGCACACGCTCGGACTCGCGCATAATTTCGCGGCCAGCGTCAACGGACGCGCGTCGGTCATGGATTATCCCGCACCGCTGGTGAGCTTGGACACAGCGGGGCGGGTGGATGTCAGCGATGCTTATCGAGACGGATGCGGAGAGTGGGACGAGCTCGCGATTCGGTACGGCTACTCCGAGTTTGGGTCGGGGATCGAAGCGGAGCGAGCAGGGCTGAAGGCGGTCATCGACGAAGCGGAAGAGCGCGGTTTGCACTACCTCTCCGACCTCGATGCACGTGGGAATGATCGCGCGCATCCGCTCGCGAATTTGTGGGATAACGGCGCGGACCCCGTCGAGCACTTAGAGCAGGTGATCTCCGTGCGTCGCGTTGCGCTCGAAAGTTTTGGCGCGGACGCATTGCAGAGAGGGCGACCGCTCGCGGAACTCGAAGAGGTGTTGGTTCCGCTCTACCTTCACCATCGCTATCAGGTCGAAGCTGCGGTCCGGTCCATCGGTGGAGTGAACTACGGATACGAGCTGCGCGAAGATGAAGAGCCGCGCGGAACGAATCCCGTCTCCGGCGTAGTACAGAGGCGCGCACTGGAGCTGGTCCTAAACGCATTGACGCCTGAGTTTTTGGAGTTGCCCGAAACTGTGCGACACATGATTCCTCCGCGGGCGCCGGGAAGTCCGAGCCATCGCGAGCTGCAGAGCGCCGGTGGGTTGCTCTTGGATTCGTCCGAGCTCGCCGCGGCTTCGATCGAGCTCACCCTCGATTTGTTGCTCGACCCCTCCCGAGGAGCTCGGCTCGCCGAGCAAGCGCGGCAAGATCCCGAGCAACTCTCCTTCGAGGAGACGATTCAGCGCGTGGTGACGCTCGCGTTTTCGGACGTTCCCGAGTCTCAGCTCTCCATTCAGGAAGCACTCCGCGACTCCGTGCTGCGGCACTTGATGGATATCGCCGGGGATACGGGATTGCCGGCCCGAGCACGTCAGCCGGCTAACGCGGCGCTCATTGAACTCGCTGCGGGCCTCCCGCCGGAATCGGTGGAAGCGGATTTACTGCGGAGGTTTTTCGAGGATGCGGGTGCCGTGCGTGCGGAGCTTGAGCCGGTCCGGATTCCACCAGGCTCTCCCATTGGATGCGGTCAGAGTTGGTGAACTTTGGCCTGCGTCGAAACAGGATTGGTACTTAGCTCCGCGTCGGTTTAGCTTCGCCCCGTGACTCCCTTCCCCAAGAAAGTCCTTATCGTCCGCCTAGGCGCAATCGGTGACGTGACGAACGCGCTCATCGTAGCGACCGCGATTAAGGCCGAACATCCCGAGACCGAGATTGGCTGGGTTGTTCACTCGCTCGCCAAACCGTTGCTCGATGGTCATCCCGCCGTCGATCGCGTTCATCACTGGCAGCGCGATGGTGGTTTCGGAGAAATCCTCCGCGTCATTCGCGAGGTTCGGTCGCACGCCTACGAGCTGACCATCGACCTGCAGAGAATCGCGAAGAGCGGTTTTGTTGCGTGGAGATCCGGTGCGAAACGCGTTCTCGGTTTCGATCGCGCGCGCTCGAAGGAGCTCTCTTGGATCTTCCCGAAGGAGCGCATCGAAGCCGGCGATCGACACGCGCACATGGTCGATCAGTACATGGAATTCGCGAGGTACTTGGGGCTCCGCTCCGCGAAGCCGGTGCATGAATTACCGCGCTATGAAGATGCGGAAGCGCGTGCGGAAGAGCTCGTGGCGGAACTGGGTGCACCACCGATATTGATCAATCTCGGAGCGAGCAAGCCGGCGAACCGGTGGGTGCCGGGGAGATTCGGAGAGCTCGCGCTCGCGGCGCGCGAGAGGTTCGACATGCCAGTCTGCTTGGTCGGCGGTCCCCAGGATCGCGAGCTGTTTGGGGAAGACCTTGCGCGGATCGAGGGCAGTGACGCCGTACGAGATCTGGTCGGAGCCACGAGCTTGCCCGAGCTGTGGGCGCTCGAGAGACGCTCGAGTTTATTCGTGGGCTTGGATACGGGTCCTATGCATCTCGCCGTCTCGGTTGGCTTGCCCTGCGTAATCTTGTTCGGCGCAGCGGACCACCGCCGCACGGGTCCCTACGGCGACAAGAATCAAATCGTACGGATCTCCGTGGCCTGTGCTCCCTGCAACAAGCGCGAGTGCCGAATGCCACGGCACGATTGCATGGAGGACATCACGGTCGAGCTCGTGCTGGACGCGATGTCGAAATCCGCGAAGGTCAGCGGGAAGGTGTAATACCGAACCCGGTTCATCTCTAAACTTTTAGGGCCCGCTCCCATGGCTGAATGCCATGGGAGCGGGCCCTA
>JAJDEU010000050.1 GCA_029259635.1 Planctomycetota bacterium | reverse complement strand
TCGGTTGCCGGTTCCCCTATAACTTTTGGCGGGCGGGAAGGTTGAATACCGAACCCGGTTCATCTCTAACCTTTAGGACCACCATGGCCGTGCCTTGGTGGTCCTAAAGTTTAGAGATGAACCGGGTTCGGTATTCAACCTTCCGGCCCGCCAATACTTATCGGGAAACCGGCAACCGAGTGTGCGACACCGTATTGCCACCTTCTCACGTGCGGGAGGTGTATTCTCTTCGCGTCAGACCGACACATCGTCGTCCCAACTACACTCCCGGAGGTTCTCGTGTTCTCTATTCCGCTGCTCTTGATGTCCCTCACTCTCGCGAGCGGAACGAGCTTACCGTCGAAGACCTGGAAGAGCCTCGACGTCGAAGGCGGTCAGACACTCGAGTACGCCGTCGTCACACCGGCGGATTTCGATCGGGCGGCGGCCTACCCTGTCGTCGTCGCGCTGCCGCCCGGTCCGCAGACCCGCGGCCTCGTCGACACCGGACTTGAGCTCTACTTCGAAGCTGAAGCGACGAAACGGGGCTGGGTCGTCATCTCACCCGCCGCTCCCCAGGGCAGCAGCTTTCACAGCGGCTTGGACGTCGAGTTCGACGCGCTCCTGAATCTCATTGAAGCGGAGTACGAGATCGCCGGTGGCGTCGTTCACCTGGCGGGCGTGAGCAACGGCGGTCGGAGCGGCTTCCACCAAGCCGGGCGTGCACCGGGTCGCTTCGCCTCACTCTCGACGCTCCCCGGCCTGCCCTCGTCCGACGAAGACTGGGCGGCGCTCGACGGTTTGGCGGACTTGCCCGTTGCGATCTGGGCCGGTGCCGAAGATGCCGACTGGGTCGCCGGTGCGAAGCGAGCGGCGAGTCGCCTCTCCGAGCTGCGTGCACCCGAACTCCACCTCGGAATCGTCGCCGGGCAGGGACACGTGCTCGACACTTCCTTCGCCGTCGAGCTCTTCGACCGCCTCGACTTCGTGCACGCGCGCCAGCTCGAACGCGTCGCGGAGATGACGCTCGTCGCCGACGTCCTCGACGACCTCCACGACGCTGCGGACAAGGCCGACGAAGAGCGCTACTTCGGGCTGTTCACTCCCACCGCGATCTTCATCGGCACGGACAAGACCGAGCGCTGGACCGTCGCCGAGTTCCGCGCCTACGCCGAAGAGCCCTTCCAACGCGAGTCGGCCTGGACCTACACGGCCGTCGAACGGCACATCCGACTCTCGAGCGATGGGAATCTAGCTTGGTTCGACGAGCGCCTCAGCAACGCGAAGTACGGCGAGACGCGCGGCTCGGGAGTGCTCGTGCGACGCGGCAAGCACTGGAAGATCGCGCACTACGTACTCTCCTTCGAGATCCCGAACGAGAGCGCCAAAGAGGTCGTTCGCGTGGTGCAAGAGAGCCAGCGCTAGAGCGGCTTGCGGAACATGTAGGCAAAGCGGTCGGTCTTGTCGCGCCGGGTTCCGCCGTTGCTGAAGATATTCCAGTCGTGCGTGTCCTCGGGATTCGCGAGGACGCGCGACTCGGCCTCGAGCACAAAGCCCGCCGATTCGATCTCGCGCCGAACGAGCGCCGGTTCGACACGGTGCAGGCTCTCGCCCACGCTCATACCGGCATCCGGTTTGGCGATGTGGTCCACCACTCCAAAGATCCCGCCCGGCTTGACCAGGTAGTGAATCAATTGATTGAAGCCGTCGCGGTCGACGTTCTGCCAACCGAAGTCGTGATAGAACCGAATCATGATCGCGGCATCGACGCCCTTCGGAATTCCGATGTCTTCGAACTCGCGGTCGAGTCGCACGACGTTCGCGAGTCGGTCGTTGGCGAGCCGCTCGCCCAACGGAGCGCGCGCAAATCGATCGAGCGGAATCTGAGTGTTCTGGCAGTAGACGACGCCCGTGGGTCCAACCATGCGCGAGACCAACTCGGTGTAGTAGCCATCGCCCGCCATTAAGTCGGCCACGTGCATGCCCGGCTTCAGGTCGAAGAAGTCGAGGATGTGAGCAGGCTTTCGGTCGGCGTCGCGGCGCTTGTCACCCGCGGGACGATCCGGGTGCGCGACGGCCTCCGCTGCCGGGTCGACGATGCTGCGCTCGCCTTCGGTTTTCGTCGAGCTTGCCGTGCTCAGCGGAGCTTTCATCGAGAGCGCGAGCGGCGCTGCGAGTGCAGCTCCGGCGAACTGACGGCGAGAGAGCGAAGCGGCATTCATTTTCGATAGGGGCATCGTAAAGTCTCGAAGTGAGGGGTTTTCTCGCGGTTCGATTCGGTGGCCAACGCGGGCGGATTATAGCTCGGGTGAGCGCGGCTCTCGTGCGCCTGCCCAACTTCGAACACTTAAGTTTGACGACCGGCGCTCACGCGAGGCATCACTGGAAGGCACGCGAGACGGTAGGCTACGAGCATGCGGCGTGCTTTCCTCTTCATGACTGTGCTTTGTTCGGTACTGACTGCGTGCGCACTCGACGAGAGAGCGTTCGACCGCGCGGACGACTTGCGCGTCGACGGACCGTGGTGGGACTACAAGGTCGTGGTTCGCGAGGGCGGTCGAGAGCTCGAAGTTTTTGCGCGCTTTGAGTCCGGAGAGGGCGGGCTCTTCGAAATCGATCGAGCTTCCGTGCCGGCGGTTCGGGAGCTCTCGATGAGTTCCGGTGAGGATCTCGAACTGACCGAAGACGGGTGGCGGATTCCCGAGTCGTCACAGGTAGCAGGCGGAGTTGCGCGCTTGCGTTGGATCGTTGACCTCGACCAAGTCTCGCGAACCCGCGCTGTCCAGATCGCCAGCGACGGTGAGGACACGGCCTACATCGCATCTGCGGGAAGTTTTCTCCTGCGTCCGACGACCGAGTGGCAGGGTGCCCTCGTGCGCGTTCGCTTCGAGCTCGAACCGGGCGTCGCACTCGCTTCCGGCCTGATGCGCGGACGCGACGCGAAGGGATTTGTCTTTCCGGCCGCGCGCATCGATCACCTGCCCGCGACGGTCATGGGCGACTTCTTTCACTCCCGAGTCTCCGTCGGGAACTCAACCATCGACGTTGCTGTTATCCCGGGTGAGAAGGCCGTGACGAACGAAGAGCTCGCCCGTTTCGTTGAAGCTCACGCCGGAGCGGTAGCCGAGTTCTACGGCGACTTTCCTGTCGATCACGCGCTGGTCTTGATCGTGCCGAATCGACGCGGAGGGTATGGCCGAGCGAACGGGAGCGGCGGCGCTTCCGTGATGTACCTCCTGGACCGTCGCAACGATCTGACGCAAGTTATGAGCGACTGGGTCTTGGTGCACGAGATGATTCACTTCGCGTGCCCACTGCTCGCGCGTGAGCATCACTGGTTCGAGGAGGGGCTCTCGACCTACCTCGAACCGATTGTTCGGCGCACGGCGGGCTGGCAGACGGGACGCGAGGTGTGGGAGAACTTTTTCGCGAAGCTCCACAACGGTCTGCCGGCCGTCGGTGATCGGGGACTCGACCGCACGCGGACCTGGGGCCGAACCTATTGGGGCGGAGCGCTGTTCTGCCTGCTCGCCGATATTGAAATCCGGCAGCAGACGAACAACGAGAAGAGCCTGCGCGACGCGCTGCGAGCGGTGGTCGAGAACGGCGGCTCGATTCTGCGGCCGGCGACGATGCGGGACACGCTCGAGGTCGGCGACGCCGGGCTGGGTGTCGACGTTCTCGTTCCGCTGTGGGAGGCGATGCGCCACGATCCTTACCCCGTGGATCTCGACCATTTGTGGAACGAGCTGGGCATCGCGCGCGTGAACGGGCGCTTGGAGTTTGACGACACGGCGCCGCTGGCGGAGATACGAGAAGCGATCGCGAAGACGGAGAGCACGGCGCTCACGAGTTCGAACTAGTCGCTCCATCGAGAGGCTCAGCCCGAAAGCTCCGCGATTCCGGTCGAGATTCTTCGCTCTCGGCTCGCTAGACTCCCCGCAGGCGCACTCACGCGTTCTCACCCATGCGCAACCGTGCCCTCCTCGCCATTCTGTTCGCCAACGTCGTCGGCGGCGTCTCTTATCTGATGCAGAAGCTGGCGCTCGCCGGCCTCCCGCCGATCA
Source organism: Planctomycetota bacterium (assembly GCA_029259635.1). GTDB lineage: Bacteria > Planctomycetota > UBA1135 > UBA1135 > OFTM34. Next base: position 71,860 of record JAJDEU010000050.1, on the reverse strand, counting down.
CAATTACTTTCGGCCGAAACATCATCGCCCTGGTGGGGCTCTTGATCTGGGCCCGAGCGCGCGGCGGTCTTCAGTTCAAGAGCACGGTCCGCGAGCACCTCTTGATGTTCTTCCTGGGCACCGTCTCGTTCACTCTTCCGCTCGTCCTCGGCACGATCGGCACGCAGTACTCCACGGCAGCGAATGCTTCGATTCTGATTCTGATCGAGCCCGGCGTGATCCTGATGGTCTCGTGGTGGCTGCTCAAAGAACGAGTCGCGTGGAAGCAGAGCGTCGGCGTCGGCATCGGCCTGATCGGCGCGTTCATCATTGTCGCCAAGGACGCGCCCATCGAGGGACTGCTCGCGGAAGAGCACCTGATGGGCAACCTGCTCTTGCTCCTGCACGGAGTGATGTGGGGGACGTACACGCCGGTCGCGCGGTTGTTGTCGCGCACGAAACGCCCCGTCGATATCACCGTGATTTCGATGATCTACGGGATGGTGATTTTGATTCCAGGCACGCTCTTCGAGATGCCCGGGTGGCACGCGGGCCCGCACTTGTTCGATGCGATTCTCTGGACGGTCGTTCTCGGCGTCGTCGTGACCTTGGCCGGCACCTATTGCTGGAACTACGCCGCTTCGATCCTGAGGGCACGCACGATTGCGCCCTTCCTCTTCGTTCAGCCGATCGCGGGAGCGGCCGCGGCTTGGTTCGTCTTGGGCGAAGAGCTCAGTGCAGCGACCTGGCTCGGTGGGCTGATTATCGCTTTCGGCGTGCTGCTGGTAATCGGCGGCGGCACGAAGGAAGAGCCAGCGCCTAGCTGAGCACGGAGCTAAGCGCGCCGCGACAAGCCGCGCGTGATCATCGGGCCGACGACGCCGCCGACGAGCGCGAGAATGCCGAGCAGAATGACGAAGCGCAGGACGCCGCTCCAGCCGCGCGGAAAGACCTCGATGAAGAACAGGATGCCCGCGGCCCCGAATAGCAGCATGCCGATGGCCAGCATCCAACCCTGTCGGAACAGGAGCCGCATGTCTTTCTTCGCGTGCTCGTGATCGTCGTCCAGCGCCCAACCCGGCGGTAGGGCAGCGCGCAGATTGGCCGGTGTCGGTTCCCGGCCGCCGCGTTCGGCGCGCAGGGCTTCGAGGTCGATGAGCTCGCCGACCAAGACGCGTGTGCGCGGCTCAGCCATGCTCTTGAACGAACCGCAACAAGATCTCGCGGGCCTTGGCGGGATCGGCTTTTCCCGCGGAGGCCTTCATGACTTGACCGATCAAGGCGCCGATCGCTTTTTGCTGGCCGTCCCGAATATCGGCGATCGCTTTGTCCTGGCCGACGAGCGCGGCGCGACACCACTCTTCTAATTGGCCGGTGTCCTGCACCTGTTCGAGTCCGAGCTCTACGACCAATACGCCAGCTCGCTTGCCCGTCTCGATCATGGCCGCCAAGACTTTGCGGCCAGCGGACTTGCTGAGCGTGCCCGCCGCGATCAGCTCGATCATCTCGGCCAGCGCTTCGGCACTCACGCCGAGCTCTTCGAGCTTCGTCTCCGGTCCGCGTTCATTGCGCGCGCTCAGCAACTCGTTCGTAATCCAGTTGGCGGTCTCTTTCGCTCTGCCGCTTCCCCGCACGGCCAACTCGAAGTAGTCCGCCACTTCGCGCTCGGAGGCCAGCACCGACGCGTCGTACTCCGACAGTTCGAACTGCTCCGCGTAGCGCGCACGTCGCGCGGCCGGCAGCTCCGGCAGCTCGCGCCGAATCCGCTCGAGCTGCTCGGCACTCACGTGAAGCTCGGGCAAGTCGGGGTCGGGGAAATAGCGATAGTCGTGAGCGTCTTCCTTCGCGCGCATCGTTCGCGTCACGCCGCGATTCGTATCGTAGAGGCGCGTCTCTTGCACCGGGTGAGCCGTCTCATCCGGATTCTCCCAAGCTTCGATCTGGCGCTGGATCTCGTAGTCGATCGCGGCCTTCACGTTGCGAAAGGAATTCAAGTTCTTGAGCTCGACCTTGGTGCGCAGCTCTTCGCCCTCCAACCGAACTGAGATGTTCACGTCGCAGCGCAGGGAGCCCTTCTCCATGTCGCAGTCGCTGGCGCCGATGTACTGAAAGATCTCTTTGAGTCGCGTGAGGTATTCGAAAGCCTCGTCGGCGTTGGTGAGATCGGGTTCGGTCACCGATTCGATCAGCGGAATTCCCGCGCGATTTAAATCCACCAGCGTGTCCGGGCCGCGATCGTGAATCGCTTTGCCCGCGTCGTCTTCGAGGTGAATGCGGGTGAGCGCGATGCGCTTGCCGCTGGCGAGCTCGATGCCGCCGCCCGTGCAGTAGGGCCGGTCGAACTGCGAGATCTGATAACCCTTGGGTAGGTCGCAGTAGAAGTAGTTCTTGCGATCGAACTTGCTCCAGGGCGCGACGTCACAGTCGAGCGCGACCGCAGCGCGCAGCGCGAGCTCGAGCGCTCGGCTGTTCATGACCGGCAGTGCGCCGGGTTGACCCGAGCAGACCGGGCAAACCTGCGTGTTCGGCTCCGCGCCAAACTCGTTGGCGCAACCGCAGAAGAGCTTGGTCCTTGTGCGGAGTTGGCAGTGAACCTCAAGACCGATGACGGGGAACCACGTCTGGCCCGACTGTTTGGAGATCACGCGTGTCATGCTCCGGCCTGCTCTCTCCGAAGAGGCGGTGTCGCCAAGTGAAAGTCGGTGTTTGATTGAAACGCCTTCGCCGCTGCCAGCAAGCTTTCATCGCCGAGCGCGGGTCCAATCCACTGCAAGCCGACGGGCAGGTTCGCGTCACCGGAGTCGGACGAAACCGTTCCGCAAGGGATGCTGAGCGCGGGCAGCCCCGCAAGGCTTGCGGGAACCGTGAGAACATCGGAGAGGTACATGGCGACCGGGTCGGCTTTGCGCTCGCCGAGTCGAAAGGCCGGCGTCGGCGAGGTGGGACAGATCACGACGTCGCAAGACTCGAACGCGCGACGGTAGTCGTCGTGAATGAGGCGCCGCACGCGCTGCGCTCTTCCGTACCAGGCCTCGTAGTAGCCGGAGGAGAGAACGTGTGTCCCGAGCAGGATGCGCCGCTTGACCTCGTCGCCAAAGCCGTCGGCGCGAGTGGCGCCCATCATGCCGGCCAGCGAGCCGTCGCCCTCTTGGCGCGCGCCAAAGCGCACACCGTCAAAGCGCGCGAGGTTGCTTGAGGCTTCCGCGGTGGCGACCACGTAGTAGGTGGCGACCGCGTGTTCGGAGTGGGGCAGCGAAATCGGAACGCGCTCGGCGCCCAACTCGCACAGCGCTTCGATCGCGGCCTCGACCTTTTGGCGAACACTCGCGTCGAGTCCATCACCGAAAGCTTCGGCGGGCAAGCCAATGCGCAGGCCCTTGAGGTTTGCGCGCTCTACGGGCTGGATCGGCGCATGCTCGAGGCAAGTGGAGTCCATCGGGTCGGCGCCGCTGATGCAATTCGCAATCAACTCGGCGTCGCGCACGCTGTTCGCGAACGGGCTGACTTGATCGAGGGAAGAACCGAAGGCGACTAAGCCATAGCGCGAGACGCGTCCAAAGGTCGGTTTGAATCCGGTGACTCCGCACAGTGCGGCCGGTTGCCGGACGGAGCCGCCGGTGTCGGAGCCGAGCGCGAGCGGAACGATTCCCGCGGAGACCGAGGCGGCGCTTCCACTCGATGAGCCGCCCGGCGTGTAGTCGCGGGCCCAAGGATTGAGCGTGGGAGCAAAAGCGGAGTTCTCGCCCGACGAGCCCATCGCGAATTCGTCCATATTCGTCGTTGCGATGGGGAGCGCGCCGGCATCGAGCAGGCGCTGGACCACGGTCGACGTGTAGGGCGGGCGATAGCCGGAGAGAATGCGACTCCCGCAGGTGAGCTCGCGGCCCTCGTAGGCGAGGTTGGCTTTGAGCGCGACGGGGACGCCGAAGAGCGCGCCGGGTTCCGCCGCACCTCTCGCGAGGCTTTCATCGAGCTCGCGCGCGCGCTCGAGAATCGGCTCGGCTTCCACGGGCAAGAAGGCGTTGAGGTCGGCGCGCTCGTCGATGCTCGCCAGCGTGGCGCGCGCCACGTCGAGCACCGTTCGCTCGCCCGCGAGAATCGACTGTCGCAGACCGTGCGCATCTCTCATGAGCTCTTCGGTCACGCGTCGCCATCCACGGTCTTGGGCACCGCGAAGAAACCGTCTTCAACCTTCGGCGCTGGAGCGAGAAGGCGCTCCCTCTCGAGCGAAGGCCGGGGCTCGTCCGCGCGCACAATGTCCTGCAGATCCAGAGCGCCGGTCATCGGCTTCACGCCGCTGACATCGAGTTCGGTGAGCCCGCGAAAGGCGTCGAGGATTCGGTCGAAGTCCTCGGCCAGGCGCTCGACCTGCTCGGGTTCGACTTGAAGTCGCGCGAGCGCAGCGCATTTCTGGACGGCGGGCGTGTTTTCGTTGGTCATGGGGCTCGAGTCGCTGGCCGAGGGGATCTTCAGACCGGGCGCTGGCTGATGGCCAGCTGATGAAGTGTAGAGCGCGCGGAATTGTAGGCGAGAGCGGTCGCGGTCGGATGGCTGGCCCGGGAACTCTGCTGAGGGAGGCCTCCGAGCGGGCACTTGCCGTCGGAGGAACGACTCTAGGATTTGGTGGGTCGGATGAGCTTGCGCGCCTCCGAGCCAGTGCCTAGGGTGCCCTTTGCTGGCGACATTCGCGCCCCCAGACTGACCACCAATGAATTCGATGCTCGCCCCTGCCGGCCTCCTCACTATTGAGCCGCCGGCCGCTCTCATCGAGCGCCCCGACTGGATTGCCGTCGGGCTGGTCATGTCGGTCTTGGGCTCTTTTCTGCTCGCGAATGCGATTCTGTTCCGCCACCCGCGCACGATGGTCGAGGGGCTCTTTCGCGGAGAGAAGCGCGAGCTGCGACCGATCCGCGAGTACATCTTCCACCGCGTGCAGGTGACCCTCGGTTTTCTGTACATGCTCGGCGGCTTCAGCCTGCAGCTCTTCGGGCGTTATTCGAAACCGCCGGCGGGTGTGGACCTGCCCTTTCCGACCGTCTGGGTCGGGCTGGTGCTCTTGTCCGCGCTGGCACTCGAGGTCTTGGGATGGTGGCTGAGCCACGCGCTCTTCCGGCACTACGTGCGCGCCTTCTTGATGAAGAACCCGGTCGACTTCGTGTCGGACGTGAAGCTGGCTCGCGAAGTCGGCGAATTGCTGGGCTTGAAGACGACCAGCGACGAGACCGTGCAGTCCTACGTCGCGCGCCTTCGCGGAAAGCTCGGTCTGCTCGAGCCGGTGCCGCGCTACGAGTTCAATGTGGAGAGCGAGCTGGACGACGACGAGCTCTCGGATGAGCCGGACTCCGAATCCAGCGCGATGAGCTCTTCATCGCGTTAGCAGCCGCGATCAATTTTTTCCCGCAGCACCGGTAACCGATTCGCGCGCGACACGTCTCTTGTACGTGAGCGGAATTCGAAGCGGGTGGACGCGAGATTGGTGGCTTCCCCTCGTCGAGGCGATCTATCCGGCTAAGTGCCGGTTGTGCGCGGCGTGGGCGGAGGATGATTGGGCTTGTTCGAAACACGTCTTGCCGAGCGGGTTGGAAGGGCCGCGTTGCGATCGCTGTGCGGCGCGTTTGCCGCCCGCTCTGCCGGATGGGTCGCGTTGCGCGCTCTGCCGCCGAAAGCGTCCGGCCTTTCGGCGGGTCGTGGCGCTCGGAGACTATGAGTCGGGGGAGCTGCGCGAGTGGTTGCTGGCGCTCAAGCACGGGCATCGTCGCGACATAGCGGAGCCGCTCGGACAACTACTCGGCGAGCAGTTCGCGAAGAGTGGAGGATCCGGCGACGACCTGCTGGTGCCGGTTCCACTCCACTTCATGCGTCGGTTCGAGCGCGGCTACGATCAAGCTTGGCTGCTCGCGATCGCCGCCGCTGAAGCATCGGGTGCGTCGGTCTTGCAGGCGCTTCGCCGAACACGGTCGACGACTCCGCAGGGCAGCGAGGGGGCTGTTTCACGGAGCGCCAACGTGCGCGCAGCCTTTGAGGGCAAGCGTCGAGTGGATGATCTTCTAGCTGGGCGGACGGTTTGGCTTGTGGATGACGTCTTGACGTCCGGTGCAACGGCTGCCGAATGCACGCGCGTGCTCCGAAGGCTCGGTGCGGAGACGGCTGGAGTACTTGTCGTTGCGCGAGCCGGAGCCGAATCGCTCAAGCGGGCGGGCTTCTAAGTGAGGTCCCGATGGGGGAGAGCCGAAGCGCTCCCTTGGAACTGGCCAAGAGTTGTCTCCCCGTATCGAGCCGTGCCCGGTAGGCTCTCTTCGTGAACACCTTGTTGTTGGAACCCTTCGGAGGAATGGCGGGCGATATGTTGCTCGCGGCACTCCTCGATCTCGGAGATCCGCGCTTTACTCTGGAGAACCTGCGCGAGCTTGCCGAGCGCTTGTTGCCCGGTGAAGCGAAGCTTGAGTGCGTCGAGGAAAAGCGAGGCGCCTTGCGTGGCTTGATGCTCTCGGTCGAGACGCCGGAGTCAGTCTCGCCGCCGCATCGTCACTTTTCCGATTTGCTGGAGCTGCTCGAGCGAGCCGACCTCTCCGAGCGGGCTCGCGAACGCGCGACCGGCGTCCTTCGCCGAATTGCGGAGGCCGAATCGCAGGTTCACGGCATTCCGCTGGAGTCGGTTCACTTTCACGAGGTCGGTGCGGTCGACACCCTGATCGATGTTGCGGGCGCGGTCTACGCGCTCGAGCTGCTCGAAGTGGACCGCGTCTTCTCGACGCCGCCGCTCATCGGCGACGGAACCGTTCGATGTGCGCACGGCGAGATGCCGGTCCCCGCACCGGGAACAGCGGAAATTCTGAAGGGCATGCCGATCCTGCGCGGTGGGGGTGGCGAGCGATTGACGCCGACGGGTGCGGCGCTCTTGGCCGAGCTGGCGGAGTTCAGCGGAGCGGAACAGTTTTGCGCGGAGCGGGTGGGTTACGGCGCCGGCGCGCGCGACCCGAAAGACGGTCCGCCCAATCTCGTGCGAGTTCAGCTCGGACAGTGTCCGGGCGTCCTGAAACAGAGGTCATCAACGGAAGTCATCACTCAGTTTGAGTTCCACTTGGATGACGCGACCGGCGAAGAGATTGCCTTTGCGCTTGAGCGCTTGCGCGAAGCCGATGTACTCGACGTCTGGACGAGCGCGGTTCAAATGAAGAAGGGGCGACCCGGAGTCTTGATCTCTGGCCTGATTTCCCCCGACCAGCGCGATCAAGTCGAGCGCATCGTCTTCGAACACAGCACGACCCTTGGAGTTCGCTTCGACGAGCGCTCGCGCAGCACCTGTGAGCGCGACGTGATGACCGTCGAACTCGAAGGGCAGCCGGTTCGCGTCAAGCGTCGCTTCCGACCACACGCGCTCGGTTCGCTGCGCGCTTCCGACCTCTCTCCGGAGTACGAGGACCTCGCGCGAATCTCCCTGGAAAAGGGATTGTCGATTCGGGAGTTGGAGGTTCGCGCCGTCGTGATCGCGCTCGCCGAGTCCAAAGCGCGCGAGCAGCCAACGCCCTAAGCGCGCCGAGCTCTCTCCGCTCCGCTTTTAAAAGCTCGGGATGCTGCGCGGGCGTTCGGTCAAATGCCGGACGAATTGATTCTCGTCGTCAACCAGAATGCAGCGCGGGTCGCTGGGCTTTTCCGCCGTCTCGAAGGTCATCAGGATGACGTGATCACCCTTGGACATGAGATGTGCGGCGGCGCCGTTGATTTCGATGGCGCCCGAACCCGCGGGTCCGGAGATGGCGTAGGTCTCGAGCCGTGTCCCGGAAGTGACGTTGGCGATGAGGACTTTCTCCCACTCCTCGATATCCGCCAGCTTCATCAGGTCGGAGTCGATAGTGACGGAGCCCACGTAGTCGAGGTTGGCCTCGGTGACGGTGGCGCGGTGGATCTTGGATCGCAGAAAGGTACGCATCGAAAAAGGGTCGGTCGTGGATAGAGGTGGATGGCGCGCGGCCGATCGAGGGGGGCCATGTTGCCCTCCAGACGCTCCGGTGACCAGGCGGGGAGCGGGGACAATGAGCGAAGCGGGCTCGGGGAGGTGCTAGAGCGATTCTAGCTCCCCGAAAGTCGCCCTTCCGAACTGACTGGGTTCCGTGTGGAAAGCCCTGGCGCTAGATCCGTCCACGACGGGACTTGCGATCGAATGGACCCAGTGCAGGCCCTCGAACCTCCCAAACCGTCCAAGGCCCCTTCACGGCAGGCACTTAGGACGAGCTTTCCACACGGAACCCAGTCAGTTCCGGGGATCAACTGCTCTGCCGGCTCCCGCTCCGGAAGTGCTCGATTCCCTCTCCGAGCCGCTTCAAGCCCTCGACCAGGGTCTCTTCGGGGACGCCGAAGCCGATTCGGACGTGACCTGGCAGGCCAAAAGACTCGCCGGGGACGACGTCGACGCTCCAGTCGCGCGCGAGAGTTCGGGCGAGTGCCCGCGTGTCGCTCACGCCCTCGATCATCGGAAAGGCTGCCAAGCCGAACTGCGGGGGCGGGCCACTCACGCCGGGCGTCTCCGCGAGCCAGCGCACGAGATGGGGGCGGCCGTGAGCCTCGAATTGGCGCACCGGTTGAAGCAGGGCTTCGAGTCGGTCGAGGGCTTGGGTGGCGAGGCGGAGAGCCGGCGTCGCGAGATCCACGTAGTTGAGATAGGTCAGGTCGGTGAGGCTGGGGTGATCGGGCTGCACTCCTTCACCGAGAATCATCCAGCCCGTACGCAGGGCTCCCAGGCCGTAGGCTTTCGTGAGCCCCCCGATCGAGATCGTATTGGGCGCAAGATCGAAGGCGTGGACGCGCTCTCCCGGGTTCGCAAACTCCATATAGATCTCGTTGGAGATCAAGAGGCCGCCCGCTCTCTCCGCAGCTGCGGAGAGTTGAACTAGCTGCTCGCGCCCGAGCGCTTGTCCCGTGGGGTTATTGGGGTTCGAGAGGAAGATGTGGCCGGGCTTCGCGGGCGAGCATCCTTCCAGGGCGGACTCGACAGCGTCCAGGTCGAGGCGGAAGTTGTCGCTCGCTTCTCGGGTGACGAGCCGAAGCTCAGCACCTTGCAGCTCGGGCAGGGCTCGGAAGGGTTCGTAGGAGGGCAGCTCGGTGACCACCCTCGTGCCGGGCTGAAAGTAGCGCTGCGCCACGGTGAACATGGCGGCCGAAGCCCCGGCGGTGACGAGCACCCGGCTGGAGTCCACCCGGAAGAGCTCGGCGAGCCGGGCTTTCAGTGCTGGCAGTGCCTCCGCGGTCGGAGGCGAGAGGTCGATTGGGGGAGTCGGACCGAGCAGGGCGGGGTCCGGCGCGGGCATGCCCGATTGGGAGAGACAGTAGGGCGAGAGGAAGGACTCGGTGTGAGCCCAGACCATATAGGGGAAGCGCAGGCTTTCAGTGGTCGTCATCGGGATAGCGCATGGTGGATCGTCTTCGCGCGGAGGGCTAGGATACAGCTAATGGAGCGGTTTTTGAGGAGGTTCGCCGACGGAGGTTACCTTCCCGCTTCACCTGCCCGCCACATTGGGAAACAGCGGAACGGTATTCACTCTCGGCGCGCGCGCCAGAATCCGATTGCCGGAAAGACAACATGATCACAAGGCTTCGATCCAATCGAACTCGCAGCATCGCCACTTCGGCACTCGTTCTCCTCACCGCCGCCTTTACGGTTGGCGGTTCTTCTGCAGCGAGTACTTCTGCAGCGAGTGTCCCCGTAGCGAGTCTTCCCCCAGTCCCTTCTACGTCGGCGATTCAAGATGAGCAATCGGGCCAAGAGCCCGCACTGAGCTACGCAAAGATCACACGCAAGGACGCGATCCTTCGCAATGTGCCGGACGCGAACGGACGCGAGCTCGCGAAGCTCGAGACGGGAACCATCGTTCGCATTCACGGTGAACTCGCGGGCTGGTCCAAGGCTGAGATTCCCACCGGCTTCGCCGTCTGGGTCTATCGCAAGTACGTCACCGAGACCGATGATCCGAACGTAGTCGAGGTTACGCGAAACGGATTGAACGTTCGCGTTCTGCCCTCGAGTGGTGTGAACAACTATCCGATCGGTCAGCTGTATGCGGGCGATCGCGTGCGTGTGATCGAGACGCCGGCCGAATTCGAAAAGGAGTCGGCAGAGTGGATCTACGTCTGGTCGCCGCCCGGGTTTTGGGCGTGGATTCGAACCGGGCATCTCGCTCTCGTTCCGAGCGGTGGCGAAGCCGCATGGAAAAAGGCGCAGACCGCGGCGTTGATTCCGCGAGCGATGGAAGCCTCGAGTACGGACGTATCCACCAATCCACCGGTCGTGGCCAGCAAAGACCCCGCTCGCGCGGACGTCACTCGGGAAGCACTCTCACGCGCACACTCCGCACTCGATCGAGAGCGCGCACGCACGAAGCCCAACTTTGAGTTGGTGCGCAATGCCTACGGCGCGGTTCTGAAGTTGGAGCCGACCCCGGAGGTTCGCTTGCTCGTGGAGGACCGACTCCATCAGGTTGAAAGGCTCGAAGCAATCGCAAGTCTCCGGGCGGACCTCGAGGCAGAGAAAGCGCGCAGGAAGCTCGAAAACGAGGAACTGCTGCGCGAGATTCGCGATGAATCCAAGCGCAGGAATCCGCTGGGAGACCGATTCGACGAGCGCGGTCTGCTGGAGCGCCGCACGGTTGGCGAGCAAACGCGTTACTACTTGCGCTGGGGCGGACGCGATGTCTGCGAAGTCGTCTGCACGAGTGGGCGCTATGACCTGCTGATGTTCCTCGGCAAAGATGTCGGCGTGCGCGGCGAGGTACTGCCGCTCGTCGCGACGGACGGTGGAGCAACTGCACCGCCGATCGTGGATCTCGCACGCATCGAGATCGTCAGTCGGAACTAGCGGGTTCCAAAAGCCCTCGAAGTCGGTGATGCGAGAGTTCTTCGCGCGTATCCTCGGGTTCTTCCGCCGCTCACTGGGCGGGAGTCCGCTGTGCGATCGGTGCAAGTACGACTACGGTTCCGTCTGTAGTCGACCGGAGCGCCCCAACGCGATGAAGTGCCCCGACTTTAAACGCGTTTAACGGAAACGCTAGCGGCTTGCCGCCAATACCGAGTCGCGCAACTCGCCGAAGCTGCCGTTCTCGATCGCATCACGGATGTCTTCCATCAGCCGGTGGAAGTAACGCAAGTTGTGAACGGTGAGCAGAATGGGTCCCAGCATTTCGCCGGTGGTGGCGAGATGGCGTAGGTAACCGCGACTGTAGTTGGCGCAGGTCGGGCAGTCGCAGGACTCATCGAGAGGCAAGGGGTCGCGCGCAAACTTTTGGTTGCGCAGGTTGAGGCGTCCCTTCGAAGTAAAGGCTTGATGAGTTCGGCCGTGTCGCGTCGGAGTCACGCAGTCGAACAGGTCGATGCCCTCGGCGATGGCGTTGACGAAATCGGCCGGTGTGCCGACGCCCATGAGATAGCGCGGTCGATCGGGGGGGAGCAGCGGCGTGGTGGCCGCGACGGTGGAGTTCACGACGTCGCGGTCTTCGCCGACACTGACGCCGCCGATCGCATAACCCGGAAGGTCGTGCTGGGTGACGGCGTCGACGGCGCGACTGCGGAGATCCTCGAAGCCGCCGCCCTGTACGATTCCGAAGAGAGCTTGACTGCTCTCGACGCCGCCGCGCTCGCGCCAACTTCGAACGCAGCGATCCAACCAAGCGTGAGTGCGCGCGGTGGCTCGCTCGACATTCGGGCGGTCGAGCGGATCCGGCGGGCACTCATCGAAAGCCATGACGACATCCGCGCCGAGTGCGTGTTGTATCTCCATGACGCGCTCGGGCGTAAAGCGAACCTTGGAGCCGTCGACGACCGAACGAAAGGTCGCTCCATCGTCATCGATGTCGCGGGTCTTGCTGAGGCTAAAGACCTGATAGCCCCCGGAATCGGTGAGTATCGGGCCGGTCCAGTTCATGAACTTGTGCAGGCCGCCGAGCTCGCGAATCACATCCTCACCGGGACGCAAGTGCAGGTGGTAGGTATTGCCGAGGACGAACTGGGCGCCGAGCGCGCGCAGCTGCTCGGATTGGATGCCCTTCACCGTGGCGCGCGTTCCGACCGGCATGAACGCGGGCGTTTGGACAGCGCCATGCGGCGTGTCGAAGACGCCGGTACGCGCGCGCGTCGCTCTGCAGTTTGCGTGGATCGCGTAATGGAACATGGTGGCGGGCTCTCCGCGAGCTAGGAGTCCGAAGCGGGTAGGAGAGCGGAACGCGAAGAGACGCGCGAGAGGGTCGCGGTGGGGAAGTAGGTCTTCAGGATTTGGGGGGCAGACAGGCCCCGTTCGCTCAGCTCGCGCGCGCCGGTTTGGCAAAAGCCAACGCCGTGACCTCGCCCGCGGCCCGCGAAGGTCAGGCTGCCGTTGATGGGATTTCCCGGAGCTGGGCGAGTCCCGATGATCCACGTGCTCTTGAGATTGTTGAAGCCCAGGAGACGGCGCAGTTCGGTCGTGTCGAGATTGTGGCCGGTGCGGTCGCCGACCAGGCGGACTTCGAGCCAGCGGCCGGTGTTGTCGCGGCGGACGGGGAAGAGGCTGCGGAGACGCGTGCCGAGACCGAGCTGGCGGGCGAGCGAGTTGAGCTGCTCGGGCTCGGCGGTCCACTTCCACGTTACATTGGCGCTCGCCGGAGTCGAACCGGTGGAGTCATCGGCGGCGCTCTTTGCGCAAGCGTCACATCGGACCGGGGTCATTCCGCCGGGATCGATCTCGTCGAAGACACTTTCGAACGATGCGGTCCGCCCGCCGCAGCTCGCGTGAAAGCGCGCGTCCAAGACTCGACCATTGACGACCAAGAGAATGTCGCGCGTGGTCTCGACGGCACGGCGAAGTCGCGCGGCAACTTTTTGTGCGCCCTCGCTTTTCCCCGGTTGGTATTCACCGGCATAGGCTTGATCGAGGGTGCTGTCGCTCAAAAAAGTTCGAGAGTGTTTTCCGGGGCGACCGCGCAATTGAGCTTCGGCATAGCTGCGTGCCGCAATGGCCTGGGACTCGAGCAGGGCTGGCGATGCGGACCAGATGGCCAGCTCGCTCGCGACCACGCCGCGAACATAGTCTTCCATCGGCACGTGATTGATGACCGACAAGCCTCCTTGCGCGTGCGGGAGAATGAGAATACTGCCGCGGTAGAGCCGGTCTCCGATCGCAACGCCGCCGGTCGTCGCAGATCCGATCGTGATGACACTGCCGCGCTGGCCGTCAGAACTGACGACCTCTCGCCCGCGACGCTCGACGCGAATCGTGCCGGCGAGACTCTTGAGCTCCACTAAAGTGGCTCGCTCGAAACGCTCGAGTCGCGCGGCGACACTTCCGAACGGAGCCGCGGGAACGGCGGGAATCCGGGGGCTCGACGCTTCGCGGGGGCGCGAAGGTTCCAGGGGATCTTCGGTGAACGGCGCGCGAACCGGAGTTGTCCACTGCGGAGGATGACAGGCTGAGAACGCGGCGATGACAAGGACGACCAAACTGAAGCGACGCATGGTGAGGGCCCGTGTTGAAGGGGTCGAAGAGTTGTCGAGCACAGTCGGGAGCGTGGCGATCGTGCAGTCCCGAAAGTGGCGAATTCCGCTAGAGATTGCCGAAAGCGACACCTACGGCGCTGGCTCCTTGCGCAGTGACCAAGCGCCCGCGTGCCGTCTTTTCGATGAACCCTTTGCGAAGCAAGTGCGGTTCGAAGACCTCCTCGATGGTGTCTTCACTCTCGCCCACGGAAGCGGCGATCGTCTTGAGGCCGACCGCTCTACCCTGTGAGCGGCAGAGGCAGTCGAGAATCTTGCGATCCATTTCTTCTAGGCCATTGGCGTCGACACCGAGTCGTTCGAGTGAGTCATTGGCCAAGCTCTCATCGATCTCGTTGGCGCCATGCACTTGCGCAACATCGCGCGCGCGACGCAGAAAGCGATTGGCGACACGAGGTGTTCCGCGACTTCGACTCGCGATGATGGCGGCGGCGGATGGGGTGAGTGCGACTTTTAGAATCTTTGCGGAACGCAAGAGGATTTGGATCAGGTCTTCGTCGGGATACGGCGAGAGACGCTCGAGCAATCCGAAGCGGCTGCGCATGGGGGCGGACAACAACCCCTCGCGTGTCGTTGCACCGACTAAAGTGAACGGTGCGATTTTGAGCGGCAGGATGCGCGCGTTCGGCCCTTGGTCGAGCGTGAAGTCGACGGAGTAGTCCTCCATTGCGGAGTAGAGATACTCTTCGACGGAGATCGGAACGCGGTGAATCTCGTCGACAAAGAAGACGTCACCCGGTTGGAGCTGCGTCAAAATTCCCACGAGGTCGCGCGGGCGTTCGAGGGCGGGCCCGCTGGTCGTGTGTAGTTGAACGTCGATCTCTGCGGTGAGAATTCGCGCGAGACTGGTCTTGCCGAGGCCGGGGGGACCCGAGAGCAGGACGTGATCGAGAGCTTCTTCTCGCTCCTGCGCAGCCGTTATGGCGATGCGCAAATTGTCGACGACGCGCCGTTGTCCGACAAACTCGTGAAAGCCGGCAGGCCGTAGGCTGTTTTCCAGCTCACGCTCGATCGAACTCGCGCGCGGAGAGGTGGCCGCCTGAGCGGAGTCGGGGAGAAAGGCGTTGGGATTTACAACGTGATCCGAAGCGGGCATAACGCTCAGCCTAGTCTCCCGGCCCCCAAGTTTCGCGGCACTTGTTCCGAGCCGTCCGCCTGAGAAAGCCGTGGGCCGACAATTCGGGGAGCGCCGTGAGAAAGATCGAGAGGGGCGATCTGGCGGAAGGAGCGGGGATCTGGCTCGGAGGAAGAATGGGCGCGGGAACCGAGGATCTGGGCTAAGCCTCTCCAGAACAGCGATTTAGGCTGCCCTGAGGTCCGTCAGTGGGGGGCTGGTATGTGCGGATAGGAGCGATCGAGGTGTGCGCTGTCGCTCCTCTTTCGGCGCGAAATGGCATGCGGTCCGCCCGAGCGATTCCTGGCCGAGACGGCAGATAATCGGTAACCTCCCCGTTCTGCTGTGCTTACGGGGATTGGGGTGCTCCACGACGGGTGCCCAGGCCCGCTGGCATAGTGATTGATTGTTAACGCCAGTGATCGCTGCATGATCGTTGCGTTCGAAGCTCCCGGGCGCCGTGAATCGCTCGGGAATTTCGTTTCGCGACCGGGTTTTGCTGGGATCACTTCGCGGCCCACTCTCTGTCCGATCAGCCCACTCTCCTCCCTCCACGCATCTCCCCTTGCGACGCTACGTGATGAACAACCGACTGGCTTTCATTTGCCTTGCTCTCGGACTCACTCTTTCCGGTTGCGGCCCCTCCGGCAGCGACAATAAGGGAGGGGATATGGACCTCTTGGAAGCCTCGAATGGTTTCGGGCAAGTGCTCCCGCACCGAGTCAACAAGATTGATCCGGTCAGCGGCAATGTCACCTCGCAGGTGATTTCCATTCGGGCGCTGAAGGACATGACGGACAACGTCCGCTCGACGAATCCGATTCATGCGGGCACCGTCTGGAGACCGACCAAGACACTTCCCAATGGGCTCGCGGGAAACCACTTTTTCTACGCTCGGTTCTCGGCGCCTATCGATTTCAAGTCGGTCTTCTCCTCGCTAGCGTCCGCGCAGGACAACTCGAACCTCTTGGGTACGATCACCCTGACCAGCGTCGATCCCACCTCCGGAATTGTCACCGACATCACGGGCCGCGCCTTTATCGGAGGTCGCACGGTCGCAGGAGTGGACCCCTTGGACGCGACGCTGCTCTTGGAGCAGAAGTGGATTGGCTTGGACGGAACCGGAAAGCCGATCGCGCTCCTCGTTGACGGCGCTTTCCCCGGTCTCGGCTTCCCCGGAACCGAAGACCCGGTTGCGTTTGCCGGCGCTGCCAAGCTGGTCGGTGATGACGCCTTTGTCTTCATTCCCGATCAGGACAACGACCTCTCCTCCCACGAGATGTTCGACTCGAATCGCCAGATCAATATGAGCATCTCCACGTCGGTGAGCTCAACGAGTGGGGCTCCGCTTCGCCGCCCGGCACTGGCTTCTTCGACCGTGGATGCCGACCTTCTGCGACCTGAGGTCGCGCGCACGCCTTCCTCAACCGCTGCCGCAGTGACGCCTTCGATGGGTGCAGAGGATGTCGATCCGCGTACCAGCATCATCATCGAATTCACGGAGCCGGTTCAACCCTTCAGTGTCGGACCTCTTCCGGTCGGCTTGACTCCGCCGCTCTCGGGAGCCGTTGCCGTTCAGTTCGGTTCCACGACGCCCGTCTCGGTTCCCTTCTTCGCCAAGCCGCTCTCGGTCTACGACCTGACTCGCTACGAGATCGACCCGAGCTTCGACTTCCCCGGCCAGGGTCCTTCGATTTCCACCTGTGGTCTGTTCAACCGTATCGACGTCACGATCAGCATGAGCGCGGTTCGCGACCTCAACACGGCGCCGAACATGAATGCGAACACGGTGAATTCGTTCTTCATCACCGGCGAAGGACCGGGGCTCGTCAACGCGCCGGTAACCCCGGACGTTGTTTTTGTTGGGCTCTCAGGCAGTCTGCCGGGCATCTCATTGATCGACCTGAACGGCTTTGGTGCCGGCACGGGCATCCCCAGCTTCGACCCGCTGGTTCCGATCAAGCGCGGCAACTCGAACTACCCGAACAATCCGAACCTGCAGCAAGCGGGTAGCTTGACTCCGCCGCTGAAGTCCGTCGGCGACTGCACCTTCGATGGTGGCTCAGCTGGAGCGTTCACCCTGGCGATGGACAGCACCTTGGACACCCGGCTGGTCAAGCCGCCGCTCATCAGCTCGGTGAGTGACATGATGCTCGGCCGCGCGCTCGATACGACCTTCAACAACGGTCCTCCGCCCTTCGGTTGCCAGGCAGGCGGGGGCAACATCTGCGCGACCTCTTCGCTCAAAATTATTCAGCCTTCCACGGCTGCTCCGAACACCCTGGGTCCGCTCGTTTCCGGGCAGATCCCCGGCAATAGTTTCGCGGGACTCGGCAACCTCGTTTCCTGGGCTCCGCACCCCAACCCTCCGCCGCTCGTCTTTCCGCCCTTGTGTCTGTCGCCGCTCGTCGGTGGCCAAGAGCCGACTTCGGTGGACTCTTCCTTCGGCGTCGATGGTCAGGGCAACACCATCATCCTGAACAACCTGCTCGGACCTAACCCGGACTTCCTCGGGGATCCGCTCTCCGTCTTCGGACCGAAGCCGCCGGCGGGATTGGCGACGCGCGAGCAGAACTCTTTCTTTCTCGGCCCGTCGGCACCGCAGCTCTCGATCGCTTCCTGTAGCCCGTACCAGATACGTCAGCAGATCGGCTACTTCCTCTACGTGATCGACCGCGTCCGACGCGAAGTCGTCGTGCTGAACAGCAATCGCTTCACCGTGATCGATCGCATTCAGTTGCCCGATCCAACATCGCTGGCCATGTCGCCGAACCTCGACTTCTTGGCGGTCAGCAACCAGAGCGCGGGAACGGTCAGCTTCATCAATATCAACCCGTCCTCGGCGAACTTCCACAAGGCCTTCAAGACCACCAAGGTCGAGAACGGTCCGCGCGGACTGGCGTGGGATCCGGGCAACGAAGACCTGCTCGTCTGCAATGAAGATTCGAACAGCGTCTCCGTGATCTCGACGTTCAGCCTGAACGTCCGCAAGACCGTTCGCAACCAGCTCAACTCTCCCTTCGAGGTTGCGGTGACCCAGCGGCAATCGGGCTTCGGCTTTGGGCGCAACGTGTACTTTGCATTCATCTTGAACCGCGACGGTTCGGTTGCGCTGTTTGAGTCGGGTCCGAACGGTGTCAACGGTTGGGGCTTCGACGAAATCATCGGTCGTTCGACGATCCCGTTTGCGAACCCCAAATCGATTACGGTCGACAACTTCTACCTACAGGGTGGTTGTTGGATCGTTCACGAAAACCCGATCGATCCCGCGACGGGAATGCAGATCGGAACCCTCGGGCAAGGCGCGATCTCCAACCTGGTGCTCGAGAGTACGACCAACGGCCAACAGCCGCTCTCGACGGGAGGAACCCAGAACCCCCATCAGCGGGATATCGAGTTCGCGGTTCGAGTCGCCATTGGGCCGGATCAGTTGACCGGAATTCCGGTGGACATTGCCTTCGACAACCTCATGAACGTCGCTGGACTGCCCAATACGCAGTCGGTGTTCAGCGCCGGCTCGCCGGTTCAGGCAAACGGCAAGAGTCAGGTCAAGGGTGTCCAAAACGTCAACGAGGCGACCTATATGTTCCTCGCGATTCCGTTCTCCAATCCGAACCTGAGTGGCCACGGCGGTGGAGTGATTGACGTGATTGACATCAACGACGCTTACCGTCGCCTGGATACCGACCCCTTCGATATCGGAATCCAATCGATTCCGGCACAGGGTGTGTCGGTTTTGATGGACTACTTCCGACAGTAGACAGCACTTCGAATAAGAGTCGCTCACCGAGCGAGCCTTCGGATCCCGATCGGGTTATTCTGATCGGGATCTTTTCGTAGAGGCTGCACCGCGCGCAGTCCACACTCGATGCCGCCCCCTGCTCAGGTCCGTTCCATGTTCGCCCGCATCGCGGGCTCCTACGACTTCCTCAATCACCTGCTCTCGGTGGGGATTGATCGTCGATGGCGTAGGGCTGCCGTGGACTGCGCGGGCGACGTTTCCGGGCGCCGAGTCCTCGATGTTTGCTGCGGCACGGGAGACCTCGCGCTGGAGTTTCGCGCTCGTGAGGCGGATGTCGTGGGTGTCGATTTCACCCACGAGATGCTGGTGCATACGAGTGGAAAGAAGCGCGCGAGTGAGGTGATCTTCGCGCGCGGAGACGCCATGCGGCTGCCCAGCGGGGACGACTCGGTCGATTTCGCAAGCGTCGCGTTCGGCATTCGCAACGTGGAAGATCGGGCGCTGGGGCTCTATGAGATGATGCGCGTCGTAAAGCCGGGCGGCCGCGTCGTGGTTCTCGAGTTCACGACTCCGCCCGGATGGATTTTGGGCGGACTCTATCGGCTCTACTTTCGGTTTCTCCTACCGGTGATCGGCCGGCTCTTCTCCGGTGACAACAGCGCCTACTCCTACCTTCAGAAAACGGTGATGGCTTGGCCGAGTCCGGACCGCTTTCTCGACGAAATGCGAGAAGTGGGGCTGGTGAACTGCGAGTTTCGGTTGCTAACGCGAGGCATTGCTTGCTTGCACTGGGGCGATGTTCCGTCGGGTGCCGGGGTTCGGTCGGGCGCGCTGCAACCGGTGGGTTCCTTGGAGTCTCAAGCTACTCCGGAACGGGGTGCTCCTTGAGCGCGCTCGGGCTGTTTGGTTGGGGAGAGCAAGACGAGTACGAGGACGAAGAAGAACCCGAAGTGGAGTGGGCCGAGGGCGACGACGAACCGCTCGCTCCACCCCGTAGCCTGAGCCTGGCTTTTCTCGCGACCCTGCCGCTCTTTGTCGCCTACGAGGCCGCACGTCATTCCACTGGCGGCGAGCTGCGCAACACGTCGGAGCTGCTCGTTGGGCATGCATTCGCGCTGTTTGCGGGGTACGAGACGCTCGCGCGCACGCTCCTTCTGGTCCTGGTCGCCGTGATCTCGTTCGTCGTCGTGCGGCGCCGGCACTGGCAGCTCGGGCACTCGATCCTGCGCACCTGGGCCGAGGGACTCGCCGGTGCCGTCTTGTTGGGTCCGCTCTTGTTACTCGGCACGACGCTGCTCGGGGATTCCGTCGAGGTGCTCGCGCTCCGTTCCGGTCCTCCCACCGACGTTCCGGGACTCGCTCGCACCGCTCTGATCTTTGGCGCTTCCGCTTGGGAAGAGCTGCTCTTCCGCGTCGGTCTCTACAGCCTGTTCTATTTATTCCTGCGACGTTCCGCCCGCTTTCTCGGCGCGAACAGCTCGATCGCGAGCTGGATCGGCGAGGGCGCGGGCCTGCTTGGCTCGGCGTTGTTCTTCGCTGCCATCCATCTCGACTCCGTCGTCGCGCCCCTCGGCAGCGGAGGAGAGCCCTTTCACTCCGGCCTCTTCGCCTGGAGAATTTTCGCCGGCTTGTGTCTCGGCGTGCTCTATCGCTGGCGCGGTGCCGGTACGGCGGCCTGGGCTCACGGTCTGTTCAACGTGGCGCTGCTCTTGGGTGCCGGGCCCGGAGTCTTCGTCTAAACTCTGCCGAAAAGCACGAACCCCTCGTGCGCGTTCCCCGTCTTTCTTCACCTGCTCGCGCCCGCCCGGCGCACCCATCCCATGCGATTCTTTGTCGGCATTACAGGAGCGAGCGGTCACGCCTACACCGAGGCGCTGGTCCGGGCGCTCGTCGATTCCGGAATGGATGTGGACCTGTGCGCGACCGAATCCGGCGCCAAGGTCTTGAAGCACGAGCTCGGCGTCGTCGTCGACGCGAACGGAGACTTCTCGACACAGACTCTCGTCGATTGGTTGGGAGAGCGAGCGGGGACCTCGGTGCGCAGCTTTGCACCTGCGGCTATCGAAGCACCCGCTGCTTCCGGAACCTCGTTGACCGGTGGGGTACTCCTGTGTCCCTGCAGCATGGGAACGCTCGCGCGCGTCGCCGTCGGGTTTAGCTCGAACCTCGTCGAGCGCGCCGCCGATGTGGCGCTCAAAGAGGGGAAGCGCCTGATCGTTGTCCCGCGCGAAGCTCCTTTCTCGGAGATTCACCTGGAGAACATGCTCAAGCTCACGCGCCTCGGCGCCGTGATTCTGCCGGCGAGCCCGGGCTTCTATCACCGCCCCGAGAGTATCTCCGATTTGGTGAATCACCTGGTTGGGAAGATCCTCGACCGAGCGGGCGTCGAGCATTCGATCGGCAAGCGCTGGGAAGGTTTGGACGATCCCGAGGGTGACGAGGGCATCGTCCGAGGAGTTTCGGGATGAGCTCCGCCGGCAGCCTCTTCCGGATGGTGAAGTTCAGCCACTCGGTCTTCGCCTTGCCCTTCGCGCTCTCGGCGGCGTGGCTCGCCAGCGGCGGAATGCCCGGCCCGCGCGTGCTCGCTTTAATCGTTCTCTGCACCGTCGCCGCGCGCACGGCCGCGATGGGCTTCAATCGCTTGGTCGATCGTCGCATCGACGCTAAGAACCCCCGCACGCAAACTCGCGAGCTGGTCTCCGGCGAGGTCTCGGCCCGTAGCGCCACGATCCTGGTGCTCTCCTCCTCCGGACTCTTCATCGCGGGAGCCTTCGCGCTCAATCCGCTCTCCGGTTGGCTGTCGCTGCCCGTGCTCGCCGTTCTGCTGGGCTACAGCCTGGCCAAGCGCGTGACCTGGCTGGCTCATCTCGTCCTCGGCCTCGCGCTCGGTCTCGCGCCACTGGGTGCCTGGCTGGCCGTCACCGGCGAGCTCTCCGGCGCACTCGCCGCGCCGCTCCTGCTCGCGCTGGCCGTCACGACCTGGGTAGCCGGCTTCGACCTGATCTACTCCTGCCAAGACGCGGAGGTCGACCGCCGCCAAGCGCTCCACTCGGTCCCCGCGCGCTTCGGGATTCGGCGTGCCCTGCAGTTCTCGATTCTCCTCCACGTGCTCACCGCCGGAGCGCTGGTCGCGTTCGGTCTCCACGCCGAGCTCGGGCTCGCCTATTGGTGCGCGCTGGTGGTCGTGCTCGGGCTCCTGACGTGGCAACATGGACTTGTGAGCGCCGACGATCTCTCCCGGGTGGACATGGCCTTCTTCAGCCTCAACGGCTGGGTCGGCGTGCTCCTATTTATTGGGCTGGCCACGGATCTCGCCCTCGTGAGTGAGGTCGTCTGATGGCCGCCAAGAAAAAGCGCGAGGCCGATCCGCCGCGGCAACTGTCCGACCTGGAAGCGGCACTCGGACAGAGCGCGCCCGGACGCTTGTACATCGTGCGCGGCGAAGAGCGTTACTTTCGCGAGCAGGCGCTCGAGCTCATTCGCGTGCGCGCCGAGGCCGAAGGTTGGGAAGTCTCCAGCCACACCGGAAACGAGCGCCACCCCGACTACAACCTCTCGCTCTTGCTCGGCGACCTCGGCGGCGGCTCGCTCTTCTCGGCGGCGCGCTGTGTGCTCGTGCGAGATGCCGCGCAGCTCTTGAAGAAGGCGGGCACGAAAGACAGCGCCTTCGTTCGCGCCGCAAAGGCCTTCCTCGCCAGCCCCGATGCGGTCGGCTGCTTGGTCGTTGCAGCGGATTCAGTCCGCGCGGACAATACGCTCGCTAAAGCGGCACCGGAGAGCGGCGGCTCCGTGTTGACCTGTCGCAAGTTGTGGGACAGCGCGCCGCAGTGGAATCCCGATCCGCGTCAGGCCGAGCTGGTGCAGTGGTTGGTCCGGCGCTCGCGCGAACTGAAGCAGGCGCTGACACCCGAGCAAGCCTTGTTCGTCGCCGCCGCAACCGGCAATGACCTGTTCGCGCTCGAAGCCCAGCTCGAGAAGATCGCGGTCTCGGGCGGCAAAGCCCTGCAGGAGATCGTCGGCTGGACTTCGACGGCCTCGCCATTCAAGGTCGCAGAGGATCTCGTCGCCGGCGAATTGCCGCGTGCGGTCAGCGGAGTGGAAGCTCTGTTTCGCGGCGGCTTTCGCGAGAAGGACGGCAAGCGACTCGTCGATCTGATCGGACTGTCCTCGATTCTGCTCTCGGGAATACTCGGTCAGGTCCGTCAGTGCGTTGCCGGTTCACGTGCGGCGCGCGTCGGTGTGGATCCGGTCGAGGGCGCGGCGCGAGCGGGCTGGAAGATGCCGCCGACGCGGCGCGCGGAGTTTACGAAGCGAGTGCAGTCGCGGTCGCCCGAAGAGTGGTGCGCGATGCTTGAAGAAGTTGCCGAGCTCGAACAGGCGGCGCGGCTCGGCAAAGCGCTCGACGCAAATGACTTCAGTTCGCTGGCCTTCAAGTGGAAGCTCAAGGGAGCGCGCAAAGACGCCGGTCGAATGGTACGCAGCTAGTCGAGAAGCGGGATGGGATCGATATGACAACGAAGAGAAACACCGCGCGGATCGTTGAGTTGCCCGAACTGGTTCGCAACCAGATCGCAGCTGGCGAAGTGATCGAACGACCGGCCTCGGCGGTCAAAGAGCTCGTCGAGAATGCGCTCGACGCCGGAGCGGGGCACATTCACATCGAGCTCGAAGCAGGGGGAACGAAGCTGATTCGGGTGACGGACGATGGGCAGGGGATCGCGCGGGAGGACCTGGAGCTCTGCTTTCGGTCGCACGCGACGAGCAAGCTGCGAGACGCTTCGGACCTCGAACATATAGCAAGCCTCGGCTTTCGCGGCGAGGCTCTGGCGTCCATCGGCTCGGTCGCGCGCTGCAAGATTTTTTCGCGCCAGCCCGGCGAAGAGATCGGTTGGCAAATCGAGAATGAGGGCGGACGAATCACCGAAGCGCGCGAAGCTGGCGGTGCGCATGGGACCTCCGTGGAGGTGCGCGACCTGTTCTTCAACACGCCTGCGCGCCGGCGTTTCCTCAAGCAAGACAGTACCGAGCTGACTCGTTCGCTCGAGTGGATTCAACGCATGGCGCTCGCCAATCCCGGCGTGGGCTTTGTCGCGACGCACAACAAGAAGCGGCTCTACGACATCGAGCCGGAGATGGATCTGCGCGGGCGTGTACGACGCACTTTTAGCGCCGAGCTCGCCGACTCGCTGCTGCCCGTCCACGCCGAAGAGGGCGACACGGTTCTGTCGGGGCTCGTCGCGCCGCCGGCCTTTGCACAGCGCACGACCGCCAAGCAGATGTGGTTCTTGAACGGCCGCTTTCTCCGCGACCGCGTGCTCATCCGGTGCCTGTCCGACGCTTTTCACGGCTTGATCGACGGTGGCCGCCATCCCGTGGCTTTCCTGACCTTGGCGATGAATCCCGCGCAGGTCGACGTCAATGTGCACCCGACCAAATCGGAAGTGCGCTTTCGCGATAGCCGCCGCGTGTTCGGTTTCTTGCGCAAGGCGCTGCGGGAGATCGCGCTCTCGACCGACGCGTCGACGCCGGGCGACCACATGCTGAACGCGCTCGAGCGGCGGGGGGAGTGGCGCGCTGGCGAGCCGTCCCTCGCGCAGCACGAGCTTCCCGATCCTTCGCGTTTTGCGAGGGAGCGAGATCAAGAGCCTTTGGTCGTGCGCGAGTTGCCCGTAACAAATCCAGGAAGTACACCCGCGGCGTCGAGCGGAGTTCCGACTCCGATCGATGATCTCCCGCCGAGCGAGCCCTCGCCATGGGCCGCGCGCGATGAACGCAAGGGCCCTTTCCTCGTCGTCGATCAAACCTACATCCTGCGCACCCTGCCCGACGGATTTGAGATCGTGGATCAACACGCTCTGCACGAGCGCCTGACTTTCGAGGGCTTGAAGGCGGACCTCGCGTCGGGACAACTTGAGGTCCAACACTTCTTGATGCCCGAATTAATCGAAGTCGATCGCGCGGAGGTCACGCTGGTCTCCAAACACCTCGAGCTTCTGGCCGAGGTCGGCATCGAAGTCTCGGTGTTCGGCGAGACGACCCTCGCGGTTCAGGGCTTGCCCGCGCGCTTTCGAAACCCGAAGGCCGAGGAGGTCTTGAGCGGAGCATTGCACTCACTACGGACGCGCGACGGAAAGCTCGACAAGCTCGATCTGCTCGAAGATGTCTTGCACAGTGCCGCCTGCCGCTCGTCGGTGATGGCGGGGGATGAGCTGGACGACTCCGAGATTGAGTCGCTGCTCGAGCGCGCCGCGGCCACGGGCAATGATCAGACCTGTCCGCACGGTCGTCCCACGCGCGTGCGCTTTTCAAACTCCGATCTCGAGCGCGCCTTTCACCGCAAGTGAGCGAGGCCGTGCGCGGAGTGCGGCGCGGTCCTCGACTCGCTTATTCTTTCGCGTCGAACTCGCTCGCTTTGAATAGCGCGCGAACTGTTCCTCCTAAGAGGTGTAGCTGCTGGGAAGGCAACGTGGTCAGCGTCGGCCGAAACTTCTCCGAAGCTGGTCCCGCGATGATTGGATAGACAAATATCTTGTGGGGAATCCTCAGATCCTGAAGAGCTTTCGAGTCTGCAAGGCTGAGCAACATCGGCGCGAGCTCGCCACTCTTGTCGGCGATGTGGGCCATCACCGGTAAGTGATTGGCGGTGTCGATCGCGACATGAACCGTTTGCTTCTTGGGAACGGTATCTCCCCAATCGTCTGAACCCGAGAGCTGCAGATCCTGACTCTCAAAGCGAAGCCACTTCAGTCGCTTGCGGTCGCGCGTCTTGTTGAGGTCGTGACGTTTTGGGAAATCAAATGGCAGCTCACTGACGATGGACAGGTTCTCTACCGCGAGAGTCTTTGGGTGAGTGAGAGCGACAAATATGTTGATGATGGTCAGGTAGCTGTCGAAGTCGCGTCGATCCTGCGCGTACTCGCGGCCGACCATCCGAACAACTTCGTTGCCTTCGCGCAGCCAGTCCCCCTTGGGACCGCGCCCAACTTCGCGGCCGCTACTCAATTGGATCCGGATGAAGCCGGGATCGAGCCAGCGCACGCGCGGCTTGATTTCCGTGGAGCCCTGGTCACCGCGGGTTAAAACCTCGAATTGAAGGTCGAGAGCGGTGATGGGTTTCGCGTCAGCTTTCGAGCGTAAGAATGTGGATGCGCAGACGCGCTCCCAGAGTTCTTGGGCCTGGTCCGTTTGCGCGGCTTCTTGAAGCGCGCAAGCGGGTGCGGCTGTCGTCGTCACGAGGAGCGGTAGTGCGATCAAGAGGGCCAGAGGCAGCGGCCTCGGCAACAGCGGGAACCCCAAAATTCTCATGGAACGAGGTTACGCCGAGGGGGGAACCGATGCGAGTCGAGCTTTGTATGCCCTTCGATAGACGCCGCATTCTTTGAAAGGCATCGGAGCGAAATCTGGGAATGAAGGGCACAGCAGGTGAGAATCGGCGCGTGACCGATCAAGACCTTCAACCCACGGGATTGTCAGACGCGCCCGGATTCTTCGCCCTCGTCGGCCCGACGGCAGTCGGCAAGACCGAGCTGGCTCTTGCCGTCGCCGAGCGCGCGGGAGCCGAGATCCTCTCCGTGGACTCGCAGCTGGTCTACCGCGGGATGGATATCGGCACGGCGAAACCCAGTGAGGCGGAGCGCGCGCGAGTCCCTCATCACCTGATCGACCTTGCGGAACCCTCCGAGCGCTACGACGCACGGCGCTATCTCGCGGATGTGAGTGCGGCCGAGGAACAGCTCGGGTCGCGCGGCTCGCGTGCGCTCTACTGCGGCGGTACGGGCTTCTACCTCAAAGCGCTGACGCACGGTCTGTTCGAAGGGCCGGCAGCCGACCTTGCGGTGCGCGAAGAGCTCGCCTCGCGCGCGAAGGAACTCGGCAGTCCGGCGCTGCACGCGGAGCTGAAGGAGATCGACGCGCGCGCCGCCGAACGCATTCATCCCAATGACGAGCGACGGGTCGTACGCGGGCTCGAGATCTGGCAGCAGACCGGGCGCACGCTCTCCGATTGGCAGAGAGAGTGGCGCGATGAGTCGGAGGCGAAGAGCGCCGGACGCTCCCGTTGTCTGATTGGACTCGAGCTCGAGACGATCGAGCTCGATCGACGGATTCGCGCGCGAACGACGGAGATGCTGGACGCGGGGTGGGTGGAGGAGGCCTGTGCCATCCGAACGGGCGCCGGCTTCGGTCCCACTTCCAAAACCGCGCTCGGCTATCGCGAGGTGCTGGCCTTCGCGGACGGTGACCTGACGCGCACTGAACTCGAAGACCAGATCGTCTTGCGCACGCGTCAATTCGCTCGCAAGCAACGCACTTGGTATCGCAGCTATTCCGACATCGAGTGGATTCCGGCTCCTCTCGAAGGTGGCCCGGCTCTCGAGCGTGCTGTCGAGAAGGCGCTTCAGAGCTTTGGCTGGTAACCCGGAACCGCAGCGTTAAATAAAAGAGAGCGGCCCGATCATCTCGGTCCGCTCTCTTGATTCTCTTCGATGGTCAGGCACCGAAGCTCTGGTCGTCGTTTCGACTCAGTGGTTCTTGACCCTGAATTCCGAAGGCGGAGCCGGTCCGCGCTGAATGTTGCTCTTGCCGGTGAAGGTCTGACGGAAGCCAGCCCAGAGTTCGGTCGGGCCGCCCTCTTCCAGCATCACCGGAATGACTTCGATCGGGAAGAGGACAAAACCGCCGCCCGCGCCGAGCAGCGCCGAACCGAAGGCGACGCTGGAGAGATGGAAGAAGTTGAACGGGTTCGGACACGGGCTGAAGGGGCGCTGGTTCGGAATCCAGACATTCTCGCGGCGGTTCGGGTTCTCGGGATTGTCGCCGAACAAGTGGCGCTGAATCGTGAGATTGATCGAGCTGCGCTGATCGTTGGCGTGCTGGTAGTACGGCTTGCCACCTTCGGTGTCATAGGACAGGAGGTGATAGGCAATGCGCGGAGTCAGCCCCGAGAAGTTCCAGTGGTTGTAGCGCGGATCGGTGGTCTGGCACGAGGCGAACACCACGAGCGTCGCGGCTCCTAGTAGCAAGCGCAGCGAGCGCTTCGGGGTCTTGTCGGTCATTGGAGAGGGGGCTCTTCTGGATGAATAGGAGGCCAGGTTGTCTGCCCGAACCGGTTCGGCAAGGAGTGTCCTCAGCCGAGAGTGGGAACGGGAGCGAGTGGCTCTCGCCGTGTTGTAGTCACCGCGGACCGCTTGGAAACCGCGAAATAGAGGATCTCCGGCTTCCGGGCTGGAAGTGGGGGGCTCCGAGGTTTCGCAAGTGCTGCACAGGCCGAGGATTGCGCCACAGTCTAGTTCCGGGTACCTAGGGGGTCAACGCGGGGGTCCAGGCGCCCCAGGGCAGAAAAATGAGGGCGGAAGGTGCCAACCGGGCCCACTCGCTCGCCCAATCGTCCGCGTAGGACTCAACACGGCTCGCGAGAGCCCGCCCCCGGTGGGGCCAACACCGCCGATCCCATGACTGAAGGAAAGACTGAAAAGCGCTCCTATCGCTCCCCGCGCGGCTTGAGGGACGTCTTGCCCCAGGATGTTGGGGTCTGGAATCGCTTGGAGGAGGTCGCTCGGCGGCTGGCCGGCCAGCGCGGATTCAGCGAGATTCGGACGCCGATGTTCGAGGAGACCGAGCTCTTCACGCGCTCGGTGGGCGAGGTCACCGACATCGTCGAAAAGGAGATGTTCACCATTAAAAAGGGCGAGCACTCCCTGACCCTGCGGCCGGAGGGGACGGCCGGGATCGCGCGCGCCTATCTGCAGGCGGGTTTTGCGAAGAGCGCCCCGATGCAGAAGCTGTTCCTCATCGGGCCGATGTTTCGGTACGAGCGTCCTCAGAAAGGGCGCGAGCGCCAGTTCACGCAGTTTGATATCGAAGTGCTCGGCAGCCTCGACCCGCGCGCGGACGCGGAGGTCATGCACCTCGCGGCGAGCTTCTTCGAGGAGCTCGGGATGGAGGGACTCGAGCTGCGCATGAACTCGATGGGGGACGGCGAAGATCGCGACCGCTATCGCGAAGCGATTCGCGAGTTCCTCGCGCCGAAGATGGCGGAACACTGCGAGCTGTGTCAGTCGCGTTTCACGCGCAATGTCCTGCGCGTCCTCGACTGCAAGAATCCGACCTGCGTGGAGCTGCACCAGGGCGCTCCGATCATTCTCGACTACTTGAGCGCGGAGAATCGTGCGCACTTCGATGAGGTTCAAGACTTGCTGGAAAGCCTCGATCGCAAGGTAGTCGTCGACCCAGGGATCGTACGCGGGCTCGATTACTACACACGCACAGTCTTCGAGGTGCACTACCCGGCTTTGGGCGCGCGCAGTGCGCTGTGCGGCGGTGGGCGCTACGACCACCTGCTCAGCGACCTGGGTGGACCTGATCTACCTGCCGTCGGCTTTGCCATTGGTTTTACCGGCACTCTCATCGTTCTGGATCAGCTCGGCTTGAAGAGCGGTCTGATCGAGGATGTCCCCGATGTCTATGTTGCCGCGGCTGACGATGACGGCCGCAGAGGTGTGTTCGAAGTTGCGGAGGAGCTTCGCGCTGGTGGAATCGGGGCAGTATTTGACCTTGAGGACAAGCGAATGAAGGCACAGATGAAGGCGGCCAGTAAGGGCAACCATCGCCTGGCTATTATCGTCGGATCGGATGAACTCGCGCGCGGCGTTGTGACGCTCAAAGACCTTGTCCAGCGCACGCAGACAGAAGTGGAGCGAGCTGGAATCGTGGAAGCGACTCGACTCGCGCTCGCATCTACTGAATAACGTCGATCACCGAGAGTCGAAATGGACGCCCCTAAGGATGAGGAACGGCTCGGAGGCCTCGACATCCTTCTCGCGCCTCGGCTCGGCCTGTTCGGCGGGAGTTTTGATCCCGTTCACCTCGGTCACCTGCACGTCGCGCGAACGGCACTCGCGGAGTTCGAACTCGACCTAGTTCTCTTCGTGCCCGCCGCGCGCTCTCCCCATAAGGAGCAGCCGACGAGCGCCTCGCCTGCTGACCGGCTGAAAATGTTGGAGCTCGCTCTCGCCGCAGAGCCGAAGTTTGCGCTCTCCGATCTCGAGCTTCGGCGGGGCGCACCCTCCTTCACGGTGGACACGGTGCGCGAGCTCATCCAAGCGCGCAGCGGACTCGCGTCGGCCGAGCTCTTTCTGATTCTTGGCAGCGATAACTTGCGCGGGCTCGGGAGCTGGCGCGACGTCGACGAAGTGCTTCGCTCGGCGACGCCGATCGTCGTGGCTCGGGCGGGCGTCGATCTCGCGGAGCTGAGTAAACTCTCCGGTCTGTCCGCCGAGCTGCTCGAGCGCTTGCGGCGCGGATTTGTCGACGCGGAGACGGTCGATATCGCCGCCACCGAACTGCGCGAGGAGCTCGAACGGGGAGCGGGCATGGAAAAGCTTCCCGCGCCTGTGCGGGAATACATATCGGCGCGAGGCATCTACGGCGCGTGATGATGTTCGATCCCAGTTCCAACGCTCTCGCCGAGTTTCCCCTGATCGGGGCGATGCTCGGCGACTCGGAGTTCGGTCCGCTGGCAGGAGCCATGGTTACGCTCCTGATCGGGCTGACCACTTTTGGTCTCTTGCGCTTCGTACGCCGGCTGCCCGGCGGCTCGCTCTCTGATCCATCGCCGCACTGCAGCGACGCGGAGAGAGCACGGAAAGACCAGCGCCCGTCGGTTCCGATCGTCGGCGGATTTGCACTGCTACTCGGCGCGATACTCGTGGGAGCGACCGGGCGCGACGCGGGCTTCGAAGCTCTCGGCTTGCCTTGGCCCGGCACGTTGGCTTGTACCGTCGCGCTCGGACTCGCGTTCGGTGTCGGCTTGCTCGACGACCTGCTCCCGAATGGACTCTCCCCGGGCCGAAAGTTTTTGGGTCAGTGCATCGCGGGCCTGCCGCTCGGGCTTGGGCTTTTGAATAGCGGGGCACTCCCAGATTCGTTGAGCTCCCCTGTGCTCTTGCTCGCACTTGCCGCGCTGGCTTCCGCCCTCGCGCTCAATGCGATCAACACATTCGACAATGCCGACGGCGCGGCCACCGGACTCGCCACTCTCGGAATGGCGTTCGCATCGCCCATCACGGCTTGCGTCCTGCTCGGCTTCTTGCCCTTCAACCTGCGAGCGAACTCAAGAGTCCCGCGCGCTTACCTCGGAGACTCGGGCAGCCACTTGCTCGGCATGTGGATTCTCTTGACGCCCGCGGCTTGGCCCATACTCGTCCTTCCGCTGCTGGACCTTGCGCGTCTCTCGATCGAACGCTTGCAGCGCGGAAGCCGTCCGTGGCACGGCGATCGAGAGCACCTCGCGCACCTCTTCGCGGCACGCGGGTTCAGCTCTCTGACCGTCGTCTGCGCGCTCCTTGTGATCGCGGCTCCGTCGATTGACCTCGGCTACCGCGGTCTCGAGCTCACGCGCCTGGGCCTCATCCTGGAGGGAGTCGGCTGGACCGGCCTCGCTTATTTCATCAGCCTCTTTTGTGTGAAGTTTCGCGCAGCGCCGGCGGCTTCCGTACTCCCCGCTCAATCCGACACGAGCTCCCCGCGATGAGCGCGAAGCCTCGCGAGGCCGCCTGGCTCGATCCGCGTCGGCCACTGGAGCCGGGCCGTTTCAAGCTCTTCTGTCTGCCGCATGCCGGCGGAGGCTCGGTGCTCTTTCAATCCTGGCAAGCACACTTTGGCTCCCGCCTCGACGTGGCGCCGGTCTTGCTGCCCGGTCGCGATCGCCGTATGCGCGAGTCTGCGATCGACTCGGTGCGGACTCTCGCCCGAGCCATGGCACGCGGGTTGGAGCGCGAGCTCTTATCGCCCTACGCCATCTTTGGCCACAGCATGGGCGCTCTAATCGCCTATGAGTTTTGCCACGCGCTTCGCGAGCTCGACTTGCCGGAACCCGGACACCTCTTTGCAGCGGGCTTTCGCGCCCCGCATCTGCCCGATCGGAATCCGCAGCTGCACGAGCTGTCCGACGAAGAGCTGGTGAGCGCGCTTGAGCTGCTCGGCGGAACTCCGCCGGAGATTCTCGAGTTCGAGGGGCTTATGGCGCTCATGCTCCCGACCGTGCGAGCGGACCTGCGCATGGTCGAGACCTATCGGTGGACCGAGCGAGAACCGCTTTCCGTCCCGATCACGTCGATCTGTTCGAGTGCCGACCCGCTCGTCTCTCGCGAAGAAACCGAGCAGTGGGGGCAGTTGACGTCCGGCAGTTTTGATTCCGTCGAGGTCGCGGGCGGACACTTCTTTCTCGACGCGCAGCGCGAGCCGCTACTCAGCGCCATCGAAGCGAGACTGGCGAAGAGAGAGAGCTGCTAGTAAGTCTCGATCTTCACCTTGGCGCGCAGCTGATCGATCAAGGTTTGAATCTCGGTCGGTGTCGCCGCTTCTGCTTGCATACGCTGGCGCAGAGTTTCGCGAATCTCCGCGAACTCGGTGTGCACTCTGGAGGTGACTTCGATGACATGGAATCCGGATTCGGTTTGCACGGGACCGATCGGGATTCCGACCTCGGCGCCGCGAACGGCAGTGGCGAAGTCGGCGCCGTAAGCGCGATAGTTGTAGTTCGCGAGCTGGCCGCCCGTGGCTTGGGCAGCGAAGTCGTGGCTGTACTTCCCGGCCAAGACGTCAAAGGGTTCGCCGGACTCCAAACGCTCGAGGACTTCCTCGAGTCGTTCTCGGCAGAGAGACTCCAAGCGCGCGGGACCGAGCTCCTCGGCCGGCGTGCCTTCGCTGATGAGGTCCGCTCTCAATCGCGAGGCGGATAAGAAGATGTGACGGACCTCGACTTGGTCTCCGGACTCGCCGAAGTCACTCTGAAAGCGCGCCCGGAGGAGCTCCTCGGTGATTACGCGGGTCGCGCGACAGACGGCTTGCGCGAGCAACTCCTGTCGGGCTTGGTCGCGAAGATTGCTCCGAAACTCTTCGCGCTCGAACCCACCGATCTTCAGCTCGGCGACAAACCGACCTTCGTCGCCATTCAAGCGCTCCAGATAGGAATCCCAGACCCGCCCAACGGCTTCCGCGATCGCTGCCTCGGTCACGGAGAGCTTCAGGCGCGCCGCTTCCCGCTCCACAAGTCGGCGGTCGATGAGCACGTCGAGGGGGCGTCGGCCGGAGGCGCGCACCAAGAAGTCGCGGTAGGTCGCCATCTCGATCCGCTCCTCCCCGATTCGAGCTGCGAAGCTCTCGGTCTCGACTTGCGGATCTCGGGCTCCGACTGCGGGAGCTCCCACCTCCGACTTCCGGAGGGACGCGGCGGCTTCCGCTGAGGAGAGAAAAACCGAAGAGGCGAATCCCAAACACAGGAAGAGTGGCGCGAGGAATGAGGAGGCTTTCATACGAGAATTCGGGGCTATAGAGCGAGTGTGGCTGTTTCAAAGACCGCGTTCCTCGCCACCGTAACGTTCGGATTGGGGGGGAACACCCGTTTCCCGCCCGAGGATGCGCCGCCGCACTTGCCCCGCCTCTAGTTGGACTTGATAATCCCCGGCCAAATCTTCGTCAGGGTCGGGCCCGAGCCTCGCTCGACGATTGTGCTCGGCATTTCTCACCACTGGCCTCACTTCCCAGCCTGCCGAAGCGCAACTCACTGGCCCCTCACCGCTCGCGCCCAATCGCACCGTGCCCTCGTGACCTACCCCCTGACCGCAATCATCTCTGACCTTCACGGAAACGTTCCGGCCCTCACGGTCGCATTGGCGGACGCCCGTGCCCGTGGGGTGGAACGCACCGTCTGTCTCGGCGATGTCGTGGGTTATGGAGCGAAGCCGCGCGAGTGCCTGGACATGGTGATGGAGCTGTGTTCCGCCACCTCGAAGCCGGGCGGGCTGAAGCTGGAAGAGGGGCTCTGCCTACGCGGAAACCACGAGGACGCCCTGCTCGGTTCCGCAGCGGATTTCAATGTTCGCGCGCGCCGTGCCATCGAGTGGACGCGGGACGAATTGTGGCGCGGCGACGAAGCTCGCTCCAACGAGTATTGGAACTTTGTCGGTGCGCTGGTGCCTCGTCACTCGGACGGCGTCGCCATGTTTGCCCACGGTTCGCCGCGGGATGCCGTGCGCGAGTACATGCTGCCGCGCGATGCGAACGATCCGGAGAAGCTGCGCGCCAACTTTGAGTGCATGGAGGCGCCGGTTTGTTTCGTGGGCCACAGCCACGTGCCCGCGATCTATTACGAAGACCAACGCTTCTTTTTGCCGACGGGAACCCAGGGGCCGTTTGAGCTCGGGGATCTCGAAGAGGCGAGAGCGATTGTCAATGTGGGATCGGTGGGACAGCCGCGCGACGGTGACCCGCGACTGTGCTACGCCCTTTTTGACGGACAGTATCTGACTTTTGTGCGTCTCGAATATGACATCGCCGCTGCTCAAGCGGATATTCGCGCCGTGCCCGACTTGCCGGAAGAACTGGCTGACCGTCTCGCGGTCGGCCGCTAATCCCGGGTCACATTCCCGGTAGAGAAGAGAGATCGCTCCGTGGAGAAGCGCTTACCGCTATTTCTGATTCTGTCGTTCGCCGTATTGATGAGCTATCAGCTCCTCACCGCGAAGGCTCCTAAGGAGACGCCCGCCGTCGATGGCGCGGTTCCGGGAGCAGCACAGGTAGAGTCCCCGACGCCGGCCGCACCGGTCATCACGCTGCCGCCCGAAGTCGGCGAGCTCCGGGTCGAGACCGAAGAGCGCGAAACAGAAGATCTGATCTTCGGCTCGAATGCCGAGGTCGGCACGTACCTGGCGCGCTTCTCCAACCGCGGCGCGAGGTTGATCGATCTCCGCCTCGGCGACTACGTCCGCAAGGAAGGTCTCGACGAGGCCGAGCGCGCGGATACGGAGAACTGGGTTCGACTCCTGAGTCCGATCGCACAGCCGGACGGCAGCGAGACCGGCTCCATGCTTCTGCGCACCAGCGAGTCGAGCAAAGACCTCGAGCGCGGAACGCCGCTCGAAGATGCCCTGTGGACGATGGAGGTCCTGCGGACGGGGGACGGGACACCGCTGGGTGTCGAGTTCCAGCTCGCGCCGGGTAGCGGAATTCGATTCGTCAAGCGCTTCCTCTTCCAGGAGACGAGCCAGCGCTTCTTGCTCGAGCTTGAGCTTCACAACGAGGGACCCAGCTTCAAGAGCGCGACCCGGCAGTTTGTTCTGACGCCGGCTTCGAGCATCCCGCGGGAGGTGGACGACAGCTTCTATCAAGGTCCGCAGGCGGTCGCCGCCGGTCCGATAGGGGCGGATTTCGACCAGATGACGTTCGCGATGAAGGAGCGCAGCGTCCGGGCATCCGATCAATTCGGACCGCTCACGGCCCCAAAGCCGCTCGCCTTTGCCGGAGTCCACGATAAGTACTTCGCCGTGATCATGCGGGAAAGCGGTGCCAACGACCCGCCGACGATGGTTGGCGCGGCCTATGCGCGCGTCTTCGACGCGGAGTGGGTGGCCCAGAATCCGACGGAAGCGCGCGATGGTTGGAGATACATCGACGCCGATGTGTTCCTCGAGCTGAAGTTGCCGGAGACCGGCCAGAGCACGACCTACACCTACGAGGTCTACGCCGGACCGAAAGAGCACGACACCTTTCTCGAGGCGGACCCCGCGCACGATCTGATCATCGAAGAAGACCTGGGCATGATGTCCGGGATCGGAAACGTACTGGTCTGGATCCTCAGCTTGCTCCACACGGTAACGGGCAACTGGGGCACCTCGATCATCGTCCTGACCCTGTTCATCCGCATCCTGCTCTTCCCGCTGAACCGACGCTTTCAGACGTCGATGGCGCGCTATCAAAAGAAGATGAAGCGCGTGCAGCCGAAGATCGCGGAGCTGAAAGAGAAGTACAAGAACGACGCGCAGAAGCAGCGCCAAGAGCAGGCCAAGCTGATGCAGGAAGAGGGCGCCTTCCCGCCGCTCGGAGGCTGCCTTCCGATGTTCATGCAGATCCCGATCTTCATCGGGCTGTTCAGCGCGTTGCGCACCAACTTCGACCTGCGTCAGGCGCCCTTCTACGGTTGGATCACCGACCTGGCGCAGCCCGATCGGTTGATGGTGCTGGACTGGGACATTCCGCTCCTGATCACCACGATGCACATCGACTATTTGAACGTGCTTCCGATCCTGATGATCGTCTTGTGGGTCGCCCAACAGCGCGGTATGCCGGCACCGGCCGACGAACAAGCGGCGCGCATGCAGAAGATGATGGCCTTCATGCCGATCGTCATGGGCGTGTTCCTCTACAACTACGCGGCCGGCCTCTCGCTCTACATGATCACCCAGTCGGGGCTCGGCATCTTCGAGCAAAAATTCATCAAGAAGCGCTGGCCGATCGATGACACCGAGATCGAGCCGAAGAAGGAGAAGCGGGGCTGCGGTCCCTTCTCGGGCTTCTTGGAGAACATCGCCGAGAAGCAAAAAGAGCACATGAAGCGCGTGGAAGCGATGCAGAAGACTCGACAAAGCGGCGGCAAGAACAAGCGCAAGAAGCGGTGAATCCGGCGGCATGAACCGCTCGGCAACCATCGCCGCGATTGGCTCACCGCCGGGCGGTGGTGTTCGCGGAGTTCTGCGAGTGTCGGGACCGGATACGGAGTCCCTCGTTCGGAAAACCTTGAGAGGCGCGCTCTCACCGGAGTTCCCCAAGTCGCGTTGCTGCTTTCGTGCCGAGTTCCACGACGGGGTCGGTGAGTTGCCGGCGCTGGTTCTCTGGATGCCCGGTCCGCGCTCCTTCACTCGCGAGGATGTCGCCGAGTTTCATTTGCCGGGGACGCCGGCACTCTTGTCTCGCGCGCTCGAGCGACTGCTCGAGTTGGGAGCCGCGCTCGCCATGCCCGGCGAGTTCACGCGGCGGGCCTTCGAGAACGGACGCATCGACCTGACTCAAGCCGAGGGTGTTCTCGAGCTCGTCGAGGCGGAGAGCGAGAGTGAGCGGAAGGCGGCGGCCGCACTGCTCAGCGGCGGGCTCTCGGAGCGGCTGAAACCTCTGCGCGACAAGTTGGATGACCTGCGCGCCCTGTGCGAAGCGAGCTTGGACTTCGACTCCGAGGACACGGGGGCGGTTCCCGAGAGCGAACTCTTGCAGGGCTTCGACGATGCGGATGCTGGACTTGAAGAGGCGCTCGGCTTTGAGCTGGCGCGCGTGCGCAGCTCGGGCCTGCCGCGCATCGTCTTCGCCGGCGCGCCGAATGCCGGGAAGAGCTCGCTGTTCAATCGACTGGGCGAGGCGGGCGAGGCGCTAGTGACGGACCACTCGGGGACGACGCGCGACGTGCTCGAGACCGTCTGGGTTGTGAGCGGCGTGGCCTGCGAGCTGGCCGACGTGGCCGGACTGGAGCGCGGTCTTCGCGAGCCGGAACGCCGGGCTCAGGAGCTTTCGAGGGAGCGACGGCGTGGGGCGGACCTCGTGCTCTGGGTGGTGGATGCGACGCGTACGGATGAGGAGGCGCTCCTCGCCGAGGCTCACGAGCTCCAATCCGAGGCCAAGAGGCTTCTGGTCTGGAGCCAGACGGACCGAGTCGAGGCGGCTCCCGAGCCGCCCTCAGGCCTGCTGGCGGCCTCCGATCGGTGGTGCGCGGTGTCCGCGGAGACCGGAGTGGGGCTCCGGGAGCTCGCGAGCGCGGCGGCGAAGCTCCTCGGCTTGGGAGCAGAATCCGCAGCCCTTTCAGGAGCCGCAGCCGACGGCGGTGAGGTCGCGGACAGTTTCGTCGGTGGTGGGGGGCTGGCACGCGAACTCTCGGTCCGACATCGCGCCAGCTTGGTCGGAGCGCGCGCCGAAATCGAGAGCGCTCGAACGGCGCTTCAGTCCGGCGCCTCGCTCGAATTCATCGCCGAGATTCTGCGCTCGGCGACCGAAGCGCTCGACGGTATCTCGGGATCGACGACCAGCGAGGACGTGCTCGACCGAATCTTTTCGCGCTTCTGTCTGGGGAAGTAGCCGCCCGCGGGTCCCGCGAGTGAACAATCCTCGCGACAACTTCAGGAACTGACTGGGTTCCGTGTGGAATGCCCGGCATAAGTCGCGGCTCACGCCAGTGATAGAATCAGTTTCCAGTGCGGAGGGCCTCGCCGAGCCCGAGGGCACTTTAAACCCAGTGCTCATCTCGACTTCGGGATTAGGATTCCACACGGAAGCCAGTCAGTTCGAAACATCACTACATATCGCGTTCTCACGCTCCAAATCAGGTGGACACACCATATATTGGGGACCTCGCGGCGCGCTGCGCCCTCCACCTATGAGATGCCCCCGCTGCAAGTCGGATAACGACCGGGTCGTCGATTCTCGTACGTCGGCCGACGGCCTGGCGATTCGACGTCGACGGGAGTGCCTGGTCTGCTTCCTGCGCTACACCACCTACGAGCGCATCGAGTCGACGCCGCTGCGCGTGGTGAAGAAGACGGGAGAGCGGGTGCGCTTTGATCGAGAGCGATTACTGACGGGGATGATGCGGGCTTGCGAGAAGCTCGACGTTCCCATCGACCAGCTGGAGGCGGCCGTGCTCCGAATCGAGATGTGCTGTCAGGAAGAATACGACCGCGAGGTTCCGAGCTCCGTGGTCGGTTCGCTCGTGATGGATGAATTGAAGGCGCTCAACCAAGTGGCCTACGTCCGGTTTGCGTCGGTGTATCGGGAGTTTCAGGACGTCAACCAATTCCTCGACGAGCTGCGTCCCATGATCGGCGGAGCGGAGAAGGAAGACGGGGCCTAACGGCTGCTCTAGAATCGCACCATGAGTTCCCGTTCCGACGCCCACTTCGAAAAGAACCCCGATCCGTCCGGGCAGCGCCGCAGCTTGACGCGCGTTCGCAAGCGCGACGGACGCGAGGTCCCCTTCGATGTTGCAAAGATTGCCAGCGCCGTCCTCAAGGCCACCGCTGCGGCGGGGGAGCCGGAGGAGCGCTACGCTCGCGAGGTCGCTGGGCTGGTCGAGATGGCGCTCCTGGCCGAGAATCGCACGCGTTCGGCACCGGCGGCTGCGCGGGAGCGCAGCGGCGGAGCGACGGGCGAGTACGTGCCGTCGATCGAAGAGATTCAGGACCTGGTCGAGCGGGTTCTGGTGGAGACGGGAAAAGCGAGTGTCGCCAAGGCCTACATCCTCTATCGCGATCAACGCCAGCGCGTGCGTGCGGCGGTCAGTGTCGAGAACGTCAACCTCAGTGGCGAAGTGCGCGTGCGCGATGCCGGCGGAACTTCCGATTGGTCGAAGGGTCGCATCGTCGCGGCGCTGATGACCGAAGCCGAACTCCCGCGCGGTTCCGCGGAAGAGATCGCCTCCGCCGTCGAGAACAAAGTGTTCGACTCGGGACTCTCCCGCATCACGACCGGTCTGGTGCGTGAGCTCGTCGACATCGAGTTGGTCTCGCGCGGCTGGACCGCGGCGCTCCTGCGGCAGGAACCGGTGAGCGTTCCGCGGCACGACTTGCGGCGCGTGTTGGCCGGGCTTCCCTTTCGCACGTGGGAAGAAGAGGCCTGGCGTTTGGCCGGTGGCCCCGCGACCAACTCTCCCGCAGCTTGGCCGGGACAGCTGGGCGATCGCATCGAAGGCCCGGTCAGCGGCGAGATTCTGGCGCGCTTTACTCTGCGCGAGATTCTCGATGAGTCGACGGCAGAGATGCACCTCTCCGGCGACTTTCACATCGAAGACCTCGGAAGACCGCACCTGCCGCTCTTGATCTCGATTCGCAGCGAACTGATCGCCCGCGGCGAGCCCTCCTCCGGCGCGGCCTTCGCGCTCTTGGAAGAGCTGGCGACGCTGACCTCCGAGTGTGCCTACGGAATCGTCTTGGAAGATCCGGGCTCGGTCTTGCAGCCGCTGGTGCGGGGCACCCGCGCCAAGAGTCCGCTCGGCCTGGCCGCTTGGTTGCGCTCCGCCGCAGCCATCGCTCGAGCTTCTCGCCGCCGCATCGATCTCGGTTCTCCGGGCGAGCGCTTCTCCGCATTCACGGTCCGTCTCGTGGAAGAGCTCGCGCTCTCCTCGACCGGCGGGCCCTTCGCTCCGCGCTTGTTCCTCGACAGCGAAGAGTGCCTGGCTCTGGTGCGCGAATCGGTCGAAATCGCCGATGCCGTGCGCAGGCTCTGCGCAGAAGGCCGAATCATCCTGACCTGGTCGGGGGAAGCCGAGCACTTTGCAGCGCCGGGCTGCCGCCGCTTTGGTCGAGAACAAGGCGCGTTGGCCGCGAGCGGTGCCGTAGCGCTCAACCTGCCGCGGCTCGCCAAGCAGGCCGGCCCCTGGCGCGAAGACTCGTTGCTCGAGTTGTTGTCCGGGAGTGTTCAGTGCGCTCTCGCCGCGGCGCGCTCGATCGAGTCCGCCCGCTCCAAGTGGCAGCGCAAGACCAGCGTGCGCACGCGCGGCACGTGGTCGATTGTTCCCATCGGCTTGCGCGAGACTTTGCGTTTCCTCGGTGATGGCGAGATCGATCCCGAGCAAGGCGCGCGCATCGTGGGCTTTCTCGACGAAGCGGCCCGGCGCTTTGCCTCGGAGCACGGACTCTCCGCAGTGATCAGCCCGTTCTTCGGTGAACGCGCTCGCATGCGTTTTGCCAGTGCGGATTTCGAACGCGCACGACAACTCGACACGAGCCAAGGCGAACTCTTCGCTGTGGACAATGTCTCCCGAGAAGCACCTTATAGCGCGGGCTTCGGTCTCTCACCGGTCTACGGTCGTCAAGCGGGTGAGGCGGAAGCCGAGCTCGTGACAACGCTTCCGAGTGGTGCGTTGTTCCCTGCGCCGGAGCCCGGTTCGAGTTCCAACCTCTCGTCCTCGCAGAACTTGTCCTCGGAACGATCACCGACGGATGGCCGCGCTCCCTGGGAAACCTGGGCGCGCTGTCACCTGCGCCGCAATAAAAACGACCGCGACTTGCTCTTTCCTCAATCGCCGCCAGCCAGCGGCGCCGCGCCCACCGGGCAACCCACCACGAAGAATCCCGTCAGAGGCTAGACGCCTCTCCCGAGACTGCATATGCGCCTGAAACGACTCGAACTCTTCGGCTTCAAATCATTCGCCGACCGCACCGTGATCGACTTTCAACGATCCCTGACGGGAATCGTCGGGCCGAACGGCTGTGGCAAGAGCAACGTGGTGGACGCGATTCGCTGGACGCTCGGCGAACAGCGCGCCAAATCGATGCGCGGCGGCGAGATGACCGACGTGATCTTCAAGGGCTCGTCCTCGCGAGCAGGTCTCGGCGTCGCAGAAGCGACGATGGTGTTCGACAACAGCGATGGTGTGATTGAGAGCCGCGGTGCGGAAGTCTCGATCACGAGGCGAGTGTATAAGAGCGCGGAAGGCGAGTATCTGATCGACGGCGAGCGCGTCCGGTTGAAGGACATTCGCGACATGCTGTTCGATACCGGGCTGGGAAGTCGCGGCTACTCGGTCCTGGAGCAGGGGCGCATCGACGCGGTGCTCTCCGCCAATCCGCTCGAACGCCGCGCGATCTTCGAAGAGGCGGCGGGCATCAGTCGCTATCGCCAGCGCAAGCACGAAGCGGAGAATAAGCTCAAGCGCGTCGAGCGCGACATGGAGCGGCTCGATGATGTCTTGCGCGAGCTGACCACCCGGTCGCGCTCGCTGAAAATTCAAGCGGGCAAAGCCGAGCGCTTCATCTCGACGCGCGACAGCTGGCGCGAACAAGCCACGCGCTACTCCAAGCACCGCGCCTTCAATCTCAAGGACAGCTTGGCTTCCGTCTCCGAAAAGATCACCGAGACCGAGGAGCTGGCCGAGACGCTGCGCGAACAGCGCACGGCTGCAGAGACGGAGGTGCACGAGTTTGAGCAGGCGCAGATGAAGCTCGCGTTCGAGCAAGAGCGCGTCTCCAAGAGCTTGGCAGAGACGGGCGCCGAGCTGCGCGCGCTCGACGAACGCAAATCCCAACTCACTGTTCGCATTCGCGCGTGGCGCCAATCTTCCGAAGAGGAGTGCGCGCGGCGGGGCGAATTGGTTCAGCGGCTCGGCGAACGTCAAGCCGAGCTCGACGACCTGACCGCCGCTGTTGAGGAGCTGAATCGAAAGAGCGAAGAGGCAGCGGAGCGCTTGCTGGCGGACACTCAAGCGCTCGCGCACATTCGCGAAGATCTCGATCAAATCGTTCGAGCTGCGGAGGAAGCGGACGAGCTTGTGCTCGAGTTGCTCCACGACAAGACAGCGGCAGAGAACGAGGTGATTCGCCTCGAACGAACGATCGAACCCTTGGGGGATCGACTGCGGAAGTCCACCGAGCGCCTTCGCGAGACGCGGGAATCGCGCGAGCTGGCCGTCGAAGCGGACCGTCGTGCCCGCGAAGAGGTGCGCCTGGCCGAAGAGCACTCGAACGAGCTCGAGAGTCGCCGCGCCCACCTTCACGGGGAAGCGCGCGAGCTCGAGGACGCCACGGCGGAGCTCGCCGGGCAACGCACGGAAGGTCGCCTGGAGCGAACTCGAATCGAAGGTCGTATCGAGTCCCTGCTCGACCACGAGCTGGAACGCGAGAGGCTCGACTCGGGCTCGCGCGAGTTGGTTCGACTGGCTGACGCCGCTCTACAGACCGAAGGTGCGGTCGAGTCCGAGGGTGCGGATGGCGAAGTTCCGACCGCTGACAGCAGCCGTCCGCCGGTCGAGCGACTGGGCGGCCTCTTGGCCGACAAGCTGCGCACCTCGACGCGCTATGCACGTGCCCTCGATGTGGTTCTCGGCAACCGCGCTCAAGCGCTGATCGTCGAAGACATCGACGCCGCCGGAGAAGTGATTCAGTGGTTGAAAGACCAGGCCTTGGGACACGCGCGATTGGTGTTGCCGCGCGGACTCTCGCGAGCGGGATTTGTTCCCGCTCCGAATCTGGTTCGCATGTCGGGCGTCGAAGGTCCATTGCTCGACTGCGTCAGCGTCGAGCCCGGCTTCGAACAACTGGCCGAGACACTGCTGCGCGACGTCTTGCTGGTGGAGAGCATCGCGGTCGCGGTGGAGATGGTCGG
Organism: Planctomycetota bacterium; assembly: GCA_029259635.1. Lineage (GTDB taxonomy): Bacteria > Planctomycetota > UBA1135 > UBA1135 > OFTM34. The sequence goes on along the minus strand of JAJDEU010000050.1, from coordinate 29,600 downwards.
GCTCAGCCCGGGCCTCCGTTGTGTGACGGTCGAGGGTGACCTCGTCGACTCGGGCGGGATTTCGGGAGGTCACCAAGACATCGTTCACGGTCCGGTTGGACGGCGCTCGAGTGCTGCCGAGCTGACCGGCGAGATCGGGGAGATCGAGCGTCTCGGCGAAGAGCTGACGACGCAACTCGAAGCGCTCGGTCAGAAGAAGGGCGAGCTTCAGGCGGACACGCAGGTTGTGTTGACCGCTCTCGATGAGGCGCGGCAGAGCCTGGGCGACGCGCGCGGAACGATGGAGTCCGCTCGAATGCGCCTTGCGGATCTGGACGAAGCTCTGCGCGTGCGCCAGACGGAGTGCGCGGAGATTGAGAAGGAACAGACCGACTGCGAAGTAGCGCTGGTAGCTTCGCGCGAACGGCACGGCGAGCTGTGCCGCGAGTTCGAGAAAGAGAACGCGCTCTTGGCCGAGTACGTGCGCGGACGGCGCGCGACCGAAGCGCAGCGGGAGGAGTTCTCTCGGCGCGAATCGCAGGCGCGCGTGGAGTCGACCAGTCTCTCGGGGCAACTCGAGGGAGATCGTCGCCGCCGCGAGGATTTGCAGCGCGGCTGCGAGGAGTTGGTGGAGGAGGAGCAGCGCTCGACGGAGTTGGCGCTGCGCCATGCCGCGGATGCGGATGCCGGTGAAGCTCAGTTCGAGGAGATCGACGGCAAGCGCGAACAGTACGATTCGGCCAAGAACGAGCTGGAGTCGGAGCAATCCGAGCTTCGCCAGCAGGATCAGTCGATGCGCGAGTCCATCGAAGAGCAGCGCCATAGCGCCGAGACGGTGACGCGCAGCCTCGAGGAGGAGATGCGCAAGCTGTCGGATCGGCGCCTGGAAGACCAGCGTCTAGAGTTGGCGCGAGAGGAGCTGCTCCGGCGCGCCGAAGAGGAGCTCTCGCTCTCGGAGTATGACCTGCTCTCGGAGTTCGAGCCGGAGGAGGAGCTCAAGGATGTGCTGCCTATCGACCAACTGGGCGAGGCCGTCTCCGACCTCAAGCGCACTCTCGACAAGCTCGGTTCGGTCAACCTCGAGGCGGTTGAGGAGCTCGAAGAAGTCACCGAGAGACTGACCTTCCTCGAGGAGCAGCGCGGCGATATTTCACGTGCGCGACTGGCTCTCCTCAATACGTTGCGGACGATCAATGAAGAGTCGGAGCGACTCTTCTTGGATGCCTTCGAAGACATACGCAAGAACTTCTCCGGGCTGTTCCGCCAGCTGTTCGGCGGCGGTCGCGCCACGATCGAACTCGCGGAAGGCGAGCCGGTGCTCGAGGCGGGAATCGAAATTTCCGCTCGCCCGCCCGGCCGCGAGATGCTCCCGCTGGGACTGCTCTCCGGTGGCCAGCGAACGATGACCGCACTCGCGCTCCTGTTCGCCGTCTTCAAGTCACGACCGAGTCCCTTCTGCGTTCTCGACGAAGTCGATGCGGCGCTCGACGATGCGAACATCGGTCGCTTCCTCGTGCTGCTCGACGGCTTCCGCGAGACCACGCAGTTCATCGTCGTGACCCACAACAAGGGCACGATGAGCTCCTGTGATTTGCTCTATGGCATCACGATGGAGACGCGCGGTGTCTCCAGAAACGTGAGCGTCGAGCTGTCCGAGGTCGACGAGTTCGTCCCCGAAGTCGAAGGCAATGCCACGGTGGCTCAGGAGGCTCGCGCCGAGACTATGCGGACGGCGGTCCTCGAGGACGAGGCAGGCGATCTAGAGGATGGCGACGACGAGACCGGCGAGCCGGTTGTCGAACTGATTCCCGTACGCGATCCCGGCGCTCTTGAAGAGTCCGAGGTGCCAGCGTTGGAGACTGCAGAGGAGCCGCAAGCTTCGATCGAAGAGAGCGTCGAAACCGCACATTCGGTGACGTCGGAATAGGTTGCCGCGAGGTCGGGGGAACCTCGGGGCGGCGGGGTCGGATTCCTCGGGCGCCCCGAAGCGGAGGCCCGCGTCACGATTATCGGACTCTCCGCTAGAGCGACTTCTCGAGTGTCGGCAGCGCGGCCAACACGATTCGACCGATGACGTCGAGGCTCTCCTTGGAGACGTTCTCGATCGTGTCGCGCGGGTCGTGCCAGTAGGCGTTGTCCGGGCCGTACTCGTAATCGATCAAATCGAGGCTCGGAATATTGACGGCCATAAAGGAGAGGTGATCGTCGAGAATTTCCCGCGTCGGTCCGTCAACGTACTCGCCGAGTCCGATCTCTTTCGCCGCGTCGAAGAAGATTTTCTGGAGTCGGGAGTCGGAATAAGCCTCCGTCGTGAGCTTTAGGTCCTTGTCTCCGACCAGGTCGAGCAGGATGCACGCCTTGGTGCGTGAGACCTCGCCCGACTCCTTGAGCATGCGAGCGTGATAGCGCGAGCCATAGCGATTGTCCGGATCGATCCACTGTTCGCGAATGGACTCTTCGCCGTCGAGGAACAGCACGCGATACGTGACGCTCGATGTGCTCGGGCGTTCGGCGAGGCAACGCGCCAGCTCGAGAAGCGTTGCGGTTCCGGAGCCGCTGTCGTTCGCACCGACAAACTCCCAGTCGAAGATCTTGGTGTCGATGTGCGTGCAGAGAATGACGAGCGGCGCGTCGGGGCTTCCGATATCGACGTACACATTGGCGAACTCTTTCTCGCCGATCGGTGTCTCCTCGCGAAAGCTCTCGACGATTGGCGTGAGGCCATAGCTCGTTAGCTCATTCACGAGGTACTCGCGGGTCTTCGCGAGACCCTCGGATTCACATGACCGAACTCCGAAGCCCACGACGGTCTCGAGGTGGTGCCACGCTCGATCGGCGTCGAAGGGGGAGTCCGCCGCAGTGGGAGCGGCGGAGTGGGCACAGGAGAGTGCCGACGCGGCCAGCAGGCAGGCGGCGAGGGTGGAGACGATGGGCACGCGAGGTCGTAATTGGGATTCTTGAGAGGCGGACATAGCCGGGCAGCATATCAGCCGAGGTGCAGGTTTTTCCCACTTGCCTCGCGCGCAAAGGCACTTGGTAGCGGGGTATTTGGGCCTAGGAGAGTAGCGGGATGTGGCGAGCCCGGTTTCCGTGGTTCGGTCCGGTCGAGATTTCAACCCGAATCCGGGTGTGTACGGCGCTCCAGGGATTCGGCGGAACAACCGACAGGTAAGGCTCCGGAGCCTGCCCACGAGGCCTGCCCATTAGGCGATGCACCCCCTCTCGAAATGAGCGATTCCAAGCTGCCCCTCTTTGACCTTCTCCGCGACTGCGCACAACAAGACGCTTCCGCCAGTTTGGCGTGGGAAGGTTCCTTCCAGGACTATCTCGAGCGCGTCGAGCGAAACCCCGCAGTCGTTCGAAACGCGTGGCAGCGCATGATCGACATGATCGAGTACTACGGCTTTGAAGAGTCGAGTCAGGCGGGCGGGCCGCGGCGCTGGAACTTGTTCGGCGACCCCTTTGATGGTGGGCGCGATGCGGTCTTCGGTTTGGACGAACCGCTCAATCAATTCGTACAGACGATCCGCGCGGGAGCACGCGGGCTCGGTCCCGAACGTCGGATCCTCCTGTTGCACGGTCCGGTGGGCTCGGCAAAGAGCACGATCGCGCGCATGATTAAGCGCGGGTTGCAGGACTACTCGCGGACGGAGGAAGGCGCGCTGTATAGCTTCACCTGGGACGTGGACGGCGAGCAGGTCAAGTCTCCGATGCATCAGGATCCGATCTTCCTGGTTCCGAAGGAGGCGCGAGCTGCCCTGGAAGAGAAAGTGAATGCCGACTGGAACAAGAGCTACGCGCTCGCCATCGACGGCGAGCTCGATCCGGTTAGCCGCTATTACTTCTCCGAGCTGATGGGGCGCTACAGCGGTGACTGGGTCAAGGTGCTCGAGCACGTGCGAGTTCAGCGCATCCTCTTGTCGGAGTCCGATCGTCTGGGTATCGGAACCTTCCAGCCCAAGGACGAGAAGAACCAGGACTCGACGGAGCTGACCGGCGATATCAACTATCGATTAATCGCGGAGTACGGCTCGGACTCCGATCCGCGCGCGTTCAACTTTGACGGTGAGTTCAACGTCGCCAACCGCGGACTGCTCGAGTTTGTCGAGGTTCTCAAGCTCGACGTGGCTTTCCTCTACGACCTCCTCGGCGCGACGCAAGAACACTCGATCAAGCCGAAGAAGTTCGCCCAGACTCACATCGATGAAGTCATCATCGGGCACACGAACGAGCCCGAGTACAAGAAGCTCCAGAACAACGAGCTGATGGAGGCCTTTCGGGATCGCACGATCAAGATTGACGTGCCCTACAACCTCGCGATTTCGGACGAGGTACGCATCTACGAGCGCCAGTTCTCATCCAGCTCGTTCACGGACAAGTCGATCGCGCCGCACACCCTGGAGATCGCCGCTCTGTGGGCTTGTCTGACGCGTATGGACGACCCGACGCACTCCAACCTCACGTTGCTGCAGAAGGCCAAGCTGTATGACGGTGAGGAAGTCTCGGGCTTCAGCGCGGAGAATATGCGCGAGATGCGCGACGAGTCCGAGCGCGAGGGCATGCACGGCATCAGCCCGCGCTATGTACAGGACAAGATCGCGACGAGCCTGGTCTCGGACAAGCCGTCGATCACGCCGCTCGATGTGCTCGATGCACTCAAGCAAGGTCTAAGGCACCACAGCTTGATCTCCAATGAGGAGACGCGGAAGCGCTACGTTCAGCTCTTGAGCTACGCGCGTGAAGAGTATGAGGAGCGCGTGAAGCGCGAGGTGCAGATCGCCGTCTCCGCAGATCGCGAAGCGACCGATCGCCTGTGCGCCAAGTACATCGACAACGTCAAAGCGCACACGACGCGCGGCAAGGTCATCGACTCGACCGGGCGCGAACACGATCCCGACGAGCGACTCATGCGTTCGATCGAGCGCAAGATCGACATCCCCGACTCGCGCAAGGACGACTTCCGCCACGAGATGATGAACTACATCGCGGCCTTGCACTTGGAAGGGCGCCAGTTCGACTTCCGCCAGAACAAGCGACTGTCGCGCGCGCTCGAGCTCAAGCTCTTCGAAGATCGCCGCGACACGATTCAGTTGACGAGCTTGGTCTCTTCGGTGGTGGATCCGGATACCCGCAAAAAGATCCAAGTGATTCGCGACCGGCTGATCGATCAGTTCGGCTACGACCAGACCTCCGCGGAGCAGGTGCTCGAGTTTGTCGCCGACCTGTTTGCGCGTGGCGAGAGCAAGGAGTCGGCCTCCGACGCCGCCTGAGCGCGAGGCCCACATCGTGTTTCGCATCGAGGCTGACCGCGCCCGCTTCCGTGAAATCGTTCGCGGAAAGATCCGGGCCGATATCCGGAAGTTTCTTTCGACGGGGGAGCTGATCGGGCGCTGCGGCGATCAGGCCGTCTCGATCCCCGTGCCGCAAATTCAACTGCCGCAGATTCGCTTCGGCCCCAACGATAACGGTGATGGTGAGGGCGGCGAGGGCGAGAGCGGCGACCCGCAATCCGCTGACGGCGGCGAGGGACAAGCCTCTGCGGGCGCCGGGGAGCAAGAGGGCAACCACATCCTGGAGGTCGAGGTCGACCTTCAAGACCTCGCGGAGATGCTCGGTCAAGAGCTCGAGTTGCCGGACATTCAGCCACGCGGAGTGAATCACCTCGCGGCGGAGGGCGGTCGCTACAACGGCATGCAGAACAGTGGGCCGGATTCGCTGCGGCACTTTCGGCGCACCTACAAGAATGCGCTGAAGCGCTCCATCGCAGCGGGGACCTGGGATCCGAATCGGCCCCGCGTCGTTCCGATCCGAGAGGACTTCAAGTTTCGTGCGCGCAATGTCTGCGAGAAGCCCGACTCCTCAGCCGTCGTCTTTCACATGATGGACGTCTCGGGCTCGATGGGGCGCGAACAAAAAGAAATCGTTCGCATCAAAGCCTTTTGGATCGACACCTGGTTGCGCAGCCAATACCGCAACATCGAGGTGGTCTACATCGTGCACGACGCGGTGGCCAAGATCGTCGACCAGCACACCTTCTTCCACCTGCGCGAGTCGGGCGGAACCAAGATCTCTTCCGCCTACGAGTTGTGCTTGAAGCAGATTCAAGAGCGCTACCGACCGGAGGACTGGAACATCTATCCCTTCCACTACTCCGACGGCGACAACTGGTCCGCGCGCGATACCGAGTACTGCGTGACGATGTTGCGCGACGAGCTGTTGCCGCGGGTCAATCAGTTCTGCTACGGGCAGGTGAAGAGCGCGCACGGATCGGGGCAATTCAAGAAAGATCTCGATGCCGCGTTGGGTGAAGAAGAGCGCCTCGTGACGAGCGGCATTACGGGCCGCAGCGATCTGGCGGCGTCGATCAAGTCGTTCCTCGGCAAAGGTCGCTAGACCGCGCGCGATAGAATTCCATGAAGCTCAAGTCCTCACTTCCCGCGGCGCTGAAGTATCAAGCGGTCGTCACCGAGTCCGCCGCGCGCGAGGCCGGGCTCGACTCCTTCGAGGTCGTCTTCGAGTTGCTCGACGCCGCCGATGTAAACGGAATTGCGGCCTACGGCGGCTTTCCCGTGCGCTATCCCTCGTGGCGATTCGGCATGGATTACGAGCGTTTGGAGAAGGGGCGCACCTGGGGGCTCTCCAAAATTTACGAGCTCGTGATCAACAACGATCCGACTTACGCCTACCTGGTTAAATCCAATTCACTGCTCGAGCAGAAGCTCGTCATGGCCCACGTCTACGGCCACGCGGATTTCTTCAAGCACAACATTTGGTTCGCGCCCACCGACCGGCACATGATCGACACGATCAGTGACCACGCGTCGCGGATTAGGAGCATCATCGATGTGGTGGGGCAGGACCGTGTCGAGAGCTTTATGGATCACGCGCTCTCGCTCGAGACGATGATCGATCCCTACTTACCGTTGCGAAAGCTTCGGCAAGAGCGCGAGACGATTCCCGACGGAAACTCACTCTCGGAACGCTCGCGCGCCGCTCTAGAGCTCTTGTCCGGTTCGCCCGCTGGGCAACACGCCGGAGAGGAGCCGACCGAGCCGCGGCTGGTCGGGTCGCTGCCCACCTACGACATCCTAGGCTTTCTCGGCGACAACGCTCCGCTCGAAGCTTGGGAGCAGAGCATCCTCCACATCATTCGCAGAGAGGCTTACTACTTCTCGCCGCAGCGGATGACAAAGATCATGAACGAGGGCTGGGCTAGCTTTTGGCACAGTCGCTTGCTGACCGGCGGCCTGCTCGATCCTTCGGAGATTCTGGACTTTGCCGATGCTCACTCCGGTGCGACTTCGAGCCAGCCCGGAACGTTGAATCCCTACAAATTGGGCATCGAGCTGTTCCGTTTTGCCGAAGAACGCGGCGAGGATATTTTTCAGCTGCGTCGAATCCACAACGACGTCTCGATGATCGACAAGTTGGCGGATGAAGAGTTCACCGAGCGCTTTTTGCGCCCCAAGACATCGCGCGGAGTCGGCGCTCCCGGAGAAGGGGAGTCCGAAGTGCCGGGCTGGCGAGAGGTCAAAGCGGGCTTACTTCACAGCCTGTCCTGGGGCGGGTTGCCGCAGATCGAGTTGACCGGAATCGGACCGGAAGGCGAGCTGGAGCTGGTTCATCATCACGACGGGCGCGATCTCCAATTGGGGGCGACGGGCGAGTCGCTCAAGTACATGGCGGCGATCTGGAAGGCGCCGGTCCGGCTGCTCACCTTGGAAGAGGGGGAGGGCCGTCGGCTCGTCGCGCGGGAGGACGAGATCACGATCGAAGAGGCCGAGGAGGCCGAGGCGAGCTGCTCGGAAGAATCGGCGGCTTAGCCCTACTTCGGGGGTGTTCTTGCCGGGGAAGTGGGACGAGATGAGGAAGGCCTCATCCGCGACCGGCCTCGAAAAGGAGGGATTTTGGATCCCCGGGATTTCCGGTTCGCTCGGCGGTGGAAAGCCCCCTTGGTTTTTTTAAGCTGAAACCGCACGGATGGGCTCGATCTCTTCTAGCTCGTTCCTTAACCTGCTGCGCCAAATCCAACCCGAACCCCGAAATATTAGATATGAAGCGCATTACGCTTGGCCTCTGTGCCCTCCTAGTCACGATCTGCTGCGGCGGAGTCGACGCGGCTCCCACCGGCAGTGAGTCCAACGAAACGGCAGCCGCCAACACCGAGGCGACCTCGGCTGTAGAAACCGCGGCAACGACCACGGAAGCCGCTGCTAAGAAAACACCGGCGACTCCGACACGTTCGGTCATCAAAGGCATGATCCAGTTCGAGGGCAAAGCTCCCGTACGCAAGGCGATCGACATGAGTTCCGAGGCTTCCTGCCACGGCGCCGATGAGCCCGCAGCTCTCGACGAGACCGTGATCGTCAACGACGGCGGCCTGGCCAATGTGGTCGTCTCGATCAGCAAGGGCCTCGCGAAGGCCAACAAGGGCAAAGGCACCGGTAAGGTTACGCTTCGTCAAAAAGGCTGCGTCTACATTCCGCATGTGCTCGCCGTTCAGGAAGGTCAGTCCTTGGAGATCCTCAACGACGATGGCGTCGTTCATAACGTGCACTCCTACTCGAAGCGCAACTCGCCCTTCAACCAGGCTCAGCCCGCAGGTGCTCCGGCGATCATCAAAGAGATGGGTCGCAAGGACAAGATGTTCCCGGTCAAGTGCGACATGCACGCATGGATGAGCTGCCAAGTGGTCGTCTTCGATCACAAGTACTTCACGGTCAGTAGCGGAAAAGGCGCCTTCGAGCTCACCGATCTGCCCGCTGGCAAATACACCATCACCGCTCAGCACGAGACGCTCGGCAGCCAAACGGCGGAAGTCACCGTCGGCGAGACCGGCACGCAAGAGCTAAACTTCAAGTTCAAGCCCTAGTAAGCTAAGTCACCCAGGACAAGGAGCGGCAGCTCGGCGGATCGCCGAGCTGCCGCTCCTTCTATATTTGAGCCGGTCGATCTCCTCGGGTTTAATAGTGAGAGCCCGAGATGCGGGTCGTTTTCGCGAAAGCTATTGAGTCCCTCTCTCCGACTTAGCTAGACTCTCGCCCACCAACGCCCATCCCACACGGCGAAGAACCCCGTTCGAGCGACAGCGCTGGCACCTCACGGTGCTCCTAGACCCATCTGGCCGGCTACCAACCACCCCCTGACACGATCGCCGAGAACGTTCGGCTTCGACTTGAGGACACTATGAGGCGCCCGACCCTATACGTGCTGTTAACGGCCTGCGTGGCCATTGCAGCTCTCAGTTCTTTCCGCGGCGATGAGATCGTTAGCGAGCCGAGCCTCGCGGCGGAAGCGAGCCTTGCTCCCGAAGAGGTGGAGGCCTCTTCCGACGAGCAAGCCGAAGTCGCAAACGACGAGCCGCGCCACTTTCGCGCGCCTCACAACGTCAATCTCTTCATTACCGAAGATGACGCGGTGCGTGCTCCGGGCGAAGACTGGTTCGAGCAGCAGGCCGAGCTGTTCCCCGGTCGCTATTCCTACGACGAGAGCCTCGCCGATGGAGAAGGCGGTTGGGTCGATAAGGATGGCAAGTACGAGCTGCGCTATGACGAGGAGGAAGAGGAAGCCTTCTATTGGCGCGTGCTCACCAAGGAAGAGCTGACGATCGGTCGCCAGGACTACGTTCAGTTCTGCGCGAGCTGCCACGGCTTCGAAGGCGACGGCTACGGACGATCTGCGCAACACCTGCGCCCAGGGCCGCGCAACTTTCAGAGGGCGATGTTCAAGTTCTCGAAAGTGACCCAGGCGCTGCCGTCGGACGAAGCGCTGAAGACGCTCATTCGCAACGGGCTGGATGGAACGCCTATGCTGGCGTGGGATCTCAGTGATCAGCAGCTCGACGGAATCATTCAGTACATCAAGACGCTCTCGGAGCCGGAGACTGGGTGGCGTGATTTGTTCACGGAAATTGGCGACGTTGTCGAGGTCGGTGAAAACCCGTGGGTCGGAAAAGAATCTGAAGCGGTCACGGCCGGTGAGAAGGTCTATCACAAGAACGATTGCTACGCCTGTCACCCGGGTTACCTAGCTCCGCCGGACTTGGCCGCACTGAGAGAAGCGCCAGAAGGCACGACCTTTCGCGATAACCTCAGCTATCCCGCGATCAAAGATTCCGATTACACGGTGCTGGATCACCAGCTGAAGATCCTTCCGCCGGACTTCACCTGGCATCAGCTGCGAGCGGGGACGACTCCTCTGGATCTATTCAAGACGATTGCAGCGGGCATTAAGGGCGCGGCGATGCCCCAGTGGAAGGGCGCGTTCCCGGATGAGGACATCTGGGCCGTCGCTTATTACGTCCACCACTTGGTTACCGAGTACAAAGATCAGCCCGCGAAGCGCAGCGCGTTCATGAACGCTCTGCGCCGGGATCAATAGGGAGCGCCGTCAGTAGCACAACCCACTACGCAGCCCATCATGCATCGACTCCAAACACTCCTCCTCCCGCGACTCAAGAGTTGCGCGGCGCTCCTAGCTCTGATCGGGCTTACGGGTGTAGCGCGGGCTCAAGAGGCCGCTGAAACCGTAAACCGCTGGGGGCTCGGCGAGCCCGCCTCCGACTACGGCTATCGCTTTACCGACTTGTTCTGGCTGATCACCATCCTCGTCGGGGTGAGCTTCGTACTGGTCCTGATCCTGATCGCCATACCGGTGATCCGGGACCGAGCGCGGCCGGGACACAAAGCCAGCTTCGATCACGGCAGCAGCTTGCACGACAAGCAGGTGACCACGGTGATCTCGGTGATCACCTTCTTGGTCCTCGACGCTTGGGTGCTCGTGATCGCCATGCAAGACCTTCGGGAGGCTTACTGGGCTTATCCCGATGGTGATGATGAGGGCGTATACGAGGTTCAAGTGCTCGCTCAACAGTGGTCCTGGAACTTTCGCGCGGCCGGCGCCGACGGTGAGTTTGGAACCGCGGACGACATTCTCTCGAACAGCGAGCTGGTGGTTCCTGTCGGGCGGCCGGTCAGTTTCCAGATGACCAGCAAGGACGTCATTCACGCGCTCTTCCTTCCGGAGATGCGCATGAAGAAGGACGTCAATCCCGGGGACCTCAACAAGGCCTGGTTCCAAGCGAACCGATCCGGCGACTTTACGATCCTCTGCGCCGAGCTCTGCGGGTTCGCTCACTATCAGATGCACGGCAAGCTGACCGTGCTCGAACAAGACACTTTCAACGAATGGGAGCAGGAGGCGAGCAAGCTCGCGCTGGCCGCATTCGATTCCGAAGACACAGAGTCCCAGTGGGCCTGGGACTGGGAGCAATAATCGCATGAGTGGTGATCACATCCACCCGGAGCCCACGAGCTTCCTGAGCAAGTACGTCTTTTCGCATGACCACAAGGTCATCGCGAAGCAGTTCATGTGGTTCGGCCTGATCTGGCTGGGCATCGGCGGCATCATGGCGATGATGATTCGCTGGCAGCTGGCGAATCCCGGCATGCCGGTTCCCGCGATCGGCGAATTCCTGTTCCCGCGCACGAACGGGGTCCTGGATCCGGCGACCTACAACACGCTGTTCACGATGCACGGGACGATCATGATCTTCTTGGGGTTGACGCCCCTGATGATCGGAGCGTTCGGCAACTGGTGCATTCCGCTGATGATCGGCGCGCGGGACATGATCTTCCCGCTCCTGAACATGCTGTCCTTCTGGACGGTGTTCGTCGGTGGCTGCGTCGGCTTCTACTCGCTCTTCGTTCCGATGGGAGCGAACGAAGCGGGCTGGACGAGCTACGCGACGCTCTCCACAACCGTCGGCGCTCAAGGACTGGGCGAGACCTTGTGGGCCGTCGCGGTCTTCCTGATCGGCGCGAGCTCGATCATGGGCGGCATCAACTACATGACGACGATCATTCGTCTGCGCGCACCGGGCATGACCTGGGGGAAGCTGCCGCTGACGGTCTGGGCGCTCTTCTTGACCTCGGTGCTCAACGTCCTGTTCATTCCGGTCATCGGCTCGGCGATGATCCTGCTCTTCCTGGATCGCGCGGTCGGCACCTCTTTCTTCACACCGGCCAGCTTGATGCAGGGCGGCGGAGGCGGCGACCCGATCCTCTACCAACACCTGTTCTGGATCTTCGGTCACCCGGAGGTCTACATCCTGATCCTGCCCGCTTGGGGATTCGTCTGCGACCTTCTGTCCTTCTTTGCGCGTAAGCCGGCCTTCGGCTACCGAGCATCGGTGGGCGCAATGACCGCGGTCACGGTTCTCTCGGCGGTCGTCTACGGTCACCACATGTTCACCACCGGGCTCAGCCCGATGCTCGGCGAGAGCTTCATGCTGCTCACCATGATCATCTCGGTGCCTGCGGAGATCCTGTTCTTCAACTGGCTGCACACTCTGTGGAAGGGCAACCTTCGGCTCGAGGTGCCCATGCTCTGGGCGATCGGTGTGATCTTCGTGTTCGGCCTCGGTGGCTTGACCGGGATCTACCTCGCGACCATCGGCACGGACATCTTCCTGCACGACACCTACTTCGTCGTGGGGCACTTCCACCTGACGATGGCGGCCTCCGCGCTCTTCGGCACCTTCGGCGCTCTGACCTTCTGGTTCCCGAAGATGTTCGGACGTCGGATGAATCAGACCCTTGGCAAGATTCACTTCTGGGGCACCATCGTTCCGCTGACCTTCGTGTTCTGCCTGATGTTTGCGATGGGCTACGCCGGCATGCCGCGCCGCTACTTCGACCACACGTCGGCGGAGTGGCTCGCAGATCTCCAGCACATGAATAAGATGGCCACCCACGCGGCCTTCTTGTTGGGAGCCGTCCAGTTGGTGTTCGTCTACAACTTCATCAAGAGTCGATTCTGGGGACCTGTCGCCGAGGAGAATCCCTGGGAAGTGGGGACGCTGGATTGGTCGATGCCGACCCCGGTGCCGTACTACAACTTCAAGGAAATCCCCACGGTCCACACCGGTCCGCACGAGTTCAGCCACCCGGCGCTCGGCGAGGATCGCGACTGGATTCCGATGACTGAGAAGCTTCCCACCTGAGGAAGACTCACCGAGCGCGGCTCATCCCGAGTCGCGCTTTAATTGGTTCCGACTCCTACCCATCTTTCGAAGCACGCTGAATCAGAATGAGAGCCGCCGTCCTTAACCTGCCCCGAGAAGATGCCGCAACCAAGGTCAACGCGACCTTGGGGATGGTGTTCTTCATCGGTTCGTGGGCGATGGCTTTTGGCGCGATCTTCTTGAGCTTCCTCGTTCTGCGGCAACGCGTCGGCGTTTGGCCGCCCGAGGGAATCGCGCTTCCATCCTTCCCGATGGCCGCCGTTGCGACCGCGGTGTTGCTCGCGAGCAGCGCACTCCTTCATCTGGCGGTGAAGCGCGAAGAGAGCGACCAGCCGGGCATTCAACCTCTCTGGATTGCGGGTCTCGGCCTCGGCGTCGGATTCGCCGCCCTTCAGGGTTGGCTCTGGATGGACCTGATGGGCGCCGGTCGCCTGCCTACATCCGGACTCTACGAATCACTGTTCTATGGCCTCACCTGGATTCACGCAGTCCACGTGGTGATCGGCCTACTTTCTTTGGTGTGGGCCTCGGTCGGATTGAAAACCGGCCGATATGGTTCTCATCGCCTCTCCACGGTCAGCAACATCGCCATCTTCTGGCACTTCGTCGACGTGGTGTGGATCGTCCTCTTCCTGGGCTTCTTCGTTTTCTAAAGGTGATTGACCTATGAGCACCGTCCATGCCGCGACCGAGAGTCACGGAGATCACTCTGACCTAGCTGCGGAAGACCCGCACTTTGGCAAAGCCACCGGCGGCAAGATCGCTATGTGGATGTTCATCGCCCAGGACGGCATGTCCTTCGGCGGCCTCCTGTTTGCCTACGGCATTCTGCGCGCGACCGCGCAAGAGTGGCCCGTTCCGGCGGAGGTTCTGGGCATCAACCTGACGGCTTTCGCGACCTTCCTTCTGATCTGTTCGTCCTTGACGATGGTCTTCGCCGTCCTGGCGGCGCAGGAGAAGAACAAAGCTTCGCTCGTGAAGTGGCTTGGGCTGACGATCCTCGGAGGCATCGGCTTCCTAGGCATTCAGGTCTATGAATACCAGCACCTCGTTCATAACGGCGTCGGCTTCGTAAACAGCTCCTTCGAGGGAGAAGCGATCAACAGCCTGTTCGGCACGACCTTCTACGCCGTTACGGGCTTTCACGGATTGCACGTGCTCAGTGGCGTGATCTATCTGATCTGCATTTTCAAAGGTGCCGTTCAGGGCAAGTACACCCAAGGCGGCGACAGCGCCAGCCCGGTCGAATTGGTCGGCTTGTTTTGGCACTTCGTCGACCTGGTCTGGATCCTGGTCTTCACGTTCATCTACCTGCTGTAAGCGCGGCCCTCTCTCTTCACCCAACTCAAAACGAGCCATGGCAGATCAATCAACAGCGAGCGACGATCACGGCGTCAGCGAAGCTCACCCGACGGTCGAGGTGTCCAAGCGGCAGATGTACGTCTACATCTTCCTGATCCTGGGCTTTCTGACCTTCATCGAACTCTTCGTTCCCCCGGTCTACGGCGCCGACTGGAGTAGTACGACCAAGATGCTCTTGCTCTGCATCCTGGCGATCCTGAAGGCCGGTCTCGTCGCCGCCTACTTCATGCACCTCAACCACGAGGCGAAGTGGACTCGCTGGATCGCCTACACGCCGATCTATATGGGCGGGGCTGTCATTATCATCATGCTCGAGAGCATCTACCGATGAGAGCGCAGCTGCTTCGCGCCGCGCTGCTACTCTTCGCCTTCGCGGCGATCGCGCCCAGTGCCTCTGCTTGCCCGACCTGTCCCGTCGGCGGCGGCATCGAGACCTTAGCCTACGTCATTGGCTTTCTTGGCTTTCCCTACGTGATCGTCATGGGCGTGCTCTACTGGGTGCGCAAGGTTCTCCGCTAGAGCAAAGCCGAGCCGTCCTCCCGGTGACCGCTTCGGGCGCGCACGTCTAACCGCTCGCTTTCGAGGCTCACCATGTCACCAGAGATCGCGCCAGAGGAACCGACAGCGCCTGCCGAACCCGAAGGCGAAGCCAGCGATTCGCTCTCTCCGCCGCCGGAGACGAACCCGCCGCTCGCGATCATGACGAAGCCCTGGTTCTGGGTGCTCCTCGTCGGCAGCTTTTGGTCGATGCCGCTTTTCAAGAGCCTCGGCGCTGAATACCCCGATCCGCCGCCGGGCTTCGAGCGGACACCGGAGAGTCGCGAGTTCGCCTTGACCGACGGGCGGACCGTCTCGCTCGCCGAGCTAAAAAATCAGCTGCTCGTCGTCTGCACGCTCGACCTCTCGAGTTCGGAGACGAGCGACAAGAGCTTCGAGGAGTTCCGCATTCGCCGCAGTCGCTTGCGCGGTCTCGCTTCGATGGTGGTCTACCTGGTTTTGGTGCGCGGCGGAGAATCGGTGGAACTCGATCGACTCATCGAGGAGAAGACGGCGCGGCGTCCGAACAACTTGTTCGTCATGGACCTCGAGGGGGAGGAGCTGCTTTACTTCCGGCAGGCGGCCGACGATCCGCGCTCGTCCGTGTTCCTCTTGGATCGACATGCTCGACTGCGCGGACATTATCGGAGTGGTTCGAGCGAAGCGGATCGGTTGGCGCGTGAGTCGGGAATTCTGGCGAACTGGGTCGGAGCGGATCCGGAGCCCGGTGAAGCTGTCGAGCGCTAACAATCCCGGCGTGAAACCGTTCAACGGGGAGAGAGCGCTCATGCCGAAACTTTCAAACCTTCCAAGCCCGTGGTGTCTCGCGCTGCTCTTCGCGCTGGCGTGCTCGGGCGGAGCCGATGACGCCGACCGTCCGCCGGTACTCCTCGTCATCGTCGATACCCTGCGCGCCGATGCGCTGGGTAGCTACGGCAACGAGCTCGGACTCAGTCCGAACCTCGATCGACTCGCGCAGCAATCGACGCGCTTCGCTCGCTGTTTCGCGCAGGCTCCGAACACGGCGACCAGTCACGCGACGCTCTTCACCGGCTTGTATCCGTGGTCGCATCGCGTCGCAAACTTGACCAGTCTGGAGCGCGGAACGCCCGGCTTGCCGCCGGTGTTCGAAACGCTCGCCGAACGGTTTGCCGCCGCCGGCTATCGGACGGCGGCCTTTACCGATGGCGGACCGCTCGGCCGCATTTGGAATCTGTGTCAGGGTTTCGAGGTTCTCGAGGGGCGCTATGAAGGAGTGACGGCGAAAGTCGATCAGGCGCTTGAGTGGCTGCAGACTTCCGAGGATGAGCGACCGACCTTCCTGCTCCTGCACACCTACCAAGTTCACCTGCCCTACGTCGCGCCGCCCGAGTGGGTCGCGCGTTTTGCTGGGGACTACACCGGTCCGCTCAACGAAGCGATCGCGGATATTCGCGCCGCGCGCGAAGCCGGTGGGGAAGCGCAACCCGACGGTCAGCGCTTGTTACGGGACCGCGAAGAATTTGTAGAGCGAGACTGGGAACAATTGCGCGCGCTCTATGGCGCCGAAGTCGCTTTCACGGATCACGAGCTCGGGCGACTCTTGGCTGAGACCGAGACGGGTGGCGAGCTCGAAGGCGCAATCGTCGCGATCACGAGCGACCACGGCGAGGAGTTCGGGGAACACGGCGAGTGGGGGCATCACCAACTGCACACCGAGACTCTTCACGTTCCGCTCCTGATTCGACTGCGGGGCGAGCTCGCGGGAGGAAAGGTAATTGAGGAGCCGGTCGGCTTGATCGATCTCTTTGCGACTCTGCTCGACGTCGCGAACTTGCCGCCCGCCGAGGTCTCGGACTCGCGCAGTCTGCGGCCGCTCTTCACCGGTGGTCGTCGCTCCGAACTCCCGCTGTTTGCCGAGACGACCGAGCATCTCTACTCCGAGCGTTCGATTCCCTGGCGTCGATCCGTGCGCGTGGGCAACACCGTCTACCTCTCGAGTCTCGACGATCCGTCGGACCCGGCGAGCGAAACCGTCCGACTTTTCGACGGCTCCTCGGACCCGACCGAGGGAGAGAACCTGCTGACGGCGGGAGGGGCGTCGGGCAGTGCACGCGGGCGCGCGGAGCGAGCGGAGGCCCTGATCGAAGAGCACCTCCGAGAGGCGGTCGAGCGGCGACTGGAGCTTCTGGACGGCCGTTCGGCGTCTCACGTGCTGCCGCCGGACGAGAGCCTGGAGCGCGAACTCAAGGCGCTCGGCTACACGGGCGAGTAGCTAGCGGGCGGTGGCGATTCCGGCGTCCTCAATGGATGCCGAGCGCCGGGCCGGTGCGCCTTCCCCCGGCCCTTGAATCGCGCTTCTGGGACCGCAACACTCGGCCTATGGCTAGGCACCCTTGTTGGAACACCACGATCCGCCGCACTCCGCTCGCACGCGGACCGCTTCTCTTCGCTTGCTCGCTCCTGCTGATCCTCAGTTGCAAGGACGGGCCGACCGGACCGGGAAATGTCGGTCCAGGAGCGGGCGGTCCCGTCAATCTCGTCGTTCCGTCTCTGTCGGGAACGAACGGCTGCAACGGCGCGGACCAGCTCTTCTTGAGCTGCAGCGAGATCGACTTGCCGGTTGCGTTGAGCTTGCTCACGCCGCCGGTCTCGACCCTCACGCGAATCGCCGCCGCTCAGAGCGGACCGGATCTGTTCTATGCCACGGCGATTCTGTCGGCGACGGGAGACTCGACGGTTCTCGAGCTCGACCTCACGGATCCCGTCAATCCCGTGATCACACACCTTCTGCCGGTGGACACGCTCGACGCCTTTGTCAGCGGTTTCTTCGCCGGCGCCGGTGTCCAAGCGCAGTTGGCCGGAATCGCAGTTCTCGATAACGACACGGTGGTTGTCGCCGAGCTCGTCTCGAACACCATCCTCGCTGTCGGTCGGCGCACGCCCAACTTCCTGCTTCACTACGCCGGCACGCCGTCGATGGCGCCGGCTTTTCTCGATGGCGCCGCGCGGTCGGCTGCGGGCTTCGCGCTGGACCCGGAGAGCGAGCTGTGCCCGATCGAAGGTGGCCTCGTCTTCGTCGCCGACACCGGCAACAACGCGATTCGAATAATAGTCGCGAGCTCGCCGCTCGATCCGAACAGCATGGTCTTCACCGCCGCGGGAATGGGACCGGCCGGTGCGGGCTTTGCCGACGGGAGTTTGGTGCAAGCTATGTTTGACGCGCCGACGGGCGTGAGCGCGCACTGCGCCGATCGCTTGGTGGTGACCGAGCGCGGCGACGGCGGAGAGGGTCACCGCCTGCGCAACATCATCTTCACCGGCCTTGATCCGGTGCTCGGAACGCTGACCGGAATGGTTCTCACGGAGACGGGGGACGGCACCGCCGCGTCGGTGTCCGACGTCGTGCTCTCGGCGCAGACCGCCGCGCCGCAGGCACCCGCGATCGCGGCCACGGGTGAGCTGTACTGGATCGACTCGGCGACCGGCGTGCTGCGCCGAGATTCGATCGCGGGCTTCGTGGACTGCCCTCTAGCGCCGGCGGGGGACTGCGCGACCCTGAGCTCGGTGTGTCCTTCGACGGGCCCCGACTTCGCGCCGGGCGCATCCTTCTCGACGGCCATCTCCGGCGACGGGGACCTCTACGTGCTTCAGGCGGGAACGACTCGCTTGCGGCGCTTCGGCCCCTGAGTGGATGGACCCGCGACGTAGGGTCCGAGTGCGCTCAGACCCCGCGACAACCTCCTCTCCACGACGGAACGGGGATGGCTAAGGAAGCCGAGCGTCGATCTCGCTAGAATCCTCGCCATGTCGACAACCGAAACCTCCGCGGACGATCACAGCGCTCTTCGAGAAATCACACCGAGGGCCATCATCCTCGGAATCATGGTCGGGATGGTCATGGGAGTGGCCAACGTGTACCTGGGGCTCTTCGCTGGCCTGACGGTGAGCGCGTCGATTCCCGCGGCCGTCATCTCGATGGGCATTCTGCGCGGCGTGCTCAAGAACGGCACGATCCTCGAGAACAACACGGTTCAGACGATCGCGTCGGCGGGGGAGTCGCTCGCGGCGGGAATCATCTTCACGATGCCAGCACTGGTCATCGTCGGCGTGTGGACGGATTTCGACTTCTGGACGGTGACGCTCGTCTCGATCACCGGCGGTTTGCTCGGCGTCTTGTTCATGATCCCGCTTCGCAAGCCCATGATCGTGGACGACGAGGAGTTGATCTACCCGGAGGGCGTGGCCTGCGCGAAGGTGCTCACGGCGGGACAAGAGGGTGGCGCGGGGATGCGCATGATCTTTTCGGCGCTCGGGGTGGGCGCTCTGCTCAAATTCTTGGCCGACGGTTACGCGGTCCTGAGCGGCAGTCTGAAGTTGCACATCACAGCGGGCAAAGCTCACTTCTTCACCGGAATGACCGCAGCACCCGCCCTGGTCGGCGTGGGCTACATCGTCGGGATCAATATCGCCGCGCTCGTGTTCGTCGGCGGAGCGATCGCCTGGCTGATCGGTGGTCCGCTCATGACGATGACGGGATACGACGGAATCGATCTGGCGGATCCCGGACTGCAGGGGACGCTCAAGACCAACATGCGCTACTTGGGAGTGGGCGCGATGGTCGTCGGCGGACTCTGGTCGATCATAATGATCCGCAATGGCATCGCTCAGGGCATCCGCGAGACGGTCGGGGGCTATCGCGCTTCGATGAAGTCCGGCGCGCCGATTCATCGCACTCAACAGGATATGAGTCGCTCGTGGATCCTCTTGCTGGTCGCAGCGACCATGCTGATCACGTTGGGGCTCTACTACGATCTCACGGATAGTTTTGGTGTCTCGGTCTTGGCCACAGTGTTGATGACGCTGTGTTCCTTCTTCTTTGTCGCGGTTGCCGCTTATATCGTCGGCCTGGTGGGATCGAGCAACTCGCCGGTCTCGGGCATGACGATCTGCAGTGTGCTCCTCACTTCGGGCTTCATCTTTCTCTTCGGTTTCGAAGGTGAAATCGCGATCATCGCGACTCTCGGAGTGGCCGGTGTCGTTTGCTGCGCGACCTGCACCTCGGGCGATGTGTGCCAGGATTTGAAGACCGGCTCGCTCGTCGGAGCGACTCCATATCGCCAACAGTGGGTCGAAGTCATCGGTGTTGTGACCGCGTCCTTCGTGATGTGGGGGGCTCTGACTCTCCTGCACACCGGCCAGGGAATTGGAACCGACGCGCATCTCGCGATAGAAGATCAGGGCCGCGCGCTCGAGGCGCCTCAAGCGCAGCTCTTCGCTCAGCTCATGAACGGTTTTTTTGGGGAAGAGGAGCTTCCCTGGACTCTAATTTCCGCAGGCATCGGAATTGGGCTGGTCATTATTCTGATCGACCAGCTGATCTTGATTCCGATGAAGTCGAAGGCTCGACTCCACGTAATGCCGGTCGCCGTCGGAATGTATCTCCCCTTCGGACTTTCAGCAGCCATCCTCCTCGGCGGTTTGCTCAGCTGGTTTGCCATGCGCAGCAAAACAGCCTCTGACGAAGCGAAGCAGGCCGGTCACGAACGAGGCGTCCTGCTCGCATCCGGATTGATCGCAGGTGAAGCTATCGCCGGTGTTTTGATAGCCGTGCCTCGCGCCCTGAAAGATACCTGGGTTGAAGACCTGCTCTTCGAGGTCTACGACCCCGCGGTGGCCGGAGAAAAGCTGATCATGGACGGAATTGCCATCGCGATGCTGGTCGGCATATCGTTCTGGTTCTTCAGGATTGGGCGACCGCGTAAAGAGAGCTGAGCGGGCCCACGATGAAGCGATTAAGAAGAACGGTCGGAGTTGCGGCTCCGACCGGTAGAGGCTGGTATCCTGTTGTTTACTGAGGGAATGCTCTAACCCCTAGAACGCCGTTCCTCAGGGGTTTCGATGACCAACGAAAGCCCCGATTGCGAAGAAGCTCATGCCCGCCGAGTCCACAGCAACACCCAAAGTCACGATCATTCTGCCCACCTGGAACGGGGAGGGTGATCTTGAACGCTTATTGCCCGCGATCGCGGCTCAGGACTACGCCGGGGAGATCGAGATTTGCGCGGTGGATTCGAGCTCGAGCGATCGCAGCGTCGAGCTCCTCAGATCCGCGGGCGTCCGCGTCGGCGTGATTCCGCAGTCGGAGTTTGGACACGGACGCACGCGCAACCGCTGCGCGAAAGGCGCGACGGGGGAGTTCCTGGTCTTCCTCTCCCAGGATGTCGTTCCCGAGCCGGGCTTCGTGCGTCGGCTGCTAGAGCCCTTCAAGGATGAACGCGTGGCCGGAGTCTACGGCCGCGTCTTGCCCTTTCCCGACGACGATCCGCTGACGGCGCGCACGGTGCTCTCCCTTCCCGAGGCCTCCGAGGACGCCTCGGTTCGCGATCTCGATTCGCTGGGCGGCGTGTGGAATCTGGGACCCTACGAGCGCGCGCGCTACCTGCGCTTCAACAACGTCGCGAGCGCCATTCGCTCGTCGATCTTTCGCGAGATCCCGTTTCCCGAGACGAGCTTCGGCGAGGACTTTGCCTGGGCCGCACGAGCACTGACCTGGGGCTGGCGCATCGCCTATGCGCCGGACGCTCTCGCCTTTCACGCTCACTCCTACACACTCGTCAAGGCCTATGAGCGCTACCGCGTGGACGCCAGCTTTCACCGCGAGACCCACGCGCACCTGATTCGCCCGAACCTGATCTCCGTGCTGCGCGGGATCGTCTATGAGGTGCGCGAAGACCTGCGCTACATGTTCAAGATGAAGGTGCCCGGCAAGCTCCGGTTCGCCCTGCGCTCGCCCTGTCTCCGAACCGCGATGGTTCTCGGTCAGTACGCTGGCAGCCACGGACGCTAGCTTTTCGTGACCTCTCCTCCCGTGGGCACGATCGGCTCCATCTCGGTCCTGATTCCGACTTGGCAAGGCGCCGAGTTTATCGAGCGCCTCCTCGATCGATTGGCGATTCAAGAGACGGCGCTGAAGTGGGATCTCTGGTTCGTCGATTCGGGCTCGACCGACGGTACGCTCGAAATTCTTGAGCGCCGAAAAACCGACTTCCCGGTCCCTCTGAGCGTCGTTCACATCCACCAAGTCGAGTTCAACCACGGCGACACGCGCAATCAATTGGCAGCGCTGAGCTCCGGCGAGCTACTCGTATTCCTCACGCAAGACGCCATTCCGACGGACGCGCATTGGCTTGCCAACCTAGCCCGCAACTTCGAGGACCCGTCGGTGGGCGCGGCGACCTGTCAGAATGTCCCGCGCCCGGACGCTGATCCAGTCACGCGGCTGCTCGCTCGCGACGATCCGGGCTATGCCGTCGGGCGCGCCGAAGTAAGGCTGCCCGACGAGAAGAGTTACGCGGCGATGGGGCCGCACGAACGTCGGCTGCTCTACAACTTCAATGACGTGGCGTCCGCATTCCGGCGTTCGCTGTGGGAGCGGCACCCCTTTCCGCGCACCTCCTTCGGGGAAGACATTTTGATGGCGCGCGCTTTCTTGGAGGCAGGCCACACAATCGTCTACGACGCGAAAGCCACGGTCGAACACAGTCACGACTATGACGCCGACGAGACCTATGGGCGCGCAGCAGTCGATGGCGCGTTCAATGTCGAGTGGCTGAACCGCGTCTGTGTGGCAACGAGTTCGGACGTCCGGGCACTCGAGCGTCGGTTCCTCGAGTCGGACCGCGCGGCGATCGCGACGATTCCCTGCAGCCAGGCGAGAGCGCGTGAGCTCGAGCAGCGCGCTCGGGAGCTTCGCTCGGCGGCCTTCCGCGGGCTCCACGCTGGCGGAGAGCGTCAGCTCCGCGCCGGTGGCGCCACGCAACCGAACACGCAGTTCCTCGATGACGGCAAGCTCAAGATTCTCTACGTCGTGCACGGCTTTCCACCGGATACGTGGGCGGGCACGGAGGTCTACACGCTGAACTTGGCCACCGAGATGAAGCGTCGCGGACACGAGGTCGCGATCTTCTGCCGCGTTCCTGCTGAGTCAGGCTCCGACCGTGAATTCGCCGTTCGCGAGACGGAGTTCGAGGGCTTGCGCGTCATGCGCATGACGCACCGTCTCGATCACGCGAGCTTGCGGGAAAGCTACGCCCAACCTCGCGCGGAAGCCGCATTCGCCGAAGTGCTCCAGAGCGAACGCCCCGACCTCGTTCACTTTCAGCACCTGATTCACTCGTCGATCGGACTGGTTGCGGTCGCCAAGCGCGCGGGGCTTCCCACGCTGATGCACTGTCACGACTACTGGGCCTTGTGCGCGCGCGTGCAGTTGATTCGCCCGGACGGCGAGCGCTGCGAACACAACATGGGGCTCGGCTGTCACGCCTGCGTGAAGGGCGAGAGGCTCGACTCGGTCAAGACGTGGGAACAGAGGACGGCGACGCTCGGCCCCGTGCTCGACCTTGCCGGGCGCGTTGCGGAGAGCGGTGTTCTCGGCGCGAAGGTGTCGGAACGCGCGCGCGCTTATCGCGATATGCGCGAACGCGGACCGATGGTTCTGGCCGCCTTTGCCTCCAACGATCTGGTGATCTCGCCCAGCCGTTTCTTGCGCGAGCGTCTGCTCGAGAGCGGAGCCTTCGACAGCTCGAGGTTCTTGTACTCCGACAACGGGATGCGAACGGATCATGTTGAAGCGCTGGAAAAGACGCGCGATTCGAACGGCAGGATTCGCGTGGGCTTTATCGGATCGCTGGTCTGGTACAAGGGCGTCGACGTCTTGATTCGCGCGGTGAACCGCTGCGCCGGTGACAAGATTGTGCTCTCGATCTACGGCGATTTTTGCCCGGAGGAAGACGAACACCACGCGGAGCTACAAGCGCTCGCCGGGGATCGCGTCGAGTTTTGCGGGCGCTTTGATAACGCGAAGCTCTCCGAGGTTTATGCGCGAATCGATGTACTCGCCGTTCCGTCAATCTGGTTCGAGAACTCGCCCATCACCATTCACGAGGCTTACCTGACGCGCACGCCGGTGGTTGCAAGTGACATCGGTGGAATGGCCGAGTTCGTGCGCGATGGGGTCGATGGACTGACCTATCGCGTTGGGGATGACAGCGCTCTGGCGGCTTGCCTCGAGCGTTTCGCGAATGAGCCGAACCTAATCGACGACTTGTCTCGCGACTTCATGCCGATCAAGACGATCGCCGAGGACGCGGCGGTGACGGAGGCGCGCTATCGCTCCCTGTGTACGCTCGGTCGTACCGCGGGGAGCGCGCGCGTTGTGTACGCGGCGACGAGCACGGAGAAGCGCAGCGGAGCGGTCGAGGAGCAGGGGACCGGCATGTTGCTGATGCGTCCAGAGCGCGCGGCGGTCGAATACGATCTGCGCCCGGCGAGACCTGGTGACTCTGTCCTGACGATCGAGCTAGTCGCGCTGGGCGGCGAGCGCGAGATCGAATTGACCGGTCGCGTGTCGATCGATGGCCAGCTGGTCGAACAGCTTCCGCGCTTTCGGGGCGGAAATGAAGAGATCGCGAAGAGTTTTTGTTTGGATGTGACTCTGCCAGAGAGCGGCGCGCGCACGCTCACCGTTGAGAATCTCGATGAGGCCGGAGAGCGCTCGTATCTGCGCATCTCCAAGCTCTCGATCGAGCCCAAACCAATGACCATGAATCAGCCGGAGTTGAAGTCGTGACCGAGGAGCTGCCGCGCGTCGCGATCGTTGTGCTCAATTTTAACGGGCGCCAACATCTGGAGCCCTGCTTCAAGAGCCTCGAGGAGCTGGACTATCCGCGCGATCGCTTCGACCTGATCATGGTCGACAACGGCTCGGTCGATGGGAGCTTGGAGGTCATCAAGCGAGCGGGTTGGCCGCGACTGATCGCGAACGGTGAAAACCGCGGGTTTAGCGCGGGCTGCAACCAAGGCGCTGCCGAAGCCGAGGACGCCGACATTTTGGTGTTCCTCAATAACGACATGCGCGTGGATCCGGGCTTTGTCCGCGAGCTCATCGCTCCGGTCGCGCGGGGAGAGGTCGCGGCGACGACGGGCAAGATGCTGTCCTGGGATGGCAAGCTGATCAACTCCGCGGGCGGCGCGATGAACTTTCACGGCGTGGGGATTCAGAAGGGCTATATGAAGAAGCCCGCGCCGGAGCATGATGTCGCCGAGCGCACGCTGTTCGCTTGTGGCGGCGCGATGGCGATCGACCGCAAGGTCTTTCTGGAGGTCGGCGGCTTCGACGAGGAGTTCTTCGCGTACTACGAAGACGTCGACTTGGGCTGGCGCCTGTGGGTGCTGGGGCACGAGGTGCTCTATGTGCCGAGCGCGATCTGCTATCACCATCACTCCAGTACCAGTCGCGCTTTTCCGATGGAGTCGATTCGGCTCCTGCAGGTTCGCAATCCGATGCTGGCCTGCTTCAAGAACTACGACGACGAGAACTTACAGCGCGTTCTGCCCGTGGCGATGGGGCTCGCGATGCGGCGCATGCGGCTCGTCGCCGGCATCGACGATGAGCGCCCATTCCGAATCGAACATGCCAAGACGACGCGCACGGACTACCTCGCCAAGCTCAAGGAGAAAGCGCGCCGTCACGTGGCGGGCACAATTCCCGTGCGCCGTGAAGCCGTCGCCGACTTCCTCGGCATGAATGATCTCTTTGGGAACTGGACACACTGGATGCAGCGCCGAGCCGAGGTGCAGTCGCGTCGAAAACGATCCGACGCCGAGATCCTCGCGCTGTTCGAAGATCCGCTCTGGTGCATCGAGGAAGAGCGCACTTACGCCGAACTCCACGGCGGGCTCGCGAGCTTCTTCGGCATCAACGCGATGTTCTCCGGGAAGGTGTAATACCGAACCCGGTTCAGATCTAAACTTTTAGGTCCCTGCACCCATGGCTAAATGCCATGGGTGCAGGGACCTAAAAGTTTAGATCTGAACCGGGTTCGGTATTACACCTTCCCGGAGCGCGCTCAGAGAATGGGCAAGAGCTTTAGGAGGAAGATGATCGGTGTGAAGATGATCTCGAACGGGAGCGTCACGACGTTGCGCACGGCGCTGTGGTCGAAGTTCCAATAGTCGGGGTACTCCAGTCCGACGCAGGAGCCGAGGAAGAGCAGCGAGAAGACGGCGAGCGCGGTGAGGACGTTCTTCATCGCGCGATCGTACAGATCGCAGGTTGTGCGAACCAGACTGCCTCTTGCGGGCGGGAGCGGCGCTCCACCAGCCTAGTGACGAATCTCGTTCAGCTCGCCGGGGAAGAGGGTGAGGGGGAGTCTCTCCACCTCGGCGTTCCCCAACATGAGAACGAGCTGAGTGGCTCGGCCGCTGACCGAGACCACACCGCTTCTGCCGTTCACGAAGTCCCCGCTGGTTGAGCTGCTGTGCGAGGTCTCCGAGATCACGTGAACGCTGAGGTGTCCGCCGTCCGCGTCCTCGAATTCAAATCGATCGGCCATTCCAGGCGTCTCAAGCTCGATGGACACGTGACAGCGCGCATCGACCTCGATTTCGATCGCCGTCGGATTCGCTTCAAACTCACTCAACGATCGAACGGTGGGCACGATTTCATCGGACTCAAAAGTCAGTCGGATCCCATGGCGCGGAACGCGCTCGAAGTGGAAGCGCCCCTGGTCATCCGTGCTCGTCTGTTCACGGTTGATTGTCATGATGAGCTGCGTCGTGCCCCCGAAAACTCGCGAGCTCTCGTCGTAGGGATCCGCGCGCAGCGTGACTCGCACGCCCTTCATCGGCGCTCCGCTCTGATTCACGACAACACCTTGGAGCTCTTCAAAGAGCTCGGCTTCTGGCAGCTCGATGAGAGCGACCTCCGCTCCCGGTTGAAGGTCCTCCGAGGTGAAGCTCACGAGCGAATCCATGTCGAGCACATTGACCCGATAGCTCCGGTCGTAGAGCCCGCCGAACTCGAAGTGACCCTCGGAATCCGTGAGCTTCCAATGCCATGCCGCGTTCGAAGGGGCTCCGCCGACCGTGCTCTTCCACATGCTCTCGCCGTCGGTGTCGGGAAGCATGCGCTCGGCTTCGACGGTCTCCGGCGGAACGTTCGCGCCGTCCATCAGGTTCTCGAAGGAGGTCGGCATGATCCCGATGGTTCCGAAGCGCGTCGTGTTTTTTAGCCAGACGCGCGAGCCGCGAACCGGTTCGCCCTCGGCATCGACGACGCGACCTTTCAGAGTGAGCGGCGGCCCGCCGAGCTCGAGCTCGACAAAGTCCGGCCAACCGCCATTGGCAACCGTTGACGAGTAGGGGCGCTCAAGGTTCGCCGGCAGATAGCCCGCCTTGACGGCCGCGACTCGATCCGGCGTGACGGCGCGGTGGAGGTCGAGGTGAAAGAGACCATCTTCGTCGGTCAGAGTTGCGGTCAGCCCGGCAGCGACGCGCGCTCGCTCGACCGGCTCGCCGTTTGGGTCGAGAACGCGCCCGCTGAGCGAACCCTCGATCGGCTTGCTCGGCCGCTTGAGTATGAAGTGGAGCGCGCGGTCGGTCTGAGCGGGAGCGGGAGCTTGTTCGAGCTGATAGCCCGCGAGAGCGACGGTCAGGCGGCTGTCCGCAACTCCGGGAATGTCGAGTAGCTCGAACTTGCCGCGACTGTCCGTCATCGCCCGCCAGCTCTTGATGTGAGTGGAGTCGAGAATCTTTGTGAAGCGAGTGTCGAAGCCCTCCGGCAGTTCAAAGCCGACCTTGGCGTTCGCCAGAGGCTGACCGTTGCTGGAGACGACTTCACCAGCGAGGTGAATCGCCGGAGAGACGACCAGCACGGGATCGAAGGAGCCGACGCGGTAGTAGCCCTCACGGACGGTGACCCACTTGGGAGAAGCGGCGACGATGCGGCACTGGTCGGTGGTGCTCTCCAGCTCGAACCGGCCGTCAATGCCACTGACCACGGCCGCTGTCTTGCCTTCGATCCGAACGGGAAAGCCGGACAGCGGTGAGCCGGAGGCATCGAGGACTTGTCCCGAAACGAGACGCGTTGAGTCGGTCTTGGGAGTCGCCTCGGCTACTTCTCGGTCGGCAGTCGGATCCGGAGTGGGGAGGACTTCCTGGCGCGATGGATATTCGGGGACAAGCGGGGCTATTGGAAGGCTCTCCCTTTCAACGGTCGTCGCCGGTTCGATGACGGAAGCGATCGGCGTCTCGATCTCGTCGCTTGCAAAAGTACGCTCGGGGAGATCGACCATCGTCACGAGAGTTCCGGCGACGAGAACGGCGAGCAGAACAAGGGCGAGTTTTGTGTTCACGAGGAGAACTCCAAGAGTGGTTACAGCGGCGGGAGGCGGGGGAGCCGCGATCGGAAGAAAG
Source organism: Planctomycetota bacterium (assembly GCA_029259635.1). GTDB lineage: Bacteria > Planctomycetota > UBA1135 > UBA1135 > OFTM34. The sequence continues at coordinate 1,462 of JAJDEU010000050.1, read as the reverse complement.
AGCGAAACCCAAGTGGCACGATCACCGGCGTGCGATTCGTCGAGGCGCTCGCGAAGCTGGGTCAAGGCGCGCTTGAGTCGGGAGTGCACCGTGGCGACGGGGACCTTGAGTTTCCGTGAGATCTCTCGCGGCGGAAGACCTTCGAAGTAGCGCAGGAGCAGGGCCGTGCGATAGGGCTCGTCGAGTTCGAGGACTTTGCGGGCGAGCTCGCGCTGCAGAGCGACGCGTTGCACGAGTTCACTCGCGGGCTCAAGGGCCTCGTCCAAAGCACTGACTTCTTCGCGAACGCGACGGCGCCCGTCACCGCGCCGGTTCTGCGAAGCGACGTTGCGCATGACCGTGGCCAGCCAACCGCGCAGCCCCGAGAGATCCCCTGGCGGTTTTTCTAGAGCTCGCGCGTAGGTCTCCTGGACGAGGTCGTCGCGGTCACTGTCGTTGGAGACGAGCTGACTTGCGAGGCTGCGAATCCAGGTAGCGTTGTCGAGCAAGTGCTCGAAATGGAAGGGGCTCGAATCGGACATGGCTTTCAGTCATTCGAATGCCGCCGAGCGCATTTGTGGGGCGAGATCTTTCGCAATTATTCGAAAGCGGCGCCCTTCGAGCGGTAGTAGCTGGCGAGGTCGGGCCGCCGCGCCGCCTCAAACTTGCGCGAAATCCCCCCCGACCAGTCGTGCCCCGGGTTGGCGCGCTCTTCGTAATAGTCGCGCATGACTTCATCGTAGCGATCGATTTGATCGTCGAGCTCTTCCCGGCTCGGAAAGCGCTCTTCGCAGAGGATTGCATCGAGGGACAATCGCGGGCGCTGTCCGGGGTTATGAGCGGCGCGTCCGACGCAGAGACCATAGAAGGGCAGCACTCCGCTCGGAACGTCGAGCAAGCGGTCCACCTCGGGCAAGGCCAGGCGCAGTCCGCCGATGAAGCAGATTCCATAGCCCAAGGACTCGAAGGCGAGCGCGAGACTCTGTGCAAAGAGCGCCGCGTCCACTGCGGCCAAGACGAAGGTCTCCATGTTCGCGTGGAAGGGCTTTTCCGCGCGCTCTGCAATTACTCGGTGTCGGCGTTGATCCCCACAGATGACGAGAAAGGCGCCCGCCTCTTCGACCTGAGCCTGGCCTCCGCACAACCCCGCAAGGCTCTTGCGCTTTCCAGAATCGCGAACCCACAGGCAGGAGTAAGCCTGAATGTTGCTCGAAGTTGAAGCCTGTTGTGCTGCGCGGACGGCCTCTTCGATGACTTCGCGTTCGATGATCTCGTCGGCGAACTTTCGTACCGAACGATGTGCGAGCATCGTCTCTATCGTGTTGGTCATAGCGCAACCGTACCGACGCTTCCGCGAAGGTGTAATACCGAACCCGGTTCATATCTAAACTTTTGGAGGCCCGAACCAATTGCCTTAATCCAATAGTTCGGGCCTCAAAAAGTTTAGTTAAGAAACGGGTTCGGTATTAAACCATCGCGAATC
>JAJDEU010000049.1 GCA_029259635.1 Planctomycetota bacterium | reverse complement strand
GAAAAAAATAAAAAAATTCAGTTGTCGCCCGATACTTCGGCTTCGATGTAGCGCGACGGGCGGATGGTGATAATTTGCGGTTCGGTGGATGCCGCCGGAGGTGCGGGCTGTCCGGGCAGGGCCGCCGCCGTGCCCGGGTCCGGCATGTTCAGCACCACCTGAATCAGCGGCGCCTCGCGTTCGCGCACGTTGTTCCCGAATTCGGCCCGCGTGGCGGCGCTTCGTTCCAGATACCACGTATCGGCTTTCAGTTCGCCGCGCCGGCCCGCCTGTTCGATGGTAATTGCTCACCCCCCACTGGTCTATGGGGGTAAGGCTACGGGATTTTCTTCGAGGGCGCTCTGGATGGTGCGGAGAACGGACGGGTCGTGGGGACGCCCGGTATCGACGACGGAGCGCACCTGGGCGTAGAGACGGGCGCCCCATTGGGAGCGGAAACCGTTGGTCACCTTGCGGAAGATGACGCTCGGGCGGAGTGCCCGCTCGGAGACGTTGTTGGTGTAGGGAACGTCTCGGTTGGCGACGAAGACAAACAGATTGGAGCGGACCTTGGCAAAGCGCTTGCGCAGGCGAAGGCCATGACGGTTGGTCGGGCGCAGTTTCATCAGCCGATCCATGCGCCGTTCGAGATCGCCCCGGTAGTGGCGCAAGGTGGCGTCCTTGAGGCCATGGCGCCGTTTGCCGATGGCGACGGCGCGCAGCAAGATCCGTTTCATCACCGGAGCGAACACGTCGTCGCCGTCGTCGATGGCGTACTGGACGTTGCGAAGCTGGTGGGCGAGACAGACCTGCCAATCGGCGCCGTGGCCTTGTTGGGCGCCCAACAAATCCGAGACCCAGACCGCCGGGCGGTGGCTGCCGAAGACCCCCTGGGGGACTTTCTTTCCCCGGCTGGGCTCGATGACGTGAAGCGCGGCATCGGTTCCGAGGAAGACCCATTGCCACCAGTTCCGTCCCTCGACCCGCGCCGATGTTTCGTCCGAACAAACGATGGCGCTGCGCAGCAGCCGTTCCTTGATCGTCCCCGCCCGCGCCTCGAACCGGGGCATGGTCCTCTTGAACAGGTTGGCCAGCGCCCCTTCGCTGATGGTCAAGCCGAAGACATCGCCGAAGAGGGCGCCGAGGCGCTCGAAGCCGATGGCCTGGCAGTAATGCAGGTAGACCGCCATGGCCTCGATGGAGGCGCCAAAGGGCGACCCCGGCTCCAGCCCGCCGGGCGCCAATGCGGTGAACCGTCGCCGGCAGTGGGGACAGGTGCCGCCGTGCAGGCGGACCTGGGTGACAATCGGCTTGATCGGCGGCAGTTCGATGCGCTCATAGAGCGTCATGGGCTTTTGATCGTTTTCCGCCAAGCCGGCCGCGCAGTGGGGGCAGGCCTCGGCCTTGGCCTCGACCACGTGGTCGGGATCGGGATGCAGGGCCCGCGCCGCGCCGGGGCGGGACAGCACGTTCCCCCGCCAGCGGCGCCGTGGTTTGTTGGGCCTTGGTTTGTTGGGCTTGGGTTTGTTGGCCTTGTAGCCATGGGACGGCGGCGTCGAGGAGTTGCGAGGCGTCTTGGGCGGTTCGTTCAACTTTGCCTCCAACTCGGCCACCCGCGCCGTCAGTTCCTCAATTCGAGCCAGCGCCACATTCAGTTGCTCCCAAAGGGCCACGATGAGCACATCTTTCTCGGCATGGGAAAGACGATCGAGATCGGGGAGTGGGGCAAGGCGAGTCATCGACATGTTGACTCACGTCCACGCCTCCAAGGCAAGAAAAATCAACATGTAGGGATGGAATTACCCGCTTACCCCATCCGTGGCCGTGCCGCGAGGGGGTGAGCAATTACCGCCCTGGCGATGTAATTGTCGAAAAACGATAGTTCTGCACGGCATTTCTACTTCCGACCCAATCCCGTCTGGCCACGCTCCGGCGCGTCGATGCCGTGAAGGCGGATGCGGTGGCCGTCGATATCGATGGTGTCGCCGTCGATGACCCGGGCGTGGCCCGTGATGGCGTTCGTGGCGCCCGCCGGGTGGCCGTACAGCGCCGCCAGGGCCACGAGGGCGAATAGGGATCGAAGCGGCGCGGCTAAGGGGGACATACGCGAGAAGCGTTGCATTGTCTGGTGTCTGGATAAAGTGTTGATTGAGGCTTGCCTATCCGGTTGTCACATCGACCCACTACATCTGGTGGCGTGTTTACAACATTGCCTTTCGTGGCCGCGCGGAGTCAAGGTAGGGGATGGGTAGCAGCTGGATCGCCATCATCTCTGGCATCTTGGGGCTCGTCGCGGCCATGACGGGCTACGGGGTCCAAACCAAGATCAAGAAGCGCATCTATTTCGGTGCGTCTGGCCTACTGTTTATCATTGTTGCTATTGCTGGCTACGACGAAATGAGGCCGTGGGGACTGTCGGAAGCACAGAGAAGTGGATTACAGGAATTTGCTTGTTCTCGCGAGAACAGAGCGCGCTTCCCCTTTCTTGTAATCGGGATTCCAGGAGACCCCGAAGCTGGGCAATTTGCAGAGGAAATCCGTAACGTATTTCGTAGCGGTGAATGTGAATGGACTGGGGTTCAATATTTCCCTAATGACGGTTGGTTGCCGCAAAGCAAGACTG
>JAJDEU010000048.1 GCA_029259635.1 Planctomycetota bacterium | reverse complement strand
GTGGTCCGCCACGCGCTGTGCACCGAAGCTCGGGTGCTCGACACGCACGTCCACGATCTGCTGGCGCACCTTGTCCGACAGGCGCTTGGGATGATGGCGTTTCGGGCCAGGTTTGCGTACGCGTGTCTCGAGCCCTTTTGGGCCGTCCGCGCGATAGCGTTCGAGCCACTTGTCGAGGCTCGAGGGCGAGCAGCCCCACAAGCGAACGAAGTCCACGCGAGTGCGGCCCGACTTGAGAAAAGCCTCGACCGCTTCGCGGCGCTCGTCGGGTGAAAAGCGCTTCGAGTAGCGCGGGTCAACGCGCTTCTTCGTGCGACGCACCCAGACCTTGAAGGTGTCGGGCTTGATCTCGTGCGCCGCACAAAACTCCTCGAGCGAGAGCGCGCTCTTCGCGAAGAGTGCCAGGAGGTGAGCGCGCTCCTTCGGAGTGCGACGCGGGAAAATTCGACGTGGCGAGCCCGTGGCCGGCGGCTCGTCCTTCAGAGGCCCCGCTAACGCGGGCCCTCTTTCGTCCTCCCCGCCTGCCACGGGCTCGGGCGCCTGAGAGGGAGCGGGAAGTGATTCAGAGTGCGATGGCTTAAGCCATCTCTTCCAGGAACTGAACATGGTCGTCTCCACCGGCTAGCGCCGGGTAGGGAGACGGGCGATCAGAGAGCTGCGCTACAAATGGGAACTGGTAAGTGTTTTTGTGAGGAGCACATTGCCCCGTCCGAGCCCGATGAAGGCGCGAGAATCGAACTCCGCGTTGGGGATGATCTTTTTCTTTCGATTCCACGTGGTGTCAATTCGGCAGAGCTCCGCCGCGTTGTTTCCGTCCTTCGCGAATGCTGAGCCTTCCACCGTCGGTTCGCCTTTTTATTGCACGCGGCGTGACGGACATGCGCAAGTCCTTCGACACGCTTGCTGCTCTTGTGATGGACGTGATCGACAAGGATCCGCAGTCGGGACATTTGTTTCTCTTCGTCAACCGTCGTCGCGATCGCCTCAAAGTCCTTTGGTGGGATCGGTCGGGATACTACCTGCTCGCAAAGCGTCTCGAGCACGGCCAGTTTCGGGTGTTCGACCGTGCTGAGGGCAAAAGCGGTGCTTTTGAAATGTCGGCGAGCGAACTTTCTCTGATCTTGGATGGCATTGATTCGCGCGGATCCAAGCGCCGCGTAACTCATGACACGGTGAAGAAACTTCGAGCGGAAACCGGTACTTAAACCGTCCGACGTTACCGAAGATAAATGGGTGACGATTGCCCCCGACATCGAAACGAAGCTCGTGCGACTCATCGAGCAGAACGAGACGCTGACGCTTGAGAATAAGATCCTGCGTGAAGAAGTCGCCATCCTGAAGCAGGGTCTGTTCGGTCGAAAATCCGAGCGTCTCGATCCTGGGCAATTGAGTTTCTTCGAAACGAGTGCGAGTGCGGACTCGGAAGAAGTAGAAGCTCCCGCGAAGAAGAAACAAGAGAAGAAGACCGGCCACGGCCGCGCGCCCTTTCCGCCGAATTTGCCGCGCGATGTCGTCGAACTCGATGTCGCCGAGGCGGAGCTCCTCTGCCCTTGCTGTGACAAACCGATGAAGCGCATCGGTGAAGATGTCACGGAACGCGGGCACTGTGTCCCTGCGCGAGTCGTCGTCAAACGCTACGTGCGAACGAATTACGCCTGCCCGGACGGGCACGCTGTCAAAACAGCCGAGCTCCCCGATGGCGTCATCGACGGCGGCAAGTACGAGGCGTCTGTCTACGCGCACATCGCCACGTCAAAGTACGCGGATCACCTTCCATTGCACCGTTTAGAGGGAATCTTCAAACGGCACGGCGTGCACATCTCCAAGCAAAGCATGTGGGACATGCTGGTGCGTGTGGATGAGCTGGTCGCGCAGCCGGTGCTGGTGCAGATGCGAACCGAGCTGCTCGAAGAGAGCGTGCTGCACGCGGACGAAACGCCGGTAACGATGCGACTCGAGGACGGCAAAGGCACAAAGAACGGATATGCCTGGGGCTGGCGCAACCTGCACCGCAAAGGCGATCCGTCGAAAGCACTAGTGGAGTTTCGAACGAGTCGCGGACGCGACGGGCCAGCTCGTTTTCTCGGCGATTGGTCGGGGACACTGATCGCCGATGGCTATGCCGGTTACGACGAAGTGATTCGAACGAACGCGATTGCGCGGGCGGGCTGCTGGGCTCACGCGCGTCGCAAGATAAAGGAAGCAGTGGATACCGGTTCGAGCAATGCCGAGGGCCTGCTCGTGCTCGTGCAGAAACTGTTTGCGATTGAGCGACCGATCAACGAACAGGTGCAGGCTGGCGAAATCGATCGTGAGCGGCAACTCGAGATGCGACGCGCTGCGCGTGAGGAGCATTCGAAGAGTGTCGTCGATGCAATTTATCAAGAGGCGGAAAGGCTGGACGGTCTGCGCTCCACGGTGCCGAAAGGGAAGCTCGGTAAGGCAATCGGCTACCTGATGTCGCAGCAGAGATCGCTTCTAGCCTTGCTGGATGATCCGCGATTGCCGATTCACAACAACGACGCCGAACGTGATCTGCGGCATCTGGCCGTGGGGCGGAAAAACTGGCTGGTCTTCGGAAGCCAGCGCGGCGGCGAGGTCGCGTGTCGACTCTATTCGCTGGTGCTCTCATGCAAACAGTGCGGCGCGGATCCCGAGGAATACATCGAGGACGTGCTGATGCGGGTCGCGACGACGCCAGCTTCGGAGATCGCGACGCTCACGCCGTGGGCTTGGCAGGCTGGTCGATCGGCGAGCTAAACCCGCCCAGTCAAGTCAAGCGCCAACCGACATGCGCTCACCGGACGCGTACAACTGAGCAGCTGATCGTCGATATGACCGACCCGCCTTCAGGGGCGTGGAAAAATCGGCGCGGTCGCTGAGTTCGCAAGGGTGCTTCACAATCCCCGGCACTGGAGTCCCGAGCGGGCACATAACGTTTGCGTGGATGACAGGTCCGCGAAACTTTCGAACTCCAACGGCAGTTCAAGGGAACCAAAATCCCGTGTACATTATCGATTGGACGGCCACCCCGAGAGATCCCGCGAATAGTCAATTCCTGCGACTTCGAATTGCTTTAAGACTAAAATCGACAGCTCCTCAAGGTGTTGAGCATTAGTGTCGGTTGAAATTTCTATTCGCATTTCCTTCGGCGCACTCTGAATCCTTATCTGCGCAAGAGCTGCTCCATAGCGCCCAATACAAAAATGCTGATCTCGATTCCCTTCACCTGTGAGCGAGAGCACTTCCTGTTGCTGCCATTCGGAAAATTCAACAATATCGATCTTCCCGATACATTGTTTGACCGAGTCCATAGTGGCAACCGCAGTGTACGTTCGACTTAGCCTTAGCGCCACTTCCCCCCCACAATTGATAGAACTAAGAAACAAAGCGATCGCCGCGATCCCACCAATAGCTGATTTTCTCATCAATCCGATCCACCCTTCGATTATTACTTACTTAGCCGGCGCAGGCGAATGCGCACTTTATCAAGGACACTTGATTACAAGATTCAAAGAACCTGGCACCGTGCATTTCTTAGCTGCGAGTACAAAATCCCTAATGAATCCAAAACTGGGACCTTTGCCGCTCTTAAGAAATGCAGTGGCCATGCATGCGTTATGCTCCTCATCGCCAATATAAATCCCTTTCGAGTGCTTGCAAGCCAAACACGCACGGAAGGCGTTCTGGAACGGTGAGTTCCCCGTCTCTTGGCACATGCATGCCGGATAGAACGTTGCCTGAATGCAAATCCTGCATGGACTGGGTTCTCCCCCCCCACCGATAGAGGGCATTGGGAAACACCTCTCAATAGAAATTGTATCTGTCCCGTACGTGAGATCACAACCCAGCGAATTTGGAGGGAGAGCGTTCACTTGACAGGGCCCGGCAGGCCAACCCGCGTTGTAATGGAGAGCTGTTCCCCATCCTGAACCTGCGACTCCTGGAATGTATCCGCCGATATTCAGCCCCCCAGGTACAAAGTGACCTCCCGGGAAATGAGTTCCGTACTTTGGAGAAATTTGAATGTACTCATTGCCGTCGGGATCAACGCGTCCAACGGGCGACGAGCCAAAAGCTTCAAACAATCCCTTCCCATCTACATAGCCGAGGCGATCTCTGATTAACCAACGCCCAAGCCCGAAATCAAACAAACGATTCCGAACATGCCACAGGCCCTGCTTATCCAAGCTGTACCCGGCATACCCATGCCGCACCCCGATTGCCGACAACACCTCCCACCCCGCACTTTCCCCCTGGAAGTAGTTTGTCACCACGGTCTTGTCACTCGAATCCACGTCTCCGTCGAGATCGATATCCCCTCGTACATCGTAAGTGGATGCATCGATCCAGGTTTGAATCTGAGTCACGTCCGTCGCATCGGTATCACCGTCTGAATCGGTATCGCCTCCGGGTAATCCGAATGGCACTCCATAACTGGAGTACTTGGCCCACTCCCAAAGCCCGCCATTTACGCCCGTGATCGCCGAAACATCTCCACGCCAATTCTGGAAGTAGTATCTCTTCTGTTCCAGCACACCGTCGGCTGCCGCAAGCCAATCAGTGTTCGCATCCAAGTATCGGCAAACTAATGCGTTGATATACGAACTGCCACCAGTGCCGTCTATCCCGGCCTGATGGTTCACGAACTCTTCTTTAGGGTCGGAGTCTGACTCCCTAAACGTCGCGAGGTTCCGCCAGCGCTCGTCGTAGGCGTTGTGGAACCACTTGTCGTCGCCGTTCACGACGCCGTTTTCGTTCGTGTCCGTGTGCTCGGAGATTTGAAAACCGAGCCCGTTGTACTTGTACTCAGCGAGCAACGTGCTGGACTGGTTCTTCACCGTGCGCAACCGGCCGAAGGCATCGTATTCGTATTCGAACGACTCCCCGTCATCCGTCATGTTCCCGACGGCGTCGTAGGTGTGCGTGTAATCGTTGGTGGCGTCCGAATCCGTATCCCGCGCCGTCAACTCATTCACGTCGTTGTGCGACCGCGTGTCGTCGTACTCGTCGGTGTCAATAAAGTCACCGTCGCCATTGAGGTCCCACTTCGCCACATCCCAGTTGCCAGTGTGGGAGAGCGTCCACTCCTGATCGCGAGTCTCGCTCGAGATCGACGATCCGCCCCAGGTTCCCTCCTGAGCTCGCGTCAGGCGATCGGTATCGTCCATCGTGTAGGACGCATCGAACCCCACGTGCACGTTGTCTTCGACCAGCGTGATGTTGGAATTGCGGTCGTAGGAAATATCTACGTCGTAAAGATTCGTGTCCGTGACTGCGTAGCGGGTCCACTTATTCGAAGTCACCCGGTTAAAGCGATCCACATCCGCCAGAACGTATCCCCCGCTATTGGCCATATCCCACATGATCTCCGGTTCCTTGTGATCCGTCACCGTCACCTGCCCAAGTCCATCATAGCTGTAATCCACCAATCGGAGGGTTCCGTCCTTAAGCGTGCTGAGACGGCTGGCCTCGTCGTCGTGATTGCCATTGGCCGAGTGGTACTCGTAGGTGATCACGTTGCCAGACGGCATCGTCGCGCTCGCTCGACGGATAGTGTTTCGACCTGAGCTAGCCTTCTCGTAGGTGTAGCTGACCTCGTAGTCGTCTACCGATCCCGACGCGCCAACGGCCGAATTGCGGTCTTGCTCGAACTTCGAGATGTTGCTCCATCCGTCATAGGAATAGGCGACCTCGTCCACGACCGAGCCACTGCCCACTGTCGCGTTGTCGTATTGGGTCACGGTGCTGATTTGACCGCGACTCGTATAGGCCATCGAGATTCGCCGAACGGCTCCGTCAAAGCCCGATGCAAGGGTCGTGATTCGACGATGCTCTTCGCGACCGCCGTCGTCATAGTCCGTCTCGGTGACATTACCTGCCTGGTCTTTGCTATAGAGCACTTGGCTCTGCGCGTTGTAGGCATGGGTGACCACGTCACTCGCACTAGCGGAGTCGGGATACTCGACCTCTTGAAGCAAGTGGCCCGTACTGATCTTTGAGTCGCCCGCGCTCGTTCCCTTGGTCGTGCCATAGGTGTAGAGCGTTTCCTGATCTGTCGATCCCGAGGGCAGGTCCGCGATGATCTTGGTTTGAAGCCCGTCGGTGAACTCGTACTTGACGGTCACGTTATCGGCGGTACCTGACGGATTACCGGAGTTGACTGACGAGTCGTAGTTGCTGACCTCTTTCGTCACACGCCCTGCGGCGTCTGTTTCGCGATAGCTATCGATACCCTTCGGATCGGTGATCGTCTCTAGGTCGCCGTCGTCGTTGAACGCATAGGTCGTCCGAAGCGCTGTATCCGAGCGAGCGGGCATGGCCAATCCGTCGCGGTCGAAATCGACTCCGCCGTTGGTTCCGTAGTTGACCGTATCCGTGCGCCGACCGAATCGGTCGTACCAGTGAGCTGTGATCTGAATCCGACCATCGAGATCGGCCGCCGTGTACTCGAGCGCGTCTGCATCCGCATTGGTGTCCAAGGGCCCTTCGGTTTCGCCGGACCCTCGATCTGTATCGCTGTGAGAGCGACTGATCGTCGCCGTCATTAGAACGTCACCGTTGTCGGTGTCGTAGGTCGTCTGACGCTCTTCCAAGACGATGTCGCCAGTAACGTCGTCGTTGTCGGCATAAGTCGTGTCGTCGTGGCTAGCCAGAATGAACTGGTGCGTCGCGCGGCCGAGGTCGTCATAGAGGGTCTTGGTGAGTTGTTCTCCGTCACGCTTTACGACCCGGCCCGCGGCGTCATACCAGGTGAGCGATGCTTCTAATGTGTCGTCGGAAGAACCGTCGGACACGTCGATCTTGTGACGAATGACCGAGAACACGCGGCCTTCCTCGTTGTACTTGGTGACCGAGAGAGCCAAGCGGTTCGTTGTCTCGGTTTCCGGGTCGTCGGTCGCCGTGTTGATGCTGGCGGTTGAGCTAAAGAGCCCTGTGGCGATTTGGCGGCCGCGATTATCGAATTTTGTGAAGCTGTGAGGAGCAACCGGATTTTTGACGACGAGCGTTCGGCCCTGAGCGTCGTTCGTGAACTCCGTCACGCGCTGATCAGTCGTGCTGTCCTCGACGAATGCCGTTCTCTTCGTGACATAACTGTTGCCGTCGTCATTGCCTGAGTCGTATTCGGTCAAGCTGATCTTGACCATGTCGTCGGTGCCCGACGACTCACCACCCGAGAAAGTGGAGTCGTTGGTACCGATCCATGTGGATTCGGCGCGACCGATCGCGTCGTAAACGGTGCGGCGAATCGTTCCGGGTGCCTCTTTGACTCGCCATTGACGACCGGAATCGTCATAGCCGTAGAGCATTGGGTCGTAGTGAGTGCCGTCGGTGCCGGGTTCGGAAGCCGGGATGGAGAAGTAGCTTCGCGTTTCCTCGAGCGTTCCGCCGGTCTCTGAATAGTGACTGGTCGTAAGCGAGGCAATCGTCCCGAGATCGACAGCCGTAATCGGATCGGCGTCGGTTTCGTCGATATGAGCGGTGAGCGCGCTGGAGCTCGAATTGCCAGAAAGCGCGATCGTTCCAGACGCGACCGCTTTGCCGACATGGTTGGCGACGGTGTAGCTGACCGGCCCATAGAACTTGAGCGGTGACGCCTCGTAGTCGGCGTAGGCCAGGGAGACCAATCGCCCGTCGGCGAGTTTCGAGTAGTACCGCTTGGTTACCTGTCCGTCGTCCGCCGTCGTCGTGTCCGAGCGACCCTGGGCGTCGTAGGTATAGGTCGTCTCCCGGTCGAATCCTGCCGAAGTCGAATAGCCGGTGGGTGGACTCAGAGACGTGGTGTTCGCGTCTCGAATCGATTTAGTCAATTGACCATTGGTGTACTCGGAATAGGAAACGACACCGAGCCCGTCCTTGGAGAAGGTGACTCGTCCGCTCGTGTCGCGGTACGAATTGCGCTTGTCACCAGTTGAACCGCCAGCTCCGTGGTTTGCAGTACTTACGACCGAAGCTTCGACTTCGTCATTGGCTCTGGCCAAAGAGCTCGAATGGTAAGTAGGCGTGAGAATTCTCTTCCGCGCGCCAGTGCCAGTCTTTGAAGTGGTGGTCTCTTCGTCGTAGCTGTACTGAGCCGTGGCGTGGGGCCGATAGAGCGTCTCGGCCGAGGCAATGGACACCGAGGCTGTACCCAGGTCAAAGGTGCGATCCATGTAGGCGGTGCCCGACGTGCCTTCTTTCCAGGTCTGATCTTGGACGAAGCCCTCATAGACGGTTGAACTGCCGTAGCGCACGAAGCTCCGCACTAGACCAACGGAAGTCGAGGATGTGATCGCACCCGAACTGTGCGTGTAACCCGTGCAGTTTGCCGGGGTGTGAATATCGCTGACCAAGCCGGCCGACGTTCGCACGACCTGCGTCACCCACCGGTCGGGTGCCGGGCTCGTGTTGTCGGGATCTGCGTCTGTAATAACACGTGACAGAGGCTGGAATACTTCGTCGTGATAGACGGTCGTGTAGGAATTGTCCGGCTTCTTGACGACCGTACGCCCCATCCACGCCGTGTCATAGCCGCTGCCGTCGGAGTAGCTGCCGTTCGACTCGTACTCAAAGTAGTGCGTCCCGTTCCCCGTGCCCGAGCAACCGCACTCGCCGTTCATCCAGGCTTCGTTGATTCGGTGCGACGAGTCGTACTCGAAGTAGGCGCTGGAGTAGTTGTCCAAGCTCGAATTCGAAGCCGTCAGGAAATCGTCGTCGAGCAAGGAATCCTGATCCCAGTCGTAGGCACGAGCTCCTTCGAAATCGACGATGTACTTCAGGGCGTGGGCGTAGCCGGGATTCGTCGAGGCGTTGTAGCCACCGTCGTAATAGCGGTAATACTTTTTGCGAACGCTCTCCACACCCGAGTCGGTGAGCGGTGTCGTGATCGTGACGAGCTTCAAATCGCCGTCATCACCGTAGGAATCGGCATCGACATAGTAGTCGTACTCGACCTTGCCGACGGTCGCGAGGCCGGTCGGCGTTCCGGTCCAGGTACCACCGGTCTTGGTTTCGGCTTTGACCTCGGTGAGACGATCCGCGCCTCCGACCGTCGTGTAGGTAAACGAATAGCGGCGATCGGCGGGATCGTAAGCCGTCGCGATTCGCCCGCCAGCGTCATAGCTCGAGCTCGCCGTGCTTGCCGACGAACTATCTCCGACAAAGGTGACGCTCGCGTTAGGGCTCGTTTGCTTCCAGAATTGACCGGAGGCCACACCAAACCCAAAGCCGAGGAACGAAACGACATTTCCGTTCTGGTCGTGAAAGTCGTAGGTGTCGTCGCCCGACTTGTACTCGATCATCCCCGCCGCTCCATTCACTCCCTTGAACACCACACTGGATGTCCCCATGCGATCGAACTCGAGGAATCGGTCCGCTCCGTAGACGAGGTAGATCAGGTCGTTGTCGGCATCACTGGGATCGTCGTACAGCACGATTTCGGGCTGGGCCGACTGAAACCAGTTCACTCCCTGATAGGACTGGGTCGAGTCGAAGTGGCTGCCACTGTCGTCCTGGCGAGCGTTGTAAGTCCGGCCAATAACGAAGGGCATCGTGCCGGAATTCGGTAGAACCAAGTCCACGTCATTGATCGAATAAGTGCCCGTGGAGAGCCTTATTCCCGAAATGTTGGGTTCGGAGACGGGAGCCCCGAACGGGTTGCCCGCTATCGCCCAGCCGAGAGGTGCGCCGGCTCGCAACGATCCGTCGATGTTCACTCCTCGATTCGAAACGTCCGGTCGAGCGTCCTGGACATTGGTCGCGGAGTCTTCTTCGTAGGAAGTCAGGCTGCTCGAATCGATCTCGAGGATCGGATTCGCGACAAGCGGCATCGCAGCAAGCGTGGGCTTGAGCGTCATGAACGAGACGCATGCAGCAGCGGAGAGAAGAAGACCGAGCGCGAACTTGAGCGAGAAACTCATGGGAGCAAGTGGCGGTGGGAAGCGAAAAAGCGCGGCCGCTCACGGGAAGCGGACGACGACGCGACACTACTCCGAAAAAATGCACCCGCAACGCAAATGAGCTTAGGCGGAGGATGCGAAACTCACTTAGAGCGATGACGAGTTGCGCCTGTCTGGTCTCACAGTTTCCTTACTTAGGTTCAATCGAATGTGTGATAGGTGGAGGGCGAGCAGTATCGAGAGCTCGGGAGCCAACTCGCGAGGCCTGGGGTCTCTAACCCCGGCAGTTGAACCCGCTTACTGCATCTGTGGAGCCCAGCGCAGCGCCTAACGTTCCCTTGGGAGAGTGAAACGGCTCTCCGCTTTGCCGGAATCGGCAGACCCCCTTCCCTCGGGCCCTCTCTCACAATTGGGATTGACATAAGTCCTCGCAATGTTTTTTTGCGCGCCCCCGGTCTCGCCCTCGCGACTGCGATGTGGTCTGGCGACGGTCGATTCGAGTCATTGCCGACCTCTAATTTCCCGCTAGGCTGACTCGCTATCGCCATTAGTCACCGCTTGGAGAAATCTCTATGAAGCTCGCAGTTCTCGCACCTCTCTTTCTCGTTGCTGTTTCCTCCCCTGCCTTAGCCGATGGTCTTTCGGACACGCTCATGCGGGCCGGCCTGGGTCCCGATGCGCTCGCCGCCTCGGGCGTGGCGGCATCCGAAGTCGCCGGAGTCGTTACCGATGTCCAGGATTACATCGATGGCAACTCGACGGCCCTCTCGGATGCAGACTCCGTTTACCTCGCCGCGCAACAGAGCGTGGAGAGTCTTAAGAAGCTCGTTCGAAGCGGTAAGGCAACGGCTCAGGATGTTGCCGATCTCGCGACGGCTCAGTCCTTACTCGATGCGGCCGGCGCAAATCGAGAAGCAGCGCTTGATGATTTGTTCGATGCTGGAGTCGACGGACTCACGGTTGCGCAAAATACAGCGCTCGCCAACGTTCGCGCGAATGATCATTGGGGTCTCCCCATCGAGTTCTTGGTGAAGAACCGAACCGATCAGGGCTGGCTCGACTTGTCGGAGGCTCTGACGAACGAGCGCGTGAGCGCAGAGGAAGGAATTTCGGCGAGCCCCGCGTGTGTAACGCTTTTGCTTTCCGAACGCAGTGATTCCGCGGTTGCAGCCGCCAAGACGGCCTATGACACCAACAGGAGCGCGGTCCAGACAAGTTGGGATAGCGCGGTTTCGGGCTCCTAGTTGACGGGCGCGGTGAGATCCTTGCGGCTCGCATGCGCGGTTTCGGCCGTTCTTGCCTTGGCGCCATTCGCGCTGGGGCAAGACGCCAATGAGGCTGTTGAGGCGGCGGAACCGCCTCTTTGGTTCGCATATCAGGAAGAGATCGAGCTCAGCACGCTTCTCAATACCTGCGTGCATGCATTGGACATCACGCTCGAGTACGAGCCGGAATCCGTTCTTGGGTTCGTGACGATTCGGTCGGGTCCTGGGTTGAGTACCGCAGAGCTTTGGGCTCTCACGAATCGTCATCTCACGGCGCAAGATTTAGCCTGCGTGCAGAGCCCCGGTGAGCGGGGGCTTTCTATCGTTCCGCTTTCGGAAGCGGCGAATCGAGCGCGGTTAGAGGAAGGCGGGCTGGAGGACGCGAAGGCCGGTTACGTCCGAGTTCTTCGGACACTGCGCAATGCGGATCCGAGTTCGGTGTCGGACGCGCTTCGCAATGTGCTCGTCTCGCAGGGCAGCGAGGTCAACGCCATTCCGGCCACATCGCAGGTGGTCGTGTCGGGGCTGGCTCCGCAGGTTGCCGAGGCGTTGCGGGTCGTGGATGCGTTGGATGAGGCAGGCGGCGATGTCGCGGTGGAGAGTGTTGCCGTGAAGCACCTGTCCCCCACGGCACTCGCGACGTTGGCCGAGCGCGTGAGCACGGCGCAGGAGAAGGCGGGCAAAGCACCGGCGGAGGGGAGTCTTCTCGCTAACCTCAATACGCAGAGCGTCGTGATCGTTGCTCCGCCCGGCGAAGTAGATTCGTGGAAGGCTCTGCTCGAGGAGTTTGATCGAGCGGAGTCGGTGGTGACTGGGCATTACCGGCCGAGGCGATTCAGTCTGGGTGAGACCGCGCAGCTGATTGAGGAGACGGTGTTGGCGGATCGCGGGATGGAGGGAGCGCCAGTCGGTAAGTTGGTACAGGACGAATTGACGGGAACTCTGATCGTTACGGCGACTTGGAGCCAGCAAGAGGAGATACGGGGGCTCTTAGAGCGATTAGAGGCGACGCCGGCGGAGAGTCGCCGGGCTCTAAGGTCTTATCCTGTCAAGCATAGGGACGTGGCCGAGCTGCTCGACATCCTGCGGGACCTGTTGGACGAGGGCGGCTTGTTGGATGAGACGGAAGAGGGGGACGATGGCGGCGGAAGCGCCCCGGTCGAGGGCGTCTCAAGCCCGCTAGCCAATGTCGGTGGGAGTCGAGTCGTGTCGTCTGCGGATTCGGGCGGGATGGGAGTCACACTGACGCAAGACACCGGGACAAATCGCATTGTCGCTGTGGGTTCCCCGCGTGTTCTCGATCAGTTGGGCGAGCTTGTGGCGCAACTCGATTTGCAGAGCCCCCAGGTTCTCGTCGAGGCGATGATCGTCAGTCTGACCGAAGCTCAAACCCTCGACCTGGGCGTCGAGCTTCAAAAGGCCTTTCGTCGCGACGATCTGTTCTTTCGATTGCAGAGCCTGTTTGGCTTGGGATCGCCGGATCCGAGCGCCACTTCGTTGGCGCAAGTCCCTGGCACCGGATTCACGTCGGTCGTGTTGGATCCCGGAAGTTTCGGTGGCGTGATTCGGGCGCTCGCGACGGTGAACGATGGACGGTCGCTCACGATTCCAAAAGTGCTCGTCAACAACAACGAGCAGGCGAACCTCAACTCGATCCTGCAGACGCCTTACACGAGCACGAGTTTGTCGACGAGTACCTCGATCACGTCATTTGGCGGGACCCTCGATGCGGGGACGACGATTGCAGTTCGGCCGCAGATCACGGAGGGCGATATGCTTTTGCTCGATTACTCGGTTGCCCTGAGTGCGTTTGTCGGAGAGTCGGCCGACGCAAGCGTTCCTCCACCGCGTCAGGAGACGAGCCTGTCAAGCGTCGCGACGGTGCCGGATGGATATGCAGTGGTGATCGGAGGATTGGAGATCGAGACGGAGGGCGACTCCACGTCGAAACTGCCGTTGCTCGGCGATATCCCGTTGATTGGCAGCCTCTTTCGCAACGAGTCCACCTCGACCTCGCGCAGCCGATTCTTCGTGTTCCTGCGTTGCAGTGTGATGCGTAACAAACTGTTCGAGGATTTGAAGTACGTCAGTCGCCAGGATTTGGATGTCGCCGGCATCGAGACTGGAGCTCCAGAGGTTCGCCCGTTGATCATGCGATGAAAAATTCAATCGTCATCGCTGTCGCTGCGCCGCTCCTTCTATCGCTTGGAGCGTGTAAGAGTCCGTCGACACCCGACGGTCCCTATCAACCCGTTTCGGAAAGTTTGCGTAGTTCGCTCCTCGCCGAAGAGCGCAACCACGAAGCGGCGGACTTGATCTACACCGAACCCGAAGAAGCCGAGCGTCTTCTTCGCGAAGCCTTGACGGCCGACATCTACTTCGGCCCCGCGCACAACAACCTCGGTGTCCTCTATCTCGAGCAGGGCAAGCTGTTCGAAGCTGCCAACGAATTCGAATGGGCGAGGAAACTCATGCCCGGTGCGCCGGATCCGCGAATGAACCTCGCGTTGACCTTGGAAGTCGCAGGGCGCGTCACGGAAGCCATCACCGAGTACGAGACGGCGCTAGAAGTGTCGCCGGAGCATGTCCCGACGATGCAAGCGCTCGCTAAGCTGATCCTATCGAAAGACCGGAACGACATAAGGCTGCCGAAGCTCTTAGAAGCCGTGTCAATTCGAACAAGCGATTCGAACTGGCGCACCTGGGCAACGGGCCATCTCGTCACGCGGAAGACTGCGAGCGAGTGACAGCTCCTTCGAGGGGATTCTAGCGCGAGATCGCGGTTTAGAATGGATCAGGTTCTCGGGAGGCCCTCAAGTAGTTAGTAATGCCAGGAACGTCGGCTCGGCTACGAATACAAACTCACCGGATGGCTCCGCTTTGTCGCACCAGCTTGCAAGCGCGAGATAACGTGACCCCTTCAAAGCAGCCATATTTAAGCGAACTCACGATCTACATCGAGAATCAGAGACTTCGTGGCGAACACCAAAGCGAACTGATCGGCAGTGCCCAAATATTGTCGTCGAGTTGAAAGGGGTGAGCACCCGAGTAGAGCACCACGCCTCGGTGGAACTGATCTCCGAGTTCGTCCTTAAGCCAGAGCAATCCTTTGGCGTCGGAACGGCTTACCGAAGTTGAAGACTTAACCTCGAGCCCGACGATCCGCCCTTTGCTCTCGAGGATTACATCCACTTCGCGCCCGTTTCGGTTTCGCAAATGGAAGAGCGCTGTTTCCTCGGCCGCTGTTTCGAGATGAGCCGCCAGTTCCGCCACGACAAAGGATTCGAACATGGGGCCAACCAAAGTTGACGCTCGGCCAAGTTCTTCAGCGCCAACGTTGAGCAAGTAGGCTGCCATTCCAGGGTCCGACAAATGAATCTTTGGTGTTGAGGTGAGGCGCTTCAAGCGCTTGGCATTCCATGCAGGCACTCGCAACACAATGGACAAGTCCTCGAGCAATCCGATCATTCGCTCAGCAGTTCGATAGTCCATCCCCCCGTCAACGGCAGTTGCGCTCTTATTGAGTTCTTGGGCCGTTCTCGATGCACAGGAATTCAGAACAGATCGAACCAGGTCCGATCGCGGCTTGTGGTCAGCGAGTTGACTCACGTCTCGCTCGATCAATTGCTCGACGTACGCGCGAAACCACCTCGACCGGTTTCTTCCTGTCAATCCAACGACTGATGGAAATCGTCCTGCGATCATTCGATCGAGATAATCGCTGCGGAATAGGGAGCTTGCTTCAAACTCAAGATCGCCTTTAGAGAACAGCGCATCGACGGGGTTGTAATCACCGTCTCTCCCCAACTCTGCCTGGGTTAGACCATAGAGCCTCAAGCGAATGAGCCGTCCAGTACCCGGCCACGTAGCAGCTTGATGAGCGGCACGGACAGAACCCGTAATAAGGAACCGCCCAGGCGCGTTCTTTGGATCACCGTCTACAGCTCGCTTCACCGCCCCCAAAATCTCCGGCGCCTCTTGCCACTCGTCGATCAGAACGGTGCCTTTCGCGGCGGCTAGGATTCCGTCGGGATCTTCCGAGGCTGCCAGTCGCGTTCCTGGTTTTGACAAGTCCAGGACCGTGTCAGCCAATCGCGCCGCAGCTGTGGACTTGCCGCTCCCACGTGGTCCAACGATCAAAACCGCGGGAAAGACCGGTAGCAACTCGTTGACCAAAACCCGGTCAATTGCGCGGGGAAAGAGCTTGGAGGCCATGGCTAGATCTAGACCTATCTCAACCCAAAAGTCCAGAATTTGCAGGCTTCTAAATACAGAATCCGCCGCCTACTGAACGGTGAATTTGCCCTAAATAAGCGCTCAGTGAGGCACAAGGGCCATACACGCCACGCAAGGGCTCCTATAAGTCGTTGTAATTTAGTGCCGCGTGATCCGCGTGCGGCTGCCCTCGACTTAGGACCACGAGTTGTTGGATTCAAAACGCTCTGACCTGCCCCCCGCCTTAGGTCCAGCATGCTGCGCTAAGCCTCGCGGGTATTAGTAGTGGCTTACAGGCTTAGGGAGCCTGTTACCTGCCTCCGGCGGCCTATAGGCCGCCGGAGGCAGGTCGCCTAAAGAAGAGTGCGGTCTCACTTCGTTGTTGGTTCGGAGGCAAGAGAGTTCTCAAGTTGGAGGTGCCGAGAGAGTTGCGAATCACACCGTTCCTCTCCCCCTCGGGCGGTATCGCGCAGCGCGCAGGAGATCAAAGACCTCCCCCTCATGCGTGCCGCGCTCCCCACGTGGGATTTTTATCCGGCAAGCTCTCTCGGCTCTTCGAACAGGGGAATCCCGCCGGAGAACCGAACGCCGGAGTTTCGTTTTTTACCGGCCGCCGAAGTGAATGGTGTTTGCACCGCCGACCGAATCCGCGGAGACGATGTCGACATCGCCGTCCTGATCGAAGTCGGCCGCTGTGATCGAGCGTGTGATTCCCCCCGGCGCAAGCGGCGCGAGAGCAACCAGCGGATCATGGCGGAACAGCCCCAGTGCGTACTGCAGGAAGACCACAGTCGTGTTCGAGAACCGGTCCACGGCAGCCAAGTCGTTGAGCCCATCTCCATTGAAGTCGGCGGCTTCGACCGAGATCGGCGAAATGGGTGTGCCCGGAATCGAAATCGGCTGACCGGAGAGCGCGAAGACACCCGCCGACGTCTGCTCGACAATCAGGAGCGCACCGGCGAATGTATCGGCTGCGACCAGGTCCAAGTCACCGTCCCGATCCATATCGATCGCGGCGAGATCGACCATGCGAGATTGGGGCAACAGAGTCTTGATCGAGACTTGTGGCACAGTTGGGAAGCTGCCGTTCACCTGTAGGAAGATCGCTACGCTGCCCCCGGAAACTCCAAAGTTGTTCCCGCGATTCGCAACGGCGAGATCGGAATCGCCGTCGCCATCTAGGTCGAGCGCCAGCACAGTGTTCGGAGCCTCCGTCAGACCCGGATTACTCAGAGTGAAGGAGGGCGTCGGCGGAAAAACGCCCGCCGGGCCCTGAAGGAAGATCGTGAGGTTTCCCCCGGCAGCATTCGCCGAGACGAGATCGAGCATCCCGTCATCATTGAAATCGCCGATGGCTACCGAGCGCGGGCGGAAGGGCAGCGGAAAGGAGCCGACGATGTCCGTCTTTGGATCAAAAGAAAATTCTCCCGGCGCTGTCTGATAGGCGACGCCCAATTGGCTAGCGCCGGTCAACGCGGCTGCGATATCGAGATCGCCGTCTCCATCGAGATCACCGGTCGCGAGCGCTAGAACTCCATCAAAGAAGCCGGCTCCGATCACGCCATTTGCGCTCGGCTCGAACACTCCGGGATTCGTTTGCAGATAAATCGAAACGTGATCCTCCCGCGCGTTCGCAAAGGCGAGGTCGAGGTCGCCGTCACCGTCGAAGTCTCCCGGCTGGACAAAGCGCGCGTTCTCTTGAGTGGCCGAGTCGCTCAGCAGTGTCGACTGCGACCGGAAGTCGCCCGGGCGCGACTGGTAAAACATATCCAGACGCAGAGCGTCTCCGCGCGCAGCCGCAAGATCCGTCCGACCATCGCCATCGAGGTCGACCGCCGCGAGTCGCAGCGCACCCTCCGTATCGGACGGCTTCGCGAGCGAGAGATCGGGCGCCGCGGAAAAAGCACCGCTCGAGCTCTGCAAGAACACGGCGACCGCCGGAACGGTCCGACTGGAAACCGCGAGGTCATCATCTCCGTCCCCGTCGAGATCGGAAACAACGACATCGACGGGACCAGCGATGGAACTGGCGTCGCCGATTAGGTCCGGGGCGAGCGTGAAGACTCCCATCGAGTCCTGGGTAAACAGGCCGACCTGGTCGATTCCGGCATAGCTGACAACGATGTCGCGACGGCCGTCGCGATTGAGATCGGCGAGCGCGAGCGAGGTGGGGGCGCCACCGGCCGGACCCAACAGTTGGCGGTCAGCCATCGCGTTCAAACCTCCACCCGAGGCCTGGAAGTAGACCGTGACGTCGCCGCTCGTCTCGTTGGCGACCGCGAGGTCGGGCTGTCCGTCGCCATTTAAATCTGCGACTTCCGCGTGAAGAGGTCCGCTGATGGAATCGGACAGCTCGAGATCCGCTGCCCTGTTGAACAGCGCGGGCGTGCCCACAAAGATGCTGACCGTGTTCGTGAAGAAGTGCGTCGCGATCAGGTCCGCACGGCCATCGACATTGATGTCGGCGAGTTCCAGTGAAGTGACGCTTGCCGTCGCCAATTTGAGCGGAGACGGACCAAAGACGCCGGTCCCGTCCTGCTCGAAGACGAAGATCCCGCCGCCCTCTGCACCGACGGCGATGTCGACGAGGCCGTCGCCATTCATATCTCCAGCGACGATCGCTGTCGCGACGGCACCCGCTTCAAGCTGTGCGACTTGACCTGCGACGAACCTACCGAGCGGAGCTTGGGTTGCGATCGCGAAGGAATCGCCATCGCTGATACTGACGATATCCATGTCGCCGTCACCATCGAGGTCAACGGCGGCGAACCCGGTAACCGCTAAGCCGTCGAAGGGAGTACAGCTAATCGGCAGCACATCGAGTGGGGCGCTGATGCTTTGCGGAAGCGTAAAGCTCTGCCCGTCGGTTCCAATGTCCGTATCGAGCGCCAGTCCGCGCAAGACGACATCGCCGCCGCTCGTCACCTCACTCGAATCCCAGACGAACACGCCATTCCTGCCGCTCAAAGTCCCTTCGAGCGCTTGGAAGTTTTCGCGCAGACGCCAGCGGAGGTTGGTTTGGATCGCGGGATCGAAAGGCTGATCGACCGTGACCGCGTACCGATCGGCGTCAAAAGCCGTGATCGTGCGTGACTGCTCGACTCCGCCAGCCACCGCAAGATCGTTGGAGTCGGGAAGGGCGAGGAGAGTCAACCCGTCGCGACCGAGAGCGATCGAAGTCAGCTCGTCCGTAAGATCGTCGACGAGCTCGGTAACCGCCACTCCATCGGGTCCGCCCAACGTCAGGAAGGACAGCTCCAGAGTGCCGTCTCCCGAGTCGCGATCGGAGATCACGGCGAGCTGAGTTCCGTCAGGAGAGATGGCGAGCGAGCGCGGCTGAATGAGCTCGTCTTGAGTGACGTGCGTCATCGTCAGGTTGGACAGATTGAGATCCAAGACACCCGACGTAGCGATCTGAGTCGAGGTTGCAGCGTTCGCAACCAACAAGTGGTCGGCGCTGGTCGGGTGAATGGCAAGCCCCCATGGCGCCGGAATGTTCTCCGCGATCGCCGTCGCGGTAGCCGCAGACCCTGGAGCAAAGTCAACGCGCACAACCGCGTTGCTCACGGTCAGATAAGCCCGACTCGCATGCAAGCTCGCGATGGCGCGCACATCGCCCATGACGGGAGCCGACGATGCCGGCAAGAGCTCCGTCACTTGTCCGCTCGAAAGCTCCAGGTCGAGCACGCTCCACGCGGCACCATCTCCGACGGCCAGCACGACGTGACCGGAAAGTCCGCGCCGATAGTCCATCGCGAAGGGCGTCCCTTCCGACCCACTACCAATCGTTCTCACTTCTGCGCCCGTTGTGATATCCATCTCGCGCAGGCGCCATGTTCCCATCGCTGCAGTCTCGAGAACGAGAGCGCTCGGTCCCGACCCGATCGCTAGAACGGCCACGGGCCGAGCGAGCGTCCACGGGTTTCCGGTCGGAGCTGGCGCTACCGGATCGCGAAGCAATTCAAGCCGGTCGCCAACCACCCCATTTGCGAGCGCACCGGCCGCGGACCAGCCCAACTCGGGCAACCCCACTCGGTCACCAGCCGGGTCGAGAGCACTCGTCAGCACCTTGAGTCGGCCCTCGTACAACGCCCGATACTCGGCCGCGACCTGCAACTGCCTGCGTTGCTCCGGGTCATCAAGTGCAGCCAAGAGCGCGTCCGGATCCGCCGGAAGCGCGGGAAAGGTCCCGGCCTCCTCGCGCCACTGCAGGACAAAGCTCGAAGCATCGCCCTCGTCGTCGAAGAGTGAAAACGGAATCGGCAAGCCACGTCGAGTGTCCGCATTCATCGCGATCGTCGAGCCGGCGATCTCTGCTCGCGGTGAAGCGTTGTTGTCGAAAGCAACCGCAGGTCCAGCGACAGCGACTCCCTCGACCAGGTCGTCTTCAACGCGGACGCGCACGATCGCGGAGAACTCGGTCGTTCCTTCATCCGCGAGAACATCCCAAACGAAAGGAACACTGACGCCGAGCGGGTCCGACATCATGCCCTGAACGGCGAACTCGGGCGTGGGCGTTCCGACCGCGAGCCCGGCCGGCCGTGCGCGCCTGAATCCCGCATCGGGCATGTCTCCGACGATGTCGTACTCAAACCCGACGTTCACATCGTCACCCGAAGAATCCGCGACCTCGACCGTGAATCCGAAGTCGCCAACGACCTCTCCCGCTTGAGGCATGAACACGTCAGTTACCCGAGGCGCATCGTTGCCGACATTAAAGCTGCTCGATGTGAACGATGACACACCCAGAGAGCCCTCCAGCACATCCCCGCTGGCCAACAATCCCTGGACGAATCCACTTCCGCTCAAATCGGTATCGAAATCCCAGAGGAGGACGTGAGTCGTCCCGGCAGGCGCCGTCCCCAAGTTGGTGTCGGAGCCGGGAACAACCAAGGTCATCGGCTTGGGAGCAGCTCCACCGGGAGGCGAAAACATGAGCTGCACGCGTTGCGGATCCGATTCTCCGTCCAAGAGTCGAAAGCTCACTTCTGCGGGTGACTCGCGAGCGTCCGTGACCATCAAGTCAACGATCATCGCGGAGGCATTGTTGTCCATGATGAGCGCAGCGCTCGTGAGCGGCGGACCGACCATAATGTCGTCTTCCGCCGTCACTCGAATGATGGCTTGAAAGTCCGAATTGCCTTCGTCGAACACCACATCCCAATCGAAGACGAGATCGGTGCCGACACGCGGCGCGCTTACGCCCATGAATGCGTAGGTCGGCGTTGGATCGGAAGGCGCCAAACCGGCGGGACGTGCAATCTGAAAACCCGCGTCCGGCATGTCGCCGTCAATGTCGTACTCGACCATGACATTGACGACATCGTCCGATGTGTCCGCTACGCGAAAAGGGATCGCGGCGTTTCCGGTGAACGCTCCGCCAGCTGGGGTGATACTGAGAATTTCGGGCGCATCATTGCCGAGCGCTAGGTTGCTCGCGATCGCCGTCGACAGAATGCTCTGCACACCGTCGACGATGTTGACGCGAACCTCCACGCCCTCTTGAAAGCCGCTGCCCACATCCGCACCGAACTCCCACTGGAAGTTGAAAGTGGTTCCTCCCGCACTTGTCGCGAGATTCGTGAGCGACGGAGCGCCTTGCAAGGTCAACACAGTGGGAGTCGCGACGCCGACGGTGAAGAAAACAAGCTGCACCGTGGCCGGGTCTGACTCCGCGTCCGCCAACGAGAACGACACCATCGCGGGGGATTGGCGCGTACCGGTGACCGTGACATTGCTGACGACGGTGGAAGCACCGCCTCCGCCGCGGTTAGGGCGATGGTGATGGTGGCAGCCAGAAGCGAGCGCGGCGAGGGAGACCGCGATAACGAGAGCGAGTGAGGACGAGCGCATGGTGAATAGCCGACTAGTTAAAAACGGCCTTCAACGAGGGGCTATTAGGTGCTCCCCTCCAATGAGGCCGTACAGCCCCATAATATCAGATCGGTGAGGATTCGTATTTAACGACGGCACACGTCGGTAGGCCGGAAACGGCCCTCCTCACTCTGACGTTCGCCGGGGCCTCGCCTCAGCCGTGGAAATCGCCCGATAGGCTTGGCGAAGGCCGGAAGGACGCGATTAGTAGGTCCAGCCAGCGCCGAGCGAAAACCACGGAATCGAGTCGTCGAAGCCGTTCGCCGAGACCTGATTCTTCAACGCCGAATCGATGACCGTGGAGTAACCGACGCGTGCGAAGGCGCGAAAGTACTCGGACTGTTGGTAAGTGACCCCGCCAGTCAGCAGTAAATCCGAGATTCCAGACGAGCTCACGCCGTAATAAAACTGCGATTGCCCGTCGCCCATATAGCCGACGTCGACGCCAAAGTCAGCGGAGAGCGCACGGTCCAGTTGAAACTTCGGATGGGCACCGACACGAAGGTAGAAATCCTTCGCATTCTGAAAGTCCTGGTAGAAGGCCACGCCGGGTCGCCACCAGACGGTAGTGAGCTCGCCCGCGAGGAAGCCCTCGGAAGTACCGGAGATCGCAGAGTTCGGGAAGTTGTAGCTCGCGATTCCTGCGCTCAGCCCAAAGTCATCGAACGAACGGCTCCACTGCACACCGAGATCGAGGCGACTGAACCGCCGATCATTGGTCGACTCGATTGCGCCATCGGGAGTATCTCCCGAGACGTCGATGTAGCCCCAGGCATAACCGCTGACCGAGCTCCCGTCCGCGCGGTGATAGATGATGCGCCCCTGCGTCTCGACGCCGTAGCCATCGTTCATCTGCAATCCGCGGAACACGTATCCGGTAGCTCCCGCGATTTCGACATCACTGCTCTGCGATTGAACAGCCCGGCAACTCGACATTGCCAAGACAACAATTGCGGCGGAGAGAAGGCGGTAGTTCATCGATAGGTGACGGTGCGGTGGAATTCGCGCGGCTGCATTGCCGGCAGAGGAGTGAACAAGGATTTCGGGACGGAGTGGGCGTCCTCAGCGACGCGAGTCATCAATACTCGAACTGTACTACGGGCGAATTGACGTAAGTAGAGGCCTGCATGTCAAAAGATTGGACGCTGAAGAAGCTCATCTTGCGGGCTTCGTCGTACGCACTTATCGGAGCATGAGCGGGAAACTTGAGTTCGAGGAAACCGTCGCCAACCTGCACCAGATCCTCACGAGCCAGCGCGGAGAGGCCCTTCTCTCCGTCGGAGAAGAGGCTCAGCTCATAGCTGCCGTCGTGATTCAAGTCCGTAATCACCCCCGTGAGCCGCGTTTCGCCATCCGCCATAGAGAGCCGGAACCGAAAGGCATGTCGCTCGGGGTCGGGCTTCCGCCCGGTCAGCTCAAACCGAAAAAAGCTCTCCACTAGAGGGGAGCCGTCCGCGTCGTAGCCCCAATTGTCGGCAACGTACAAGCCCTGCACCGCCGCGTCCGTCGAGTCTTCAACGAGCCAACGAGCAACCGGCGATCGATCGCCCCAGTCGGCAACGCTGTCATCCTGAACGGAGATGCGGCTATCGAAGAGCAACTCCGCAATCCCAGTGACCGTCTCCGTCTCCTCTACGCTTCCGATCCCCGCTCCGCTCTGTGATGCGCCGAGCTCGAGAGCCTGCAATACAACATGGCTTGCCGCGTCGAGCGAAGTCTGCGTTTCGGACACCCTCACTTCGGCAGGGGTCGGTTCCACGGGAAGAACCGCAAGATCATCGTCGGTCGGGTTAGGCAGAACGCCACCCGTCGGCTCCGTCGTTCCCGTCATGAAGCTGTAGTCAAAGCTCGATGACGGATTACCGGCCAGGTCAAAGATGAACGCGTTGGAGAGCTGCACTTGAATCGTAGAAGAGAGCGGCAGGCTCCCCGCGGAAGGTAGGAACTCCAAGAAACCTTGAGTCCCGTCCAGCGAGGTCGTGACGCGCGTCGATCCGGGCAGCTGACGCGCGGGCGATCCCGCGGCAACCAAGAGCCGCGAGTTTCCCGAGAGGGCTTCGTTGTACGGAACGCGAATGACCGTGGCCGAGCTGACCCCCGTCGCCCCCGCCGCTGGAACGAAACTCGGCCCATCGAAGACGGGTGACACCGAGTCCGAGGGCAGGTCGATCACAAAGGAGAAGGGTAGCGAGCGAAAGGTCGAGCCCGCTCCGTCATCGACGGTGACCGTCAAGCTGGCACTGGTCGCCTGCGGCGGCACGTTGACGTCGATGCGCTCTTCTGCGGCAGTTTCGTCGGGTCCGTCAATATCCGCATCCCCGTCCGTCGAGCCAGCGACGACTCCGTCGCCGCGCCCAAAGGTCACGAGCGGCATCAGACCGCTCGCCGGATCGAAGAGATTCTGACCGTTGATCACAATGAGTGTGCCGTCGTTTTGGTCAACGCCAGCAATCGACGTTCCCGGTGCGCCGGCACCGATGTCGATTAGGTTCTCTATTCCGGGGTCGGGATCGTCGTCGAATTGAATCGAATCGATTCGCGGCAAGATGTCGAAGTTCGCCATCTCCGTCCCTGGAGCGATCGACACAACGCGCGCTCCCGGCGCTTCGTCGCCTTCGCCAGTCGGAACAGTGAAAGTGAGCTTGTTGGTCGTCTTGCTGCTGGCCGCTTGATTCGTTCCATCGAAACTGACCGACGCGATATCCAGGTTGGCTCCGTAAAGGGTGACCGTCGTACCGACGGCTCCCGATTGCGGTTCCATCACATCGATCCGCGGAAGAAAGAGCGTAGAAGTCCCCGTCCGGAAGGAATAAGAGCAGGCCACTCCGAGTGCGACACCCTCGGCATTGGTCGCACTGGTGGAAACCGCGACGTCAATCGTCGCAGTAACCGGGAGCGGTACGTCCGCCAAGAAGAACGCGTCCGTGTGGAAAATCCCCGCGCCGACATCCACCCGATTCGTCACGACAGTGCCCGTGATCGTCGAGGCAGCGCCCCCATCCGGAGTCGCCACCACCGAGATTGCGGTCTGCAACGAATCGCGATCCATCACATCGTCGAAACGGATACGGATTCGCTCGTTCGTATGGTTACCGACGGATCCCGTAATCGGCTCCGAGTTGGCCAGTACGCAATTCGGAGTCGTGAGCGGTAGAGCGGCAAGCTCGATATCGATCGTCGTCGACGGGTAGGTCGGGCGCGCGACGTTGCTCGCCATCGCAAACTTAAGCCCGGCATCGGTGAACGCTGTGACGGCGAGGTCGGCGCGATTCAGCGGTATCGGAACATTCTCGATTCGGTAGACGCCCGCTGCGTTCGTCAATCCGCTGAAGCCGCTATTGGTAATGACAGAAATGCCCGCGCGGAGCAGTGGATTGCCGCCGCTTGTTATTTGGCCCGTGGCCGTAGTCGTCGGCGTGGGAGGGCCGGGAGCAACGACGATTCCGGTCTGCTTCGGACCGTCGAAATTATCGGCTGCTACGAGCAAGCCATCGAAAGAGACATCGACAACGCCTGCGGGATTCCAGCTGTTCGAGAGGAAGCTAAACGCCAGCTGCGGTGTTTCGAAGACGCCCGACAAACCATTGACGTTTGGAAAATCTACCTCCAGTTCCCGCGTCGTGGTCGTGGTCGTGGAGAAGTCGATTCCCTCCGGATAGAGCACGTAGTAAACCTGACTTGTTCGACTTGCACCGTTTTCGTCGATGTGCGCCGCCGGTAACTGATCCGCTCTAATGATCGCAATCTCGACCAGGAGCTCGCGCGTCGCCGGGCTCGTCGTGTCGTCGTCGAGACCGAGCTGAGTCAGGGTAAAGCCGAACAGCTTGAGCACCGTGTTCGCGCGGACGACGAACTCCATGCTCTCCAACCCAGGGATGAGCGGCGAGGACAGGTCGCGCGGATCCCTTCGAAAGCGCAGAAACTGATCGGCCGGATCGCTTGTCCGGATGAGCAAGCCCCCGTCTTCGACCGGAGCGAAGATCACCGGCGGAACGACAACGTCGTCGGCTCCGACGACTACGTTGCTCACGGAGACCGAACGCAGGTTCGTCGTCGCGTCATTCGGGTCCGGCGTCGGAGGAAAGAATCGAAAACGATACGTTCCCGCCGGAAGCCCTGAGACACTCCACCGACCGGAAGCCAGACTCGTCGTCTCGAATGCCGTTAGCTCAGTGAGGCCGGTAGAGAATACCCTGATCGAGACCTTCGGCGGCGCACCGCCCACTCCGACGAGCGTGCCGGAAACGGTGGCCAAGGTGCTCGCGGGCGGGCCTTGAGGGATGACCGTGGTGGTGTTGTTGTCTCTGGCGGTACAACCCGCCGCGAGCAGCGCCAATAGCGTGAAGAGCGCTCCGCGGAAGCGAGGAATCGTGAAGCTCATGCGTGTAGAGAGGTCGATCTCGAGAAATCGGCTCGGGGATAGCGGGAGGGGAGCCTAATTGTACCCCGGTCCAGGCCCAATCGAAGTCGTTCCCTCTGGCTTCGCCCTGCCCCTTCGCAAGAGCCAGCGCTCGGAAGGATGGAGGACGACGCCGCGGAAGGAGAAATCAGAGAGCGACGCCGTATTCGTCGCCACCCTCGATAATCGGATACTGAGGGCCGCCTGGGGCACCGATGCTGTGCTTCCAAGGGTCGGGTCTCGCAATCGGACCGATCACTGTGCGACTCACCATGATGGCGGCCTGATAGCGCGCGGCATGAATGATCTCACTGATCATCAAGACCAAGCTTGAGACGGCGAAGATCATGGCGACGGATTTCCAGCTGGATTCCGTGCCCAAGCCCTCCTCCATCCAACCGTGAATCAAAGACGCGAGAAACACGACCGCCGCTTCGACGAGCAGCAGAACCAACATGGGCCGCAGAGTCTTAATGGGATGCCTGGCCATCGTGAAGAAGGTGCACAGCCCGGCCCACAGGCTCGAGGTCGCATCGTGCATCGCGAGCCGCGTCCGCGTGTAGACCGCCCAGGTCAAGAGCAGCGCCATCAAGAGCGCGTGCAAACCATCTTGCGCCCAGATGATCTTCCGAGCGGTGTACTCGTCGCCTACCGTCTCGAGCCGAAGAGTGGTGTATTCCGGGCCGACGCTAGCGCCCTGGGGAGGCACGTCGGGCAGCTGTAGCAGGCTACTCTCCACCAACATGTGCCAGGGTTCGTAGTAGACCGCGCGTTGAATGGCGGCCGCTCCGAGCACAACCAATAAGAACACGCGCGCGAAGCGCCAGAAGTGCCGCACACCACCGTGAAAGAAGCGGCGAACGGAGTGTCCGCTTGTGCGTTGGAAAAAGACCTGTAGCCAACCGCCAGCGGCAAAGATGCCCATCAGCATGGCGAGCGCAGCCGAGACACTGGCGACGATCGCGACCGTTGAGTTGAGCTCGCCTCGCTCCTCGCGCTGGTCGATGACAAAATTCGTGTCCAGGCTGTGGATCAGGGAACCCGCTTCGTATTGGTTGCCGATCGCATCCGCGTAGCTGTCATAGGTCAGGAGCCCGACCGGCAGCGAGAGCGCCGCGAGCGCGAGTGAAGTGATCAACCAGAGCGGAACTCGGCCCAGTGCTGCTTGAAGTGACGCGAGGAAAATCGGTCCTGTGGAATCGTCGTTGGTTGTCATGAGATCAGCCCCCCATCCTTGAGAACCACTGAAGCACGCGCGCCACTTGCGAGAAAGCTCGCTCGGACCAACGCCATGCAGCGATCGAATCGGCTTCGTCGAACCACTGGTTGTTCGACATATCCATGTCGATCCAGATCTTGTGATGGGGATCGATAACGACCGAAGCGATCTTCGTTCGGCCTATCCACTCCCGCTCCATCCATGGTCTTTCCATCTGGCTCTCGCGAGTCCAAACGAACTCTTCCTTCTCACCATTCTCGAAGTTCACACGAACGTCGAGCGGCAGGTAGAGCGATCCCGAGTGCCGCAGGTTCACTTCCGATATCCAAGGCGGACCGTCCTCCTCTTTGTCGTCCGAGTCCGGCTTCTCCTCTGACTCCGGTTCCGGTTCGGAACCGAGCCGGACAAACTCACCGGTTTCGGGATCCGCAAAGTAGCCGCGCGGCTTGCTCTCCCGTGCTTGGCTCACCCGAACGGACCAATCGCCCGTTCCCGTTCCGCGAAAGAAGTCCTGCCAGTACCAATCGAGGTTGAGCTCTACGCCAGATCCCGTTTGAAAGGCCGCGAAAAAGTCGTCGGGGTAGGGATGTTGATAGCGCCAAGTTTCCGCGTAGTGGCGCATGCCGCGAAGAAAAGCTTCCTCGCCGACCAGTCCGCGCAAGGTCCGCAAGACCGCCGCGGTGCGCGGATAGCTATTCGTCCCGTAGCTCGCTCCATCCACGTACTTCCAGGCCGGTGTATCGATCGGGTCGCTATCGGGCGCACGCAAATAGCCGCGGCGATCGCCCCAACGCGGATCGGAAAAGCGCTGCACGAAGTGCAGACTGGGTTGGTCGCGCCAGTAGCTCTGGAATCCCGAAGCTCGGAACGGTTCAAGCGAGTACTTGCTGAACGGAATCGGAATCTTCGAACCGGTCAGCATGTTCAGATACTTGCCACCTCCGGGTCCCCTCGCCACGCGCTCTCCGAAGATGGGATAGCCGGAGTAAGTCGTTGTCGCTTTGCTCGCGCCGTAGACGCGCCACATCACTTCGCTATCTGTGTAGGAGTTGAAGCCCTCGTCCATCCACGCCGTTTCAAACTCGTTGTTGCCCACCAATCCGTACCAGAACTGGTGGCCGGCCTCGTGCACCGTGACGCCTTCGGGCCGATGCATCTCGGGCGTGGTAAACATGCGCGTCCCCGCTGTGAAGATCGTCGGATACTCCATTCCACCCGCCCCGCGTCCGCCCCAGGCCGGATCGACGACGGTGATTTGGCTGTACGGATACTCGCCAAACCACAGACCGTAGAAGAACAGTGCCGCTTCGGTGGCCTTGATGTGGCGCTCGGCTTGATCTCGTCGTTCCGGGTGAATGAGAGCGCGAATCTCGACGTTGTGCAGCTGAAGGTCGGCCTCTTCGCCAAAGGCGCGCTTCGCCAGCTCGACATCGTCCCGGAACTCGGCCTCCCAAGTCCTGCCCTTAAAGGTCTTCTCGTGGATCTCAAATTTCGGGTCCGCGGTCCAGGTAAAGTCGTGCACCTTCGCGAAGTTGCCGGTTCGATCTTCATGGCGTTGATCTTCCGGTGACGGCGCGATCATTCGCACCATCAGCCGTTCGTCGCCCTTCAGTTCCGAGCTCACGATCACGCCCGAACTTCCGACCTTGGGGCCACCGCCATCTACGGCTTGATAGGCCGCCGGCAGATCGAGCGTCACGTCGTAGATGCCGTAGTCGGAGTAGAACTCCGTGTTCATGTGGAACTGGTGCGTGTTCCAACCTTCGCCTTCTTCGTACACGCCGAGCTTGGGAAACCACTGCGCGACGAGCATGAAGTCGTCCTTGTAGCCGGTGCGCCGGCGAACGCGTGGCAATTGGGACTGCCATTCGATCTCCACGGCGATCGTCTCGCCGGGCTCCACCGCTCGCGGCAGACTCAACTCGAAGACGGTCCGATCTTCCTCGCGCCCATCGTCCGGCGCGAGATAAGCCAAGCTCGCCAGCAAGTCATCCTTCGTAACCACGGGCGCGGCATCTTCGCCAGTCCCCTCGCCACTCGCTTCTGTGATCAGGTTCGCACCAGTGATCCGCGACCAGCCCCATCCCTCTTTGACCTTGTGTCCGCGCAGCTTCCCCTTCGCCTCGTGCAGATGGGTAGAGCGGTTGTTCGAGAAGGCGTTGAGGTACAGGTGAAACTGAAGCGTCGAAACCTCGTCCGAAGTGCCATTGGTCCAGCGAATGGTCTCCGACGCGGTAATGCGCTTGGCATCGCCGTCGAGCCGTGCATAAATTTCGTAGTCGACGCGATTCGACGCGGGAGGCGTCCCATCCGAAGCCTGCGCCCCCAACCAGGGTGCGACCAGAGCGAGAGCCACCGCCGCCTTCCCGATCTTTCGGAAAGAAAAGTGGCGATCGCGCTCTCTGACGACATCAGCAAATTTGCCTAAGTCCATAAATACAGGGACCTTACACCCAGAGTTTGCCGCCGAGTGGATCTGGGCGGAGAGCGAAGATTCTAGAAGATTCTGCTCAGGTCCGCATCCGAACCTCCGATAAAGGAATCGACGAATCTCCGTCGACCCCTCGGGGGGCACCCAATGGACCTCAATTCACTACATCACTCTCACAACGGATCTCGCAGGCGCTACATGGAGATGCTGCGTGAATCCCAAGCAGACAGCGCCAGTCGCGTTCGCGATGCCCGCCAAGCCTTGGCCCGCCTCACGGAAGTGCGAGCCCAGCGGCTCCGCGAGGAGCGAGCCCTAGCTCATGAAGCCCGTGCTACTGAGGACAGGTTTAAAGCCCATCAGGCTCCTGACCAGATCGAGATCTCAGATCGTGCGCGCATCATGGCTCGCGAACACGAGCATGCCACGGCCGATAAGGGCGAAACATCCGTGCGAACGGAGCGCGTGGAGGAGCTGAAGAAGCTTCACCACCAGGGTCGAATCAACTCGCCCGAAGCGATCGACCGAGCCGCCGAGAACTTGATCCGCAACCGCGAGTAGTTCGCCCGCAGGCATGGTGGCGTCGCCCGCCGAATGAAACGGATCTTCGTGAAGAAGGTCCTTTTCGCGATTGCCTAGCGAATCGGGCAATCCCGCTCTGCCCTCGGAAGGCCTGATTCTGTCGCCTTCTACCGAAGTGCGCGCTTCACTCGTCGGCGCAGCTGCGGAAGCACCTCTTCCGCGAACCACGGGTTCTTCTTCAACCAGATGTTGTTGCGCGGGCTCGGATGAGGCAAGGGCAAGTGGTCTGGGCCAAAGCGCTTCCAGTCCCGCACGAGGTCGGTGAGCTTCGTCGCCTTGGCATCCAGGTGCCACCGAGCCGCGTACTGACCGATGACTAGAGTCAGCTCGAGAGCGGGAAGACGCTCCAGAAGCTGAGCGCGCCACTCCGGCGCACACTCCGGCCGGGGAGGAAGATCGCCGGATTGGCCCGTACCGGGGTAGCAAAAGCCCATTGGCAGAATGGCGACCTGAGCGGCGTCATAAAACACTTCGCGCGACACCCCCATCCAGTCGCGTAGGCGATCGCCGCTGGGGTCATCGAACGGGACACCCGATTCGTGGACGCGGCGGCCGGGAGCTTGGCCTGCGATCAAAATGCGCGCTTTTCCACTCACCTGCAGGACCGGGCGGACGCCGGCTTCGAGCGCGTCCTCACAGATCCGACAAGCGCGGACGTTCGCGAGCAGCTTCGAGAGAGCGAGCTTGGCCATCGGTCCGTTGTGCGATGGAACTCCCGCCGGGTCAAGCAAGCTGCCTCGATCACGAGACGAGTCGTTAGCCAAACTTGGGGCGCGCGCCCCCGCAAGTGGCGCTGTTCTCGTTCGCTTAGAGCAGGCTGGCGATTTGAAAGGCGGCGAATCGCGCGAAGCGAGTCGGGGAGACGAGCGAGAGTTCCCAGCCGGGAGAGCCCGCCAGCTCGCCGTCGTAGTAAATCTTCAAGCCTTCTTGGACTCGCTCGTCGCCGGCCGAGAGGTGCGCAGACGAAGACCAGATCACCAGGCCTGTCTCAGCCGCGACCATGTCGACTTGCACCGAGAGCTCTTGCGGCGGAAAGAACTGTTCGCGAACCACAGTTCCGAACATGACTGCGTCCAGGTTGTAGCGGCGTGAGATTTCGATGATCGTCCTCGGGTGATACCAACCGCGACGATAGGGTTCGCTTCCGGTCACTTCATCGAGATCTACGTTCTCCAGCAGGACGACTTCGAACGGCGTCGTGCGACTGAATTCACTGTAGAAGGCGAGCTGCAGGTCGTCGCCGCGCTCAAGGTCGACATCGGATCCTTGGAAAGGCATCAGGCCGACGCGAGCGACATGGTAGGTGTCGAAATCGGAAGCGACTTGCGCGCTGGCGATCATGGGTATCTCGCTCGGAAACAGCGCACAGGACGAAGCGGATAGCGCTAGGACCCATGCAGCCGCGAGGCTCTGAATCGAAATCTTCAAGCGTCCGTTCCCGCTGCAACTTGATCGGCTTCGGGCTCGGAGGGCGACCTATCCGCACCCATCGGAGCGCCCTCATTCTCGAGCGGCGGCAAGAGCGGCGAAACTGTCGGCAAGACTGCAGCCGGGACCGGCTCCGTTTCGCGGAACCACTCCAGCTTGGACTCGAGCAAGACCTTCTCCGCTTCGAGCCGACGGATTTGCGCCGTCACGATTCGCGCGGCGAGGTCTGCGTTCTCGTTGCGCAGTCGATCGCGCTCTGTCGTAAGTGTCGCGGCGCGAGCGTCCGAGCGCGACAGTCGTTGAACATAGTCGTCAATCGCGAGTTGAGCTTGTTCGAGGGACGCGTTCAGCGCCGTAACCTCCAGCTGGAGCGAGTCGCGTTCGTCGATGGCTTCTTGGTAGAGCTCAAGGATGTACATCCGCCCGCCTTCGGTCGGTTGCACGTCGTGACTCGGAACGCCTTCCTTCACGCTTCCCGGCTTGGCTGCATCAACGACGCCGCCGTCCCAAGCGTAGATCGACTCCTCGACCGGCATGCCAAGTTTCTTGCTCGGCGACGAAACGCCTTGAGCACCCGGGGCGGACGGAATTCCGTAGGG
This sequence comes from Planctomycetota bacterium, assembly GCA_029259635.1. GTDB lineage: Bacteria > Planctomycetota > UBA1135 > UBA1135 > OFTM34. The sequence continues at coordinate 15,085 of JAJDEU010000048.1, read as the reverse complement.
GGAAGACGGACTGTTATGGTCCGGCCACGTTCCCATCGGAGCCACGCATGCGCCCAGTCCGAGCATTCCCAGTGACAGCGCGATGTACTTCGGATTCATGAGAGCTCTTCCTCGTCGGATTCAGTCGTGTTCGAGGCATCAGCCTCGACGGGGGGGGACGGTTCAATCGGCGGCACAGCGAGCTCGGCTTCCGCGACTTGTTCGTAATCCAATTCGATCACCATCTTCTCGCCGCAGGAGCACGTGACTTCGATAGCCCGTACCTCTCCGTCAACGCGAAGTAGGTTCGCCGCTTTCGCGTGTCCCGGGCGACGACGCGCGATCGTTTGACCGGGCGCGGCAATCGAGACTTGTTCTTTTTTTATGATCGGTGCCATGGCTCAAGCTGTCAGGTCCAGGATGTTTCCCGGCTCGTCGTCGGCAGGCGGTGAGATGTGTAGTTCAAGGTTGGATTCAGCGTGTTCGGTGTTGGGCTCTCGATCGGTCGTGTCTTGATCCCCGCTCGCACTCAGCTCGCGCTCGAACTGATTCGGGTCCTCAGATTCGCGCCGCTCCTTAGCCTTGGGCACAGCCCGAGCTGGATAGGCAATTCCTGGCGCGACTCGATTGATGCCTCTGTCCATGGGTAGACCTCAGGAATCGAACTCGCCTCCGGCTAGCACACGCAGCTCTCGGTTGAGCCGGTAGAGCGCGCCGGTATGGATCTGACTGATCCGCGACTCGGTCAAGTCCATCACTTCCGCAATCTCCTTGAGGAGCAGCTCTTCGCCGTAATAGAGCGTGATGACGGTCTGTTCTTGCTCGGGCAGGGTCCCAATGGCCTCGACCACGAGCTGCTTCATTTCCTCCCATTCGGCCGTTCCCTCGGGGTTCTCGCTGCGAGGGTCCGAGAGCAATGCGCCGAGCTCCGTCGACATATTGTCGTCCAGGGAGACGACGCCCGCGACACGAGCGTGCACCAGCGTTTCGCCGACTTCCTCGACCGAGACTCCGAGTACATCGGCAATCTCTTCGGGCGTGGGTGGCGTTCCTCGCTCTTGTTCCAATTTGGCAACGACCTGATCGAGAGCGCGAACTCGCTCTCTGCGACCGCGCGGCAGGAAGTCCATATGGCGCAACTCGTCGAGGATGGCGCCGCGTATCTTGGGGTAAGCGTAGGTCGAAAACTTGAATCCGCGCGAGCTATCCCAAGAGTCGGATGCGGAAACGAGTCCGATCATTCCGTAGCTCAAGAGATCGTCGCGATCGATGTGACTGGGGATTTCGATCGCCATGCGACCGACGATGTAGTGCAACAACGGAAGATGATCGAGGATTCGCTGATCCCGTTCGGACAGCTCCTCCCCGCTACTCTTCAGTTCGCTTTTGTTGACACTCATGCGTGATTTCCTCGGGCCGGAAAACGGATCGAGCGCGAATCAGGTCGCGCAACTACGATTCGTCGGATTCCCCCACGTCGCTGCGCTCGCGATCCGCTTTCAGAGCAACCGTGAGTGCAGTCAAACCCCACCGCGCGACTATTCTCACGATGAAGAACGCGATAGCGCCCCGAAACGATGCCACCCACACAGGTGTGTGTTGCATCAGGCTGATCAGTGCCGCCAGAGTTCCGGCGGCGACAGCCAATCGTGTTGCTAGTGCGTGCCATGCTTGATGTAGGAAAAATCCTCCCGGGCTTGTATCGGTCATAACTTTGATTTGCCTTAGACCCCGGCAGGCGCGCCGGAGAGGGAAAAGCGACTTTCTAATCGCCGAGCCAAGTGAATGAGGCAGCGGGCTTCTAAAGCCGCCTTTGAGCGTGAATTCCCGATAAAGGGACGTTGGCTAAGAGAGCTCTGGAGCACCCCGTTTGAGCGCGGGAGCCAGCCCGCGAGGCGTGCCGATCGCGCCAGGAACCGCTCGCAAACACCTCTTAATCGAGCCGCCAATCGATCGGCTTGGTCGGAGCTGTAGACCAGGTTCAAGAACAGTTCCGGAGTGGGGATCTCCTTGTGCTGTGAGTTGCTCAGTGCGTCCAGCGCTTTCACCAAGCCGTAGGCGTCCGTCAGCGCCGCTGGCTCCGGAGTCGTAACCACCAAGACCAGATCCGCGAGCGCGCTGAAGAAGAGCACGTCCGGACCAATGCCCGCCGCGCTGTCTCCGATGACCAAGTCGTAGTGAAGAGCGAGGGTATTCAGATCCTTCGCAAGTCTCTTCGTTCGACTCGCGTCTTCTCGCGATAGATCAGCGCAGCCGGAACCGCCGGATATCACGTGAACACCGCACGGCCCTTTCTGAATGCATTCCGCAAGATCGCGCTCGCCGGTGAAGTAACTCTCGAGCGTGTTGCGCGCTGTCAATCCAAACATCACGTTGAGGTTCGCCAGCGAAAAATCCAAATCAACGAGCAGGACGCGAACTCCTCGGTCGGCCAGCGCCACGCCGAGGTTCGCAGCGAGCGTTGTCTTTCCGACGCCGCCCTTCCCACCGGTGATCTGAACAAACTTCATCGAACGCGGCCTCCGAGAACGAGGTCCGCCATTCGGTCCGGCGTTGCGACATAGAGGTCGCGGCCGATGTCCTGGCCATTGCAGAGGAAGGCAACCGGAAGGTCGACTTCGCGCGAAAACTCAAGCGGTACAGCGGTCCGGCGCGTCTCGTCGAACTTCGTAATCACGAGCGCGTCCGGCTGGATACGCGCAAATCCGCGGTGCACCTCTTCGAGCGTTTCCGAGCCCGTGGAGGCCGAAACCACGAGATAAGTACTCACCGCCGCACCTGCAAAGCCCTCGCCAAGCACCGTGCGCAGCTGACCGAGATGCTCGTGATCGGCGGGTGAACGGCCGGTTGTATCCAAGAGGATGGCGTCGTAATCCGCGAACTCCGTGAGCAACGTCGAGAGTCCGTCGCGACTCTGAATCGGAACAAATGGCATCTCGAGGTTCTCTCCGAGGAGCCGCAAGAACTCCGTTGCGCCAGGGCGCGCCGTGTCGAGACTCGCGACCGCGACTTTTCGTCCGGCCCGCTTCAAGCGGTAGGCCAGCTTGCCGAGCGACGTCGATTTTCCCGAGCCTGTCGGGCCCGCAAAGACGATGACCCGCGGCTTCGACGTGGTCGTCGGAGAAGGTGCCGCTTCGAAAAGTCCAGCGAGCGCCGTCGCCGCCGTATCGATGGCGAAGGCACCGTGTGAACCTTTGAGGCGAACGTGCTCGGCGACATCATCGGCAAGTTCCGGCGATGCTCCGGCTGCGCGCACGCGTTCGATCACGTCACGTAACCCCGGCTCACTCTCACCCAGAGGATTCGGTCCTTTCTTGCGAACGACCGAGCGCTCTGAGCCACCGAGGGTGACGGAGACGGTAACTCCACCATCCGCGGCGGACTCGTGAGAGAGCACGACCGCTTGTTCGCCATGAACTTCGCGCGCGCGCTCGAGTGCTTCTTTCAGGTTGTTACCCCGAACTCGATGAATCTGCATATCAATCCTCCATGTTCACGATGCTGGAGGTCTCCACCGATCTGGCGGGTGTGACCTCGTTGTAAGAGAGAACTGCGACCTTCGGCAGCGTGGAGCGCAGCAGCTCCCCGACGAACCGACGGATGTTGGAACGCACGAGCACGACGACATCTTTGCCGCCTCGCGTCGCGCCGCTCAGCGACTCGGCGATTCGCTCCACGAGCACTTGCAACCAAACTGGACTCACGGGTGCCGCGTCCGGATCGGTCTTGTTGCCGACCGCTGATGCCAACCGTGATTCGACTTCGGGGTCGAGCGTAATCACGCTCAACGTGCCCGCGTCATCGGTGTGGCTCTCGCAAAGGGTACGACCGAGGCGCTGACGAACCATCTCGGTCATCGTCTCCGGATCGCGCGTCTTGCCGATGTTGTCGGCGATCGACTCAAGGATCGCCGGCATGTTCCGAATCGGAACGCCCTCGCGAAGCAAGTTTCTGAGCACCTGCTGAATCTCGCCGTAGCTGATCTTGTCGGGAACGGTCTCTTCCACGAGCGCCGGCGAGACCTTCTTCACGTTCTCGATGAGGTCCTTCACGTCATCGCGATTGAGAATCTCGGCCATCGACGCGGTGATCACTTCCGAGAGGTGAGTAATCAGAACGCTGGTGGGATCAATCACCGTGTAGCCCATGAGCTCGGCTTCGTCCCGTTCGGTTTCGGAGATCCACCAGGCCGGCAAACCGAAGGCCGGATCCACCGTCTCTTTCCCGTTGACCGAACCGGTAGCACTGCCACCGTCCATCGCGAGGAACTGGCCGGGCTCAATAGAACCATGCGCAACTTCCTGCCCGGCGAGTAACACTCGATAGGCATTGGGATCCATCTGAATGTTGTCCTTGATGCGAACCGCGGGAACGATGACTCCATCGTTCGAGGCGAATCGTCGACGCAACTGGGAGATGTGATCCAGCACGCCCTGCCCTTTCGAATCTTGGATGAGCGGAATCAGTCGATAGCCGATTTCCAGCGAGACGCGGTCGAGTTTGAGCAGCTCGGCGACCTGGTCGTTCTCCGAGAGTTCGGGTTCCTGCTCTTCCGTCTCAACGGCGAGCGCAGATTCGGCCGTTCCCTCTAATTCGTCGGGCTTATCCAGGTGACGCGACGAGCGCCAGTACAGCACCAGAATCGTCGCCAAGATGAAGAAGGGCGCCGCCGGCATACCCGGTAGGAGTCCGATGATGAACATGACCGCGCCCGCGATCAGAGTAGCCTTCGGTTGGCCGCCAACCTGAGTTAGGAGGCTCGAGCCCAGACTGTGCTTGGTACTCGCTTTCGTCACGAGCACTGCGGCCGCGGTCGAAACGAACAGCGCGGGAATCTGGCTAACCAGGCCGTCACCAATGGTCAGCATGGAAAAGCGATTAGCCGCTTCACCGATGGAAAGACCCGACATCGAGCCGATGGCAATTCCACCGAGCAAGTTGAGCGCCGTGATGATCAAGCCCGCGATGGCGTCGCCGCGAACGAACTTCGAGGCACCATCCATCGCTCCGTAGAACTCCGCCTCCGTAGCAACGGCCGCTCGCCGCACTTTCGCCGAGTCCGAGTCGATCAAGCCCGCATTCAGATCGGCGTCGATCGCCATCTGCTTGCCGGGCATCGCGTCCAACACAAATCGCGCGGCGACTTCACTGATCCGTCCAGAACCCTTCGTGATGACGACGAACTGGATGATGATCAAGATCAAGAACACGACCATTCCAACGGCGATGTTGTCGCCGACGACGTACTGCCCGAACGCTGCAATGAGCGATCCGGCCTGGCCCTCCGTCAGAATCAATCGCGTACTGGCAACGTTGAGTCCCAAGCGGAACAAGGTCGCGAAGAGCAAGACGGTCGGGAAAGTCGAGAGCTCAGCCGCCCCCCGAACGTTCATGGTCACCAGCAAGAGCAGGAGCGAGATCGTGATGTTCACCGCCAACATCAGGTCCAGCACCATGGGCGAGACCGGAGTGACGAGCGTCATCATGAGCCCGAGCACGCCGACGCCCAGCACCCAATCCGCGTAGCGCGCTACGAGTTCTTGGAAGGTGGGACTGGCCTTAGCCGTCGTATTCGCAGTTGAATTAGCCATTTGCGCCTATTACCCGACCGCTGTGCGGTTGCCTTCCAAGCTGTAGACGTAGTTCAGAACGGCGGCCACGGCCGTGTACATCGCTTCCGGGATTTCGTCACCAATCTCGACCTGCGCGTGAAGCGCACGGGCGAGCGGAACGTCTTCGTACAGCAACACGCCCGCGTCTCGCGCCACCTTCTTGATCTGTTGCGCGAGGATATCCGCGCCTTTGGCGACGACTCTCGGAGCCTGTGAGACCGGCTCACCCGCTTCATCCCGCGGATAGGAGAGAGCGACGGCGTAGTGATCCGGGTTGGTGACCACCACTGTCGCGTTGGGAACCTCGGCCATCATCCGTCGCTTCGATGCTTCGCGCTGCAACGCACGCACGCGCGCCTTAACCTGCGGATCACCTTCCGTCGTCTTGCTCTCCTGCTTGATCTCTTCCTTCGTCATGCGCATGTCTTTCGAGTGCTGAAAGCGCTGGTAGACCAAATCGATTACGGCCATCAAGACCATGGTGGCCACCGCTGCCATGACACAGCGCAGAATCACCGTGCCGATACCCGGAAGTGCCGGCCCGAGCTCGCTCGTGCTGATCCTCACAACTTCAGAGAGTTGGGTGGAGGCCACCGCGATCATGCTCGACGCAATCGCGAGGATCTTGAGCAACGACATACCCGTCCGCACCCAAGAGCGCGTGCTGAACAAGCGCTTCAATCCCTTGATCGGGTCCAACTTCGTCAGGTCGGGAGTGATGGCCTTCGGCGTGACTTGGAAACCAACTTGGCCGTAGCTCACGAGTGCCCCCACTCCGATGACCGGAAAGAACAACACGGCGACCAACTTTGTTCCTGAGCCGACGACCTCTTTGAGAATGGCTGCAGCGTTCGAAACCGTGAGCTCCTGAGTAGCCAACTCCGGCAAGGATCGAATCGTCGTGAAAATGTTGGAGCCGAGGACGCTCGCGATTTGGTCGCGGCCAATGATGAGTGCCGCGATACCCGCGCACAGCATCAGCGAAGTCACCAATTCCTGTGACATGGCGACCTGTCCATCCCCGCGCGCATCTTCCAAGCGCCTTGGAGTTGCTTCCTCTGTCTTTTCGTCTTTCGAAGTGTCGTCAGCCACGATGAATTACCTGGTTGCGACAGCATCTAAGCTGCTCTCAAGAGCTTCGCTGAGCGATGTGTACAGCGAAGTAAGCACGGGCTCCAGCATCGGAGCGAAGAGGAAGATGGAGACCAAGCCCAACCCGACCCGCAGGGTAAAGCTGATCTCCATGATGTTGAGGTAGGGCACCGCGCGTGTCAGCAAGCCGACCATCACCGACACCAAGCCCAGCAATGTCATTACGGGAATTGCAAAAGTCAGACCCGCCGAGAACATGGCTCCGAACAGGTTGGTAATTACCGAGACAAGTCCGCCACTCAGCTTCATCTCTCCCACGGGCGCGCGATCAAAGGATTTCGCCAACGCTTGAAGCAGCCAGAAGTGACCGTTGACCGCCATCAGACCAACGAGGTAGATGTTCTCCCAAATCCGCGTGATCAACGGGACTTGCACCCCGGTTTCGGGATCGATCTGGCTCGCCATCGCGAAGCCCATTTCGTGGCCGACCATTTGGCCGCCGACTTTTACAGCCAACAGCGAGAGTTGGAGCACGAATCCGATCGAGAGGCCGACCAGGATCTCGCGCATAGCCATGGCACCGAAGGTCAATGGATCGACTGACGCGGGCAACGGCTCGCCCGTAACGCTATAGAGGATCCCCGACAAAGCGACGATTAGAGCCACTTTGTAGGCGTTGAAGCCGGTTCCCATGGTCAGCACCGGCGACGACAAGAGCATCGCGCTGGTGCGGATCAGGTAGAGGCCGAGAGCCTCGAGCGTTCCGGGGGGCACCATTGGATTTAGCTCAACCCAAAGGCGACCAGATCGCCGAGAACGCGGAGAGTGAAGTCGCGCAGGATGCCGAGCGCGGGAGCGAGAAGCAGCAGGATCATCGCGATCGCTGCAAACATCTTCGGGATCATGCTAAGCGTTTGCTCTTGCACTGAAGTCAGAGCCTGAAACAAGCTCACGCTCACACCGACGACCAACCCGATCAGCAGAACGGGACCCGCCATCGTCAATGCCGTGACGAAGAGGTCGCGCGTGTAGTCGAGAATTTGAAGGTCGAAGTTCATGAGCCTTGCGCGTTAGGCACTGATGAAGGAGGTGACGAGTGACTGGCAGATCAAGTGCCAACCGTCGACGAGAACGAACAAGAGGATTTTGAACGGAGTCGAAATCATGACCGGAGGCAACATGAACATGCCCATGGAGAGCAGCACGCTAGCGACGACCAAGTCGATGACCAGGAACGGCAAGAACAGGAGAAAGCCCATTTGGAAGGCGGTCTTCACTTCGCTGAGAATGAATGCGGGAACGACTACGCGTAGCGGAAAGCCTTCCTCTTCAATCTCGGTCTCATTCACGGCGGCCAGCTCGACAAATAGCTGGAGCTCGCTCTCCCGCGTATTGTTGATCAGGAATCCGCGCAACTCTTGCCAGGCGAGAGTGCCCGCTTCTTCCGCTGCGATCTCTTCCGCTGCGTACGGTTCGTAGGCAACTTCGTAAATTCGTTCAACGACTGGCGCCATCACGAAAGTCGTTAGGAATAGAGCCAATCCGATGATCACTGGGTTTGGCGGGAGTTCGTTCACGCTCAACGCCCGGCGAACGAAGCTCAGGACAATCACAATTCTCGTGAAGCTCGTGACCGAGATGAGAATTGCCGGCAAGAGGGAGAGAACAGTGAGCAAGACGGCAATCTCGATCGCCGTCGAGAGCCGCCCCTCCTCCTCGCCTTCGCCTTCCGCACCGTCGGAGACGCTCGATGAGTCTCCGAATGCCTCCATGACATCCTGAGCGTCCGGGAACGAATCCCCGAGAGCGGAGCTCTGAGCTGCGCTCGGCATGGCAAAGCTCGTCAGCAGCACAATGGCTGCAACGAGCTGAGCGAATCGAGATCGGAAGGTCATCATCCGAGCAAGCCTCGTCCGTCTCCGAGGTTCGACTTTGCCTTGGATGTTGGCGCTGCTTCAGCCCGCTTGGTAGCCACACGCCGAGCTACCCGCTCGAGAGTTGCAGCCATACTCTTTTCGGTGAGTGCCGAACCCGCCTTGGGTTGCGGCTTCGGAACACCGATGCCCACCTTCTGGCGCACCGCCTCGAACGCTCGTGCAAGCCCGATCGCCTTGACCTGTGAACCCTTGGGCTTCAGCTCCTCATGCTCCGGAACTTCTCCGTCGAGCTCCGAAATCAATGAGAGCTCTTTGTCTCCCATTCCAACCACGAAGGTCCGGTCATAGATCTTGACCACGGCGAGCTTCCGTTTGCCCCCCATCGGAAGCACGTCGATGATTCGAAGCGACCGTTTCTGCGCTCGCGACCTCACCGATCCCGCCATCGTCTTCTGAAAAAGCCAACCCAGCCCACCGATCATCGCGACCATCGCCGCAGAGATCAGCAAGTAGCGCGTGAGATCGAGTCCGGAATCACCGGCGATCGCAGTCACCGCGGACTCTTCAAGGACTCGTAACGGGAGATTGAGCGAAGTGGGGATCGACATAGTTCCGGCCGCAGGCGTCAACCAGCCACGCAAAACGCGTGTCTGAAGCCTTCAGGCGGGATATGTCGACCGCATGCGGGGATTCCTGTACCCCGCTGTCCAAAATCACCTCACCGCGAAGATCGGTCGGAAAGGCAAGCTGTTCAGATATTCAACAAGTCGCGAAGACCGCGAGTGGAACCTCCAAACAACCCTAAGGAAAACTTTTCCGTCTGCCGATGAGTGGCTTACGAGTCGCTGCCGATTTCAGCCGGCGAGGTCGACGGATCCGCCTGATTCGCCGGATCGCGATATTTGCGAACGCAGCTTTTGCTTCGCGTCACGCAAAACATCGAGCTCTGCGGATACGCGGTCGGTTTCGCGTTGAACCAGGTGTGTTGCAATCGCGTTGAGCCGCACGGCAGTCTGAAGTTGCGTCTGGAGATCTTCTCGCTCCTCTTGGGTTTGAGTAACGACCGACGCCGATTTCGCTCGAAACGAGACCAGCATCTCCTGGCATTGGCTCCATGCCAAAGTCAGGGATTGATCGTCAACGGCTGAAGAATCGACGACTTCGAGCAGGAGTCGAAGTGCGCTGATCAAGCCATTCAGGGCTTCCGCCGGTGTTTCGTCTTCAATTCCCATTTCGCTACTAGGCAACCTGTGCTCCGTCGCCTTCCACCTCTAGTTGGTCCCAAGCTTCTTTGAGGGAGCTCAAGATCTTCCGGGCGTTCGCAAGTGGGGCGGTGTTGCGCTCGAGCATGGATTCGCAAATCTGCCCAGCGGCGTAGACGTAGAGGCTGTCTAGCTGCTGCGCTAGCTCCGGCGAGTGCGAAGACTCGAGGCTACAGCGCAATTCCGAGACGATCGCCTCGGCCCGCTGCAATCGCTCGTTGAACTCGATGTTGTCGGCGGGCAGCTCCATCGCGCTCGCCTGATCGATGAACTTCAACGCTCCCGCGTAGAGCATGCGCAGAATTTTGAGCGGAGGAGCCGCCTCGAAGGACGTGTTTTGGTAGGCGGAGGCGGGATTATTCATGGATCAAGCTGCTCGTTATTGCTGAAGCCCGCCGAGCGCACTGCCCTGCGCATTCAGGCCCGTGATAAGAGACTCGAGGGCGGAAAAACGCGCGATTAGGCTTTGTTCGGTCGCAATTAGGCGTTCTTCAAGGGTCTCGATTCGTGCGTCGAACCTGGCAATCTTGTCGTTGATTGACTCCTCACGTCTTGAGAACAAACCCTTCAAGGAAGATCCATCTCCCAGAACTAGGTCGTTCACAGATTGATCGATCGCCCGAAATAGGTTGTCGAACAACCCATCGTCGGTCGTGAGGTCCGTAAAGAAGGCCTGTGTGTTATTCGCCGCTCCGGTATTGTCGAATCCGTCGGTATCGACAAACAGGTCTGCGAAAGCGTCCGGGTCCTCATCGAGCTTTTCATCGAACTTGGCGCTGTCGATACTCAGTGTGCCATCGGTGCCCAGATCAACTCCGAGCAGAGAGAGTGTTGAGAATCCCGCGCTATCGGCGATGACGGTGGAGATGTCAACGGAGAAGAGCGAACGACTCAGTGTCGACTTGATGTCGCGCAGAATGGAGTCGCCGAAGAGTTCACCGCCCGCGCCATCTTCCTCGGTGAATGTCCCTTGGTCATTGATGAAGTCGATGACCTCGTTGTACGCATCAACGAAGCCTTGAACCTTTGTTTTGATGCCTGCGTTGTCGACGGCAGCGCTGAAGCTAATGGTCTTGCTGACGTCAGCTGCTTGCGCGGTAAAGGAAAGCCCTTCGATGACGTCGGAGAAAGTGTTCGTCGAACGTTGAACGGTTAGGCCGTCGATCTCGACCTCTGCGTTCGCGGCGGAAGTCAACTCCACTATATTGACGTCGGTCAAGCCGGCAACCGTGCTGGTTAGCCCAGTTACTGCTCCTTCTAAGCCCGTGTCCTCACCTGCGATGACGAGCTGGTGCTGGGGAGACGCTGCTGTTCCAAGGTTCACGATACTCGCCGTGACATCGTCACCCGCGAGCGAGTTGATCGCGTCGCGAATCTCGTTGAGGCTCGATCCGGCGGCGGAGAGCGTCACGCTGTAGGCCGTTCCATTGACATTGAAGTCAATGTCGCCAGCACCGAGGTCGAGGTCCGGATCGGTAACGGTGTCCGTGAAAGTGAAGCGACTCGCCGAAGCTAGCGCGTTCACGACTAATGTGTGTGAGCCTGTTTGCGGTGCGCCCGTTACCGAAAAGCTGGCAACACCGTCTTCACTCGACGTCACGTCGTAGCTGAAGAAGCCACTCAGAGTGGACAGCTCTTCAGCCTTATCTCTCAGGCTCTGAAGGTGGCCCTTCACAGTGCCGATCAGAGACAGTTTGCTTTCTTCTTGCCGCTTATCCGCCTCGAGCGCATTAATCGGCACCCTCTCGACACCAAGAATCGCATCAATAATCGCCGCAGTATCTAAGCCACTCGCAAGTCCGCCGAGCTGAATCATGTTGTTTCCTCACCTTTTCCCATGAGAGTTGTTCTCCGGGTTATCGGTAGGTTTCGGAAACGCATGAGCGCCGATTTAAATATTGCTGAGAGCACGAAAATTGTTCCGGGTTAGGTGAATGGGTGCCTTGAATTCTTTCCGGCAATCGCTCCGGAGAGGGCAGTGGCGCCCGTTTACGGGGGTTATCCCGGTATTGAAAACGCACCTATTGTGCCAAGCACCCAACATTTCTTGTTGGGGATCGAGGCGTACCAGGATCGATCGAGCACGCAAGCGCCCTCCTATTTCGGAGCAAGCACGGACCGAACTCCTCGAAAGCGTGCGACGTCGGTGTAGCTCGCTTCAGCGGTCTCAGTCAGAACGGCGCGCAGTTCCGCCGTTGAATACTCCCGCTTCTCCTGCTCCAGTTCGGGAGCGCCGTAACCACCATTCTCCGTCACGACCGCTTTTTTCTCGGGTAAGCGATAGCTCCCTTCTGAGTACAGAGTTCTCATAGCCGCGAGTCGCGTTCCGACATCGGCGTGTGCCAACGAAACAGAGACGAGCGCAGCGACCACCGCAATAGCCCACATCTTTCGTGAGCGCGGAAACTGTATTGACTTGCTCATATCAATTCACCGTGAGGAATCCGACTGCTATCAGAATGTTGTCGCTCTCATCCGACTCCGCGATGTCATATCCGAGGTCGTTAAAAACGCCTACTCGGTACGATCCCGGTGGCGTACCCAACGGAACCGTATAGGGCGCGCTCGCAGCGGAACCGAAATTGATCGGCAAGTTGGAGACGACTCGCTCTCCAACTTTGATGTCGATCCCGTCAATCGTCTCGTCGAGCGAGAGGTACAGCCCAACACGGAACTGGGACGCCGAGATCGTGCCGACGTTCCGGACGATATCCTCGATTTGTATTCCTCCGCCGGGCGAGACGGAAGCGGGGCTAAAGCTAACGCTCTCGGCTTTCAGCTGCGGCATCGGCATAGGCGCCGCGACGACGTCAATGGGACTCGGCGCGGTGAACACGTTATTCGTGATGAACAACTCCGTTAGCACCGACTCGTCATCGGTGATCGCTCCCACAAAGTACGAGCCGGGTCCCAAGCCCGCGGGGAGTGTGACAACCGTATTTCCAGTTGAAGAGTCGCCGACAGCTAGGCCGTTGATCATTCGTGAGCCGAGCAGAATGTCACCGCTCGACACGACTGGATTGCTCGATAAGTAGAAGCCAACCCGGAAACTACCCGCGGCGACCACGCCCTGATTCTTCACGGTATCGGAAAACGTAACTTGATCGCCAAGCGCTGGAGTGACCACACCGGGAGTGAAGCTCAGCGAAGTTACGATCGTGTCCGGTGCGGGCGGAACCGTGACCATCAGAGTCCCGAAGGCCGCGAGCCCATTATTTCCCTCATCGTCCTCCACGACCGAGCCGAGGTCATCCACGAAGATTCCGACGTTCCAAACACCTCCGGAGGTTTCCGGAGGAATCATTGCGGTGACGCCGGAGACCGTCGATGAAACACCCTGAGCGAGGCCCGGCAAAGTCCTCGCAGCAATAAGGGTATCCGCGGTTGTGATCACCGAATCCACAGAGAGGTAGATCCCGACTCGGAACGGGCCGGCGTCGACCGCACCTTGATTGAGAATGGCCTCGGAGATTTGGATGGTCTGCCCCGCGTCCACCGTGTTGGGAGCGAAGCTCAGTCCGCTCGGCGTCAAATCGGGGCGCGGCGGCGCGTTGACTTGCAACTTGAAGGGCGCGACTAGTGTGTTGTTCGTTTCGTTGCTCTCCACGTTCGCATCACCATCGTCGACGACGACTCCGACGAAGTACGCTCCCGCGAAAATGTTAGAGGGCACGGTCAACGAACCCGTAAAAATAGACCCTTCGGCGATGTCCAATGAGGCGAGCGTTCGGAATCCGAGCAGGATGTCCGCCGAAGTGATTGTCGAGTCTGCGGAGAGGTAGACGGCGACGACGACTCCGCTCGCGGAGAGCGTTCCGTTGTTCACGACGGATTCGGTGACTTGCAGTGAATCACCAGCGTCGAGGACGACCGGAGAGTAAGAGACGTCGGTTACCGAAAGCTCGGGCAGTGGCGCAGCTGTGATCGGGAGTTGGGCGGACGCGACCAGTAAATTGTTGCCTTCGTCCGCTTCCGGAACGGTATTGAGGTCGTCGGCGATCGCCCCCACGAAGTAATTGCCCGAAGGGGTGGCGAGCGGGACGGTCAGCGAACCACCGCCCGTCGAGCTCATGCCCGCTGCAAGTGTTCCGATCGTTCGGAATCCCAGAAGAACGTCGGTGACGTCAACAAAAGCATCCGTTGATAGGTACACGCCAACCTGAAAACCCGTCGCGGTGCCCGTCCCGCGATTCTCGATCGTATCGGTAACCGTGAAGCTGTCGCCCGCGGTTAGCCCGCTGCCGGTCATGGTCACATTCGTCGGTGTGAGGTCGGCACCCTGTCCGACTCCGCCGCCCGGTGCTACACCGCCTCCGCCTCCACCACCGCCGCTTCCTCCGCAACTAGCAAGGACTCCGAGAAGGAGAAGAGCGAGTGTCCGAGTAACGAAGGCGGGATGAAGGGGCGTATGGAGCATGGATCGACCGCGCAATTGGAATCGCGGGCGGTGGTGTCCGAAGCTCGCCCACTCCGCGGGGCAGCCAATCCGTCGCCTCTCCGCAATCGCTGGAGGCCTGCCTCGAGGAGCGCCCCTAAGTCTCGACAAACGCACACGTTGTGGCTCGTCGCTAAAGGCCCGGGCGACGTGAAGAATCGTGAACTCGCCACCTCTCCGGAGCCGCGTTGCTCGACGGAGCGAGGCTCCTTAGTTAAACGGGAAAGAGGCTCCGCCCGGAGACGGAGCCACTTGTGAACAGCCATTAATCCGGCGGAGAGGGAGCGAGAGCCTGGGGACCCCGCTCCCTATCGCCGGAATCAATTAGCCGAGGAGGCTCAGCGCGAGTTGCGGCTGAACATTCGCCTGCGACAGAATCGAGACTGAAGCCTGCTGCAGAATCGAGTTCCGCGTCAGGTCAGCAGTTTCGAAGGCCACGTCGACGTCGCGGATACGGCTCTCTGCTGCAGAAAGGTTTTCGGAAGCACCCAGGATAGACCGGAAAGTGCTTTGAAGACGGTTCTGAGTAGCGCCGAGAGTACCACGAGAAGTCGAGACCGAATCGATTGCAGTATCGATCGTGGCCAACGCAGCTTGCGCAGCAACGGCCGTACCGGTACTCAGGCCAGAGATGCCCAAAGTAGCCGCATCATTGTCGGTGTTCGAAAGACTAATGGTATCACCAGAGTCCAAGCCGACTTGAATTGCAATCGAGGTCGTGTTGTTCAGCAGCGAGATGCCGTTGAACTCCGTTTGATCAGCAATCCGAGTGATTTCAGTGGCAAGCGCCGTGAACTCGGAGTTGATGGTCGTACGGTCCGTGGTGTT
>JAJDEU010000047.1 GCA_029259635.1 Planctomycetota bacterium | reverse complement strand
CCAAGTCCTCTTCGAACTCGGCCGCGTCCTTCGCGACCTTCTTGACCAGCTCCGGGTCCGCGGTCGCAGCAGCGTCCTTGGCCTCCTTCGCCAGGCTCTCGCCGTGCTTCACCTTGATCGCGAGAATGTCGGCCTCGGCCTGCTCGATCGTCTTGGCACCTGAGGCGACGGCGTGTCTGGGTCGAAGGTCTTGGCGTTCACGATCTCTCCTTTGGAATCCACGTTGTAGCACCGCGCCCTGTTGCGGTGCATGGCCGCGCAGGCCCGCGTTCGATCAGGCCCTTCGTTGCGCACTCGCTGAGCCTCCTTCCGACCGTCCTCTCGGATCGGTCACCAAGTAGATCAGCGAGCTCACGAGCTGTCCGGCCTGGCCACCTCTCGACAGCCTCGATCGCTCGCGCCTGGAGCGCGGGAATCTTCGCCTGCACGTCGGTCGCCGCCTCCAAGCTCGTCACAGGGTCTGATCGACGCGCGAGCTTGCGAACTTGGCGGTCCTCAAATAGAGGGAGATTCTCGTCCGGCATACTTGGGCCTTTCTTATGCCACCGGGTTCCAGCCGCGCTTTTCACACGCGAGGCAGGGGTTCATGGTCGCGATCGGGAACTCGTCGTTCTGTGCCTCGATCAGCTCCATGGCGGTCGGCTCGATCGAGCCCTTCCCATGGCACTCACCGCACTCCACCGCTTCTGCGTCGAGAAGGACGCGGCCTGTCTCCAGGTCGTATCGCTTGACCCGGTCGTATGGGTGGCGGCGATCGCTGGTCCTTCCGACCGCGAGCATGAACACGAACGCCAGCTCCAACTGCTCGTCGGAGATCCTGACCGCCTCGGCGTGACACGTGGGACACCGCGAAGCAGGGCGGCCACGGCCGCCTTGGCCAGCCCAATCGTCCCACGCGACGTCCTTGACCGGCTCGCCGCAGAACGTCCTGTAGCGGCCGACGAGGTGCCGCCGGCTGCTGTTGGACGTCTCCAGTAGGAAGAGCTTCTTGGGTGGGGTGACCGAGGGCCTACCGAACTGACTGAAGAACGTCGGCTTGCTCGCGCCGATCGACCCTGCACCGAAGATCGACCCTGCACCGAAGAACTTGTTCTTCGCAGCGCTCTCCTCGCCAGCACGAGCGAGTCTTGAAGCCTCAAAGTCCTTGGGGCGCATGCGCCGACGCATTTCGAGTGGAGAGATCTCCCGCTCGGTTCCGCACCAGCCGCACAGCTCCATGGTCGCGGTCGCGCCCAGGACCTCGGTCGCCTCAGCGGACGCGTTGTCCGGAGCCGCGAGGCCGCCCTTTGACTCCCATGGCCCTCGGTGATCGAACGGTGGACACCAGCGCTCGGCCTCCAGGCCTTCAACCTTCCGGGTCGGCTTGAGCGACTTGCGTTCGACGGGAGCGACCTTCTTGATCTTTCGCCTCATGGGTTCACCTTCGGAACTCGTCTCGGACGGAGGAAGCCCTTCGGCTCCGCGTTCTTCTTCGCCTCAGCCGCCTTCTTCTCCGCGGCCTCTCGATTCCTGCGAGTCTCCCATGCCTTCTTCGCAGCGGCGCTCTGGTCGCGACGCTTCTTCGGCTCCGGGCGGGGATCGTCGTAGCCAGCGTAGAACGGGTCGCTGACCGACTCGCGGTCCTCAACGTATCCCTTGTTCGTCTTCTCGCGGATCTTCAGGGCAATGCACCTGTTCGCTGCGGCGACCGACATGTGCTTCTTTCTTCGAGTCTGACCTGTGCTCCCGATCGCACCAAACAAGACGACGTGGTCCCTTCCCTCGCGCCAGACCTGCCAGAACTTGTTGGACGATCCCTTTGTGCATGTGAATCGTCGGCCGGGTGATCTGTTGCTCATGTTCTCCTTCTGCTCGGCCCTGGCGACCAGGGCCGACTCGCGACGACGGTCTCTATCTCTGTTGAAGGCCTGGGTCGCCGTGTCTTGGTCCTCCCAGGTTGATCGCGTCCCGAGTTCAAGTCCGCACGCTGTGCAGAATGCCGCGACCCGGCCCATGCCGACCACGCGATTGGAGAAGATCTTGTGTGCACACCGGCTGGGGTCGAAGCCACTCACCAGGTCGCCCCCAGGATCCCGAGCACACTCTTGGCAGGCTCGTCGTAGTAGTCGAAGCACTTCAGCGTGACCCGAAGGACGCGCTCGAACCCGCACCACTCGCAGCGCTCGTGAGTCGCTGCCCCGGCCCACTCAATCCGAAGGTCGATCCCGAGCTTCATGTTCGACGCGGCCCAATCGACGCCCGTGATCCGGGCCGCGCGCACGAGCTGCTCGCGCTGGAACTGCTTCGCGTCCTCCAGCCTCCTCTCGTCCTCCTCGGTCAACTTGCGGAACTCCTCCCATGGGCCTCGGTGACCGAAGCCACGCTCGCACCACCGTATGACGGTGAAGGCGGCACTCAGCAGTCGTCCGCGCGCTCCGCAGCCGTCCATGGAGAGGTTGGGAGACGGTGTCGGGCACGAATCGACTCTCGGAGTGGGGAGAGGACGCGCTCGCCTCGGCGGTATCCCAACCCGCACAGAGCGCACTCGCGCCACCAGATCGGGTCGTAGAACGGCTTGGCCTGGTTCAGGTCGACTACGATTGGGTGGAGGCACTCGCCGACTCCTTGAGCTTCAGCAGGGCCTCGTCCGCGCAAGCCAGGTGTGACCGGTGGCGCATGCTCGGGGTCTTCTTCTTCCCGTGCTTGTCCGTCTTCGCTGGAGGCCCGACCCACTCGTCCCCCGGTGTCGTGATCTTGCCGCTCGCGTTCTTCACGTTCCCACCGATCATTTTGCGGCAGAGCTTGCATTGGGCGTATTCCTTCGCGCTTCGCTGTTTGGTGACCTTCGTCATGTCGAGCGAGAGGACGTAGTCGCGGCGCTTCTTCTCCTCGTAGTTCGCGCGGTCCTGCTTGGACTCAAGTTCGACGACGGGGCCGGCCCGGAACTGGACGCATGCGCAGAGCGAGCACTCGTCGTCGGGTCGCGAGTGGCTTGCGCGAGCGTGTCCGCATGCGCAGCCCTCGGTGTCCCTGGCGATCATGTCCTCGTAGGCAGACGGGTCCCGCATGGGGTCCGGCATGCTCTCTGCGGCACGCTCGGCGTCGATCTCGGCGGCCTCCTCTGCGGTCACGCCAGCGCCGCTGACGCCGTAGCCGCTCGCATGGCTGTGCGTCGAGTCGGTGACCCAGCCGAGGCAGCGATCGCACCACCACATGAGTGGCGGACCAGGATCCCCCGGCTCGGACTGAGCCGGGGGCGGGGTAGCCTCGGACTGAGGGTCGCCCTTCTCCTGGTCCATGTCTTTCGCGAGCGCTTCCGGCCCGAGTTCGCACCGCGGGTGGTGGCCGCCGTTCGGAACGTCGCTGCTCTCCGGGTCCGCGCCCTCACAGACCGAGCACCAGAAGCCCTCCATGACCTCCTTCAAGGTCTGGCCTCGCTCCGCGGGCGTGTGGTCGCACATGCGGCGCTTGCAGATCGGACAGGGGCTCGGGACGAAGGTCTCCTTGGCCGCGCCGGGGTTCTCCGGGCACCCTGGGGATCGACAAACAGCGCCTCCCTTCTCGCGGCAGAGAGGCTTCTTGCACTCGGCGCACGGGCCCTCTGGCTCTGGAAGGCTCCCTCCAAGCTCCTCTGCCATTGTCTTGTGGCCGCACTCGATAACAGACTCTGCGTCGCAGACGAAGCACGGGGTCGCGAGCTTCTCGTCGAAGGTGAGCGAGGGAACCTCGTCCACGAAGGTCCGACTCGGGACCTCCCACGTCTTGTAGCCGCCGGCCAGGTCCAGGTGAAACATGCCACCGTGCTCGTCGACCGGGGTGACCCTCACCTGCCTCCAGTGGTCTGGCTGATACCAGAGGTTCGGAGGGTAGGACTCGACGGGGACGTGCTCCATTCCGGGGACCGGGTCCGGTGGGACCGACGGGGCACGCTCGACGACGAAGGGCTTCGATCCCTCGGAGGTTCTCCAGAGGTAGACGATCGCGCTGGTCTCTGGGACCTGGTAGATCTCCGGGTCGGACCGAATGAGCCCCTGGTCCGCGGCGCGCTTCTTGAGGATCGCGACGGTGGCAACGACGGACTCCCCGCTCTTGTCGAACCCGGAAAGCCTGGCCGACAGCTCGTGACGCCGGTGGGCGCAGTAGTTCGTCGCCGCTAGGTAGAGCGGGGCCCCACCGTCGAGTGTCGACGTCCAAGCGTCGAGCTCACCTCTTGGGCTCTCGTTCTTCAGGGCGGCCAGCAGCAGCTGGCGAATGTTGGTGTGCGTGGGCGCGCGGTTCATGGCCTCTCCTAGTTCTTCATGGGCCGACCCTGGCGGGGTCGGATCTTCTTCCTCTTCGGAATCTCGCCGTGCTTCTTGGTGATCGACTGGAGCTTGTCCTCCAGAGCGTCCTGCACGAACGAGCGGATACTCGTGTTGGGCTCGTCGTCTCCGCGCTGGAGAAACACCACCGCGTCCTTCACGCGGGAAATGAACGACTCCTCCAAGTCGACCGGGAGCTTCTTCTTCACGGCCCTCGGCGGCTTGCGCCGTGCCGCCCTCTTCTTCTTCTTGGTGGCCTTCTTCTTGGCCTTCTTCTTCTTCGCCACAGGCGGCTCCTCCGTCTTCGGCATGGGATCTCCTTTCGAGTGGGGCCGGCCCTGGCCACGCGACCAAGGCCGGCTGTTCAGGTCAGAACGGCAGGTCGTTGTATCCCGCCGCAGCCGTCTGCTCTTCGTGCTCGCCATGCGTCTCGTCTGGACCCTGTCCCTCTTCGCGGATCGCAGCCGCCTCGGCAGCCGCCTCCTCCTCGGCGACTCGGCGAAGCTCCTTCGCGATCGCCGCGTCCTGGTTCGCGATCAGTTGCGGGATCCCCCGACCGGTCGCCCGGTTGTTTTCGAGGTAGTCGACGGACTTGCGGACCAGTTCGTCCAACCCGAGGTCGCGAAGCGTCTCGATCCTCACCTCGCAGGTCCGGAGCACCTCGCCCAGCCCACCGACGTTCGCGTGGGTGTCCGTCCGCGTGTTCGGAGCGACAGGGGGAACCCGCGCAGCCTGCTTGGCCTGCTTGGCCTGCTGCCCACCAGCCGCCGAGTCGGTCTTGGCGCGCGGGTCGTCGCACCACCGCTTGAGGCCTTCGGCAAGGTCGGCTCCTGGGTGTCGGCTACTCACGTTCTCCAGGCGATCGTCGCGCGTCTTCACGACGTAGCCGGTCCCGCGCTTGAAGAAGACCGCGACGTCATACTCGTAGACGACGTTGCCGTCCTGGTCTGGGATCACGTCGCCGAGCCCCTCCTCGGCTTTCTTGTGGCGGGACTCCTTCTTCGCCCTGCAGGTCGCGATCACGTGCCCTGGGTATTCCAAGATCGCCCGGACGAACTGGTTGTGCAGCGGGCGAGCAGTGCTCCACCCGTCGCCCTTTCCGCGCGTCTGCGCGTTGACCTTGTCGACGATCTGAAGCAGAGCGCGCCACTCGTCGGTGATCCCGTCGAGGACCACGATCTTGATCCCGGCGTGCTTACACACCTCCAAGAACCTGCAGATCGCCTCCGGGCCTCGGTGGCCGTCTTCGAGAATCATGGTCTGGAACCCGTCGATCATGAGTCCCTGCCGGTGGCAGCGGTTGCAGTTGCACGGGCGGCCTGCGTATTTCTCCGCGGACCCGGTCCCCTCGTCCTCACGGTCGGCGCTCTCGACGGTCTCGGTGTCTCCGACGGCGATCACGGACGGGTCCCACCCGTAGAGGTCGGCGAGGTGGTGCGCGACCGCAAGGGCCGAGTAGGTCTTCCCCTGGCCGGACTCGCCGAAGAAGAGTGCGCGAGCGTAGATCTCTCCACGCCTCGCAGGTCTGAGCTTGAAATCCATTCTGGTCTCCTCTGGCAGTGTAGTCTAAATGGTAGCAACGGTGGAAAACGAACGTATCGAACGGGTCCGACACGATCCGCGTCGGACGTTTGTCAGACAGACGTCAGACGTTTTGAATCTGCCTCAGGTCGACGTGCTTAAGATCGGGGACGCGGCGGCGGCACTCGAAGCAGAGGTCTAGCCAGCCTGGCCCGAGGTTCCAGCCGCCCAAGAAAAGGTGGGCGCGGACGCTAACAACGCGATCCGTTCTTAGCGCACAGCACACGCAGCGCATACGAACGTCGACCGTCATTGGCGCGGCGGACCAGACGCCCTTCGGCCTGTAGTCCCTTCGGGCGCTCCCGGATCCGCCACCGCGAAGCGGGACCGTCGCGAGTCGTGGCCCGACCGCCCATGGGCACTGGCCGATCCTCTCGCTGAAGCAGTGGATCGTGTCGCTCCAGCCGCCGGCTTTCCCTGGCCAGGTGTTCGTCCCAGCGGGCCCGCGCTTCAGGGTCCGACGACGCCTCCTGTCTTCGGCGCGGCGCTCGTCCTCTTGCTCCCTCCAGTCCTCTGGCGGCCATGCCTCTGCTGTCACTGAGACCAGGACCAGGCCGAGAGGAACTCGAACATGATCTCCAGCAGGAAGAACGCGACCATGCAGAAGATCGCGGCGTGCTTCTGCCGGCGTCGCTTTGCCTCCTTCTCCTGCTGTGCCCAGCGGAGGCGATCGCGGGCGACCGTCCCATGCGGGAGACCCTTGGTCGGGACGAACGGCTTGCGGCGCGTCGCCTGCGATTCGACCTGGCTGCAGCCGATCGTCGGGCACTCCTTCACGCACTCGGGGTGGTAGATCGTTGTGCAGCCAGGGCAGACGACCAGCGTCCCGTCCTGGTCTCCGCAGACGACGCACGACGCCTTGCCTCCGTCGCGGAGCCGGACGCTGATCACGCGTCGTCTCGCAGGACGAAGGTTCCCTTGCGCAGCAGCTGGTTCTGTGCGAGGCGAGCCTCATGCGACGGGTCGTCGACCCCGGCCAGTCCAGCGTCGGCTGCCTCGTGACCAGACGAGTAGTAGTCGCCTTCGCGTTCGAGCGGAACGTCCCCTGGCGTGACAGCCCCGATCGCGCACGCGAGACGGACCGCGACCGACTCCTGGTGAACCGAGAGCCACCCGCGGCACACCGTCGGGACCCCGGTGACGTTCTCCTGGTGGCAGTGAAAGACCTTCAGTCCGTCGGAGGGATCCTCCAACTCGTCGAGCTCGGAGTCGTAAGACCTGAGCTTCTCGTATTCCTCTGGTGCCCAGATCCCCGGCGGCGTGTCCCTCCGGTAGGGACAGGTCGCGCAGCCCTTCGTCGGGACGTGCAGGCGCTGCATGGTCTTGTTGCTGAACGCAAATTTCTCGTCCGTCACGCGATCTTCTCCTGGGGCGGGACGATCCTCGGCTTGAGCGGCCTCCGTGCCCACACCAGGTCCTCGCGACTCGTCGCTTGCCCGGGGGCCGACGGGTGCTGCGTGGAGTAGCGGACGAAGACGGTGTGGTCGTTGAAGCTCGTGATCACGCCGTCCTCTCTTGGTGCGCCTGGGTGGCTCGCTTGGTAGATCACTCCGCGGCCAACGTCCTTCTCTTCGGGTTCGATCATTGCCTCACGTATTCCTTCTCGGGGTCGCAGTCGGGTCGACGGCGGCCGGTTGTCGGGTGGCGGTGCCACCCCTCTGGTTCTCCTTCTCCGTCCCAAGAGGCGAGTGCAGCGACCGCCGCACCGACGCTTGGGTATCACCACCCGTCTTCGTAGGAGACGGGGTTATCGACCCAGCGCCAGTGGATCCTGGCCCTGGCGAACGTCAGCGGGACGACGATCGCCTCTCGGTCTCGGTCAAACCGAACGCCGCCTCGGCGATCGTCTGGCAACGGAGTGATCGGCCTCGCGACGATCACGCCCTCGTATGGGTTGAAGTCGTCGTCGTTCATGTCCGCCTCCTCCCCTCTGGGAACGTGAACTTGTCGCCCTGCGTCTGCTGCGCGCGGAGCTGCTTGAAGAGGGCAACGGCCTGGTCGCGCTTGACTGGTGCCATGGCCTTCAGCGTCTGCGTCCCGCGGCTCCAGATCTCGAACCGGTCCGGGTCTGTCTCCATGATCAGGTTCAGCTTGCCCTGCTTGAACTGGAGCGTCGGGTAAGCGTTGTCGTCCTGGTCCTTCGGGACCACGAGCCCCAGCGCGGTCACGACTCGATCGACGTCTGCCGCCGAGAGGAGAACGACCACGTCAAGGTCGCTCTCCTCCGTCGGGTATCCGTAGACGCGCGACCCGGTGACGATCGCGGTCACGCCTGCCGCTCGCCCTGGAGGATCCCTCCAGGTGCGTGGTAGCGAGCCTGAAGCTCGTCCCACACCTTGGGGAACGCTCCACGCAGGAGCTGGAGGTTGTCCGTGTCCGCGCGCCGCATGGCGGCCATGATCAGGCCGTAGAAGGAGACGTCTGCGCGTTCGAGCTGACGGCTCTCCTGATACTCGTGGAAGCTCACGTTGCCCAGCCGATCACGGCAGCGTCCGCGCCGGCCGACGCAGGTGCGCCGTCCAAGAACGCGTCGTAGACCCTCTGCGGGTAGTGAGACTTGAATCCCCTCCTTTGAAGCTCCTTGGTGACGATCGCGTTGTATCGAGACCAGCTCATGCGATCTGCCCCGCGTGAGCGTCGCAGGCCCAGGCGTCCTCAGCTCCGCGCGCCTTGAGCATGCCTGTGCAGTCGCCCTCGGCGACCAGGTCGCACGGCGGCTCGGGGTAGGACTCAACCTCCTCCCACTCGCCGACGACGCTGAAGCCCTCGTCGTGCTCGCCCTCCCAGCTGCGGTGCGTCCAGACTTTCACGACGCCCTTCCAGATTCCCTCGTCCTCGTTGAAGTCCAAGCCGACGTCTTCAGGGCACCCACCGACCTCCGACAGCTGCAACAGGAGGTAGCCGCACTCCGAGTCCAGCACGCAGGCCTTCCCGTTTCCGACCGCGACGTAGGTCAGCCCCTTGCCGGTCAGCTTCTCCGGGTTGCAGGCGGGGCAGTTGTAGACCTCTGGAGGATCTCCGTCCCACTCGAACTCGTGGCCGTCGGTCGGGTGAAGGTCTTCGAGGACACCGCACTCAAGCCCGTCCCTCCTCAGCTCCTCTGTCCCCTGGCAGCCACGTTCCGTGATCGTCCCGTCAGCGCAGCCTGGCTCCTTGCAGACCTGCTTCTTGAGGACGGCGACCTCGACGTGCGTGAGCGCAATCCCGCCGGCCCGTCCCTTGAGCATGACGACCGGGCTGCCGCACAGGTCCCACGCGGTCGAACGAGTCTCGCTCGGAATGCCGGGGCCCTCCCGGATACCAGGCCAGTAGAAGACCTTCGTCCCGATCGGGTGCGACTCGTTCCATTCGAGGACGGTTGGTCCCTTCATGCCGCTGGTGATCTTGCTCATGGCGAATCCGTCTCTCACGAGAGCCTCCAGTCCGTCACGGCCTGGACAGGCTTCGGGATCACGACGCCGTCCACGCGGACGATCAGCGAGCCGCGCTTCCCTTCGTTGGCGAAGTCCCAGCCGCCAGGTCCGCGGTCGTGAATGTCCTTCACCGTGACGAACTCGTTCCAGTCGGGTTCGTCCTCACGAAGCTCCTCGACGAGAGCCTCCTCTCCGACGACGCGTAGGCGCACGTCACCGTCTTCGCTGTTGGTCAACACGAGATACTCCTTCTGTCCGTTCATGCGGTCTCCTTGGTGGTTTGTGTCTTGGCGTTCAAATGTGCTCGCTCCTCGGCGTGAAACACAGGTCGACCGAGTTGGCGACGACCGGACGCACCGACCAGAGCGGTAGGTGCTTCCGCGCGTCATTCGATTCGATCGCCCGCACGTTGATACCGGTCTTCGTGAGGCTGATCTCGCACGGGCCGCGAGGCGTGTCGACGAGGACGCTCTTCTTGCTGTAGCGGCACGGCCTCCACCACGAGAGCGGTTCGACCTTCGGCGCGGGCCTCGGCCTGACGAGCTTCTTCTTCTTCGCCTTACGGACCTTCCTGGCCATTGGCTGCCCCCTCCCGCTGGAGCCTGTCGATCTCGGCAGCGATCAGCGCGCCGGCCTTGACCAGGCAGCGAAGCCGCTCCTCGGGTGTCGGCTCGCGCCTTCGGTAGCCCTTGCGGTCGAACGTGGTGGGGCGCTTGTCCCACTGGCTTGACCAGGGCCACGGGTCTGCGAAGACGACGTGCCCGATCCCTCCCGATCCCTGGCGCATGACGTAGACGTTGTCGGGGGCCGCGTAGCAGACGGCCGCCCAGGCGAGTTCGTCCTTGCTGTGGTCGTCGTCGTGCGCCGCGTCCCAGCCCTCCTCCTTCGTCTGACGAAGGCGCTCCTCCTTGATCAGGGTGTAGCCGCGCTTCATAGGAGCTTCCCTGCGAACTCGCGAACGTCGTGTTTCCCGTGCGCAGAGACTTGGTGTCTGCCAGACCGGCGGGAGAACCTGAACGTCGAGGCACCCGCCTCCCGGAACGCGATCGCAACGACCTGCGCGAGCCACGGAAGCGGGAAGATAATTCTTCGAGTCTTTCCGCCGGGTAACCCAGCGGTTATCTGCAGCCGCCGGCTGAATCGGTCTTCGCCCTCAAGGGCGTGGACGGATATCGAGCCGTCGTTCTTCTCGGTCACCTCGGCGGCCGGTGGCCACGCGTCCCTGCTTTCTAACTCGGCTATCAGTTCCTTCGTTGAGATCCTACTCAGATCTTTCATTGGGCCTCCTCTGGCTAAATGTGCTTCCAGTTTCGTCGCTTCACGACGGCAGTGATTGTCGACCTCGCCACACCGAACTCCTCTGCGAGCTTGGCCTTGATTCCGTGTGGCCCCTTCTTCGCGCGCCTCCTGATCTCGCGGACCTTCGCGGCTGTCAGGAGAGCGTGCGCGTTCCTCTCGCCTCGCGGCGCTGTCCCGTGTCGGCGCATGTCGCGCTGGTTCTCTGTGTGCGTCTTGTAGGAGAGGTTCTTCAGCCTGTTGTTCGCCGGGTCTCCGTCCTCGTGTGCGACCTCTTTGTTCTTCGGGCATGGGCCGACGAACGCTGCCATGACGAGCCGGTGAACTCGGCAGGTTTTCTCGACACCCCTCTTCCAGAGTCCGACCTTCTTGTGGCCGCACTTGGGCAGCGTTGATTGCCTAATCGGTCTGCCAAGGAAGAGCCTGGCGTCCTTCGTTCCGTCCGCCCTCACGCTTCCGCAGCGAATGACACGGTCCACGGATCTGACCCCCCCCATGTTGCTCACCTCGTAGAACCCCTTGAATCCAACCACTGGCCTCCAGCGCTCTCTCATGACGCCTCCTATTCCGGTTCAGTATAGCGTGAATTATTCGGGTTCAAATCTCGTGAATCGCTTCGTGAAGGCCAGCCTGACCACGCCGGTCGGGCCGTTTCTATTCTTCGCCACGTTGAGGATCCCGAGCCCTGCCAGGTCCTCCTTGTCCGGCCAGTAGTATTCGGGCCGGTGCAGGAGCATGATCACGTCCGCGTCCTGCTCCACCTGCCCCGAGTCGCGAAGGTCCGCCATGATCGGCTTCTTGTCGCGACGCTCTTCGACCTTGCGGTTGAGCTGCGCCAGGACCATGACGTGGATCTTCAAGCGCTTCGCGAGTCGCTTGAGGCCCTTGCTGATCTCGGTGACCTCGGCGTAGCGACCGAGGCCGCGCGAGACGTCGCCGCCGTCCAGCAGCTGCATGTAGTCGATCGCCACGAACCGGACCTGGTTCTGGGTGACCATGCGCTCAAGGACTCGGGACAGGTCGGTGACGTTGTAGGCTTCGCCGTCGAAGATCGCGAGCCGGTCCCCGAACTCCGCGAGCCACTCCACGCCGTCGATCGTCAGGCTGGTCTCGCGCTTTGCAACCGCGTCGTCGAACCGCCCTGGCTCAACCTCGCCGAAGACCCCGCGGCGGATCCGCGTCGTGTCGACCCCGACCTGTGCGCCGATCGCGTTGCAGGCCAGCTGGAGTCGATCCATTTCGAGGGAGCAGCAGCCGACGCGCTCGCCGCGTTTGAGCATGGCGACCAGCAGCGAGTTCATGAGCGCGCTCTTGCCCATGGAGGGCCGCGCCGCAAGCACGGACATTTCGCCAGGGCGGAAGCACTGGATCACCTGGTCAAGCGCGAACCAGCCAGAGACGACACCCGGCTCCCGGTTCGGGTTGTTGAGGTGATCCCACACCTCCTTCGCCATGCCAGCGCCGTCCACGATCTTCTGGGCAGACCGGTCTTGGGAGGCGGTAAAGAGAAGCTCGCTCGCCTTCGAGTAGAGTTCTTTGACCTTCCCGTTGGTGAACCCGAGCTCCAAGATTCGCGCGCCCGTTTCGATCAGGACGCGCTTCCGCTTCATGGCAATGACGACCCGCGAGTAGTAGTTCACGTTCGCGGCGGTCGGGACGGTGTCGTTCTCCAGGGTCAGGAGGTTCATGACGCGCTCGGTGTCGACGGCCACCCCTCTCCGGACCAGGTCGTTCTTCAGAGCGATATGCTCGATCGGGATCTTTCGCTCACGGAGCGAGAGCATGCTCTCGAAGATCGTGGCGTGCCACACCGAGTAGAAGTCGGCAGGTGTGATCGGGACCTCCAGCGTGTCCATGCCACGGAACTGATCGAAGAGACCAGCCAGGACGGCGCGCTCTGCCTCCTGGTTGTTCGGAGGCGTTCGGCTGATCAGTGGTTCCGGTCTCATTCGGGATCCTTCGTCTTTCGGTTGGCCCACTCGTCGGGCGTGAATTTGGGTCCGGCGCTTGGCGGCGGGACCACCGGTCCGTCGAGGCCTTCGTCTTCGACCAGGTCTTGCCAGGCCGCCTCCCTGATCCAAGTCCGGAGCACCTTTCGGTAGCGCTCCGGGTCCCGCTCGGCCAAGACCTTCTCGCGCTCAGCTGCGGCCAGGACCTTGGCGTAGTCCGCCGGCCCGAGGTGCCCGAGTCGGATCTTGTCTCCGAGCCACCCCTCGATCGCCAGCGGGTTCGGCGTCCGGCGCGGGCCGCCCCGATTCACCGGGTGGGGGTAGGTCGACCGCAGCCCGTTGACCACGTCCTCAAGCGAGGGCCCTGGGCGCTGCGTGTGGGCCTGCTTGGGAGGAACAGGTGCCCGGGGGCCTTCCTCCGGAGCGGACGGCACACGGGGCTCCCTGGGCTGAACTCCGGACGCGTATCCAGGGAGCAGAGAGGGATCAACCGTCTCGATCCCCTTGGGTGGTTCAATGGGTGGTTTATATAGGTGTGACCCGAACGTGGTTCGGGTCATGGCGTCGTCAGGATCAGCCGAACCACGATCGGCCGAACCACGATCACCCGAACCACGTTCGGGTGACGGCCAGGTCGCCTGGTAGGAGTTCTGCCTCCAGTGCTTGCCGGACCGTCGTCCGATCTCCACCCACCCAGCTCGGACTGCTTCGCGCAGGTGGATCCCCACCGCGCGCTCCGTGAGCCCGGTCGCGAGCGCGATCGTCGGGACCTTCGGGTGGCAGGAGCCGCCCTTCCGGTTCATGTAGAGCGAGAGCACCAGGAGCACGAGCCTCGTCGTGCTTGGCGGTCCGTCCTCGGACGCGACTCGATCTCGCCAACCGTTCAGGTCGACGCCGGCCTCGTTGATCGGCTTGGCCTTGGCCACCGATCCACCTCGTTGTCACCCGCCTTGTGCTACAACGGTTCCGTGCCGGCGAGCGTGGGCGCGCAACCTGGGACACTCCTTCTTGAACGGCCGCGGGACACACACCCCCGCGGCCGTTCGTTTTACAGGTCCCGTCGGACCTGCTAGCCCGAAGGCCAGAATCGGAGCGTCGCCTTCCTGCAGTCGGGGCAGGTCTCAACGCGCTCCTCCTGGTTCGGGTCCGCTACGGTGAATCCGTTTCGGCCGCATGGGCAGCGCCACCGGACCGATCCCCGCAGCCCCGTGACGTCGACTCGGTCAAGAATGCCAGGACCCTGTCTGCCGCCAGGTGGAGAGCCAGCTCTCCCTCCAGGGTCCTCTCGTCGTATGCCCCGGCGGCGATCGCCGCCCTCACCCGTCTGATCTTCTCGTTCATGCACGTTGCCTCCAACCGACCTATCGGAACCGGGTCGGGCGGGGTTGAGGGTTTTCTGGAATTTCTTCTGGCCGGATCATGAGTCCATGTCGGCCGGTCGCGACCTTCGCGTGGTGGAAGCAGAGCATGACGTTCGGTAACCCGTGTCGAACCACTCGCCACGCAGGCCTCGCGTAGCATTTCGCTGCGCAGCGCTCGAACGTCCAGCGGCCGGTCTTCGGATCGCGCCAGCCACGGCTCAGCCCGACCCACCTGGCCTTGGCCGTCAAGGGGCTTCGCCGAGGAGCCTGCACGATTCGAGCATGTGTTCTTTCTCGCGCTCGATCAGGTCCTGGTCGATCTCGAAGAACTCAGCGAGTAGCCGCCGAACGTTCGCGCCCCCACCGCCACGTGGCTCCCAGCCCTTCTCCTCAATGAGCCAGTCGAGGAACTCTCCGCATGCCTGCGTCTTCTCCTTCACGAGCTGGAGCTTCTCGTGTTCTGGATACTGGACGAGTTTCTTCTTGCTCATGCGAAAGCCACGAGCTTCCAGTCGACCCCGACCGCCTCTCCGACCCGAGGGTAGATCTCGCGGATCGCGAACGAGGTGACGACGTCCGCGGCCTCGGCGCTGGGGTGGTAGCTGGGAGCGAACGGCGGCGGCCATTTCTCGTCGAGCCTGCTGGTGTGCTCCCAGAGGAACGGTGGCGGCTTCCGCCCCGGCCAGTCGACCCCGTGGCGCTCCATGCTCGCCGCTGGCCATGTCCCGGTCGTTGGGTCGACGATCGTCCCAGACCTGTCCTCGTGCCGAATCCCGAGCCAAGCGTGGATCTCCGGCAGGACCTCCACCAGCTCTCCGTCCTTGAGCCCATGTGCCGTCTTGCCGGGTGCGAACTCGTAGCCGAAGAGAGCGCCACCGGCGTCTGGACTCAGGGTCCACTTGTCGAGGCGAGGCCACCACGCCGACCCAGCCTGAAGCATGAGATTCAGGTCGTGTCGCTTCGCGCCCAGGAGCTGGAGCGCGACCGCGTGAAACACGCACGCTCCGGTCGGCTCCTGGTGAGGCCAGAGACTCATGTAGAGGAGTCGCGAGTCGTCGACGAGCTTTCGCTGCTTGGTCCGCGAGAGGTATCCGTCGACGGCAACGACCCGCCCACGTTTCTTGCGCGGGCCGCCGCCTGGAGTTCGACGCGTGGCGACCGTTCTGGAGGAGTTGTTCTTCCTCACGCGGTCCGCTCCTGGTCGATCACGCTCCCCAGCGCGGCGTCCCGCTTTCGCTTGTGGAGCGCGAGCGCCTCTGAGAGCCGGCGCTTGTGCTCGGCGATCGAGACCGACTCGGTGTAGGTCGGCTCGCGGCCGACACGCTTGAGGACACGCTGAACGCTTTCGATCTCCTCGCCGAGGTCGGTGTCGCCTGCCTCGATCCGTGTGATCAGGTCCTCCTCCAGAGTCAGTGCCGCAATTCTGACTCGTGCTCGTTGCTCGTCCTCGGTCAGCCACCGTGGGTCCTTCGGGTTCGTCACTTGGATTCTCCTTCGTCGGGGATCTTCACGATCTCCATGGTGTAAGCGGTGATCGGCCTGTCGGGCTTCCCGTCGGCGCGAGTCCCGACCGATCTTGAGTAATCGGCGTGCAGGGAGACAAGGTCGGGGTAGCGCTTTGCGGCCCCCAGGTCGTCAGTCGAGAGGAGGTGAACGCAGAGCTGCCCTCCCTCCTTCCACTGGCAGGTCGGATCGTATTCGAGGAGGAACCTACCGTCGTGATCCGTTGGGACGCCGCAGGCGAGCCCGACGAGCTTGATCGCGAGGCTCATGCGCCCTCCTCGGTCGGCGGCCTCGTGCTGATCAGCTGGAGGTTGTTCGGCGTGTCGTTCTCGTAGTCGGCCTCCCACCCCGGCCGAGTCACGTCCGTCCCGGGGAAGATCATGTAGGCACTCCGGGTGTCCGGGAGGACCCAAGACCTGAACCGGACCAAGAGGTTGTAATCGGGGAGCGTCCGGTAGTCGCGGTGCCGAACGTCGAGCCGGTCCGCGAGTCCGTCGCCTGCCTTGACCGCCTGGAATGTGAAGCGCCACTGACCGTCTGGCGAGTAGCGCGTGATCACGTAGCGCCCGACTGCCTCCCAGAACTCCTTCCCGAGGTCGGACCCGGGGAGGCCGTTATCCAGCACCTCTCCCTTGAGTCGCGACTCGCGGACGGGGATCCAAAGGTCGTCCGGCGCGAGAGACGGTGGACCTTGGACCTGATACATGAACTGGAGCTCCATGAAGAACTCCTTCTGGTGCGGCGGCGTGTGCTCGCGCTCGAAGTTGTAGCGGCTCATGCCGGTCTCCGGCCGCCACTGAAACTCCGGGACGTGGAGCAGCGGCCGGTGCCAGTCGAAGTCACGGCTGCGCTGCGGCTTGACCTGCAGGACCGACGAGCCGCTCTTGGAGGGCTTGGCGATCACCTGCTCTCGGGCGATCTTGCCGAAGAAGGACTCGTTGTTGAACGGCTCCTTGAGCCTGCTCTTCCGCGTCACGCTGCGGCCTCGTCTTCCTTCTTGGCCTTCGCTCCGCGGCGCGGCTTGAGCGCCTTGCCGTCCGGCTTGGCTGCAGCCTGCGCCTTGACCCGGCGGGGCTTCGCGCTGAAGGAGACACCGACCTTCATGGCCTTGATCTCCCGCCGGAGTTCGACCCGGGTGATCGCCTGGAGCTTCGCGTCCGCGATCAAGCCAAGCAGCGTCTCGCTCGTCTCGTCGTCCAGGGCGGGGCACATGGCCAGGCTTTCCAGGGTGACCAAGCCCTCCGCTGCCGGGTCGGTCGACTTGCCGAGAGGGACGTCGGTCAGCTGTCGCTTGACGCGGGAGGCCCACTCGGTGATCTCGACCGGCGGGAGACGATCGTTGAGGGCGATCTGATACTCGGACACGTGCGCGTTGATCCGCGCGTCGAAGGTCAGCTTGCTGAGCAGCTCGCGACCCGCGCCGCTCTCCGGCAGGACGTAGAAGCCGGGGATCGAGCTGGAGAGGAACGCGCGCCGGAAGGCCTCGCGGATCTGGCCCTCTTGCTTGGCCAGCTCCTTGGCCGTCGCCTTGGCCTCGTCGCTGCGGTAGTGCGTCCCGAGTCCGCGGACGAGCTTGCCGTCCTCGGTGCGGTCGGGGGCCTGTTCGAGTCCAAGGTCGGGTGCCTTGTTGGTCGAAACGCCTCGGTCGAAACTGACGCTCAAGCGTCCGACGATCATGCTGCCGTTCATGGCTACTCTCCCTGAGTCAGGTGGTTGTGGTTGGTGGTCTCGTCATGGTGGTGGTGGTGCGGAGCCGGCTGGTGCCGCTCCTCGATCTCGCCGATAGCCTCGGCCAGGTCCTTGGTGAGCTTCTGAATCGCGTTCGCGTCTCGCTGCTGGCCGGACCCGTGCGGGACCTCGATCTTCGCGAACTCGCCGCCGTCCTGAATCTCGACAGTGAAGTTGATTTGCCTGGGCATGGGGTCCTCCTTAGACCGAAACGCTTACGTTGAGCTTGTTCCCGACGCGGCGGATCACCGCGGTCGGCTGCAGGCGGCGGATCTCCCGCCGCGCCTTGATCACCCCGGCCTCCGTGCGAACGCGACGAGCGTCGTAGGAGGTGAGCGAACCTTCGAGTGGGAGATCCAGCGCTTCGCGCGCCTGGCGGTTGATCTCCGTGTCCTCGATCTCTTCCATGGTCACAGTCGTCCAGCAAGCCATTGGCTACCGTCCCTTCTTAGCGAGTTGCGGGCCGCGCATGCGGCGGCCCTTGTTGGTGGTTGGTGCGGCCGGAGTCGCGGAGGCAAGTCTCGCGCGCCCGTCGGCCCAAGTCTTGAGCGCGTCTATCTCGGCAGCCATTGTCTTGCTGATCGGCGTGGTGCCTTCGAGTTCGAGCAGGACGTCGTCGACCTTGAGCTTCCGAGCGCCCTCCGAGAATGCTCGGAAGAGACCGGACACGATCGCCTGCTCGATCTCCGCGCCGGAGAACCCGTCCGCCTTCGTGGCGATCTTCGTGACCTGCTTCGCGGTCAGCTCTCGGTCGCGCCGATCAAGGTGGATCTGAGCGATCTCCTCGCGCTCGGAGTGCGAGGGCAGGTCGACGAAGAAGATCTCGTCGAAGCGCCCCTTGCGCAGCAACTCGGGCGGGAGGTTGCTGATCTTGTTGGCGGTCGCGACCACGAAGACCGGAGCCTCTTTCTCTTGGAGCCAGGTCAGCAGCGTGCCGAACACTCGCTGGCCGGTCCCGCTGTCGCTCGATCCCGACCCGCCGCTCCCGGCCAGGCCCTTCTCGATCTCGTCCACCCAGAGGACGCAGGGGGCGCAGGCCTCCGCGGCCTCGATCGCCGCGCGCATTTGGGACTCGCTCTGTCCGACCAGCGAGCCGAAGACCTTCCCGACGTCCAGGCGCATAAGCGGGAGCTCCCAGAGCCTGGCGATCTGCTTAGCCGTCAGGCTCTTGCCGCAGCCGGGGATCCCGAGCATGAGCAAGCCCTTCGGCTCTGGCAGCCCGAAGGCCTTAGCCTTCGCGGACCCGAAGGCCGCCTGGCGGGACCCGAGCCAGCCCTTCAGGTTCTGCAGGCCGCCGACGTCAGCGCTGGCCGGCGACTCGAAGGTGAGCGCTCCACCGAGTCGATCGCTGACCTTGCGCGCCTTGGCCTGGCGCAGCCAGCCGGGATCGAGGGACTCGTTCTCGATCCAGCAGAGGGCGAAGAGGCGAGCCGCCTCGTGCCGCGAGAGGCCAGCGCAGGCGGCGGCGATCGCGTAGCGCACCTCGCCGTTGCCTTCGAGCTTGATCTCCTGGGCCTCCACGAAGAGGTCCAGCTCCTCACCCAGCTCGGCGACGGTCGGGAGGACCGGGCTGACCACCTCGACGTCGCCGCGGAGCGAGAGCGGGATCTCCGTGGTCGGGGACTCGATCAGGATCAGGCGGGTGAACCGCTCGCCCTCCTCGCGCTGCTGGAGCGCGACCTCTCGGATCAGTCTCACGGTCAGCGGGTTCCCCCCGTAGATCGCCAGGAAGTCGGAGAGGACCAGGACGCGGATCTTCGGGTTCGGCCTGGTCAAGCCTTCGAGTTTCTCCGAGGCCTCCGGGGCCGCGCCGGAGAGAAAGGTGATCTCTCCGCACGAGGCCGCGCCGGCTTCGACGGCGGCGAGGGCGAGTAGCTCGTCGGACTCCTGCAGGACGACGACGGTCGCGCCTGCCTGCAGCGGATTCGCGATCGAGAGGGCGAGTTGCTTGGACATGAGGAAGGCTCCTTCTTGGGCCGGGTGGATCAGGTGGACCGGCCGCCGGGGAGGAACGCCCTCCCCGGCTGCCGGCCCGGAGTCGACCCTGAGGGAACCACCCCCCAGGACCATGTTCGGGGGCCGCCCGGAGGCGGCCCATTGTGCCGCAGGGCGGCGGCGTGTCGGCCTCCGTCTCGGGCTCAGGGGGGATTTGCCCCGGAGCGGCCGGCGGCCGACACGCGCGCCCTGTGGGCCTTAGCCTATGCGGCCTCGGCGGCGACGATCGCGACGACCAGGTCGGCGACCTTGAGCTTGCTCCGGCCCTGGATCTTCAGGGTCGCGGCGATCGCCCGCAGGTCCTTCGCCTTCATGGCGCGGAGTTCCTGCTCGCGGTCAGCCAGCTGCTCCGGGTCGGTGCTGGCGATCGCCTCGGCGACCGGCTCTTCGGCGACCGGGGTCTCGGGCTCGCCGCCCGGATCGTCAGCCGGCACCTGGGGCTGCGCCTCGGCGGCCTCCTTCGCGGCGGCCAGGTTCGCCTTCGCCTTCTCCAGCGAGTCCGACAGCCGGCGGACGCGAGCCTCCAGGCGGGTGACCTCGTTCGCAGCCTCCTCGGGCCCCATGACCTTCTTGCGCCGGCCGCCGCCGCTCAGCGAGTAGCCCTTCGAGTTCTCCCGGAGCGCGTCGATCGGCCGGCGGGTCTCGCCGTCCATGAAGGTGATCCGCAGCCAGCCGTTGGCGGCCTTCGAGTCCATGGCCGCGCAGGCGGCCTTGCTGGTGCTCTTGTAGGTCTTGCCGCGGATCGCGCCGTTGGACTCGGTGTCGTCGAAGGTGACCGTCGCGTCGGGGTGGATCACGCCGGTGTAGGTCGTGCCCTTGGAGACGACCTGGATCGCCACGTCCTCGGTGATCGTGAGCGCCTTGCTGGGCGCAGCCTTCGAGCTTGGACTCGGTGCCGCAGAGGCGTTGGCCCGCGCAGCCTCTTCGCGCTCCTTGCGCTCCCGCTTGGCCGCCGCCGCGTCGATCTCGGCCTGGCGCTTGGCGGCCAGTTCGTGGTCGGGCTCGTCGTCCCAGGTCTCGGCCTTGTAGGTGACGATCATGTCCTGCAGCTCCGCGACCTTCGTCTTCGTCGTCGTCTTGAGGTCTCGCTCCGCGAGCCAGACTCGGCAGGCCTGCTTGCCGAACTGCTTGGGGTAGTCGATCGGCTCGCCGTGGATCGGGGCCGCGTCCGTCCGGGTGATCTCGTCGACGGCCTTGCGGAGCGCGACGCGGGCCTCGGCCTCTTCGAGCCCGATCGCCGCAGCGACCTGGTTGACCAGGTTCTCCAGGTCGTCGGTCTTGGTCCGGGTCTTCATGCCCGAGTTGAAGCGATCCACCTCGGCGACGACGGCGTCCGAGGTCTCTTGATCGAGGCCTTCGACCTTGCTGCGGGTGAAGGCGAAGAGGCGGTAGACCAGGTCGGTCTTCGAGAGGCTCATGGGAAACTCCTTGTTGCCGGACTCAGCCGGCGGTTGATTGAAATGGGAGCGGCGGGACTCGGACCCGCCGCCCGCACCGAGTGCGGGTCAGCCCTGGCTGCGCTCCTGGTCGTCGCGCCGGCTCCAGAGCCAGCAGCGGAAGGCGAAGATCGCCGGCCCTGCGAAGGTGATCAGGGCGGCGATCAAGGTCGGCGAGGCCTCGTGGTGGGCGAGCAGGATCATTCGGCCACCCAGCCTCCGACGACGACGCCTTCGCGGTCGCCGTCGTCGAAGTAGGCCGCGATCGCCGACCCGTCCCACTTGCTGTGGCGATCGAGGATCGCCTCGGCCGCCGCGTCCTCCGAGTCGAACGTCTCGCTGAGGAACCGGCTGATCCGCCCACCGAACTGGCAGGCGCAGCCGCAGTAGCCTTCGGCGTTCGCGCAGCCAGCCGGGTCGGGGCAATCGTCTTTGAACCGCTCCACGATCTCGGAGCGGCTCTTCGTCTCGTAGGTGAAGGTCTCTTCGTGTGCGCCCATGGCCCTAGCCCTTCCGCCAGAAGTCGCCGAGGCGTCCGACCGTGCTCTCCACTCGCTTGGCGGCGATCCGCGCCAAGCGCTTGGTCTTCTCGTCGACGAACGGCTCGGCCGCCAGGCTGAGGAGTTCGTTCAGGTCGGCCTTGGCGTCCCGCTGCAGGTCGGCGGCCTGGTGGAGGAGGCGGCTCAGCGCAGAGCGAAGGGCCTCGGCCTGGTCGACCTTGCCCTCCAGCTTGCCGAGGGTCCGCGAGGCGAATCGGACGCCCTCCTCCCACTCGGCGTTCGCGGACTCGGCGTCGTAGGCGAGCCGCTCCTCGTGCTCCTTCTCGGCTCCCATGACCTCGATCCGGTGGGCCGTGCAGAGGTAGCCGAGCGTGCTGACCGGCTGGCCGGTCCTGGCGATCTCGATCTTCTGGCCGCAGCCCGATCGGTTGCAGGTGAACGTGTCGAAGGTCTTGGTGGTCATGGTCAACTCCTTGGGGTTCGGTTCCACTGAGGCAAGCCCCGCCGATCCCGGTGGGGGATCGGCGGGGCAAGAGGCGGGATTGAATCGCGGCCGATCCTCGGGCCTAGCCCTCCAGGCTGGCGGCGGCGAGGGTGCTGGCGACGAAGGCCTCGGCCTCGGGGCGGATCGAGGCGAAGCGAGTGGAGCCGATCATTTCGCGCTCCACGATCTCGCAGCGATCGAGGGTGGCCAGGGCCTCGCAGGTCCGGCGGCGAGCGAACTTGTCGATCGCCGGCTCGATCAGCTCCATGATCTCGACGCTGGTCTCCGCGCCCATGTCGAGGGCGGCGAGGACCTTCAGCTGGTAGTCGCTGAAGACGAAGAGGAACTTGGGGGCGGCGATCGTGCTCAGGACGTTGGTGTTGGTGGTGGTCATGGTCGACTCCGTGCCGCACTCGGCGGCGGTTGATTCGGGCCCGAAGGCCCTGGTTTAAAGATCCCCGTCGGGCCCCCGGGGTGGGGAGGGATTCGATCCCAGGCTCGCGCCGCTCGCGCGCTTCCGCTGATCCGCGCTGGCGAGCATGCCGTTCGCCCAGCTGTGTGGGTCGGGTGCTCTTGGCGGATCCGCGTCGTCGCGGTCATGCATGGATTGCGGCCTACCTGTCCGTCCGGCTTGGGGTCGCTGGCCTCATTGAGGATTCGCAGCGCCGTTGCCATGGGTCCTGCCCCCAGCCCGTAGGCTCGACGCGGTTCGGATCGTTTGCCTGCCTTGTGGTCGTCGCGCTGCGCACTCGTTTCGGTGCGTCCTTATGCTCTGCGTCCTGGCAGCCGCCGTTCGTCGGATCGGGGGGATAGCGCTGACTCCGGGGTGGATCCCCGGTCGCGCTCCATGCCTCTGGTCCCGATCGCGTCCTGCCTTCCCCGTGGGGTTCGTCTTCGCCTGCGGCCGTGGGGTGCGGCCGGCTTACTCGCGGAGGGTCTCGGCGATCGGTGCCAGTCAAATTGTCAATCGTGCGGTGGGGTCGTCCGCGCCTCGTCCCGCCGCCGCGCCGCTGCGCGTCGACGGTGACCATGGTATCAAATCAACCCCACGGTTCCCCCGGTTCGTGGGGTTCGTGGGGATTCGCGTAAGGGCTAAGCCCCCAACGTGTTGTGGGTAACGGCGGCGAAAGTATTTCTCGGAATTCCAGTTTTCCGGTCCGCGAGGCTCCGGAATCGGCGACTCCGAGAAAAACCCGCGCGCCGAGTGCTGGACCGGTGTTCCGTGAAATGGCCACAATCGCCCGTAGCTATGCACACGTTGCGAGGTCGCTTTGGTCGCCCTTGGACGCCCTCGCGGCGTCCAAAGCGCCGCGGGGCACGTGTTGCCAGCTGTCGCCCACAGCCCCCAACACGTGGCAAGACGCTGTCACGGCCCGCTGGTAGGATCGGGACGAAGGGTAGGAACCGTGGCGAAGCGCGGCGGGAAGTTCACGTTCGGCGGATCCAAGGCGGCGAGTCGATCGCCGGCCGTCGCACTCGGTGCGTCCGTCTTGGACTGCCCACCCGTCGACGGGCTCCCCGGGTGGTCCGCGATCGTCTCCTGCGAGCCGAAGGCGAAGGGCAACTCGAAGGTCATGGTCCCGATCGGGAAGAGGTGCCCTCGGTGCAAGAAGCCGACGCGCTACCTCTTGGCCTCAAGCAACAAGGACAAGAAGACCGAGAAGGCGGTCTCGGATCTGCTCAGGTCCGTCGCACCGCCGGCCGCGATCGCAACCGACTGCGTCCTCCACG
Source organism: Planctomycetota bacterium (assembly GCA_029259635.1). Taxonomy (GTDB): domain Bacteria; phylum Planctomycetota; class UBA1135; order UBA1135; genus OFTM34. The sequence continues at coordinate 58,113 of JAJDEU010000047.1, read as the reverse complement.
TCTCTATCCGAATGCCGATCAGGAAAAGCTGGAGCAAGAAGAAGAAGGCGAAGGCACTCGCCGGGACGATCAGGCCGACCAGTGCGAAGAAGGCGACCGGGCCGATCCCCGACCTGGGGAACCTGGAGAAGCTGATCGACGACTGTCTGGAGGCAGGAGGCTGGGTCGTGAACGACTCGCTGATCGCGCAGCGGAGGTCGGAGAAGATCTACCACGCGGAGCCTGGCTACAAGATCACGCTTCGCGAGTTGCCGTCGGAGTCCGAATGAACGAGGCTCAGGGTGTGACCGACCCGATCTCACGTGCTCTCGCAGAGCGACGCGAAGAGGTGCTGGCCGCGGAGGCTGCCGGCGAGCAGTTGCAGCAGCTGCTCGACGGGCCGGCCACGCTCTCGCCGGATCTTCTGGTCGGCCTGCTGCACGCGACGTGGGCGAGGCTCCCAAGCATGGACCAGGTCGACTGGACCAGCCCGACCGCCCGCGGGAGGGACTCGGTCCTGGCAGAGGTCTTGGCAATCGGTGCGAAGGTTGGAGACGTGTTGGAGGTCTACAGCAATGCCTTGGACGAGGCCGACCCGGCCTTGAAGGAGAAGAGAGCATGATCGACCAGAGGAAGCTGACGCCTGCCCAGGTGGAGGCTCTGATCCAGTTCGAATACGACCCCGGTGTGCGGGGACTCCACGTCGAAGACGGCTCGGACACCGAGTCGAAGGTGGAGCTCGAAGCCTACGTCGCCTCGCGCGAGGACGATCAGGCTGAGGTTGCGGCATGATCCGCGTCGACGAGTGCGCACACCCGACGTCCGTCGACCGAGGCGGGGAGGCCTACTGCGGCAAGTGTGGCAAGGGCCTCTCCGCTGGTGCGCGTGAGTGGTTCACGGCGGACCTGGCCCCAGGCTACGCGGAGCGGGCCGAGGCAGAGCGCGAGGCTCGGTTCGCGCGAGAGGAGCGGGCACGCAGGCGCGAGAAGACCTACGACCTGTCCGGGATCTACCTGGATTGCTACGGGATCACCGGGCTGTCGACCGAGGAGCTTGAGCGCCTCGCGAACGCCTGCCTCGCGGAGATCATGCACCGCGCAGCGATCGCATGAAGCGCGGCGGCCCACTCCGGAGGCGCACTCGCATGCGCAACAAGAACCCGGAGCGGGCCGCGAAGCGTCGGGCCAGAGACTTTGGGCCACAGGCGAAGCTCTGCGAGACGCTCCCGTGCTCCGTCCCTGGCTGCAGGCTGGGGCCGGTCGTCGCAGCGCACAACCCGTCGCGCGGAGCTGGTGGAACCGACAAGGACACCGCTCCACTCTGCTGGCACCACCACGATCAACAGCACCGGGTAGGGATCAAGACGTTCCAGCGACTCCATGCGATCGACCTGGTTCAGATCGCCCGTGGGTTGTCGGACCGGGTTCGGTATGATCCCCCCGGATCGAACGACAAATTCACGTTCTAGGACGACCCCATGACCGACCACGACGATCACGACATGCCGACCGCCGAAGAAGACGGCCTGGACGACGACGAGTCCCTCTCGCCCGTTGAGGATCTTCTCGCCGCTCCCTCCTACGATCCGGAGGCCTTCGAGGACGCACTCGGTCACCACCCCGACCTCGCGCCGCGGTCCCCGCCGAAGACGGAGAAGATCAAGCGCGCCGACGTCGCGCCCAAGCCACCGGCCCCGTCAACCCCTACCGCCCGAGCGGTCAAGGCTACGGGTGCCCGGTGGATCTGCAGCGGGTGCGGCGCGACCTGGACGGAGAAGCCGGCTTCGAAGCACCACTCGCATTCGGTCCCGGTCCCCGGCAGCAAGAGCCGAGTGACCTACGAGAACCACAGGATCAACGAGGTGGCCGGCTAGGCCGACCGACTCGAAAACCCGAACCCACCAGGAGGAAACGACGTGGGCCTTGAACAATACACCGAGTCCGTGTGCGCCTGCGAAAAGTGCGTGCATGCATGCAGGCGACCCTGCTGGCCGACGCCTGCCGAGGCGAAGGCGCTGATCGACGCTGGCCATGGCGACAAGCTCATGGCCGACTACTGGCACGGGTCCACCAAGACCGAGAAGCCTGTCCCCGGCGACCCGGACGTCTTCATTCTCAGTCCAGCGAACCCTGGCTACGAAGGTCAGCTCGCTCCAGCGTTCTCGATCTTCGACCTGCTCCTGAGTGTGACCGGTGGCGGACACGAACTCGGCAGCGGGTGCGTGTTCCACGTCAACGGCCTTTGCGCTCTGCACGACGCTGGCCTCAAGCCGATCGAGGGTCGGCTTGCTTTGCTCTGCGCACCGGCGCAGGACGGAGAGGGCGGCGACTCCATGCACCACGAGATCGCGAAGCTCTGGGAGACGGACGAAGGCCGCGCCGTCGTCGCCGAGTGGAAGACAGGGCGAGGGATCTAGCCATGGGCAAGGGAACGAAGATCGAGTGGGCGACCCACACTTTCAACCCGTGGATCGGGTGCGCGCACGTGAGCCCCGGCTGCATTCACTGCTACGCCGAGGTCCTCATGGACCAGCGCATGGGCCGAGTGAAATGGGGTCCTGGTCAGCCCAGGTCGCGAACCAGCGAAGGGAACTGGCGCAAGCCGCTCGCGTGGAACCGGGCTGCCCAAGCTGCTGGCCGACGGGATCGAGTCTTCTGCGCTTCCCTCGCCGACTTTCTCGACCCCGAGGTGCCAGCCCAGTGGCTCGCTGACCTCCTCCTGTTGATCGAGAAGACGCCACACCTGGACTGGTTGCTCCTCACGAAGCGTCCGCAGCTGTGGCGCGATCGCATGGAAGCCGTCGAGTCGCTTTGCGTTCGCACCAACACCAGGGCTGACGCGAGGATCTTGGTGGACGGCTGGCTGCATGCGAGCCGGCCGCCGAAGAACGTCTGGATCGGGACGACCGTTGAGGACCAGCGACGAGCCGACGAGAGGATTCCGTTCCTGCTGAGGATCCCTGCATTCATTCGCTTCCTCTCCGCCGAGCCAATGATCGGCCCGGTCACGCTTAGGCCTTTCGTCAGGCGACCGCACGCTGACCCGTCGAGGACGGAGACATTCCACTGGGTGATCTGCGGTGGGGAGTCCGGGGCGAACGCCAGGCCCATGAATCCCAGGTGGGCTCAGCTGATCCGAGACGAGTGCAACGAGGCGAAGGTCCCGTTCCTCTTCAAGCAGCACGGCGAGTGGGCACCTGCCCAGAAGGGGTCCCTCCCGGTTGCCGGGCGGGATAAGTTCACATTCAACACAGGGGAGGTCGACGAGGAGACGGTCATTCGCCTCGGCAAGAGGCGTGCAGGAAGGCTGCTCGACGGACGCCTGTGGGACGAGGTGCCAACGCCATGAAGGAGTGCGCACGCTGCAATGAGCAGAAGCCTGCAGCAGAGTTCTGTCGTTCTGCCGCGTCAAGCGACGGCCGCCAGTCGTGGTGCAAGGACTGTGCCCGCGATTACATGCGCGGGCGAAAGCGCGACCCAGCACGAGTCCGGGCCAGAAACAAGGCCAGTGTCCTCAGGCACCCAGAGAGACGGCGCGCACGCGAGAGGGTTAAGGACGCGATCAGGCGGGGCGACCTCGCGCCAGCGAAAAGCCTGAAATGCACCGACTGCGGTGACCCGGCGTCCGCATACGACCACGCGGATCACAGCAAGCCTCTCGACGTGGAACCTGTGTGCAGCGTTTGTCATGGCCGCAGGAGCCGATCGCGCGGCGAGCACGCGAGGCATGCATGACGAACCGCCGCGGAGGACTCCCGCTCTTCGAGGCCGAGAACGGACGCGTCAAAGGCCGCTGCCGCGAGTGCGGGTCGCCTGTCCCGAAGGGCCGCGTCTCCTGGTGTGGCGACGACTGCGTTCAGGCGCACGCTCTCCGGACCGATCCGAACGCGCAGCGCCTCGCGGTCTTCGGGAGGGATCGCGGCGTCTGCTCCGAGTGCGGCCTGGACTGCGTGAAGCTCCGCGGGAAGATCCGTCCGCTCACGAGCAAAGGCTTGGTGGCGATCACGATCCTCGGTTCCTACCGATCGAACGGGAACGCGCTCCCCGAGTTCTACTGCGATCGCTTCGGCGCGAGCCAGGCCGCTGCGATAGACCGGGCCTGCGACCTGGTCATGGAGCTCGGGTTGCTCAGCCACATTGGGCACCGGTCCACGTTCTGGGACATGGACCACAAGGTTCCGCTCTGGGAGGGCGGGACGAACGAGATCAACAACCTGAGGACGCTCTGCATTCCGTGCCACCGGGTGGCGACGCGGGACGGAGCGTCGAAGCGAGCGAGCCAGAGGAGGCAAGCATGAGCGACGAGGAGACCGAGCGCGTCTCGACAGACCTGACCGACGACGAAATGATCCTGATCTGTGCGGGCCTCGAAGGCCTGGCGGACAGGACGATCGCCGACCCCGTGGAGAGGCTCCTCAAGAAGCTCGGCTTCGAGGTCCAGCCGTGGATCACGGAGAAGGCTACGAAGGAGCGGCTGACACACGAGATCAACCTCAAGCTCCAGGCCGGCGAGATCACCCAGGAGGAAGCGCTCTCGATTCAGCGCGACGCCTACTCGAAGGTCGCTGCGCAGACGCAGGTCGCGGACGGTGGCGCATGAGCACCGAGCCGATCGACGTGGAATACACCGTCAAGCCGCAGGCCCAAGAGGTCCTCATGCAAGCGGTGCATGACGCCACCGACGAGCCGATCGACCACGACGCTGTGACGCGCGAGAAGATCGCGCTCGATCGCGTCCGCAGGAACGTCCGGGTCGCGCTTCAACACGCTGTCGAGCGCGGGAAGCTCCGTCCATACGAGGCGCTTGAGGCAGCGGAGCAGTTCGGCATTCAGCTGGAGGAGTGGGTCCAGCGCCAGCACGACCACTACTCGAAGAACAACGGGAGCCCCTCATGAGCCTGACCGCAGCCGTCGCGGCGATCGACGCCGCCCTGTTCTCCGAGCGGAACGAGAGATACCCGGCGGCCATTCACTCGGTGATCCCTGCGCACTTCGTGGAGATCCCCAAGGCGCACACGATCTACGCGGTGGACCTCGGGGTCCCCGCTGGCGTCGGCCCACACATGGTCGCGATCCTCCACGTCGACAAGGACCTGGACGTCCAGCGCGTCGGGATCGTCGGCGAGGGCTGGACCGGCCGCGAGGAGTTCGTGACCTGGGTCGGCGAGGACGTGCGCGAGGCAATCCGACTCGGCCGCGCTGCGCTCGCGAGATACGCGGACGGGACGGGGGCTGCCCTGTTCGGTGGAGCCGCGAGCGGCTGGGACAACCAGGTCGTCGATCCGACCTGGCTTGCGGAGCAGGGCTTCGAGTCCAAGGAGCGTGCGCCTTGATCGTCAGCTACGGGCCCGATCTCTGCGTCGACCACGGCGACGGGTGGTATGGGCTGCTCGTCCCGTGGACCGCCCAGAAGGGCGTCACCCACTTCGTCTTTCCAGGCATGCTCAAGAGCAACCGGAGAGACGTGATCACCGCTGCCGTGCTTGCGTATGGCCAGAGGCACGGATCGGACCTCTCGAACGTCGTCACCCCGTGGGCACTGGAGAAGCTCCACGCCGACACCCGCAAGCGAGTGTGGAAGGCCATGCGCAAGGCAGGCTTCCAGACGACGAAGCTCCATGTGTCCCTCGCGTGACCAGGAGGAACACCGACGCCGACTGCCCAATCTGCGGCGAGTCCTACGACACGCAGAAGCACCACGCGTGCCCGCAGTCCGTTCTCAACTCGATCGACTCGGCGAACTCCAGGGCGTGGAACCTGGAGCTTGCCCCGCCGACCGAGCACCCACCACCGCTCTGGCGGACGCTGACCTACCGGCTCCGAGAGGGCGAAGCGCTGCTGCGCATGCGAGGCGACCGGTGAACGCGACCCACCCTCTCTTCCCCGACGCAGACGGCATGCGGCGCGCGGCTTCGTTCAGCCGCTGCAGGACCTGGCGCTACTCCCTCGATCGCGTGTGGGACCCGTCGAGTCCTGGCGTCCTCTGGCTCCTGCTCAACCCGTCGACCGCGGACGAGACGATCGACGACCCGACGATCCGGCGCGCGATCGGCTTCAGTAAGCGCGAGGGCTACGGCTCGCTGACCTTGCTGAACCTCTTCGCCTACCGAGCGACCGACCCGAAGGACATGAAGGCCGCGGAGGACCCGGTCGGCGAAGCGAACGACTCCGTGATCCTGGGTCACGCGATCGACTACCAGCAGGTGATCTGTGCCTGGGGAGTCCACGGGACCTTTCGCGGTCGCGCGCAGGAGGTGGTCGCCATGCTCAGCGACCGCGAGCAGACGACGGGCCGAGTCGTCACGCTCAGCTGCCTTGGCAAGACGAAGCACGGGCACCCGAAGCACCCTCTCTACCTCCGAAACGACACACCACTGGAGACCTACCCATGACCACCCGGCGAGACGACATGATCGGGGTCTACGATCCCGAGTCCGGCAAGCCATTCTGTATCAAGTGCTGGGGCGCGAAGGACGTCATGAGCCTGCGCCCGATCCTGCTCGGCGACAAGGCGAGCCGCAAGACGTGCAAGTTCTGCAAGCGACGACTCAGCGAGACGAGTCCGAAGCGGGAGACGACCGGGCTCCGGGTCATTCTCGAAGGCGACGGCTGCTGGCCTGACCTCAACGAGCTGCGGGACGCCGGCAAGCTCCACCACGTGAACGAGGGTCTGGAGATCGCTCGTCTCCCTGGCGGAATGAGCGGCGGCAGGTCCTCGGTGTCGATTCGGGTCCCGCTCCCGGACGGGTCGGTGGTCATGGCCGAGACGAGCATGCGCCTGTTCCTCGGCGCGGCCCAGGCGTTCCAAGCGAAGGAGGGAGCGTGACGGACCTCGAAGAACTCCTGAAGGAGGGCGAGGCCCTCTACGCGAACCGCGAGGCCGAGCCTTCGGACTGGGGGGACTGGGCCGACGAAAACTGCATGACCGTGATCGGGTTCCTCAGGGACCTGGTCACCAAGTCTGGCCGGCACCACGATCAGCTGGACAGGCTGGAGGAGAGGCTCACCCGCTGCAGCGAGTGTGGGCGAGCGCTGGTTCGGGCGTGCAGCAACTGCGACGACGAAGAATGAGGGGCCTGACGCTATGGCAGCCATGGGCCTCGGCGATCGCCGTCGGTGCAAAGCGAGTCGAGACCCGCTGCTGGTCCACCAAGTATCGAGGGCCGATCGCTATCCACTCAGCGCTCAAGTGGACGAAGGGACAGAAGGACACGGCGCGCGATCTCTGCTCGGAGTTCGCTTCGCTTCCGACGGACCTTGCGGACCTACCTGTCCTTGGATCGGTGGTCGCGATCGCGACGCTGAAGGACGTGGTCGAAATGACCGAGCGCATGGTCGCCGACTGCCGGCGCATGTATGAGGACCCGCTCTTTGGTGGGCGCGTCGACCCTGAGGAGCCCGAGGACTTCCTCCAGTCCGAGTTCCCGCTCGGGGACTGGAGGCCTGGCCGGTTCGCCTGGTTGCTCGAAGACGTCGCCCAGCTCGCGACCGCATACCCGATCACCGGCCGGCAAGGCCTGTGGAAGATCAAGGACCAGGCGACGGTCAACTCGATCAAGCTCCTGGCCGGGAGGCTGGTCGCATGATCGTCCTGAGCAAGGGAGACAACACCGCGTCCTGCACCGAGTGCAACGCGAAGCTCTCGATCCCCGTCCCGCTCACGATCCCGGCGTTCACCAAGTGGGTGGACTACCAGGAGGAGGTCCACAAGACCTGCATGAGTCTTCGCGCTCTCAACGCGCGACGATTCAGGCTGATCAACCTGGAGATCGAGCGAGACCTTACAGCCGAGGAGGCCGCGGATCTCAATGACCTCAACGCCAAGGTCGACGCCCTCGTCGACAAGGTCGCACCCCTGCCAGAGGAGGCACCATGACCCCGTCAGAGTTCGACCAGCTCAAGGTCCTGCACGGTGAATACACCAGGGCGGCCCTGGCGACCATGCGCAACCCAGGCGTCGGGTCTCTGGAGCGCGATCGCAAGGAGGCGTCGGCTGCCTACCACGCAAGGCTCTCCGCACTCGGCGGTGCGCTGATCGACGCGACGTCTGGGAAGATCGAAGCGCAGAGGGAGGCTGCTAGCCTGGAGGCGGACCTTGACCAGCAGGAGGAAGACCACAAGGCTCACGTCGAGTTCCTCGAACTCCGTGTGAACGAGCTCCAGAAGGAGCGCGACTCTCTTGCGCTCTCGACGGCCGCGTTGATCGAGGACACGAAGGCACCGAACTTCGTGCAAATGGTCGTGATCAACCCAGGCACCGGGAAGGAGCTGGTGGTCACGATCCAGCGCCGCGACGGGAAGACGCCTGGGCAAATGCTGACCGAGGCGAAGGAGGAACTCGCCAAGGTCCGAGAGGCATGGGTGCAGGATCAGCTCAAGGCCGACTGTCAGCGGTGCCGCTGCACCGACTGCGTGCCGGGGTAGCCATGGGCAAGGTCGACTTCTACAGCAACAAGACCGTCACCGCTCGCAGGCAGCACGAGTGCGAAGAGGCTGGGTGCGTCCGGACGAAGGTGATCCGTCCTGGTCAGCAATACGTCCGACTTGCTGGCGTGTCCCACGGCGACTTCTACAACGCGAAGCTCTGCCTCCGGTGCGATCGCATGCACCGCCAGGCCTGGAACTTCTTCACGGACCTGTGCGGCGAAGACGAGGGGCCACCGCTCGGTGGGCTCCTCGGCTGGCTGAAGGAGAACCTGCGGTGAACAACCTCGTGCTGCCGATCGCCATGGTCGCGACCCTCCTGTTGGTCCCGGACGTTCCGCCGGGGACCGGCGTCCTCATGGGCATGATCTGCGTCCTCGACAGCAGGCTGCTTCGTCTGATCGAGAGAGAGAAGAACCGTGCCTGACCCGAACAAGATCGCCGTCCTCAAGTCGATCGGATACACGCTCTCCCTCGGGTGCGGCGAGTGCCAGCATGGCCGGTTCGCACCGGGCTCGAACTACGGAGCCTGCCAGGTCAACGCCTACGACCACGCCAAGCACGGCCCGCGGAAGCTCTCGGTTCACCGCGCCGGCCGCTGTCCAGAGTTCACGCCCAACGCCAAGAAGCTCGCTGACGTCCAGCGGTCCGGCTTCGAGGTGTTCATGCCAGAAGGAGAGTCCGAGTGACCGAAGAGAACGTGATCAAGATCCCGATCGACATGAGCGGGACCCCGCTGCCAGAACCCGAGGGGTGCAAGCACAACGAGCGGACCCTTGCCGAGTGCTCGATCACCTACCTGGACGACCTGCACCGCTACGTGCTGGAGGTCCGGGCGCATTGCGAGACATGCGGTCGGCGCTTCCGGTTCGAGAAGCTCCCGGTCGCGATCAGCGTCACGCAGCCCTGCGTCGACGTCCACGGCTACACCGTCTCGCTCCCGATCGTCCCCGGCGAGCACCGCGAGATCACCGACGGGTTGCTCGCGTCCCTGCGGGACGACTCATGACGAACCCCGCGGCCACCCACGAGGTGGTGAAGAAGATCATTGCCGAGTGCGAGAAGAAGAAGGGGGGCCGGGTCATTCCGCCAAGGCACTACGTGGAGAACAAGGCCTTCGACCCGGACAACCCCGAGGCCGCCACCACGTTCGAGCCAGGCGACACGACCCTCTGCGGCAAGCCGTGGGATCGACTCTTCGTGAAGCACAACGGCGAGATCTGCCAGGAGTGCCTCGACGAGTTGAAGAGGCGAGGGCAGGCATGAGCAAGAAGAAGGCGATCGCCTGCTCAATCAACATGGGCAACCTCCTCGTCGGCGCATGCGGGGCCTCGCCCAAGAAGGTCGTCGGCTGCTGGGAGAACGTCACCTGCCCTGCGTGCCTCTCCGTCTGGGGCGACCGGAAGATCGACTGCCCGTGCGTGGCGTGCCAGGTCACTCGGTCCTGCGTCGGCGCTGAGCTTCCGCTCAACCTGGACGAGGTCGGGGTCGAAGGCTCCGGGATTCGACGCCTGATCAGCCTCATGCTGGAGATCGGGTTCACCTTGGATCGGGTCGAAGGCGTCGACCACCCGTCCAAGACCACGCTCTACTTCGACGCCGGCATGCACGACACCGTGATCGTGTGGGAGGACCGAGAGAAATGACCAGCGTCCCCAGAGAGGTTCCGGACAGGATCTGGTGGTGCTTCAACTGCAACGGAGGCGTCGGCGTCTGGGGAGTGATCCGAGACACGCCACCACCGCGTTGCCCAGGCTGCCATGCGTTCGACTTCGCCGAGGCGCGGTTCGTCCCCGACCCGAGGCAGACGACGCTCGTCGACGAGGTGACCGCGGAGCGACAGAAGACGCTGGCGATCTTGGTCGCGGATTCAAAGTCCCCGTGCAACTGTCACGACTGCGACGGCGAGTGGTGCAACGGCTGCCTGGAGCACCACGGGAAGAAGACCTGCCCGATCGTGAAGGAGTTCATGGCCGAGATCAGCGGGGAGCCCGAGGGGCGCAGCCTCTCGGCCCAAGGAGACCAAGCATGAAATTTGTCGTTATCGAGCCAGTGATCTCAGAGGACACCGAAGGTGGCCCACGAGAAATCGAAGAGGTCTGGGGCCCCTTCACAACCAAGGAGTCCGCTCTCGGGTTTCTCTCAGGCCTTCCGCTGCCAGAGAGGAATGAGGCGCAGGTGTGTCGCTTGAAGGGTTCGAGATCCAGAAGGGCCTCCCTATGACGACCGAGTGGCCGAGCTACCTTGAGACCCTGGCGCACGAGTGCCCCCATTGCAGGGTGTCTCCAGGCGAGGCGTGTGTGACGAAGACCGGAAAACGAGCAACGGAGCACCACCTCAGAAGGATCAGGCTGTCGCGGGACAGGCGCAACGGCGTCGCCAGCCAGGCGGACGTCAGGTGACCAGCGACGAACTGAGGGACAGGGCATTTGCCAAGCCGCACTGCCCGTGGTGCTTTGTCCGGTGGGTGTCGTCGCTGGGTCTTAGCGCCGACGACATGAGGCTCTTAGTCGAGACAGCCAGGAGGCTTTCAACGTGAACGAGAAATATGACGCGGCATACGAGGAGTGCATGGGCTGCACGGCCGAGCGCTGCCGTGGTGCTGGGTTCCTCGACATTCGACTCGCCAACGGGAACGAGGCCATGCTGTGCTCCGAATGCGCAGAGGCCGCCCTGGTCAAGGCCGCCAACTCAGCGAGCTCCCTCGTCCGAAGCTCTGCCAAGCGTGTGGTCCTGAAGGCCTTGAAGGTCCTGCTGGACGGCGTCGGGTGATCTTCCACGTCTGCCTCTACTGCGCGATCAACGCCGGGATCACCGTCCGGCAGCTGATCGGACACGCGATCCGTCCGTTCTCTCCGCAGACCGTATGCTGGTGCTCATGACCGAGTGGGAAGAGAAGAAGGCGCGTTCGATCGAGCGCGCGAAGGCACACGCGAAGCACGCCGGCCACGCGTTCTGGTCATGGTGGGACAACAAGAAGAGGCGGTTCGAGGTCACCAAGGGCCTCCCGTTCTGGGGGACCAGCGCCACCAAGGTGGAGCCGTGATCCGCCTCTCCACCTGCCCGCAGTGCCACCGCTCCACCCAGCAGATCCCAGCCGGTCTCGCGACGGTCCTGGTCTGCTCCGAGTGCAGCGCCACCTGGTTCAGCGCTCCACCCGAACCGTCGCCCGATCCAGAACCCGAACCGCAGCAACGCGTTCGGGCGATCGCCAAGCCGGACACCACCGCACCACCGTCGCCGACCGAGTTGTTCCTGATCGGACAGACGATCCGTGGGGAACGTCCTGCTACAAGTTCTTTGCTACCCTGACCCCGAGAGATCCGAGGCGAGCAAAGGAGACCCGTGCCAGAAGCATGGGAACGACAGCCAGGCGAGACCGCTAAGCAGTTCGAGGCGTTCCAGCTCTACATGCAGCTGAGGCCGCACGAGCGGTCGGTGCGAAAGGTGGGGGCGCAGCTCGGCAAGAAGGGCAACCGACACCTCTTCAAGTGGAGCGCCAAGAACTCCTGGGTCGATCGGTCCGCAGCGTGGGACGACGAGCAAGCGCGCGTCAGGACACTCGCGGCGAACGACAAGGCTCGGCTCATGGCCGAGAAGCACTACAACCTCGCCGACCACATGCAGGCGATCCTCGGCGTCCAGCTGCAGAAGCTCTCGGCTCAGGCGAGGAAGGCCATGGGAACCGACGAGGCGTTCGCGCCCGTCGACATGGCGCAGATCCCCAGGTGGATCAAGGCGATCGCTGACGTCCAGCGCCAGGCGATCGGCGAACCGATCGTCCTCCCGATCGAGGCCGACCTGCTGAGGCGGCAGGGCTGGTCCCCACTTGATCAGTGGCGCATGACCTACGTGCAGCCGCCGGGATCGTTCTCCCCGCACCGTCTGCAGCGCGAGGCGATCAACGACCCGGCTCGCTTCGTCGCGATCGTGGCCGGTGTCCAGTCCGGGAAGACGACCGCGGGCGCGATCAAGTTCTGCGACCGGATCGCCACCGAAATGCCGCAGCTGGAGGCGAAGGGCGAGCAGGGTCTCTGGTGGCTCGTCGCTCCCAACTCGGTGATCGGCCGAGTCATGCAGCAGGCGTTCGAGGTCCACATTCGTGAGCTCGGCCTGCTGGAGAAGACGAAGGGCAGCGAGAGCAACCGGACCTGGTTCCTGCGCAACGGACACCGGGTCGAGTTCCGCTCCGCGCAGAACCCGGAGTCGCTGGTCGCTGCTCCGGTCAACGGGATCTGGCTCGACGAGTTCACGCTCGTGGACTCCCGGACCTGGACGGTGTCGCTGCGCCAGCGCCTTGCGAAGACCGGAGGCTGGGCGATATTCACCGGAACTCCCCGCGGTCGGAACTGGGCCTACGAGGAGATCTGGCGTCGCGGCGATCCGAACGACGACAAGTTCGACAAGGAGTTTGCGGGCTACACCTGGTTCTCCTCGGAGAACCCTGCGATCAGCAGCGCCGAGGTGGAGGCCGCGAAGAGCCAGCTGCCCGAGGCCTACTTCCAGCGCGAGTGGCAGGCGTCCTGGGAAGCGTTCCACGGTCAGATCTACGAGCACTGGTCTCGCGCGCTCCACTTCCGCGAGGGCCTGGGCGCGCAGGAGAATCCGATCGGGACCACGTTCGTCATGGGCGTCGACTGGGGCTTCTCGAACCCGGGCGCGGCCGTGGTCCTGCGCTGGCTCCCGACGGGCGAGTGGCACGTCGTCGAAGAGGTCCACGTCGCAGACCAGCTCCCGGCTTGGTGGCAGGAGAAGATCACCGAGCTGTGGACCAAGTGGCGCGTTGAGAAGATCTACTGCGACCCCGCAGATCCAGGACGGATCGCGACGCTGGTCGACGACGGACTCCCGGCGATCAAGGGCAACAACGCTGTCGCCGACGGGATCAGGACGCTGGCCGCGCTCTTCAAGCAGGGCCGGCTCCTGGTCGACGCGGCCTGCCCGGTCTTCGCCAACCAGGTCGGCGAGTATCACTGGAAGAAGGACAACAAGGGCAACCGCAAGGAGTTCCCAGCCGAGGGGAACGACCACGCGATCGACGCCGGTCGCTACGCTATTCACTCGGCAATGACGGAACCGAAGCCAGGGGAGAGGTCGACATGGGGAAGCCGCGGAAAGCAGAGGTAGGCAAGGAGCCGCCAGCGTTCGTCGCCGGGAGCCCGCCGCCGCGGTTCTGCGCATGCGGAGGGCCGCAGGCCAGGATCGTGACCGGCGAGTTCTTCTGCTGCAAGTGCGGAGCGAAGGCATGACCGCCGAGCGCAAGCAGACGCCGCGCGAGGCGATCACCCGGATCAAGGAGCTGACCTGGTGCGCGGACGTCGACACCGACGAGACGCTCCAAGAGATCCGCTCGATCTGCGAAGAGCAGCTGGCCGTCGCGAAGGGCGACCCGCTCCCGACCGAGACATGCGTTGCGTGCGAGCAGGGGTTCCAGGCCTCGGTGCTTGACGTCTGTGCCTGCGGTCAACCGCTCTGCCCGAGGTGCGAGCCGCACTGCGCGGACCCGGTCCAGTGAAGCAGCGCCCTCTCTTCCCACCGGCGCTGGTCACGTGCGACGGGTGCGGCTGGTCATGGCGAGAGGGCGACACGCCGCCTCTCCTGCATGCAGCGTGCGCGCCGGCCGCTGAACCCGCGCCTGTGGCCGAACCGTCGGAATCGACAAAAGGGCGGCCCGTCCCGCTCAAGAAATGGAGGTGCGCCAGGTGCTGGTCAAGGTTCAAGCGACCGAGGGCCGAGCGCTACCCGGTCTGCGGCGAGTGCCTCGAAGGCGACGAGACCCTGTTCGGCCCGCGGACGATCCTGGTCCCCGACGGCGCAGACCCACTCGGCAACCCGCGCAAGCTCTTCAAGCAGGGCAGGCGCGGGTCCATGCGCAGCGATCGAGCCAAGGCGCGGAGGCGCAAGACCGGTTGAGCAAGCGACGCCGCAAGAAGAAGAAGCTCCCCGAGGCGGTGATCTCCGCTGGCCGGACCTTCGCCGACAAGGACGAGCCGACCCGGTGGTATGTCGTGCTGCCGATCGACTACGTCTGGTCCCTCGCTTGGTGGGAGGAGGGCGTCCTGAAGACGCGGCCGATCCGCGACGTGCAGAGCGGGAAGGTGAGGATCACCTCGTTCTCGTTCCCGGTCTCCCAGCTGATCATGCGCTGGGGGATCACCTCGAAGCAGCTGGACGAGTTCATGGAGGAGCACGTCTACCGGCACGAACCAGACGTGCTCAACGTCAGAGCGACGCGCCGGCCGCTGACTGGACGGACGATAGAACACGTGCGTCCCCGCCACCGAACCGTCGGAGGTTTGTGACACAATCCGTGGCAGCCAGAGGAGGGCTACCATGGAATCTACGAATCACAAACACGACCACGCTTCCGCCACAGCCGAGGACGCACTCGTTGCTGTCCTGGCGACGATCCGCCGCTACAACCTGGACAAGTGCGGGATCGCCCACGTCCTGCGAACCGCGGCGGCGTTCCACCAGATCGAGTTCGGCATTCCGGTTGACGCCGGCATGAAGGCACCGCCGATCGCCCCGCCCGGCGACCTGCTGGTGGAGCTGTTCAAGCTCCCGCCACTCGGCAAGCCGGTCGACCCGCGGATCAGCGAGAAGGCCCGCGCCGATTTCGAGCGGGCGCAGAAGGAGTCCAACCGGATCGGCGCGGCAGCGAAGGGCCTGCCGCCCAGCCTCGCGCTCGTGACGATCCTCGAACAGGCCATGGCCTACCACGTCAGCCAGGACCTGGGCGACGAGTGGGCAGACCACCAAGACCTTGCGCATATCGAGGGCGGCGAGAAGGTCCGGGCGCTCGCGATCCCGATCGGCGTCCTGATCAAGGACCCGGACAACGTCCGCAAGCACCCGCAGGAGAACATGGACGGGGTTCGAGGGAGCCTCGCGAAATACAACCAGCGCCAGGTGATCTGCGTCAACAAGCGGAACATGATCGTGGAGGCTGGCAACGCTCGCCTGCAGGCCGGTGCCTCCATGGGCTGGAGGTTCGTCGCAGTCCTGTTCGTCGACGACGACCCGCTCACCCAGGCCGGCTACGCGATCGCCGACAACCGGACCGCTGAAATGGCCGAGTGGGACCTGCCGGCTCTCTTCGGACAGCTCAAGAGTCTCAAGGAGGCCGACGTCGAGGTGCCTGGGATCTCCGAGGAGTTCTTCGAGGAACTGAAGGTCCTGACGGACAACCAGGACTTCCAGCCGCCCGAGGGCCAGGGCGGCGAGGATCCCGGCGCAAGCGATCCGCCGAAGGAGCCGGTCAGCAAGGAGGGCGAGATCTACGCGCTCGGGCCGCACCGCCTGTGCTGCGGAAGCTCCACGGACCGCGAGTCCGTCAAGCGACTCTTCGGCGAGGACCTGGCGGACCTGGTCAACACCGATCCGCCATACGGCGTGGCCTACGAGGGCGGGACCAAGGACAAGCTGACGATCCAGAACGACGCACTGACCCTGGAGGAGACGCAGGAGCTGTGGCAGTCGAGTCTCTCGATCGCCTGCTCGTTCTCGAAGGAGGGCGCGTCCTGCTACGTCTTCACCCCGACCATGCCGGACCAGCTGAGCGCGACGCTCGGTGGCTGGCGCGACTCTGGGTGGGCCTGCAAGCACACGCTGATCTGGAACAAGAGCGCCTTCGCGCTCGGCCGATCGGACTACCACTACAAGCACGAGGGGATCTTCTACGGGTGGAAGCCTGGGGCCGGCCACTACTTCATTGACGACCGGACTCAGTCGACGGTGCTGGACTTTGACAAGCCCAAGGCGAACGACGTCCACCCGACCATGAAGCCCGTCGAGATCGTGCAGAAGCTGATCGAGAACTCGACGAAGACCGGGGCCAAGGTCTACGACCCGTTCACCGGGTCCGGCTCGTGCCTGATCGCCTCGGCGCGCTGCGGGCGAGTCTTCCTCGGCATGGAGCTCGACCCTCGATACTGCGACGTGGTCCGCAAGCGCTGGGGCGACTACGCGCGCCAGCTCGGGATCGACGCAGGCCCGGACGCGCTATGAAGCTCGCTGTCCTGATTGCACCGTTCGCGAC
Source organism: Planctomycetota bacterium (assembly GCA_029259635.1). Taxonomy (GTDB): domain Bacteria; phylum Planctomycetota; class UBA1135; order UBA1135; genus OFTM34. The sequence goes on along the minus strand of JAJDEU010000047.1, from coordinate 41,670 downwards.
CGCGACCGCGGAGGAGACGCAGGCAATGCGACTCGTCCAGGCGAACCTGCTTGAGCAAGGCGTCGTGGCGATCTGGCCGCCGGACGTCATGTCGCCGCTGCTTGACGACGACGATCCCGAAGAGCGTCACATTGGGCTGCTCGCGTCCCAGGCGATCGTCCGAGGCGTCGCGCAGCTGGGAGGCGAGGCGCACTTGATCGGCGAACGAGTGACCGACGGAATGAAGGGAGACCTCGTCGCATGGAGGCGTGCGACCCCTCGAACTGCGACGCACCACCTCGAACGGTAGGGTTCCTACGTGTCGGTCCCGGTCGGTATCATTCGCCCCCACAACCCTGGTCGCCAGTGGCTGCTGTTTGACGAAGAGCGTTTCGCCTTCCTAGGCTGGTCCAAGACCCGACGTAGACGGCGAAAGGAGAAATCCAAATTTCCGCTTCGCGGAACCGGGCCTTCGGCCCTATTCGGATTATTCCTTTCGCCTTGTAGGCTTTCACCCTGTCGCGTTCGCGCGGCGGGGTGCTTGTCTTTCCGGAGGGCAGGCTGAGCGGCGCGTTCGGCCACGAGCAGTGGCGGCCGGTCCCTGGGTTCTCTGGATACCTCGTCTCGAACCTCGGCCGGGTCTACTCGGGCCACAGCGATCGGTGCCTGACTCCCCAGCCGTCCGGGCGCGGCCACCTGCGGGTCGCGCTGCGGCGCGCTGGCGAGACGCACATGAAGCTCGTCCACAGGCTCGTGCTCCTGGCCTTCGTCGGCCCGTGCCCTCCTGGGAAGGAGTGCCTCCACAGGGACGACGTGCCGTCCAACAACCGCCTCTCGAACCTGCGCTGGGGGACGCGCAAGGAGAACCGCCAGGACGCCGTCAGGAACGAGCGCAGGCGCGGAGGGAAGCAGGAAGGGCAGGCGCTCACGCGCGACCAGGTCCGGACGATCAAGCGGCACCTCAAGACGAAGGTCGCGGTCGCGAAGATCGCTCGCGCCTTCAAGGTGTCGCGGACCACGATCAAGAAGATCGCCGACGGGAAGATCTGGAAGGACGTGGTCTAGCGACCCGCGCGAGTCACGACCTCGGCCTCGGCGACCAGGCGCTGCCAGCACCCGAGTGACTTTTGTCCTTGGAGGGAGGACTTGCCGACGGTCCGAATGAAGCGCACCGAGTTGGCGACGCCACGCTCAACGACCCGGTAGGTGTTCCCTCCGCGCTTGACCACGTCGCCCCGGACCGGGTTCCTGAAGACCGGGTCGCTACGGTTCAACGCGGACCCGGTAAGCCCCTTGGGTGGGGTAGGACTCGACGCGGCCGCTCAGGTCGGTGTGGTCGAACCAGGCCTCATACTCGGCACCGACGTCGGTGTCGCCGGCCTGCCAGTCGTAGCGCACGGAGGCGGTCGACGGGTCCTGCAGCGTTGCTGGTCCCGCGGCGATCTTGACGACACGCGTGAAGACCTCGCGCATGCGGAACGTGATCGTCCCTGGGAGCGAGGCCGGCGTCCCGTCCGGAGCGAAGAGGTTCGCGACGAGTGACGGACCGGTGTTCCCGACCTTGATCGAGAGCGGTTCGCCCTGGGGTGTAGAGACCGCGTTGCGCGATCGGTCTGCGCTAAGCCCCACGCCAGCCGCCGCCGGCCAGGACCTGCATGCGCAGCACGGGAGATCCGTTCGACTGCGCGAGGAACCGGACTCGCGCCACGCCGGGGACCGCGAGGGCCAGCTCCTGCGACCCCGGGTCGGTGCGGAAGTTGGCCTGGAGCAGCTGAACCGTGTCCTGCTCCACCTCGAACGACGCGTTGAGCCTGGACCCGTCGAACACGGGGATCGGGAGGTCCTCCTGCTCACGGACCTGGCCCTGCGGGTCGGCCGGCATGGCCTCCTCGCGGTGGTCGAACTGCGGCAGGAGATCGAGTGACGTCGCGCCCTGCCAGTCGACGTAGCACATGACGGACAGCTCGTCCGCACCGTGCTCGACGGACGGAACGTCGAACCACTCCGAGACCCACTCGACACCTGGGTTCTCACCGAACGCGGCCGTGACCACGTTGGTGTCGGGAGCCCCGTCCTGGTCGGTGTCCCGGACGCCGGGGCTGATCTCGACGGGCTGCTTGAGGTTGTTCGCCATGAGGTCCTCCAGCGATCAGTCTACCAGGGGATCAGCCCTCTTCACGCTTGAGCCGTTCGGTCGTGTGGAGGGCAGCCAGCTCCTTCTTCCCGCGGGGCTCTCCGAGGTGGAAGTAGCTCTTGGCGAACGACCTGACGGCTCGGTAGTAGGCCCAGGCGCGCATTCGCGCGAATGGACGCCGCCACCACGAAGACCGGTTCGCGTCTTCGACCATGGCGGTGTAGAAGCCCCAATCGGCTCGCTTTCTGTCTGACTCGTCGCCGCCGCGCCAATACTCGAAGTCGTGCCAGTCGCACGAGGCCTTGAACAGCCAGTCCGGAGGGTCGATCCACGAGCCCTTCCCGCCGCAGCCGTTACAGATCAGCGACCTGTCCTTTGTCGTCAGGTCCTTGAACGAGAGATCGAAGGTGAACTTGCTCATGCTAGAAGGTCCCCGCGGGTCGGTAGGTGAGGAGCCAGAGAACGTGCGCGTTCTCCTGGCCCTTGGGGTGGAACAGCCAGATCCGGTAGACGTTCGAGACCCCAGGGACCGTCGTCGGCAGGACCTTCGCGACCGGCGACAGGACCTCGACGCCGCCGTCGAGTGGCCGGCCAGCGACGTAGCCGTCGAAGCTCCGGACGAAGTGGGCCTGGCCCAGGCCGGGTGCGGCCATGGCGTAGACCACGTGATCGAAGCGCTGGGTGCCAGGGATCGCGGGGTCGAAGACCAACTCGCCAGAGCGGATCGCGAACGGGACCATGGTCGTCCCGTCTGCCTGGTCGATCGCCGTGTAGTTGAAGATCGAAAGCTCCGCGTTGATTTCCGCGTCCGCGTCGTCGTCGCACAGGACCATGTCTCCAGCGACGAGCTTGTAACAGCCCTGGAGCTTCAGCTCTGGGCCGGCGTAGTCGACCTGTTTGTTCGTTGCGACGTCGACCTTCTTGTCCGACACCGCGTCGACCTGGGTGGTCTTGCAGGTCGTGAGCATGAAATCCCGGTCGCACATTTCGTAGCCGATCGGCTGCGGCTGCGGCTGCGTGTATGGGACGTTGTCCGGGTTGGTGGGGTTGTCCGGGTCCGTCGCCGGGACCGGGTCGTGCCCCGCGATCACAGACCCAACCGCGGCAGGGACCGAGTCTCCGTAGAGGAGCGTCTCGTCGTCGTCGGTCAGCGTGTCCTTGAAGACGACGATCACCGCCGGGACCTCGCCGGATCCGAAATCGTGAGACCCACCGTCGATCCGATCGAGGGCTCGGCTGATCTCGCTCGCGTAGATCTCGGACTCCAGGTTGTCGCTGTTGTAGCCGCCAGCGAACTCGACGGACTCCTCAAATGGGAGGCTGTGCTCAGGCATGAGATACCGCCAGTCGTGCGTTGCGAATGTAGGCCGTCCCTGCGCTGCTCGAACGGCGATAGTCAATGTCGACCGTATGGGCACCTGCGGTCAAGGTCGCGTATGCGAAGCCTCCGTGGGTGTGCTGCGTCGAGACCGAGTTGTTCGACTTGAACTGCTGCTTGGAGGACTCTGGCTCTGCAAGGACCGTGGTGTTGTCCAGGTGGACTCGGGACTGGCAGCGGCGGTCTGCGGTCCCGCTCGTGCTCGCGCGTGTTTCGTATGACCACTCGATCCTGTAGCGTCCTGCCGTCAGGACCGTGACCGGGAGCGAGAGCTTCTGCTGGTAGGTGCCGCTCGTGGTGTTGACCTCGCCGAGCGACTCGTCCTCGGCGACCAAGGCACCGGGAATGATCAGCGCGCCAGCAGAGTCGACTCCCTTCAGCTGGAGTGACGACGACCCCAGGTCGATCGCATAGATCTGGACCTCTCCGGCGTTCGGGAGCGGTGGTGGCGAGCCGACCGCGAAGACCTCCAGGTAGAGCTCGGCGAGTGTCTTGATCTCCTGGGCCATGGCTAGACCACCTTCGTCGTGACCAGCACGGCCGGCGTGTTGTTCGTCGGCGTGTTCGGAGTCGCCGTCGCTGGGAGCGCCGTGGCTGCCGTCGCGTCGTTCCAGCGAGGAGTCACAAACCGGTTGAGCCCTCCGGTCGACCTGAACCTCTTCTGGCCACCACCGGTCCCGCGGACGATCGCTGCCCAGTAGTAACCAGAGACAGGAACGAGATATCCAGCCGTGTAGAGGAACGTGAACGCGCCAGCGCCGACGTTGGAGATATTCGACTGTGCAACGCGAGTGTTCGGCTGCCCACCCGCCGCGAAGTAGTTCGCCTCCTGTGGATCCGTCTGGCTGTAGAGCCCGATCCGAACCGCAGCGTTCCCTCCGCTTATGCTCGTCGTTTCGAACTGACCGCGCGTGACCGTCACCCCAGCCGGGAGCCAGACCCGGTTGTATTCGACGACGTTGGCAGCGAACTGAACCTCACTTGCGTAGCTCAGCGGAGACCCGAGCAGCCACTCGTTGTTGAGTGCGTCGCCGCCGCCACCAGCACCGATTGGAACGAACTCAAGCGCGTCTTCTCCGGTGTTGACGACTGGTGCTCGCCCTGCCTGGCTCGCATAGCTCCCTGGCGTGTCTGTCAGCCCCAGGAACGTCGAGATTCCAATCGGGGTGGCCGACCCAACGCTGTCAACGAGTTCGAACGACGTCCCGTTGAACCGAAGCCTAATTCGTCCGCCTGGAGGGTTCTGGGGATCGGGTGGCCCACCGGCAGGGAAGTCCAAGTGGCCCGTCGCGAGGAAGAGCGCAAGCTGCTCGGCAGACCACTCCCCGAGCCAGACCTGTGTGCCGTCCAGCTTCTGGAGAATGATCTGCTGCGTCGCGTCTCTCGCTGGAGGCATGGGCTACAGAACCCGCTTGGCCTCAAGGAACGCGCGGGCGATCCCCTGGGTCGCGCCACCACCGACGTCGGCGAACTGAAGCTCGATCGTCTTTGCGACTCCGACGAGCGCAATGTCCTCGTGGCCAGAGAGGTGCTTCGCGTTGTCGGCCGGGATCGCGACCGTCGAGCCGTAGTTCGCGGAGTCCAGGTCGGACGCGTCGGTCACGTTGCGCAGGCGAACGCTCCCCTCGTTGAGGACCCCGTTGTTGTCGACGTCGCACTCCCAGCTGACACGGATCGTCCCGGTGATCGCCGGCAGAATGATCTGTGCCTTCAGCTGGTAGGCCGCGAGCGTCGTGGTCGTCCTGGCCTTGCCCTGGATCAACTGGTCGTTCTGGCCGTAGGCAGGGAGGTTCACCCAGCCGTCGTCCAGCTTGCCGGTCCCGAGAGCCTTCGGGATCGCGTCCGCGGCCGGCGTGTCGGTTGCGATCTCGTCGGCCCCGCCGTTCTGGTGCGAGGCAGCGTGCGCGCTCGGGGTGCGCGCGTCCGCCATGCGCGCGTCGGTGTCGGTGACGTAGGGGTTGCCTCCGCCGGGGACACCGTCCGTGCCTGCGAGCGCGGCCTTCTCGCCAGCGCTCGGGTCGTTCGCGTTCGAGTGGGTCGGGAACCCGAGGGCCAGCTTGCTCTCGGCGATCGCCGCCGCCGCGTTCACGTCCGCGTTGGCGATCGCGCCAGCAGCGAAACTCGGGGCCGGGTAGGTCCCGGCCAGGACACCGGCAGCAACACCAGAGGGCGGTCCGCCGCCGATCACGCTCGTCCCGACCTTCGGGCGCGCGTCGACGATCGAGGTGACCTGGACTGTGTCGCTCGTGAAGGTCGCGAGAGGCATGTGCTCCCCGACGGGGAACGGCCCAGCCGCGACGGTGAGAACCGGAGACCCGCCTGCAGGTGTGAGGTAGATCACGCCGCTCGCGAGGGACGGTGGGACCGGCACGTCGGTCTGGCCCGCGAAGATCTCGAACGCACTCGACGAGACGAAGGTCCCAGGCTCAACGTTGACCAGGAGCTGGCCTGCGACCGGGTGTGGGTTGCAGCCGGCGTCGAGGCTGTTGAGGTTCGGATCGTCCAGGTTCGGACCGTCCTGCAGACGATCGAAGTGGTGACTCGCTCCGGTTGGCATGGTGCTCTCCTACTTAAGCCAGACCGCGATCTGGATCCGAGTCCGCTTCAGGCGGTCGGTGTTCAAGTTTACCTGCGTCACCTCGCCAACCTGGAAAGGGAACTCGGGGTCGCTGCTGGAAACCAGGTCGCCCTGCCGGAAGGCGACCCCGTAGATCGGGACGTCGGCGATCAGGACCCACCTCGGGACCCTGAGGCGTTCGAGCTTCCTCTGAGCGACGACGAGCGCAGCCGTGTCGTCTTGGAGGAGGTTCAGCTCAAGCGTTCCTTCTCGGACGCCGAGGCTCGTCGCCTGGCTCGGAAGGTCGTTCAGCTCCTGCGTCTTGCTCGTCTCGCCACTCGGCGCGTAGAGCTTCCACTTGACCGTGACCCGATTCTGGACCTGCCGCGAGGAGCTTCGGCTGATCGTCTTCGGTGAGACGCCGTTGCCGGAGTCGTAGAAGTCGCCGCACTTGAGATCCGACTTGACGGGGACGAGCGTGTCGGCGCGCGGGATCCTGACGATTCGGTGCCGCTCGTTCTCCCACGTGTCCGAGCAGTCGACTTGCTCAGCGAGAGCGGACAGGAGGCCGATCGCTCCGACCTGCCCGCGCAGCGCGAAGTCGGCACGGATTCCGTCTGCGACGAGTGAGGCCGAGGTCTCCATGTAGCCGGCCTGGTCGATCCGGTCGGGCGGGAGGCCCATTCCCTCTGGCGAGGCGCGGTTGATCAGCGTGCGCGAGATCTCGACGGGGTTCCCACTCGGGACGAGACCCGAGACGTCTGCGAAGACGTCTGGGACTCTGGAGCTCGCCTGGACGAACGGCGTGTATTCGACCACCCAGAACGTCTCGACGATCCTCGGCTCGCCTCCGAACCCTGAGAAGATCGCCCTCCCGAGTGAAGCCGGATCGCTGAACGAGGACCAGTCCTTCTGCGCGTTCACAGTGAGGAGCTGGTCGGTCACCTCGAAGTAGTTCGTGACGCTCTGGCGCACGTCCTGGGTCGCTGTGAGCAGCGGGAGCGGCGGCTCGTTCTGGCCCTGGAGCGAGACCTCATGAGCGCACCAGAGGCCGGACGAGACACCGGTCACCGGGTGCAGGACCATTTCGAGTCGGTCCCAGATCTCCAAGAAGCCACCTTGGCCGTCTGGGATCCCCGCGAGGAAGACGTCGAACTTGCCGGTGACGTCGAGCTTGAACTCCTCGATCCCGCGAATGAACCCAGCGCCGAACCCTGCCGGGTTCAGCGTTTGGCAGCGAAGGCGAGTGCCAGCGATCTCTGCGCCGTCGAGCGTCAGGTAGACCTCCCAAGGCGACGTGATCGGCGTGATCGTGTCGCCCATGAGCGCGCGGATCTCAATGAAGGTCGGGCTCGAACCAGCTGGGAAGGCGTTCTCCCACTCTTGCTGCGTCCACCTGTAGTGAATGTCGCCGCCGCCAGCGATCAGGGACTCGCCGAACCCAACGAAGGCGTAGCACGCGAAGGACGAGTCGTCCTTGTCGACAACCAGCCCTGCGCGCTGCTCCGTAATGAAGAGCCCTGGGTTCGTCACGTCCTGAGGGGTCGCGCTGAAGTCGACGAGCGAGGGAGCCGAGACGTCGATCACAGGTGGCGGGACGTCGTAGATCCGGTCTCCGGTCCGCTCGTCGTTTCGTGCGATCTCGTCCGGGACAATGTCCGTCGCCTGGAGAATGTGGAACACGGACCCGGCGGTGACGAAGGTGGTGGTTCCAGCGATCGACTCGGGGTCGAACAAGACGCCGATCCACGCTCGCGAAATGTCTCCAGGCTGGCCAAGCCCCTCGGTGTTCGTGAGGAGCGCGAGGTTCAGACCTGAAGGGATCTGCGCGACCTTGAACGCTTCGTAGCCAAGGCTCTCGCGCGCAGCGAACTGAGGGTTCGTCGCGGTGTTGAGCGGGTCGGGGTCCTTGAAGTGGATCCGCTGATACGTCGGTCGCGCGTCCGGGTCGCGGATCTGTGGAAGGCCGCCGTCCCACGTCGCTGTCGCGGCCACAGGGTCAACGGACGTCGGCTGTGGAACCGGGTCGCCAAGGTTCCCGTTCGGAAGCCTGAGCTTGAACCGATTGAAGAGGCCGAGCCCATGCGAGGCGAATCGGACAGCGAACGGTCCGACCTCCGCGACCTCGGACCCCTTCGCGTGATCGGAGGCGGTCGTCCCGCCCTCGCCGCGGGTGACTCCGTTCAGGGTGTTGCCGCTCTTGCTCGTGTAGCCGATCAGCTCGCCGCCGAGCAGGACCTGTCCAGCCGCAGGGAACTCCGAGGCGTCAACGAGCTGGAGGAACGCGTCCGCTGCGAAGACGTTGAAGAGCGTCGTCCCGACCACGTTGGTGTTGATCACGACGCCGAGGTGCGAGGCAAGCGTTCCCATGACGATCGGGAGCATGGAGGAGATCGACTCTGCTGGCGCGTCCGGGTAGGTGGTCTCGTCGACCAGCACGCCCAGCACCACGTCCTCAACCTGCTCTCGCCGAGTGACCTGGATCCTGACGGCCGTGTCGCTGAAGCCCTGGACCTGTTCGACTTTCCCCTCGAACACGAGCTGGTGGTCTGCGTCGGCCGCGCCGTCCGCGCCCAGCCAGACCTTCACGAGTGAACCCTCGGGGTCGTTAACCGTGAAGAGGTCCCTGAAGCGATCTGCACCGTTCGTCGTGGTGTCGTCGAGTTCGAGCCTCAGGTCGTCCGTCCCGGCACCGATCGTTCTGAGAATGCTGCCACTCTTCAGGAGACGCGCGTCGAACGTCCGCCCGAGCGCGCAGCGGTGCTTAGTTGCGACCCAGACAGGTCCGGCCGGGAGCCCGATCTCCACGAGGACGTAGGGGGCCGTCGTCAGCTTGGCGTAGACCTCCGGCGGGAGGAGCGCTGGGGCAGCGTCCAGGCCGAAGGACACCTCCTTGTCGGCCGACACGACGGCGTCGAGTCCGACGGTGGCGTCCTGGTCGATCAAGGCCGCGAGAGCGTCGAGCCCGAACGTCTTGTCGAGGTCTCCGGACACGACGGCGTCCAGGGCGAAGACGGCTCCCGGGCCGGGGAGGACGTCGCCCCACTCGCTCGTGCCCCAGGCGGCTCGCGGTGAGTTTCCGAACATGGCCCTAGTCTACCAGCAGCCGAATGCCGCCCACGACGGCGATCGCGCTGAACGCGGTGGGCCCTGCCGTGACCTCAAGCTCCACTCGCTGGCCCTGGGTGACAGCCACGTTGATCGCCTGCGTGTAGTTGATCACCGAGATCGCGCCCGAGGTGAACTGCTGGACTCCGTCGACGAGGACCCGAACCAGGACGATCGTCCCGCCTCCGCTCGCCCTCCCCTTCAGGTCGATCAGGTCCAGCGTCCCGTCGTCGAACGCCCAATTCTCGTCGCCGGCCGAACCAGGGAAGGCAAGCTGGGACTGGCAGGCGATCAGGTTGAGGACCTGGCTCGCGTTGAGGGTCCGTCCGAACTTGAGGAACGCGTCGAGCTTGAAGCCCCAGCGAAGATCCGTCGGCTCCGCGGCGTCGACGAGCAGGACCTGTCCGCCTCCGCTCCCCTTGAGGCCTGCCGGCTCCGCGACCTTCGAGCCGTCCCAAGCCAGGACGTTCCCTGGCGAGAGAACCAGGAGCGACTCGATCAGCGCAGCGAGCCGCTGCATGTCCCTGGCCTCGAACCGACTCGGGACCTCAGGTGCCGACGTCACCTCGAACGGCCCTGGGATCGCGGTGTCGATCACGTCGTCAGCGACCTCTTCGGCCTCGCCCTTGATCCAGATCCAGGCCTCGTCACTCGTCTCGCCGGTGTCGTTGTTCACGACGATCACCGGGACGAAGATCGAACGAACGTCGAGAATGTCCAGGCTGAACGGTGCCGGGAGGTTCACCGTGATCTGCGTCACGCCTTGGACGATCGGTGCCGCGGAGCTACCGCCGACGAACACCGAGTTGTTCGCTGCGCTGAACCCGGTCCCGTTGATCGTGACCTGTGGGCTTGGGTTCGTCCGTCGGGTCCTCCCGAGACCAAGCGGGCTGATCGTGACAGGCATTTCAGGCCACCAGCGCGTAGACGAGCACGAAGCACGCCGTCGTCGTGTTGTTGCGGAAGACCCTGACCTCCACCGAATCGCCAGCGTCGACCTGTGTCCCTGGGTAGAAGGTCAGAGACTGACCGTTCCTGATTCCAGGGCCGGGGAACTCGGGGTCACCGTTCTGCAGGTCCTTGACCACGACGCCTTCGACCAGGACCTGGATCCTGTTGATCCGGCTCGTCGCGCTGGCGCGCTCCCTCATTGAGACGAGAGCGAGCTGCCCTGCCTGAAGCACGACCTCCTTCGTCGTCGCGTTGTTAATGAACGACGCGCAGTTGTCGTTCCCGCCTGCGACTCCGTAGTCGTCCAGTGGATCACTCGGGCTCGGAGCAGTGTCAAGGAGGACGCCCCACTGCAGCGTCTGGCACTGCCTACCCTGGAACTGGCCACCAAGGTCAGAGACGGCGCTGACGAATGGCTGACCTGCCGTCCCGGCCGGGGCGCGTCGGAGGCCGAGCGCTTCCGCTGCGTGGCTGCAGAAGTCGCCCTTCGCGGAGAGGAGATCTGGGATCAGCTCGATCTTCGAGGAGAGGCGCTCGAAGAACCGAGCCTCCGCGACGCTCATGTTCTTGATCGACCTGCCGAGCCCCCTGAGCTTCTCGTCGTTCCCAGGGATCTTCTGCCTGAGGACCATGGCGGCCGTGTTCGCGACCGTGTCCTTGGACCACCAGAACCAGGTAGCCGGGGTCGGGTCCGCGAGGTTCGTGACGACGACCTGAACATGTTGGTCGACGGGGATCCCGCCTGGGATCACGACCTGCAGCTGAGTTTCGGTGGCGAGGTTCACGCCGGCAGGGATCCCGCCAAAGGTCACCTGGTTCTGCCCGACGGTGACGTTGAACCCGGTGCCGAAGACCGTGGCGAGATCGCCTGGGCGGCCTCGCCCTGGCGTTATCAGCGAGACGACGGCGGCCACTAGCGCACACCCACGTGGCCGACGAAGTCTCCGTCGGCGTTCGTCCCGAGCTTCCGAACCTCCAGCTCGATCGTCGTCACCCCAACCGTCACCGCGAGCGCCATGGTCGCGACGTGGAATCCGCCTGGCACGATCCCGAGCCCCGTCCCCGAGTTGTAGGTGATCGCGCCGGCCGTCCGAATGATCACCTGGTCCAGCGTGTCACCCGCGGCCCCTTCGGCGAAGAGGACGACGACCGCGTAGACGTTACCGGTCAGCGGAGCCATGTGGACGCCGGTGACGATCGAGGTGTCGTTCGACTCGCCGTTGGCCGTGATCGCGTCGACGACGGTGTTCGCTGCCAGCTTGCGGCCAGCCCATGCGAGCGTCTGCGCTCTCGCGATCGCTGCATACTCCATGCCCGTGCTCGTCGCTGGGTTCGCGCCGAGGCGCTGGCCAGCTGCTCCGATCGGGTGGGGCGCGACCGCGGACCCGTCGGACGCGAAGACGTCTCCGACCGCCCCAAGCGTGTCGAGCAGGAGGTGCTGCAGCGCCGTGACCATGCGCTCGTAGTCCTGGGCCTGCGGCGTGTCCTCGACGCGGGTCGGGTCCGAGGACTCGGTCTCGCCAGGGATCTGCCCCGGAATGTCCTGCGATCCGTCACGGAGACCGCCTGTCGAACCCTGGCTCCAAGCCTGTCCAACGTCGTTGTCGAGCGTGTCCGACCTGAAGACTGCGACAGAGACATACTCGTCTGCAGGGACCCCGGCCGGGACGAAGAGCTGGAGCTCGGTCGCGCTCTCGCTCTGGATAGGCTCCGGGATCCCGGCGATCGCGACCTCGTTCGACCCGAAGGTCGGCGAGAAGCCGAAGCCCCTGATCGTGATCAGATCCCCGACCTGGAACCTACTCGGGACGACCTCGTTGATCTGGACCACCAGCAACCCTCTCGGCCTCCAGCTTACCCTGGAAGCATGCGATCAATCGCTCAACCTCGCTCGTGTCCCTTCCGAGTCCGAGCACCTTCGCGTTGGGGTAAAACCAGGCCGACGATCCAGGCTCTGGCTGGACTCCCCAGAACCTCGCCGCCTCTGCCTGACCGCCGTCCGCGAAGACGACCCGGTCGACGTCGTTGCTGCAGGTCGGCCTGATCGCGTAGACGGGAGGGTAGCCAGCAAAGAGGAGCGCCACGCCGAGGGAGTCCTTGACGTCGTTGAACCAGCCTGGCGGCGGCACGAGTCCGCGGCCCTGCTTGATCTCTCCCGTCGGAAACAGGATAGACCAGGTGACCGGGCTCACGGCTTGACCGTTGGCCCTGCCTTCTCCTCCGGCTCCTCGATATCGAAGCTGAACCGAGACGGCCTCGCGTCAGCACGCTGCACGATCATGTGCGCGAGCGCGACTCCTGCTGCGGCGGTGCCTGTGCAGTCGTCGCTCTTGTGGGCATTCAGGACCGCCTTGGCGGCGGCCAACACCTTCTCGTCCACGTCGCCTCCTCTGGCTAGGACTCGTTGTAGCGGTAGCGGCAGACGATCGCCGCCGCGCTGTTGCCGACGCCCGCAGTGGGGTCGACGGCCAGCTGCGTCTCGACGTAGTCCTGGCCGGCCCCCAACGTTGGGACCGGGTCGGTGTCGTCGACGAGCTGACCAGGGACCAGGACCTCGGGCGCGACGTCGGTCAGCGACGTCACGTCGACGGCGCTGATCGCAACGGACTCGTCGGCCGCTGTCGGCTGGGTGTATGCCGCAGCCCTATTGAACAGTATCGTGCGCCCGACACCGAGGGACCCGCCGTCCGAGAAGAACCTGACGTTCCCGATCTGGTTGTCAGGAGCCGCGACGACGGCCAGGGCCGTGACCTTCCGCCACGAGTAGTTCGTCCCGACCGTCGGGATCCCGACGGGGAACTGCGCGTTCTGCAGGTCGTCGTCTGCCTTCTTGAGGCGAAGAGTCTGCGACGTGGCGTCGACCCCGAGACCGGGGGCTCCTCCATGAAGGACTCGAACCTCAACTTGTGCAGCCATGCGACCCCTACGCTGCCCCGGGCAGGACAGGCCAGGTGTTACCTGTGGCCGATACCTACCCGGGGCCCTCTACGCCTGCGGAAAGTGTAGCTGGTTAGACGCGGGGGAAGCCGGCGGCAGCTTGCCAAGCGTCGACGGTTTCACCGTGCTCGACGGCGAGCGTCTGCGGAGTCAGGTCCGCGCCTGCGCCGCCGACGGGGGTGACGACGACCGTGCAGGTCGCCTTGCCGTCGGTGGTGATCGACGGGGTGACGTCGACCTTGAACAGGTCCTGAATGGCAGGTCCGCCAGCGCCGCCACCGTCCGCGTCGGCCTGGATCCGGAGGTCCGCAGCAGCGGTCGTTCCGGTTCCCGCGACGGTCGCCGGGGCGTCGGGCTTCTCGCCGTAGAGCAGGGTCATGTCCATGCCGGTCACGTTGACGAGTGCCAGAGCTGGACGGTTGTAATTGATCGTTGCGGGCATGGTCAGTCTTCCTTAGCAGGCTGGTTGCTTCTCAAATCTGAAACGAAGGCTAGTAGTGTAACGCCCACCCGGGGTGGCTGCGAACTGGATCTCCGACTGGTCCAGGCGGACGAGTCCAAACACAGCGGTTTCGGGGACGGTCACGTCGCCGGTCTTGAGCCCGTCGAGCGTCGAGAGGCCTTGGCCGGTCCCGACGACGAACCCGAGCGAGGTGTTGTTGATCGCCTCCAGGGTGAACGGCAGCTCTCGCTTGTTGACACCGTCGGCGTCGAAGAACGCCTCAATGTCCGCGCGCTCGCAGAGGTTCAGGTCCGTGAAGGTCGCCTCGTAGAACTCCAGGTCCACGCCCTGGTCCTGGCGGAACTGGACGCCGGCCTCCGTCTGCCCGACCTGTTGCTCGCGGCCGAGGCGCAGGGTATCTCCCCACTCGGGCGACGAGATCGTGATCGAGATCTCTCCCCGGCCAGGGACGTCAGCGGTCAGGCGCATGTCGGTCAACGGATCGGACTCCTGCTCGCAGCGAGTCTACCAGCGCGATCGAGGGCTGGACGCAGCTTGAAAGCCAGCTCGTTGACCATGTCGCCACCGCTCCCCTCTGGCGTGACGCCGTTGATCGGGAACGTGTTGGTCTGGTTGACGACCGTCGACCCACGCCCGCTGTTGAGCAGGGTCGCGACGAGCTTCCCGAAGTCCGAGAGGCCGCGCTGGGAGAGGACAAACTCGCCGGCCTCGACGTCCGGACGCCCTGTCGACAGGACGGGGCCGCCGTCCACGAACCCCTGCCGCGCGAGGCGCTGACGCAGGGCCTTGGGGCCGAGGCCCAGCTGCGCTCCGAGGCGAGCCTCCTCTTCGCTCTGGAAGTTGCTGGACCCGGTGACCCGGCGCGTCCCGAAGACGCTCGCGCCAGCGTCGGCCTTCCCGAACGAATCGAATTGGATTCCACCAGGAGACCCGAAGGCACTGAGGCGATTGCTCCCGGAGAAGGCCTTCTGGATCCGCGCGTTGCTGCGCTCTGCCTGATCGGCCAGGACGCCGAACTCCTGGGCGAGCTGCTTGACGGCGCTGCGGAACTGATCGGTGCTCAGCGTTCCACTCGCGAGCCCTCGCGTCAGGATCGAGAGCTTCTCCTTTCCGACGTCGTCCAGGGCTGCGCCGAGCTTGTTGGTGCTGTTGAAGAGGTTGACGTTCCCCTCGTTCAAGAGCTTCACACCGGTCGCCGCGTCGAAGTAGTTCTCCTTCCCGACAGCGAGAAGCTCGAACTGCAATTGCTGCTGAGCGTTGACCTGCTCGAACGCGTCCCGGAGTCCGTCGAGCGCGTCCTCGTATTGCTCCTGCGCCGACCGCGCCTCGTTGGCGGCGCTCGCGTTGTCGCGCTGCGCCGCGGAGGTCTCCTTGGTCGCCTTCGTCAGGTCCTCGTTCTTCTTCTTCAGGTCGTCGAGAGCCTTGCCCAGGTCCTTCGTCGCGAGGCCGTCCTGGTTGACTGCCTTGAGGTAGTCCTCGAAGGCAGGGATCAGGCTGCCGTCCAGGTTCTTTGCGAGATCGAGGATCGTGTCCGCAAGCTCCTCGTTCTCCTCTCGGACCTTCTTGAACGCAACCAGCTGCGTCTCGCTGAGGTCTGAGAACTCGCGCGAGGCGTCGCCGGCCTGGCGGATCGCCCCGAGGTAGTCGTCCAGGCTGATCTTGCCCTCCTCGAACGCCTCCTTCGCCTGCTGGACCGAGTCCCTGAGCTCCGACCCGAGAATGCCCTCTGCCTCTTCGACCTGGTCCCGCAGGCTCTCGAACCCGTCCGCCAGCGAGTTGACGTCGCGGAACAGCTCGTCGAACCCAAGCTGAAGCGAGGCGAGCCTTTCGACCTCGGTCCTGAACTCTCGCGAGGAGACCTTTCCGCGAGCGAAGGACTTGACCAGCTCGTCCCCGGCCTTGCGGAAGTCGCCCGTCAGGACGTTGGAGATCACCTGGAACGTTTCGAGCGTCTCGCCACGGAAGTTCTGGAGGATCGCCGAGGTCTTACCGCTCGCCTCAATGAACCCGTCGAACACCGAGGCGTCGAGGAACGTGACCTGAATGTTCTCCAGCGCACGGATCCGGTCTGCGAACGCTGCGCTTGCCTCGCCGGTCCTGGCGAACGTCTCGACGGCTTCCTCGCCGGCCTCGCGGAACTGGCCCTTGAGAACCGTATCCACAATACGGAAGGCGTCGGCGACTCGCCCGGAGACGTTCTCGCTCGTGACGGCCAGGCTTTCGATCCGCCGGCCAAGCTCTGCCTGGAGGCCGATCCGCGTCGTCTCGTTGAAGATCTCCAGGGCGCTCGTGAGTTCGCGCTGGCCGTCTGCGGTCCTGCGTGTCGCTGCCCCGAGCGCGTCGAGCTTCGAGGAAGTCCTGTCCGCCGACTCGCCAGCAGCGTCCACCTCGCGCGAGAGTCCGCTGGTCGCGCCAGAGGCCTCCTTGCTCAGTGCCGTCAGGTTCCCGGTCGCGATTGCCTGCTTGACCGAGGCTGCAGCCGCCGCCTCGCGTGCGTTGGTGGCCATGCGCTGGGACGCCGCCGCAGCGTCCTGCTTCGCCGACAGGTCGTCGACCGAGTCGCCGAGCCTCTGCGCGCCGCGAGCCGCTGAATCCAGCCCGGTCGACGCACCCTCGGCCGCGCTCTTGATCGAGTCGAACGTCTCGTCGAGTTCGCTCAGCCCGTCGAACGCGCCGACGAATCGGTCCGCGCTGAAGTCGACCAGCGTGTCGCCGAGGCTGTTCGCGAGATCGCTTGCCTCTCGGAACCCCGTGGCGACCTCGTCCGAGAAGATCGAGGCGACCGACGCGCCGACTCCGAGCAAGACCGTGAGGGCCTTCGCGAGCCCACCAGCCACGAGTGCGACGGCTGCGATCGCACCCTCGGCGATCGCGAGCTGAGCACGATAGAGGGTCCCGAAGGTGGCGATCGCGCTCTTGTTGTCCTCAATGAACTCGGAGAGCGAGAAGAGGCCTTCCCCGATCGCGCGCAGGGCGGTGCCGACCACGGTCCCGGCGGTCTCCGATTCTCCCTTGAGGCTGTCGAAGAAGGCGGCGATCTCGTTGCCGAACGTCGACTCGAACGCCTGAGCAAGAAGCTCGATCTCGCCCTGGGCGGCGTCGACGAAGTCCGTGACCGAGTCCAGCCCAGGCCCGAGTGCTGTCGAGAGGAGTTTGCCGATCGAGACGAACGCGTCGTTGATCGTTGCCGAGAGCCGACCGAACGACTTGGAGAGGGTCGCCCCGGTCTTCCCGGCAGCCTCGCCCGTCCTCCCGAGCGCGTCCCGGTTTGACGCCAGGATCTTGTTGAAGTTCTCGAACTGCCCACCGGCAAGCGAAGCGCCACCCTGGGCCGCACGAATGTTCGGCAAGAACTTGGTGAGCGCGTCGAGGCTTCCGCCGGTCGCCTCTTCGAGTCGCTTGAACGCCTCCTCAAGCCCTTGCTCGCGAAGGAGCTTCGCGTTGACACCGATCTCCTCCAGCGCAGCCGCAGCCTCACCGGAAGGACTGACGATCCCGGCGATCGTGTTCTTGAGCTGGGTGGACGCCTCCGCGGTGTTGACGCCGCCGAGTGTGAGCGCGGCCAGGGCGGCCGTCACCTCTTCGAAGCTGACGCCGGCCGCGTTGGCGATCGGGGCGATCTGACCGATCGACGCCGAAAGCTCCTCGGCGGTCGTCGCGCCCTTTGCGATCGTGTTGAAGAAGACGTCGCTGAATCGTCCGGCTTCTTGGATCGGAGCGCCGAAGGCGTTCAGCGAGGCGAGCAGCAGGTTGACGGCCTCGACGGAACCAGTCGCGCCGGCACTCGCGGCCTTGAAGGCCTGCTCCAAGAACGCGACGGTCTCAGCTGGCGCGGCCCCTTGGCTGATCGCCTGGTAGGCCGCCCTCGTGTTCTCCACCAGGTCGGTCCCGAATTGCTTCGAGAGATCCCTGACGCCCTTCTCCAGCTCCTCCACGTCCTTGAACGTCGGTGGAAGGAGCGTCCTGACCTGGGCGAACGCGGTCTCGAACTTAGCGAAGCTCGTCGCGCTCTTGATCCCGATCCCAGCGAGCACTGCACCGAGTGCTCCCGCGGCGATCGTGAGCTTCTTGAACCCTTCGAGCGCGACGGTCGCACCGCCGCCAAGAGCCCTGAGCCCAACCTTGGAGGCCGCCCCCCGGAGCGTTCCGAACCCCTTGGTCGCCTTGGCGACCTCCGAGTTCAGAGTCTTGAACGCGGCCCCGGCACCACCTCGCCTGCTCGCATTCTGGATCGCCTTGAACGAGTCGCCGATCTGACGGCTGAGGGACTTGCTGCTTCTGCTGACGCGGGCGAACGCCTGGGTGGCGTCCTTCGCGTCGTCTTCGACGCTCTTCGAGAAGCGCCCAAAAGCGTCGCGGGCGCGGGACGTCTCCTTGACGAAGTCGTCCGCGTCCGCACCGATTTTGACAACCAGGTCCTCAGCCACGCCCTACGCTCCCGGGACAGGGATCGGGAGTGCGTTCATGAGGCTGCGCTCGGCGTCCTCTTCGTCGCGTTCCTGGGCGTAGACCAGAATCAAGATCTGCTTCTCCCTTGGCAGCTCAAAGAAGTCGTCGAGGCTCAGCCAGTGGAGTCGCTCGGTGGCCTTCATGGCCCACCAGAGGACCCCTACTCGGACTTTCCCTCGGGAGGCTTCTTGCCCTTGTCGCGCATGGCCGTCTTGACGGCCTCACTGGTTCCCTTGTCGGTGCCCAGGACGATCCGGGCCTCCTCGATCTCGTCCTTCGTCATGGGCTGCGAGAGGGCGGTGACCGCCTTCGTCAGCGCTCGGTAGGCACCGGTGTCGCAGCCGGCTTCTTCGAGCTCCTTCCACCTGGCCAGCTGGTAGCCGACGGGGCTGCTCCCGTTCTGGACGACGGCGCTCTCGCCGGGGAATTGGGTGCAGGCGAAGATCATGGCCGTCATGCGAGCGACCCCGACGTTCTCCAGCTCCGCGAGATACTGCTCGTCGTTCTCGTCGACCATGGGAACCAGGCGGCCGTTCCCGTCCTTGATCGGCTCGCCGGTCCGCGGGTTCGTCTGCAGGCGCGGCTTGCCCTTGTCGTTCATGAGCGGCGGCGGCTTCGGCTCCGGGATCTGCTGAGCGATCTGGTCCGAGAGCTGGAGCGGCGGTGCGCTGACCTTGACGGTGAATGGCTCGCCCTGATCGGTCAGGCCGATCATGACCTGCCGGGTTCGCTTGACGAGCTTGACGCTTCCGAGAATTCCCATGTGTGTAGCCTCCTCTGGCTCTCGCCAGTCTACCACCGGATCGAGAGCCAAAAGCAGTGCCCCGAATCGTGGTCCGGAGACCTCGACGCGGGGCACTAGCCAGAGGAATTCTTCGCGGGCCGAAGGGCCTAGTTGACCTGCTCGATCAGGACCTTCTCGACGATCGCCTGACCGCTGAAGCTGACCTCGTCGGCTTCCTCGTTCTCGGAGAACGAGTCCTCGTCCAGCCACGCCTGGTCGATCACGATCCGCTCGACGACCGTGCCGATCGTCAGGTCGTTGACCGAGGGCGGATCGCAGGGATCGTAGATCAGCAGGATCAACCGGAAGTAGTTGATCGAGCCGGTGCAGGCACCAGCGGCGACGCTGGCGGGATCGAGGGTCGAACGGCCGACGCCGTCGTAGGTGAACTGGACCTGCGACTGGCCAGCCGGAGGCTGGACGTTGACGCCGTCGATCGCCGGGACGGCGATCACGCGCTCGACGTTCGAGGTGCCGACGTTCTCGGAGAACTCGCCGTCCGCTGCGGGAGGAGTCCCGACCGGCTGCTTCGCCGCGATCCCGGCCATGGGGTCCGTCGACAGGACCTGCAGCGAGTTCTGCTCGTAGTCGTAGGTCGTCGGCGCGGCGAGGTTCGGCACCGCGGGGACGAGACCCGTGACCGTGTCGACCTGGTCGTTGAACACGCCGTCGACCAGCGTGCGGAACGAGGTGCGGTCCTCGTATTGCGCGGAGAAGGACCACGAGACGGGGATCTGGTCACCGACCGTCACCTCCCTGATCTCGCCGCGATCTCGCACAATGTTTCGAGTCCGGGACTCGGTGAAGGTGAAGCTCGCGCCCGAGAAGGTCACGATCTTCTGCATGGGCACGGGCAGCGACCCGTCTTCAATGATCAGCCGCCCGTGGCGGAAGTTCTTAATCGTCATGACGTTCTCCTAGTGCAAGGGCTTGACGCGAGGCTTCACGGGGGAGATCTCGGCGACAACCGTCAACACCGACGAGTCTACCCCGGGCACAGTGATTCCACCAACTGAGACGCTCTCCTGGTAAGAACGTGCGCTGCTCGCCACTCCAAAGTCCACGATCCCGATCGTCCTGCGTTCGTCGTCGAGGATCTTGGCTGCGCCGGCTCGGAAGGACGCGTCGATCACGGCGCGAACCGAGTCCTCCAGCTTGACCAGCTCCTCCAGGTCCTCGCGCCCACCCGCCGGGTTCTTGACGTGGCACGAGACCGTGAGGGAGAGCTGGCCGTGCTGCTCGCCTCGCCTCGGGCGGACGGCGGCGGCCGGGACGTAGGAGTCCACGCGCGGGTAGATCCACAGCTCGGTCCGCTCTGGGAACAGAGCGCCGGGACGGTGGAGCTGGACCTCGTCGCCGAACCCCTTGGGCTGTTTCCACTCCTCCGCGAACCAGCGGTAGACCGCGCGCTCAACCAGGACCGCTTTCATTCGGCCTCGGCGATCTCGGCGAAGGACTTGTCGATCGCCTCCTCAAGGTCGAAGACGAACCGGTCCTGAATCCGCTCAAGGTTCTGGCGGACCATTCCGCGAGGGGACTGCTTGGAGACGTTGCTCAGCATGGTCGGCGACCCGCCAGGAGCCGTCTGGGTCCTGGGCCCTGGTGGGTATCCGCCGAGCACGGCCGCGCCGCGAGGAAGCCCTGGGCCTGTCGCGTTCGGCCTGGCGTTCACCACCGGGATCACCGGGTAGCCTCCGAACTCGACGACGTTCGCGTAGGGCACGGCGTTGCTGATCGTGGAGACGGCTCCGTTCTTCTTGGTCTCCACCGTCCGCTTCCAACCAGCGGCCAGCTTGCCCGAGTCGCGCGGCGTGTCGTTCTTGATCCGCTGGAACACGAGCTGGCTCGTGTCGTCCACGACCTTCTTGACCGCCTGCTGCACTCGCTGCGGGAGACGCTTCAGCGCAGGTCCGAGCGGATTCTCGATCGTGATCGAGATCGAATCAGCCACGCGAGAGCCTCACGTTTCGTGTCTTCGGCTGCCGGTCCGCGACCTGGTTTCGGTCGACGTCGACCCACGGCTTGACCAGGGTCCAGAGGCGGTTCGCCTCCACCTGGAATGCGACCTGCCGCGAGTAGACAGGGTCCGTCCCGTCGCCGATCCTCGCCTTCCGGGAGTAGATCAGAGCCAGGCACTGGTTGAGGAACCACTGCCGGTAGTCGCCAGGGTTCTGGAGTCCGGTGACCTCGAACTCGCCTCGGGCGTTCACGCTCCAGAAGAACTGCGCATACCACTCGGCCTTGCCCTGCTGGTTCGTCTCGACGGGCGTCGGCTGGTAGTCGTTGGGGTAGCCCACGGTGGGCGGCGGCGGATAGACCGAGCCCATGCGGGTGAGGAACTCGCGCATGGTGTCGCGCATGGGTTCGAGGAAGTCCACCTCGCCGCGGATCAGCATGCTCTTGAGCTGGTTGTCCTTGCGCAGCAGGTCCGCCTCGTTCGCGAGGAAGAACCAGACCGTCAGCGGGATCGCTGGCGGAACGGTCGTCGCGTCGGTGACGGTGCCTGATCCCCTGAACGCCCGGATCGTGAGACCTGATCCGTTCAGGGCGTTCAGGGTCAGGACCGTGTTGGGCGGGACGTCAGGCCCGTTGGCCATGAGATCGCTCGCGCCGAACTGACGCGAGCGACTCGCTTCGACCAGGCCAGCGTTGAGCCTGAAGTAGAGGCGGCCGTGGTCGTTGTTGTTGTGGTTGAGACCTTCGACCTCCCAGCACGAGAACGCGCCGTGGACGTCGCCGGTCTCAATGTGCGGGTGGTCGAAGGTCAGCGACATGGGCTACTCCGAGTCGGCCGGCGTGTCCGCCGTCGCGCCAGAGGGAACAGGGAACTCGGTCTCGCCCTCGGGCAGGACCTCAGAGGCGCTCTCGTCGTCGGAGGCGTCCTCGCCCGCGTCGCCCTCGTTCGCCTCGTCAGCGCCAGCTGAGGGCCCTTCCTGGGCGTCCTCCTTCGCGGCCTCGGGGGCCGGGGGTGCCGGAGGCTCCGGCGGGTTCATAAGTTCTTTCAGCGCGTTGCGCGCTTCGTCGGGGACGACGGTCGCGGCGGCGTCCCCGGCCTCGATCGCCTCGGCCAGGGTCTTCGCGTTGACGACCGGGCCGGGGAGGCCAGGGCTCGGCTCGGGCCCACCGGGGAATCCGTAGAGCGGGTCGGGGCGGCGGCCCGCGGCCCAGGCGTCACGGCAGAGCTGCTCGTAGGTTCCCTTGAGCGCCTGCTGACTCGGGAGCGCGACGCCGGACTTGTCCAGCCAGACGCGCATGGCCGTCTTGGTCATGAAGTTCCAGTCGAGCTCGTCGCTGACCGTCTCCTCGATCGCGGGCGCTGGTGCTGCCGCGGGAGGCGGGGCACTCGCGACGCGCGGCGGCGGCGCAGGCTCCTTCGCGTCGTCGGCAAGCTCGACGGCGAACATGGCGCGCGTGAGGTTCTCCTCCTCGGACGCCGTCTCCGCGCGGTAGAAGTCCCGCTTCCTGTAGTTCCGGCCTCCGGGGAACGTGAAGTTCGCCACGATCTTGAAGGCCTTGAACTGCTTCTTCTTCTGCTGCTTCTTCGCCATGATTTCTCCTCTGGTTGTGCTCGCCAAAGCCTCTACAGACTGACGGCCAGCCCTTGATTGGGGCTGGCCGTCAGAGTAGCAGATTGAGACCAGCCCGGCCTTAGGTGGTCGCGAGGTTGGTCAGCATGCCGTGCCCACCGTCGCCCGCGTTCTCGATCTCCAGACCGAGTTCGGTGACGACCTCGCGCTGCATGGCCAGGCCAAGCAGTGCGAGAGGCATGACCTCGAAGGGATCGCCGGCCGCGCCGAGCTTCACGAGACGGAGCTTGGCGGTGTCGAGGATCAGGACGGTGTTGGCCGGAATGTGAATGTCCGGCGCGAGGACGTCCACCTCGCCGAAGTCGCTGACGAACCGCTCGACGACCGCGCCGAGCACCGAGTCGGTGACCTGGTAGCGCTGGCGGCCCTGGAGCAGAGCGGAGAGACGACGACGCTGCGCAGGGGGCGCGGCGATCAGGCGAGGGGTCCCGCCCTTCGTCCACATGTCCTGCATGAGGCGGTTGATCAGCGACTCGTCGAGACCAGCGCCGAGGGCGTCGATCGTCGACGCGTTCGCGCCAGCCAGGATCGACTGAATGATCCCGTTCATGGTGCGGGCCTGGGTGGTCGTGCCCTCGGGGTTGACCGACTGGACCTTGCCGCGAATGACCGCCTTGGCGATATCGCGAATCAGGTCCTTCTGCACGCGATCGACCTGGTGCTCCATTTCGTCGGAGATCCCACCCAGCAGCTGCGAGTTCTGCATGGAGCGGGTGACCGACGCCGTGTCGCGGAAGATCTGCGTGTAGTTGGCCACGCGGCTGCGGTTCGTGGGACGGGCGGCCGGGGCCGTCTCGTTCTCGATCGCAGGGTTGCTGATCCGCTTGACGAGCGCGTTGTCCGCGATCGCCACAGCGGTCGTGGCCTTCGCACCACGGACCACCTCGACGTTCGTCGCGGTGGGCGCGGGAGCGACGACGACCATGATCTCGGTCGAACCTTCGACCTGGATCTCGTCGCCGAGGCGGAAGTTGAGACCCTGGGGCGCGTCGAACACCAGCGTGGTGACGGCGGGACCCACGGCACCGTTGATCGTGCCGCTGTTGGGGAGGAGCGCGTCTTCCAACCACTCGTGGCGAGGGTTGCCGACCTGCTCCAGGTCACCGGGGAAACCCAGCTCCAACAGGAGCGGGGACTCGAACCGGGTAATGAACGCGAGTTCCGACGCGACCTCTTCCTGAATCTCAGGGAGGGACGCGCCGGCACTGAAGGTGAACTTGTCAGCCATGGTCTATGCCTTTCTGTTTCTTTGCTTCGTGTGCCGTGCGCCTAGAGACCCAGCTGGGTCCGCAGGTCGCGGTGCTTCTTCATGGCCCGAGAGTTCCCCGCCAGCATTTGGCGCTCGAAGCGCTTCAGCTGACGCATGTTTGCCGCGTTGGGCTTGAGCGATCCGGGCTTGATCGACTCGCGCAGCTTGACGTCCTGCCCGAGCGCGGCCACGCCGGCCGCCTCCTGAGCCATGACTGCCTGGGCCGCCTGCTGCGGCGTGAGGGCCGCGCCGGCTTCGGCCGACTCGGTCTTCCGCTCGCCCTCGGGGGCCGGCGGGGTGGTCGACTCGGTCTTGCGCGCGTCGTCGACCGCGGTCGCGGCGGCGTCGTCGCCCTTGGCGGCGGCCGTCTCGGACTTGCCGAAGCCGGGGAAGCTCTTCACCACCTCCTTGACGGCCTCCTTGAGGCCGCTGACCTCGCTGAAGTCCTCGTTGAAGGTCAGCGCGTTCTTGTCGATCAGGCGCAGGACCGTGGGACCCGCACCCTCGGCGAGCGACTCGGTGAGAGAGGCCATGGCCTTCTCGATCGCCTGGCCCTTGAGCTTCTCCTTGAGGGACGCGATCTCCTTGTCCTTCTCGTCGAGCTGGGGCTCTTCGCCCACGACCTCCACGGCCGCCTCGCGGAGCTTCACGGGGTCGCCGGTCTTCAGCGCCTCCTTGAGCTTCTCGGTCATGCCCGCGCTCATGCGGGCGAAGTCGTCCTGGGTCGCGTTCTCCGCGCCACTCGCTTCGCTGTTTGCCACGCTGGCCTCCTGGGCTTCCGTGTCTTCGTCTTCGGTCGTGTCGTCGTCGGTGCCTTCGGACACCGCGTCCAAAGCCTTGGTGATCGCTTCGCGGATCTGTTCCAGCATGGCCGGAACGTCCTCGTCGGCCGCGGTGGACAGTTGGTCCGCCCACAGCTTGAGCTCGCCCGCGAGTGTCGCGGCGTTCTCTTTGAGCTTGGCGTCCTTGAGGGACTCTTGCATGCCCTCGCCGCCGCCGCCGCCGAGCGCCCCCGCGAGATCGCGGGTCAGGTTCTGCGCGAACGCGACCTGCTCAGCCATGGGGAGCTTCGAGGCCTCGCCCCAGCGGAGCGAGTCCATTTCGTCGGAGAAGGCGCGCATGAGCATGTCCATGCGGGCCTTGTCCTCCAGGGCGTTCTCGCGCAGGGCGACACGCCGACCGAGGGACTCCATGAGCTTCGACTTTTTCACGTGCTTCTCCTGCTCGCCTTTGACCTGCTCCCCGATCTCACCAGGCGCACTCGTCGTGGCCTTGGCGCTCTCGGTGAGGTCTGCGTCTTCTGGTTTGGGGGCGTCGACGGGTCCCGTCGAGGCGACCAGCCTGCGGATCCGTCCGCCTGCCGCTGGGTTGTTGACGGCGGTCAGCTCGTGCGCAGCGGTGATCGAGAGGACGTTCTCGTTCTCGTCCTCGGTCCCGTCAGCGTCGATCGAGAAGCCGAACGTGTCCCGCTCGCCACCTTCGCCGACGTCGCCGAGCTTGAACGCCGTGAGCAGGTGCTCGCGGAACTTGGCGTCGTAGACCTTGAGGAACCCGTCGAGCGACTTGGCCTCCTCGTTGTAGTGGACGCCTTCGAGTGATCCGACCTGGTTGCCCTGCAGCCCACGGCCTTCCGTCTCGGCGACGGCGTCTGGCAGGTGGTCCGCGTCGTCCGCGGTCGGGTCCTGACTCCAGGCGTAGTTCTGGACGGTGACGCCCTCGAAGACCGGCGCGGCCGCTCGAAGCGCGGTCTCGGTGTAGGTCTTCCCGTTGAGGGACTGGCCGGCCTCAATGATCCGGACGAGCCAGATCGTGCCCTCGGGCACCGTTCCGTCTGCGACAGCCTCCTTGAAGGACTGGAGACGAAGCCGGTAGCTCTCTTTGAAACGACGCACAGCGCCGGGGGCCGAAACCCCCGACGCTCCACGACGATTGTCCTGCTTGGCGAGCACAGACATTGTTCCTTCGCTCCCAACCGGCACCCGGTTGGCAGTCGTGCTCGCCGAAGGCCAAGCTACCCCACGCAAGGTGGGAAGGCAACCTCGGCAACTCCGGGAGCTACGGAGTGACGACGGATCCCCAGACCTGGATCCCGACGACGTAGGTCGTGAACCCGGTCGCGGCACCGGTCTGGCGCACTCGCAGGACGTCGTTCGGTGCGGTCTGGTCGATCGTCGGGCGCGGCGTCGTGAGAAGCGCGAGCGCCTGGTGCTGGTCGGTCGCCGTGAGCGCGAGGGCCTGCGACGTCGCCTGGTCGTTGTTCGGCGGGTTCCCCGGCGCGTCGGTCCCGGCCTCGAAGGTCGGCTGGGTCCCTGCCCCGGTCACGTCCTCCGCAATGAACTCGATTCGAGAGATCCTGACGCGGGTCTGTGGGATCGCCGCGAGGAGCGTCGCGAGGGCACCTCCAGGGACGCAGTTGATCCCGGTGGCAGACGCGAGCAGGACCTCGGCCGCGAGTTCTGCGGTGACGGTCATGCGGGCCGGGAGCGGAGCTGGCTGGTCCGCGCCCGACCAAGAAACGCCAGGCGTGTCGACGAAGTTCACGTTCCCGCGAACGCCTTGGTCGACGCCGTTGATCCGAATGGCGAGGCCGCCCTGCTGGGTGGTTGGCCTGTCTCCTGCTGGTCCGCTTACGTCGCCTGCCATGGCCTCACCTTACCCCGAGACTCGCTGGAACCCATAGAGCACCAGCTCGATCGTGTAGTTCGCGAACGTCGACTGCGCGTCGAGTTCCGCGACCAGGACGTCTCCACCGCGGAGCAGGTCCTTGACCGGGACCAGCACCATGGACTGCTCTTGCTGCGTCGCGGTCAGCGCGAGCGCCTGCGAGGCAGCGTGGCTGTCGTAGTTCGGTCCGGCGACGCCGATCGAGAGCGACGGCTGCGCCCCCGCCCCGGTGACCATGGACGCGTAGGCCGTGACGCCGAGGACGCCGACGCCTGGAACGGACCCGGCAGGGAGATCGCCCGTCGGCTGGAGCGCGTTCAGGCCCGCTGCCGTGACGTCCAGCAGCTCGTGCAGAGAGTTGACCGCGTCGTTGACGCAGTCGATCGACACGCGACCGAGCTCCACGACTCCGTCCAGGCGAAGGCGAACCTGCGGACCAGCCGGGAGCGCCGACTTGCCCTCGAACGAGTAGCCAGGCAGCACCGGCCCAGACGGAGCGATCCAGTCGATCCCGTCTCGCTGGCCGCGATCGACGTCGTTGTCGAAGACACCGATCGTCCCGCCGCCCTGGACCTGCGGGCGGCCTGGGACCGGACGGACGAGACTGCCTTCGAGGTCCGCGTCGGTGGTGGTCTCGCCGACCGGGCCGCCCGTCGTGATCGGCGTCTCGCTAGTCTTGGTGACCTGCTCCGTGTATGGGCCTCCGGTCGTCACGGGACTCTGGCTCGTGTTCGTGACCTGCTCTGCGACGGGGCCGCCCGTCATGAGGGGCGAGGCCGAGGAGTTCACGATCTGCTCGACGCTCGGTCCGCCGGTCGTGAGGGAGGAGGCGCTCGTGTCCGTCGAGGACTCTGCGACGGGTCCGCCGGTCGTCGCAGGTGGGTCCACGGGGAAGGTGTCCTCGGTCAGGACCTGCACCTGGAAGTCGGCGCTGCTGACCATTCCGCAGCGCGCCGAGTCGTTCCCACCGTTGAACCAGGCGGCCTGGATCGTCACCCACTCGCGCTCGGGGATACCGTCGGTGTCGACGTCCCAAATGATCTGGTAGGTGGTGATCCGCTCCGGCGGCGCAGTGAGCGTCGTCGTCGCCAGCGAGGTCAGGCCTTCGATCGTCTCGCCGTCGACGAAGGCCCCGGTGAGGTTGGTGAGATACATGGAGTCGAAGGTGCCAGGCCGAATCGCGAGCGTCCCGCGGGCGAGTGAGGTCTGCCCCTCAATGATCTCGCCGACGACGAACCCTGCCCCGCCGACCGTGTAGAGCGTCACGCGATCGAATCCACCAGGCGGGACTCGCTTGAGCCTGTTCGTCGGCGCGTCGAACGTCGCCACGCCGCCAGGCCAGTCGGTTGGGTTGATCCCGACGTTCAGGGTCATGCGTCGTCCCTGGCGTTCGAGTCGACGGCCGAACCCGAAGTAGAGATCGCTCCCCAGGTCGCCAAGCTGCGCCGCGCCACCCATGACCTGGAAGGTCAGGCGCAGGCCTCGGCTCACGATCGCGTCGCTGTAGGGTTCGACTCGGAGGTTCGTGACCTGCGGGCCGTATCCGAAGAGGCGGTCGACGCTTCCCCACTGGTTCGTGTTCTGAGAGAAGGCCCGCGTGACGTCGTGGTTCCCAGAGGCGTGGACGAAGCTCCAGAACCCTTCGTTGGCAGGCGGCGCAGGTTCAAGCTCCATGCGAGCGACGCCGTTGACGCCGCCAGGCAAAATGTCGGCAGCGCAGTCTCCGAAGTATCCGCTGAACGCATACTTGACCATTTGCGGCTGGAAGGGAGTGGTCAGGTCCGGGTCGCCACTCGTGTTTCCGCTCGCAGGAGTGAAGGCCGGGAACTGCTCAAGCTGGTAGGCACCGTCCCGAAGCGAGTCCGAGAACGCACCAGCGCTGGATCCACGGCCGACGAGCCCGAGGTATTCAGCCAGCCAACTCGCTGCGTGGGTGAACCCGCTGAACGTGTCCATTCCTCCAGGCCCGTCCGGGATCAGCCCGGTCCCGGTGTATGCGACCTCGTCGAAGGAGACGTCAGAACCCTGCCCGCTCCCGGTGGGGACGGTGGCGAAGAACGCCCGAAGGCCCTGAAGCGATCCGCCGTTGGCCTGTCCCCAGCAGGCAAAGAGCGCGTTCTCGCCTGGCCCGATCACCGACAGGAAGTTGTCTGCGCCGGCCGTCTTTCCGACCTGCGAGGTTGGGAGGATCGTCGCGACCGGACCGTGGTCGACCAGCGCACCGAAGGCGAGTTCAAGGAGCGTGGGGACACCCTCGTCGGTCAGAAGGAAGAGCCGCTCCTGGCAGACGACGAGCTTCGCGTAGACGCTGAACGAGACCCCTGCCGGCTCGCCGTAGACCCGGATCGACTCCGTGATCGGGTCGAACTCCTGAATGCCAGCAGGCGCTGGGTGGTAGAGCTTGCCCTTGAACGGAACGCACTTTCCAGACGCGATCCCGTTGCCACCAGCCCCGACCCCGGAGACCACGCCACTCGTCCAGGTGTTCGTTCGCGGGTCGAACTTGACCCAGCCTGTCTCGCCGACGCTGGTCTCGTAGAGCGCGCAAACGTGCTCGGTCCCGTCGGCCTGGGTGACGTGGTAGAGGCCGGTGTGGACGCCGCTGCCCTGGCTCGTGGACTGTGTGGCGGCGAGGCTGATCACGCTCTGCCAGTTGGACCCGTCGAACAGCTCCCAGACCGCGTTCCCCTGGTAGCAGTAGAACTCGACACCGTCGACGTCGTTCTTGACCCTGATCGCGCGGTCGTAGGCTCGCCACCCGAACCCGAGCGCAGGGTTCTCGAACCCTGTCGGAATGTCGTTCGAGAAGTTCTCTGGGTCCTCGCCGCCGTTCGTTGAGTATGCGGCGACGTGCGGGCCGCTGCGGAACCCGCAGTCCGCAGCCTGCACGGCGAGGAAATTGAGAAGGTCGCCTGGCACTCGGGTGCTCCTAGATCCGGTCGATCTCCAAGATCACGTTCTCGGCAAGGAACTTGGGGATCCCGTCCGCGAGGAATTCCCACTCGAACGAGGCCGGCGTGTCACCGCCGACCGATCCGTCTGCGACCACGTTGATCAGCTCGTCTTCGCCGCCAGGGCCGCTGCCCTTCGAGACGAGTCCCTTGAAGCCTGACCCGAGGACCATGGTGCATGGACCGGTGACCGGGACGCCCTTGCCGCTCGGACCAGCACCAAGGAAGTAGCGAGCGCGGATCTTCTTGTTCGCGAGCCCACCGTGCTGGCCTGCCGGCGCTGCCGTGAGGGTCGCGGTCGCGCCGCTCGTCCCGCCGGTGATCACCTCGGTGTCGAGGAACACGCCGGCCGTGACCTCGACCTTGACCAGCTGCTCACCGGAGCCGCCGAGCCCGAGGTGCGTGACGGTCCCGACGCCGGTCCCCGAAGAGGAGACGACCTCGCCGACCTGGAACGGTCCACCGGCCACAGCCCCGTGCGCCAGGACGGCGTTCAGGTCTGCGGTGCCGCCGCCACTCGCTGTGATCGTCTCGTCCTCTTGGAAGGTGCCCACCACGTCGCGAAGGTAGAGCCCCTCCGCTGCGCCGTCACCGACAATCGTGGCGGTCGCGAGGCTGGTGCCGCCGCTGATCGTCTGGCCAGCGGAGAAGGCCGCGCCGAGCTTGTTGTGGTATGCGAGCACCACAGGGTCTCCATGCGCGGAGCAGCTGACCCGCAGCCCGGTGGTGTCCGACGCGTAGCCGCGAGGGCTGACAGAGACGAGGCGGGTGCTCCCGTCGATCCCGTCCTGAATGTGGCCGCCGCCGTAGAAGTTCTGGGCCGGGTAGCTGAAGTCCGAGTCCGAGGCGGTCGGGCCGAAGTCCACCAACTCGGTCAGCTCGTCCGTGACTTGGAAGAGCGTCCCGAGGGTCGCGATCCCAACACCGTCCGGGTGGAAGTAGAGCCAGAACGTCGGCGTCCCTGGGGTGGTCGTCGTGTCGACGATCCCGAAGAGCCGGTAGCTCTCAGGGACACCGACGCCCGTCGGCGGTCGGAGCCCGGACGGAATGACCGGGGTCGTGACGTCGCTCACCGCGAGTCCTGCCGTGGGGCTGTCTCCGACGGTGGTCACCAGCATGGCAGAGAGGCCAGCGTTCGGGAGGCCAGGAGTTGAGCTCGGTCCAATGATCAGGACCTTCGTGGGGCTGATCGGGAACGCGACCTGGGTGCAGTCACCGTTCCCACCGGTCAGGACATGCGTCGGGGAGCCAGGCGGAAGGTCCCACGCGCCGAGCGAGAACTCCTCGAAGAACCCGCTGCCGTTGCTGATCCTGTGCGCGAATCTGAAGAGGCGATCGTAGAGCGTGAAGTAGGTCGTCGCCTCCCGGTTGGCGACCTGGTTGGCGACAAGCTGAGCAGCGAGCCCGGAGACCGGATCGAAGCTGTGGTTGTTGGACGCACTCGTTCCGTTCTGGAAGGTGGCGTAGACGATCCCGTTGTGGACGAAGGTGTCCGGGGATCCGGTGACGCCGCCAGACGAGACGTGCTCGGTCCACGTCCCGTTGACGCCGTTGTCCGGGTCGTAGCGCAGGCAACGAGGGACCGTGCCTCCGGTGTTATACCAGAGACACAGGTATTCCTGCGTCGGGGTCTGGACGATCTCCCACTTGCCGAAGCCACCGACGACGCCTGTGGACATGGTGTGCCCACGAGCGCCCTTCGCGGTTGGCCCGATAATCCATGTGTTCGTTCCGCCCTCGTCGAACACTCGGACTGCCGCGGTGGAGACCGCCGACATTGAGACAACGAACAGCTGACCTCGAAACCGGACGACGCCTCCGTAGGCCTTCTCGGTCCCGACCTGAGACAGGTCGTAGCCGCCGGTCAAAATGTCCGGTCCGATCTGGGTCAGGAAGAGTCCGCCGTCGAGTTGGTAGACGCGAGCCGGACCAACGCCGGGAGACTGGCCTCGAACGTCACTCGCGAGAAGGGTGGGTGGCATGGTGGTTCTCCTTAGGCCGGGACCGGCTCGACAGCGACCTCGTAGACAGCGGGACCGTGGCACACCGAATCGCCGACCAAGAGATCGGCGGCGGCCTTGTTCGCCGGCTTGAGGACGACCGCCTCGTCGACGGTCGCGAACACGTTGTCGTCTTCGGGGCGCATGGGGTTGCTCAGCTCAATCGTCACGTCAGCCATTAGCTCGCCGTCCTTCTGTTCGCGAAGTCTACCTGGCAGAGGGCGAGTCGGTCAGCCCCTCCGTAGGTGAGGAACGAGACAATGATCCCGACGCGCTGGATCTCCTGGCCGGTGGTGGGCTCGCTGACGCCGCTGCCAGGGATCGTTCCCTCGCCGATCACCGTCGAGAGGACGACCTCTTCGCCCAGGGCGAGGGTCAGCCCGGCGACGAGCCTGACCGGGATCGTCTCGCCCTGCTTGGTCTGCAGCGAGACCTGGTCGCCCTGCGTCGTCTGCTGGACGGTGCTGATCCCGACGGGCCGCGAGAGCGCGTTGTTCGCTGCGGGGTTGGCTCGCTGGACTCGCAGGGCTGTGGTCGGCGACTGGCAGAGGATCGAGCCGATCTCGATCGTCCCGGTGTCGTCTGAGGCTCGCGTCGCGGGTGGACTCGCCGAGGTTGCGGTCGGGGTCTCGATCCAGTCGGTGTTGTCGACGCCGCCGACCAGCTGATACTCGGCAGGCTGTCCGTCGCCTCGGTCCTGCACCCAGCAGCGCATGCCCTCCTGCCGCATTTGAAGCGGATCGGTCCGGGTGAGGCTGTCGCCTGGGATCGCGTTTCGATCGCCGATCGTCGCGACCTGCTTGTGCGCACCCTTGACGTCGACGCAGCGCATGCCGGGGAGTGTGGACATGGGACCGACGGTCGCGCTGACGCCGACGTCGCTTCCAATGTCAAAGCCTGGGGTGTCGAAGGTTCCGCGGGGCATTCTGTTCTCCTACGGGGCGACCGTGATATCGAAGGGGACTCCGACGCCAGCGCCGATCGAGCGCCAGACGTCGTAGAGAACCGGAACGCCGTTCGGGGTGTTGGGCGTGATCGCGAGCGCCGCGGTGTCGAGCGTGAACCCACCGGGGAACGCGCCGACCAGGAAGTCGAGACTCGACGTCGGGTTGAACGCCTGGGGGAACGCGACCCAGATATGCTCCGCGGCCGTCCAGAACTGTGCGGTCCGGGAGATCCCCTTGTCGTTGCGCAGCTCGCTCTCGCCGAGGGCCTCGACGAAAGCCTCGTTGACCGCTCCGGGGATCGCGGCCACCCCCATGTAGACGCGCGGGAGCCAGGCGTAGGTCTCGACGTCCGTTGCCACGTCACTCCCGTCGTCCGAGGTCAGCGTGAACGCGACCTGGTCGTTGATCGCGGTCTTCGAGTAGCTGAACCCCATGCCGGCGTTCGGCACCGCGTTGGCCTGCCCGAGAATGTCGACGGCCGCGTTGCCGTCGTCGTCTTGGATCGTCCGCGCGACCAGCGGGCCGGCCGCGTTGAACTCGAAGGCGTTGAACTGAGTCCCGACCGGGAGCACGGCACCGAGCTCCAGCGGAGTCGGCGTGATCTTCTGCAGGTCGTTGCTGAACAACGAGGGCGGTGCGCCCCCGCCGCCGGGTCCTCCTCCAGAGCCACCGCAGACGGAGCGTCCCGGTAGCCACCTGCTGCTTCGCCAGCGAGTCGTCATGGGTGATCTCCTTCCCTACTCTACCCTGAGTCCTGGCCAGGACCAGGAGCCACCTCAACGATCGACGGGAGCCAGTGGACTCGCTCAACCTCCTGGTAGGTCTGGTCGTCCATGAGCACGAAGTAGCGCTCCCCGCTGATCGCGACGTCGGGCGGCACCTCGAAGGGCGGGACGCACGGGATCCGACGCAGGAGATTGCCCTCCAGGTCGTGGAGGCTGAACTCGTAGAGGGTTCGGTCTTCGGTCACGGAGTCTGCGTGATCTCGGACTGGCGATCGAATCGCTCCAGGGCCTGGCGCTCCGTCTCGATCCTGCGCTCGGCTGCCTCGGCCGCCTCGACGGCCAGGCGCTCTGCCTCCTCCGCGGCCTGGCGCTGTGCCACGCTCTTCGCCGCCAGCTGCTCGGACCTGGCCAGCTCGGCGGCGGCCATGGCGCGAGCCCTTCGGGCCACCGCGAGCGGCGCGACGTTCGGAGCGATCGCCGGGGGGACCGGGATATACCACTCGCGCGTGTTGAACCCGAGGCCAAGCCCACGCCACGTCGACGGCGAAGCCTGCTTCGGCGGGAGCGCGTTGTATTTCTCGGTGAGCTTCTCCTGGTTGAAGAGCCTGAACGCGAACGAGGCCGTCCGGCTGTCGGGCGTCAGCTTCGACTCGGCCTGGGGCGTGAGGCCGACGAAGAGGTGCGCGACCTTCGGGATCTCAGTGACGTCGGTCGTGGTCGCGCTGGCCATGCGCTCGCTGGCGTTCGCGAAGAGCTGGCGGACGACGGCGTCCGGGTGCTCAAGGAGCGAGAGGTTCCAGAGCTGCCTGTTGATATCCCAATCGTCGAACTCCTTCAGGACCTCGCCGCGCTCCTTCCTGCCGAGGATCGCGCGGTTCATGGTCTCGGTGAGCCGAGTCATGCTCTTGACCTCCAGCTTGAGGAGGTCCATGTCGTTGTCGTTGATCTGATCGAGCGTCGCCTCGATCTCCTCCTGAAGCGACGGCTCCAACTCTCCGATCTGCTTGAGAAACTCGCGGGCGTGCCGCGCCTGCCTGCGCGAGGCGCGAATGAATTTCTTCGGGTCGTCGGTCAGCGTCCCGTCGGCCTTGAGGGTGTTGACCTGCTCGGGGCTGAGGTAGGAGAGCCGGAAGGACGAGAGGCGCTTGCGCATGCGCTCGGTGGAGAGCTTGACCTTGCGCTTGTTGTCCGCGTTCGAGACCAGGACCTGCGTCCCGCCGAACTTGGTCGTCGCCATGGAGTTGACGGTCTTCTTCGCCTCGGCCTTCAGGTCGGCAACCAGGTCCTTGCGGATCTGCTCCTGCTCCTCCTGGGTGACGAGCTTCGAGGCCTCGATCTTCTTGAGGAAGTCCTCCGCGGCCTCCATGAACTCCTCAGGTTCAGCGGCCACGGCTACTCGTCCGTCGCCCGCGGCACCTTGGCGGCCATGACCGGGGCCGCGTTTGTCGACCCCGAGGGTTCCGCCATGGCGTCGAGGTCCTCCAGCAGGTCCTCCGTCGAGTAGGTGTCGACGGGATCACGGCCTTCGCCGGTCGGGGTGAGGCCTCCGTAGGACGCGCGCAGGTCCAGGTTCGGCTCGTCCTCGCCTGGAGAGAACCCAGCGGTCCGCTGCTCGGCGAGGTTCTCCTGCCATTTCTCGATCGACGCCTCGTCGTCGGGGAACTCCTCCGGGTTGTCCCGCCGAATGATCTGCGCCGGGGTCGTGATCGCCTGAGCGATATCGAAGTCGTCCTTCACGACCTGGTCGCGGACGTCGAGTGGGAACTCCAGCGGCTGGTAGAAGAGCGTGAACTGCGGCCGGTCCGTGATCGGGTTGTAGGCGAACCCAGGCTCGTGCCGGCGGACGATCCGCAGCATGGAGTCGGCAAGGTCGTGTTCGAGCGGCTTGAAGAGGGACTCGCGGTTCTTGTTGTCCGACACGATCGGCTGCATGGCAGCGCGGATCGCCGCGCCGGAGAGCGTGCGCCGGTTCACCTCGGCACCGAGCGCAGCCGACGGGACGCCGTTGACCGACAGGATCTGCTCCACCTGCTGAGCAATGTCCGCGCGCAGCTCGCCGAGGGGAGCGTTTGGGGAGACGAAGCGAGCGCCGAACGGTCGCGTCTTGTCGCTCGGCCGGAACGTCGCGGTCTCGCGCGGCCCGACGCGCTGCTTGTCGTTGACCGGGTTGACCAGCTCCAGCAGGGAGAAGCCCTGCATTTGCTTGATCGACTCCAGGTCGGACAGGTCGTTGTTGAGGATCGCGTTCGGGTTGCACAGGACTCGCCCGCGCCCCTCCGTGAAGAAGGAGTTGTAGCTCAACTCGTCTCGGCAGAAGACGTGCGGGATCCTGCCGAGGCCATGCCGCTCCACGGTGACGCGGCGCTTCGACCGCAGGTCGACGAACCAGGTGTCCGTCCAGATCGTGGTGCTCTGCTCCTTGCCGAACGGGTGGACGCGCTCGATCACGGCCGCCGGCTTCCACGGCGCTGCCGGGTCGGGGATCACCCGCAGCTGGTGGCTCATGTAGAGCCAGAGCCGGATCCCTCCAGGCAGGTCTGGGTCATACATGGGCCGGACCGCCACGGTGCCGACGAGGCGGCAGCGGCGGTCGATCTCCTGCATGGACCGGTTGAACAACTCGCCAGACCAGATCTCGTCCAGGCGATCGCGGATCTCGATCGGCGAGTCGAAGACCTCGATCTCCTCGCCGCCTGGTCCGGGCTGCGTCTCGCTCTTGTGCTTCCGGGTGGGTGGCCGGTGGTAGAGCTTCGAGAGCGTGTCGATCACGAGGCGCGTCACGTTGAGCGTGCGCTTCTGCGGTCGGTTCAGGAACTCGGCCGGGTCCTCGTCCTCGTGGCGATCGAGGAACAGCTCCTGGTGGCCGGCATACATGGACCAGCAGAACGCCGAGTATTGCTCGCGGCACTCGTCGGGAATGTCGCCGAACGCGACCTCGGCCGGCGTCAGGCCCTGGATCTCCTGCGTGACCAGGTCGTGGAACTTGCGAAAGTCCTTCCCGGTCGTGTCGCTGGTGGCGAAGAAGGTCCTGCGCACGGACCGGAGGGCGGGGATCTCGTGCGAGGCACGACGGGCGCGATTCTTGGAGAGGGCGATCGCCTCGGCGATCAGCTCGGCCTCTTCCTCCTCGATCCCGTTTGCAACCAGGGTGTCCTTGACGCTCTTGCCCATGAACAGCCTCCAGCCGACAGGGTATCAGACCGGAGACGCGCTCACCGACTCGCGGTCAGCGGACGGGCTATCGGCCGAAGACGGTCAGCCTGTAGGTGTTCGCCGAAAGGTCTGCGTCGTCCGCCTCTTCGACGCCGTCGACGTCGAAGAACTTGAGCGAGGAGTTCGCCGGGTCGAACTTGCAGGAGGCTACCGAGTCCTCGGCCTTGCCCTGCGCGGTCTCGATCAAGATCCCGCCGGTGCGGAAGTTGAAGAAGCTCGGGAGAATGATCTCGCCGCCGGCCGCCGCGTCGTATTCGCTCGGGCCTTGTAGATCGAGGATCAGCTGCTCGCGGTCCGCAATGTCCTGCTTCGAGACGTAGGTGAGGGTTCCGTCGAGTGCCATGGTGTCCTCCGCTGGTTGAGCTGGAAGCCTACCACGAGAACGGCAGGCCCACAAAGCTACGCCTCGTGCCAACTGCCTCCGCGGATCCTGGTCTCCCGCCGCCCGCACCGAAGGCAGAGACGCTCGTTCCTCTTCTGCGCCCAGCGGTGCTTGGTCGCCTCGCACCACCAGGAGAGGATCCAGGCCTTCGCGACCCACCACCTCACTCCGTCTTCCACCAGTCCGAGACGTTCCCCCAGGGCTCGCAGTCGTGCTCCAGCAGGATCTTCTTCACGACCCCGATCGCCTCGTCGTGCGTGACCAGGTGGAGCTTGATCTGACCGTCGACCGTCTCTGTCTCCGTCCGCGCCAGGATCAGCCCACCGACGCGCTTGACCACGTCGGCCCACACGCCAGGCGGGACGGCACCCTCTGGGAGAGTGACGTCCCGCACTCGGAACGGAGGGATCGAGGCCACTACCCGAGAGCGCCGGTCAGCGCGCCGGCCAACGCCTCGCCCGCGAGCTTCGCGCCCTGGCTGACCAGCGCGCCGACGACGTCGAGGATCG
Organism: Planctomycetota bacterium; assembly: GCA_029259635.1. GTDB lineage: Bacteria > Planctomycetota > UBA1135 > UBA1135 > OFTM34. Next base: position 4,703 of record JAJDEU010000047.1, on the reverse strand, counting down.
CCTGCGCGACGGCCTCGCGGAACGCCACGATCTCCAGGTAGGCGCGGGCCTCGCTGGAGAACTTGCGCAGGGACAGCTGCGCGATCAGGTGCTTCTGGAGGCGCTCGTCACCAGCGATCGCCTTGCCGGCGGTGTCGGTGATCGCCCCGAGGTCCTTGAGCTGGCCTTCGGTCAGGTCGATCAGGCCCTCGCCGAGCTCCAAGGTGCGCGCCAGGATCTTGTCGCCCAGGCCCTCGAACTCGGAGGCCATGTCGCCGCCCGTTCCCTTGTCGCCCATGGCTACTTGGCCTCCTCTTTCGCCAGGACGTCCTTCGCGTCCTTGATCGCGGTCTTCGCCTTGAGCAGCGTCTCCGCGCTCGCGGCGTCCGGCTTGTAGAGACCGGCTTCGACGTCGGCCTCGATCGCGACCATGGTGTCGTCCATGGCCTGGACGAAGGAGCCCTGCAGGTTGTGGCAGCAGCCGCTCAGGGCAAGAGCGAGTGCAGCGGTCGCGAGGATCCGCTTCATGAGATCACCTTCCAGTTGTTGTAATCGGTGGACCCGCAGGGGCTACCCTGCCAGTCGTCGTCGGGTGGGCCGCCGGTGTCGAGCCACGGCAGCTGCTGCTCCTTGATCGCGTGGGCGACGATCGCGTCGTGCGACCAGCCGCCTGGGCGCTCGGGGAGGTTGAACCAGTTGCGCGGGTTGCCGTAGCAATCGAGGCCGTCGGTCAGAAGCCGCGGGTTGAGCATGACGAGGCCAGCGCCGTATCCGTCCCAGACGAGGACGTAGTAGCCACCGTTGCCCACGCTACTCGCCCTCGCCCTGGTTGACCGCGACCTTCCCGCTGGTCGCGTCGACCACCAGGTCGACGAGGTAGGGGATCGACAGCTTCAGCAGGTCCTTGGCGAACGGGACGGCGAAGCGCTTCACGATCGGGTCGACGAGCGTGCGCTCCATTCCGTCTGTGAGCCAGGGCCAGTCGACGTCCTCGATCAGCTTCTCGATCGCTGGCGTCTGGCCGGTGAAGAACTTGTCGATCAGGTCGCAGACGAACGCGATCGCCAGCGCACGCTTCTCCGTCGGCTTCAGGTCGTCGAGTGTCTCCGCGACCTCGACGGCCTCGCGGATCAGGACCGAAAGGTCGGAAACGTCGAACCGGTCAGCCATGGCAGCGTGGATCCTGGCTATCGACTCTTCGACGCGGGTGGGGAACTCGGCTGCAGACATGGTGATCCTCCAGCGCTGAGTTTACCCTGGAGGGGTGCCGCTGTCGCTGGCGGATTGCCAGACCCACCCGCTACGCTCGGAGACACGCATGCCCTTCCTGCTCGCACAAGACCTTACGATTGATCCGGCGCAGGTCGCCCAGGAACTCGCGAAGGCCGAGTCCGTTCAGCAGGTTCTGGCGACGATCGTCGGCGTCTTGCTCCTCGCCCTCCTGGCCGTCGTGATCCAGTATGTCCGGCGCGAGCGCCACCACGAGACGTCGAACGAGGAGAAGGCCAAGGCAGCGACGGCTCGCGAGGACGGACTCCGAAAGCACTACGAGTCTCGGATCGACGCCGAGCGCGCAGAGAACAAAGCGGTCATGCGGGAGTTGAACGAAACCCTCAAGGGATACACGGAGTAAGACCATGAGCCTGGCACCAATGCCTCGCGACTCGAACGGCAGCGACGTGGACCTCTCGGCCTCAGCGGAGGTTGAGGACGTGCGCGCTTCATTCCGGGAGACGCTCGCCAAGATCAAGGCGAGGAAGACGAGCCGCCTCAACGAGGACTCGCGCTTGTTCAAGCTGCAGAAGAAGCTCACGACCGTGGCCGAGGCCGGGGACGTGGAGCGACGACGGCGCATGCTCGAAGAGCACGAGGCAGAGCCGTCGACGAGTGACTCGGGCGTGAACCGGGTCGCTGGCTGAACGAGGTAGGACCCGGCCGCACCAGCAGCCGGGTCCCCGCGTTCTTATCCTCGCGTCGGTGGGCACTTGCTACGGACGCGCCCCCACCTGGCGCTTGCGCTGCTTCCCCCACGGGGCTCCCGCGCCCCGAGTGGTTTGAAGCATGCGCCGCGCAGGAGTAGTCGTTGACCTACACGGCTGGCGGTTCGCAGTCGGTTGGTGCTGCGCGAGGATCTTGGGTGGTCGGCACTCGGTCTGCACCGGGAGAGGGTATGCCTCTCGGTAGCGCATGATCGACCGTAGCCACGGGAACCACATGCCGGGAGTCTACCTTGCCTGGCTGCGGCGCGTCGACCACCTGCGGATCGAGCGACCACGACCGAGTCGCTTCGGCGGCCTGGCGAACGCCTGCCGGCTTCGCTCGCGGAGCTGCTGCTCGGTTGCCGTCTGACCGTCGAAGGACTCCTGGCGGTAGGGGATCTCCACGGGCGGCGACCAGTAGAAGCGCGGGTCGATCCGCTCTGGCTTCGTGACCCGCATGCTGGCCAGGAGATCCGAGAGCATGGCCTGCTGGTTGAACGCTTCCCCGAGCGAGCGGAACCCTTTGGCCGCCTGGCGGGTCGCTTCGACGATCGGCTCCATGAGGCTCTTGAATGACTCGGCGACGTCGGAGCTGATCACCGACTCCGGCGAGGAGATCATGCGCACCTCGTCCCTGCGCACGATCTTTCGCGGTGGTGGCGGCGGCGGGTTGATCGCGTTGTAGAGGATCTCCTCCTCTCGCCTTGGTCGCGCTGGCGCAGGGATCCAGTCGCCGGTGCGCTCGTTGAGGACCATGGGTTGCCCTTCGGGCCCAGCAGCGTAGAGCCGGCCCTCGAACCGGACGGCCCTTCCGACTGACGTGATCCTCCCGGTCGCACCGGAGGATCCGCCGGTGACGAGCTCTCCCTTCTGGAGGATCTCGGTGAACCGATCTGGGGTTCTGGTGGCCTTGTCGAGCTCGTCCCGGAGGCGGTCGATCTCGTCGTTGAACCGGACCTCGCCTCCGCGCACCGTGCTGAAGGTCGGGGAGATCGGGATCCCGATCTGCTGCTGAACGAGTGTCTTCTCCAGCTCGCGGATTCTCTTGTCGCGGCGCTCGTCGTCGGTCGGCATGTCCGGCCAGAGCCAGACGAACTTGTCCGAGTCCGGCTGCGCTGGGGCCGCGGAGGCCGTGAAGGTGAGCCGCTCCCACTGCGGCTGGGTCAACGTCGCCATTCGTCCATGAGCGTCCCGCGGCCACGCTCCAGGGCGTTGTCCACGAAGTCACGGCACTCCTCGATCCGCTCGTCGCGCGCCTTCTGCGAGAGCGCACCCCAGGCCTTGTCGAGACGAGTCCCGCGCTCGCCGGTCAGCCGGTTGATCACCCCGTTCGTGACGGCGGCGATCAGGTCTTCGTAGGCGCTCATGCGGCCCTCGCCTTCATGCGCAGCCAGGCACCTCCGGCGTCGCTGAACAGGATCTGGCCGGGGACCTCGCGCACGGTCGTCCAGCCACAGCAGGACGTCTCCCAGCCGTAGACCGTCGGCTTGTTGACGATCCACTCGCGCTTGCACCAGTGGCAGCGGCAGTGCTGCTCCATGATCTGCTCGGCCAGGATCACGCGCTCAGCTCCTCAAGCATGGAGGCTGCCGCCTTCCGTCCGCGGTCCTCCTGCATGCGCAGCGCGTCTTCGATCGTCGGGACGTTGATCGGCGATCGCCACGGCTCGTCGTCTCCGTAGAGCACTGGACCGAGCGGGACACGGTGCGCGTCCGGCCCTTCACCGATCGCCAGGTCTGCGTAGGTCACGCCGATCGGGTCTGCCCCGTCGCCCCTGCCGTTCCCACCGTTCAGGTCCCGGACCTCGATCACGACCTTGGGTCCGAGTCGGTAGATCCAGTCCATGGACTCGTGGATCTGGTGGCAGTTCTTCGATCGGTCCCGCGGACCTCGATCCCAGCCTTCGATCATGCTGCGTCCCTCTCCTCAAACCAGGGTGGGTCCATGCTGACGACCGTGCCCCGAGGCCGGTCGATCACGTCCGGCTCGTCGCGGCCGGGGTATCGGTATCCGATCCGGCTCGCCGGCAGCAGCCAGCGGAGACGGATCACGCCGAACGGGAGCGGGCGGCCCTTCCAGAACAGCCGCTCGGTGACGAACCACGCTCCGCGCCAGAAGTCCTCCGAGCCCAGCATGGGAATCAGCACGGTCAGCCTCCTTCGTGGTCTTCCGTCTCCCTTGGACCTGCGAGGCGCACGGAGGGTGTCGCCCTCCGTGCGCCCATGGATCAGCGCAGGCTCTGCCTGACCTCTTCAGCGATCGACTCGAAGCACGCCTCCAGGGATTCGTCGCCTGGACCGTCGAGCATGTGATTGGGGTCGTCCTGCGCGGCCTTGACCTCGGACAGGATCAGCAGCAGCTCCTTCCGCTCTTGCGGTGTGGCGTTGCGGATCACGATCGAGCCCAGCGTCCTGGTCAGCCGGATCATTGGGTGGGCTGCCACCTAGAGACCTCCGAGCTCCGAGTCGAACGCCTGGCGGCTGTTCATGAGGTGCGACCCCTCGTCGGATCCGCCGAAGGAGTCCGGGCCGACCGGCTCGGAGATCTCCTTCTCCAGCGTGGCGTTCCCCGCAGCGCGATCGCGCACCGGGTCGACGCTCTTCGCCAAGTCCTCTTCGAACTCGGCCGCGTCCTTCGCGACCTTCTTGACCAGCTCCGGGTCCGCGGTCGCAGCAGCGTCCTTGGCCTCCTTCGCCAGGCTCTCGCCGTGCTTCACCTTGATCGCGAGAATGTCGGCCTCGGCCT
>JAJDEU010000046.1 GCA_029259635.1 Planctomycetota bacterium | reverse complement strand
TTGGATTATCTTTCGGAGTTAACGACACGGGAATGCGAAACTCGGCGGGAGGGTCGGATTCGGCGATTGATGACACGCTCGCGACTTCCGCTGGGCAAGACTTGGGACTCGTTCGACTTCGCGCGACTTCCGTTGAGCGTGAAGCGGCAGTTGGAAACGCTTCGCGACGGCTCGTTCCTGAATCGTCGGGAGAATGTTCTGCTGTTCGGCAAGCCGGGTTCGGGCAAGAGCCATGCGTTGTGTGCCTTGTCCCAGCAGTTGATCCAGCAAGGTCACAGCATGCTTTTTACGACTTGTGGCCTGTTGGTTCAACAACTGCTGATCGCCAAACGGGACTTGCGTCTGCCGAAGTTGATCAAACAGTTCTCCAGCTTCGAGGGTTTGATCATCGACGACCTGGGCTACGTGCAACAGAACCGAGAAGAGATGGAGGTGTTGTTCACGTTGCTGGCGGAGCGTTACGAGCGTGGAAGCGTGTTACTGACGAGCAACTTAGCGTTCAGCAAATGGGATCAGATCTTCAAGGACGCGATGACGACCGCCGCCGCGATCGATCGTCTAGTTCACCACAGTGTGATCATCGAGTTGAACGTGCCAAGCTACCGTGTAGAGACAGCCAAGAAAACGAAACCCCAAGCACCGAAGGGTACGAAATAAAATTCCTCACAGGGAATTCTAATTGTCGCTAAAGCGGAGAACTAATTGTCGCCGAACAATGCTGCCGCCGTTAAGATGTTGACTGCGATCGCGGCTACTCGTCAGAGTTGTCACCGCGAGATTGCGAAGGCGCGGATGGGCGACATTCACGCGGCGGGAGGCAGCGGCGTTCTCGGCAAACACTTGCACGAAGGATCTTTCGTGCTGGCAGTACGGCCCAAAGTCAACAAGGGTCCCCTGGTCCCGCTCCCCGCAACCAATTCCCTGAGCAAGATCGGGGGCATGCATGTGGCAATGGTCCTCGATCCAACGCTTCACTCACCCTACAATGAGTTGATATTAAGTCGGCTTGGAGGGATCATGAACCCCTACGGCATCTTCGTGCGACAGGAGTATTTCTACTTCGACCCAGTTCACGTGAACATATTTCGTGAAGAATTAACGAGCACCACGAAGTAACTGCCAGGAGTTGAATATGGGTATGAGCTTGTTTCTTGTTGTCGGATCGCTGCTGGTTGGCCAAGTGCCTATCGTGATACCTGAACCGGATCCCCAAGAGGTAGAAGCCAATCTGCGGGTGTTCTCATCGAGTAAGCACGAGACGACAGAGTTCTTGGATGCCGCTAGGTTCCTACGACAGTATTGCTCTTTGGCAATTTTACGTGCTTTTCCCTACGTCCCTCCGGATGGCATGACGCGCACCGTTGATCCCGAAAAGCTGACACCGTTAGTCCGTCGCGTTCGAAACGCCCTCGTGCAACGAGGTACGAACTACTTGAGTTTGCGTCCTCGTACCAGATTTCTCGATAACATCGATGTCTTGATGTTCGATCAACCGCTCGAACAGCTATCCTTGCTGCGCGACGCTCTCAATGATCCTCACCCAGCGGTCCGGGGCATGGCACCCGCGGGACTGCGTCAGTGGATTGAGGATGCGACCCATCCGGATCAATCCCACTGGCCACTCAAAGCGCGCAAAAGGCTGATGCCGATCGAAGAACAGCTGGATGAAATCGCCGACCTCTTGATTTGGAAAGGCCTGACGGATGCGGAAAATTGGCAGGCTTCTAAAAGCGTGCTTCGGGATTTCGATGGCAACCAGCGCCGAATCCGTTCGTTGCGCCGAGCGCTTTCGGCTGAGATCATTCGCGACCCGAATGCAATTCGCGAGGCGGAGTCCATTCTCGAATCCTGGGATCCTGTCTACGCCGCCAAGAAAGAGCGTGAGAGGAAAGCGCAGAAGAAAGCGGAGTTCGACGCGGCCTTTGGCCCCGACGCTCCATTTGGTCGTGGGGATGCAGATGATCCATTTGGCCGTGGCAAGAAAGGCAAGAATGAATAAGGGGCAAACAAGGACCAGCCGACCAGTCAGACGGTGACGATTGCCACGATGGTCGACGAAGGCAACGAAGATTTTTCGGTGAATGCAATGCGATGGGTACCAAGTAGTTTTCGTCGTTGGAGACTCGGTCAGTGGCTGTTCGTGGCCGCGGCGACTCTGTGCTGTTTTACTCCGTGCCAGCTGAGGGCCGAGTCAGCGTTTGCCGGTACCAAGGCCGGTGAGGAGCGAGGGCGATTTTGCTGGTGTCCTCCGGGCAAGTTTAAGATGGGCAGCCCGTGGACCGAAGCGAACCGACAAGATAACGAAGGGCAAGTGGACGTCACGCTTTCTCGCGGTTTTTGGATGGGAAAATACGAAGTGAATCAGGCGCAGTATCAATATGTAATGGGAAAAAATCCGAGTCGATTCAAAGGCGTTTTCTTGCCAGTCGATTCGGTGGAGTGGAACGAAGCCGTGGAGTTCTGCGAGAAACTGACCAAAGTGGAACAAGAGGCTGAGCGACTACCGAAAGGCTGGGAGTACCGGTTGCCAACCGAAGCTCAATGGGAATATGCGTGCCGTGCGGGAACTACTACCGCTTATTCATTCGGTGACGACTGGAGGCAGCTTGGCGATCACGCGTGGTACGACGGCAACTCGGGTCGCCGGACGCATGTCGTGGGACGGAAAAAACCAAACGCCTGGGGGCTGTGCGACATGTATGGAAATGTTTGGGAGTGGTGCCGTGACATGTACGAGGGCGAGCAGCTACCGGGCGGTAGCGATCCAGAAGTGACGAAGAGGGCCTGGGATCGGGCGGTTCGGGGCGCCGGCTGGAGTACCGGCTACTGGTTCTGCCGCTCGGCGTACCGCGCCGGGAGCGTGCCCGACGACCGCGGAGACAGGCATGGCTTTCGTGTCGCCATGGTTCAGTCCGGCGCTGAGGGTGCCTCAACTGAGGCGGTCGCAAAAGAGGCAAGTCAGCCGAAGCAACCCGATACACACAGCGAAACCGAAGCAGCACGCAACTCGATAACGCTGCCGAGTCGACCCACCGGAAAATACGCGTTTCTTTCGCGGGTCGGGTCGGATTCGGGGGAATTTAGGCGAACTTCGCCTTTCACATGGATCGAAGCTGAATGGACGTCGGGTGGAAAGCCCAAGGTATATCATCGGATGCGGCTCTACCGCGACCGAAACGCCTCATATGTGACCGCCGAGTTAGTCATGGGCAATCAGAAAGATCGCGTTTACCGCGAGGGAAAGTTTCGTGTGCGTGAATATGCCAAAATCTGCCTGTTGCTGGAACAATTCAATGTTGGTACTGCGAAGTGCGATCTTGATCGTACGGTGGAGGTGGATCCCGACGATCCTTTCCCCCAAAACTTGTCTGCTTTGCGCGTCCATGTAGCCACGAGTAACAGAATACATACTTACCGCAACGATGACGATGACGTTGGAGACTATCGCTACTGGCTGCTTCAGACGGTGATCAAACAGCAGGCAAGTGAAGACATATGGTGGAAGGTTCCACCGCCTCGAGATGCCACCGAACCAAGCGTTGAACCGAACGGCCAATAGCGTCGATCCTGGTGGCAGTGCTGGAGAAGAAAGGGGAAGAGAAGAAAGGAGGACAGGCGGACAGGCGCGCTTATTGGAACCCTTTTCGGACAGGGCAGCGACTTTAATTCGCGGCGACCGCGGCGTGAGTTGACGGGACTAGAGGCTCTGGAGCCTCGGCAACTGTTGACCACGATCAACATCGTTGTCTCCGACCCGCTGGCCACCGAAGAGTCTCTAACCGATGACGGCCAATTCAAGCTGACTCGCGTGACCAGTGATCCGCAATGGGACACCCAATACCAAACCGTGAACCTGGGTGTTCACTCAAGTAGCAAGGGCGTACTATGCAGCACCTACCATTTAATTGGACCCAAAAAGTTAATGGTGTACCGATTGCACTGGATCTTGTAAAATGGAGGGAGAGGGCAGGTGATCGCCATCTCGCTGGGATGGCACATGATGGGAAACGCCGCGCGCCGAGGCGCGAGACGTATGCGCTTACCCGGTTGAAACGCTTGCCGAATTGCAAACGTTTTTGGATTCGATTTCACTAGGGCAGGAAGGACATGGCGTCGCCGCAACTCCTTTGCGCGACTTCTTTTGGGGCAGTATTATGAAGAACCAAACGGCATCAATCTGGCAGTCGCTTGTATGTTACACTCGCCTACGTGCGCCGCTTTGCGGGACGCGCTGGCGGGGATTTCGTTGGTACCGTGGTGCCCTTGAGGGTCTAGGCGGCCCAAGAAGAATTGAGACGACGACATCAAGATGCGCGACGACCCCGTCTAACTCACTCTTGGCAAGGGGGAGAACTGGGCTGCTCGGGCGACGACCTGATCGAATATCCTTTGGCCGTCCACCCTTCGCCGTGATGAGGCGGGATGAAGCCTGGTTGTTTGGGCTGGCTTGTCTGGAGAACTGTTTGCCGCCATCGTGTAAAATAAATTATCGAGACAGGCCCCCAGTAATTCGCGTTCTGGGGGCTCACTCTCGTTCGACCCCAGCCACACCGCTCACCTAGCCCCAGAACAAGCGAACCCCGAATGCTTTTGGGAGCATGAATCGACAAAAACTCGAGATCCCCCCTGTTTCTTGGTGCGAAATTTGCTTACACACCAAGGGCACTTAAAACAACAAGGAGGATTTCGAGTGAACGGTATTGAACAACGAACTTTGGATCGCTGCAAGCAGAGGATCGAACGCCGCTTGTACGAAACGTCTTCGACGGACCGCGAGCAGCCGAT
>JAJDEU010000045.1 GCA_029259635.1 Planctomycetota bacterium | reverse complement strand
CGATGGCGCTGCAGGTCCGGCTGGCATGGATGGTGCCGACGGAACGAACGGCGTTGACGGCGCGGCGGGTCCGGCCGGCATGGACGGTGTCGATGGCGCAGCGGGTCCGATGGGGCCGGCAGGTCCGGCTGGCATGGACGGTGCCGACGGAACGAACGGCGTTGACGGCGCGGCGGGTCCGATGGGGCCGGCAGGTCCGGCCGGCATGGACGGTGTCGACGGAATGAACGGCGCTGATGGCGCAGCGGGTCCGATGGGGCCGGCAGGTCCGGCTGGCATGGACGGTGCCGACGGAATGAACGGCGCTGACGGCGCAGCGGGTCCGATAGGTCCGGCAGGCATGGACGGTGTTGATGGCGCAGCAGGTCCGGCCGGTATGGACGGTGTCGACGGAATGAACGGTGCCGATGGCGCGGCGGGTCCGATGGGTCCGATGGGTCCGATGGGCCCCGCAGGTCCGGCCGGCATGGACGGTGTCGACGGCGCAGCGGGTCCGATGGGGCCCGCAGGTCCGGCAGGTATGGCAGGTATGGCAGGTATGGACGGTGCCGACGGAACGAACGGCGTCGATGGCGCAGCAGGTCCGGCGGGCATGGACGGCGTCGACGGAACCAATGGTGTCGACGGAATGAACGGTGCTGACGGTGCAGCGGGTCCGATGGGTCCCGCGGGTCCGGCCGGTATGAACGGTGCTGACGGTGCAGCAGGTCCGATGGGTCCGGCAGGTATGGACGGTGCCGACGGAACGAACGGCGTCGATGGCGCAGTAGGTCCGGCGGGCATGGACGGTGTCGACGGTGCAGCGGGTCCGATGGGGCCCGCAGGTCCGGCTGGCATGAACGGCGTCGACGGAACTAATGGTGTCGACGGCATGAACGGTGCTGACGGTGCAGCGGGTCCGATGGGTCCCGCGGGTCCGGCCGGTATGAACGGTGCTGATGGCGCAGCAGGTCCGATGGGTCCGGCAGGTATGGACGGTGCCGACGGAACGAACGGCGTCGATGGCGCAGCAGGTCCGGCGGGCATGGACGGTGCCGACGGCGCTGCGGGTCCGGTGGGTCCCGCGGGTCCGGCTGGCATGAACGGCGTTGACGGAACCAATGGTGTCGACGGCATGAACGGTGCCGACGGTGCAGCGGGTCCGGCGGGCATGGACGGTGCTGACGGTGCTGCGGGTCCGATGGGTCCCGCAGGTCCGGCTGGCATGAACGGCGTTGACGGAACGAATGGTGTCGACGGCATGAACGGCGCTGATGGTGCCGACGGCGCAGCGGGCCCGATGGGGCCTGCAGGTCCGGTCGGCGCTACTGGGCCGATGGGGCTTATGGGCGCTCCCGGTGCTGCTGGGCCGGGCACGGTTCGTTTCGAGGACAACGGTCCGAGCGGATGGGGCGTGGAGCCGGTCAGCGCGGCGAGCGAGTTGATCGCCATTCCCGCGCTGTTGCCGAACACGGTAATTCGTTCTGTGACCGTGTTTGGCGAGGACGCCAATGCGACCTACCAAGTGTTTGGAGTGAACATCAAGACGGGTAAGCCCGTGTTTCTTGGAAAGGCCAATGTTGGATCCCACGCGAACATTCGAGACTTCAACGTCGGAGCTCATGTGGGTTACTTGCTCTTCCGCTTTGACGTCTCGACGAGGGCGCAGACGATCTATGGCGGTCGACTCTTCAACGACGACGCGGGCCATAGGGTCGACGGCGTTAGCTTGACTCCGCGCGACTTCATCGTGAATGACGACGAGTAGTCACTCGGTAGTGGTCTAGAAAAGGGCTGTGGGAGCGCGCCGTAAAAGGCGTGCTCCCACAGCTCCGTTAATGCTCGGCGTTCCTTACATGCCGACGCTCTCGAGGCGTGCGGCTATCGATTTTGTCCGATGAACGAAGTGCGCCAACGGCGAGAACGAAGAGGGCGGAGAGCGGAGTCGCACGGGATCTTTCCAGGTCCGGCGAAGGAGCGGCCGTGCGGGCGGAGGCACGTGGCCTTCTCGCGGTTCAGCCCTCGAGCATTTGGAGGGACTGGGCAAGCGGCTCTGGGAGACGGAGCCGCGGCGCTTTTCTAAATGTCGGTGACCCAGGTGGCTCCGAACTTTCGGTAGAGGTCGACGAACGAGGGGGAGACTTTGCTCGAAGGACCTTCACGAACGAGCTCGAAGACGAAGCCCATCTCGCCGGCGTCGTCAGGGCCGGAGCGCCCGTTGAACTGGGTGCGACCGCGGCGGTGGCCTACGGCGATGAGCTCGAACGATGTGAAGCGCTCCGTGGCCGTGTCGTAGCTTGCGGTTCCCGCAAGTTTGAGGGCGATCGAGCGGGGATACTCGGCATTCGGAACCCAGTCATTGGCGCCGAGAAGCCAGGGTCCCTTGGCGACCATCCGGACGAATCCGTCGAACGAGACGCGTAGCCGTCCCGCTTCGTTCTCCAGGATTTTGCTGCTGAGTTCTCCCGCTTCGAGCTCCTCGGGGGCGAAGGGTAAACCTTGACCGTGAACGGCATCGACGAGATGAAGGCAGGCTAGGCGCGCAAAGAGCTCGTGCGGAAGGGTTCCGCGTTCACCCGCGGCGAGCTGCTCCGGCAAGAAGGCACGCGCATCGTCGCGGCTGAACCAAGCATGATTGCGATTGGCGGGGGGGCGTCGATCGGAGGACGGGTCGCCATTCGCGGGTAGCTCGCGAAGCGTAATGCGCAGTGCGAGGCCCGCTTCCGGAAAGCTGTCTTCCCAACGCGCAACCTGAGTACCGCGGGCACGCGGATCGAGTTCCCGCGCGGCCCAAGGCAAAACCTTCCACGCGTTCAGTCCGCGATCCATGAGGGCGAGAGCTTCGCCCGGACGCAACGCATTCCCCGATGCTAAGAGGCGCCCACTTGGCGAGAGCACGTAGATGCCTTGTCGAGTTCCTTCGCTCCCTTGATAGTGCCCTCCGTCCGCCATTTCTTGGAAGATCTGACACTCGAGGTCTCCCCCGCGTTGCAAGCGCCAGACTTCATCGGCGACGGGAACGAACTCGGACGCTTTTGCAATGACACCGGAGTCGGACCAGACAGACCGTCGGCCCAGAACGCCATTACCTCATGTGCAGCCCAGCGGATGACCATTCATCACCCACAGAAGCACGGGCTTCTCCAGTCGCGCCGCTTCGCGCAGGCCGGTCAAGAAGCTCGGATGCCACGGAATCTTCTCCCATTCGAGTTCCTCGTCGGGCGCGAGAATATGATCGCGCCAGAGACGGGCGGTGTCTTCAGTGAGCTCTTGCTGGACGAGGGACTCGGAACTCACCGATAGCTCGTCCGCAGTCGAACCCACTCCCGCGCAACCTAGTGCCGAGAATGCGAACAGGCCGAAGGTTAAGCCGGCGAGGGAGGAGCGGGATGACGAGCCAGCGCGGCTCTCAAGCTTGGGTTCGCAGCGTGGTTTCATGAGGAGCCGAGGGTATCAGATTGCCACGACTCCGCCTCGATCGAGCCGTTGCCGATGGAACCGTAGGCCCGCGCGAGATTCAATTCTTCGCGGCGAAGCCTACGAAGGTAGGAGTACTCGAGCTTGTCAGAAGAGTCGCGGCTCGACGGCTTGCGGTGAAGTCGAGCGGATCTTCATAGGCGCGGAAGCTTCGGCTTCATCAGCGCGAGCCGCGGCACTTGCGGAAAACCCGAAGCGTGTCTTTGAGGACTCGTCGCCGAGTTCGACAGGACCTACAGCGCTTCAACGAACCGGAAGACACACTCGCGCCATTTGTCCGGTTCGGTTTGAACTAGGGGCTCGTGCCCGGATTTCGTGAAGAGCTGCCACTCCTTTGGACCGGCGAAGGAATCGAAGACTCGGCGCGCTCCCTCGGTCGTAACACGCTCGTCCGTGATGCCATGGAGCTGCAAAACCGGAGTGGATATCGACTTCGCGAACTCGTGCGGTTCGTAGTCGAATGCCGGGTAGTCCTGTTGGACGCCGCCCCAGAAAACCAGGCAGTGTGCGGCCGGGAATGCGGGTAGACCCATGGAGGCGAAACGATTGGATACCGTGTCGAGCAGGCTGGAGAAGGGGGACGCGAGAATCGCGGCGCTCGGTTCGATGCGAAACCGGTACATGGCATTGATGATCGCGTTGGCGCCCATCGAAACTCCGTAGAGGATGACCTTGTGTTCCGGATGGCGCCGGCGAACCTCGGTGAAGACAGCGCGGACATCTTCCGCTTCGTGATAGCCGATGCTGGTCGTGTTGCCGCTCGATTCGCCGCTGCCGTGAAAGTCGGCGACGTAGACGTCGTAGCCGGCCGCGTAAAATTCACGGGCTTCGCGCGCGACCTGCGTCTTCTCGCCGGCGTACCCGTGCCAGAGAATGATCGCGGTGGATGCACGTTCCCGTTCCATGTGCAAGACATCGAGTACCAGCTGGTCGTATCCGATGACCTTGAAGTTGGCGAGAGGAGGATTCAGGTCGGTGAGCGTCCAGGTACCCGTTGGTTTCGGGATGTTGGTGCCGGTTAGCACGACTTTCAACTTGTCGCCCAGCGAGAGCTCTTCGGGACTCGGAGTCCGTTCTCCAGCGTCCACAAAGTGCGTCATCTTGTACGCGTGGAGGTAGGCGAACCCATTGAGCAGAGCGAAGAGCGCCAGGGCGACGAGGAGCCCGAATTTCAAGAAACGTCGAATTCGTTTCATAATTGATGGGTGGCGATGGGTCGCTCTTGTACGCCTTGATTGCGATTCACTTTATCGACTGGCGCCTTCGGAAAGTACGGTCTAGCTTTGCGAGTGATCGCGCAGGTCGACGGAGTTCTTGTGGGTCGACTGGAAGACAAGACCGACGGCGTCGCAGCGTAGTTTAGTCACCGGGGATGAAACGCTCGTTCCCCGTCAAAGAGATGCAGGACTCAATCTTCATGAAACGAATTGCCCTACTGCTCGTGTGCTCGCTAGTCGGGATATTGTTCGTGTGTTCCTTTCTCACCGCTTGCTCGAGCTGCGAGTATCGAGCTGATTTCGCTCGTTTGGCGGATGAAGTCGAAGCGAGCCGGCTTCGACGGCACGTGGATGAACTGACAGCTCTGGGGTCACGGCGCGCGGGCGATGCGGCGGTCGGTCTCGCGACGATCGAGTATTTGGAAAGCGAGCTCGAGTCGTGGGGTGTCGCGACCGAGCGAGAGACTTTTCTTCTCACGCCTTCGTCTAAAGCCACTCTGATCTTCGGACGCGAAGAGGGTGAGGCCGAAGGAGCGACTGCCGAGCGTGAGCTGCCGGGGACGTACTTCCCTTCTACGATTAGTCAGTCGCGTGTCTTTACGGGATTCGTGAAGCCCGGCGAAGTCCTTGAGAGCTTTCGGTTGTCTCCGGGAGAAGCCCTTCCCGTCGAGCAGATCAATCTCATGGCCACGATCCCTGGCACGCTTCACCCCGATCGCATTCTCGAGATCTCCGCTCATCACGACACCGTGCCCGGAACCGTCGGAGCCGACGACAACACTTCGGGAGTTGCCGTGCTGCTCGAGGTGGCGCGCTTACTCCGTTCGAATCCCCCGGAGTGCACGGTGCGTTTGTGCTTTTTTGCGGCAGAAGAGCTGGGACTCCTCGGCGCGCGCGAGCACGTCAACCTCATGAAGGATCAGAATCGCCTCGACGCGGTCTATGGTCTGATCAATCTCGACACGGTGGGCTTCTTCACCGATGAAGAAGACTCGCAGGAGTCGCCCGCGCGAATTCCGCTCGTCGTTTGGCCACCGCGAACGGGTAACTTCCTCGCGATCGTGGGCGGAAACGGGAGCGCGGATCTCGCGCATCTCGTCGAGTATGCCGGCGAGACTTACGCGCCCGATCTCCCGCTCTACACTCTCGCGCGCCTGGGCGGTTTCCTTCCCGATGCGCGTCGCAGCGACCACGCGCCTTACTGGGACGTTGAAATTCCCGCCGTTTTCCTCACCGACACCGCGGAGTTTCGGAGCGATCGCTATCACCGTCCGACGGATGATGTCGAGAGCCTCGACTTCGAGGCTCTGCGTCACGTTGCGGCGGTCACCCTGTCGTCCGCACTCGTCGCCAGTTCATCGAAAGCGGACGAATAGGGCTCTGCGCGCTGGCGTGATTGCGCATTCCTCCGTTCGATAGTCGATCGGCAAGACGCACCTGGTGGAGACGCCTGGTACTATCTGCGAAGTGACGTGCGCGAGTTTGAATGGGATGGGCTTCGCATGTCGAGCCCGGGACGCAGGAGTCCGGCGAGCATGAGCGATACAGAGCGCCTGGTTGCTTCGGCCCGCTCCGGCGATCGCGACGCCATGGCGAGCCTGTGCTTTCGCCATCAGGGTCGGTTGTTCGGATTGATTCGCGCTCGCATGCCGGCTTCTCTGACTCAACGAGTAGCGGCGGACGACCTGCTTCAAGAGACCTTGCTCGAAGCGACACGCAAGATCGGAGCCTTTGAAGATCAAGGGCCGTCGTCTTTCTATCGGTGGTTGGTCGGAATCGCTCGGTACAAGTTGGCGGAGGCCGAGCGGGCTCAACGCGCGATCAAACGGACGAAGGAAGAGGCTTTGCCGGAATCCGTGGAGTCTCCGGAGACGAGCTTGAGCGGGCGCGCCGTTCGGCGCGAAAAATCGCAGCTCATTCATGACGCTCTCGCCAACTTGCCGGATCGACAGTCGGAGGTGATCCGGCTGCGCTATTTGGAGGGATTGAACGTGAGCGAGACCGCCGAACGACTCGACTGCACGGTCTCGGCGGCGAAATCGCTGCTGACTCGGGCCTTGGCGGAGCTCGGCGAGAAAATCTCGAACGATTCTCGGTGAATTCGCGCGACCCTTTGGCTTGGACCGCCATTGGGTAGCTGAGGACACAACCCCATGACGGATTCACTCGAAGAGATACAGGACGAAATACTGAACACGCTCCACGCGGGGGAACCCGTCGATCGGGAGGCGGTGCTGGCGACGCATCCCGCGCATCGGGAAGCTCTGACTGCCTTTTTCGAGGTGGTGGAGTTGATGGAGGCAGCGCCGGAACGGGAGGAAGCGGTGCCCGCGCGGCTCGGCGAGTTTCGGATTATTCGCGAGATTGGGCGCGGTGGGATGGGAGTGGTCTATGAAGCGGAACAGCCGAGTCTGAAGCGCACTGTCGCGCTTAAAGTTCTGCCGCCCCGTCTGCGTGCGGATCGCGGGTTGCACGCGAGGTTCAAGCGCGAAGCGGAGGCTGCGGCGCGTCTGCGCCACCCGAATTTGGTGCCGGTGTTCAGCTGCGGAGATTCGGCGGGTGCACCCTTTTTCGCGATGGAACTCGTTGAGGGGACCTCGCTCGAACATGTCATTCGCGAGCGCCGAGAAGGCGGTTCCGAGAGCTGGCCGGAGACGGGCGAAGCGTCATGGCGACGCGCGATCGAGCTCTGCACGAAGATTGCAGACGCACTCCAGTACGCGCATGGGCGCGGCATTCTGCACCGCGACGTCAAACCGGCGAACATCTTGCTCGAGCCGGATGGGACTCCGCGGCTGACGGATTTTGGTCTCGCACTCGATCTCGAAGCCTCAAGCCTGACCGTTGCCGGTGAAGTCTTTGGTTCGCCGCAGTACATGAGCCCCGAGCAGGCCTTTCGCCGGGAGAGCCCGCTCGACGCGCGCACCGACGTCTACTCGTTGGCCGTGACTCTGTACGAGTTGATCACGCTCGAACTGCCCTACGGAGGGCGGACGCAAACCGATGTGTTGACGGCGCTCTCCTCGGGCGATTTGGTTCCGCTCTGTGAGGTCGATTCGGAACTGCCCGAGGCTCTCGAGCGTGTGCTCTCGCGCGCTTTGCAGCACAGAGCTGAAGAGCGCTATAACGACGCGGCCGAGTTCGCATCGGATTTGCGCGTCGTGCTCGAAGGCGGCGGCACGGGAGCGATTCGCGCGCGAAGAAGCGGGCGCGGACGACGCTGGAGTGGGCGACGGATCTCCCTCGTTGTGGCCGGTAGCTTGGCGATTGCAGCTCTCTTCATTGTGATTCGTGATCGAATCGACCGGTCGGGCTACTTCTCGGACGAAGCGAGTGTCGCGGACATTTTATCTGCCGCAGATGGCGAGTCCGATCAGGGAACTCAGTTCGTCGAGTCTTGGCTCGAGCCCAAGATTCGCATGAGAGGAGTTATCGCTCGCAACGCTGAAGCGACCTGCGTCCTGTCGATTCGAGTTTCGATCCCCGAACTAGAGGAGATTGTTTCCATCGTGCCGATTTGGGAGAGGGCGATCGACGGCGGAGCTTGGAATCCGATTCACCTGAAGATTCCGATTCACGATCTCGCAGGTGAGGGTGCGCTCTCTCAAAGCATCAGCGACAACCTCTTGGCTCAGTTGGAGGATCAGTCCGAGACGCGAACTCTGACTGTCAGGCATCGCCTGCGTGCGCGCGTCCTTCGTCGAACAGCCGCTATGGTCGATCGACAGTCCCTAACCGTCGAAGAGGCAGAGGCTCTGGATCAGGGAAACCTGGGCGAGTGGACGTGGCCTGCGCAGACCCTGTTCGTCTACGACGAGTATCCCGCGGATTATCCAGAGCGCATCCAAGAGACAGAACACGCGGAGGCGATGCAACATGCCCTCACTCCGCGCAAGGTGAGCGTGCAGGCGATTGGCGATCGATGGATGACGATCGGATTCTTGTACGAGGCAGATCAAGCGGTTCGCGCCTTGCCGAGTGCCTTCGACATTGAACTTCGGGATGAAGCGACTCGCGAATTGTTGGCGACCGCCGAGCTGTATGTAGAGAAGTCTCTCGATAATATCAATCCGGATTACCGTGGAACGATGATGCGGTACTTCTCGTTCGAGATGCCCGCAGAGCCGACGGAAGCCGAAGCGAGCTTTTTGCTCGGCGTTCGATCGGGAGACCTCGAATCCGTTCTGCTCAACTTCCGAGCGTCGCGCGATGTCGCGCTCGGCGAGCCCGATCTCGATCGCTATTGGGACGCAGACTTCGAGGCCGTTGTGCCGCTGGGCGTGGATAAGAGCTTCAAGTGAGTCCGAGGTAACTGCCGCAAGAGAGCCGCGGGTCCTCCGCTAGAGCTTGATCGACGTGAGCTCGGTGGGAGTCACGACGACACTCTCGCGCAGGACTTCGACATCGTCTTTGAGTAGCACCAAGGTGTGAGCGTCTTCAGAGACGCGAAAGACGCTGCTCTTCCCGTTGATGATTCTGGCCGAGTCGCCGGTGGCTAGGAACGCGCCGTAGGACTCAAGGATTTCGACAGGCTCGCCGCCGCGGTCCAGTACGCGAACTTTATCCGCGAGATCCACGTCCCATGCGAGCTCGATTTGAAGATCGCAGAGAACGGCCTCAACAATCTCCAACTCATCAAGCTGATCCACGCCTTCCAGCGCAAATTGTCGAATAAAGAAGAGCTCGTGTTGGAGCTCGAGCACTGTTCCTTGAGTTGCGAGAGAGGGGAAATCGAACTCGCCAGCTTCGTTGGTGCGCTGACCGATTCGGACCTGGGGTATGTGCGGAGGCCGGGTGTCCGCGTCGAATACCTGGCTTCGGCGCGGAATGATCCAGACATCGGCGAGTGGAACGCCCGAGCCGGAAACGACTCGGCCCGCGACACGTGTCGTCTCGGGTTCGGCTTCAAGAACGAACACCGTTTCAGAAGTCCCAGCCATGATTGGCCACGGGCCGCCTTGGGTGGCGGTCGTGACGTGAAAGGCACGCAGCTGGTATTCGCGTGCGAGCATTCCGTCCAGCTCAAAGCGACCTTCCGAATCCGTTTGAGTCCCGACTCCCCGATCGTTGCTCGAGTTGAGCTCTTCCACGGAGACATTCCAGACTGCGCGAGATGCACCGGTCTCCTCCGACTGCGTGCCGAAGGGAGTCAAGTCGTCAATCCAGACGATGACATCGGCTCTCGGACGGCCGAGCTCGTCGACGACACGGCCACTAACGGAGAGAGTGGACGGGCCGAGTCGCAGAATGATTTCTCGCGTCAGATCGAGTTCCTTGATCGGTTGTTCGGCGGGCATGATGCCGGGGTAGGCGGCGCGCAAGACGGAGGAGTCGTTTTGGAATTGAGCGCCCCAGCTCCCATCGCTCGTCTTGAAGTCGGCACTGCCATCCTGCCAAGCGAGTTCGAAGGCACCATCCTCGTCCGATCGGACGATCTCCGTTCCGGCGGAGACGCTGGCGCCTTCGACGGGCTCTCCGAGATTGTCGAGTACGAACCCTGTCAGCAGCTGTTCGTGTGAGGGCGCACGCAACACGATGCGCATCGCCGAATCGCCTTGGCTCGGAAGCTCGACCGATTCGAGCGCAAAGCTGGGGGCCGAGATCCACAATCCGATGTGACTACCACCGCAAATGTCAGAGATCTCGAAAGCCCCGAGCTCGTCGGTGTGAGTCGAGCGTTCGAATTGAAGCGCGCGGAAAGGGCGTGGGATGCTCAGCTCGCGAAACAGTGACTGTCGAAAGTTGAATCGCACGTCGGCGTCGGCGACCGGCTCTCCGCTCTCGTCGACGACAACGCCCGCGAAAAGGACTGGTTTTCCAACAACTACGACGTGCTCGAGGCCCGAGCGGACTCCCGCGAGGACCGTGACCCACTCATTTCCGGCGACGACGAAACGAGGATCATCGCCAATGTCGGCGGAACTCGTGTAAGTGAAGGCTCCGGCACCGTCCGTCGTCACGGCGCTCTCCTCGTCTTCGTTCTCGTCCGGATGATTCTTTAGCGAGACCACAACTCCCGCGACGGGTGCACCATCGAGATCGATGACTCTTCCGCTCCAAGTGAGCCGAGCGCCCGTGGTGTCGTCGGGCGTTTTCGTCGTCTCTGCCGGCTTTACAGAGACGGGAGCTCGTTCGCTGTCGAGTGAAGGCATGGCGGCGAGTTCGACCGGAGCTTCGACTCTCTTTGCGGTCGTTTCGGGAACGACTTGCTCGAACGGTTCCGCCGCTTCGCTGTCGCTGTTCCACAACAACGCCACGCCTCCGCTGACAACGAGAAGAGCGGCGATGATTTTTGCGCTGGCACCCAAGAGAATTCCTCCACTGATGAGGCTTGCGGCGGTCCCGGTGGGCTCCGCCAGGGATAGAAGACCAAGTGCCCATGTCTTTCTCTCACCGTCGTAGTGGTCGTCGAGTTGAACTCGTAAGAGCTCTAGTCCGCGAGTGATACGCCCGTGCGCCGTCGAGACGGCTACACCGGTCCGGCGTGCAATCACCGGCAGGCTCTCGTCCTGCACGTAGCGCAGGTAGATGGCCGTCCGGTAAGGCTCTTCCAACTCGAGCAGTCCGGCCGTTACGCGCTTACGCAAGACCAGCTCGGCAACGACTTCATCGGCGGCCGGGCTTTCGCCCGGACGAGGTAAGTCATCGCGAAGGTTTTCATCGCGATGGGTTCGCCGCGCGCTCTCACGCCGCAGATTGCGCATCACTCCGAACAGCCAGGGCCGGTCCGCGCGCTTTCGCGTGAGAGCAGCTACCCAAGCGTCCTGAGCTAGATCCTCCGAGCTGGCTGAGTCGTCGGCTAGACGCCGCGCGATGCGGCGAAGCCAATCGTCTTCTTCGAGGATGCGGTTGAGGTCGGCGGGGAGAGACATGAGGGTTCACCCTATCAGTGATTCGACGCCCTGAGTTTTTCGGCGCTTTGTCTGATATTCTTCGGAAGTCCCCGAGCGGCAGAGCCGTGGGTCCTCACTTGAAGCAGGGTAGTGATCACGGATCGAGGACCTCACGCCTTAGCATGAATGGTATCGCGCTATGAAACCGAGTCCTTCCGGCTTTGATTACGACTCTCTGAACGCGGAGTATCCGGGTCACCGCGTGACGGATCCCGCGCTTGCCGAGCAAATTCACAAGCAGCTGGGAGACGCGAAGACGGTTCTCAATGTCGGAGCGGGAACGGGTTCCTATGAGCCGGAAGATCGGATTGTCGTTGCGATCGAGCCTTCCGAAGTGATGCGCGCACATCGGTCTTCCGAGCTGGTGCCGGCCATCGCGGGGAGAGTCGAGCAGCTCCCGTTCGACGATGACGCGTTCGATGCGGCGATGGCGCTCTTGACGGTTCATCACTGGGAGGATTTGGAGCGGGGATGCGCGGAGCTTCGGCGGGTGACGCGAGGTCCGATTGTCGTGATGACCTTCGACCCCGAAGCCGAGACGGAGTTTTGGCTGCGCGACTACGTTCCGGAGATGAAGGAGGTCGAGCTCTGGCGCTATGGCCCAATGGAGAGAGTCGTGGAGGCACTCGGCGGAGCGGAGATCGTGAAGCTCGACGTGACGCGCGATTGTCGCGATGCCTTTCAAGTTGCTCTGTATGCACGGCCCGAGTGGTTTTTGCGGGATGAAGTGCGTGCGGCGCAATCGGCTTGGGCTCATCTTCCGAGCGGCGCGGAAGAGCGCGGAATTGAACGACTCGCCGCCGACTTGAAGTCGGGCGAATGGGATCGTCGGTATGGCAAGCTGCGCGAACGATCTTCGATTACCTGCCAACTTCGGTTGGTTGTAGGCGGAGCAAAGCGATCGTCATGAAGAGAAGCGTGAGTTTGGAATGAGTTTTGAGCTGGAAATCTGCATCGACCGAATCGAGTCCGCGCGCGCGGCCGCGGCTGGAGGCGCGGATCGGTTGGAGGTGTGCTCGGCGCTCGAGCTCGGCGGATTAACGCCTTCGGTCGGATTGATCGAGACCGTGCGCGAGGAATTGGCGCTGCCACTTCACGCGATGATTCGGCCTCGCGCGGGTGGGTTCGTCTACAACGAGAGCGAGCGCGCGATCATGTTTCGCGAGATTCGAAGCGTTGCGAAGCTCGGCGTTGCGGGCGTCGTATTCGGAGCGCTCACTCCAGAGGGGTTGGTCGATTTCGAGTTGGTGAGCGAGCTGGTCCGGGCTGCCGCGGGCTTGCACTGCACCTTTCACCGAGCGATCGACTGTGTGGAGGCGCCGGCAGATGCGCTCGAGAGACTCGCGAGCTTGGGCGTCGGACGCGTGCTCTCTTCGGGCGGATGGAGTGCGGCGATCGCAGGTGCGGACCAGTTGGCGAACATGTGCAGGAGAGCGCCCGCCGGCTTGACGATCATGGCTGGAGCCGGCGTTCATTCCGGGAATCTGACGGAGTTGCTTCGACGCACCGGCGTCACGCACGTGCATGGATCCGCCGCGCGGGGTGTGTCCGCCGGCGATAAGGTGCTCCCTGGTCGAGTGACTGTTGCGGATTTCGCTGACGGTCGGCCTTCGGAGAGGGTCACTGCGGAGAGAGTCACTTCGGAGAGCGAAGTGCGTGCGATGCGATTGATCCTGGATGAATGGCCGCTCGAGTAGCGGACATTCCCTGCTCGTCGCCGCCGATTTTCGTCACGTATGGCCCGATTTCGTCCCATTGACGAGATGAGCGAGAAGCAGAACGCGGGGCTTCAGTAGTACAGCTCCGAGCGTGCGCCCCGGCTTCACGAAGCCCCCTCAATCATTCCAGGAGAACTCGATGTTTCGAACTGCATTCCTCGCCGCCTGTCTGCTCCTCTCGACCGTGCTCCTGCCGCTGCGAGCGAGTACGTCACCCACCAGCCCCAGCACCTCGCCGGGGTCGGCGCTCGCCGAACACATGGAGGGGCTCAAGGAGAATCTGAAGGGGATCGCGATGGCCTTGCAGGGGCCGGATGCCGAGCGCGCGCTTCGTCACGTAGCGGAGATGCAGCGAATCGTTCTCTTGGCGAAGCTGGAGATTCCGCCGAATTTGGAAGAACAACCCAGCGCTGATCGCGACGCTCATCGGGTCCAGTTTCGAAAGAGCTTGATTGCGATCCTTCAGGAGTTGGCGGGTATGGAGCTCGACATCCTCGACGGCGAATACGAGAAGGCACTCGCGCGGATCATGGGGCCACTCCTGCAGCTGCGAGAAAGCTCTCACGAAAGATTTAAGCGGGCGGAGTAGCGAACCGTAGCCGCTCTTAGAATCCCTAAAGTGATTCCCGGAGTGGTTGTCTCCCACGTATTGAGGCGAGCGGAGTAAGCTCGAAGGATGCCGACATCTCTCTCGCCGAACTACTCACCATCCACTACAGACTCCTCGGTGGTGACACGGACTCTCTGGCGAGTCGCACCGGTCATCTTTGCGATCCTCGGGGCTTTCCTGTCCCTGCGATTGTTCGTTCTGTATCGAGCAAGAGGCTTCTCGCTCTCCGTCGGCGACGCTCTCGGAAGCGGATTTATGGAGTGCGCAGTGTGGCTGCCCTTTATCTGGCTGAGTCTTCGGCTCGGCCAGCGCGCGCGCTTCTCTATTGAAAGTTCGCGACGAAAAACAGTCGCAACTTTTGTATTCCACCTCGGTGTCGCGAGCTTAATTTCGATGGGACAGCTCTCCGTCTTCGCGCTCACATCTTCTGCTTTTCGGAGCCTGCGATTCGGCGATTCATTCGAAGTTCACCTATGGAGTTCGATCTTCTCCATGTTCGTTCCGGGCGTGCTCTTGTATGGGCTCATCATTCTTGCCGCATGGTGGCTCGAAGCACGGCATGAACAAATTGAGTTTTCGCGAGCTAAGTCATGTCAGGAGGTCGCGCCCTCAGTCCCGGAAAAACCAAGCGCCGTTGATCCTCTATGCTTTCGTTCTGGTCGAGGTGAGGTGACTCTTTTTCGATCGGACATCGATTGGATTCGAGCAGCGGGGAATTACCTCGAAGTGCATGGTCGAGGCTCGACACACCTTGTTCGCGAAACTCTTAGCAGCGTGTTCACACGACTGGGAGTTGAAGAATTTCAGCGTATCCATCGATCCGTAATCGTTCGCAGTGAAGCCGTCGCAGCGATTTACGCGAAAGAAAGAGGGGAGGTCGTTCTCTATGATGGGACTCGCTTGCCGGTCGGAAAGACCTATCGCGACGGTCTGAGCCTGTGTCCTCGGAGTTCGGAAGGACGCGGTATCTCGATTGCCACTCCGAAGATTCAAGCCGACTGATTTTCCGCGTATCGTGATGGCTTGTGATCACGATTCGATTCCCAAGCAGGAGTTTTCGATATGAAGCGCGCCACAGTTATTGCTCTGACCTTGTCGAGTTCGTTCTTCCTCGCGGGGTGTCCGGAAGAAAACAAAACCGTGGAAGCGGAGAAGTCGATCTCCGAGACCATCGGAGAAGCCGTCGATGAGGCTGGAGCTGCGATCGAAGAGTCGGTGGACGCGGCGGGAGAGGCCGCGGAAGAAGCCGCGGAGAAGGTCGAAGAAACCGTCGACGAAGCGGTGAACGGCGAGGGCTAGCGGCGCGTCCGCGAACCAGAGGGGCGAGGCAGCGCGCCTCGCTCTTTCGTCGCGTTCCGTTGAACTCGCTCGGGCGATCGAAGGCGAGGGGACGTTCACCCTCTCGTTCGAGAGCTAGCCTGTCGCCCTGCGAGTGCTCTCGAAATCCGCGCGCTATGGTAGCCTCCGAGCGCGATGAGCTTTTTCCTTCTATCCGTCTCTCTAATTGGCCTCTCCCTCGCCGCGACCATTCCCGATGATCCCACCGGGAGCGACACGGAGTCACGCCCTGACATCCTGCTGATCATCGCGGACGATCTGGGGACCGAAATGCTCGCGCCGTATGGGATCGGTCGGGACATTCCGAAGACTCCGAACCTCGATGCTCTCGCCGAGCGATCGGTTCTCTTTCGCAATGCTTGGAGCGCGCCGGTTTGTTCGCCGACTCGTGCCTGTATTCAAACCGGGCGGTATGGGTTTCGAACCGGCATCGGCTACACGGTTAAAAATTTAGAGCGTTTCAATGGCTTGAGCGCTTCGGAGATCATTCTTCCGGAGATGCTCGACAGTGGTACCGATTCGGCTTATCGGCACGCCTTGTTCGGAAAATGGCATCTCAATCACGTGAGCAGTGAGGACCGCTCAGGGGCTCTGGTCGGTCCGGATGTCGTGAGAGCTCACGGTTACGGACACCACGAAGGCATCATTCACAACATTCTCGAGCCGGACAGCTATACGAACTGGCCCAAGGTTTCGAATGGAGAGCAGAGGCAAAGCCGGGTCTACGCGACGACGGCAACCGTCGATGATTTTCTGAAGTGGCGTGAGACGGTTGACGCTCCTTACTTCGCGGTGCTGGCTTTCAACGCGCCGCACACGCCGCTTCATGCGCCGCCGCGCGAGCTGCATAGCGTTGATCTAACGAGTATGGGATCTCCCAATCAGCGCCCGCGCGTCTTTTACAAGGCGATGGTTGAAGCGCTGGATACGGAGATCGGGCGTCTGTTCGAGAGTATGGGCAGCTCTTTGTCGGAGACGACCGTCATCTTTATGGGGGATAACGGAACGCCGATTGCCGTCGTAAAAAAGGATCCCTACAAAACTCTGGATAAGAGTCACAGCAAGGGTTCGGTGTATGAAGGCGGAGTGAACGTTCCGCTGTATGTCTCGGGGCCGGGAGTGACTGCGGCGGGGGCGAAGTGCAACGCCATGGTGCACGCCGTGGATATTTTCGCAACGGTAGCCGAGCTTGCGGATGTCGACCTCTCGGATCCCGACGTCTATCCAGCGGACCGTACGCTCGATTCAAAGAGCTTTGTTCCGTACTTGACGGATCCCGAGCTGCCTTCGCCACGGCGCTTCAACTTCACGGAGAAGTTTTTCGAGAACACCGCTGTCGCTGCTCAAGTAGACAAGACGCAAGTGGGCCAAGACATTGTTTGTCAGGAAGTTGTCGAGTCGACGGGGTCCGACGACGGGCTCTCGCTCTCGATGTGTGGGGATCCGATTGGCGAGCGAATGAGAGGTAGCTCGACTCTGACACTCACCGGCGCTGCTCCGAACGCACAGATCTTTATTCTCGGAGGTCCGTTCCGGCCTAGACCCGATCCGCGTTTCGGCGGTGCCATTACGATTTGCCCCAACACGTACAACAAGTTCAACACGATTGGCGGAACTCTCGACCTGAACGATGCCCTCACAGCAGACGGTGAAGGGAACTTGTCCATTCCGGGAATCATTCGACAAACCAGCAATCCGTCGGACTACTACCTGCAGGCAGCCACGTTGGATGAAGCGACGGCAACGTGGTCGATCAGCAACGCGATACGCGTGAATCAAACGGTCAATGCCAAGGCGGTTATCAGCGAGGCGGGCTATAAACTGATCTCCTACGTGAGTGGGGGGCATTCGGAGTTCTACCACCTGCCGTCGGATCCGCGTGAGCGTGTAGACTTACTCGCGAACGGAACAGAGGATCTGAGTGACGATGATCGCGAGAAGCTTGCTGAACTTCGAAAGGCGCTCTTCGATCTGCTGCGAACTTGGCGATAATTAGTAAGTCAATGATCGAACAAGAAACGCAAACTCTGCTCGAGCTTCTGCGTCACAGCGCGCCCAATGATTCGGCGGATGCACTCGACGAGGTGTCGGATCAGGAGGCGGCGGAGGCGCTGCAAGGTCTCAATCCGATCATGGTGCAGCAGGTGCTCCACGAGATGTCGCCCGAGCGACAGGGCGAGATTCTCGCCGCTGTACCGACGGAGGTTGCCGAGCAGTGGACGCGAAATCGCCAGTACCCCGAGGACAGCGTCGGTTGGTTGATGGAGGCGCCGGTGGGCGTCTTTCGCCCGAAGATGACGGTGGCTCAGACGATCGAGGCGCTTCGCAAGCTGACTAAAGTCTCGTTCATTACCTACGGGTACGTCACGGATCACGCGAATAAACTGCTCGGCGTTCTGGTGATGCGTGACCTGATGCTCGGTGATCCGGAAGCGCGGCTCGAGGATGTGATGTTCAAAGAGCTGTTCATGCTGGAGCCCGAGATGGAGTTGACCGAGGCAATGAGAGCTGCGGTGAATCGTCACTATCCGGTCTATCCCGTCTGCGACGAAGGCGGGCACCTCTTGGGACTCGTGCGCGGACAGGCGATGTTTGAGGCGCACGCCGTCGAGATCAGCGCACAGGCGGGATCGATGGTCGGCGTGGAGCGGTTCGAACGACTTACGACGCCGATCACGCGCAGCCTGCGATTTCGGCATCCGTGGCTTCAGATCAATCTTGCGACCTGTTTCTTCGCCGCCGCAGTCATTGCGGCATTCGAAGACACGCTCAATCGAGTCGTCTTGCTCGCGGCATTTATCCCGGTCCTCGCGGGTCAGTCGGGAAATACCGGCTGCCAAGCGCTCGCCGTCACTCTGCGAGGCGTCACGCTCGGTGATTTGCAACCGGGCGGTGAGCGCGCGTTGATCGCGAAAGAAGTCACGCTCGGCTTGATGAACGGGATCTTGGTCGGAGCATCTGCCGGTCTCGGGATGATGGCCTACGCGGCGCTCACGGGAGCTGAAGATGGCCTAGCGCTCGCCATTGTCGTTTGGCTCTCCATGATTGTGAGTTGCGTGGTCAGCGGATTCTCTGGTGCCGTGATCCCGCTCGCTTTACGCAAGTTCGGCGCGGATCCCGCAACGGCTTCCAGCATCTTTCTGACGACCGCCACTGATGTCGTCAGCATGGCCGTCTTCTTGGGCTTGGCTACAATCCTTACGTAGCAGGCGGCGTGTTCCAGCACGATGTCTTCTCGCGACGGACTTGAAGAGCGGGTCCGCGCTTCGCCGTCGTTCCAATCAAGATGACCTATAAGAACGAACTCCTGGTGCCGTGCCACTGCGGCAATATTCGAATCCGGCTGTTGACCGACCGCTCGTTCGAGGAGCTTCCGTTGCGGCGCTGTCTCTGTAGCTATTGCACGGCGCACGGAAACATCTACACCTCGGACAGCGACGGTGAGGTTCACGTGCACATCGAGGACTCCAGCAAAGTGAGTCGCTATCGGAATGCGTCCAGTGTCTCGGAGCACACGATGTATTTTCTGGTGTGTACAACCTGCGGCGTGGTTCCGGCGGCGATCAGCGAAATCGAGGGAACCGATTACGCAGTGGTCAGTGTGAGTGGTGGAAGTACACCGGCCTTATCGACCAACGAAGTCGTGGATAAAGACTTCGACGAGGAGAGCTTGGCGGGGAGGCTTGACCGTCGAAAGGAAACATGGGTCGGTCGCGTGATCTTTTCCGCGACTTGATGACGCACTCATGGGTGCTCGGTCTACGATCGTGATCATCACGCAAGCGATTGGCGCGTTATGCTCTCGTGCTCTTGGAACTGCTAGCGAATGAATCCGATGTACACCCGACTGACTTCTTGGCGCAGGAATAAGTGCCACCTTCCATTCGGTCTGCTTGCTCTCTTCCTACCGGCGGCGGTGGGGTGCGGCGGCGAGACGACGCCCGAGAGTACGAGTAAATCTGTCATTTCTGTCGAGCAGGAAGAGGCTATCGTCTCCCTCGAATCGCTCGGCTACGTGGAGTTTGCCGAGGATTCAAACGCCGAGAGTGACGACGGGGTTGTTCTCCATCGAGCGGGCGAAGCGGCGAAGGGTTACTTCCTCGTCTGTGCCATTCCGTTCGCGACGGCGATCTTGATCGATGTCGATGGCAATGAGCTACGTCGCTGGTCCGACCCCACCGGCGGCAGCTGGACTCGGGCGAGGTTGTTGACGAATGGTGACCTGGCGGTGGTGGGGCGAGGCACGGAGAAGGAGGGCTACGTTCTTCAGCGGCGCACTTGGTCGAATGAAGTCCTGTGGACGCAAGCGATGAAGGCTCACCATGACTTTCGCGAGCTTCACGATGGCGAGATCTTGTCGCTGAGCTGGCGCATTGCCGTCCTCCCTCGACTGGAGCTCGGCAAGCTTCCTGAGTTCGGCTCCCACCCGAAGGTGAGGGACGACATGTTGACGCGCGTGAGTCAGGCGGGGGAAGTGCTCGACGCGTTTTCCCTGGGGCGTTGCTTGGCGCGGGAGAACGATGAAGTCGGGGTGAAGGTGCCCGCCGCCTACGACCCGCAGGCAGATGGGGAGCCGGACTTCTTTCACTGCAACTCACTCTTCGTTATGGAAGACGCCGAGCTGGCGAAGAAGGATCCGATCTACACGCTCGGCAATGTGCTCGTCTCTTCGCGCTATCAGAACCTACTCTTCATCATCAACCGCCGGACAAAAGAGCTCGTCTGGCACTGGACGCATCCCGACATTCAGTGGCAGCACGAGGCGTCCGTTCTTGCGAATGGCAACATCTTGTTCTTCGACAACGGGCGCGAGGAACGAGGCTACTCGCGACTGCTTGAACTCAATCCTCTGACGCGAGAGATCGTCTGGGAGTTTCGCGCGTCGAACCCAAAGGACTTTTTCAGTCAGGCGCGAGGCACGGTTGCCGAGCTTGATAACGGCGTTCTACTCGTGGCGAATTCCGATCGCGGCGAAGCCTTTCAGATCAATCGCGAAGGCGAGGAGCTCTGGCGTTATCGCACTCCGATCTACAACGAGGCGGGCAAGCGCGGAGTCATTCGGATCCAGCACTACACCGAAGAGTTCATCGCGCCGTTTCTGAAGAACTAGATCCGTTCGCGAAGGTCGTGGTTTCGCATTGGAGAGAGATGCGATCGGCTCTAGCTAAATTCCGCCGCGCTTGAGCTCTTCCTCGTAGATGCGACCGACGAAGACCTGGGCGCGCATCATGTGGGCGAGTGCACGAATACCGTAGAGGAAGCGCGCGTTGTAGAGATTCACGGGGTGCGAGCGTGTGTAGCGTTTGCGAGAGCCCTCACCGAAGAGCTCCATGCCGCGCTGAATGTAGGCCGGGTCCGTGAAATCGAACGCCTCGTCCAGCTTGTCCATCGGTTCCCAATACCACGAGACGTAGTCTTTGATGTACTTCATGCGACCGGTATCGGCGACTTGCTTGTCGCTGAGATCACAGGCGACTCGCATGGATTCATTGAACTCCTCATCCCCCCCGCGATAGCCGTAGACGCCGAGAGTGATGATGCGCCACTCGTGGTCGTCGAAGGCGCGGCAGCTGCCAAAGTCCAAGAGCCCGAGGCGACCGTCGTTCAGCACCATGACATTGCCGGGGTGCGGATCGCCCCAGCACAGGCGCTCGGAGAAGAACAGGCGCGAAGTCGAACGGAAGAGCAGATCGGCGATGCGATTGCGCTCCTCTTGGCTGGGGTCGGTGTCGAGCCATTCCGCGAGGTGCAGGCCTTCGAGTCGTTCCATACTGAGAACGCAACCGGTAGAGAGGTCGGTGTAGACGCGCGGCACGACCACGTCGTCGATGTCGGCGAGCGCGGTGCGGGCGCGTTCTAGGAAACGAGCCTCCGACTGGTAGTCCAGCTCGAGCAGCATCATGTCGCGCACGTAGGAGTACTGCTCGATCAGATTGTCTCGATCGCCGCCGAGCAACATGGGCCCGAGCAGTAGGGACATGTTTCGGAAGTCCGCTTGGATCGTGCGCCCGATTCCGGGGTACTGAATCTTGACGGCTAGCTCGTCGCCGGACTTGGAGCGCGCGCGATGCACTTGGCCGAGAGATGCAGCGGCGAAGGCGTGCGTTTCAAAGCTCTGGAATACGTCATCCGGATCACCGCCTAGCTCATGCCGTACGTGCTCGGCGAGCAGAGCGTAGTGCATCGGAGGAGCCTCGAAGTGCAGATTGGCGAGCATTTCAGTGAGCTCTCTGGGCACGAGGTTCGGATAGTTGGAGATCAATTGCCCGACCTTCATCACGGCGCCGCGTAGATAGCCCATGCGTCCGAAGATGGTGAGCGCTGCGCGAAGGCGTGCTTCGCTCTGTTCGCGCTCGCGCTCTTTTTCGCTCGCGAAGGCGCCGCGCACGAAGGTCGTCATCCAGCCTGCAGCGATCTTCGCCGAGAGAGTTCCGAGGGACCAGGCGCGATGCACGCGACCCGTCGGTATCGGGCGCATGGCGAGCTCTTCGAGCAGCTTCGCGAGTTCGGTCTGCGCGCTCTCCGGACGATTGGCTTCTTCCGGAAGAGCGGTGATGTAGTCGGCAATTCGAGGTTCCATAATCAACTCCGTGACGGGCTGTTGCCGCCTTGATCGGAAAGGGAGAGAACGAAGACGCGTAACGATTCGTCGAGAACCGCAAGCGTGTCTTCTTGGTTGGGTGATTCGTCGGCGGCCCAGAAGGCTGCGACACCGAGATAGAGCGACCAGTAGAGGTGGAGCCTGACGACGTCGAGCGATTGCTCTGCCGTCAGTTCACGCACGACCTCGAGGTGGTCGATGCGAAGCTCGTCGCCGAGGCTCGACACGCCGTTCTTCGCGAAGGGCGAGAGCGCGGTCTCGAGTACCGCGCCGACGAAGGTTCGGTAGGGTTCCAGGCGCCGGAACCCGGCACTGATGTGGAGGAAGAGTTGCTGCTGCAGATCCTCCTCGCCGCGAAGGCGGCCCCGGAAATCCTCGCGGGCAAGTTCGAGCGCATCCGCGACGAGGGTCGCCGCCAGCGCTTCCTTGCTCTCGAAGTAGTTGAACAGAGTCCCCTTCGCGATGTCCGCGGAAGTGGCGAGGTCGCGGGTGGTCGTTGCATCGAACCCGCGTTCGACGAACAGCTTTTGTGCGACCTTCACGATGCGCTTGCGAGTGGCGCGCTTGGCTTCTCGGCTGACCTTCATAGAATCACCTTTGTGGGCATGCTCATATTATTGGCATGCCGGGCGGCTCAGGTGAAGGGCTAAAATGGGCGTGCTCATAAAAAGGTGGTGCCATCCACCATAAAGACGGGTTTTGTCGTTACTTAGGGAGCAACCTGGCCACCGATAAATCGAGACGCTGGAGCCGGAAGAGCCCGCAATACCCGCTTTTCCTAGCCAGGCGGTTCGGCTTCACAATGATGGAGCGCCGGTGTTTTTGACCCTCGCTCGCCAGGAGCAGGCTGCGCATCGCTCTAATCCATCCGAGGAGGATTCCATGGTCGCGTGGACAGATCTCTTGGTTCCGATCGCCCTCTCTGTCGGGCTCGTGTTCATCTCGAGTTCGATCATTCACATGGTCCTGAAGTGGCACAGCCCGGACTACCGGAAGCTGCCCGATGAACCCGCCGCGCGCACGGCGTTGAAGGGAGTCGCTCCCGGTCAATACATCCTGCCCCACTGCCTCGACACGAAAGAGATGAGCGATCCGAAGTTGGTCGCGATGTTCGAAGAGGGCCCGAACGCGGTGTTGTGGGTGAAGCCCAACGGTCAGATGAAGCTCGGGCCGTTCCTCGGGAAGTGGATCCTTTTCACTTTCGTAGTCTCGGCGCTCGTCGCTTACTTAGCGCGCGCAACGCTCGAGCCCGGCGCCGACTACCTTCAGGTATTTCAAGTCGTCGGCGCGTCTGCTTGGCTCGCGTATTCCTGGTCCGCGCCTGCGGACTCCATTTGGAAGGGCAAACCGTGGGCGTGTACCTTCCGCGATCTCGTCGACGGATTGGTCTATGCGTCTTTGACGGCAGGCGCCTTCGCGTGGCTCTGGCCGAACTGATGCCGAAGGTGGCAATACGGTGTCGGGACCCAAGGGGGGGGGGGTGGTTTGGGGGGGGGGGGGGGGGGGGGGTGGGGGACCGAACCCCGGGGAATAGGGGA
>JAJDEU010000044.1 GCA_029259635.1 Planctomycetota bacterium | reverse complement strand
GCGATCGTCGAAGATCGAGCGACCTTCGATGGTGACGATGGTGTAGTAGAGCCCGTAACCGTCGATTTCGTTTCCGAGGTCGACGACGCGTGAACCGATGACCGTGCCGAGCACGCCGTTATCGGTTTGGGTGGTCATCTGAGTCAGAGATAGCTCTCTGACTTGGGCTTGCCCGATGCTGCCGGCGACGGCGAGGGCGAGGCCAGCCAGAAGGCCGGCGGGGAGGAGTTGAAGCTTCTTCATAGGGATAGAGATTGGGCTTTGCGGCGCGAAATAAGGGGCGCCGTAGTTGAGGCCGGTCAGGAGTCTGCAGTGGCCCGTTTCGGGCTGATATGGAGTGCAGGGGCGCCTGCGGGTGAATCAATTCGGTGAAAACAGCACTCGGGCAGCGCCCCTATTAGACGGGCACTGTGGATGCAGGGTTCCGGCTATTGCGCTCACTCTTTAATAGAGAAGCTGGTTCTGGCTCCATCCGGAGGGATTCCGACTCAATCCAACCACGCTTTCCGGGGTCTAGAGGGCGAATTTCGCGAATATCGCGCCGGATCTGGGAGAGCCAGGCGGCATCGTCGCCGGCCTCCAAAAAATCGGCCAGCGGCTGATATTCATGGATTCTCACCAGGCCCACGCGCCATCGGAGGGGAGGGGTCTCTTGCTGGTGCGAAAACGCCGGTTTGGTGAGACCAGGCGGATCTATTGAATCAGCTCGGAATGCTCAAAAAGCACCGATTGTGAGCGAAAGGCGTCCAGAAATCGCCATAAACGCTCAAAAATTCATTCTGCATAGAGCTCGAGTAGATCGCGAATCTCATGGTCGTCCGGATCGAGCTCTAGGGCGTTGCGGAGCCATTGCTCAGCGTCCTGGTGCTTGAGCTCGTGCGCGATGAGCGCTCCTGGCCGGACCACGTCATAGCGGCCGGGTTGAAGAGACTGGGCTCGGCGGAAGGACTCGAAGGCGTCCTCGAGGTCGCCCCGATCCCGGTACCAAAAGGCGGTCGTGACCAAAAAGCCAATGTCAAAGACGTCCGCAGAGAGCAAGCCGGGCAGCCCCGCTTCGACCTCCTCCGCCATGTCGAACTCCATGTACGCTTGCACCACCGCGAAGTCCAACTCGTACCAGGGGGAGTGGGCCTCGGCGATGGGCAAGATGTATTCGAGCACGAGATCGGGAGAGCGAACGGTGCGAAGGGTTTTTGCGATTTGCTCGATGAACAGTCGGACGCTTGGGCTGAGTTCGCCCGCGTCTGTGCCGACCGTTCGCAGATGCTGGAGCATCTCGTCGGAGATGAAGATGCCTTGGTCCCAACTGCCAACGGGATTCACCTCGGTTTGTTCGCCATAGTGAGCGGAGAGGGCGCTCGTCCACGATTCGGAGGGCGAGCCGCGCGAGGCTTCCTGCAGACGACGGAATACATTCGCACGCGTTTGGTGTTGTCTCTGATATCCGCGCAGCATCAGCGTCGCGAGACCGCTGGGGGCCCGGCCTCTCGCGGATCCGGCAACGGTGGGTTCGCCTCCCTTCGGCTCGCCGAGTACGAGGCCGATAAAGGGCTCGCTAAAGGGAAGGGTGGAGATGAGAACTCGCTCTCCTAGATCTGTATTGGCGAGATCCGAAGCCGTATCCAACCAGGTGACTGCGATGGTGCCGTCAGGCACGGACCAGCTACTGGATCGAGGCATTGCAGACGGCGCGGAATCCCATTGCGCCGGAAGTGACGGTAGTCTTCGTCCGACAGTGGGCGGAATGAGAATCAGATCGTATTCGCCATCCGCCACTCGTTCGCGAGCCGTGGCGAGGGCGATTCGTTCCCCGCTCAAAACTTCTGAACTACCGGCGAACAGTTGCTTCTCGATCGCGGGCATGTGGTTGTACCAAGGCGCGGTGCGCTCGAGTTCGATCTCACCGAACCGCCGAAAAGCCTGCGCTCGCGACGGAGTGATTTGACCGACAAGAAGCACGCGTGGCGGCGATTCGAGCGGGCCCAAGAGTCCTAACGACTGGCGTATTCTGCGGGTATCCGCTTCTTCTTCTACGGGAGCTGGCGTGAGCCGGTTTCGATCGAGGGTAAGGACGTCCGAGCCGCGAGCGGGCTCGACGGTTAGCAGTCCCACCGAACTTTCGATGATGAGCGAAGGTTCGACGGCGGGCGTCTGGTCCCAGGCAGAGAAGATCCAAGGGTCTTTCACCGAAAGGAAGCTGGGAGAGGCGCCGAGGAGGAGTGCGCCGAACACACCGATCGATCTCGCGACGGGTGAACCGGATCCGAAAGCGACGAGGAGCGCGCCGACTCCGGCGGAGTAGCACGCGGCAGCCAACATGCCAGCGGCGTGCGACGAGCTCTCCAGGGCCTCAAAGGACAGTGGCTCGGCGGCGTTCGAGAGCAAGAGGGCGTAGGCCATGGTTCCCAGCGCGGCGCCCACCAGGAGGCTCGCGAGGCTCCGACGGTCGCGAGTGGCGAAGAGCGCGATTCCGAAGATGAGTCCCGGGAGAATCAGGCACGTACCGGCGAGCAGCAAATCGACGCGCCAGGTTCCGAGGTGGCTGATATCGACGCGGAATATGGTGGGCTCGCCCTCATCGAAGACGAACAGACTGCCCACTTGCTTGACGAAGCCGGCGAGGACACCCGGAGTGGTGAGCTCATTCAAACGATTGAGCCCGACCGAACAGGCGAGCGCGGTGACGCCGCAGGTCAGGATCGCTACGGTTTGTCCGTATTGGCGGACCGGAAAAAACCGGCCGAAGGCTGCTGCTCCCAAGACGAGAAACGCGAAAAAACCAACGCCGAATGCCGTGTCGTCGGCGGGCAATCCCAACCCGAGCTGTCGCAGAGGATGCGCCGTGGTCTCGAGCGCGATGACGACGGCGGCCCCACCTAGAGCGAGTCCCAAGCACTCCAAGAGCTTGGTGGGGTGCGGATCCGATTTGGGCTGGGGCTGCTCGTTCGGTTCGCTCTCCACTGAATCGTCGGAGCGTGCGGTGAAGTACATCGCCACATAGATTCCGATCAGAGCGATCGCGAAATCGAGGCGTGATCCGAGCGGAGCGAGCGCTTCGAGCCAGAGACCGTGGACGGCGTAGCCCAGTCCGATGCTCATGAGGAGCGGAAGAGTCGGAACGCTCGTTCGCAGGAGTCGCGCGCCGGCAATTGCGATCGCAAGAGTGAAGAGCGCAGCCGCGCGAAACCCGAAGGCCGTCGTGCCCTCGACAGCCGTCGCTGTCAGGAGGTCGAGGCCCAGTGGAGCGCGCAGCGCGGAGAGCAAGACGCCGCCCAGGGCGCCGAAGGTGACGAGACGGACTTTCGTGCGCATAGGCCGGGAATTCTAGTGGGGCGCGCTAGCGGGGCGATTCAAAACTTTCGGATCCCGGGCTCGAGAGAATGGCAAGTGAGCCTCAGCGGGATGCGGCGGTCGTCGATCGCGGGAGGTGAGCCTCCGAGCGGGGAAACGCTCCACCGGCGTGGTGTCGCTCTTGAGTTCCTCTAAGCTCGGTTCGTGCGGACGCGGGTTTCGAGACCTTGCGAAGCGGCTCTTTCGACGTGAGGGTAGGCGACAGAACTGACTGGGTTCCGTGTGGAAAGCCCTGGCGCTAGCCCCGGCCACCGCCCGACTTGCATTCGGATCGGTCTGGCGCAGGCCCTTGAAACCAGAAAACCGACAGAGTTCCCTACTTCACAAGCACTTAGCACAAGCCTTCCACACGGAACCCAGTCAGTTCTGTTCCCTCATTTTATGCCCCTCCATCAGCCACAGAGCCTCGCCGATCCGAGCGCCGGGTTCCCGCTCTCCCGCGAGTCTGCACGCCAATTGCGTTCGCGCCTGTGCGCATGGTTTGACGATCACCGAAGACCGCTTCCCTGGCGCAGTCGCTCCGACGCTTATGCCATCTGGATCAGTGAGGCGATGCTTCAGCAGACTCGCGTGGAAACGGTGATCCCCTACTGGGAGCGCTTTCTCGACCGATTGCCGACGATCGACGATCTGGCGGAAGCGCCGGAAGAAGAGCTACTCGCGCTGTGGAGCGGCCTCGGCTACTACCG
This sequence comes from Planctomycetota bacterium, assembly GCA_029259635.1. Lineage (GTDB taxonomy): Bacteria > Planctomycetota > UBA1135 > UBA1135 > OFTM34. Next base: position 2,540 of record JAJDEU010000044.1, on the reverse strand, counting down.
CCGCGCGCGCAACCTCCGATTGGCAGCCATCGCGATTCGGAACCGCTTCGACGGCCGGTTCCCCGACCTTTTGGAGGACGCCCTGTCCCTGCCCGGCATCGGTCCCTACACGGCCGGCGCGGTGCTCTCCATCGCCTATGACTTGCCGGTCGCCGCCGTGGACGGAAACGTCATGCGGGTCTTCAGCCGCCTCTTCGGTCTCGAGATGCCTTGGGGCTCGTCGGCGCTCGGCCGAAAGGTGTGGAAGTTGGCCGAGTCGTGGATCTCCATGGGCCAGAGCGCAAAGGATCGAGACGGAGCCAGTCCGCGCGCATGGAACCAAGCACTGATGGAGCTCGGCGCGACGATTTGCACGGCGAAGAAGCCCAGCTGCGATCGATGCCCCTGGAGCGGCAGTTGTCTCGCTCTCGGGCGGGATCGAGTCGAGTCCTATCCCGTCCCCGGCGCTAAGCGCGAGTCCGTGAAGGTCGAGTTGGAGACGCTTCTCATCGTGAAGGACGGTCGGATTCTTCTGAAGCAGAGGTCGAGCACCGATCGGATGGCCGGCTTGCTGGAGTGCCCGACGCGCGAGCTGGTTCCCTCGGGCGGAGAGCCTCGCCTGTTTCCCGGTGAGTTCGCTCCTCCGAGCCCGACCGGCGAGCTGCGCGTCCATGAAGAGCTCGCGGAGATTCGGCACTCGATCACCCACCACCGCATTCGGGCGACCATTCGTGTCGCCGAGCTCACTTGCGCCACTCCTTCCGAGCTCCCGTCATCCTGGCGGTGGATTCGACCGATGGACTCGGGCTCTCTCGGCCTGACCGGCATGACCACCAAGCTGCTGAAACGGAAAGCCGTAACGGATTTCCTTTCCGAGGCGTCGAATCGATGACCGATGGGGATTCGAGTTCTATGCTTCTCACACCCAGGAGATCGCTATCAGCACGACCGTAGAAACAGCTAATGAAACTTCGAATGAGCGCGTCAGCGCCGCCGGAGTTTCGATCGTCATTCCCGCCTACAACGAGGAGAACGGGATCACCGGGGTGATCGAGCGCTTGAACGAGCTCGAGCTCGGCCGCCCGATCGAGATCCTGGTGGTGAACGACGGCTCCACCGATAAGACGCGCGAGGTTCTCCGCGGACTTGAGGAGCGCTATCCGAAGTTGCGCGTCATCGACAGTCCCGCCAACCGCGGCTACGGCGCTTCGCTCGTGATGGGATTTCAGCGCGCGGAACACGATGTCGTCGTGATTACCGACGCCGACGGAACCTATCCCGAAGATCGCATCTCGGATTTACTGGACTGCATCGACGATGGGGCGGAGATGGCCGTCGGCGCTCGGCGCGGAACCGATGTTCACATCCCGCTGATTCGTCGGCCGGCGAAGGCGACCCTGAAGGCGCTGGCGTCCTATCTCGCGGAGACGCCGATTCCCGACCTCAACTCGGGCCTGCGCGCTTTCCGCCGCGAGCTGGTCATGACCTATCGCGCGATCTTGCCGTCGGGCTTCAGCTTTACCACGACCATCACGCTCGCCTCGCTGACCAATCGGCATCGCGTGGACTACGTCACGATCAACTACGCGCACCGTTCCGGTCGTTCGAAGATCCGACCGATTCGCGACACGCTCGGGTTTACGGCGCTGATCATCCGAACGGTGCTCTACTTCAATCCGCTGAAGGTCTTCTACCCGGTCGCACTGCTGATCGCGATTCTCTTCGCCGGTTCGCTCGGCTACGACCTCTTCATCGAGAGCCCGGCCAACCTCGGCGACAAGACGGTGCTGATGTTCGTCTCGCTTCTGCAGGTATTATCGGTCGGCTTGCTCGCCGATCTGATCGAGAAGAAGTCGCGACTCTAGATCGCGCGCAGCTGCGGCTTAGTTGTTCTTGCTCTGCAACATGCCGCGCACGAAGCGGCGCAGAAAATGATCGAGCTCGCGAATGCCGGCGGATTCGAGATTGATACGTGCGCGCCAATCAGCGGCGGTCGTGCGACCGTTCTCGTCGCGGGTGAGGGCGATCTTGTGGCGCTCGGAAAGCTCTCGTCCGAGCGGATCAGAGAGCCAGACATCGAGTGCATCGCCATGGGCGGCGAGCCACAGGACTTCTTCCGATCCGTCGGGCCAGCGCAAGAGATAGCGCAGGGCTTGTTCGACGGGAGAGTCGAGCGAGAGGCAGCCCTCGATCGAGACGCGGCGGCCACCGGCGACGGCGATATGGCGTTTGTGCAGATCGGCATCGCGCAGCTTGCGCAGGAGGGCGCGCATGCCGGCGGGGGAGATCGAAGGTTGGGAGAGGGACATGGACGCCCTATCGACAGGATGCCGATTTCGGTGAAGAGAGGTCCCCGGCGGCGGTGACCCGGTAAGTTTCTGAACTGACTGGGTTCCGTGTGGAATGCCCAAGAAATTAAGCGGCCGCCGCCCACCGCGCCCCAAAGCTCTCAATCGTCTCACCCGTCCGAGATAACGGGTGAATACTCCCCTCCGCCCAATCCTGCCTCCACGACAGCAACTCGAACGAGGTCAGCCTCCGCGGAAGTAAACCCAGCAGCT
>JAJDEU010000043.1 GCA_029259635.1 Planctomycetota bacterium | reverse complement strand
AGCTGCTGGGTTTACTTCCGCGGAGGCTGACCTCGTTCGAGTTGCTGTCGTGGAGGCAGGATTGGGCGGAGGGGAGTATTCACCCGTTATCTCGGACGGGTGAGACGATTGAGAGCTTTGGGGCGCGGTGGGCGGCGGCCGTTTAATTTCTTAGGCATTCCACACGGAACCCAGTCAGTTCAGAACGGATTCTCGCACGAGGCTTGAAGCGAGCTGCCGGGATCCGGATGCTCGTACTCTCTCGCCGCGAACTTAAAAGAGGACCCCTATGCGTCGGATCATCAAAGACTTCTTCAAAGGTCTGCTCTTCGTTGTGCCGCTCGTCTTGACGGTCTATTTGATTTGGCTGCCGGTCACCAAGATCGACAACCTAGTCGACGCGAAGTATCCCGGCTTGGGTCTCGCAATTGTGCTGGTCTCGATCTGGGCGATCGGGCTGGTGGCATCGAATCGGTTGGGCGGAAAACTGCTGCGCCTCTTCGACCGAATCATCACGAGCGTTCCGATCTTCGATCTCCTGTACTCGACCATCAAGGATTTGATCGCCGCGTTCGTGGGGGAGAAGCGCAAGTTCGACCAGCCGGTGATCGTCGACCTCATGCCCAGTGAGGGTATTCAAGGGCTCGGCTTCATCACGCGCTCGGAGTTCGATGAGGAGGAGCTGGCGGGCCTGGTCGCGGTCTACCTACCGCAGTCCTACAACATCGCGGGCAATCTCTTGTTGTTACCCCGCGATCGAGTTCGCCCATTAAATATGGAGTCGGGTAAGTTGATGACCATGATCATGTCCGGTGGCATTGCGGGTTCCGGAACCGAAGAGCCCGAGGAAGACGGCTAGCAGCCCATTCGGTTCGAAGCTCGAATTTTCAGAGGATCACAACCTCGACAACGTTAGATGGACTTCACGTTACGACTTCAAGGCCATGCGTAATTTTGAACCCGAACTTCCCGATCGCGGAGCGCACACTCTGCGCGAGCTCGAAGGTGTTGTGATCGGCGTCGATCGCAACGACGTTTTTGTCGAGCTCGGTCCGCGTATGCAGGGCGTGATTGACCTGCGCGCTTTCTCGAAAGCACCGAAGGTGGGCGACGTTCACTCCTTCAACCTCGGCGGCCAAGAGGAAGGGCTCTGGGCGCTCTCATTGATCGAGGAGCCGGTGCTCGCCACTTGGGAAAACCTCGAGATCGGCAGTCTGGTCGAGACCCGAGTGATTCGCCCGAAACCGGGTGGACTGGAGGTCAAGATCGGCGCGCTGCACGCTTTCTTGCCGAAGTCGCAGACGGGGCTCGAACGCAGTGAAGACCCGGCGACATTGGTCGGCAAGCAGATGGTTTGCGAGGTGACCGAGATCGACGTCGAGCGTCAGCGCTGTCTGGTCTCGCGCAGGCTGGTCGTGCAGCGCGGTCGACTGAACGAGCGGCAGCGCGAGATTGGCGCACTCGTTCCCGGAGCGGTCGTTCAGGGGCGCGTCTCGAGAGTGGAGAGCTATGGCATCTTCGTGAAGTTCGGGCACGGGTTGGAAGGCATGATTCACGTCTCGAACCTAGCGTGGGGGCGAGTAGAAGCGCCGGCCGAGCTGTTCAAGACCGGGGACTCGATCGATGCGAAAGTGCTCTTCGTAAAGCGCGGCGGCAAGCGCATCGGACTCGGCGTGAAACAGATGAGCGAGAGCCCCTGGAAGAGTTTCGAGCGCGAGTATTCGATCGGAGAGTTGATCACCGGGAGAGTGACGCGCTTTGCCGAGTTCGGAATTTTTATAGAGGCGGCTCCGGGAGTCGAGGGCTTGGTTCACCGCTCGGAGACGGGCTACGGACAGTCGGAACCGCTTCAGCATTTGGGAGCGAATGGCGCCGCTCTGACCGTGCGCATTCTCGCGATCGACGCGGAGGCTGAGCGACTCTCGCTCTCGCTCCTGTACGAGTCCGGCCGACGGATTACCCCCGACGCGGCGGAGGGCGAGGAGGCCTTTCGCGACCTTGCGGGCGGCATGCAAGCGAGTCCGTCGACGCCGCTCGGCGACCTGTTGCGCAAAGCGCTCGGCGAGTTTCCCTCCTGAACTGACTGGGTTCCGTGTGGAATGCTCGGCGTAAGTGGCTGCACTCGCCGGAGATAGAGCTCATTTTCTGTGCGGAGGGCCTCGCTGGCTCCGTCGGGTCGCAAGTCAAGGGGACGGGCAGACTTCGGGCCGGGGATTCCACACGGAACCCAGTCAGTTCCCAGGCCCACCTTGATGGGGCGTGTGTGTCAGGAGGGACGCTCAGTCGGTAGAATCCCGGCGCGAGGGCGACACCAGTGACCGAAACCGGAGACAGCGAAGAGGGCGGAAGCGGGCAGGCTCGCGAAGCCCAAGCCGAGGCCATCCTCGCCGAGGTTCTCCGGCACGCCGATTCGGGCGAGGCGGTGTCCCTCGAGGAGCTCGTTTCGAAGCATCCGTCGCTGGAACTCGAGCTCCGCGCGGGTTACTCCGACTGGCTTGACTTCGGTCGTCGCCTGCGCGCCGACGACGACGCTGGCTCCAACTTTAACCTCGATCTCGGGCTCCGCGACGAGATTGAATTCGAGTTGCCGCTTCATCGCACGAGTCATCTAGGTCCGGATCCCCGCGAGCTGCCGTCGCCCGGCCGCAACCGACGCAAGCTGGCGAGCTCCATCGGTCTCGTCGTCATTGTGGTGTTCTGGCTGCTACAGGTATTCGGACCGGGACAAGTCACCTACGAACTGAAAGCGGCGAACGGCGGCGCTCAAATTGACGCGGACCCGCTGTTCATGGGGCCCGGACGAAAGTCCGTCGCGCTGACCTTTATTGGCAGCGAGGACGCGGAGCTGGTGGGGTCCGCGCTGCGCGTGATTTCCGAAAGTGATGGCCGCGAGATCGCCGGCTTTCAAGCCGAGTGGACGCGTGCGAATGGCATTCGATTCTGGAGCGACGAAGTCGGGAACTACCGACGCGAGCGCGTTCGCCTTGAACCGGTCGAGGGCAACGCGGTGTTCAAGCCCTTTACCCTGGTCGTTCTCGGCGAAGACGCTTGGCGCGTCGGCGCGCTCGGTTTCGACGAGTCCAGAGTCAAGTGGTCACGGGATGCGACGGATTCTTCGGTTCGCATTCCGGTCGATCCGGAGAGTACCGACATCTCCGCGTGGATCGTCGGCGAAGGGCAAGCCGATGTCGAACGCATCACCGTTCGAGCGAGCTACGGCGCGCCGCGTCGCATGACCGTTCGCGCGAGTGAGCCCGAAACCACACGGTTTGCCCACTCGCTCGCCGGGCTTGAACTGAAACCGGGACCGACGGAACTGACGTTCAGCCTGCGCGACTCGGCGAATCGAGTACAAGAGGTCACTCTGCCGATCGAGGTCGTCGTCGATCCGCTCCTGGTGGATATCGTCGGGATCTTCCAAACCGCCGAAGACGGCGAATGGACCGCTTCCCCGCGCAGTACGGATGGAGTTGTGCTAGCGCCGGAAGATGCACCCGTCTTTCGGTTGGAGACGCGGCGGCCGTCGGATCTGAGCTGGCAGCTCTTCGTAGGCGACGAGGAAGCTCCGCGTGTCGCGGAAACGAGCAGCGGACTTCGGATTCACGAGGTTGCGCTGTTCGAAGCACTTCAAGCTCTGGGAACGGAGGTTGTGCGCGGGCGAATCGACTACACGGTCAGTGAAGACGAGTACGTCATTCGCGCAGCGGACTCGGAGCGCGGCCGGCGAACGGCTTCGATCGCGTTCCTGCGTTCGGCGGGCAAGGCGGAATTCACGAGCTACCTCGCGACGGCCACCGGCCGACAAGCCTTGGTACCCGGCGCATCCGCTTTTACGACGGGAGAGAGCGCACGGCTTGAGCTTGAAGGCCACGCCGAAGTGCCGGCGCGATTCTTCACCTTCATCGATGACCCGAGCGGGCAACGAATTCCCGTCGACCCGAAGAAGGCAACGCCGGGGCAGCGAATTGAAATCCCTCTCCCCTTTCGCGAGCCGGGGACCTACCGAGTCGGGATTCAGTCCTTTCAGCTCGACCCGGATAGTTCGGAGCCGGTCGATCGCCCGGACGAAGTGCAGGAGTATTCGATCGTCGTCGACAAGCGTGCGCCGGATCTGAGCCTCGGCGGGGAACATGCTGATTGGACAAGCGCACTTGGCGACTCGCCTTTCGAACTCACGGCGAGCCTCCAATACACCGGCGCGACCGATGCTCGGGTCCTCTCGATCGATTGCAGGCTGTACGAGGTCGAGCGGCCGGGCGACGCGGACGCTCCGGTCACGGAGCGCGACGAGCCCACCGAGCGCCGTCGCTGGTCGATCGAGGGAACGAGCCCATTTACGATCGAGATCGCACGAGACAGCGTCGAGCGCGACGGTCTCTACGCGCTTCAAGTCGGCGGTCGGGACCTTGCGGGCAATTCGCTCGCGGTGGCGGAGGTCTTGTTCGAGGTGGCGCGCGACGGACCGACGATCGAGCTCGTTCGCCCGACTCAAATCGTCTCTGCGAGCGCGAACACCGACGGCGCGGTCTGGCGCCCGTCTTCCGGCGATGAGTGGACCATTCAAGTCCGCATCGACGACCCAAACGAGGTTGCTCTCGCCGAGTGCCTTCTCAGAGCCGGCGATCGCGAGCTGGGAATCTCGCTCACTCGCGCGGACGATTTGTTCACCGGCCGAGTCGAGCTCGACTCCTCTTGGTCGAAGACTCTCGCCACGCTTCGCGTATCCGCTCTGGATCAATTCGCGAATGAGAGCGTGCTGGAGCTCGCCGACCTGATGATCTCAGAAATTCGCGGGCCGGTCTATCGAAGAGTGCAACTCGACTTCGGCGACACCCCGGTCAATTCGATGCGGCGCGTCGCGGGCAATGTTGACTTCAGCTATGTGTTCGGCGGTCGCGGCGACGCGATTGAGAATGAGCTGTTCGAGCGGGCGGGACTCGCTCCGCTCAACCGCGCGCTCGATCGTGGGCGAGCGCAGAGCTTTGTGCGCGAACTCGCGCCGGGAAGTATTGGCGATTTTTATCTCGATGAAGCCGAAGTCTCGAATGAGGAGTACTTGGCTTTCGTCATGGCACCCGATGGCTTTGCGAACCGCGCGAACTGGCCCGAGGATGCGCGCGTGCCTTCACCGTCGCGCATGGCGGAGCTCTTGGTACGTCTGCGCGATGCGCGGGTCGACTATCCGGTTCACGGCGTGAACTTGGACGAGGCGCGCGCCTACGCGACTTGGGTGGGCAAGCGTTTGCCCACTTGGCGCGAATGGGAGATTGCCGTTCGCGGAGGGGAACTCTATCGGCCAACATCCTCTTGGAACGGCGAGTCCGGCGCCGCTCGAGTGGGAGAGGACCGAAACCTGCGCGCTCGCGGTGCCGGCTTCGATCGAACGGCGGATACAGAGCTTGTCGATTTGTGCAGCAACCTCGCCGAGTGGACGTCGACCGCCTGTCCCTTGGAGCCGGGCGCGTTTTGGATCGCGGGCGGTTCCTATGCAACGCCGACTCACGACTTCGCCGTCGTCGACGATCGGCCGCGAGAGTGGAGTGGACCGATGGTTGGATTTCGATGTGCAGAGGCTGCGGATGTCGTTGAAGCGCGCGTCCATCGCATGGCGGCTCCCGGTCAGCCCATGTGGATTGCCGACGAGGCTGATGAGATCGGAACGGACCAATGAAAAGCTTGTGGTTGTGCCTGCCGCTTCTCGTCGCCTGCGTCGCGACACCGGAAGAGAAGGTGGACTCGGTTTCCTTCCGGCTTACGGATGAGCTCCCTTTTCGCGTTGCGATTTTGCCGATCGCCGCACTCGACGAGGACGTGACGGTTGCCGCGGAGTCTCTCGATGGCGGAGCAGCGGTGTTGGCCACGAGCTTCGATGAGCAGTTATTCGTGGAGGCTCGCGCGGCGAGCAGTCTGACCGATGCACTTCAGACGGGCGCCGAGTTGATCTTCGTCTGCGAAGCCGAGGCAATTGATGACGCGAGTGGCGAGGTTGTTCTCAGCGCTCGGTTCTACGACTCGAGCTTTCAAGACTCTTGGACGGGCGCCTATCCGAAGGGGCAGGCCGGGCTCGTGCTCGCGATCGAAGCGCCGCTTCAAGAGGTGTGGGTTCACGAGCTCTTGGAGCGGATTCGTTCGAGCGCAGGTACTTTTCTGAACTCGGGTCTAGCGCCCTTTCGATTGGATCCGGAGTTCATCGAGTTTCGTCGACGCGGCTCCGGACTCGCGATGACCGGCGCTATCCAGTTCAGCGCGGGAAGCCGCTCGAGGCGCCTGCGATCGATTACATCCACGCTCGCAGATGGCCGGTCATTCGAAGCGCGGCTTGATCCGGGAGATTTGAGCGAGGATCTCGCTCGGTTCGAGATGGACCTACCCGAGTTGACGGGAGGCGAGCTCATCACGATCGAGGTCCGCGCCGGCAGCCGAGTGCGCTATCTCCGCCGCTACGCGGTTCGGCTGCTTGTGGATTCGTAGATTTCGCGCTCCGCGGATGCCGGGTTCGGCCAGCCGTGAGAAATTGAAAAGAGTGGGAACTCCGCTCTCGGCAGGGGCGTAGCCATTCTCAGCCCCATCCATGAGCTCCCCCGACCTTCACTTCGACAACACGGCTTCCGACGAAATGCTGGCTGCCGAGGCCACTGCGGGCTCACGCGCGGCGTTCGAACTGCTCGTCGAGCGCTATGGCGGCTCGGTCGTCTCGCTGCTCGAGCGGCGGCTTCGCGATCATCACCTCGCGTTGGATCTTGCGCAGGAGGCCTGGGTGCGCGTCTTTCACGCGCTCTCTCAATTTGATCCCGGACGGAGCTTTCGCGCGTGGTTGTTCAGCATCGTCGTGAATGCCGCGCGGGATGAAGGCCGGCGCCGCGAGCGCAGCCGTGTCGTCTCGCTCGAGGAGTTTCGGGAGTCGCTCGCGGCCAAAGAGGATCGCGAGCACACGGACGAACGCGCGGTGATTGAAGAGTCGCTCGACTGTGTGGACGAGCCTTTTCGAACGGCGCTGCTCCTGGTGGATATCGAAGGTCTCAGCTATGACGAGGCGGCAACGTCCATCGACGTTGCGATTGGAACGATGAAGTCCCGCGTCAATCGCGGGCGGCTCGCATTTCGCGATCATTGGCTCCGGTTGTCGGGGACAAGTGCGAAAGAGCAAACTATCGGAGGTCACTCATGAAGTGCCAAAAAGCGGAGAGCCTGTTCTCGGATCTAACCGAAGGCGTGTTGCCGGCCGCGAGGGCGGAGCAAGTTCGAGAGCACCTCGAGAGTTGTTCGAGTTGCGAACGCGCGTTCGATGACTTCGAGCGATCGTTGAGCGCGCTTCAGGGGCTCGGTTCGGTGGAAACATCGCGGGAAGTGCGGTCTCTCATACTGGGCGCGGTGGATGCAGCGGCTCGGGAAGAGAGCGGCGAGCTCGATGAAGCCTTCCGGCGCGCGGCGCTTCGTGCGCCGGTCGGTGGATGGGCACGCGAGCGTCGGACTCGAGTCCTGAGCCACGCCGTCGCTCTCTTGGCGGGCGCGGCGGCGGTGTACCTGTTGCTTCGCATTCTTCCGCCTTCCATCGGAGCGAACTCGGCTTCGACAGAGCGGCTCGCCGACCAATCCAGTCATTCGACCCATCCGGAGCCCATCGTTCCTGTGATCGAACCGGCAATCAACACTCCTCCGACGGTTGCCGACGCAACACCCGCTCCCGAAGTTGTGATCCGCGAAGTGATTCGAACAGTCGAGAAGCGCGTCGAGGTGCCGGTGATGGTGGAGGTCGAGCGAATCGTTCGCCGCGGTCCGCTCATCGAACTCGACACGGCCGCTCTGGCGAGCGTGTTCACAGCGCTGGTCGAGGGATTGAACGACGCCAACCGACTTCGCGAGGAAGAGCTCCTCGCCTCCGCGAACGTGGGGACGGTCGACCTAGAGCCCGCCCGCGTTGAGAACTCGGCGACGCTCGCGCGCGTGGAAGAAGATCGAATCGAATCCGAAAACTACGCCGATCGCTATCAGAACGCCGCGGTCGCCGTCCGGCGCGAGAATGACTCGGTGAGTCTGGCCACTCGCGGAACGTTGGATGAGCTGGTTCCCGTGCTGGTCGCCTGGCTCGAGGATGAGGATGCCGAAGTCGTGGCGCTCGTCGAGCGTCGGCTGGAGAGCATCCAACACCGCGCACTTGCCGATCCCGCAATTCGGTCGCAGCTGATCGAGCCCGAGCGCCCTGTCGAACCGATCTCTTTGGTAAGTCGACTGTTCGGTGGGGATGACCAACCCGGTCCCAGCTGGAAAGAGAACTGGAACGCGTGGTGGAAAGCGAATGGCGAGCTGGTTGCGGCAGCTGAAGCCAACGGATTTTTTTAACTCTGATATCGGGAACTCAGAGGTCGAGGCGAGCGTACCGCTCTTGAACAACGACCCGTCCGAACCACTGTCCTTAGCTCTAACGCCCCAATCATGAAACGCCACTATCTTTCGCTTCTAGTCGTCTGCTGTTTTCTAACGAGCTGCCGTATTCATTTCGACTCGGCACCACGCTCGAACTACGGAAAGGGGCTCGTCTTGGCTTCCAAGGAAGGCGAGGACGGACGGACGTTTTCCTGGCGGCTGTACTACAACAGTAAGGGCGCTGGTTCTCGTATCGATCTCACGGAGACCTTTGTTCAGACAACGCCAGAGGTCGGAATCACTGTCGGCGCGGTCAATCGAGAGCGAGCTCAGACCATTGGGGTGACACCCTTTGAAGGCGTCTGGGTGACCGTGGTCAATCCGAACTCCGCAGCAGCCTCGGTCGGTCTTTCGGTGGGCGACATCATCATGAGCGTGAACGGTGTCAAGATGTCGAGTCCCGAGCAGTATCAGGACTACTTCAAGCAGAACGCCGCCGTCGATGAGCCGATGCTGTTCACGATTCGCGTCTATCGAACACAGGGCGAGCCGCTGGATGGCGAGCGAAGGGCTTCGGTCGAGGTTGTTCCGATCGGTCGCGACGTGCGCGAGACGAATACTCACTCGATTGCGCTTGAGGGGTCCGCGGGCATCCTCAAGTACACCGGGCTTCGAGTCGCCGAGCTCTCAAGTGAGCTGTGCGAAGAGCTCTACGGAGTGAGCGAAAGCCGCGTCGTTGTCTCGAGTGTGGGGCAGGGGTCTCCGGCCTATTACTCGGGCTTGCGCGAAGGGGATTGGGTGCAGACCTGCGACGGCGAGGCGGTTCAATCGCTCGACGACCTGCGAGTTGCTGTTCTTCGGCGAGTTCAGATGGAGAAGCTGAGCGGAGCGCTGTACGACCTAGCGACTTTCAGTCCGATTGAGCTGGGCGAAGAGTCCTACTCGAAAGTCGTGCTGGAGGTTCAAGGACCGATCGGCAGGCACACGGCCAAGCTGGAAGTTGCCGACGACCTGAGCGATGAGACCGACTTCACCATTCCGATTCTGTTCGACTACGAATCCGACATCGAACGCGCCAAGGTCTCCTTTCTCGACTTCATCTTCCAGTTCGGCTTCAACTACCGCAGTCGAACGCGGCACTCGAAGACGCGCGAGCCGGTAGAGACCTGGGAGCTCTCGATGCTTCCGCTCGGCATGTTCGAGATCGAGCGAGGTGTCACGCGCAATCGGTACACGGTCTTCTGGCTCATCGACTTCGAGACACGCTAGCCGGCAGAGGGCAGCCGCCGAAAGGTCGATCAAAAACAAAGAAGCGCAGATTCGTCTGCGCTTCTTGTCGTTTAGCTGAACAGTCCCCAGCGAACTACAGCGTACAGCGCGATCACGGCGTCTTTCGGGCCGATCTTCTTGCCCTCGTCGTAGTCCCGTCCGGCGTAGCTGATCGGCACTTCATAGATGCGTGCGCGCATCTTCGCGACCTTCGCTGTGATCTCCGGCTCAACGGCAAAGGTTCTGGACTGAATATCGAGTCGCTTCGCGAACTCAACTTTGAAGACCTTGTAGCAGGTCTCCATGTCGGTCAGATTGAGATTCGTAAAGCAGTTGGAGAAGAGCGTGAGGAAGCGGTTGCCGAGGTAGTGCCAGAATAGGTGAACGCGAACGTAGCGGCCGCCGAGAAAGCGACTGCCGTAGACCACGTCGGCCATTCCATCTTTGATCGGTGCGAGCAGAATGTCGTAGTCATCCGGGTCGTACTCAAGGTCGGCGTCTTGAATGATGACGACGTCGCCGGTCACTTTTTGAAAGCCCGTGGCGAGCGCGCCGCCCTTGCCGAGGTTGACCTCGTGGTGGAAGCAGCGGAGATTGTCCCACTCGCTCTCCAGCTCTTTCATGATCTCCGCCGTCCCGTCGCGCGAGCAGTCGTTGACGAGGATGAGCTCCTTGTCATGCGGCGTGGCTTGCACCCGCGAGACCAGCTCTCGAAGGGTCTGTTCCTCGTTATAGACGGGGATGACGATGGAGAGTTTCACGGGGAGCTGTTGGGGAAGATGGCGGTTAGGCGGAGCGGGCGAGCATGGGGTTCTATAGCGATCCCCGAACCGTCGCAAGGACGAATCTGTGGAGGACGAGGCGGATTCCGAAGGAGTGGGGAGGTTCGGCGGGTGGAGCCGCCCGGGGGTGCCGTCAAAGGCCGGGAATCCGTCCTTGTCCGCGGTGAGGTGTGTGGTTCAAGAGTACCAGTCGAGAGCGTCTTCGAGGTCGTCGTAGACCTCCTGCGCGAGTTTGGAGAAGGAGTCTTCCGAGAGGGAGAGTTTCTGCATGCTGCCGGCCTCATCGACCGGTGCTTGCTCGCGCTTTCCAAGGCTCTCTCCGATCGTCGCGGCGACCATGTCGGCCACGTTCACGACGTGAGCGACGTGAGCATTGTGCGCCGACCGGATCGTGTTCGGCGAGTGATGAGCGAGGATGGCGTCGAGCAAGACTTGGGGGAGGCCCCAGTGGCCCGCGATAGCACCACCGACGCTGCCGTGATCGGTGCCGGCGAGCTCGAGTTCGGCCTGGCGTGACAGACTCCAACCCTGTTTGGATTCGTCGGCCAGTAAGAGCTGCACATCGAGGGGGAGCGTGTGAGCGAGTACGAGGTAGCCCAGGTCGTGAAGGAGCGCTGCAGAGAGGCACTCGTTCGGAATGGGCTGTGGAAGATAGGTTCCCATTCTCTCGGCGGCGAGTGCGGCTGCGACGGAGTGTCTCCAGAGTTGGTCTTCGTAAATGCCGAACTCGGGTCGCGGGGTCGAGTAGGGCTCGCGCAAGCAATGGGCGATGCTGAGGGCCAAGACTTTCGCGGGACCGAGACGAGAGACCGCGGCGTCGGCGCTCCCCAGGGTGCTCGAGGAGTTGGTGTTGGCGGCGCGCAAGATGCAGGCAGCGAGCGCGGCGTCGTAGGCAATCGTGCGACTCGCATCGTCGCGATTCCACGCTCCGCTTCCGAGCATCGAAGCCAAGTGGATGACCGGCGGAGTCAGCAGTTCTAGTTTGCCGCTCTGCGCAGTGATGGCTTGGACCGCCAAGACCGGCGCCATGCCGACCAATGCTGTTCCCCAAGCGCCACTATTCTCGGGTTGTTCCCCGCCGCTCATTTTCACACTCATGCGCCCTGGTATCCCTCTTTACTTGCCCCTGGGGATGGTTCGGCGCACAGCTTGGCCCGTCTTGAGAGGAGATGGATTTGTTTTTCGAGGAGCCCCCGGCGCTTCTCAGTCCTTCCCGAAGTAACCGGCTTCCTCCAACTCCAGCTTCATGGATTCATCGAGCTCGATTCGAGCCTCATCGCCGCTGATGGGCAGCCGTTCCCGCTCTGCCGGAATGCTCTGCATGTAATCCCGGAGAGCCGCGATGGCGGGATGCTTACCGGCTTCTAACTCTTCCTCGGTGAAGGGAAGCGGTTTGGCTTCGAGAGGATCGCGCTCCAGGTTCCAGTAAGACCCGGTCTTCGCGCTGTGATCCCAGATGATTTTCTCGGTGGGCGTGCGCAGGCCGCTCAGTTCGATCTCCCGATGGGGAACGAGCATGTGAAGCTGCTGCGCGTAGCCGGGATGGTCGGAGTCGTTCCACAAGGGCACGAGGCTCTGGCCAGAGAGATAGCGCGGCGGAGGGAGTTGAAGCAGCTCGGCGACGGTCGGGTAGATGTCTTGAATGCGAGCTTGACCGGCGACGCTCACACCTTTCGGAACCGAGCCCGGCAAGCGCATCACCAACGGGACGCGCAGGACCTCGTCGAAGAGCGAGCGTTGGTGGCCCCAACGCGTCCGCTCGTAGAACTCCTCGCCGTGATCGGAGGTGACGATCACCAGCGTCTCGTCATCGATATCGAGCTCTTCTAAGAGATCGAGCAGTCGTCCGATGAAGTGGTCGGTATAGCGCAGCTCGGCGTCGTAGAGCGAGAGGATGAAGTCGATGTCCGCGTTCTCGACCATCTTGTACACATCTTCGTTGCGCAAGCCCGTCCACTCGCCGGTGTACTGCGTGTCGAACATGCGGTTGTAATTTGCGGGCGCTTTGTAGTCGTAGTGCGGGTCCCACCAGTGAATGAACGCGAGAAAGGGCTGGTCGGTTGCTGCGGCTTGGCGAATCCATGTGCTGGCTTCGCCGAAGAGTTTGGGACTGGTGACGGTCTCGTGGGAGAACCGATGAATCTCTCGCCAGTCGCCGAGCTTTGAATCGGCGAAGAGCTCGGGAGGGACCACCGTTCCGCAATTGACGTAGTGATCAAAACCCTGGCCAAAACCGAAGACGGGGTTGAGGTACGGGCCGCTAAAAAAGCCTCCGGTAGTCCAGCCGTTCTCGTGCAGGAGCTCGGGGAGAGTGGTCAGGCCGCGGTCGAGCGGACGGTCTTTGTCGATGACACCATGCAGAACATCATGGAGGCCCGTGAAAATCGCCATGTGCGAGGGCAGCGTCCACGAGGTGGTGCTGAAGGCGTTCTCGAACATCACTCCTTCGGCGGCGAGACGATCGATGTGGGGTGTCGTCAGAACGTCCGGGTGTGTGGGGGGGCGATAGCCGGTAGCGCTGATTCGGTCGGCGCGGACGCTGTCGAGCGACAACAATAGGACGTTCGGCCGGTCATCGGGCTTCGAGCTGCAGGCAGCGAGCGCGAGCGCACCGAGGAGAATGAGTCGTGAGAAGACAGGGCTCAATCGAGACATGAGACCAGCCTAGCAGTCCGCCTCGCTCGAGGCCCTTCCGAATCGTTCTCGCGCGCTCAAAGTAGCGAGCAATTCCGAACCCAAAGCGAGGTCGGTGCTCTCCGGATTGATACTCTTTCTCGCTGTGATGCGTCGCCTACTTCTTGTGAGCGCCGGCCTCTTGGGTGCGGCATGCGTGGGTACGGACGCGCGCTGGTCGAGTGAGAATGCGGGCCAGTTTCGCTGGTCGCTGATGGGGAGCACGCTATGGCAGGGCGATCGGGTGGAGCTGGTCCGGTTGGTCGAGCAGCTCTCGCCCTGGCTCTTCGCCGGGGGAATCTTGCTCGCTCTGCTCGTCGGGTTCCGAGCCGCGCGCAGCATGGGTCGAGCCGGAATGCCCGCGGGGCTCGTTCTGGCGGCGCTCTTCTTTTTCTCCGTCGACCCGGGCACCTTGCAGTTCGTTGCGACGCGTGGAGCGGGAAGCGCAGCGCGCTATTTGGACGTCGGCGATCTGGTTCGAGCTCTTGGCTGGGGAGCTTTTGCTCTCGCGGTGATGGGGTGGTTCGTTCAACCTCGATCGGCTTCGGATGCGGAGAATTCAGAAGTCGAAAAGAGGAAGGAGTCGGAGCGCGATCCAGCCGGCTCCAGCGCGTGGGTAGTCGTCGCATGTCTCATCGCCAGCATCGTTCCCATCGCGTTCTCTCAGTTCATTCTGAACGGCGAACCGCTGACCAACGATGGGGCGGCTTATCGCTATCAAGCCGAGCTGTTTGAACGCGGCGAGCTCAGCCGCGACATCGGCGACCTGTCCGACTTTTTTCCCGCGCGCCAAATCCAACCGGGACCGCTCGCCTTCTCCAAGTATCCGCCCGGGCATTCAGCCGTTCTCGCGCTGGGCGGCTGGCTCGGCCTACCGTGGCTATTGCCCGGATTGCTCGCCGCACTCGTTCCCTTTCTCACGTGGTTGATCGCTCGGAGGTGTGGCCTGCGCACTCCTCATCGTGCCGCGTTACTCGTCGCGATTTCTCCGGCCTTACTCGGCGTCCAATCCCTGTGGCTCTCGCATGCGACATCCGTGCCCATGTGCTTGCTGTTCGCCTACGCGGTGCTCGCGGCAAGTGACGAAATCGAGCGACATCGCGGACGTGCAATCCTCTGGGGCTTGCTCGGAGGCTTCGCCATCTCGGTTGCCTTTACGGCGCGTCCGTTGACGGCCGTCGCCGTCGCGTTGCCCTTCGTCATTAGCATTGTCCTGTCGGCGGGACCTCGAGCTTGGTCGGTCAGTGTCGCCGCTTTCCTTGCCTTTCTCCCCGGCGCCGGATTCTTCCTGTGGATCAATCAGCAGCTGACCGGCTCGCCGCTGCAGACGGCCTACGGCTTGTACTCTGCAACAGTCTCTCCGAATGACCGCTGGGGCCTGGTCAACCTCGGAACCGCGCTGGAGTACACGCGCTTCAACCTGGCTCGCTTGAGCGCCTGGATGAACGGCTTCGCACCGGGACTCTGGCTGATCGCGCTCGGAACACTTCCGGTTGTGAAGCCGAGACGCGCGCATCTTCTCTGGCTACCGGCGCTCTCACTGCTCGGCTTCTACGCGCTCCACCGCTTTCAAGGCGTGCCTTGGGTGGGACCGCTCTACTTGGCCGAGGCCGTACCGCTGCTCGCCGTGCTTTCCGCGGCGGGTTGGAATGTTGTGGAGCATCGATGGGGAAAGCGCGCGGTCAACGCGCTGGCGTGCGTGATGGTCTTGGCTTCCACGCAACTGCTCGCGTCTCACTTTCTTCTAGCTGGTAAACACGTCGAGAGTCGTGGGTTGCCCCAACGGTTGGCACGCGAGCAAGGCGTCGAGAGTGGAGTCGTCTTCATTCCGATCGAAGATGAAGCCTCACGCCGGCGCTTCGCGCTGCCGCCACCGCACTCCGACGAGGACTTGATATTCGCTCGTGATCGGGGAGCGAAGAACGCGGAGTTGCTCACTTCACTGGGGAATCCCGAGGCTTGGATTCTGGACTTGGAACGCGAAGAGCTCTTCGCACTAACGAAATAGCGAACCCGGGCTATTTGGGTACGAGGAGCAAGCTTCGGGTTACTTCGCGTTTTGCCACAGCCTGGAGGAAAGACTCCAGGTACTCGAGGCTGAGGCTCTTCCATGCCGCCTGAATTTCGCCGTGCTTCAGACCGAGCCGTTGTTCGTTCATTACGGCATTCAATAAGAGCTGAGCCTCGACCAGCGAGGAGTCCCGTCCCATTTGCTCGAGTTGCTTCCGTGCCGGTCCGGCGTCGATCGGTTGGGCGGCTTGAGTGCGCAACTGAGTGAGCGCAAGGGGTAGCGGAAAGTTCTTGCCCGAGAGCGAGTGCTCCATTGCCGACCTGAAGGCCGCTCGTGCAAGCCGCACGGCCTTGGGACTTTCGAGGCTCGCCGAGAGCATGAGGAATCGGCCTTCGGGTGTGGTGACGGAATTTGCCAAGATGTGTCCCGGTTGAAAATCCTTACCGCGTGCAAGGTTGGTATTAATCAGCAGGGTCAGCGTGTGAGCAGCGACGCGGTCTCGCGGATCTCGATCCGGAAGCGGGAACCACTCGAAGTAATGGGAAGCTTCGAGATCCCAACTGACCGTCCTATCGGTGGGCTTGGAAGGATCGGCAATTGGGGAGCTCGTTCGAACTTCGGACGGCGGCCGCCTGTCGATGGAGGAGAGCCCGTCGGCCAATTTCGCCCGGATGGCTTCCGGATCGATCGGGCCTACGGAGGCGATCAAAATCTCGGAATCTTCACTGAGATGAGTTCGCGCGTAATCGAATACTTCGCGGGAAGTGGCCGCTACGACGTCAGCATGAAGACCGACGTGCGAGCGGCGGTGCCTTATCGCTTGATTCCACGCGGCCTCCGCCCACTTGTGGGTGTACCCATTTCTGGCGGTCGACTCTTCCTCTTGGGCGATACGACTCTTCTCGCGAGCAAGCGTCTTCGCGCTGACTTCCTCGAGCCGCAACCAGCTGATGTGACGCTCTAAGGAGAGCTCCCAAGCGGACAGTTCGGCGTAGCTCTCTACTCGGAGGGTCTCTCCAGAGGTCTCTCCGTTGAAGGTGATGCCCGGCGCGGAGAGGGAGTCCGGGTCGGTACTGCGGATGATCATGTGCTCAACGAGATGAGAATACTGCGCGCAATCAGCGTCATCCCGCAAAAGCCCGAGGGGCAAAAAGGTAAACGTCGATTGGCGTGGCGCGTCCGCGACCTGCAGGACCATGAGCTTGATCCTGCCTGGAAGCTCATAGCGCGCGAACTGATCGGGCGTGTCCGGGGGGAGCGGGGAACCGGCGAGGCTTACGCCGAGTAATACAAGCGATCCACTTGCTGCGATGAATCGCAGGGGAGGACTCTGATAAGCCGGCTGCGAGTACTTGGGCGACTGCGCGATGGGTTCCCTCCCGGGCTCGCAGAATCGGCGCTGAATTGTTCGAGATTTTGCCCACCGCAGGAACCTCGAAGGAGCGAGGGCACTCCATAGGGAGCTCATGCGGATCTCCACGCCCGGAATGGACGGTTGTTGCTCGTTCATCATTTAGAGTCCTTCGCTTAGCCCCGAGCCTCCTCCCTGCGTCGTTGACGCGGAGCTCAGCGAGATGATGACGCACTTCCGGAGTGGAAGAGTGGGCAGCTCGAGGTGCTTTAATGATCCAAGCGTAGATCGTGAGCGGACTCGTCGAAGATTCGGAGACTTTATCGACGTTTGGTTCGCGTCACGTTCGACCCGTCTCCGGTGGTCCGGCTCGATTCGCTTGAAGGGCAGAATCGGGAGCCGAAAAGCCAAGCAACGCTCCGCGGTCTAGCAGGATTTAATCTCTGAGTTGCCAGGTCCGAGGCGATTGGCCTGCGCGAGCGCCTCGGTAGCCGACCGAACTAACTGCACACGATCATCGTCGGAGACGGGATTCGTGAAGACGCTCCCCCCGATGCATGCGCTTACGCGGAAGCGCTCTTGGCCGGCCACGATCGGCATGTCGATGATCGTATTGGTGATTCGTCTTGCGAGAGCGCGAAGGCTGAACGCTCCAGTCGAGGGAAGCAGAATCGCAAAGGTGTGATCGGAATAGCGAGCTGGCGTGTCGGACGAACGACACATCCCTCTCAGAGTTTGGCCAACTACCGAGATGGCTTGTTCGGCGAACGAAGCTCCGTAATCAGAGATGATCTGATCGAACTCGGCGATATCGATCAGGAGCACACCGATGTGTGCGGGGACCTGACTGAACTGATTATTGTTGAGCTCGAGAGCTAGTGATTCTTCGAAGAAGGATCGATCGCCTAAGCCCGTCAGCTTGTCCGTATTCTCTTCCGTAATGAGAGTTTCCGTCGTGACGTGCGGGTTCCCGGCGCGTCGTTCTATGGTCTTGAACTCGCGCACCGCGCTGACCGAAACGGATACGAGTTGCTTCCGTGCGGAATCGAGAATGTCGTAGTGCGACTGCTTGTCCGGTAGGACGATCTCGAAGAGCGATGCGGTTTCTTTAATGCGGGCTTCTAGGGCGAGGATCAGGGTATGGGTCTGCTCTGAACTGAGGCCAAGTTCGCTCGTCCTTTCCTGAAGCTCGCCCAAGACTTCGCCCTTATCCGGCTCGCAGAGCAGACTGACGATCAGTGAGGCGACGTGAGTGATGCTCACGAGCTCGACGGCCAGCTCGTTTTTGGGCTCGGGGTAATCCTGGGGAGCGTGAGCGAAGGCCACAGATAGGTACAGAGGCTCCGGCAAGCCCCACTCCTTCATGAGCGCTGCCCCGATATCGCCGTGATTGAACCCGAGATGTTCGTTTTCCTCGGAGCGACTCGGGAACCCGTTCGAGACCGCGAGAACCTTCTCATAGTCCTCCGGCATGCACTCGGCGATGACGAGTTGCCCGATTCGCGAGAGCAGGCCGCAGAGGAAGGCCTCGTCCGCTAGTGCGAACCCGAGCATGCGCCCTAGCTCGCGGCCAGCAACCGCTGCGGTCAGGCTTCGGCTCCAGTAGCCCGAATAGTCGAACGACTCGTCGCTCTCATGACTGGGCATCTGAGCTACCAGCGAGAAGGAGAGTGACATGAGCTGCACGGTTTTCGTGCCCAAGACCATCGTCGCCCGGTCCACCGTTGTGATGTCTTGGCCGAGGCTATACAGCGAGGAGTTCGCCAAGCTGAGGATTCGGGTGGAGAGCGCCGGATCCATCGAGATCACTTTGGCGTAGTCGTCCAGTCCGGAATCCGCCGACCTCGACAATTCGAGGATGCGAACCGCCACTCCCGGGAGAGAGGGCAGGTTCTCAGCAGTCGCAAGCGCTGAGGGAAGAATGCAGTCGAAGGCCGGTGTCATTGGTGATTTGGGGGCGTGCTCCGGGGTGCTGACCCAGAGCGGGCGTACAAGCCAGTATCGGGAGGCCGATAGGCGTATGCACTGAACCTCCTCGCACCTTTGCACTACTCGTCCCATAACTGGGAATGGGCGTGGCGTCTACGAAAGGCTCCGCCTGCTCCTATCGCGGACCCTTTAAGGGGGAATCGAGCGAGCGCTTCCTCGGTGAGCTCCGTGGCGGCCGCAGCGTTCTAGACCGAGAGAGGCATCCTCGAGGGACCCGGCTGGCCCGGACCTGCGCGGGCGGCTCAGAGTGGAGTTGTCCCGCACCGGGGGCGGCCTTATCGCTCGGCGTAGCTGGCCTAACTCCGGATGGACACGCAAGTCGTGCCGCTCCGTTGAAGAACGAAGGCGACTATCGGGTCGCGAGTACGCGACGGAGACGGCGGTGCCAGAGGGAGCGGGGCCGTTGTCCCGCTCCAAACGCAGAGCTTCTAGCAGCTCTGCGTGGAAGTCATTTCCTACAGACGAGGTCTTCTTCCGGCCAGATTGACACCCGCAAGCCTGACCGAGTCCGCGCCGACTTCATCCAAGGCTGCGGCTTCAACCTGCGGAGGTTAGGCGGCGCGCAGCAACCTAGCAGAACACGCCGCTGATCGAGCAAAGCGTGTTCATTATCGAGCGCTAGCCCTGCTCGGCACCTGCGAACGCGGCATCGACCTTCGTCTGAAGATCGCCATTGCTCAGCATCTCGGCGACGATGTCGCTTCCGCCGATCATCTCGCCGTTGACGAAGCACTGGGGGGTCGTCGGCCAGTTCGTGTAGCCGGTGAGGGCACCGCGAATGGATTCGTCGGCGAAGATGTTCACGACCTCGAAGGGCTTCCCGAGGCTGTTGTAAATCTCGATGGCTCGTGCTGTGAATCCGCACATCGGCTCAAACTTCGTGCCTTTGCCGAAGATGACGAGAGTGTTGGATTCGATGACGTTCTTGACTTGTTCGGAGGTCCACATGGCAGTTGATTCGTGAGGGATGAGATTCGGGCTCACGGAACAGAAAGTCGTCCGTGAGAAGGATTGAAGGATTCTACGGGCTGCTAGGGCGTCTTGGTCGTGATCTTGAGAGCGTGAATGGTTGTCGTCAGGTGATGCCCGACGGCGGCGTGAACGATTTTGTGTTGCTCGATCAGACTCTTGCCTTGAAAGAGAGGTGAGACGACTTCGACTTCGAAGTGATCCATCGTTCCTGTCATATCGCGGACGACTACAGTGGAGTCGTCGATTCCATTCTCGAGGATGGATTTGAGTTCGCTATCGGTCATCAAAAGAGGGGCCTCCGGGGATATTCAGCGTTGCTCTCAACGCTCGGGCGCCTGACTGGGGCGCGAGAAAAATGAATGGCATGGCTTCCATGTGGAATGCTGGCGCGAGGGCGAAGTGAACTCAATGCCTCTCTGGATTTCAGAGAGGCGGGGGCCTGCATGCGAGATGCTCGAACCTATCCACAGATTCGGTGGGAGGGTGCACCAGAGCGTCCCACACGGGAGCCAGGCAGATTCGGAATATAACCCTCCAGCAAGCTAGAGGGTAGGCCCGTTCAGCGGAATCCGGCTTGCCTCAGCCACCGGACAGGAGAGGGCTTATCAGGCCACGGCTCCTCCAACGGCCTCGCGAAGGCGAGTCCCGCGCTCGCTCGCCTACATCCTCACGTAGATGTGGAACTCTTCCTCGTTCTCCTCGATGGCTTTTCGAAGCGCCATATCGGCTGCTGCCGTATCCGCTCCTTCGCGCAAGGCGTCGGTCAAGGCACGGTGGGCTTTGACCACGGGCTTGCAGTCGCCGTCGAGAATGAAGGAGAGCAGCATGCCCGCCTGGTTGATTCTCATCTGCGATCCGGGGATGTCGTTCGGATTGAGCTGCATCGCGAAGATCTGATCGAAGGGCATAGGACCGCCTTTACGGCGGATGTTGTCCAGGGACCAGTCCCGTATCACCCACTGGTTGTCCGGTGAGTACTCGGCGTCGTTGTAGTAGCGCTCACAGTAGGCGGACACACCGACGCGGAACCAGATGGGGATCTTCTTCTCGCCCCAAAAGGCTTGAAAGGGGAAGTTGCCTTGGCCTTGTGCAGAGGCCATTCCTCCGATGGTCTCGAGGCTGGGGTCAATCGACTCCGCAAAGGCCAGCGCGGCTGCATGGCGAACGGCGTGTTGGCCGAAGGGATCGGGGAAGTTCCACTTGTCGACCATGTCGCTCTCCGTATCCCAGAGCGCAACGCCGGTTCCCATGTACTCGGGAGGTTGCGCTTGCAGAATCCAAGACTCCGCGAAGTACGCGTAGTGGATCGAAGAAAAACCCTGCGACTCGGTCGGTGCCAGCTGTCTGGCCTGTTCACCCGCCGCGAACGTGTTGTATTGAGCCTTCGTTCGCAGTACGAGGACGACCGGAGGCTTATCCGGGTCGGGACGCGTGCCGTAGGCGCGGACAAGATCGTTGTAGGTGCGGTCGGCATGCCAGCCCGCCCACCTAGTCGTTTGGAAGGGGCAGGTGCTCCAAATCTCGAACAGGTTCCGGTCGCTTCGAATGGTCCACCACTGTCCGATGGTGGAGTGATGAGCATTGGCCGCTTCTTCGTCGAGCCACTCTTCACCGACCTTGAAGAAGCCGGCTTGGCTCTTCGGCAATTCTTCGGGAGATGCCCAGGTCATATCGCGCAGCTTTGTCCAGCCATCGGCGATGTATTTCGCTTCGCGAGCCCGGCGATCCAATTCGCGCTTGGTGACCCACTCACCCGACTCTTCTTCTCGAACCATGCCCAACCGCAGATAGGGTTCATCTTCTTTCGGTACCCACGAATCCCCAAACCGGACGAGCCCCTCCTCCTCGAGCATCCGCTTCTCTTCTTTGCTCTTGTAGTCAGTCAGAGCGAAGTAGCTCTCGAACCACTGGTCGTCGTAGAAGTGGTGACCCAGTGACTTCCGCGCGTCTTTGTGGTCGGGGTCTACGGCGACGATCTTCTTCAGGCATTCCCGCGCCTGCATGATCTTGCCCTGCTCTTTGCACCATTTGTGCAAGGCCCAGAGCAGCTCGGCATCCTCACCTGCTTCGGCGAGTCGGGTTTCGTATTCGTCCGGTCCTTCCTCTTGAGCGAGTGCGCTTAGCCGGGTGAAGGAGAAAATCTGCGTGGCTTCGAGATTTGTCGGGGCGGGCGAGAGGGGAAGAAGCGCAAAAAGTGCGGAGGCAATCATGATCGAAAGGGGCGGACTGATCGAAGGAAGTCGACGGTTCTCGGGTCAACTCGGAAGAGATGGCAAAGTGGGCCATTCCGCAACCGAGGCCGCTAAATTTTAGGAAAACTCTCGGGCACCCGGGGATCAAAACTCTTCGGAAGGCGGCCATCTTGCGTCGGAATAGGGTGAAGAAGAGCCAAGGGCGCGGACTCGTGGAGTTCTGGCGTGTAGACGAACGGTGCGGAAGGCGCGAACATCTTCCCGGCATGCGCACCGGCTACAAATTTTTTGCACAGCTGCACAAGTCGGGATCCTTCCGTGCCGGCGATCGATCGATTCTCGGCGAGCGCGCCATCGAAGCCTTCGGATCGGATTCTCTAGCCGACAAGCTCGCGCGCGAGCTTGCGCGCGAGAAGGCTCTTCCGATTAAGGAACTGTTCGAGTCCTTCGAGTTTTTTGCCCGCGTTCGCAAGTTCGTTCGTGCGCCCCACATGGCCGACCTCTGCGCCGGGCATGGTTTGACGGGAATCTTGTTTGCTCTGTTCGAGCGCTCGGTCGAACAGGTCGCCCTGATTGATCGCTCTCGACCGCAGAGCTTTGACTCTGTGCTTCGCGCAGCCGCGCGCGTCGGCCCGTGGGTCCTCGACAAAGTCGAATACCGCGAAGGCAAACTCAAGAACGAGGCCGAAAGTCTGCACCCAGGAACGTCGATTCTCGGCGTTCACGCCTGCGGTCTTCGAACGGACGAATGCCTCGCCATCGCTCTGCGGCTTGGATCGAGGCTCGCCGTCATGCCGTGTTGCTATCCGGAAGCCTATTGCTCGGCGCCGCCGACTCTCGTGCAACACTTGGGTGTGGAGCGAGCTTTCGACATCGATCGGACCTATCGCCTCTCGCAAGCGGGCTATCAGGTGCGATGGGATGCGATACCGTCCGAGATTTCTCCGATGTCTCGAATCCTCGTCGGAATTCCGCCGAGCCCGCAGGCCGACTAAGCCAAGGCGGGCGTACTTGCCGAGCGGTGGTAGGTGAACTTAGGCGCCTTGAGCGACCAGCTTCAGCTGATTCCGAAGCTGGAGATTCGCCCGGAAGATATCGGACATCATGGCGCGTTTCTGATCCGCTTCGCCCTCGTCTCTCGAGATGCCTTGCGTGGTGCGATAGATCGAGGCGATGCCCATGTCCGGCTCTTTTGAATGGGTCAAACTGCCGAGCGCTTTTTCCATCGTCTCGGTCGTTCCCACCAGCTTTGCGATGCGGCGCTCGAGCTTCCCGACTTGCTGGTCGTAGCCCTGCCGCTCTCTCTCGAGCGCGAGGGAGACGCGATTCTCGATCAGCTTCTGGAGATCCGAAGTTACGCCTGCAGCCAGCCATTCGGGGCCGGATGATTGGTCGGCCAGTGGTTTTAGGACTCGGCTAATATCCTGCTGAAGAGGCTGCCCGCCAATCGACTGGGCGACTACCGAACGCCGCTTCTCGACCTCGTTGCGAAACTTGGTCAGCGCGCGCTTGGCCGAACTCTGCTGGTTCTTCAGTGCCCCCCGCGAAGCTCGCAACTCCTCAACACTTCCGAGCTGCTGCTTGAATTCCTTCTCCACAGCACTGGAGAGCTCCGCCATCTTTTCCGCGGGCATCGGCGACAGCATTCTCTGCGCAAGCGTCTTGTTTAGCGCGCGCTCGATCAAGAACGAGACCTCGCTCATCTTGTAGGTGCGCAGGCGCCGTACGCCCTTCTTCGCGAGTTCTGCCGGTGTCGTTCGACGTCCGGCGCCGGCGAGTGCCTGATAGAAGGTGGGGTTGACTTCGGTCTTCATGGGTTCCTCCGAGCGCCCATTGTAACTGCGCCGAGGAATGTTAATGCCCCCTTCCTGATTCACTTTCTTGTGCATAACTCACGCACGGTTACCTGCGGTTTTACTCTGAGCCGCGCGACTCCACACGTTCCCGTGCTCACCTGCTCACAGGGTCTCAAGACCGGAACGAGACTGTTTTAAACGTCGCTCTCCGCTTGACGACTTGGGTTGGGCTCCTCTTCACGAATCGGCCGAAGGGAGTACCTTCCCGGGTGTCAACGGCGCGCGGCGGGACGGCCGCTTGAGGGGGAGGCCTTCGTGGGCTCTGGCAAGGTCGAGTGGATGACGGACACGATTCGCACTTGCAGGTGGGAAAGTACCGCGGTACGTCTAACGGGTTGTGTCGCACGTAAACCCAAAGAAGCGAGCCGGTGCTCAACCTCGGGCGAAGGCCAGCGCGGCTCAGGCGCTCGCGACGCACGAGCGAATTTGCTCCACGGTCGACTCGATTCCGGCGGGCAAGGTTGCGAGCTACGGTCAAGTCGCGGCCGAGGCCGGTCTGCCCCGTCGAGCCCGCTTGGTGGGGCGCGTGCTCGCCGGTCGGGACGAGGCGACGGAGCTGCCGTGGCACCGAGTCGTCAACGCATCGGGAGGGATTAGCGTGCGGGACGGGGGAGAGGCGGAGCAGCGTCGTCGGCTGAGGTCCGAGGGCGTCGAGTTCCAGACGAATGGGCGCATCGATCTCAAGCGCTTCGGTTGGAAGCCGTGAGTTGAGCCACCGAGGCCTCCTCTTCCGCCGCTTAGAACTTGTAGCGCGCTTGAAACTTGCCCAAGAAGGCGTCGTCTCCGCTCGGAAAGGCGTTACCGGGACTGAACCACGCGGCAACGATCTCAAGATCCCAGGATTTGAACTGACGCATGCCGAGGATGAGGTCCAGTTCCGTTCCGAGGTCAGAGCTCATCCCGCTGGGGTCCATGCCCAAATCCGAATCGCGAATGGTCATTGAGGCGACATCCTGCGAGTACATGTGCCAGACGAGATCCAGCGACGTACGCTTCGCAATTCGCGCCCCGATTCCAAGGGTATAGACGGAGAGATTGGAGAGCTCTGGATTGAAGAGCTCTCCATAGTATTTAAATGAGGTGACACCGCCGAAGCGACCGTTGTTGTCCTGAAACCCCGTCTGAATGAAGGACTCGTCTCGGCTTGCGGAACTCGCGTCGTCTCCCGCTCCGAAGGCCCAACCCGCTGTAACATCGAAGGGACCTAGCCACTCCGGAGACCAAGTGGAGCCGACGTCCCAGCCCATACCGTCGTAGTCGACTTTGTCGCGGAAGCCCTTGACGACGGAGAACTCTGCCCATGACTCAGTAGTCGGAATCCAGTCGCCAAGGGCTCTCAACCCGAAGTGAATCGGGGAGTCTTTCAGGCCCGTATGGTCACGACGATCGACGATCCAGCCGGCTAGGTGTCGGTCCTGATTGTTATTCGACAGGTAGGCGATGAAGTTGGTCGTGTTTTCATCTCGAGTACTCCCGTTGGAGAGCGTCTTTGAGACGGAGAGCTCAGCATGAACGAGCGGCCGGGATAGGCTGATTCGAGCGGCATCGAGATCTTGGTCATAGATCCACTCGCGCGGATCGTCAAAATCTTGACGCCCTAAGATGAGGTCCAAGTCGAGGTCGAAGGGCTCGGTCCACCATAAATAGGTCTCGCTGAGCCGACTCTCGCCGCGCGTGGAGCGGCCCGCATCGTCGTCCCGCCGCCAGCGTTCGGAGTGGCGAAAAGTAACCACAGCTTGCAAGTCGCTGCGGGGAATCCACCGCAATCGAGCTCGCGCCGAGAGCTCGTGGTCGACTCGATCTTCCGCGTCGGTCTCGTCGAGGTTGAACTCGTCTTCCATCGTCGAACGCCACTCGACCGAGCCTCCCAGATGCAAATTTTCCGCGAGTGCAATCGTCTCCGGAATTTCATCGTCTTCGTCGATAGCGCCCTTCTGTGTCGATTGTTTCGCGGTTAGATCGCCGCGTGGTTCGATCGGAAGGAAGTCGGAGAGCGCTCCGTCGTGCTCGAGCTCGACTGCGTCCGGAAGATAGCACCGCACACTCATGATGGTGAGTACACGGCCGCCATCGACGCTCTCAATCTCGTCGATGCGACCTTCCAGCGAGTCTCGGCCTGGATTGCGGAGTTTGATTTCGCGCGCCGAGAATTTGTGTACCCCGCGATAATAACCCTCGACCTTGAGACGCAAGCCGCCCGGTGATTTCGCTGGCAAACTCTTATTCGCGATGCGTTCCGAGACACTGACGGGTAACCCGAGCAGCTGAAAAGTACTCCAATCGCGGCTGTTCTGAGTGACTGAGCCGATCAGGACCTCGTATTTGTCGGCAGGCTTGAGTTCCGCGGCGGAGGCGATCCATCGGCCATCCGAGCCGACAGTTCCTTTCAGTCGAACCCAGTGCCCGATTCGCAGGGCAGAGCCGTTCTCTGTCGCATTCGCGGCGGAGAGCAGAAAGCAGAGCAGTGCAAGCGAAAGGAATCTAAACGGTGTGTGTCTCAATGGTGCATTTCCTAGCGAGCTGGAGCAGGTCGGGGACGATCTCGTTCCACTTGGGTCGAAGCGCATAGAGCTGCGACAATCGCAGGAACGCCGTCGCCTGGTAGAAACGCATTCGGCGCCAGAAGTTGGGGTCGGACGAATCGAGTCCGTCGATAAGTGCGTCGCCGAGCAACCGCGCGGAGGCCAGCGTTGCTCCATTTGCTCTCTGGAGTGCGCGCAACGAAAAATGTGCGATCAAGTTGGACGCGTCGAGGGCTGAATCGGCAAGACACAAGAGGTCGAAATCCAGAACGGAAATCGTTCCGGGACTGACTAGGAACTGACCGTCATGTAGGTCGCGATGGCAGAGCCGTGGTTCGGCGTACGGAAGCTCCATCGCTAGGCTGTGCAGGTCGGCCAGGAGCTTGCGTTCCTCGGCACTTGCCTGCGTCGTCGCGCTTTCGCGGAATCGAATCCAGCGCTCTACAACCGCGAGCTCGTTCGCGGCAGAGTGAATCTCCAACGACTCGCGTGGCTCCACCGACTGCAAATGGGCGAGCGAGACTCCGATGCGAAAGACGTTGTCCGCGGATTTTTCAGAGAGAGCGAGGGGGACTCCAAGAAGCGGCCTGAAGATCAGTAGCTCTTGAGCGGGCTTGTAGTCATCTAGGCGGGCGACCGAAAACCCGGACTCTGCGGCGGACCGGTAAGCGGCGCGATGACGTGCCGCAGCTACTCCCGATCGCTTGCGCCGGTAGCCCTTGAGAATCGGACGGGGCCCGATCGTCGTGCGATCCTGGATGACGACACGTCGTCCGGGCCGCCAGGTGTGAACGAGCCAGCGCTCCGACGCGCGCTCGCCCACGTACCGGACGACAGGCAACTTCTCGTCATTCCAGGGGCTCTGAAGGCTGAGCTCGCCCTGACTGAATCGATACCAACAGGTCTCTTCAGACTCGTCGATGCCCGTGAGAAAGAGCGTACCGTCCGGTCGCACATCGACTCGATCGAGAGCATGAGCGGTTGCTTCACCTTTAAGCTTGGCAACAGATCGAATCGCGGATTCTAGAGGCGTGGTCATGGCCGCACTCCACTGGGCAAAGTCTTTGGAGCGAGCTCCTCCGCGAGAGCAATTAAACGAGCGGCTTTTTTGTGCGCTCCATGTTCCAGTCGACGCAGAGCGCCAGCCGCTTGGTCGACGAGCGTGTTGGCCGTCGCGGCGGCGAGTTCGGATTGGGAAAGCCGTTCTCCGCCCGCACTTCGATAACCCTCGAGCAATTCTCCGGAGGCTGTCGCAAGGTCACATTCGGTATCCAGCATCAATCGGTCAGCGATCCAAGACGCCAAATCGTCGAGCGGACTGCCGACCGCGAGCTCATCGAGATCCAAGAGCCGAAGACAATGGCTCGCCCGGTCGCGCCCGAGTTGGTCGGGGTGGAAGTCGCCGTGCTTCCAAACCGGAGAGGCGGAGCTCAAGGGCGGAACCAGCCGCATGGCCGAGCTTAGTAGCTTGGGATCGAATCGAAACAGGGCTAGGCGAGCCCGATTGGCGACTCGAATTTGGCTGACGAACTGTTCGGGCCATTGACAGTGAAGCTGAGCGAGAAGCTCGCCCGCCTCGAGCGAGTTTCCGAAGGAGGCGAGGTCGCTCGGGTCGAGCACATCGAGCTCCAGCCAGGACTCGATCAACAAGCCGGCCTCGCAATCCGCCGCGATGAGCTCCGGCCCCAGTTTGGAGCACGGGTATTCGGACAACATGGTGCGTGCTTCGACGACTCTGCGTGAAACCTCGGGCGGCAGAACGCGCGCGGCGAGTTTTCGGAGACCGTCGGTTTCCGGATCGGAGCGCAGGCTGAGCTGTAGGCCGTAGACGGCACGATGCTCGGGCTTGAATCGGAGTAACTCGTAGCGGAGGCGTCGCTTTCGAATCGACCGTTTCGCACACCAGCCAAAATCTTCTAGCAGCCGAGCGGTGCGGCGGGGATCGAGCAATCGCGCCACTCCACCGAGACGGCGATCGGCAGGAAAAACCGAGAGCGCCAGTCCGCGGTAGGGCAGGCGAGCGGCCGGACGAAGCGGTGCGCAGAGCTCGACGAGTCGTTCCTTGGAAGACCGTCGGTCATCGAGCGTCGCCGCTTTCCCGTCGGCGTAGCACTTGGTCGTAATCCAATGTTCCGAGCCGTCGCTGAGCCGAATCGAATGGACCGTTGTGGTGGAAACACCCGGCTTCCAGCGGGCGTATTCCCAAGCGATGAAGCGAATCGAGCAGTCATCGTCGACGAGCAGGTGCTCTTCGACCAAATTGCATACTTCGCCGCAGGTGGGCGGCACGAGTGCAGGGTCGCCGCAAAGTGCCGGAATGTTGGCGTCGCGCTCGTACTTTCGAAGTCCGGTCATGCCGACCCCCGGGATGCAGCTCGGACGACGTCGCGGTAGAGGGTGTTGTCGCGGGAGAGCTCGGCGTGGGTTCCACTAGCGACAACGTGGCCCGCGTCGATGAGCAGAATGCGGTCGAAGGAATTCAAATCATCCAGGTCGTGAGCGATCGCGATGACGGTGCGCTTGCGAGCGAAGTTTTTAAGGCAGCCGTCGAGCTTGGCGACGCTCCACTTGTCGAGGCCGGCGAAGGGCTCGTCGACAATCAGGATGGAGGCGTCCCGCAACAGTGCGCGAGCCAGAGCCAGTTGCTTGCGCTGGCCACCAGAGAGCCCGACGCCGGCGCTCCCGAGCTGTGTGTCGAGGCCGTTCTCCAGCTGACGGATAAAGCGAGTCGCGCCAACATCGTCGCATGCCGCGAGGAGCTCCTCATCCGTGGCATCGGGCCTACCGAGCAAGAGGTTCTCGCGAATGCTCTCGCCGAATAAGACCGTCTCCTGCAGGCACAGCGCGAATCGGTCGCGCAGTGAGTTCAGTTCTAGACTCGAGAGGGCTTGTCCATCGAGTTCAACCGTTCCTCGGTCGGCATCAATCAAGCGCACGGCGAGAGAGGCAGCCGTCGACTTTCCGGCGCCGCTTCGCCCGACGATCGCCACGCGTTCCCCGCGGCGAAATTCGGCAGTAAAACTTTCGAGGGCTGGCTGTTTCCCGTCATAGCTGTAGCTGACGTCGCGAAAGGCGAGCAGCTCCGGTTCGAGTGGCGCGAGTGGTGCGCCGGGCTTGCTCTTGACCTCCGCGCCTTGGTCGAGCACTTCGAGCAGTCGGTGGCCACAAGCTGTGCCTTTCGCGATCTTGGTCGCATGCCGCGAAGCTGCGCGAATCGGCTTGAGCAAGCTGCGCACGTAAGACAGAAAGACCAAGAGCTCCCCCGCAGTCAGATCGCCGGAGAGCACGCGTAGGCTTCCGAGGGCCAGCGCGCCGGTCAACGCAACGCCGAGGGAGGACTCGACCAGCGCGGAGAGCCGGGCGGAGAGTCGCGTTGCTTTCAGACCGGCGCGCGCGTCGCGGCGGTTGTTTCGAGCGAATCGTTGGACAACGTGCTTCTCGCGACCGAGAGATTGGATGACGCGAGTTCCCGCGATGGCCTCGTGCAGGAAATCGGCCAGCGCGCCCTCCTTGCGGCGCTGCTTTCGAACGGCAACGGCCAGGCTGCGCGAGAGCCAGCGCACGGCCAGGCCGAGAACCGGAAGCGTCACCAACAGGACGATCGTCAACAGCGGATCGAGGAAGAAGAGGACCAGCAGTGTGCCCACGATCAGGAAGCTGCGCGTGAGGAGCTCGACACTCGAATCAACCAGCATCGTACGAACGAGCGGAGCGTCGCCCATCAAGCGCATCAAGAGGTCGCCGGATTTGTGGCGCGCGTGGAAGCTGGGGGAGAGGCGCGAGAGATGGGCGAAGAGCCGATAGCGCAAACCTCGCGTGACCTGGTGACCGACGTCGGCGATCGTCATGGCGCGGACGTACTGCAGGGCGGAGTGCAGGAGCGCGATGATGATCGCGGCGGTGACCCCGCTCCACAGAAAAAACTCGACGCTAAACTGCTCCTCTACTCGGACGAGGGCGCCGTCAAAGATCCATTTGATTGGCCACGGACGCAGTAGATCAAGGCTGATGAGGACCAGCGAATAGAGCACGACCAGAAGCAGTCGGCCGCGGTGTGCTTTGAGTTCGGACGAGAACTGGCGTCCGACAGCGAGACTCTCAAACCATCGATCGAAGAACTTCACGGTGACGCTTCTTCGGCCGAGGCCGCGCGTGCCGGAACGGACATGACGCGCTCCGCGATCGAGTCCCACGAGAGCGTCGCCGATGTCCGAATCGCGCTCGCTCCAAGCCGATTGCGTTCTCCGCCGGCGCTTGCGAGTCGCTCGAAACACTCGGCCATGTTCTCGATAGAACCCGCCGGGTAGTAGAGCGCGTTATCACTCTGAACGAGGAAGCGCTCCCAGTCGCCGCCGTGAGGAACAACCGGAACGGCACCGCAGGCCATCCCCTCAGCGAGCTTGAGCGGAGAGAAGTAGACGGGCTCTTGATAGCACAGCGGGAGCACGTCGAAGCACCCGACGTAGCGCGCAACCTCATCGTGCGGAACCCACTGGACGTGCGTTCGATGAGACCGGGGAATATAGGGCGAGAGCAGCTCTTCATAGTCGCCGCGCCCCACCGTCAGGAGGTGCAGTGGAACTCCGCTCGCTATCGCCTGCTTAATGGCATGCCCTAGAAACTCGATACCGTGCCAGGACCGCAGCCGCCCGTGAAAACCGACGACGAGCCGACCTTTTGGAATCAAGCTGTTGCGTAGTTCCGAATTCGGGCGCGGAAAAAACACGTCCGCATCGACGCCATTGGGACAGACTTCGATGCGCAACGCACCGCGCGAGGCTGCGTACTCACCGATGGCCGCGGAGACCGCGAAAATGCGATCTGCCGCCTGCATAAGAAAGTCTTCGCAGGCGATGTCGCGCTCACAGCTCTGGTAGTCGCGGTAGGTCGAGGCTTCTACGAGCAGGGGCGAGTTGACCTCAAGAGCGAATGGCACTTCGGTGGTCTGCGCGAATCGGCACGCAGTGTCTTTGCCGAGGGCGTAGCGCTCGTAGACGAGATCGAACGGACCGTCTCGCCAGGCTCGGCTCAACTCATCGAGCAGGGCCGAGTCGTCGGGCTGGTCGAACGCGAGAACCTTCGCGCCGCGTCGGGCGAGAGCCTTGCGCAGTGCACTGAGGTGGACGGCGGCGCCTTTCTCACGGTCCGGCGAGATGCCGCGGTCCTGATTGACGAATGCGATTCTCACGCGCAGACCTCCGCGCGAATGGCTTCGCCGAACCAGCGGTTGAGGGAGTCGCCGGACTTGGCGAGATCGAAGAGCCGATGCACACGCTCGAGGCCGGCGAGCGCAAGGGACTGTCTCTCGATCGGGTCGCCGAGCAGCTGCGCGAGCGCGTCTGCCGTCGCTTCCGCATCTCGCTCCGGCACGATCACGCCCGCGCCACCGTTGTCGAGGATCTCGGGAATGCCGGTCACTGGAGTTGAGATGGCGGGCAGCCCGCTGGCCAAGGCCTCCAGCAAGACGGTCGGCAGCGCATCGCGGTTGCCGTCCTCACCGATGACGCAGGGCAAGCAGAACACGGTGGCGCTCCCCATATGCTCGCGAATTTCCTCAAGCGGGAGAGCGCCGGGCAGCTCGACCTTGTCCGTCAGGTCGAGTTCCTCGAGTTGGGCCAGCAGCGCACTCCGAGAATCACCATCGCCAAGAATGGTGGCTTCAAAAGGAATCTCGCGATCCCGCAAGAGCGCAAGTGCGTCGAGCAGGACGTCGAAGCCTTTCTTTTCCACTAGTCTTCCGACGGCCAAGACTCGGTTCGCTGAGCGCTGCTGACTGGGCGGGACCTCAAAGGATTCGAGTTCAATTCCGTTGTAGAGCCGGCGGAGCTTCGTACGCGCTGCTTCATTCAGCATGTCGTTCAAGTAGCACACGTTCGCGTCGCAGACCGTGACGGTGAAGCGCGAGTCGCCGACGATTCGTTGAAGTAATTCCGGGCGGATCGCCGTGCGGTAGATGTCCTTGGCATGCATCGTCACGCTGTATCCGGGGCCACCTAACCGCGAGAGCAGCATGGCGGTAATCGCCGAATCCGTGGCGAAGTGAACATGGACGTGCTCGATCTCGAGCTCTCTCGATCGACGCAAGAGAAACAACGCCTCGCCGAGTAACTCGGTCAGTCGCGGGTGTTGCCAGACCTCATTGTCCGCCAGAATCTCTCGAATCGCAGCAAGCGTGGTCGCGGCGCCGTCCGGTGAAGCGAACAGCTCCTCCCAAGGATTGAGAGCGTGCTTGCGCGGGACTTGTTCGATCTCTGCCTTCAAGCGCGCGAGCTCGGCGTGCCTGGGTTCGTCATCGGGTGTGCGCCTCGAGAACACGTGGACTTGAGTGCCCCGGCGCTCCTGCTCGAGAATCTCGTTGAGTACAAAGGTCTCCGACAGGCGCGGGAACTTCTTCAACAGGTAGGCAATTCGCGGCTGAGCCATCAGGCAATCCTCGTTTCTGACTTCTGATCGATCGGCGTGCCGTTGACGAGCTCGTCGGCGATGGCGGCGAGTCGATCGAGGCCGTCGAGCGGCAACCGAACGCGGATTCTCGAGGGTGCCGCGAGGCTCGACTCAATCGCCGCGCGAAGCTCGGCGGCACTCGCGTTCGGCAGGCAGCGCGCGGCCCCGATGCGCTCGAGTCGCTCGGCGCGAATGTGCTGTTCAGCGCGCGGGAAGGTTCTCGGTAGAAAGACCGCCGGCCTTCCGCTTCGCAAGATCTCCGTTGATGTGTTGTAGCCTGCCATGGCGACAACCAACGACGAGTTGGAGAGTAGTTTCGGAAGGTCGGCGTGAAAGCGATGTACCGTTACGCCACCCAAGATGCGTGCGCGGCGTTTGATTCGCCGAACGGCACGCGAGGGCATGAGCGGGCCGAGGACCAGCGTGCTGTCCCAAGTCGTGGGCCCCAGCTCGAGCGCATCGAGGTAGGTGAGCACGCGCTCTTCACCGTCCTCGCCGCCTCCCATTGTCACGAGTACCTCCGGCTTCAAGTTGGGAACGGAGTGGGGCGCGGACTCGGCGAGTTTGGGCGAGAGGTAGCCGGTGAACTCCAGACGTTGTGCGAGCTCGGGCGGGACGGGATACTCGGCGCGCGTGTCGAAGACGCGCGAGGTCCCATAGACGCAGACCCGGTCGTAGACCTCACCAAGCGCCCAGCGCGCGCTCTTGGATCCCCACTCGCGGGCGACAACCTCCGGGGAGTCGATGACGTCGCGAATGCCGAGGATGGTTCGGGTACCGCGCTGCTTGGCTTCTCTCAGGACGGGAATCAGTTCGCCGCGCAGACCGAGCAGCTGATGATCGACGATCAGGAGGTCGGGAGCAAAGCTCTCGAATAGCTGCATGAGCAGCGCACGCCGAAGCTCGATTGAAAAGTCCAGCTCGCCGCCCAGGCTGCGCGGCACGTAGCGACCCTCTGCATTCTTCGTGACCGCCGGGAGCTTGACCACATCCACGCGCGGCGGCATGGGAAAGTGGGTCGCGCAGGGCGAGCCGGTGACGATGATGACCTCCGCGTGTTCGTTGCCACTCGTCAGAGCTTGGGCGATGTTGAGGTTGCGGCGCAGGTGGCCGAGCCCGAACGAATCATGGCTGTAGAGCAAGACTCGCATGGGGGCACTCGTGCAACCCATCCGGTCGTCTTCAAAGATTCCGATATCCATGCTGGCCTGTAAGGCAAGCGGAGTGCCGCGGTCCTAGCCACGCCTAGGCCGATTTGGGGCGTGATTGGCGTCCAAGGTTCGGATCGATTCCAAATCGTGGACGGAGTAGCCCATCGGAGCCCCGCCTCAGAACAAATAACGCGCGGCACCTCGTTTGCGCCGGGACTTGCCTCTCCAACTCTCCGCTAGTTCGACGAAGAGCGATTCGCTTCCGTGCGACGCTCGCTTCCAGGACGAGCGAAGGGCACTCCACCTTTCTAGCCGAGGCATTCCCGTGAACTTCAGGACTCCACACCCATTACTCTCCCTTCTCACCCTCGCTCTGTTTTCCCTTCCGGCGCAAGCCGACTTCATTACGGGACGCGTCGTGGACTCCTTCGGAGTGGGGGTGCCCGGCGTCGACATCGACGTAAAGAA
The DNA here is from genome assembly GCA_029259635.1 of Planctomycetota bacterium. Lineage (GTDB taxonomy): Bacteria > Planctomycetota > UBA1135 > UBA1135 > OFTM34. Next base: position 186,573 of record JAJDEU010000043.1, on the reverse strand, counting down.
CCTCGGAAGCGGGGGCACGCCGCCGATCTTCAACGATGGCACAGATGCCCTCGGGAACTTTGTCACGACCGTTCCCGCAGGCCTCTACCGGGTGAGTTTTACGCCGCCGATTCCGCCGCTGAGCTCTCACCTCGTCACCGAAGTAGAGGATGTAATCATCGTCGGCACGAAGAACATGGGCACGATCACGTTGCCTCCTGGCGTCTTGATCTCGGGCTTGATTCGAGACCCCGCTGGCTTTCCTCTCGCGGGCGTTAATCTAGATGTGATCGATCTGACGACTGGCGATAACCTGATCTTGCCAGGCGACCTGAGCAATGCCTTTGGCGAGTTCACCATCGCCGCGCCGGCATCGGCCATTGAGCTGCGCCTCAATCCCTCCGGAGTGCTCGGGCAAACTCTGGCTCCCACAGCCTTCCTGCTGCAACCGACGGAGGCCCTGTCTGTCGGTACGGTGAGCCTAAAGCCGGGGTTTCGAATTTCGGGGATCGTGGTGGGACCGGGAATGATTCCGTTCGAGGATGCCGACTTCGATATCTCGATGGCGGGCTCAGGAGTCGAGCTGTATACGCCAGACGACAATACCGACGTGAACGGTGCCTTCTCCATCGTCGTACCCGCCGGCCACTTCCGCGCGGCGCTCTGTCCGGTCAACGGCGAGCAGCTGGTGGGACAGGTGATCAACGATATTTCCGTTACTGCCGATGTCAGCTTGGGCTTGCTTCAGATGGAAGCGGGCTTCTTACTCTCCGGTGTCGTTCGGGCTTTCGACGGCTCGCCCGTGGCCGGGGCAGATGTCGATGTCGATCGTCCCGGAGGAGCGCCGGTTCATCTTTGCGCCGATAGTTCGGACGCTATAGGCGCGTATTCGGTTGTCGTTCCCGCCGGAATATTGGACGTGGAGTTCGATCCCCCGGGGTTCAGCTTGCCCCTCGGTCGTCAGTCGATTCCAGCGGTATCCGTGGTGGGCAACACTCCGCTCGACGCCAGCCTACCTTCGTGCCCCTTGGGCATCTCGTCGGGAACAGGCTCGCCGGGCACGGGCGGAATCGTTCCTGGACTGACGCCGATTGGCGGAGCGCCTCGCGCCGGAAACTCGGCCTACGGGCTAGAGGTTACGGGCGCGTTGGGAGGAAGCACTTCTGTTCTCAGCCTCAGTTTTCCGTCAAGCAGTTCTGCGCGATTCCCGTTCAAACCCAAGGTCTTCATTCCGCTCTCTCCCTTGCCGGGTGGCTTCAGGACAAAGACGCAAACGCTTTCGGGCGCCCTAGGAGTCGCCGGCGTTGGCTCGACCGTCTACTCCATGCCGGTGGATCAGTCGATGGTCGGAATTTCGATCACTGCTCAGGCATGGGTCTTCGATCCCAATGGGGTCGGGTCGATTGCGCGAACGAACTTCTTAGCGGTGAACTTCTGTGAGTAAGACTGGAGCGCAATCACCGTGGAGATTGGGGAGCGGTCTCGCCATCATCCTGTGTCTAGCTCCGGTTCTCGGCGCTTGCGCTGGGCGACTGCGAGCACCCGATTCCTCAAATTCCGCGCCAACGGGTGTCACGCCTCCACCAAGCACAGGACCAGCGCCGGCATTGAGAGCGGCGGGACTTGTCTCCGCCGTCGGCGGGCTCGACGAGGTGCGCGTAAAGTGGGACCTCGGAACGGATACGCAGGAGTTTGGTCTATTCGTAGGAACAGACGAGCAGACCCTCTTGTCGGGTTCGCCGTTTGAGATGCCTGATACGAGCGGTGACACGGTCGAGGATGGCTTGGCTCAGAACCAGACCCACTTCGTGGCTCTAGCTAGCCGCACCACCGCGGGTTCGTCCTGGCGAATGGTAGGTGAAGCGCTGGAGGTTCGAACGGGCGCTCCGGTCTACGTCGACCCGAACGCCGACCCAACCACGGCGGACGGCCTCACCCCTCAGACGGCCTTTCCGACTCCGATCTCCGCCATTCTCACGGCTCTCTCCCAAGGCGGCGGAAGTGTCTTCTTTCTTGAGGGGGACTACATCGACGTAGCGCTGCCGGTCTTTGATGGAGTTCACCTATTCGGAGGGTTTCAGTCTGGGTTTCGACTCAAGGACCGAGACGCTAATGATCACCCGTCGATTCTTCGCGGTGCACCGGGCTTCAGTGTCCTGACGGTGAGCAGCCCGCTCATGGGCTCGATCTTGGACGGCTTTCGCATCGAGGGCGGGGGGGTGGCATCCATCGGAATCGACGCCACCGACGCGCGCCTCTCGATTCGAAACGTCCAGATAAGAAACTGCGCGGGTCGCGGTATTAGCCTCCGTACAGGTCCAACCACTCTAGTCGACGTCGCGATCGTCCGCTCGAGTTCGAGCGGAAACGGAGCGGATGGTCTATCGGCGCTGGGTGCACTCGAGCTGTGCCTAGATAGCTCCCTGTTTGAGTTCAATGTGCAGGAAGGTGCCGAGCTGGATGACCTGATCGCGCCGTCCGGAAAGAAGGCCTCGCTTTCCGTTCGCGGCTGTCAGTTCCGCGGAAACGGAACGGAGGGGTTGGATGTTGACCTGGCACCCCCGCTCTTCTTCGCCGGCAACCCTGGCCGCTTTTCCGTCCGGGTCGAGCGCTCGCTCTTCGAGGGCAACGGCGCCGACGGTTTACTTATCGACGGGGACTACGAACAGGCCCCGGGTTGGTCGGCGAACATCTCGGTACTGGGGAGTCGCGCGCGCGCCAATGGAGCGGCTGGAATTCACCTCGACCTCGATGGATTGGCCTCCACGTTGATTCACCGAGTGCTCGCCAGTGCGAACGCGACGGATGGGGTCTTGCTCACTTCCGAATCCATCGAGGGACACGCTCTACTCTCGACCTCCGCATGCCTGGGCAACGGAGGCTTTGGCACTCGCGCGGATATCGGAAATCAAGCCCTCCTTGTCAGTCACTCCGTGTTCGGCGGAAACGGGGGCGGAGGCGTGGCGAGCTTGATTACTCAGGCGGGCGTCGTCTCAAGCGTTGCCTTTCGTCAGCCCAATGCGTGGAGCGGCGCGCTGGTCGTCAACTCGACGACGACAGCGCTTTCCACAGACGAGGTCTTCTCGAACGCCCCGGATGATTTCGTACGCGTTGCCAGCGCGGTTGGCGCGCTTCTCACACTGGAGAGTGCCGCTACTCTTCCGTTCGGCGCGCTCGTCGAGACCGATGATGACTCGGTCGATCGCAGCGCGACTGTTCTCTCGCCCATCTCAGTGAGCTTGACTCCGAGTCCGCAGTTCGTGCCCAAGGTTCTGTTCGTCTATCCGCCGGCAAGCTCGGTCATCGACGACTTTCGGTTGACGCCGGGATCGCCCGCGCAAGCTGCCGGACTCGCGCTTCCCGGTCTGACGCGAGACGGAGGAATTTTTGGATCGACGGGCGCCGGTGCGCCGGGATCTCTCGACGGTGCTCGCCCGGACCTGTTTCGATTCGCTTCACTCAGCTTTAGTGCCGGTTCGACACCGACCGACTCTTTGACTCTCCGCTTTTCCGGCGGCGACCTCGATTTAGGCACCTTCGGCGCTCAGTCCATTCGGGCTGTGACCGACTCGGGGGACTCGATCGCTTTGGTCCTCTCTTTGGACGCAAACAGCGATCTTCTCGTTCAACCAACCAGCGGAAGTTTCGGTACGGAAGCCTTCCGCATCGAGCTGATGCCGGGCCCGACCGCTACAAACGGAGAGGCTTTACTAGCCCCGATCGTAATCCCACTTGATCCGGCACAGTAGTGGACTCCCGGTCGGCGAGCCCAATCGAGGTGCTCGATCTTCCTAGTTGGGGAGTACGAAGACCTTGGTGGGGGCGTCTGCGATTTGCTGGAACTTCGACCCTACGGGCCAAGTAAAGACCAGCTTGTCGTCCCGCACCTGCCCGACCGAGAAGGCCAATTTCCCGCTCGCCGTCCAGGTGATCGCCGGTCCGAAGAGGAGCGGAACTTGAAACAAGAGCCGGCCCCTGTGGGTCGTGACATTCACTCTCGCTAAGTAATCGCCGGCACCGAGAGGGTCGCTCACATTGAAGGCGATCCAGCCGTCGTCACGGGTGGCCGCACGATCAAAGCTGATCGTGTCGGGCAGGGACCCGAGGGTCGTCAGCACAGTGGGGGTATTTAGGTCGGCGACGAACAGGTCGCGAGTCTCGGCGAGGTTGTCGCGTCGAACCGAGAAGAGCAATCCGTTCGCTGCATGTTCGATAAAGTCCACAGTCTTGGACTCGTTCAAGAGCTGGATGGGATTTGCGCCGGATGTGTCAAACAGGAAAAGCTCACCGCCACCCTGATCTCGATTGAGGAGCAGCAGCTGTTCTCCACCGGGAAGCAAACGAATCGAATCGGGCTGCAGCGTGGACTTTGTAAAGAATGGCGGAGTAGGGACTCCGGAACTCAGACTGAGATTTTGCAGCTGAAGCGAGGCTGCTCCGGTCGTCTCCGCTCGATAGATGTCGAGGTTCTCTACACCTTGGCCGGGAGCGAGACCCATCTCGCCAACGGCGAGAATCAGCGCGTCCCGAACAAAGAACAGCACTCCGATTTCGTCGAGGGTGTCGAGGTAGGTGGCATCTCCTGTTAACAGTTGCGTCGAGGTGGTCAGAGGACCGACGCCCTCGGCGAGGAAGGCTTCGCGAGCGCCGCTGTTCGTGACGAAAGCGCAGCAAGTACCATCAAAGTTCAGTGCGAGAAATGGGCCGTGCAAGTACTCGGGCAGATAGCCCGCAGCAAAGAGTGTGGTCGGAGTCGAAGTGACCTGCAGGGCAACTCCTGTCGATGCGAAGGTGAAGATGTGCGCCATGGTCGGATCGGTGCCCGCCGCGGTGGTGGCAACGAGGCCGTCTCCGCTGACCGCGACTTCTCCGCTGAACCAGGTCGGAGCGCCGGGAAACGGAACGAGTTCCGCCTCTGCGCCACTTGTACGGCCGAACCTATAGACTCCACTCGCGCTTGCGCCCATGCCCCATGTCTCTCGCAAAAACAGACTGGCGAGCGAAAACGATTGAGGCGCGAGTTGTGGGGTTCTAAGGGTCGCCGTAGAACTCGGTATGTCGAGATCGAAGAGGTCTCCGCCAGCCGCGAGGGTTGTGGCGAAGAGAAAACTGCTGCCCGAGGGTGCAACCCCTACGCGCGCGATGATCGGATCCACATCCATGGAAGCGCCGGTGCCCTGCAGCTCGTAGAGTGAGCGGGCTCGGCCATCGGTACCGATGAACATCCAGCCGAAAACCGCGCCGCCTAGACTTTGGTCGCGGCGGTAGTGATAGAGCGATCCGCCTTGGCCAGGCAGCGATAACCGAGAAGCGCCGGGAAGATCCGAGCGCAGGCGCGGCCGGTCAGTACGGAGCTCTTCGAGTTCTGTTCGCCCCACGAAATCGATTTCGAGAAGCTGAATGCCCTGAAGTGCGGGAGGAAAAACCGCTGGGTTCGCTCCGGCCTCGTCATGGATGGCGACATCGCCGGTGGCGCCCGGCAGTCTGTGGAAGAGCGAGACGTCCGCGAGCGGGCTTGTGGACAGAACGAATAAACCGAGGGCTAATTTAGTGTTGCGCATGACAGGATCACTTCTCCAATTATCGAAGGCACGGGCTATGCATTGGCAAGCTGTATGCCTCTCCCCAATTGTACGACAGGAATTCAGCTTGAGCCGTTCCAGGAGGTCAGATGGGGGCGTAGATCCGGATGGGGCTTTTTTCGAGCTACAATGGATTGGGAGGCGCGCGTCCAGCTTTTGGATTCTCCGTCCAGAATATGGACTTCACTTTCCCCACCCGAGCCTGTGTTGAACCGTCCCACTGATCGACCTGACCTACCCGACGGCTACGAGTTCGTCGCCGAGCTGGCTTGGCGCAATGGAACCTGGGTCGTACGCGCGAAGCTCGAAGAGTCGGATGTCGTTTGCCGTATTGAGACCCAGAGTTCAACGAGTGCAGGTCGAGGAGAGCTGCTCGTGTTGGGAACCATCGAAGAGCCCGGCATTTTGGCGCTGTTGGATCACGGTCTGACCGGAGAGGGCCATGTCTTTGTGACTCGGCGTTGGGTGGAGGGCAACGATTTCCTGGAGTGGTCGAGAGGGCGAGAGCAAACGGAGATCGGCACCAAATTCGCATCTCTCTGCACGAGCCTCGAGGGCCTGCACCGCGCGGGCTTATCGCACGCAGACCTCAAGCCTGAAAACGTGCTCATTGACGCAGAGGGTTCGGTCTATCTCTCCGACTTCGGGCTCTCTTTGGCGTGCGATAGCCAGCGCGACACCATTGCGGGAACGCCGATGTACCTCGCGCCCGAACTACTGCTCGGCGGCGCACCAGACTCGGGGTCCGATTTGTTCGCCGTCGGGGTCATGCTCCACCGGTTGCTTGTAGGAGAGTGGCCATCGGCTCGGGATTTCTACGGGCGATTCCCGAGCGAGTCCTTTTTCGACGCGACAAGAACCCGCCCGGAGATGTTGCCTGAGTGGGCGCGCGATATTACCGCTCTGCTCCTTGCGCGCCATCCTGATCGCCGCCCGACCTCGGCGATCGAGGTCGCGCGACATATCGCGGGTCGCCTCGGAGTAAAAGTTGTCGCGCCCAGTGCCGCGGCACTTCGCGTGGGGATTCGCGAAGCCCGAGGCCCGTGGTTCGAGCGCTGCTCGAACGATCTAGTTCGCCGGGCGCACAGTACGAAAGCGACTCGACCGGTATGGGTGCATGTTCACAGTGAAGATGTCGAAGAAGCTTTTCGAGCTCTGAGGCTCGACGCGAGCCTCAGCGGTGTACGCGGAGTTGGCTTGGAGCTCGGCAAAGAGCTGCGGGGAGTAAAAGACGGTCTCGAACTCGAAAGAGCGGTGGGGACACTCGCTAGCAAGCGCCGATCCGGGGCACTTCTTGCTCTGCTCGTGAGTGAGGCAGGACCATGGCCAATGCGCGCACTCACCGCGCTTGCGCGCGACACGAACGCTCGAAACTCTCTCGGCGCCATGTTGATTGTCTCCGCGCAACCACCGCCGACAAACGCGGAATTGTTCGACGTTGAGGAGATCGCCAAACTCACGCTCGAGAATCTAGGGGCCTTCCTCGAGCGCACCCTCGAGAAAGAGGAGCCCGGACGGATCGAGGTCTTTGCCGAGCTCTTGCTGGACACGGCCCGCGGCTCTTCGACGCGGCTACAGCGCGCGTTGGATCAATCTGCGACCGACGGCACGATCCTCTTCGGAAATTCGAAGCCGTGTTTACGGTCTGGAGAGCTTTCGCGCGATCTGCTCCTCGACGACGACGTGGAATCGGCGCAAGTGGATGGCCGCGCCCCAACTCTCCTTGTCGCGCTTGAAGTGGTTGGCGCCGGGCTACCGCTGGCAAGCTTAGCCGCCCTGCTCGACATCGATGAAGAGCGCGTGGCTGCCGAGCTTCCCGTGCTCGTTGGCGCTGGCGCGGTGCAGATCGATCACCAACCCGAAGCAGAGCAAATTGTGGCTCGCCGCGGCCTATGGGGAGATGGGGGACATTCGGTGGAAGAGTGGCGAGCGCTGCACGAGCGCTGGCTGGAATCGGCTGGGTTTCAGAGTATCGGGGAGGAACAGTTACTTTTTCATCGCTGGTGCGCGCATCCGAACCGGGATCGCGAGGCTGCGCTTATCGAAGCTGTCGATGCTGCGCTCGATCGCGGCTGCCCCGAGGTCGGCGTCGATTTGTTGCACCGGATTCGGATAGCGATTCCGAGAGTGGGCGCTGAGGAGACGGCGCGTTGGGCGGCGCAGGAGGCGCTCTGCTGGATCGCGATGGGCCAGGCCGAACGAGCGCTAACGGCGGTGCGCGAGTTCGAGTCTGCCGAGGATAATGAGACTCGCGCTCTGGTTGAGAGAGTGAAAGCTCGCGTTGCGGCTCTCCAGCATGAGACTGACGAAGCGCTCGAGCGCTTCGAGCGCGCGATGGTGCTCAATCCGCTGGAGTGGGTCGAAGCCTCTGTCGCCAAGATCTATCTGCTCTACACGCTCGGACGCGACGCCGAAGTCGTTCGCCAAGTGACCGATGCGATCGATGGTGGAAGGGAGGTCGCCTCGCGACCGCTGGTCTACCTCAAATCGATGCGAGCGATGAGCAAGTTTCGAATGGGGGAAATCGAAAGCGCGCACGCAGAGCTCAAGAGCCTTGTCGTTGCAGCGCGCGAGGACGAGGATTTCGGAAGAGAAGCCGCTATCTCGATTGATCTCGCGATTGTCGAACGCCGCGTCGGATCACTAGAGCGAGCAGCGGAACATCTGGAGCGCGCGGTCCAGCTGTACGACAAGTCCGGCAATATTTCCGGGTTGGCACACGCGCGTGCCACGCTCGGTGGAACGTTACGCGAACTGGGCCGGTTGGTTTCGGCCGAAGAGACGCTGACGCTCTCCCTCCAGACGCGCGAAAGGCTGGGCGACGATCGCGGCGCGGCTGCCGTGCGTGGAATGCTCGGTTTGGTGGCTGCGGATCGCGGGCGTCCGCGTGCGGCGCTCGAAGAGCTCACCCGTTCGACGGCTGCTCTTTCAAAATCTCAGAAGCGGCTGTTTGCGCCGATCTTGCTCGCGAAAGCGAGAGAGGTCGCGGCGCGAATCGGTGCCGAGGAGGAGCGCCTTTCCGATGACTTGCGGGCGTCCGACCCGAGGGTCTTGTTGGCTTTGGCTCGCGAGGCGGCGCTTCGCGGGGACCGGGAACTCGCTCTCGAGCGGTCCGAGAGCGCGATCATTCAGGCGAAGTCTAGCTCTCACGGCGGCGCGGAGATCGAGGGGCGTTTTTTGGCGAGTCTCTTCGGAGGCCAACCGGTTCGCACGCTCGAGGGCGCGTCGCCTCTTCTAATCTCGGACGCCGAGCTATTCGCGATGTTCGAAGATCGAAAGGGTTTTGACTTAGAGCGCGCGGCGGACCTGGCCGCGCAGCTTGAGAGCGCCGGTCGAGAGGACCGTGCCGCTCGTCTTTGGATCGCGCTCGCGGTGCGCAGCGCCGATGAGGATCAACGGGTCGGCGCAAGAGAGTTGGCCTGCGCGGCCATGGACCAATGTTGTCGAGGTCTCTCGGACGCGGAGGCCCAATGGTTCAGGACTTGCCTGCTAGGTTTGCCCGATCCGTGCCCCGACGACCTCGCCGCATTTGAACTGAATAGCCAACAAGCTGGAGACGATGAGATGGAGATGATGACACTGCTGGAGATCAATCACCGCCTGGTTGCACAGGAGGATCTATCGACGCTGCTCGGCGTCATCGTTGAGAGCGCTCTCTCGGTGACCGGGGCGGAGCGAGGCTTTCTAGTCTTGGAGGAGCACGGTGAGCTCAAGCTCGATACAGCACTCGACTCGAGCCGGGGTGGAATCGAATCACCTGAATTCGAGTTCTCCCGTTCGGTCGTCGCTGAGGCGCTCTCCAACATGGAGCCGACCCGGATTAGTAACGCACAAGACGATCCGATGCTCGGCTCCGCGGCTTCGGTCGTCTCCCTCGACCTGCGCTCCGTGATGTGCGCGCCCTTTACTATCGACGGTGAGACGCGCGGAGCGCTCTATTTGGATAATCGAATTCGCGAAGGTGCCTTCGATGAGAGCGGTGAGCGGCTCTTGATCCTGTTGGCCGATCAGGCGGCTCTGGCGATTCAGCAGGTCCGAAGACTCGAGGAAATCAAACGACTGAACCAGGCGCTCAAGGGAGAAGTCGTGAGCGTGGAGAGCCAGTTGAAGACTGCTCAACGCGCCTTGCATGAGGCAGGCTTGGCGAGCTCGACGGCGGGGTTGGTCGGGAACTCGAAGCAGATGCGGGCTGTCCACAGACTGATCGAGAAGGTGGCGGTCAGCGATCTTCCCGCGCTTGTGATCGGTGAGAGCGGTACGGGCAAAGAGTTGGCGGCGCGGGGCCTCCACGAATTATCACCTCGCAGCTCGAAGCCCTTCGTGTGCGAAAACTGCGCGGCGCTCCCGCCTTCGTTGATTGAGTCCGAGTTGTTCGGTTATAAGCGAGGCGCATTCACGGGCGCCGACCAAGATCGTCCAGGGATCTTTGAGCGCACAGCGGGAGGCACGCTCTTTCTGGACGAGATCGGCGAGATTCCCATCGACCTACAAGCCAAACTCCTGCGCGTCTTGGAGACCGGCACGGTTCGCCGGCTTGGCGATTCCGAACCCAGATCCGTGGAATTCCGACTCGTGACGGCGACAAACCGAAACTTAGAAGCCGAGATTCAGGAGGGCCGTTTCCGTGCGGACCTGTACTACCGCATTGATGGATTGCGGATCGAAATGCCCGACCTCGCTGACAGAACCGAGGATATTCCGGCGCTCGTCGACCACTTCTTGCGTCAAGAGTTGGCGAAAACAGGTCGTAATCAATCGATCGCACACTCGGTAGTGAGCAGGCTGTGCCGACGAGCTTGGCCGGGAAATGTGCGTGAGCTCTCGAACGAGGTCGCCCGCTTATGCGTCTTGTCGGAAGATGAGATCAACGATCCGGAATTGGTTCGCGATCCCGGATTGGCTCCGTCGGTCGAGCGAAGTGGTCAACCGAGAACATTGGCGGATCTCGAAAGGGATGCGATCCTGGATGCCATCAATCGCGCCGGTGGCGATAAGGCCGAGGCCGCGAAACAGCTCGGGATTTCTCGATCAAAGATCTATCAGCGCTTGAAGGAGTGGGACGGCTCCCCGCTTCATGAGTGAGCGAAATGGCGAGCGTCTCGTGGGCCTGCTCTGGGCGCTCGTACTCATGTCTCCAGGGATCTGGAGTCAAGCCGACTCCGCGCGTCCCACGAGTAGGGAGATCATCCGCCTGCACGTTCCCGCGCTGCCGCCGACGCTCAATTTGAGTCTAGGTAGCACGAGCGTTGGCCGCGAGATTCACGCTGTCGTTCACGAGGCTCTGATTCGGCGCAACCCCGAGACGCTCGAGTTCGAGCCCGGTATTTGCCGCGATTGGATCGTTGAGGATTCCTTGTTCCTAATTCCGGATAAGGCGGGCTCGGATGAGTTTTTACGCGAACTGCCCAGCTCGGATCGCGAGAGCACTCAACCCGTTGTGTTCGGCCGAATCGAAGAGCGTGAAACCGGCTACCTTGTCTCGCCGCTTTCAGAGGGCAATCCACTGCGAGAAGCGCGACTCATCCCGGCGGCGTTTGTGGAGCGCGTCGAGAGGGGAACAGTCTTTACGCTTCGCCTTCGTGAGAAGATCCGGTGGCACGACGGACATCGATTTGATTCGGGCGACGTTCTATTTAGCTGGCAGCTGTATTCAAACCCTCAGGTGAATTGCGACTCCCGGCGGTTCCAATACTCGAAAATTTCGCACGTCGAGGTGCTGGATGAACAGAGGATTCGATTCTTCTACGACGCTCAATACTTCAAGTCGGTCGACGCGCTGGCGTCGCTGTGCCTGCTTCCTTCGCACCTCTACAATCTGCGAGATCCCGATCACGCGCGGCACGACTCTCTGGCCGACGAGCGAGCACTCGCGCTTGAGATCAATGAGAACCTGCACAACCGCGAGTGGGTGGGACTCGGTTCCCATCGAGTCGTCGAGTGGGACTTGCAGTGGGTCCGCGCCGAGAAATTCTCAGGATATTTCGACGCGAACCGCGCGGGCGAGTTCGATGAAATATGGTGGCGAGCGCTGACTTCTGATTCCGTTCTGCGTGAAGCGTTATCCGAGGGGGTCGTTGATTTTACTGACCGCTTGACGCCGGAACTGGCGATGAGTTTCGAGGGTTCCGGTGCGATGGCGGGACGGTATGAGACAGGTACCTTTCACCGAGGGCGCTACGGATTTCTCGCCTGGAACCTTCGACGTCCCGAGCTTTCGAGTGCAAAGGTGCGCCGCGCGATTGCTCACGCCTTTGACTTCAATCGCTTCAATGGCTCTCAATACGACGGTTTGGCGGTTCGCGTTACCGGTCCCCAAAACCGTTTTGGTCCGGGCTATGACCAAAGTGTGAAGGCTCCAGCGTTCGATCTCGAACGGGCCGAAGCGCTTCTGACCGAGGCGGGCTGGATCGATCGTGATCAAGACGGCGTGCTCGATCGCGAAGGAGTCGACCTTGAGATTGAGCTTTTGCTGCCGGCCGGAAATCGATCCGGGGAGCGAGTTGCCACAGTCTTGCAAGAGGGGCTTCGCGGTCTCGGAATCGTGCTCACCATTCGCCAGCTTGACCTCGCCGCGCTGCTGGCCCGCGTTCGCTCGCGGGACTTCGATTCGGTTTTGCTGGCCTGGACGCAACCGCTTGAGAGTGATCCCCAGCAGAAGTGGCACTCAAGCCTGGCGAACTCTGCGGGCTCTTCGAACTTCGGTGGCTTCGCGGACCCCGAGGTCGATCGTCTAATCGAGTACGGTCAGGCCGAGCTGGATTCGGCCAAGCGATTCGCAGCTTGGCGCGAGCTGCACCGACGTCTGAACGAGCTGCAACCCTATCTCTTTCTGTTTGACGCTCCGTCGACCTACGCGCTTCGCTCTGACCTGGACGGGTTTAAATCCAATCCAGTGCCTCCAAACTACAATCCTCGCGATTGGTCTCAGCGGTAAAGCCCTGGGCCTAGCAGCCCGTGGTAAAAGCCATTCACCATATGAAGGGCGTCCTTCCGCCTGGTCGGCCCCCGAGAGCCTCGCTGAATCTATTGCCTGCCGAAATGCGGCTGCGACTTCTTTCTCGGGCACCAACCCGACCGAAATTCCGCTGCTCATGCGGCATAGCACTTTCACGACGGACAGCTAGGCGGCATCGATAATCTTCGGCTCGCCGCTTACTCCGCTGCCTGGTCATATCCCGTCGCCGGAGGATCACCTATTCTCTCTAGGGTGCTGCTTCGTCCAATTCACTTTCTTCTGCTGGCCGGCGTGCTGGTCCTCGCGTTTCTCCCGCGCGATCGCTTTATCACTCGCTCGGGGCCCTATCCGCTGCACGCAGACGAAGCGCTGATGGCCGCCCCAGCGGCTCGCATGATTAAGCGCGGTGAGCTCAACCCGCGCTGGTTTCAGTATCCGTCTCTGCCGATTTACTTGACCGCCGCGAGCTTCCTCGCTGGACGCGCCATCGATGGCGACACCCAAACGGAGGTCGGAAACGTCGGGCGGCCTTACTACGCGCGCCCGACGGTGGTTCTCACGGCCCGCTACACCTTCCTGTTTTTCTCGCTCACCGTGTTTGTGCTCATCGGTTTTCTTGCGGTCCGCGCGACCAAAGAGAGCGCGCTCCTCGCGCTGGCGCCCCTCTGTCTCCTACCTTCCGACCGGTTCCTGATCCAGTCCGCCGCGTATTTGAACGTCGACATCGTCGGGACTCTAATTTGCACCTTCGCGGTCTTACTCGCTTTTCTTACTCGCGAACGCTCAAGCTTGCTTTATCGCGCAATCTTGCCGGGCTTGATCACCGGCTTCGCGATCAGCAGCAAGTACTACCTCGGCTTGATCGGCTTGCCTTTCGCCATAATCCTTCTCGACAAGCGACACCGCGACCAACTCGCGAGGAACGCAAGGGTGATCGTTTTTACGACCGTCATCGGATTCTTGATGACGACGCCCTACGCCGTCCTCGATCACGAGACTTTTCTCGAGGACGTCCTCTCTCAAGTCGCACACTACTCGGAGGGACACGCGGGTAGTGATGGTGAGCCGGGACTCGGACAACTCATCTACTACGGGGGACAACTGAAGAGGGAGTTCGGTATAGGCCTGCTCGGTTTCGCGTTGATCGGACTGGTGAGTCTCATTAAAAAGGATCGCAAGTCAGCCTTCTTACTGCTCTCTTTTCCGGTCGCTCTACTGGCATTTCTCGCGACCCAACGCGTTCACTTTCCACGGAACATCATCTCGGTCTACGCGCTCTTCCCGATCTTCGCCGCGTTCGGCATGACCACGGCTATTCGGGGACTTGGCGGTTTAGCTCTACCCGTAGGTCGACGCGTTCAGACCGTCTTCGGCGGTGTGCTCGTTGTTCTCGTCCTCTACCTGACCGTGCCTTGGGAGCGCGCCCGGGCGAGCTTCACGGCTCCAATCGATAGTCGTTCGAGAGTCGTCGAGTGGATCGAGAAGCATCGAGCGAAAGGTGATCGTGTCTATGTCGCCGCGGAGCTTCAGATGGATCTGCGCCCTCTCGAAGCTTATTCCGCGACGGATCTACCGCTGGGTTGGATTCTTGATGTTGGCATGGTCAAACGCTATGCCGCCGAGAATCCCGTCTTTGTCCTTCCGGAAATCGTACCCGGGACGCGCTTCGCAAGTATGTTCGGGAAACGGATGAAGCCGGCCGATGAGCTTGAGGTTCGCGCTCGATACGGGAATAACCTCGTGCCGCGGCACACGAATCGACAGATGCATATGGGCGACCCTCGTCTCCAGATCTACGAACTGCCTAAGTCGGGTAATGGCGGCGCTCGTTCAGCCGTCGGCCGCAAGAAAAGGGCTAAGAAGAAAACTGATGAACGCTAGAGGGAGCACGATAATCGTCGCCGGATTGCTCGGTTGCATGGCCTGTTCCGCCGAACAGTCATCACCGAACTTGCTCTTTATTGTTGTTGATTCCCTGCGCGCGGATCGCCTCGAAGCCTACGGTTACCACCGACCGACACCCGCCATCTCGAGTCTCGCGAAGGACGGGGTCCTGTTCGAAGAGTCCTACTCTTCCGCACCGTGGACGTTGCCGGCGGTAGCGACGCTGTTTACGGGACTCGCGCCTACACGGCACGCCGCGACGAACACCGATGCGCTGATGTCCGAAGAGTTGGAGACGCTCGCCGAGAGACTGCTCTCGAAGGGCTACTCAACCTCAGGGATAGTGAGCAATCGCATCATCGGGAAGAAGACCCGCTTCAACCAAGGCTTCGAGCGCTTCGATCAAGAGCTTGCGCGCGGCCACCGTTTCATCTCGAGTCAGCTGATCACACAACTTGCAATTCGAGAACTTGCAGTGCTCGCTCGCGATCCGAATGAAAAGCCCTTCTTCCTGTTCGTTCACTACTTCGATCCGCACTACGAGTATCGCAATCACGAACAGATCGACTACGCGGGCGACTCGTTCGGTCGATTGAAGGGCGATGAGAAGATCGGTCAGCTACGCGGAATGCTCGCGGACTTGAATGAGTCGGAGCTGGATTTCATTCGCGACCGGTATGACGAGGAGATCCTCTTTACCGACTCCGCCATCGGTCGCCTGCTCGATCGATTGGATCGATTGGAACTGACCGAGAATACGCTGGTCGTCTTTACGGCAGACCATGGCGAGGAGTTTCGAGACCACGGTTGGCTCGGACATACGCAGTCGCTCTATCGCGAGCTCGTGCGCGTCCCCCTAATCCTGCGTGGCCCCGGGGTCGCTCAGAAGCTTCGGCTCGCGGATCCGGTCTCGGCGGTGGACCTGGCGCCGACCCTGCTCGAGCTGCTCGGCTTCCGAGAGGGGCTCGGGGACGGCAGCTCGCTGGCTCCATTACTCCGAGGCGAGGCTCTGCCAGCCCGCCCTGTTTTTTGCGAAGTGGACTATCTGGGCGTCGATGAGGGGCGACCGGGCCTGAGGACCTGCCACAAAAAATCGGTGGTGGGGGAGCGCTACCAGCTCGTTCGGGATGACCAGTCGGGGGTGGTTGAGCTGTTTGAGTACCGGCTGGATCCGGCCCAGGCCTTCGACCTGTCCGAGGAGCAACCGGAGGAGGTCCGGCGTCTCACAAGCTTACTGGACAAGCACTTGGCTCAATTGGCACTGGGGGCTCGGGAGATGGAGCGGACGCAGTTCGATGAAGCTGAGCTCTCCGAGCTGCGCGAGCTGGGCTATGTCGACTCCGAGGATGACGAGGATCACTAGACCGCGGAGGTCGCGGCGCTCTCGCCGAACCCCCTAGACCGGACCTCGTCTCGGCAAGCGGCTGTGTCTCAAAAGACCCAGCTTCGCTAAGATGCGCGCCGTAATCGGCCTTTCGGGCGGATTCGATTCATCACCAGGGAATATCAACGCGAGGACAACACGTGGATTCGAGAGAAGAACGGTCACCCGCGACACTCGGCGCAGCAGCTGGAACGGGCGCGACAGGGGAGAGCTTGGAGCAGGTCCGCGATCTATTGTTCGGAACGGAGATGCGTGCACTGGATCGTCGGGTGCAGCGTATCGAGGAGCGCCTGGGTCGCGAGATCACGGCGCTTCGTTCGGACCTCAAGCAACGACTGGACTCGATGCAGCGCGAGCTGGCGAGCGAGGTCGAGGTCTTGTCGTCGGGCTTAACCGAGATGAAGTCCGATCGCGATAGTCGTGTCGAAGAGGCGATGGCTCGCGTGCAAGAATCTGCGGAAGCGGTCGAGACGCGACTGGAGGATCTTCGCGTGGAAGCCTCGGCCGCTCACGAAGAGTTGCGCCTCTCCTCGCTCGAAGACGGCCGCGACATTCGTTCGGAGATGTCGGAGGCGCGGACCGAAGATCAGAAGCGGCTGGCGCGTGTCTTTGCTCACCTCGCACGCTTTATGGATCAAGGCGCGACCCAAACGACGAAGAAACCCGAGTAGCCTCGCGGCTTCGCTCGAGCACAAAAAAAGCCGGGTCACTCGCAAAGAGTGACCCGGCTTTTTCGTTTTCCGAGGCGACTAGTTCTCGATCATGTGAACGTCGCGCTGCGGGTAGGGGAAGTTGAGACCATTCGAGTCAAAGGCGTTCTTCATATTCTCGTTGAGGTCGAAAAGAACGGGCCAGTAATCGCCGGTCTTGACCCACGGCCGACAGACGAAGTTGACGCTGTTGTCGCCAAGCTCAGACAATCCGATGGTAGGGGCCGGATCCTGGAGGATTCGGTCGTCTTTCGCGATGACGTCGGTCATCACCTGGCGGGCTTTTTTCATGTCATCGTCGTAGCTGATCCCGAAGACGAGGTCGATCCGACGCGTGTCATTGGCCGAGTAGTTGACGATGTTGCCGCCGGTCATGGCCGAGTTCGGAACGATGACCTTCTTGTTGTCGCCGGTCTTGAGGATCGTGCAGAAGACACTGATCTCGACAATGACGCCGGTGACGCCGCCCGCTTCGACGAAATCACCGATGCTGAAGGGCTTGAACAGGATGATCATGACGCCGGAGGCAAAGTTGCCCAGGGAGTCCTGGAGCGCGAAGCCGATCGCGAAGACGGCGGCACCGAGGACGGCGGCGAAGGAGGTCGTGTCGACTCCCAGCGCGCCCAAGGCGGCGATGATGATCATCGCCATACCGGCCATGTGCATGATGCTCTTGAGGAAGCTGCGCAGCATCTGGTCGAGCCCGCGCTTGGTCATCAGCTTGTCGACGCCGCCCAAGACGACCTTCAGGACGATCTTGCCGATCACGTAGATCGCGATGGCCATCACGACGGCCATTCCGTGGGTCTCGACAAGCTCCGTAGCCTTGGCCACGTAGGTCGTGGGGTCGGTCAACACGAAGGTCACTTTCTCCTCTTCGCCACCAGGGGCCGCCGCGGTTTCCGCTGCTTGCAGCAAGAAGTTATTCAACATCGCAATCATTTGTTTCTCCTGAGTCGAGAGGTGGGGATTCGTGAGGGTGGCGGGCGGGCAAGGACGAGTGAAATCCTCATCGTGGCCGCTCGGTGGGCTTCGGGCGCATTGCCCGAGGGGCGCGAACCCTATTGCCGAGCTCGGTTTTTGTCCACAGGGCTCCGGTGTCCGAATGGCGGGCGGGCCGGGGTGGCGAATTCGCGAAAATCTCTCCCGACCCAAAGCTGGGAGAAGCTCCGTCCTCCGCCGCCTAGAGGTTATTCTTCAGCCGATGAAGCTAGCCCACACGATGATTCGCGTGACCGACCTCGACGCCACGCTGGAGTTCTACACCGCCTTCCTGGGTCTCCGGGAGATCCGCAGGAGCGCGATCGGGGACGAGGCCACCCTCGTCTTTCTCGGGGACGAGGCCGAGAGCTACTTCATTGAGCTGACCTACAACCACGACGGCCGCACCTACGAACCCGGAAATCAGTTCGGCCATCTGGCCTTCACCGTGGAGGACCTCGGCGCCGTGATTGCTGAGGTCGAGCGGCGCGAATGGTGGTTCCGAGAGAGCAAGCCCACGTCGAACTCGCGCTATATCTTCGTGAAGGATCCGAACGGCTACGACATCGAGATTCTGCAGGCCAAATAGGGCTCGGAGTCCGGTGAGAGCGTCTCCGCGAGGCCGGGGTGCTCCTCGCTCCTTGAGCGCATGAACGGGAGCGGGCGAGCTCGAGCGGCAAAAATACGCGGATCCACTCATTTCTAGCAGGGACGCTCAAGACGAAGGGGGCGTTCTTGACGATGGAGGCGCGTTCCTTACTACGGACCTTGAGTCCGGGGTGAGGCGCATTCCGCTCGTGCGGTCCTCTATGAGCAACGCCCAATCGACACCCCCCCTCGACGGAGCTTCCCCCGACGGAACGCTTTCCGCTGGCAATGACGCGGAGCGTCGCCAGATGATGGCGAATAACGGGAGGAACCTGAACTTCATCGGAAACAGCCGGCTCCTGGCCGTGCTCGGCGCAGCCGTCCGTCATGCCGTTCGTCGTAACTTCGACGATGTGGCCGACGAGGTGCTGTCCGAGGTCGCGGAGACGACTCTGCGGGGCTTCAATCACCTCCTGAAGAACCAGGGCAAGGCCGTCCGGGGCCTGCCGGTGAAGGAGTTCGTCAAAGAGGTCGAGGCCAGCAAGAACGAGATCCTGAAGCAGCGCGAGCAGGCGCGGCTGGAGCTCAATCGGCTCACCCGGGAGCTGGAGAATCGCCAGGCGGAGATGCGCCACGAGCGCGAGGCGATGGTCCAGGACCAGAACGTCGACGGCGCGGTGGTGGATGGGCAGCTGGCGGACCGCCTAGAAGAGCTGTTCGACAGCATGGAACAGACCGAAGAGCTGGCGCAGATCCGCGAGCTGGTCATGAGTGCGGCCCTCGAGACGGTCCAGCAGGAGCGTTCCAAGGCTCTGGACGAGAAGCTTCGGAAGCACGACTCCGAGGTGGCCAACTACCAGCGCCGGATCAGCAAGCTGACCGAGTCGCTCTCCCGGACCGAGGCGGAGATCATCCGGCTGGCGGGAATCAAGGACATCGACACCGGCGTGGAGTCGATTTACAGGCAAGTGCAAGGGCTCAGCGAGAATGATGATAACGCTGAGTCCAAGAAGGAGATGATGATGGCGATCTTTGAAGCTAACCTTTCGCTTCAAGACAAGGTTGCCTGACTTGGGAGGAGATCCAGGGGACGCGAATCCCGGGACCCAACACGTAACAACACTAGAGCTACCCCTTAGGAAGTCATGAGCAACACCAAAAAAGTGGATACTAAAAAGGAAGCAGACGCCGAACTCGATCACGTGGTCGAGACCGAAGAAGCTTCACAAAGCGCTGGAACGATCATGCAAAGCAATGACGATTCGAAGGACCACGGGGTCCTTTACCTGGGCATCGACCTGGGTACATCTCGTACCTCCGTCTCTTCGAGCAATGGCGTGCGCGAGACGGTTGCGTCTTACGTCGGCTACCCGAAAGACGTTGTCAGTCGCAAGCTGCTGAAGAAGGACGTCCTCTTCGGTGACGAAGCTGCTGAGAAGCGTCTCTCCCTCGATTTCTATCGCCCGCTCGCGGACGGTGTCATCGACTGCAACGAAGACGACATGGCGAATGCCAAAGGCAACCTCAAGGCTGCCCGCGACTTGATCGGCGAAATCATTCGCCGCGCACAGCCGCGCAAGGACGAGCTGATCTACGCCGTCATCGGCGTTCCGGCTCAGGCATCGATTCACAGTAAAGAGGCGATCATCAAGGCCGCCAAAGAGACGGTCGACTCCGTCATGCTGTGCTCCGAGCCCTTCTCGGTTGCCTACGGCCTCGACATGCTCGACGACGTTCTCGTCATCGACATCGGAGCTGGTACCACCGACCTCTGCCGTATGCACGGCACGATGCCGGAGGACTCCGACCAAATCACCGTGACCTACGCCGGTGACTACGTCGACAACCAGCTGATGGAGCGCATCAAAGAAGCGCATCCCGAAGCTCAATTCAGCGTGAACATGATCAAAGCGATCAAGGAGAAGTTCTCCAACGTCGCCGAAGACATGCCGCCGGTCATCGTCCAGCTGCCCGTCAAAGGTAAGCCCACGGACTTCGACATCACGAACATCATGCGTGACGCCTGCAACTCGATCGTTGCACCGCTCGTCGACGGCCTCGGAGAGCTAGTCTCCTCCTTCGACCCGGAATTCCAAGAGCGCTTGAAGAACCGCGTCCTGCTCGCCGGTGGCGGTAGCCAGATTCGCGGCCTCGACATCGCGGTTGAGAAGTACATGCAAGAGCACCTCGGTGGTGGCAAGGTCATCAAGACCGAAGAAGCCATGTACGGCGGCTCGAACGGCGCTCTCAAGATCGCCCACGACATGCCCGGCGACTTCTGGGAGCAGCTCAAGTAGAGCTTCTCTTCAGTCGCTCCCACTGGGAGTGACTAGAAACCGAAACAGCCCGTGCGAGAGCGCGGGCTGTTCGCGTTAAGCCGGTCGGGTATCGAGTTGAGTCGCTGCCTGCTAGGTTGATTGCTATGGAGCTGAGTAACGCTGGGCTGTGGAGATATGTACTCCTCCTCTTGCTCATCGCGCACTTCGGAATCTCCTACTCGGCACTCGTCTTACTCTCGGCAAGGGATCCCGAAGGCGTCATGCACGGGCTCTTGACCTAAGAGTGTTGATGTCTGTCCTGCCTGTGAGGCTCGGCGATCAAGGCGCGAAAAGCGATGTACACTATCGCGATGCTGGTTCGACGTGCTCTCGCGCCGACTGCTTTGGTTTGCTTGCTCGGTGCTTGCGACGGGCAGGGGCACTCCGGTTCTGATCCGATTGCCGCGAGCGAAAAGCACGCCGCCACGGCCGCCGCTTTGGAGGACAGCGATGACGGCGGCGAACTGCCCGCGCTGAGCGCTTTGGGATACGTCGACTGGGACGACAATGCCGACGTCTCGTTGAGCGGGGTGACCCTCCACGACAGGGAGAGGTCTTGGCCCGGCTACGATATCTACACGAATGATCAGGACGAGGCCTATCTGATCTCGACCTCCGGAGAGCGACTGCATACCTGGCGCGTTCCCGGCGCGACTCACCTGGAGCTCTTCGAACTCTATGAGGACGGCAGCATTGCTGGCGAGTCGGAGAAAGAAGGCCTGGCTCGAGTGGATTGGGATTCCAAACCGATCTGGCGTGCCCAAGTGCATATTCATCACGACGTTCGAAGGCTGCCAAGCGGTTCCTTCCTCGTGATCGCTAAGGAACAGCCGCGTCCGTACAAGGGGCGCATCGTTCAGTTCGACCAGATCGTCGAGATTTCCGCGGAGGGGAAGCAGCGCAAGCTGTGGTCCACCTTTGAACACCTCGAGGAGCTACGTCGCATTCATCCTCCGTCACCTCTCGACCGAGCTCCAAAGAAGGGCACTCCCGATAAGCTCTGGCTCGACTATTACCACATGAACTGTGTGGAGCCACTGCCTCCGACGGAGCTGGGAGAAAACGATGAACGCTTCCGCGCGGGCAATCTGTTGATTTGCCTGCCCCGGGTGAACCTGATCGCCATCCTTGATCGGGACTCATTCGACGTTGTGTGGAGCTGGGGGCCGAAGCATCTCGAATTTGCGCACACTCCGACTCTGCTCGAAAACGGAAACATCCTCGTCTTCGACAATGGCCAGCGCCGCGGTGATTCGCGCGTCCTCGAGCTCGACCCACGGACGAAGGAGATCGTCTGGAGCTATACGGATCCCGAGAAGGGCGGCTTCTACTCGGAATGGCGCGGCTCGAACCAGAGGCTCCCCAACGGCAACACCCTGATCTGCGAGTCCGAGCGCGGTTATGTCTTCGAGGTCACTCCAGATGGCGAAAAGGTCTGGGAGTTCTGGAACCCCGACCTGGTCGACGGCAGTCGTCGTCGGATCTATCGATACGCGCGGCTCGAGCGCGACTTCGTCGAGCCGATCCTCGCTGCGCAGGGACTGGGCTCGAGGCGCTAGGTCTCGGTCGTGCTCGACGGTCGGGTACAGCTCCGCAGTCGATGCGCGGACTGACTCGCGCCTAGATAAACAGGCCCGGCAGGATCCCCGTGAGGATCACGCCAGCGACACACACGGCGGTCGCGACTCCCGCGATGAGCGGGCGGTCGGCGCCGGGGATCGGATGGGCTTCGTCGGCGGGCAACATCCACATCGTAATCACGATGCGCAAGTAGAAGGCGAGCGCGATCACCGAGAGGACCGCTCCGATGACGGCGAAGCCGATCATGTTTGCGTTGACGAGGACGGAGAAGACGAACCACTTGCCGAGGAAGCCGCCGGTGGCGGGGATGCCTCCGAGGGAGAGCACGAAAATCGTCATCGCGGCGGCCATAGCCGGGCGCTTGGTCGCGAGGCCGGCGAGAGAGGTGAGGCGCGTAAAGCGCTGGCCGTCTCTCTCGAACAGAGCGATCAGGCCGAAGGCGCCGGTGATCGTGAAGACGTAGGCGCCGATGTAGTAGAGCGCGGCGGTGCGCGCGGCATCGAGAGACTCGGGATTGGCGAGGGCGCCGGCGATCACGAGGATCACTGTGCCGGCGCTGGCGATGCCCGAGTAGGCCAGCATGCGCTTGAGATCGTCTTGCACGAGCGCACCGAAGTAGCCGGCGGCCATGGTGACGATGCCGAGCACGGCGATCAGGTTCGCGGCGGAGCTCGGCAGCAGGAAGAAGGCGTTGAGCAGGAAGGCGATCGCTGCGGCTTTCGTGCCGGTTGCCATCAGCGCGGTCACGGGCGTCGGGCTGCCCTGATAGACGTCGGGCACCCAGACGTGGAAGGGGAAGACCGAGATCTTGAAGAGGATGCTCGCGACAATCAGGCCGACGCCGGTCATGGCGAGCGAGCCCATCTCGTTCTCGGCGAGGGCAGCGGCCGCTCCACCGAAGGACACACTGCCGAGCTCGGCGTAGAGCAGGGCGGAGCCGTAGACGAACAGTGCGGAAGAGAAGGCGCCGAGTAAAAAGTATTTGAGGCCGGCTTCGACGGACTTGGAATCGCTGCGCTTGTAGGCGGCCAAGATATAGAGCGGGATCGACAGGAGCTCGAGGCCGAGGAAGAAGACGACCAGGTCCTGAGCACCCGCCATCATCATCATGCCCAGCGGGCAGGTCAGCATCAGGATGTCGTGCTCGTCCTTGTAGCGCGCTTCACTGCCGCTGTAGTAGGCGGTGCTATAGCTGAAGGCGAGCGCCGTCCCGATGAGGAAGATCAAACCCCACACGGCGCTGGTCGCGTCGGCGACGAGCGCTCCACCGAGGACGATTCCGCCGGTGTCGGTCAGGGACTCGGGTCCGGCGAGAATTCGTAACTCGAAGAGGGCCGCGACGCCGAGCGTCGCCAAGAAGAAGATCGAGCGGAAGGGGCGCAGCGAGCTGACCACTTCGGCGGCGAGCAACATCATCAAGCCCAGCGCGATGGTGATCATCGGCCACAGGGCCGTCCAAGCACCGGGCGTCAGGAGCAGGTCGAAGTCGAGATCGTTGGGATTCATCGCGCTTGGCCCTTCTTGGGCGCCAGTTGAAGAGCCAGCTTGGGCTCCTGTTCTCTGTTCGAAAGCTCCAGCGCGACGCGCGCGCCGTCGAGTCGGTCGACGAGCTGATCGATTGAACCGTCGAGCTTGCCGAGGCAAGTGTTCGGTGCGACACCAATCCAAACCGAGACCAAAATGATCGGAATGCACATGCCGATTTCGCGCGGCACCATGTCGGTGAGCTTGGCGTTCGCTTCGTGAATCAGCGGACCGAAGAGCACGCGGCGCGTGGCGGAGAGCAGATAGACCGCGCCGAAGATCACGCCGAGCACTGCAAGCGACGCCCAGAACGGGCTCGCCTGGAAGGAGCCGAGCAGGATCATGTACTCGCCGACAAATCCATTGAGGCCGGGAAGACCGACACTCGATAGGACGGCGAAAACGAAGAACATGGCGAACATCGGCATGCTCGCGGCGATGCCTCCGAACTGGTCGATGGCGCGCGTGTGACGGCGCTCATAGATCATGCCGATCAGCAAGAACAGCATGCCGGTCGAGAGGCCGTGGTTGACCATCTGCAGGATGCTGCCGCGCAGGCCCGCTTGGGTCAGCGCGAACATGCCGAGTACGACGTAGCCGAGGTGACTGACGGAAGAGCAGGCGATCAAGCGCTTGATGTCGGTCTGCGCCATCGCGAGGAAGGCGCCGTAGACGATTCCGATCGCGCCGAGCCCCATGAAGAGCGGCGCCCAAGTGACGGCGGCTTCGGGGAACATGCCGATGCCGAATCGAAGCAGGCCGTAGGTGCCCATCTTCAAGAGCACGCCGGCCAGCACGACGGAGCCGGAGGTCGGAGCTTCGGTGTGCGCGTCGGCGAGCCAGGTGTGGAAGGGCAGCAGCGGGACCTTGATTGCGAAGGCGAGCGTGAACGCGCCGAACATCCAACCCTGCGTGGTTCCGGAGAGCGCTGCGGCGAAGTCGCTGAGCTCGGCGATGTTCGACGTCTTCGACTGATAGATCAGCCAGATCACGCCGACGAGCATCACGAGGCTGCCGGCCAACGTGAACAGGAAGAACTTGACCGTCGCGTAGAGCCGGCGCTCGCCACCCCAGATTCCGACGATGAAGTACAGCGGGACGAGGCTGATCTCCCAGAAGAAGTAGAACAGCATCAGGTCGGTCGCGAGGAACACGCCGAGCATGCCGGTCTCCATGACCAGCATCCAGATCATGAACTCCTTCACGCGCTTGTCGATGTGGCCCCAGGTCGAGAGGATCACGATCGGCATCAAGAGTGCGGTCAAGACCGCCATCAGGACCGAGATGCCGTCCACGCCAAGCGAGAACTGAATCGGGATACTGGCGGCGCCGGGCAGCGCGAACCAGGCCGAGTCGACGATGTACTGCAAGCTCGCCGAGCTGCCGTCGAAGCCGGCGAAGAGCACGACTCCGAGCAGAGCGACGACGATGGTCGTTGCGAGAGCGACGATGCGCTGCTTCTTCTCGTCAGCGCTGGGCAGAAGCGCGATGGCGAGTGCGCCGAGCAGCGGCAAGAAGGTGAGGGCTGTCAAAAACATCTCAGACAATCCTCCAGAGCGCGACCAGGATAGCGGCGCCTCCGCCGATCCAGAGAGCATAGGTCTTCACGTTGCCATCCAGGCTGCTCCTGATGCGCCCGCCGATCTTGCGAGCGAGCACCGCCGAGCCGTTGACCATGCCATCGATGATGAACTGGTCGAAGAGCGTGGCGAGCAAGAACGAGAAGAGCTTGAGCGGGACGACGATCTTGTTGTGGTAGGTCGAGTCGATGCGCCAGGCTTTTTCGAAGAACTCCGCTCGGGCGGGGACCGCTTGTCGGTAGTCGAGATCGCGCTGGACTCCGTTTTTATAGGAGTGGAAGCCGCGATGCGCGAAGAACAGCGCGATGCCGGCGCCGAGCGCGAGTAGCTCCCACTCGACGGCGAGGCTCAAGCTATGCGCCGGCGGACCGTGGCCCAGAATGGCGTTGCCCTGCTCGGTGATGGGCTGCAGCCAGTTCTCGAGGAAGTGGATGTGATCGCCGAACACCGCGGGCAAGCCGAGCAGACCACCGAAGACCGAGAGCACTGCGAGAACGATCAGCGGCGTCGTCATCGACGCGGGTGACTCGTGCGGATGAACCTTCTCGACGTCGAAGCGCTCCTTCCCATAGAAGGTGAGCGCGACCATACGCCAGGTGTAGAAGGCGGTCAGCGCGGCGGCCATGATGCCCACTAACCACAGCACGGTGTTGTACCCGCCCGAGGCGAAGTCATGCGCGAGGATCTCGTCCTTCGAGAAGTAGCCGCTCATGAGCGGCATGCCCGAGAGCGCGGCGGCTCCGGCCAAGAAGGTCAAGTGCGTGCGCGGCATGTGCTTTCGCAGGCCGCCCATCTTGTGCATGTCCTGCTCGTCGTGCATGCCGTGAATGACACTGCCCGAACCGAGGAACAAGAGGCCCTTGAAGAAGGCGTGGGTGACGAGGTGGAAGATCGCTGCGGCCCAGGCGCCCGCGCCGAGGGCGAGGAACATATAGCCGAGCTGGCTGACCGTCGAGTAGGCCAGGACCTTCTTGATGTCGCGCTGCAGGAGTGCGGAGGACGCGCCGATGAGTGCGGTCAGTGCGCCGATGCTGCCGATGACTAGCAGCACGCCCGGCACCGACGCGAACAGCGGGTTGAGTCGCACGACCAGGTAGACTCCCGCCGTGACCATCGTCGCGGCGTGGATCAGAGCGGAGACCGGCGTCGGGCCAGCCATCGCGTCCGGCAGCCAGGTGAACAGCGGAAACTGCGCCGACTTGCCGCAAGCGCCGCCGAAGAGGAGCAGCGTCGCGAAGGTCAGCTTGGTCATCGCGCCGGGCGTCTCCGAGACTGCGGCGAGAGCGCCGAGCATCTCGGAGAAGTCGAGCGTCGCGAATAGATCGACGAGCAAGAAGCTCCCGATCAAGAAGCAGGCATCGCCGATGCGGTTGACGACAAAGGCTTTTTGTCCCGCTTCCGCCGGCCAGCCCTTCTCGTACCAGAAGCCGATCAGCAAGTAGGAGCACAGGCCGACGCCTTCCCATCCGACGAACAGACCGAGCAGGTTGCTGGAGAGCACCAGCATCAGCATCGCGAAGACAAACAGATTCAGGTACGCGAAGAACTTGGCGAAGCCACGGTCGCCCTTCATGTACCCGATGGAGTAGATGTGGATCAGCGCGCCGACGCCGCAGATCACCATGGTCATCACGCTCGACAGGTGGTCGAAGACCATCGAGAGTTCGATGGTGAAGCCGCCACCGAGATCGATCCAGGACCAGGCCGCGCTCTCTACGCTGTGGGAGTCTGCGTGCAGTCCGCTTGCGAAGAGCGCGCGAACGGCGACGAGGAGCGAGCCGATGATGGCGCCGCTCGCGACGTACCCAGCCAAGATGCCCGTGCCTTCCGCGTTCTCGTCGGTGCGACGTGCGCGGAGAGTTGCGAAGTGGAGCCAGCCACACACAGCGCTGCCCAACAAAGGGAGCAGCGGGATAAGCCAAAGACTATTCATCCCTCGAGTTGGTTCAATGCGTCGAGGTGGACCGTCAGCTTGAGACGGTAGAGTGCGATCACGAGCGCCAGGCCGACGGCGGCTTCCGCCGCTGCGACCAGGATGACGAAGATCGCGAACACGGGGCCATCGAGATTGAGGGCCTCCGACGTGGAGTGCATACGGCTGCCCGCCAAGAAGGTCAGGTTGGCCGCGTTGAGCATCAGCTCGACGCTCGCGAGCACGATGATCGCGTTGCGCCTGACGAGAAATCCGAAGACGCCGATCGCGAACAAGATCGCGGCGAGCGCCAGCAGGTGATCGTTAGAGATTGCGAGCTCGGGGGCTTGCGCACTGAGATGAGCACTGAGGAGAGCCATCATTGGGCCGGCTCCTCGGAATTGACGTCAGAGGCGCTGTCGCGGCGGCGCTTGGCGAGCACCAGCACGCCGATCATCGTCGCGAGCAGTAGCAACGCGGAGGCTTGGAAGGGGATCATGTAGCGGCTGAAGATCAGGGCGCCGAGATACTCGATCTGGTCATAGCCCTCGGCGGGAATCGCGCCGACGCTCTCACTGGCCTGAACCGAGCCGCCAGCGAATAGCGCGATCATTCCGATCAGCGCTGCGGCCGAGGCTGCAATCGCGATGCGCTTCTGTCCGAGCACTCGTATCGGCGCGTCGAAGACGGCGTTTACATCGCTCAGATTGAGCAACATGACGACGAAGAGGAACAGCACCATGATCGCGCCGGCGTAGACCAGGAGCTGGGCTGCTGCGAGGAATTGAAAGCCGATCAACAAATAGATCATGGCGAGCGCGACGAAGCTGCCGAGCAGCGAGAGTACGCTCTTCATTGGACTCTTCACGACGACGACGCCGACCGCGAAGGCAATGGCCGATAGGCTTAGGAGGAAGAAGAGGAACTGTTCCAACGGTTGCTCAGCTTGTAGATGTAATCGAGACGAGGTTGGAGCGCCGACACCGGCCGCTTCAACTTCTCGAGGTCGTAGACGAGAGCTTCGCGGGAAAAGTCCGCGAGCTCGAGCTCATCGCTCATCAGGATGGCGTCCTTCGGGCACGCCTCCTCGCAGAAGCCACACAGAATGCAGCGCAACATGTCGATCTCGAACCGCTCGGGTTCGCGCTCGATGAATCGGTCGGTCTCCTGACCGTCGATGGTGATCGCGTAGGCCGGACAAGCCGCTTCGCAGAGCCCGCAGGACACACAGCGAATCGTGTCGTCCGCGTTGACCGCCAGCCGCGGTTGACCGCGTGTGACTTCGTTCACTTCGAGCTTCTGCTCGGGATACTGACGCGTGACGTTCTTCCGGAACATCGCGCGCAATGTGATCGAGAGTCCCTGAAAAACTTCCGGAAGGTAGAGGCGCTCCCAGAAGGACAGTTCTTTGCGTTTGACGATGACCATGTCAGGAGGCCGAGCCTTCCTCGGAGAGCGCGTGGCCGGTCAGGGAGGCTTCGCCGGGATTGCTTCTGGCAAACAGGATCACGCCGGGGATGAGCGCCGCGACGGCGAGTACGGGAGTGATCAGCGGCGACCAGCCGAAGGAGACGACGGCACCGGTGACGGTCACGTTGACCAGGGCGAGCGGCAGCATCACCTTCCAGCCGAGTCCCATGAGCTGGTCGTAGCGGAATCGCGGAAGGGTCCAGCGCACCCACAGGAAGAGGAAGATGAAGCACGCGGCCTTGGCGACGAAGCTCGCCAGCTGGATGAACCAGGGCGCACTATCCCAGAACGGGACGTCGTAGCCGCCGAGGAAGAAGGTCGTCACCAGGCAGCACATCACGATGATGGCGCAGTACTCACCGAGGAAGAACAGCGCGAACTTCATCGAGGAGTATTCGGTGTGGAACCCGCCGACGAGCTCCGGCTCGCACTCGGCGAAGTCGAAGGGATGGCGGTTGGTCTCGGCGAACATTGCGATGATGAACAGCACAAAGGCGACCGGCTGCAGGAACATGTTCCAGACGCCGATGCCGCCTTCGGCGGAGCTCGCCTGGCTCTCGGCGATCGCGCGCAGGTCGAGGCTGCCGGCGAGCAGCACGACGGAGAGAATCGCGAGTAAGAGCGTCAGCTCGTAGCTCACCATCTGCGCCGAGGCGCGCATGGCGCCCATCAACGAGAACTTCGAATTGCTGCTCCAGCCACCGAGGATGATTCCGTAGATACCCAGCCCGGTCAGCGCACCGACGTAGAGCACGCTGACGCTGAGATCGGTGATCGAGAGATTGCCGAGGTTGTAATTGCCGATGACGACCTCGCCGGCGAAGGGAATCACCGCGATGCACATCATCGCCGGGGCGGCGGTGATCATCGGCGCGAGGCGGAACATCAGGCGGTTCGCGCCGTCGGGAACAAGCTCCTCTTTGAAGATGAACTTCACGCCGTCAGCGAGCGGTTGCAGGAGCCCGAAGGGGCCGACGCGATTCGGACCGATGCGGTACTGAATCCAGGCCGAGACCTTGCGCTCGGCCAGCGTCGTGATGCCGGCCGCACTGATCAGCGAGCCAAAGATCACAACCGCTTTGATGACCCAAACCGCAAACAGGGGCAGTTCGGCGGGCAGGATGTCGTCCATCATGACGCGGCGCCTCCAGCGGTTTCGGCCGGCGTGATGAGCCGACTCAGCGATTCAAAGTTTTGAATCAGTGTTGCGACGTCGGTGGGGGCGGGGCGCGCGATCGTCAGCATCCCGCGATGGCCATCGACGTTGACCCAGTGACCGTCGCGCTCGATTGAACTCGGAGTTCCCAGCGCCGCGCGAGCGGCGGGCACATCGAGCGCAACTGTGTCGAAGCTGAAGAGCCGAACCGTATTCGGAAGTTCGGCGAGAGCTTCGGCGCCGACCGTCTCGATGATGCGCTCGCCGATGAGCAGCGCGACTTCGGCGCCGGCGATCGCTTCGAGTGCTTCGGCCGCATCGATGGCGCGCATGCCGACCTCGGTCAATCCGCGCCGATTCGGGCAGGCATCATCGGTGTGCAAAAGCTCGTCGGCCAGCTCGCTCGGTGGCGGAGTGACAAACCGCGCTTCGGTCCCGAGCTGTTTCGCAAGCGCGACCAGAGCCTGTCCCTCTTCGATTGTCAACCAAGCCGAACCGAGCAGCACCGGTTGTCCATGAGTCCGAAGTGCGTCGGCGACGCGCTCCAGCCCCTCGCGCGCACTGGCCGGCTCCATGCCCGCTTCGCCGCGAATCATCGATCCCGCCAGTCGTCCCTCGAGCGAGTGCTCTTCGAGCGCAAAGCGCCCGGTGTCGCACATCCACCACTCGTTGACGTCGGCGTTGTAGCGCGGACGGATGCGCTTCAGCTCGTTGTTTCGCAAGACCTCGTTCGTGATCGAACAACCGCGGCTGCACTCGCCGCAGGTCGACGGTGTCTTGCGCAGGTTCCACACGCGGGCTTGAAAGCGGAACTTCTTCAGAGTCAGCGCGCCGACAGGACAGACGTCCGCCAGGTTGCCCTGGTAGTTACCGGTCAGCGGGCGATCGGCGAAAGTCGAGATGGTCGAGCGTGCGCCGAGCCCGGAAACTGTCAGCTGCGGCGTCTTCGGAACCTCATCCATGAAGCGGACGCACCGACTGCAAAGAATGCAGCGCTCTTCGTCGAGCACAATCACATCGCCCAGACTCTTGCGCTTGTCGAGTGAGCGACGCGGCTCACTGCTGCGACCCTCCGCTTGTCCTTCCGCGAAGGAAAAGTCCTGCAGGTCGCACTCGCCGGCCTTGTCACAGATCGGACAGTCGAGCGGGTGGTTCTTCAGTAAGAACTCCAAGCACTCGCGACGCACCGCGTGCGCTTTGTCGGTGCTGGTGAAAACGCGCATGCCCTCCGAGATCGGTGTCCGACAAGCGACGACCACTCGACCGGGAGCCTCGCCCATCTGCACTTCGACCTGGCAAATACGGCAAGAGCCGACCGCCGAGAGACCGGGGTGATAGCAGTAGGTTGGAACGTCCGTTCCACTGCGATGGAGCGCGTCGACCAAGGGCTTCGAAGCGTCGACTTCGACGTCTTGCCCATCAATTTGAATCGTTACTACCTGACGTGTAGTCACGCGCCTGCCTCCGCGGGTTCGCGTTTTTCTTTCGTTGAGTGATCGTGCGAGAGCGGACAGCGCCCGAGGGTCGCGTGCTCCATCATCTCGTCCTTGAAATTCTTGACGATGGCGTGGGTCGGGATTGCCGCCGCATCCGCGAGCGCGCAGATCGTCTTGCCCGGCGCCATGCCGTGCGCGAGGCTGTCGAGCAGCTCGACATCTTCCACGCGTCCCTGGCCGTTCTCGAGGCGACGAAAGATCTGATAGAGCCACTGCGTGCCTTCGCGACACTGGCTGCACTGTCCACAGCTCTCGTGATCGTAGAATCGCGCGACGACTTCCATCGCGCGCACGGTGCACGCGGTCTCGTCGAGCACCATCAGCGCGGCGGTGCCGAGCATCGAGCCGGCATCCTTCATTCCGTCGTGATCCATCGGCGTGTCGATCGCGGAAGCGGGCAACAGTCCCGTCGAAGAACCGCCCGGGAAGAAGGCCTTGAGCTTGCGACCTTTCCAGACACCGCCCGCGTACTCCTCGATCAAGGTGCGCGTGGAGATGCCCAGCGGCACTTCATACACGCCCGGTCGCTCGACGTGTCCGGAGATGCCGCACAGGATATTCCCGGGGCTCTTCTCGGTGCCCATCGTGCGGAACCAGCGCGCGCCGCGATTCAAGATGAACGGCACGTTGAAGAGTGTCTCGACGTTGCTGACGGTGGTCGGCTGTCCCCAGAGACCGAAGCCGGCGGGGAAGGGGGGCTTCGGACGCGGGTGACCGCGCTTGCCTTCGAGGCTCTCCATCAACCCGGTCTCTTCGCCGCAGATGTAGGCGCCAGCGCCTTTGTGCATCCAGATCTCGCAGCTCCAATCAGAGCCAGCGATATTCTTGCCAACCAGGCCCGCGGCGCGCGCTTCCGCGAGCGCAGCGAACAGGTTGTTGTACTCCTTGCGATACTCGCCGCGCACGTAGATGTAGGCGGCTTCCGCGCGGATGGCGCGGCACGCGATCAGTATGCCCTCGATCAACCCGTGCGGATCTTCGCGCAAGAGGATGCGATCCTTGCAGGTGCCCGGCTCGGACTCGTCGGCGTTCACCGCGAGGTAGCGCGGGCGCGGATCCTTTTCGGGATCCGGCATGAACGAAAACTTGAGCCCGGTGGGGAAGCCCGCTCCGCCGCGACCGCGCAGTCCCGAATCCTTGAGCTCTTCGATGACTTGGTCGAAGGGCGTGTTCTCTTTGAGGATCTTTTCGATGGCGACGTAGCCACCGTGCTCTCGATAGCTCGCCAGCGTCTCCGACCCTTTGTTCTGCACTCGATTGAGCAAATAGGTCTCGTTCGCGGGGATCATGAGAGCCCTCCCAAAATCTTCTCCACGCTCTCGAGTGTGAGCTCTTCGTGATAGACGCCGTCGAGGTCGAACATCGGCGCCGTCGTGCACGCGCCTTGGCACTCGACTGTCTCGACTGTGAACTTTCCGTCGCTCGAGGTGCCGTGCACCGAAGCACCCGTCACTTCGCAGACCTTCTTCAGAATGTCCGGAGCGCCGCGCAACTCGCACGCGATGTTGTGGCACACGCTGACCACGTGCTCGCCGGGCGGCGTCATGCGAAACATCGGATAGAAGCTGGCGACTCCGTAGACCTCGACCGGCTCCATCTCGAAGTAGCCCGCGACCGCTTCCATCGTCTCGGGGCTGATCCAGCCACCGAGCTCTTCTTGGCAGCGATGCAGCGCCATGATCAAACCCGAGCGTCGCTCGGGATAGTGCGAACAGAGCTCGTCGAACTCCGTCACCAGTTTCTCGGGTAGCGCCATTAGCGATCGACCTCGCCCATCACAAAGTCCAGGCTGCCGATCAAGGCGACCATGTCGGAGAAGAGTCGTCCTTCCGCAAGCAGCGGAATGACTTGTACGTTCATCAAGCCGGGCGCGCGGATGTGGCAGCGCAGCGGCTCGCTGGTTCCGTCGGAAGCGACGAAGAAGCCGAGCTCGCCCTTGCTGGACTCGACGCCGGAGTAGGCCTCGCCCTTGGGCAAGCGCAGATCGGTCACGATCTTGAACTGGTGAATCAGCTCTTCCATCGACGACTGAACCTTTTGACGCGGCGGCAGGATGTAGCGTCGATCTTCGGCGAGCACGGCGGCGCCGCGACTCTTCGCCAGCCGGTCGAGCGCCTGCAGCGCAATCTTGGTCGACTGACGCATCTCTTCCACGCGCACGAGGTAGCGGTCGTAGCAGTCGCCGATCGTTCCCACCGGCACTTCGAAGTCGTAGTCCGCGTAGCCCGAGTAGGGCTGACTCTTGCGCAGGTCCCACTCGACGCCAGTGCCGCGCAGGTTAGGTCCGGTCAGGGACCAGGCGAGCGCTTGTTCTTTCGTGATAGCGCCGACATTGCGATTGCGGTCGTACCAGATGCGGTTGCCGGTCAGGAGCCCTTCGAACTCGTCGACTTGCGCCTCGAACTGCTCGAGGAACTCGCGCAGCATGCCCTCGACAGTCTCGTCCACATCGGAGTACACGCCGCCAATCCGGACGTACGTGTTGTTCATCCGGTGGCCGGTGTAGGCGTCGAGGATGGTGTAGATCTTCTCGCGCTCTTTGAACGTATTGAAGAACATCGTGACCGCGCCGAGGTCGATGCCCGTCGTGCCGAGGTAGATCAGGTGCGCGGCGATGCGACTGACCTCCATCAAGACGACGCGAATCACTTGGCCGCGCTCGGGAACTTCGATGTCGGCGAGCTTCTCCAGGGCGAGCGCGTAGCCGACGTTGTTCAGGAGCGGCTGGACGTAGTCGAGGCGATCGGTGTGCGGGAAGAACTTGGCCCAACCCAAACTCTCGCAGGTCTTCTCTTTGCCGCGATGCAGGAAACCGACGACGGGGTTGATGTCGCGCATCAGTTCGCCATCGAGCGCGAGTTGAAGTTGAAGCACTCCGTGGGTCGCCGGGTGTTGCGGCCCCATGTTGAGCTTCATCACCTCGCCGTGAATCGGATCGTCCTCGTACTCCGCCGGCACACCGGGCTTGTACTCGAAGGTCGTCCGCGGGTTTGTCGTCTGCGAACTCACTGCTTTCGAACTCACTGCTTTCGAACTCACTGCGCGCCACCCTTTTTGTTCGCTTCCCACTCGCCGCGTCGATCGTTATCCCACTCGCGATAGAGCCGGTCCGGCTGAATGCCTTGGTGGGGGAAGTCCTTGCGGAGCGGATGGTGGTCGTAGCCGTCGGGCATCATCAGGCGTCGCAGGTTTTCGTGGCCCTCGAACTGAATGCCGAACATGTCGTAGCACTCGCGCTCACTAAAAGCAGCGCCGGGCCAGAGATCAGTGCAGGTCGCGACGACGGCATTGTCGCTCGAGACGCGCGCGTAGACGCGCACGCGTTGGTTGCGTGCTAAGGAGAGCAACTGCCACACGACTTGGAAGCGCGGCTCATCCGGGAAGTGATCGATCGCAGTGACGAGGGTGCAGAGCTCGAACTGAGCATCCTGCTTGAGGCGCGTCAGAGCGTCGTGCACATGCTTAGCGTCAAGCTCTACCGTCGGGATGTCGTCCGGAGTGACGATCCAGTGGGGTTCAAGACCCTCGAGAGCCGACGCAATCGCCGTGGTGTCGATGCAGGGTGAGGATGGTGCGCTCATCGCTACTTCGTCTCCTCATTGACGTGCGACGGCGTGTGCGGGTGACCGTCGAGGTGCGTCGCAGCGGCGCCGAAGTTCGGCTGATAGAGCTGCTCGCGCGTGCCCTCTTCACCTTCGGGATCCGAGAAGTCGCCGAAGACGCGCTTCAGCGGATGCTCGCGCTCGATCCGGCTCTGGAGCTTGATGATGGCGTCGATCACGGCGTCCGGTCGCGGCGGGCAACCGGGAACATAGACGTCGACCGGCAGAATCGAATCGACGCCCTGCACGACGGCGTACGAGTCGTACATGCCGCCGGTGGAAGAGCACACGCCCATGGCGATGACCCACTTGGGGTCGGGCATCTGGTCGTAGGTCAAGCGAACGGCCTGCGCCATCTTCCAAGTCATCGTGCCGGCCACGACCAAGAGATCGCACTGGCGCGGCGAGAATCGTGCGGCCTCGGCTCCAAAGCGCGCGAGGTCGAACTTCGGTCCGAGCATGGCCATCAGCTCGATCCCGCAACACGAGAGTCCGAGCGGCATCGGCCACAGGCTGTTCTTGCGACCCCAGTTAATGAACGCCTCGGTCTTCGTTGCGAAGAAGCCGTTATCGGCGTGCGCGTCGGCGGCGACTAGCGATCCCATGTCATGCCTCCTTTGCGCCACTCATAGACGAGCCCGAGTCCGAGCACGAACAGGAAAGCGGCGACTTGAGCGAAGACGATTCCTCCGACGCCCGCTTCCGCGAAGGACTTGGCCGACGCGGCCCAAGGAACGAGTAGGAGTGTCTCCACATCGAAGATGATGAACAGGACGGCGACGAGGTAGAAGTGAATGGAGAGTCGAAGTCGCGCATTGCCGATGCCGCTCGTGCCGCACTCGTAGGCCGAGCCTTTGGCAATTGCGGGGCGTGTGCGGCCGAGCAGTTCGGAGACGATCACTCCGCCGGAGGCAAAGGCCGCAACGACTGCGAGGAGCACGAGAACCGGGGCGTAATCGATCAGCATGGCGGGGGCCGTTTTGGGGTGGGGACGGCGCGGGGGAGGGCGTGGGACGAGAGCCTGCGCATCCCGAGTCGAGCTGAAAATCAGTCCGGGATGACGCCTACCCTTCGGGGTGGCGGAGGATGCCGAGCGACGCGGCTCGGACAACCTATTAACCTGCGCGGAAGTCTAGCTCCCGGGCCTTAGGCCTGAAAGAGTTGGGACGCATCGATCGCGAGATCCTGTCGGATCGGGTCACTTTTGAACGGAGCGAGCTACGCACAGTTGCGATGACTTTAGAGCCCCGGCCCGTCGTCGCGATTTCCCGGGAGTCGGTTCGCGGCTAGTCTTTGATGTGAATGAAGTCCCCTCCGGACTCCCTCGCCAGCAGCTTGAGGCAGGCATCGCCCCCGCGGCCGATCTGAACGCAATTGAAGACCAGCTGCGCGCTCTCGGCAATGGACGCGAGCGTGGGGACGATCCAATCGGTCCCGGCGACCGTCTTCCCGTCGCACAGGACGATGATCGTGTCGGAAGTCAGCCGGTTGAGGTCCGCGGTACCGTCCCGACGCAGCTCTAGGGCCTCCTCGACGGCCTCGCGGAGGTGGGTCCCCCCAGCGGGGCCATTGCTGGCTAGCCAGGACCTCAATGCGGCCAGATTTCGCTCCGTCGCGGGCTGCATCCGCGGTTTCCAGCGCACGAAATCGTCGCCGAACAGGATTACGTTGAATTCGACTTCCTCCCCGGAGAGCTGGAGAAATCCGATCGTCTGGTCGTAGGCCTCGTCGAGCCGCGTGTGAAGGGGGTCCTCGCCGAAGGATTTCGACATGCTGCCCGAGCGATCGATGACAAAGGTCACGCGCTGGGTCACCGGCCGGAGCGAGAAGAAGCTCGCCCGGGAGCTGCCATCGTCTTCGCCCTCTTTGGCCGGTGGTGGAACCTCGCCAGCTTCGACCAATTTCCACCAGTGTCGCCAGCGGTCCGCGTTGTCGCGAAGATGGCGACCGCTGCGCAGGGTGAGGTTGTCGACCAGGTCGCTCTCGATGCGCCGCGAGGCCAGGTCCGTTCCGCGTCGGTTCAACCAGACCTCAAGGCTGTCGATCAAGACCGGATAGATCTCGTCGCTGCTAATGGTCGTCGAGAGCGCGAGGGCGCGCGAGGCTTCGCGCCAACGCTCCGAAGCGAGACTCGGGCGGAGGAACTGGAGAATTTTGACCTGCTGCTCCACGTCGAGATTCTGCTCCTTCAACATCGCCAAGTGACGAGTGGCGGCCGCCAGCGGAACGGTGAAGTCGTTCTTGTTCGAGTCTCCGGCGAGATCGATCCCGTCCAAGATAAAGCTCGTTATCGCCGGATGTGGCCATCCAATCAGCGATTTGAGCGCTGCGGTGCGCAGGAGGATTTTCTTTTCCGATGACGCGAGTTGGAGCAGGGGGGCGCGCGAGAGCTCGAGATGGCGACCCTCGAAGAGAGAGGCGGCGACGACTCGGTGGGCGAGCTCGGCCTTTGGCGCGGGCAGCAATTCGGTGGACAGGTAGAGTGCGAAACTCATCCCGTCTTCGGCATCGAGTAAGCCGTGGAGCGCGAGCGTTCCGAGCTCGCGCGCACTGACCAAGAGCGGGTTTTGCGGCTCGGAATCGGACGACGAGCGCCGCTTTGGAATCAGTTCGAGGCTGGCGAGATCGAAGTAAGCCTCTCGCAGGTTGGCTCGGCTCGCCGCGGCGGCTTCCTCGTCCACAGGTGTCGAGCTAATCGCGGCGTTCGCTTCGACCTCTTTAACCAAGTCGCGTAGCTCGCCGAGGCCGGCGACATCGAGCTCCGCCTTGCCGCGCCGAAAAGCCTTCAACCAGCTGACGAGCGGCGCCTCCGGGGCCGAAAGGTCGTCGTCGGCCGAGAGGCGCGGCGTGGCCCAGGTCGCGCTGCAAAGAAGGAGCGTGAATGCGGCCAGCTTGGCGAGGCGGTGGGGGCTCATCGGCCTACTCGATCTCGAATCGCTCATTAAGAAAGGGTATCGGACGGGACTTTTCGGTGGGGAAGTGGAGGCCGGTGACGGTGAGGACTGCTCCGGTGCCCTTGAATACCCACTCGAACGGCTTGGTGACATCGAGATAGGAGAAGGTATCGAAGGTCGCCGTCTGGGAGGCGAGCTCTTGGCCTTCTTCGTCGAGGAGACGACCGGTCAGCTCGAATCGGCGACCGATGAGACCGGGAACTCGGTGCCCGGCACCGTTGGCAATGCGGAGCCGGAGAGCACCCTCCTCGGCTTCGAGCGAGAGCTGGAAGGCCCGCTCCAGGAACTCCGGGTCGCTTGGGCCATTAATGCGGTGATTGCGCCCTTTTCGCTCGATTTTGGGTCCATTGGGATCCGATTCGGCGAGTTCTCGTATCTCGAAGCTCATGTGACAACCCACGCAACTGCGGTCCCGATCGGCTTGTCTGGTGCTCTCGAAGTCCTTGGCAACCCCTATGACGGGGCCGATATTCGTCCGGTGGCAACTGGCGCAGAGCTGATCTCGGCCGGCACCCACGAAGGAGGGCGATTGGACGGATCGGTGGGCTTCGGTTTCGGCCCCAAAGGGTCCCAGGATCTCGCCATCCGGACCCTCATGGCAGCTCCGGCAGCTGATCCCGTGTTCCAGGGGCTCGCTCTCCGCTGAGCGGGGTTTGGGCTTCTTGGCCAGGTCGCCGGAGTGAAGCGGAAGGGGAATGTGGCAGCCGTAGCAGCTGGAGGGCCGGCGCTTCTTCTTCACGGCCTTCTGGTAGATCGGGTCGACCCAGGCTCGGGCGTGGAGGGAATCGGCCCACTCCAGAGCGATGGCGCGGTGGCACTCGGTGCAGGAGACCGCCTCGACGGTCGCGAGGGGAAGGGAGGCGGGCTCGTCCTCCCGGCCGACGCCTGTGGCGGCGAGGATGAGGACTGCGGCCAGCGCGATGAGGACATCAATCGGGTTTCGCATAAGAGCGCGATGTTACCTCGCGTCGCTTCGAAGGTCAGTGATGATCTAAATCCGTCTCGGCGTCGGCCTCACCCGCCGGCACATCGTCGTTCATGATGTCGATGCCGAAGATGCCGAGCGCGAAGTCGAGGAGCTCGCCGAGTTCGACATCGGCGTAGACGAAGAAGACCGAAAAACCCGCGTGGGCACCGATGCGGAAACTGCGATCGGGATTGCGACCAAGTGCCTTGGACAACTCATGTTGAACGACCATGCTCTTTTGATGGTCTGATTCGATGAGTGAATCATGTTCGAGTTGCAACCCATCAGCGAGTGCGGCGAAAATGAGTTCGAAGGCATAGACGATTACGGAGAAGTTGCACAGCGCGAAGTTTTGCTGCCCGAAGTTTCCGTTGACTAATCCGTACTCGGTCCCCTGCGACCAGCCGAGGCCTATTGGGACATACTCTGTAAGTTCGATTCCGACAGCGAGGCTTAGGGGATCGGCTGTGCCCGGGGCTATCGCCAATGCGAAGCAATCGGACAAATCATGCGCTCGCCGCTTGGCGTAGAGCGAGACACTGGCGCATGAGCTGAGCGAGAGGGACAGCGCTAACGCGAGGGCGAGATGCCGCATCGGGCAGGACTACTTGTCGAAGACGTTGGTTTCGCTGGGGCTGATGCGCTCTTCGACTTCTTCGACTTTGAGATCGAGCTTGCCGGCTTTCAGCTTCTCGGCGAGCGTCTCGAGCTTTTCGGCGGGCTTGGATGTGGTCGGTGCGTCTTGGTCTTGCTTGTTGGACATGGCGAGCTCGGGGGAGGGAGATCGGGCGGACGAGAAAGGGTCAGTGCGTGCGGCTGAGGACGCCCGCTCGTTCGAGGCGCGCGGCAAAGCGGTTGAGGTCGGCGCGGCCGCGTTCGTCCGCGCCCGCGAGTGAGTCGAGCAGAAGGTCGAGAGATCCTACCTCGGAGAGCGCGTCGAGCACCTGCTTCCCGTCGATGGAGAGCTCGGTGTACTCCGCACCGTTTGCGGAGTAGGCCAAGGCGCTTTCTGCGGGGCGAATGGAACCGATCTCGGCGCCCGCGCGCGGAATCAAGTCTTCGACGTAGCGACCGGTGAGGAAGTCGGGGCGCACGGCGCGAGCCAGCGGATGCGCGAGCGCGCGAACAACGTCGGTATAGCGGAAGGGCAGAGTCGTCAGCCCCAAGTCGGTCGCGGGTGCGAGCCCGCGCTCGACCGCTTGCTCGGTCGAACGCCGTTCGGTGCGCCTTCTGCACAGCTCGACGAACTCGTCCGGCGAGACGTCGCGCGCCAGGTGCAGGAAGTAGTGGCTCTTGTTCATGAAGTAATAGATGTTGTCGCCGGAGAAGAGCGGGAGCTGTTCCCGGAACGCCGCCATCATCTCCTCGAACATCTCGGCCGCTTCGGTCTGCGTCATGCCCGATTCGGAGACGTAGTCGTGGTAGAGCTGCAGGTCGGCATGCTCGTCGTCGAGAATCTCGATGCCAAAGGCCTCGGCGTCCTTATAGGTCTGCGCGACTTCGTCGATGTGAAAGGTCTGCAACGAAACTTCGCGCACGACGTCCGAGTTGCTTCGAATGAAGTCGAGCGTGGCGCGCGCCTCTTCGCGAGTCTCCGACGGAAAGCCGACCATCGCGTAGAAGGTGACACTGATACCCGCGTCGGTGCAGTTGCGCGCGACGTCGAGCGTCGCCCGCGCGCTCTGTCCCTTCTTCATCAACTTCAAGAGTCGCGGCGTAGCGGTCTCGAACCCGAACAAGAGCTTCCGACACCCGGCCGCATGCAAGTTGCGCGCACCCTCGGGCGTATAGGCCTTCGGCTCGACGCGCGCGTCACACCACCAACGCAAGTTGGCTTTGCGCTCGATCAGTTCATTCGGCAAATCCGCGATCATGCCGGGCGGCATGCAGTCGGTGATGAAGTTGACATTCCGAGTCCCGAGCTTCTCCGAGAGCTCCATCACGTGGTCGACGATCTTCTTCGCGGAGCGCGTTCGATAGCCCGGGCCGATGACGGTCGGCAGCGTGCAAAACGCGCATTCTCCGTAATAACACCCGCGGTTGATGTCGTAGGGGATCACGACCTCGGGCGAAAAGTACTTCTCGAAGGGCAGGCCGTCGAAGCTCGGCGTCGGCGCATCTTCCAGTCGAATCGGATGACCCTGCGGGTTCTCGACGCGCACCGCGCTTCCGCTCGAGCGGTCGTACCAGTCGAGTGAGCCGATTGTCGACAGGGACTCGCCAGCTTGAAGTGCGTTCGCGAGCGCGAGCATCGGCGCTTCGCCTTCGTGAAAGATGAGCGAGTCGAGGCACGCGTCCACGCCGGGCGCGGCCAAGAGTTTCTTGCCGATGTACGCGAGGAATCCGCCGCCCGCTGTGATGTGACAATCGGGCAGCGCCGCTTTGATCATGCGACCGAGCGTGAGCGCGGGAATCAGTTGGCTGCCATAGATGACGCTCAGGCCGACGAGGCGCGGCTTGCGTTCGATGAGGCCGGGCAGCACGCGCTCGCGGAAGAAACGAATGAACGGATTCTCGTCCTCGTTCAGTGTCGCGGCCAAAACCTCTTCGGAGCGATCGTTCGCGAGCCGCATCGTGAAGTTGTGCGGCGTGAGCTGGCTGGGAAAGTGCGCCGCAGAAAAAAGTCGCAGGCCGTGATAGATCGAGCGCATCGCGGGCAGGTAGGCGTCGGGCTCGTAAAAGTCTTCGCCTCGCACGATGCGTTTCGCTTCGTCGATCCCCGCGATCAGTGCGGATGCCGACACGGCGCTCTCGGCTGCCGCGCGATAGCCTTCGAGTTCGTCGAACCGAAGCTCGCCGCTCTCGCCAAATTTATCGAGAGGCAACTTTTCAGCTACGCGTTCGGCCGCCCAGCTGAGTTCATCCGGCGATAAAAAGTGGTCGTAGGCCTCGATGCTCGCATCCACGAGTGCGACGTCGCCGAAGCCGTGCTGCTCGAGCCAGGCCTTGAGGCAGGGGAGTGCCAAGTAGGGCTGAGTGAAGTGGCCCTGGGGCGGGAAGATCAAGCTGATCGGGAACGCGGCGCTCTTCTGAATCATGAAGAAGTTCTACGGGGGTCGCGGGGCGAGTGCGAGGCTGTGGCGAGGGCTGCGGCTGGAATTTCCCCCTTCTCGGGGCCGACAGAAGGGGGTTGCGCTTCTGTTACAGTTGTAGTATTACAGGTGTAACAGAGGTGATTCCCCATGGCCAAGACCGATCTCACTCCGCTCCAGCTCTCCGTGATGCGCTCCCTCTGGAAGCGAAAAGAAGCCAGCGTTACCGAAGTCCACGCGGACCTCGTGGCCAGCCACCAACTCGTCCCGACAACGGTCGCGACTCTCCTGCGCCGGCTCGAAGAACGCGGCCTCGTCGATCATCGCGCCGAAGGTCGGCAATTCATTTTCCGCGCACTCGTCGAAGAGGAGCGCGCCACGCGCTCGATGGTGGCGGAGTTTTCCGAGCGCCTGTTCGGCGGCGACGTTCCGCGCCTCGTCAGTCACCTCTTGAAGGAACACGAGCTCAATCCCGGTGATCTCGATCGCATTCGCGACATCATCGCCGCCCACGAGTCCGGGGAAGGAAAAAGCTCATGAGTACTCATGAACCGGATTGGATCGTGGACATTGCAACCTGGCTGACGACCTATGCCGTTCACGGGGTGATGTGGTTCGTGCTCGCTTGGTCGTTGGTACGCCTGCTTAAAACTCCCCAGCTGCGCGAGTGGACGTGGAAAGCTTCCGTGGTGGGGGCGCTGTTCTCGGCGGGCATGATCGGTGAGTGGGGTGCCGGTCAGCGACCCCTGATCTGGAAAGTCGAGAAGAGC
Organism: Planctomycetota bacterium; assembly: GCA_029259635.1. GTDB lineage: Bacteria > Planctomycetota > UBA1135 > UBA1135 > OFTM34. The sequence continues at coordinate 144,148 of JAJDEU010000043.1, read as the reverse complement.
TCTTCTCCTGCGAGTGCTTCCGAAGTGCAGAGCGGCGAGATGATGATCGCGGCGGGAGAGATTGCGCCGAAGGCCGTCGGTGCCGGCGCTTCGCGGGTTCCCGTACAAGCGGCGGAAACCAGTGACGCTGCGAGCGGGTCCTCTGAAAGCGCAGTTCCCTTTGTCTCGATTCTCGTCGCGGGCTGGGCGTTGGGTGCCGTTCTGTGCGTGGTCCAGCTGCTTCTCTCAAGACATCGTTGTCTGAAAGAGTTGAGGACGGAAAGCGATCAACCGGAAGCTTCGACGCAGCGATTGCTCGAGCGCGTGATCCACAAGTCGGGCTGCCGCCGAAGTGTGAATCTACGAATCACGAGAGCGCTCGTTACACCGATCGCCATTGCGGGTGGAGGACTGTACCTGCCTCGCCAAGTTGTCGAGACGATGACCGACGAAGAGCAAGAAGCCGTTCTCGCCCACGAACTCGCGCATATCGTGCGCTTTGACCCCGAGTGGCAGCTCGCCCTCGCTCTGCTCTCACGCGTGTTCTTCTTTCTGCCGCTCCTGCGTTTCAGCGCGCGCAGAATCGAGACCGAGGCCGAACTGCTCTGCGATGACCGCGCCGTTCTCTGGTCAGGCAATGCGATTGCCCTGGCGCGAGGTCTTCGTCATGTGGCCATCTGGTCGGTCGAGACGGAACGAGTTCCATCCTTCAACGGAGCAGCCATGGTGGCTTCATCGGAACCAGAGAGCTCGGCCATCGTGTCGCGAGTCGAACGCTTGTTGGTGCGACCGGAGCTCCCCACTTCACGGCTCGCGCGCGTTGCCACGCTCGTCTGCTTGACCGGATTCACCACAGGGATGGCCTGTGCCGGCCCCGAACTCCGCTCAAACTCTCGACCAGCACACATCGACATGGTCCTTCGGGTCGAGAAGTCGGATGAGAAACCGGACGAATGGAAAAAGTTCCTTTCGGGGTCCGCGGTCAAGGTTGAAAACTACGAGCCGGAGAATCTCCACTTCACGGTCTCGCTGCTTGAGGACGGGCGTGTCTCGCTCCTCTTTCCCAAGCACGTTCGTGTCAACTCGGGAGGGTCGCGATCGTTGGCCTTCGAAGTGATGCTGCGGGTGCTCGATGCGGAGGACATCGCCGAGGTGTTCCGAGTCTTGGAGATAGAACCGCCGACGGCTGAGCTTCCTATCATTCTGCGCGTCGCGCCGTCAACGGAGCCGCGCGAGTGGTTGCGACTCCTGGAAATTATCGCGGCCCAAGGCCATTCCGAGATATCGTTCGAGCTCGAGGGCGATCGGCGCTTTCCCGCGGCGCTCTCCTCAGACGACTCAGGTGATTCGTATCCACTCGAACCGTCCTTCGTCGAGATCAACCTCTCCGTCTTGAAAGCCGGACAGATGGTCGAAGTCGAGTCTGCAGACTCATGGGAGGGCAGTCGTCGGTTCACTTTTAAAGACCGGAGCATCCTCTACACCGCAACGAGCGGGGCCGAGGAGACCGCCGAACCGAGGATGTCGATGAGCCGAGGATTGGCCGTCGACTCCATCGCTGGAATTGCAAAATACCTCTCCAGCGAGAAGTCGAAGACGCCCGAGCTCGGCGCGCGAATCCAAGCGGGCGCTGGGACGGTCTATGGAGACGTCGTGCCGGTACTCGATGCCTTGCTCGAAGCTGGCTTCGTCGACATCGAGTTCGTGGAATTCATGCCCTGAGCGTTTCTAGTCTCAAACGGGTGTACCCGATGACGAGACGAGCGTTCGGAACAGCTCCGAGAGTCGCTCGGTCATCGGGCCGCGTTCGCCGCTGTTGATCGTGCGGCCGTCGACTTTCGTCACGGCCGCGAGCTCGCCCATCGTGCCGGTACAGAACATTTCGTCGGCGCGATAAGCCTCGGCTTGCGTGAGGTCGCGCACCTCATGGGGAATCGCGTGCTCGGCACACAGCTCGAGCACCGTCGCGCGCGTGATGCCTTCCGGACAAGCGACCAGCCGCGAGGTGCGCACGACGCCGCCATCCACGACGAAGACGTGGGTCGCGTTGGTCTCGGCGATAAATCCATTTCGGTCGAGCATCAGCGCGTCGTCTGCTCCGGCCGCATTCGCCTCGATTTTCGCGAGGATGGACTGGATCAGGTTCGCGCTGTGGATCTTGGGATCGAGCGAGTCGGGCGAGAAGCGGCGCACGGAACTCGTCATGAGCGTGAGCCCCGTCTTTCCGTAGACCGGCGCTTTGAACTCGGCCAAGACAATCAAAGTCGAGCCACTCTGGTTGAGCCGCGGATCCATTCCCGACGTGATCTTTTCGCCGCGCGTGAGCGTCAAGCGGATGTGTACACCGTCGCGCATCTTGTTCGCCGCGAGCGTCCGCTTGATTTGATCGACGAGCTCTTCGCGAGTGGGAATGTGCGCGAAGGCGAGCGCGAGCGCGGAGTGACGCAGGCGCGCCAGGTGCTCTTCCAGCTTGAAGATCTTGCCGTCATACAAGCGCAGCCCCTCCCAAACCGCGTCGCCGCCTTGAACGGAAGAATCGAACGGACTGACGCGCGCCTCGTCGCGGTGCGAGAGCACCCCGTTCACGTTCACGACTAGGTCCCGGTTTCGCTCGTCAAAGGTCTGCAGCATGGCGTTCAGCTCGCTCGAATTCGGTCGGCATGGAGTTCGTCGTAGGCCAATTGGCAGGCGGCGAGCACGGATTCTAGTTTTTCGGGCAAGGCTTCGGAGCGAGGTCGCCACGCGCCAAAGCTCGTGCTCTTGTAGACATTCGCGTACCAGTGCTCGGCCCAACAACCGTCGGTGTCGCGCGGCCCCGGCTTCCACGAGAGCATCGAGTCTTGGAAGTCGATCGCGAGGTGATGGCACAAGGCGGTGAGCACGCCACGCGGATTCTCCAGGACATCGCGTGAATCGATCACCGGCGGATGTTGCCCGGCTTGGCGGAGGGCGCGGTAAAGTTCGAGTTGCTCTGGCAAGCCGGTGTCCTCGACGCGCGGGGATGGAATCACCTTGTCGAGCGAGATCAGCATTTCGACGGGATCGCGAATCAAGAAGGCGTGATTGATCAGGTCGAGCCAGGCGCGGTCGATTTCCGGTAAGAGGTGGTGCGCCATGTGCTTCTGATAGTCGAGCGAAACGGGCGGCGGCAACGGCGCGGTCAGCTCGGCAACGACCTTGCGCCAGTCGGTTTCGTGGACGCGCATGATCTCCTCGGCGCCGGGATGGGCAAGTCCGGTCGACTTCAGGTAGTGCGCGTAGAGCGGTTCGTCGCAAACCTGGCAGTCGTCGCGACTCTCGAAGGAACGCAGGAGCGCGGTCGAGATGTTGCGCGGTCCGGACCACATGGCGAGGTGGGTACTGTGCATGAGGACTAGCCGATGACGCCCGCCGAGACGAGTTGAGCGAGTGCTTCGGAGAGCTCGGGAGCCGCTGTCGTCTCGGGGCTCTGCTCCTCAAGAGCTTCGGCCTGTTCGAGCACATCCCACACGTCGGCGCTGATTCGATTCGTTCGCACGCCGCGTTCGGAAGCGAGGATCGCGAGGTGAACGGTCTGCTCGACGGGAGGTTGTTGGGTCTTCCCGCGCAGCCAGTCCGTGAGCTCTCTGGGCTCGAAGTTTACGAGTACGCGATCGGGATAGAGCCGCCCGGAGGAGTTGGCGCGGCGCAACGGTGCACGCAGAACGCATTGTTCCCAGGCCATGATGCCGTCGAGAAGGTCGTCGCGTTCGATGCGCGTGAAAGCCTCGAAGGAGCGACCGAAGGATTGAAGTCGGCGGAGTACGTCGAGCGCGCGTTCGTTGGTTCGGCGGCAGTGCGCGAGGAAAGTACGAGGATAGCGCATCAACAAATCGGGCACGCGCTTTGTGATCTCGTGGAGGTTGCGGAGGTGAACTTCGCCGCCGGGCAGAGAGGTGAGCAGCGACCACGTCGAGAACAGATCGGGATGAGCGGCGATCAACTCGCGCTCGGGTTTCGTCTCGCCAGCGCCGAGTGCCATGTCGGGCGGAATGCCCTCAAGGGGACTCGAGTCGGCGCCGTACTGTTCGCCCAGTCCGCATCCGGGTTGCGGGTTGACCAGGTGGAAGGAGAGCTGAACTCCGCTCGCGAGTCCCGCCTGGGCCGCGAAGTCGAGCGAACGGGCGAGCGCGTCCTCGTCTTCGCCCGGCAGCCCCAAGATGATCGAGAGGATCGGAATGACGCCGTTCTTGGAGCACGCTTCGATGCGCCCCAACACGTCGAGCTTCGCATCGAGATGTTTATCGTGCGCGTTTCGCAGAGCCGGATCGCCGGACTCGATTCCGAACAACACGCGATAGCAACCCGCGCGCCCCATGCGCTCGGACAGCTCTTCGTCGATGTGATCCACGCGCGCGCGGCACTCCCACGGCACCGGTGCGCCGAGTGCGATCAGAGACTCGCAAAAGTCGATCGCGTACTCGCGGTCCGCGCCGAAAATGTCGTGACACAGGTACGCGCTCTTGGCGCTCTCGAGCTCGCGAACTTCGAGCACCTCTCGGATCAGTCGCTCGACCGGAAGCGTGCGCGAGCGACGTCCCCAATAGCGGCCGATCGTGCAGAAGCTGCAGTCGTAGACGCAACCACGCCCGGAGTCGATCGGTGTGAGTCCGTCTTCGAACCCGGTGATGGCCTTATAGCTGGAGAGCGGGGGCAGGAGCGAGCGCGCGTAGTCGGCGAGCTGACCGAGGTCGGCGATGGGCGGTCGGTCGGCCTCTCGAACGACCTCACCCGTGCTCGCTCTCCAGGTCAGGCCCGCGACTCCATCGAGTGAGTCGCCGCTCGCCAGCCGCTCGAGAAGCTCCGGCAACGTCTCTTCGCCCTCGCCGCGAACGATGGCCGAGATGAAGTCAAAGCGCTCGAGGAGCGCGGCGTCCGATCCGTGCGTGCCCGGACCACCGAGCACGATGAACGTGGAAGGCGAGCATTCGCGCACTAAACGTGCGATCTCAATCGCTGCCGGCAGAGTGGCGCCCATGGTGGAGAGCCCGAGCACTTCGGGGGCGCCATCTCTCTGGAGCCAGCGTGCCGCATCCGCACACATCTCGTCATCGCCGCGCAGCTCGCCCTTCGCCAGCCGAAAGGCCAAGTCCTCCAATCGGACCTCCCATCCTCGGCGCAAGAGCTCGCCGCCGAGCCTGAGCAACCCCGGCGGAGGCATCGAATATCCAAAGGTATCTCGATGGGGCGAGGAGGCGAGGAGGACGCGCATGGATTCCATCATCCTCCGCTCGTCGGGCGGTGCAACACAGTTCCAACTTCAAGAGCCCGAAAATTCGCCTGCCCGTCGTTGGCACTCGCTATTGTGTTCGACCGCGCGCGATTCTTTCGACCACCCATTGCGCTCCCGAATTCTGTCGCCGTCTCTGTATTCGAAGCCATGAATCGATCTCAAGCTCTCTTCGCTCTCTGCCTCTCCGCGCTTGTGCTGTGCGGCTCTGCCTGTTCAGGCAATGACGGAGATGGAAATCAGGCCTTTGTTGTACGGGTGTCACAGGGAGCTGTTGACACAACCCTTCGAATCGAGGTTCGCGGGAACTGGGTCGTCTACTTCGAGGACGAGAGCCCGATGGCGCCGGCGATTTCACCGGGGAGCTTGAACGGCGACGCCGACACGATGGATTCCGTCGCAGTGGCGGTGAGCATCACGGGCGGATCGGTGTTTCCGCTCGGCGTTGCTGCGCGTGCCGCTCACATCGTTGGCGATGAGATCTATCTCGAAGTAGTCGAGGCGGACGACGATTTCGATTGGAACGGCGACGGAGGGAAGGACGACTTGGTGCTGGTGCACTGGTCATCCGATACCGCGGGAGTTGCGAACGGGATGGGGATGTGCAAAGCGAGCGGTGCTTGTTACGTCGACGACCTCGATCCGGCGGTGGTTGCGCCCTCGCTAGCGGCGATCTCGCATGAGGGGCTCCTGTACTACAGCAGCAACATCGCTTCGGGGATGCTCGCGAGCGGCGCCACCTCGCTGAACATGCTGGATCCCACGGCGCCGTTGACTCCGATGGCGGTGACGCATACCGATACGGGACCGCGTCGGCCGCGCATCGTGGCTTCCGATCCGGACGGGCTCTTGATCCTCGCCTATGACGAGACGGTCGAGATGCTGCAGTTGAACGCGGGGGATACCGACATGCTGGACACCGCGGTCTTGGCTTTGCTCGACGGGTTGAATCCGGGGCGCGGGATCAAGAATGTCGGGCTCGCGATTCCGCTGCGCATGTCGCTCGTGCCGCCGGCGTACTCGCCGGTCCGAGCGCGCCTCGTGGACGCGGGTAACGATTGGCTCGTCGGGTTTTTCGTCAGCGAGAATGACGAAGGCGGAATGAACCTGAACGACAGCACGAGCGCACCGTTCGTGGGAACGGCTTGGAACCCGACTCAGTGCACGACGCCCGATACGGACGCGACCGATTCGGTGATGCACTTCCTCTACTTCGAAGCCTGGTTCGCGAACTCGGGGACCAATCCGCCGCGTAATACAGGCTTGGTGGGACGCGACCCGGCGGGAATAGAGCCGGATCGCCTAGCCGTGATCGAGGGCTTCGTCGCGGTCGTCAGCGACGAAGCATCGGCGGAATGCAATTTGAACTCGGATGTCGACGCGGGTTTTGGAACGGACGGCGTTGTGCGCTTGACCGCCGCGCCGACGGATCCCATGGCGGATATTCTTCCGCCGGGGCTCGCCACCGAGCTGCACGCTCTGGCGGTGGGGCTTCCGGGACCGTCCGAAGGGCTCGCTTCGGTGGAGGATCGGTTCGTCATCGTCGCCAGCGAGATGATGGACGATAACGATATCGATATGGACTCGCTCAAGACGCAAAACCTCGTCGGGTGGATCGATCCGAGTAGCACGACCTTGACGACCTGGACCTTCATGCACAGCGGGGACTTCGTCGGCGCGGCTTGGATGAACGACGAGCCCGAGTTCGATCGAATTGCGATCGCCTTTCAGGAGTCGGTCATCGGGAGCTCGCTCAACTCGGCCTGCAAGTCGCTCAGCTTTGCCGATGCGGATACGACCGACGAGCTGCCGACCTTTGCGCGGTTTGGTGGCGGCTCGACGATGCTCTTTCCAGGCGTGGGGCTCGCGATGTCCCCGGGCAATGGCGGCATCTTGGTCGATGTCTCGTCCGCTTACTTTCGCGTGAGCGAAGCGGCGCAAGGAGCCGACATCAACGGCGACGGCGACTCGACGGACTTCGTCCTCGTGCGAAACTCGCTGTTCGCCTGCGACCCGGTGTTGATGGCGACGACCACGAACCCCGTGAACGGCGATGATCTGGTCATTACCGATCGTACGCTCGGCGCGGCCTTCGTGGGCTCGGAGACAGGCTCAGGCCTCGACCTCAACAACAACCTGAACGTCGGCGAGGATGTGTTGATGTACTTCGAGTTGCCGTAGCTCGCCATCCGCGAAGGTGTAATACCGAACCCGGTTCATCTCTAAACTTTTAGGTCCCCGCACCCATGGCATTCAGCCATGGGTGCGGGGACCTAAAAGTTTAGAGATGAACCGGGTTCGGTATTACACCTTCACGCGGTTACTCGGCCAGCAGTATCGCGACGGCGTCGAGCAGCGCTTGGCCGCGGACGTCTTTGAAGCGGATGCGACCTTCGGCGTCGAGGACGTAGATGGTCGGGTAGGCCTGGACCTGATAGAGGTCGGCGACGGTGCTCTTGGCCCTGCCTTCGTAGGTGTAGACGCAAGTCCAGGTGACGCCGAGCTCAACCGAGTCCTTGCGGAAGGTCTCTTCGCTATCCCCGGTGTTGATTCCCAGCAGTGTGAATTTTTCTGAATCGTGACGCTCGACCAGCGTCTGGAGAGTGGGCATCTCCGCACGGCAAGGGCCTCACCAGAAGCCGAAGAAGTCGAGGACGGTGACCTTGCCGCGCGTGTCGGCAAGAGCGACAGGAACTCCGTCGATGGTCGAGCCGGTGAAGTCGGGTGCGATCTTGCCGACGACCAAGTGCTGGGCGGCGAATAAAAACTTCTCCGCCTTCTCGCGAATTTCGGCGGTCAGCGTCAGGGCGTGACCTTTGTAATTGGGCTCGAAGCTGAGCAGGTTCTCGATGTTGCCCGTAGCCCACGTGGATTCGGTCTCGTCGCGCGAGCCCATGTACTTCGACGTGAGCTTGAAGATGGCGAGCCCGCGTGCGTCGGAGTTCGACTCGTTCTCGAGAAAGCGAACGACGCGTTGTTCAAGGCCGGTGAAGTTCACCGCGCGTGCGAGCGCCGAGTCCTTCATCATCGTCTCGAGCGTCCACGCCCTTCGGGCGGGATCCGAGTCGACGATGAGTGCGTCGTAGAGCGCGAGCCGAAGAGCCTCGCGGTCCTTGCGTTTCATGTCGAGCGCTTTGATGTTCTCCAGGCACCAGACCGCGGCCTTCAGTTCGCCCGCTTCGAAGTGAGCGCGCAGCTTCTCGGTGAAGACGCTCGCGGGATGAGCCTTGCGCAGCGCGCGCTTCTCGGCGCGATCCTCGGTCGCGGCATAGGTCGCTTTCCAAGTCTCGAGCGCGCTCTCATAAGCGGCAATATCATCGTCGACCTCGCCAATCGTCCGATTGCCCACGACAGGTGAACTCTCCGCCATCGGAAGGATCGCCATCGCAGACATCGGCACTGTAACGAGCACCATCAGCGCCGCCGCCATTGTTCCCAACCTTCGCTTATTCACTTTCGACCTCCTGGGTAACGGAAAGAGTTCCTTCGCCTTCGGAGATCATCGTCTGTTCGATCTCCATAAGTTCGGGCCCCATCTCGACACTGATCTCCATCATATAGACGTATTCAAGCTCGTATTCCATTTCGAAGCTCCGCATGGCGCCTGCCTCGATGTTCCAGCTCAAGGTCGCTTCCCCGCTGTAGGCCGACTCCGTGATCATCGAGTCGAAGTCGGGCATCATCATTTCAGACGGGGCATCTTCGGGAGGTTCAAAGTTGGCAATGAGCTCGGTGAGATCTTGAACGGCCACGATTTCGAAGGCGAGAGCGATCTCAGCGTGAGGACTTCCATCGATGTCTTCGACGGCCGCGAGCTTTGCGGTAATCGTTCCCTCGAATTCGATCGAGTCGATCTCAAGCGACGGCTCGTCCATTGGCCCCGCCTCTTTTTCAAAGGACAGCTCGCCACCAAGCTTGATCGCGCGCCAGATCAAGTCAGGAGTCAGTTCCCACTGATCGCCAACCTCGACCTCGTTCTCACTTAGAAACAAGGGCCAAGGCTGTTCCGCTTCGAGGCCCTCGAGCAGATCCTCGTCATGCTCTTCGCTCTCTTCATGCTCGGGAAAGCTGGCGACGAACTCGCCTTCCTCAAGATCGAAGCGCACGCGTATTCCGTTGAGCTGACTGTCGGCATCGTGGCCATTGGAGATGGGGGTGTTGCCCATCGGATTCGTCATCTCCATTGACGTCGACTCGCGGATATTCAAATACTCGCGTTCGAAGGCGAGCCGACGATGGCCGTCGACCTTGTGCGTGCGCTCGACGAAGGCTCCGGAGCGCGAGCTATCCATCTCCTGCTCGAAGCCACTCATGGAAGGCATCTCCTCGCCATCTTGGATCATGCTCATCTCGACCAGCGCGGTCGTGACTTCAGAGCTGAAGGTCGTGCGGCGAACCTCAGTGGGAGCGTATTTAGTTTCGAGCTGAACCGCGTCTGGCACGACCAGCGCGAAGAGAACGAAAGTAGCGAGGAAGGGTTTCATCCGCGCAGGATACACGACCTGGAAAGCCGGGTTGTATTTTCGCGTCTCGCGTCAGGGAGCGGTGGCGGTGGCGCCGAGGATGTGCTCGATGACGTCTTCGGCGGAATAACGCATCCCGCATTCGGAAACCAGCGCCCGCACGGTGCTGGTATCGGTTCCCGAGGTTAGCAGAGGCTCTTCTGCAACTCCGCTCGGTTGCAGCTGAGCGAGACCGATGTTGGCGAGCAGTCCGTTGCACACACACTTTCTGCCGCTGATCTCTTCGGGCTTTCCGCCTTTTCGCAAGAACACATGCGTCGGCTCACCGGGGCAACGCCAACCCACTCGGCCGTCCGACTTCTCGTAGGCGTGCCGCAGGTAACCGAGATCGCACAGCTTCTCGCGGCGCTCGAAGATGCCGGGTTCGGACATCGTGTTTGGAAGTTCGAAGACCTTGAAGGGAAAGCCCGTCGGCGACGCTAGGGGGTCGGTGTGCACGTGATCGTTGCCGGCGCGAATTCGACGAAGAGCGCGGGCTTTCAGACGGCTCGTAATTCCGGACTCATCGCAGAAGGCAAAAGGAGTTCCGATCTGTACTCCGACGGCGCCGAGTTCTTGCGCTCGTTCCAAGGCATCGGCGGTTCCGTAGGAGCCCGCCAACCAGAACGGCAGGCCGAGCTTTTCGATAGCACCGTAGTCGACGACGTCGCGCTCTCCGTAGCTGGGTTCACCATGAGCGTCGAGCTTCATCGGACCGCGAGGCGGCGCATTGTGACCGCCGGCAGAGGATTCTTCGATAACGAGTCCATCTACCTGGCTCGTCGATTTGCGCGCCATGACGGAGGCGACGATGGCCGACGAGGCGATCGCGTAGAAGTCGGGGCGACGGAGCGTCGGCGCCACGCCCGGACAGAACTCTTTGGGGTCGAAGTGAAGCTCGTGCGACGACGATTTGGCACTCCCTCGGACATCCAGAGTTATGCGCGCTGTTCGCGCTGCCGCAAAGTTGTCGAGAACTCCGGGGATGGAGAGCGGCAAGCCCGCGCCCATCAAGACGACGTCGACGCCGGCGAGCATGGCTCCATAGATTGAGGGCAGGGTCGGGAGCTGAATCTTCTCCAGGAAGTTGATGCCGATGAGGCGCGTGTGATTCTCTTTGGCGAGGAACACCTCCGCGAAGTTCGCGGCCACGATTAAATCCTCGCGCTCGCCGGACGACTTCGTGCTGAGCAGGGGAATGGCGCGAAAGGGAGTGGAGCTGTCTTTCCCGTGCGGGAGGAAGAACTGATCGAGGATGCGCTCGGCAACTCCCGGGACGGGAAATCGGGCGAGCGCGCGGCGGAAGTGTCCACCCGGATCGCCTTGCTGCAAGCGGCGCGCGAGAATGACGTCGAGCGCGGTCCCGGCTACAACGCCGAGTTGACCGGCGCGGGAGACGGCTCGCGCGAGCTTCCATCCGGACACGCCGGCTCCCATGCCACCTTGGATGATTGTTGGAAGAGAGGCGTAGTTCATCGGTGCAAGCTAGTTCGCGCATCCGATGAGACGCGAACTCAACTAGTTCGTAGCGTGCCCGCTAATAGTGCGAAGGCTAATAGTGCGGACGCACTTGCCTCGCGGAAGGCAGGAGCTCCACTCGATGGGGGATGCGCGCCGCGCTCCAACATCTCCAGCGGTTGATGCTTTGATTCGTATGCAGACCGCATAGCGAGCTATGCAGCTACTGGCTTTACGAACGCTCGCTGCATGCCTGGATCCCGTCGAAGCGCTGCTGGGAAGATCGGCACGCCACTTGCCCGCGTGCGCGAAGGCTCGAATTCAAGACGGCGATTCGAGTCGAGTCTTTCATCCCGCGCGCCTCAGGCAGGCGTCTACGACTTTAAGAATCCGTACATGGACGTTAAGAACAAAGCGACGCGAATCGAGCTCTTCAGCCTGAAGACACCGCAAATGCGAGCCTTCCACATGTCGTGGTTCGCATTCTTCCTCTGCTTCTTCGCATGGTTCGGCATCGCACCGCTGATGGCGGTCGTGCGCGACGAGCTGGGGCTGACCAAGACCCAGATCGGCAACACGATCATCGCTTCGGTCTCGATTACGATCGTCGCCAGGCTCGCCATCGGCTGGCTCTGCGACCACATCGGTCCACGGAAGAGCTACACGATCCTCTTGCTACTCGGCTCCTTGCCCGTCATGGGGATCGGTCTCGCCGAGAGCTACGAGAGCTTCCTCTTGTTCCGCCTCGGCATCGGCGTCATCGGGGCATCTTTCGTGATCACCCAGTACCACACCTCGGTGATGTTCGCGCCGAACTGCGTCGGCACAGCGAATGCGACGAGCGCGGGTTGGGGCAACCTCGGTGGGGGTGTGACGCAGATGGTCATGCCGCTCGTTTTGGCGGCCTTTATCGGCCTCGGCTTCAGCTTAGAGCACAGCTGGCGCTTCTCGATGGTCGTTGCTGGCGCCGTCTGTTTCGTAACCGGCATCGCGTACTACTTCCTGACTCAAGATCTGCCGGACGGGAACTTTGCCGATCTGCGCAAGCGCGGCGAGCTGGAAAGCAAGCAGAAGACGAAGGGTGCCTTCCTGATGGCGGCCACGGATAAGCGCGTCTGGGCGCTATTCTTGATCTACGCGGCTTGTTTCGGCATCGAGCTCACGATCAACAACATCGCAGCGCTCTATTTCATCGACTACTTCGATCTGGGCTTAGCGGCGGCGGGCTTGGTTGCCGGCCTCTTCGGGCTGATGAATATCTTCGCACGGACAACCGGCGGAATCATTGGCGATAAGTTCGGACATCGCGGTGGCTTGAAGGGGCGAGTGCGCTGGCTGTTTATTGCCCTCTTTATCGAAGGCATCGCGCTCTTGTGCTTTTCACGAGCTGATTTGCTCCCGCTCGCGATCGGAACCATGATCGTGTTCAGTCTGTTCACCCAGATGTCGGAAGGTGCGACCTTCTCGGTGGTGCCCTTCATCAACAAGAAAGCGCTCGGGTCAGTGGCGGGGATCGTCGGTGCCGGAGGCAATCTCGGCGCTGTGGGAGCGGGCTTCCTCTTCCGTTCCGAGAGCCTCGAATGGCCGACAGCCCTCCTCATTCTGGGCTTCTGCGTCATCGCTCTCTCCTTCATGACCAAGTTCGTGACCTTCAGTGAAGCGGACGAAAAAGCCGCCGCAGAGGAGCACGAGCTAGCTCTCGAAAAACGCGCGGCGACTCGAAAGGAACCGCGCTTCAAGCTTCCGACGGCTGCACCCGTGCCCGGTCGCCTCTCTCCGATGGCGGTCCTACGCATCTACTTGGGAGTCGCTCTGGCCATCAAAGGCATCTACTACATCCTGGACATGGGCAAGCTCGAGGCGCAGCTCGGCGGCGAGTTCGGTCAGACCGAGAACCTGATCGCCTGGTTCGTGGTCTTCGCTCATTCCGTTGGCGGAATGAGCCTCGCACTCGGGTTCGCGACGCGCATTGCCGCGGGTCTCAACGCCATTGTCCTTGCGGGAGCCGTGTGGATTCACCTGCAGGGCGCAACCGGCTTCGGCTTCGTCGGAGAGAACCTCAACTTCCAGTTCGCCTTGCTGGTGTTGGTCACCTTGATGGTCTTCTTCTGGCAAGGAGCGGGGCGCTTCTCCTTGGACAAGCTGCTCCGCACCGAGGCGAACGAGGCGAGTCCTTCGGCTCCTTAGGGGAAGTTGGAGGTCTCCGACTGGGCTGCATACCACTCATGCGCGCGGTGCATACGAAGCTATGCGCCGCGCGCTCTCTCTCCCCGCGTTCGACGAACTCCCAATGTCGCACGGACCTTTATCGCAGGTCTTTAGGGCCGTCTGCGCGAATCCGCGCAGCGCGGGCACGTCCCTTGCTTTGAGCCGACCGTCATGAGATTGATCCACCTCTCGAGTGTCTTCCCTCTGCTCCTGGCCTCTGTTTTCGTCGCGCCCGTCTTCGCTCAAGACCCGCCTTCGGAAGAGACCATCAACTTCTTCGCCCGCAACTGCGCCAGCTGCCACACCATCGGCGGCGGTCGCCTCACGGGTCCCGACCTTGCGGGTCTGACCGAGCGCCGCGATTCCGATTGGATCACGCAGTTCTTGATCGACCCGAAGGGAACGATCGATGCTGGCGGTGAATACGAACAGCGCATCCTGGCGGAATCGCGCGGTGTCTACATGCCGCCGGTCCCGGGCATGAACGCTGCGCTCGCGGGCAAGCTGATCGCTCTCATCGAGCAAGAGGAGCAGAAAGAAAAGTCACAGTTCGCCGGTGTGCAGGTGAGCGATCGCCCGCTGACCGCGGCTGACGTCAAGAAGGGGCGCGAGCTGTTCCTCGGCGCCCTCGACTTCGAATCCGGTGCGCCGGCCTGCGTGTCGTGTCACACGAGCGCGAGCATCGGTGGCTTTGGCGGAGGCAACCTGGGACCGGATTTGACGGCGGTCTACTCGCGACTCGAAGGTCGCACGGCGCTCGGCGCTTGGCTCAGTTCGCCACCGTCCGAGACCATGAAGCCGCTCTTTGCCGATCACCCGATCGAGAGCGACGAGGTCCTAGCGCTCGTCGCCTTTTTCGGTGACGAGGCCGCATCTGGACTCGAACAGAGCGAGTCGCAGAGCCTTCCCTTCTTACTCATGGGCCTGGGCCTCGCCGCCACCCTGCTCGTGATCTTCGATCTTGTCTGGCGCAATCGCTTCCGGGGCGTTCGACGCTCCCTGATTCAAGAGGCTCGGAACGCATGAAGAACCTGCCCAACAATCCCTTCCTACAAGACGCGCTGGATCCGAAGGCGCGCAAGTGGGAGGAGTTCTACCGCAATCGCTGGCAGCACGACAAAGTTGTGCGCAGTACCCACGGCGTGAACTGCACGGGTTCTTGTTCTTGGAACGTTCACGTCAAGGAGGGCATCGTCTCCTGGGAGATGCAAGCGCTGGACTATCCAGACATGGATCCGAGCATTCCGCCGATGGAGCCGCGCGGATGTCAGCGAGGCATTTCCTACTCGTGGTATCTCTACAGCCCGCTGCGCGTCAAGTATCCCTACATCCGCGGCGCTCTGCTCGATCTCTGGCGAGCGGCAAAAGCCGAGCATGACGATCCGGTTCACGCCTGGCAGTCGATCATGCGCGACCCGGTCAAGCGCGCGCGCTTTCAGCGGGCCCGCGGCAAGGGCGGCCTGCGGCGCACGAGCTGGCGAACGGCGAAAGAGATCATCGCTGCTTCCGCTGTCCACACGATCAAAGAGCACGGCCCGGACCGCATCGTCGGCTTCTCACCGATCCCCGCGATGTCGATGCTCTCCTACGCAGCCGGCTCGCGCATGCTTCAGCTGATGGGGGGCATCAACCTGTCCTTCTACGACTGGTACTGCGACCTTCCGAACGCCTCGCCCGAAGTGTGGGGCGAGCAAACCGACGTCAACGAGTCAGCGGACTGGTTCAACGCCAAGTTCCTGGCGGTCATGGGTGCCAACCTCAACATGACCCGGACTCCGGACGTGCACTTCGCCGCCGAAGCGCGAACCAACGGCACGAAGATGGTCGTGTTCTCACCGGACTTCAGCCAAGTGGCGAAGTTTGCGGATGAGTGGATCTCGGTCAACGCGGGCCAGGACGGCGCGTGGTGGATGGCGGTCAATCACGTGATCCTCAAGGAGTTCCATCACGAGCAACAGAACGAAAAGTTCCTGAACTACACGCGCACTTATTCCGACTCGCCGTTCTTGATCGAGCTCGTGCCGGATGGCGACCAGTGGAAGGCTGGGCAGCTCCTGCGCGCAGGGCGGCTCGATCGTTACACCGAGGAAGAGAACAACGAGTGGAAGTTCCTCAACTGGGATCGAAACGAAAACACGCCGAAGATGCCGATGGGCAGCGTCGGTCACCGGTGGGGCGAGGAGAAGGGCAAGTGGAACCTGATCCCCAAGGATGGAAAAGACGGCAGCGATATCGACGCCGAGCTGACCTTCCTCGACGACCATGCCGGCGTCGCGCAGTGCCGCTTTGACGACTTCGCGGATGGCGAGAAGGTCGCGCGCGGCGTTCCCTATCGCACGGTCCAGACGGCCGAGGGCGAGACGGTTCGCGTCGTCACGGTGTACGACGTCTTGATGGCGCAGTACGGCGTGGGACGTGGCCTCGAGGGCGCTTATCCGGCGGACTACGACGATGAGAAGTGCGTCTACACGCCTGCTTGGGCCGAGCTCTACACCGGCATTTCGCGCGACACCCTGATTCGCTTCGCTCGCGAGTGGGCGGTCACCGCGGACAAGACCGGCGGCAAGTGCACGGTCATCATCGGCGCTGGAATCAATCACTGGTACCACGCGAACTTGATGTATCGCGCGGCGATTCACGCGCTGGTATTTACCGGCTGCGTCGGAGTGAACGGCGGCGGCTTGGCGCACTACGTCGGGCAGGAGAAGCTGGCTCCGATGGACTCTTGGGCCAGCCTCGCGCTCGCCAAAGACTGGTACCCGGCTTCGCGCCTGATGAACGGTCCGAGCTGGCACTACATTCACAGCGATCAGTGGCGCTACGAGAAGAACGGCACGGACTACAACACCGTTCCGAGTGATGCCGAGGAGGGGTTGGCGACGGCGCACTCCATCGACGTCAACGTGCGCGCTGTGCGCAGCGGTTGGCTGCCCTTCTTCCCGCAGTTTGACGAGAGCTCAATCGAGCTGGCGAAGCGGGCCGAGGCTGCGGGCGCGAAGACCAAGGAGGAGATTGTCGCCTGGGTCAAAGAAGAGATCGTCTCGCGCAGACTGAAGTTTGCGATCGAGCGTCCCGACGCACCCGAGAACTGGCCGCGGCTCTGGTTCATCTGGCGCGGCAACGCCCTGATGAGCTCGGCCAAAGGACACGAGTACTTCCTGCATCACTATCTCGGCACGCACACGAATCGCGTCGGCGAAGACCTCGCCGAAGAGGCCGTCAATGACGTCGAGTGGGTCGAAACGGCACCTGCCGGAAAGATGGACCTGGTCGTCGATCTGAACTTCCGAATGGATACGACCGCGCTGTACTCGGACATCATCTTGCCCGCGGCAACTTGGTACGAGAAAGCGGACATGAACTCGACGGACATGCACGCGTTCATTCACCCGCTCGCACCTGCGGTTCCGCCCTGTTGGGAGTCCAAGAGTGACTGGGACATCTTCCGCGCGATCTCCAAGCGCTTCTCGGAGATGTCGGAGACACACCTGCCCGGCAAGACCCGCGACGTGATGATGGCCCCGTTGGCCCACGACTCGCCGGCCGAGATTGCTCAGCCGACCATGGCGGATTGGATGAAGGGTGAGTGCGAGCCGATTCCCGGCAAGACCATGCCGAGTATTGCGGTGGTCGAACGCGACTACACCAACCTCTACAACCAGTTCATCTCCTACGGAAAGATTCCGCGCGAGAAGGGGCTGGGGGCGCACGGCACGCACTTCGACTGCAAGGATTTCTACGACGAGATCCAGGCCACGAAACCGGTCGAGCGCTGGGAAGGTGAGACCTATCCGTCGCTGAAAGAGGCCGAAGACGCCGCCAATGTCATTCTGGCGCTCTCGACCGTGACGAATGGCGAGCTGGCCTACCGGGCGTACAAGGAGATGGAGGTCAAGACCGGCCTGGAGCTGGCGGATCTCGCGGAACGTCACCGCAGCATTCGCACGAACTTCAAGGACCTGCAGTCCAGACCGCGCCGGATTCACAACGCGCCTCTGTGGTCGGGCTTGTGTGCCGATGGTCGGCCCTACGCGGCCTTCACCTACAACATCGAACGGATGGTTCCCTGGCGGACGGTTACCGGTAGGCAGTCGCTCTACCTCGACCACCCCGGCTACATCATGTTCGGCGAGCACCTGCCGACCTACAAACCAAAACCGCGGCCGGACGAGTACTCCGACCTGGTCTTCACGGAGACCAAGGGCGAGACGTTGACGCTCAACTATCTAACTCCGCACGGCAAGTGGCACATCCACTCGACCTACGGTGATAACGAGCGCATGACGACTCTGTCGCGCGGCTGCGAGCCGTTCTGGATGAGCGTCGATGACGCGAAGAAGCTCGGCATCGAAGACAACGACTGGGTCGAAGTTCTCAACGACCACGGCGTCGTCGTGACGCGAGCAGCGGTGAGCGCTCGGATTCCCGAGGGCATCTGCATCATCTATCACTCGCCCGAGCGGACCTACGGCGTTCCGAAATCACCGACACGCGGCAACCGTCGCGCGGGTGGTCACAACTCTCTGACGCGTACACGCTTGAAGCCGAACCTGATGCTCGGCGGCTACGGTCAATTCACTTATCACTTCAACTACTGGGGTCCGACCGGTTGCAACCGCGATAC
Organism: Planctomycetota bacterium; assembly: GCA_029259635.1. GTDB lineage: Bacteria > Planctomycetota > UBA1135 > UBA1135 > OFTM34. The sequence goes on along the minus strand of JAJDEU010000043.1, from coordinate 126,129 downwards.
ACACATCGTCGTACGCCGCTTGGAATCCATCTCTTACTAGGACCATTTATATGGACGTTAGAAGCCAAATTGGGATGGTCTTTCACCTCGATAAGTGCATCGGGTGTCACACCTGCAGCGTTGCCTGCAAGAACATCTGGACCGACCGCGAAGGTACGGAGTACATGTGGTGGAACAACGTGGAGACGAAGCCCGGCACGGGTTTTCCGACGCGTTGGGAAGACCAAGACTCCTACAAAGGGGGGTGGGTGGTCGACGGTGATGAGCTCAAGCTGCGCTCGACGAGCAAAGCCAAGATCATCCCCAACATCTTCCACAACCCGGCGCAGCCGAGCTTGGACGACTACTACGAGCCGTGGACTTACAAGTTCCAGACGCTCTTCGACGCGCCGGAGGGGGACGATCAGCCGACGGCTATTCCGATCTCCAAAATCACCGGCGAGCCGATGGAGAAGATCGAGGCCGGGCCCAACTGGGATGACGACCTCGGCGGATCGAATATCTACGCGAAGAACGACCCCAATATGGAGGGGCTGACGGCGGAGCAGAAGAAGCAGATGCTCGAGATCGAGCGGATCTCGATGTTCTACATCCCGCGGATTTGCAACCACTGCCTCAATCCCTCCTGTGTGGCCGCCTGTCCTTCGGGCGCGCTCTACAAGCGCGGCGAAGATGGCATCGTCTTGTTGAGCCAGGAAAAGTGCCGTGCTTGGCGCTCCTGCATCCCGGCCTGTCCCTACAAGAAGACCTACTACAACTGGTCTACCGGCAAGTCGGAGAAGTGCATTCTGTGCTACCCGCGTCTCGAAGCGGGCGAAGCGCCGGCTTGTTTCCACAGCTGCGTCGGTCGCATTCGTTATCTGGGCAACGTGCTCTACGACATGGACAAGTTGCGCGAAATCGCGATGCGTCCCGAGGACGAGTTGGTCGATGCGCAGCGCGAGCTGATTCTGGATCCGAACGATCCCGAAGTGATCGCAGCGGCCGAGCGCTCGGGCATCCCCGACGGAGTGATCGAGTCGGCGCAAAACTCGCCGGTCTACAAGTTCGTCAAGCTCTGGAAGCTCGCGCTGCCGATGCACGTCGAGTACCGGACCTTCCCGATGCTCTTCTACGTCCCGCCGCTCTTGCCGGTGATGTCGACGACGCAGGGCGATGTCGTTCGCAACGATGTCGACAGTCTGTTCGCCGACATCGACAAGGGCCGTGCGCCGCTCGAGTACATGGCCAAGCTGTTCTCAGCGGGCAACCTCGGGAAGCTGCGCTACGCCTTGCGCAAGGAGATGGCCGTCAAGATTTGGCGTCGCTACGTCACAGTCGGTGACATCAGTCAAGCGGATGCCGAGCGCGCGTTGCTCGAGGCGGACTGCACCGCCGAGGACGCCGACGACATCTTCCGGTTGACCGCGCTGGCGACGACCGATGAGCGCTACGTCATCCCGCCTTTCCAAAGGGAAATGGCGATGGAGATGATTATCGATCCTCAAGAGCTCAAAGCGGAAGCCGGTTTCGGATTCCGCGCTGCACCTAAGAGGAGCTGAGCGATGCTAACTGCACCTAAACTTCACGATGCATGGGCCAGCCTCTTGGCCTATCCCGACGAGAACGGGTCGGCATTCGCCGCGCGCGCTCTGTCCGAGCTCGAGGCCGATGACGCGGCGGGCTTCCATGAGCTCGGCACCTTTCGGGAGTTCTTTTCCCGGGATGGAGTGACCGAGCGCGAAGAGCTCTTTACGCAGACATTCGACGGGTCGGATGATCGCGCGCTCGAGGTGGGTTGGCACTTGCACGGGGAGAACTATGCGCGCGGTGCGCTGATGGTTCGGCTTCGCAAGCTGCTCGGCGAGCTCGACTTGTTCGAGACGAGCGAGTTGCCCGATCACCTCGGCGTCGTGCTGGGCTTGGTGGGGCGGCTCGACGAAACCCGCGGCGACGCTCTGGCGCGCGGTGTGATCTTGCCGGCGATCTCGAAGCTGCTCGAAGGCTTCGAGGACGAGAAGAATCCCTATCGATGCGTCCTCACCGGAATGCAGAGCTTCCTCACGGACTATCACGGCGCCGATGAAGAGCGCGCCGAAACGCTCTCGACGAGCGGAGGCACTCACCATGAATGACTTCTTTCTGTTCGCTGTTCTGCCCTATGTCAGCCTGGTGCTGTTCTTCATCGTCACGATCAGGCGGTACATCTCGACCGCCTTCTCCTACTCCAGCCTGTCCTCGCAGTTCCTCGAGAACCGCCAGCACTTCTGGGGGTCGGTGCCGTTTCATTACGGCATCTTGGTGGTGCTCGGTGGGCACCTGGGAGCTTTTCTCATTCCCCGCAGCCTTCTGTGGTGGAACTCCGTTCCCGTGCGCCTGGTCGCACTCGAAGTAACGGGCATGGGCTTCGCCGTCATCACGCTGGTCGGCTTGGTGATGATCATCATTCGCCGCTTTGCGAACAACAAAGTGCGCGTGGTAACCACCATCAGCGACTGGATCATCTACGCCTTGCTCCTCGTCCAGGTGGCATCCGGACTGATGGTCGCCGTCTACCACGGTTGGGGTAGCTCGTGGTTCGCCACCAACATGACTCCGTGGCTCAGGTCGCTGCTGTTCTTCTCACCCGACGTGAGCTTCGTAGCTCCGCTGCCCTTCCTCGCGAAGCTGCACATTGTCAACGCCTTCCTCCTGATCGGGTTCTTCCCCTTCACGCGGCTGGTTCACGTGCTCGTGGTTCCGAACCACTACCTGTGGAGACGGACCCAGCTCGTTCGTTGGAACTGGGACCGCAAGACCATTCGCAGTCCCGACTGAAACCCCGGCACTTCTCAATCAACCGACATTACGCCTGACCGAAGCTGGACCTTATGAGCCGCACACTAGACAAGTGGGATCCCGAGAACGAAGCCGAGTGGAATTCAACCGGTAAGGGCACGGCTAACCGCAACCTGTGGATTTCGATCCCCAACCTGCTGTGCGCCTTCTCGGTCTGGCTGTACTGGGGGATGGTCGCGAAGTTCATTCAGAAGCTGCACTTCGCGAACACGGATCTCTTCAACTTCACGTTCCGTAACGACGGCGAGTTCTACGACGGCGATGGCTATCGCGCGCTCTTGTTCACTCTGCCCGCCGTTGCCGGCCTTGCGGGAGCGACCCTTCGGATTCCGAACTCGTTCATGATCGCGATCTGTGGCGGGCGCAACGTCAAATTCATGACGACGCTGCTGCTGCTCCTGCCCGCGATCGGTGCGGGCATCGCACTGCAGAATCCCGAGACGCCCTTCCTGACCTTCATTCTCCTGGCGGCGCTCTCCGGAGTCGGCGGTGGTGCCTTCGCCTCCTCGATGTCCAACATCAGCTTCTTCTTTCCGAAGCGCATGCAGGGCCTCTCGCTCGGCCTGAACGCCGGACTCGGAAACGCTGGCGTTAGTGTCATGCAGTTTCTCTTGCCCTGGATCATCACCTTCGGCGCCTTCGGCTCGATGGGTGGAGAGCCCTACGAGATTGCTGCGGATGACGGAATGAAGCAGCTCTGGATTCAAAACGCCGGACTGGTCTGGATTCCGATTCTCGGCGTCTTCCTGATCGCGGCCTTCTTCGGGATGAACAACCTCCCGCAACACAAGTGCGGACCGACGCCCGTCGCGGTTGCCAAGTTTCTGTGGCTCACCGTACTCGGCTACATCGGTGCCGCGGTCGGTATCGTTCTGCTCTTGACACCGTGGGGCGGTTTTCCCGAGCTGCTGAAGATCTTCGTCGTGCTGGTTGTGGCCGTGGTCGTGACCTTGTTCGCGATGCGCTTCTTCACTCCCGACGAGACGAAGCAGGGCTTGCTTAAGCAATTCGCGATCTTCAAGCACAAGCACACCTGGGTGATGACTTGGCTCTACACGATGACCTTCGGTTCGTTCATCGGTTACGCCAACGCCTTTCCGAAGCTGATCGACGACGTGTTCGGCTTCATTCGAGTGGGCTCTGATGGGGGACAGCTGGCGGAGGCGCTGGTGAATCCCTCAGCGCCGGTCTCCTCCAACTTCATCTGGATCGGTGCTGGAGTCGGCGCTCTGATTCGCCCGCTGGGCGGTTGGTTGTCCGACAAGCTCGGCGGAGCGCGCGTCACCCAGTGGGACACGGTGATCATGATCGGGGCGACGATCGGCGCGGGTTGGTTCGTGGCGCAAGCTGCGCAGTCACCGACTCCCGAGCAGTACTTCATGCCCTTCCTGCTCCTGTTCATTCTGCTCTTCGCGACGACCGGCATCGGGAACGGCTCGACCTTCCGCATGATTCCGATCATCTTCGAGAAGGAGCAAGCCGGTCCGGTTCTCGGATGGACCTCGGCGATCGCCGCCTACGGGGCGTTTCTTATCCCCAAGATCTTCGCCACCCAAATCAAGGCGGGAACGCCTCAGTACGCGCTCTACGGCTTCGCGGCCTACTACCTGTCATGCCTGGTCGTGAACTGGTGGTTCTACGCGCGCCGCGGTGCGGAGACGCCTTGTTGAGGTGAGGACGGTCATGCACACCAGTACAAAGGTATTTGCCATCAGCGCTCTGCTCCTCGGGGGCAGCACGATCATCGCAAACTCGGATTCGCGCTTGATGGCGAACAACAAGGGCTACAGCCCCGAGCAGCCGATCACCTACTCGCACCGCCTGCACGCGGGCGAGCTCGAGATTAACTGCCTCTACTGCCACTACGGAGCGGAACGCGGTCGACATGCGGGGATTCCCTCGAGCTCGATTTGCATGAACTGTCACTCGGTAGTGGCCGACGGGTTCGACTCGATCTTGATGGAGAAGGTGCGAGCCGAGACAGCGGGCGAAGAGCCCAAGCTCACCGTCTCTACCGAGCTCGCAAAACTCTTCGACTACGCGGGTTGGAATCCCGATCCAACCGATGAGAGTGCCGCTGTGCCCGCAGCTCAGCCGATTCCTTGGCAGCGCATCCATCAAGTACCGGACTTCGTCTACTTCGATCACAGCGTTCACGTCGCGGCTGGTCAGGCCTGCGAGACCTGCCATGGTCCGGTTCAGAGCATGGAACGCATGCGTCAAGAGACCGACCTCTCGATGGGCTGGTGCATCGACTGTCACCGCGCGAATGAGGCGACGCCGACGAGTCTGGCTCCCGACAACGACCTTCACCGACACGTTTCTACCGACTGCGTCACTTGCCACCTTTAACCGTGAAAACACCCCAAGAGCTCCCCGAGGAATTGAAACCAGCGGAATTGAATCCGGTGGAGTCGGTTCTATTGCCAGGCGAAGCCACCGATCCGTCACGGCGCGCCTTCCTTCAGATGGCGGGCTTCGGCATCGCTTCGGCGACGCTGGCCGGTTGTTCGCGTGCGCCCTCGATCATCGCGATGGCCTCGCCAAGCGCTTCGACGGCTCTGACCCCCGGCGTTCCCTACTGGGTCGCCTCGGCTTGCGCGGGTTGCTCCTCCTCCTGCGGAATTTTGGCGCGCTGCCGGGATGGTCGCCCGATCAAGCTGGAAGGCAACCGCGACCAGCTTTTCACAGGCGGAGGTCTGTGCTCGACCGGACAAGCTCAGGTGCTCTCGCTGTACGACGCCCAGCGCATCAACGGTCCACAGGAACAAGGCGAGAGCCGGACTTGGGAGCAGGCCGATTCGGCCATGCGCGCTCTCCTCGGAGCGATTCAGGGCAAGCGCGGAAGCGTTCGGCTGTTGACCGGAACGGTGACTTCGCCGAGTACGCAGCTTCAGATTGATAGCTTTCTTGCGCAGTGCGGGGGACAGCACATCGAGTACGACGCGCTCTCCTTCTCCGCGTCGCTCGACGCGAATGAAGCGACGCACAAGACGCGCGTCTTGCCGCGAATTAAGCTCGAGCATGCGGACGTGATCGCCTCATTCGGTGCCGACTTCCTGGGCACCGGCTACTCGCCCGTCGAACACTCGGCGGGTTGGGCGGCCAAGCGCAAACCCGACTCCGGGCACATGTCGCGTCACTGGCAGTTCGAGTCGATCCTCACGGTGACCGGCGGCATGGCGGACGAGCGGCACCGCATGGCGCCGTCCGAAGTTTTGCCGGCCCTCGCGGGCTTGCTGGAGCTGCTCAGCTGCTACTCGAAGGGCAGCGAGGCCCACGCGCCCGCTCTTGAGTTTGTCGATCACGGAGCGGCGATCGAGCGCATGGCGCAGGAGCTCTGGTCGTACCGAGGCAAGAGTGTTGTCTTGTGTGGCGGCAACCAATTCAAAGTGCAGCTGCTCGCCAATCAGGCGAATGAGCTGCTCGGTGCTTACGGCGGTGTTCTGGATCTAGCGAAGCCCTCGCTGCAGAAGCGCGGAGATGACCGCGCAGCGGCTGCGCTCGCGAAGGAGCTGGAGGCCGGGCGGGTCGACTTGCTCCTGATCGCCGGCTGCAATCCCGCCTATGACCGACCGGACATCGCGGCTGCGCTGGCCGGCGCCGGAACGATCGTCTCCTTCGCGGATCGGGTCGATGAGACGAGCGAGCTTGCGACTTGGATCTTGCCGGAGCCGCACTTCTTGGAGAGCTGGGGCGAAGCGGAGCCGGTGCACGGTGAGTGGGTCTTGTCACAACCGACCGTGGCGCCGCTGTTCAACGGCCGCAGCCTGCGCCAGACATTGGCGACTTGGAACGGAGATTCGCGCGAGGACCGCGAGCTCTCCGATGACTACCTGAGAGAGGTCGTCTACCCGCAGGCGGGCGGGGGAGCGAAGTTCGAGGACTTCCTCGCGCTGGCGCGACAGCGCGGAACGATCGAGGCCCCGACTTCAAGGCGTTCGCAACCGGCGTTTGACGCGGGCGCGATTCGCTCGGTGGGCGAGCTGAAGCAAGACGAGTCGGTCAGGCTCGTGCTGTACCCCAAGGTCGGTCTTCAGGGCGGCGCGCACGCGCACAATCCGTGGCTGCAAGAGCTCCCCGATCCCGTGTCGCACATCGTGTGGGATAACTACGCGACCTTCTCGAGCGCTCATGCCGAAGAGCTCGGCGTCGAAGAGGGCGACCTGGTTCGGCTGAGCTGTGCCGATGTCGACGGCGTGATGGAGCTGCCGGTTCACATTCAAGCGGGACAGCACGATCGAGTCGTCGGTGTGGCCCTAGGCTACGGCCGGCTGGGAACGGATCGCTTTGCGAACCTCGCTCCGGACTGGATCGAGGCCGACGCGATGATTCATCCCGGCGAGACGATCGGGGTGAATGCGGCTCCCTGGCTCGCCTTCGTCGGCGGGCGCATGCGGACCGATGTGCGCGAGGTTTTGGTTGCGAAGGTCGATGGGCACCGAGCGCTGGCCTGCACGCAGGACTATCACAAGCTGGAGGTGCCCGAGCACCTGGCGCCGAAGGGCGGAGAGGTTCGCGATGTACTGCAGCGCACCGTGCTCGGTGGGCACGTTGCCCATTCGGCTCACGGCAGCGCGGAACACCGAGCGGCGGTCAACCTGTGGCCGGATGATCACAAACGTCCCGGGCACAACTGGGCGATGGTGGTCGATCTCTCGGTCTGCACGGGTTGCAGCGGTTGCGTCGTGAGCTGTCAGGCGGAGAACAACGTGCCGGTTGTCGGGCGTGACGAAGTCGAGCGGCACCGCGAGATGCACTGGCTGCGAATCGATCGCTACTACGGCGGGGATGACGACTCGCTGCGCGTCTCGCACCAGCCGATGATGTGTCACCACTGCGACAATGCGCCCTGCGAGTCGGTCTGTCCGGTTCTGGCGACGGTGCACTCGAGTGAGGGGCTCAACCAGCAGGTCTACAACCGCTGCGTCGGGACGCGCTACTGCGCGAACACCTGTCCGTACAAGGTCCGCCGATTCAACTGGTTCGACTATCCGCGCGATGACGAGCACGCCAACCATGCGCTCAATCCGGACGTCACGGTTCGGTCGCGGGGTGTTATGGAGAAGTGCTCGATGTGCGCGCAGCGAATTCAAGAAGCAAAGAGCGCAGCGCATCGCGAGGGGCGCGTGGTCGCGGATGGCGAGATTCAGACCGCTTGCCAGCAGTCCTGCCCGACGAAAGCGATTGTCTTTGGCGACCTCTCGGATCCCGAGAGCGAAGTCTCGATTGCGATGGGGGGACCGCGACACTATCGCGCTCTGGAGGAGCTGAATGTTCGCCCCTCGGTCGGCTACCTGACCGAGGTTCGAAATGTCGCAGAAACGGAGGCCACTCATGAGGGCTAGTGACCAGGCGCTCCCGCTGATCACGGGGGGCAAGACGCTTGCCGACGTCACACACGATGTGTGTACTCCGATCGAGCGCGGTCCGACGTCGATGTGGCGTCTTGGGATGTTTTTTGCCGTCAGCGCGCTCGCACTGGGCGTCTTCTCCATCGGCTATCAGATCAAGACTGGTATCGGCACGTGGGGACTCAACCGCACGGTCGGTTGGGGCTTCGACATCACCAACTTTGTGTTCTGGGTCGGCATCGGCCACGCGGGCACTCTGATCTCCGCTGTGCTCCTGTTGTTCCGCCAGAAGTGGCGCACGTCGATCAATCGGTCGGCCGAAGCGATGACGATCTTCGCCGTGATCTGCGCGGCGATCTTTCCGCTGATTCACATGGGCCGGCCGTGGCTGGCCTACTGGGTCTTCCCGTATCCCAACTATCGTGGACCGCTATGGGTCAACTTCCGTTCCGCGCTCCTGTGGGACGTCTTTGCGATCAGCACCTACTTCATCATCTCGCTGACCTTCTGGTACGTGGGCCTGATCCCCGACTTGGCGACGATGCGCGATCGCGCGAATGGCTTGCGCAAGCGAATCCTCGGCTACCTGAGCTTCGGCTGGCGCGGCACGGCTCGCACCTGGTCGCGCTATGAGACCGCCTGCATGTTGCTGGCCGCGCTCGCAACTCCCCTGGTGGTCTCCGTTCACAGTGTCGTGAGCTCTGACTTCGCCACTGCCGTCATCCCGGGCTGGCACGCAAACCTCTTCCCGCCGTACTTCGTGATCGGCGCGGTGTTCAGCGGGTTCGCGATGGTCCTGACTCTGATGCTGATCGCCCGCAAGGTGATGCACTTCGAGGACTACATCACTCGCGCTCACTTGACGGCGATGTGCAAGATTTTGGTCTTCACCGGAACGATCGTCGGTCTCGCCTACATGACCGAGCTCTTCATCGCTTGGTACTCGGCAAGCAACTACGAACAGTTCGTCTTCAATAACCGCATGGGCGGCCCATTCGCTTGGGCTTATTGGACGATGTTCAGCTGCAACGTCATCTCGCCTCAGCTGCTCTGGTTTAGAAAAGTGCGCGAGAACTTGGTTCTGCTCTTCATCTTGTCGATCGTCATCAACATCGGCATGTGGTTCGAGCGCTTCGTCATTATCGTTACCTCGATTCATCGCGACTTCTTGCCTTCGAGCTGGTCCGGCTACGTTCCGACATGGATCGAAATCGGGGCCATGGTCGGGAGCTTCGGCCTGTTCTTTACTTGCTTCCTCTTGTTCTGTCGCTTTGGACCGACCATCGCGATGTTCGAGGTGAAGTCCGTTCTGACTCGGCCCGTGCGAGATCGCGACTTGAAAGAGGGGGCGCAGGCCACCGACTCGTCGGGCGCGAAGGCGCTTCAGCCTTCTGCGAGTTCCGATGAGCGAGAGGCTGCCGAACAGGACATGTCAATCGCGGGAGCTGGACAATGAGTCGTCGCGTACACATCGGATTCTTTGAAGACGAACGAGATCTCTTGGCCGCGGCGAAGGAGTTTCGAGCGCGTGACATCGCGATCGTCGAAGCCTACTCGCCCTACCCGATCCACGGGATCGATGAGGTCCTCAGGATCAAGCCCTCGCGGCTACCCTGGGTGACTCTGGCGGCGGGAACCGCCGGGCTCGCGATCGGGCTGTACTTCCAGTACTGGGCTTCGCACACGAACTGGCCGATTGACGTCGGCGGGCGCCCGTTCGACTCGCTGCCCGCCTTCATCGTGATCGCCTTTGAGATGACCATTCTGTTCGCCGGATTGGCGACGGCGGCGGCGCTGTGCATGCGCTGCGGACTGTGGCCTGGAAAGAAGGTCAGCCGGGCTTTCGCGACGACGACGGACTCAGAGATGGCTCTGGTTGTGGCGGAGGACGACGCTCGGTTCGAGGCCGGGACACACGCGGAGATTCTGCGCGCGAGCGGTGCTGTCTCCACGACTGAGGAGGTCTACGAATGAGTTTGGCACGTGAATTTGTGATGACCGCTGTCGCCGTGCTGCTGGTACTCGTCGGACTCGATGCGGCCGTTGAACCGCGGCATGACGTGCGCAACTACGAGATCTTCACGGAGATGGTGTACTCCAAAGCTCAGGAGAGCTTCGGGGAGAGCAGCGTCTTGGCGGGTGGCGTGACGCAGCAAGAGCTGGTCGAGGGAGTCGTCCCGCGCGGGGAGCTGCCTTTCGCGTACGGCGACGGAACCGAGGAGGCTCAGCGCGCGGGTCGCGAGCTGGTGAACCCGTTCGCGAACTCGTCACCGGAGACTTTGAAGCGTGGCCGTCAGGTTTACGGGATCTTCTGCGCCAACTGTCACGACTCTCGCGGCGAAGGACGCGGTCGTGTCGTCGAGCGGGGCATGTTGCCACCGCCCTCTCTACTCGCCGCGCGCGCGATGGCGATGGCCGACGGTGAGCTGTTTCACATCATCACGCGCGGCCAGGGAAATATGAAATCCCATGCTGCTCAGATTGCAGCAGAGGATCGATGGAAAGCCATTCGATGGGTTCGCGTTCTCCAGGAAGGCACGCAATGAATTTGCCGAGCGTCACAATCAAGCCCGCCGACAAAACTCGGCGCCTCTTGCGCGGTATAGCCATTACCGGCGCGATTATCTTCGTCATCGGTTTGATTCTGGAGCCGACGCGAGCATGGGGCGGCTACCTGATCGGCTTTCACTACTTCACAGGACTGGCACTCTCGGGCGCTCTGTTCCTCGCGGTTCTGATCTTGTGCGGAGCGCGTTGGGCCGACGAGGCGAGCTTTATTCCGCGCGTACTCTCTTCGCGCTTGCCGATCGCGGCCTTGCTCGGGCTCGGGCTCTGCCTCGGAATCTCTTCGCTCTACGAGTGGTCGCACGCCGCCGTGGTCGAAGGCGACCACATCCTCGAACACAAAGCGCCCTACCTCAACGCGGTCGGATTCACCGTTCGAATGGTGCTCTACTTCGTCTTCTGGATCTGGGCAGCGCGCGCGCTTACGCGGCGTTTTGCCAATCCCGACTCGAAGCGCGGTCAGCTGCTCCGCTCCGCCTCGATCTTCATGGCGGTCTTCGCCGTGGGCTTCTCGCTCGCCAGCGTCGATTGGCTTGAGTCCCTCGACCCGCACTGGTTCAGCACGATCTTCGCGCTCTATACACTCGCTGGAATCGCGCTCTCGGGCTTGGCGGCAACGATCATTATCGTCGTCTTCCTCGCTCGCGCTGGCGTGATCGCCCCTAAGGCAAGCGCCGATATTCTCGACGACCTCGGCAAGATCACGATCGCGCTCAGCCTCTTCTGGGCCTACATCTGGTACTGCCAGTACATGCTGGTTTGGTACACCAACATGCCCGAGGAGACCGGTTGGTTCGTCGCGCGCATGCGTGGCTCGTGGGAGATCCTGACGCCGGTCAATCTACTGCTCAACTGGGCGATTCCCTTCCTCGTGATGATGCCCAAGGCGGCTCGACGAAGCTCGTCCGTCTTGTTCCGAGTCGCGATTGTAATTCTCATCGGGCACGCGCTCGACCTCTACATCATCGTCGAGCCTTCGCTTCACATGAGCGATCCGGTGATCGGGTTCTGGGAGATCGGTCCGCTCGTTGGACTGCTCGCGCTCTTTGCGATCGGGGTCATGGAAGAGCTCTCCAAGCTCTCCAGGCGAACAGCTCACTAGAGACGAATGGACGGTGAGCGCTCGAGAGCCTCGCTCCCGGGCGCTCAAGCAAAGTCGTGACGGTCGATCTTGAGCTGGCGCATGATGCGCTGGAAGGCCGCACGGGTGAGGCCGCACTGGGTTGCCGCCAGTGAGATGTTTCCGTCGGAGGTCTCCAGCGCGCGGTTCACGAACTCGCGTTGGAATCGCTCGATGACGACCTGCTTCTCTGCTTGGTAGCTGAGCTCTTCCGCAGAGTTCTGCGACAGTTGAGAGCGATTCCCGAGCCCCAAGTGAATGGCGGAAATGCGAGAGCCACGGCACACGATGACGGCGCGCTGAATGGCGTTTTGAAGCTCGCGAACATTGCCCGGCCAGCGGTGGGAGCGCATGGCGGCGAGAGCGTCCGTACTGAGCTCGGGTATCGCCGCACCCGGCTCAAGGCAGTCCGCCGCGCACTCTTGAAGGAAGAAGCGCGCGAGCGGTTCGATGTCGCCCGGGCGCTCGGTGAGCGGGGGCAGCACGATGCGCAGCACGGCCAGGCGGTAGAGCAGGTCTTCGCGAAAGGCGCCCGTGCGCGTCATCGCGTCGAGGTCTTGGTTGCTGGCGGCGATCAAGCGAAACTGAACCGCTCGCTCCTCGCTGGCTCCGACGGGGCGAACCATGTGTTCCTGGAGAACGCGCAGCAGCTTGCTCTGAAAGGCGGAGGGCATGGACGAGATCTCGTCGAGAAAGACGGTGCCGCCCTTCGCTTGTGCGAACAGCCCTTCTTTGGATCGATCGGCGCCGGTGAAGGCTCCGCGCGTGTGCCCAAAAAGTTCGGATTCGAGCAAGCTCTCGGAGAGGGCGGCGGTGTTGACCGCCATGAAGGGGCGGTCCTTCTCGTGACTGAGATCGTGGAGCGCTTTCGCCACGAGCTCCTTTCCGGTGCCCGACGCGCCTTCGATCAAGACCGGGACCTTGGTCTTCGCCGCGCGGTGAACAAGCTCGAGCACCTCGAGCATGGCCGGGTCTTCGGCGATAATCGAGCCCACCGCTGGTCTCGACTTAGCTCGTGCCGCGAGAACGGAACGGCCGAGCCTGGAGACGAGTCGACGAACCTCCGAATTATCAAAAGGCTTGGTCATGAAGTGAGCGGCGCCCGCCTGAATGCAGGAGACCGCGCTCTGAATCGTGCCGAAGCCCGTGAGAACGATGACCGTCGTCAGCGGCCAGCGTTCTTTCACGGCGAGCAACAGGTCGGACCCGGACATGTTCGGCATCATCAAGTCGGTCAGGACGATGTCGACGCCCTCCGGCCCAATGGCATCAAGCGCTTCGATCCCGTCGCCCGCGCTGCGAACTTCCGCGCCGAGTTTGGTGAGCAGGAACTGCAAGCCCTGGCGGATGTCGGCCTCGTCATCGACGACGAGAATGCTCACGCCAGCGAGATCTTGATCGGATTTCTTTTCGAGAACGGTGTCGGAGTTCATACGGCAATCTCTGCTGCCCGTCGAAGGCGGACGCGGAAGGTACATCCGGGGGAGTCGGTATCGATGAGTTCGAGCCCGCCTCCGTGGAGTTCGGCGATGCGGCGTGCGGTAGAGAGTCCGAGGCCTGTGCCCTCGCCGCGCGCTTTGGTGGTGAAGAATGCGCGAAAGATGCGCTCGCGATTAGAAGGTGCGATGCCCTTCCCGTTGTCAGAAACTTCCACGAAGTGATGGTCTCCGTGCAGACTCATGCGCACCACGACCTGACCTCCGGGATCGAGCGCTTGGACCGCGTTCATGATCAGGTTGGTGAAGATTTGTCTCAGCTGCAATTCATCGCCTTGAACGAAGGCGGGCTCTTCATCGCCCGAGAGCTCCATTCTCAAAGAGACTTCCGCGCGCTCGTGCATCGGACGCAGGAAGGAGATCACGTCTTCCAGGATGTCGCGGATGTCGATCAAGCCGGTCTCAGGGGTTGCGTCGGTCGCGTAGGTGAGAAGGTCCCGGATCGTTCGCGAGCAGTTGTCGGTGTTGCGGCTGATCACTTCGACGTGAGTTCGAAGGTCCGAATCGGGGGACAGGTTCTCGTCGATGAGCTGCGCGTACATCCGGATGGCCGCGAGCGGATTATTGAGTTCATGGGCCATCACCGCGGCGACCTCGCCCAGTACGGACAATCGCTCTTGGTGCATCTCTCGCTCGTCCTGCGCCACGCGGTCGGTGACATCGTGACTTACGAGCAACCTTCCGGGTTGGCCGCCGGCGTTGGGCGCCAATTGCGTCGCATGGATTTCGAAGGTACCTCCCTCGAACTCAAGGACGCAGGCTCGTGGTTCGAGCTCGGTTGAGAAGAGGCAGTCGGCACAGTGTTCCTGTCGGTTCTCCCGGGTGCAGGGATGGCGGCTGGCGGGACCGTTGACATGTTTCGCGTCGCGCAACATGTGGAGTAAAGGACGCGCGGCTTCGTTGCCGAATACGATCTCTCCGTCGGCGTCGAGTACGACGACTCCATTGCGCATGGACGAGATCACCGTTGAGAGCCGCAGCCGTTCTTCGATAGCGGCGCGCTTTTGGGCACGTAGATCGATGGCGGACTGCTCGAGACGAGACGTGCGCTCGTCGATCGCTTCGGCCATTTCGTTGAAGGTCTTGCCCAATAGGCCGAGCTCGTCCTCGGAGTCCACCCTGACGCGCGCGGAGAGATCACCTTCACGGAGCCTGCGCGCGGCGCCGGTGAGGTACTCGAGCGGGCTCGCGAGGAATCGAATCGGAAAGATGAGGAGGCCAAAGCTGAGTAGAGCGAGGAGAGCACCCACTGCGAGGAACTCGCTCTGGAGGTCCGCAACGGTGGCGATGGCTTCGGACGCGTCGAGGCTGACTTCCACCGAGTACCCGGTATCGCGAATCGGATAGAGCTTGGTGTACAGGAGCCCCGGACTTACCGAACTCGAAAGCGGTGGGCGGTCGTCGAGCTGCAGGCCAATGCCCTGTTGGACAATTTCCGAGTCGACCAGTGGACCGTCGGCGGCCAGCCAAGTATTCGGAACCTGCAGCCGGTGGTTCTCTCCGTCGAAGAGGCAGAGGTCGATGGCGTTTGCGGCGGGCGAGCTGTCCTCGTTTCGCAGAGCACGAACGAGGACGGTGCCGGGATTCACCCAGGCGACCAAGTAACCAATCGGGTGACCGAACCCAACCGTCGAGAGTGGCGTCGTGATAGCAAACCGAGGCGACGGCTCCGAGTCCGCCAGGTGTGCGAGGGAACTGAAGGAAATACCGGTCGAGATCGGTAGACCCGAGGCGGTCTCGGGCGGGATTTCATTCGCGGCGGTAAGAAGCAGCTCGCCTTCTGGAGAGAGGATTGCGAGATCGTGGAACGCGACCTCCAGCGGCAGCTTGTTTCGGATGAGGTGATCTCGAAGCTCGGCTTTGATCACAAGAGCGTCGGCCTCTGCAGGTTGGAGGGTGAGTGCTTCTGCGCGATCTCGAATGTAGCCATCGGATGCAAAGTCTTCGACGCGACTGGAGAGTGCGGAGAGTTCAGTGCGAAGCGCGAAAGCCGACGTCTGGGCTTCGGTGTGAAGGCGATCGAAGAGGGCTTCCTCAAGAGCCTTTTGCGAGGTGGTCTTGACTAAATAACCACCGACCCCAAAGGCCATCAAGCTCATCACCACGATCATCAAGGTCAGCTTGTACTTGACCGGAACGGTGCGCAGCGGATCGCGAAACCTTCGCGGACCAGGCAGGGGAGTGGCGCTCTTCATGGGCGGTCCCCAAGTCTTCCCGACTTTCAATATTCGGACAAGAGCTGACGGGCGTGCTCGGGATTTCCTACGCAGAGAGCGCAGCGCTGGCTGCGCAGAAGGGAGTAGCTCCGCTCTGCAAGCGGTGAGTCTACCAGTGCGGATCGCCGCGACCGACTGGCGGTGACTCCATTCCCTCAAGGAAGAACGCGGCGTTGGCGGTGGCGAGTTCGCGGCGGTTTTCGCCGGGGCCAAACTCGAGCGCGATCTTCTTGCGCTGCTTCATCGCGAGCTGCTGCGAGCGCTTTCCCGTCGTATCGATGTGAAGGAGCTTCGGGAGTGTGCGCGGCCTCAGCGCGAGTCGAATCCGTTTGACGGCCGCTTTTCGAAAGAGCTCCAAGAAACCTTTTTCGAGAGCCACGCGCTTGATGGGATGAAATCGCGCCATGCCTTTTCGCCAGCGCTCGCGTTCGCTCACGAGTAGTACGTGGCTGAAGATCAGCTTGTTCGTGCGCATCGAGAAGGCCTTCTTAATGACCGTCGAGTTGATCAGTTCGTCGAGCTCGTCGAGCTTCGGATCGCGCTTGAGCACACCGATCTCGTCCCAGCGCCGTTCCGAAATGAATCGATCGGCGCTCATCTCCCAGTAGAGATGCCCGAGGCCCTTGAGGCGCGCAAACCGAACCAAGTGGTAGGGGACGAAGTGATTGTGCGCGATGGTGTCGGCGGCCAAATGGGAGAGGTAGCCGAGAATGAAGGCCTCCTCGCTCGGAGTCTCGGCGCGCTCGCGCATTTCCGAGATGATCGTCCAGCGGTGACAGTGGTTCTGGTGACCGCCAAAGGCTTTGAAGTTGACGATGTCCGCAGCGATATTTCCGTAGAGAAAGCTGCGCCGCTCTGCCGTGAGCAGCTTGGCAACGCCGCTCGTCAGGAGCTCCTTTCGCCGACGGTAGATCCGTTCGGCAAACTCCATATGCGTTCCCGGCCCCCAGTTGGAGAGCGCGAGAATGAAGAATAGGGCTAGAAAGAGGGGGGGAAGGAGAGTGGGGAGCTGCAAGGTCGAAGGCGCGCGCGCGCCGATTGTGGAAGCGCCTATCGAAACCCTTCGGATGATTTCGATCCAGTCCAATCTTGAGCTACGCGGTTCGCCTGCCGTCGAACGGATCCCGAATCCTGTGCGAAAGCGCTTTCACCACGGACGGCTGGGTCCGTAGACTTCCGTTTGTGATGTCCCTCCGCCACTTCCGCGTTCTTCTTGCGTTCCTTCTGGCCTGCTTGATCGCAGAGCCCCGAGCGGCAGATGCCTGGGAAATCTTTCAAATGGTGGTTCGAGCTGGCGAGCTTGAGCTTCGGGTTGAAGACGGTCCGCTGGCCGATCGCTGTCGCAACGCGGCGCGCGCTCTGAAGGCGAGAACCGACCTCGAGCTCACCATCCTCAAGCCCGACGAGCCCCACGATCCCGATCTCCCCCGCATCGTGATCGGGAACTGGGAGACGCCGGGAATTGAGCCGCTTGCAGAAGCACTGGGCCTGAAGCGTCGCAAGGCTGGCGGCTTCATCTACAACGGACAAACCTACGGTCGTCCCGGCGACGCGGTCGTTGCCTGGTTCGCAGATCCGGAGCAAAAGGATCAGCCCGTCGGCTTCTACTTCTCGAACGAGCTCGAGGATTTGATTCCGATCATTACGGACTTCATGCCGGCCGCTGTGCCGTCGATCCTCTGCTACCACGCCGGCGAACTCTATTTCGAAGGCAGGTTGAGCCGGGCCGGGACTGTGAAGCAGGTCACGAGTTCGAGTACCTGGAACGCGTGGGAGGAATACAAAACTCGCTCGGTCTCTGCTTGGGGGCCGCACCTCCACAGCACGGCTCCTGAAGAGCTCGAGCCGGCGCGGAAGGAGGCCTACTTAGCCGCGGCCGTTAAGGCGCGTTCGCGCGCAGCGAAGTGGTTTCAACTCGACGAGGATCAGTTGAGCGTTCGGTTCCGGTTTCATAGCCAGCTAGAAGACTTGCAGCGACTGTCTCGCATGTCGGCGCTCGCAACGTCCAACCTCGAACAACCCGGCGCTCAGGTGTTGCTCGCGCCCGGAGTTCCCGATGACGGCGGGGCCGCCGCGATCTTAGCGCTCATCTCGAAAGCCTACGGGCCTCCTGCGGACTCATGGGTCGGCGAAGGGATGAGCGTAGCGGCGGCGGCAATGTGGTGGGGAAGACCGCTCGAGGAACAACTCGGGCGGATTGCGTCGGCGGGGATTTTTCGCTCGCCCGAGGAACTCGTCGACTCGGCTGCAGAACAAACCTACTCGCCGCACTTGCGAGCTCCACTTCGCGCTTTGCTCTTCTCGCTAGCGATCGAGAGTGCCGATTCGGATCGCGCTTTGAAACTATGGACACGCGCCGAGCCGCTGGTCCTCGATGAGGCACTGGTCGCCGCTTATCACTCGCGACTCGCGCAGGCCGAAATGGCTTTCGTCGCGCCGACTCGAACGATCGACCTCGAATCTTATCGCGGGGGTTTCGCACTCGAATCCGAGCGAGATTCCCATGCCCGCGATGGACGCCTGATGCGCGGCTACGGTACGCGCGGGTCGGATAGCGTTATCGAGAAGGCGCACGCGATGGGCGCCAATGCCGTCGTGCTGTCGACCAACGCTTTTATGCAGAACGAGTGGCCGAGAGTTCCGGACCCGCCGATGGGCTATCGCCGAGCAGCGACGGTCAGTGACGCGGAGCTCGCTTCGGCTGTGGCGAAGGCGCAC
Organism: Planctomycetota bacterium; assembly: GCA_029259635.1. Classification (GTDB taxonomy): domain Bacteria; phylum Planctomycetota; class UBA1135; order UBA1135; genus OFTM34. The sequence continues at coordinate 107,843 of JAJDEU010000043.1, read as the reverse complement.
TCGCTCTCGATGAAGGTGCTCCTGCAGCCGCACCTCTTGACCAGCCCGACGGGGATCGCAGCGGGGCGGCAGTCCTGGAGCGGCGAAGCGAGCTTCAATCGCATGCTCGACGGATACGAGCGCTTCATCGAACACTACGCGCTGCTCGCCGAGCTCTTGGACATTGAGATCTTGTGTTTCGGAACCGAGCTTTTGGGCGCGATGGACTTCGTACCCGATCGACGCCGCAGGAATGTGAACCATGAGCTTATCGATGCGAAACGCGCTCGCTGGATTGCGATGATCGAGCGGACGCGCGGGTGCTTTGGAGGAGCTCTGACCTATGCGGTTCCGAGCAGCAACCGCGGATTCGCGATTCGGGATTTCGAATTGTGGGAGCACTTCGATTTCGTGGCCGCCGCGCTATTCCAACCGCTCGACCGGGAGAGCTGGAGAACCAGTGACGATGTCGGTCGTCTGGAAGAGCAGCTGATGGCTCTCTCCGATCGAGCTCGCGCGGTGGACCGACCGCTCTTGATCTTGCCGATAGGATTTCCGGCTTCGCTTCGCGCTGCGATCGATCCGAAAGCGCCCGGGCGAGACGGAGGCGGGGTGTACATGGATCGACAGGCCAAGCTCTACCGAGCGCTCGGTCGAGCGTTGTCGAGCGCACGCGAACGCGGTGACCTAGCGGGCGCCTACCTCTGGAGTTTTTCGACCAACCCAAGCCAAGCCGGACCGGCAGATGCGGGCTTTACGCCGCTCGGCAAGCTCGCGGAAAGATGGCTGCCGACGATCTTCGGGCAGTAGTCCCGTGAGCGTTGATCCTCAGGGTGATCCGGCGACCATTCCTGTAACCCGTCTGCCGGGAGTGGGGCCGGTGCGAGCGGAGCGCCTCGCACGCCTCGGACTTTTTTCGGTGCGGGATGTATTGCTCTTCGTTCCCCAGAAGCTGGAGATCTTCGAAGAGCTCGAATCTCTCGATCGAGCCGAAGGGTGCATCGGTGAGCGGGTTCGAGTGAGCGGCAAGGTACAGAGCCTCAGTATGTATCGACGCGGCTGGAGGCGTTCCGTGTTGCGAGTGAAGATCGCGGATGAACGGGGAACTCTCGATCTGCTCTACTTCAATCAGGCTTGGATGCGGAAGCGATTCGAGGTCGACGAGGAAGTGACCTGCGAGGGGTTGCTCGTGGATTCGAAGGGACCGGCGATGGTCTCCCCGAGGTTCGTCAAATCGGGAGAGGCCACGAACCAGCCGCTCGTGAGCTATCGGCTGACGGAAGGAATCGGGCAGGAGTATTTGCGCAAGCTCTGTCGGTTCGCCTGCGAGGAGTGGGCGGCGAGCCTGCGGGAACCGTTGGGCCGGGAGCTATTAAAAGCGCGCGGCGTGCCGCCGCTCGCGACTGCGGTTGTCGCCGTTCACCGTCCAGTCTGCGCGTCCGAGTTTCAGGCCGCGCGTCGTCGGTTGGCTCTTGAGCCCTTGCTCGAACTGCAAGCTCGTCTCGCGGAGCGGCGAGCCAATCGCGCCCTGGGTAGCGCGGCAAAGATCCGTCCGAAGCTGTCCGAGTGCGAGCGCGTAAGAGCGCGCTTTCCCGCTCCGTTCACCGCCGGCCAGTGCACCGCGATGGACGAAATCGCCCAAGACTTAAACTCGAGCGTGCCCATGCGCAGGCTCCTGCAGGGCGATGTCGGGTCGGGCAAGACCTGGGTCGGCGCCTGGGCCGCCGCGCTGGTTGCGGGGGCTGGCAAACAGGCGGCGCTTATGGCTCCGACCGAGCTGCTCGCCGAGCAACATGCGATCGGTCTGGCGCCACTGTTCGAATCGCTGGGTTTGCGTGCGGTGCTGTTGACCGGCTCGCTCGCTCCCGAGCGCGCGCGTGCGGTCCGCGCAGAGCTCGCTTCGGGCAGAGCTCAGGTCGCCATCGGGACTCACGCGCTCTTCTCGTCACAGACGGAGTTTCACAGCCTGGCGCTGGCCATCGTCGACGAGCAGCATCGCTTTGGCGTCTCGCAACGAGAGCGGCTCTTCGACAAGGGCTGCGACACGCACGTCTTGTTGATGACGGCGACGCCGATACCGCGGACTCTCGCGCTGACCATTTACGGAGACCTGGAGACGAGCCTGATTCGTGATCGTCCGCCCAATCGCGGGTCGGTTACGACGCGGCGAGTGACCGAGGAGAAGCTCGATGCGATGCGCAGCTTTCTGAAGGAGCGCATGTCGGAGGAGGAGCGCGTGTTCTGGGTGACTCCGCGCATCGACGGAGAGTTGGGCGCGAAGGCTGCGTTCGAGCGTTGGTCAGAGGAGCTGAGCGGGAGCGACGTCGGGGTCGAGCTTGTCCACGGTCGATTGACGGCGGCGGACCGCGCGGAGCGGCTCGAGCGGTTCCGGACGGGGCAAGCGCGAATGCTCGTTGGAACGACGATCATTGAGGTGGGAGTCGATGTGCCGGAGGCGACCGTGATGGTTGTCGACGGCGCTCATCGGATGGGGTTGGCGGGGCTCCATCAGATTCGCGGGAGAGTTGGACGCGGCTCGGCTCCGAGTTGGTGTTTTTTGATCGGAGACGAAGCAGCCGCCGACCGAATCGAGGTCCTGGCGGGGACGTCCGATGGGTTTGAAATCGCCGAGCTCGACATGCTTCGGCGAGGCATGGGCAGCCTGACGGGCAGGCGCCAGGCGGGGGGGAACGACGAAGGATTGGAGAGCCCGGAGAGCGATCTCGAGCTGATCCTCTTCGCCCGCGATGTGATTCGGAAGGACGAGGGCTTGCGGGCTTGTTATTTGGCGCGGTCCGCTACTCCGTCCGAGGTTGTGGAGCAGGGAGCGGGGGCGGGATAGTAAATTCTGGAGCGTTGATCCCCCGGAGCGCCTGAAATTCGGGTTTCATTCAGAGCCGCTCCCCGGCACGAAGCCTTCGTTGTTCCAAGTCCGACTAAGCCCAAGCGCTTCTTCCTTCGCCTGTCGCGCACGCTACTCTCTCATCAGAAGGCTCTTCTCAGAATGAATCGCTCCTGGACCTTGCCCATCGTTGGTTTCGCACTCGCGCTCTCCTTGCGCATCGTGGGGCTCGACTTCTTTCTGCCGCATCAGAGCGATCCCGACGATCACGCGATCGATCAACTCCAGCAGATTCAGACCGGCGAATCGGACTACGCCTATTCGTGGGGAAAGTACGGCCACCTGATTCCTCGCGGCATGTCCGTGCTGCCGACTCCCCAGACCGACAAGGCGCTTGAGCCCGCCCATGCCGAAGCTCACTTCGATGTTGCCGGGCAAAATCATCTGCGAGCTCGTTGGGTCAGCGCAATTCTCGGCGCTCTCGCGGTTCCCGGCACCTATTGGCTCGCGCGCTACTGGTTTAGCGGAGGCTGGTCCCTGCTCGCAGCGCTGTTCGCCGGAACCAGCCTGCTCCACGTCTCCTTCTCCCAGCAAGCTCGACCACACGTTCCGTTCGCAACCTTAGCTCTCTTCGCGGTCCTCGCGGCCATGCAATTGCGGCGCACACCGACGGCGAAACACATGGCTCTGTATTTGGTCATGCTGTTCTTGAGCGTGGGAACTCTGCATAGCGCGGCCTTCCTCTTGCCAGCCGGACTCCTCGCAGTGTGGTTCTCGCGGCGGCCCGGGCGCTTTCCCTTGCCCGCCCTCGCGTGGCAAGCGTTTGCCGTAATCGTCTCTCTCGCTGCTTTTTGGCCGTTCCTCTATGGCCCGGTCGAGACATTCACTTTCAACGAACAAGAAGCCAGTAACCGGTTTCCGCACATGCTCGGAATGAGCATGTTCACGGGCGAGGGATTTCGAATCTGGTACGACGCGTTGAAAGGCTATGACCCCGTTCTCTTGTGGGCCGCTGCGCTGGGGTTCGTCGGCGCGCTGATTCGTTTGGTCCATTGGAAGAAAGCCGCCGCTGATCCGGATCGCGCCGAACGCCAGAAGGACCTGTTGGTCATGCTCGGCTTCGCTCTGCCGTGCACTCTGGCCTTTGGACTCTTTCGCTACAGCTTCGAACGCTTCTTCATTCCGCTGTATCCCTACCTCGGCTTGTTGGCAGCGCTCGCTCTCTACGATGTGACAGGACTCTTCAGCCGCGTAGTTCCGCGGTTGCGCGCGCCGATAGGTTTCGTCCTCGCAGCGCTCGCTCTCGCACTTCCGACCTATGCCAGCGTCCGACTTGTGTGGCTCCGGTCGCAACCGGACACCTATCAACTCGCGGCGCAATTCTTGGCTCCCACTCAGTCGGAGGAACGCATTCTTCTCCATCCGCGAGCCTTCTTGCCTCTCGCCGGTCATCTGGATGAGAGCGCCAACCCGGCGAGTCGCAGATTTCCATACTCCTCAGCATGGCTGCGCTATATGTCGAAGCGCAACGCGCAAAACTTTGAGGACGGCGGAACAGAGTTCCTCGCGTTCCCCCCCGAATTGAATCGGGTTGCGAGAAGTGGCCAGCCCGAGCACGTTCAAGAGCTGTGCGAGATCTTGCCGACGATGGGGTCAACCATCGCGCTCTGCATCATGTCCGAAGGGTCGGGGCGAACGGAGGGTTTGAAACAAGCGCTGGCCCGAATCGCGGACCGAGTTTGGCTGACTCCGCACACGGAAGGTGCGGTCTATGCCAATGACGGCTATCAAGAGGATGACATGCTCCATGCCGTCCTCAACGCCGAGGTCTGGGGGCCGCGGCTAGCGCTCTTTCGGATCCGAGAGGATGAGCGCACGGGTGCTGACCTGGATGAGGCCAGCACCAACTCGGGAGCTACTCAGGCTGAGTGAGGTCCAGGATTTCACTCTGGATCTCACACCGGTTACGCCCGTTCTCTTTGCAGCTGTAGAGCAGCGCGTCCGCGGCTGAGATCATCTTCTTGATCGAAGCCTCGATGTCGGTCGCCTTTGAAAGGCAGACGCCTCCGATGCTGATCGTGATGTTCAGGGTGTGTCCGTCAACCGGCAGGACGGTCTCTTCGATCTTCGCGCGAATGCGCTCGGCGTAGCACCCGAGTGCAAAGGGAGTCGTCCGTGGAACGATGACCGCGAACTCTTCTCCGCCGTAGCGCGCGGGCATATCGGACTCGCGTGTCATGCCCTTCATGAGCTGACCGACGGTGGTAAGTACCTTGTCTCCCGCTTGGTGACCGTAGGTGTCGTTGAAGTTCTTGAATTTGTCGATATCGATGATGAGCAGACCGAGCGCGTTGGGCTCTTCCCCGAGGGTGCGCTTGGTAACCTCGCTCTCTATCACGGAATCGAAGCTCGCTCGATTGGCAATTCCCGTCAGCTTGTCGGTGGTTGCCTTGATAGCTAGGTCGCGATTCTCGCTCGCTAGGTTCTCCGCGCGGCGTTCTGCCTGCTGAAGGCAAGCGGCGTTGCCCAGGCTGATTTGAATCATCTGCTCTCGTGCGGCTTCGACCACTTCGGAGTGGTCTTGCGGCTTCGCAACTTTGAGATCCAGAAGATCGGCAGTTTCTTTGATGCCGCTAGCCATGCTGATCAAGAACTTGGAGATCTCTTCTTCGGGAATTCCCTTCTCGTTCGTGATCTCGATGAGCTTCGCGTAGGCGTCGCCCTTCGCCTCATCGCCGAGGATGACGACGGCGTGTGCGGCGAGGTTCATGATCATCGTCAGATCACGAGTGCTCTCGTCCGAATCTTCCGGCAGCTCCTCCGGGGCATGCATGTGAGTGATGACCTCGCAGATCATCTCGGGAAGTTCCCAGTTGCGCAAAAGCACCCCGCCCAGGGCAGAGTGCGAGTATCCGATGATCTTCTCTTCGTCTTCGTTGGTCGGCCAGTGATCACACTTGGCAAGCACTTCGGCGAAGTCGTCCGGTATGCACTGGTTCATCACCAGCTGGCCAATGTTGGAGAGCAGTCCACACATGAAGGCTTCATCTCCAAAGTTGATGTTGAGCAGCTTGCAGAAGCCACGGCCCGCGACGGAGGCGACGAGACTGCGCTGCCAATACTCGCCGAAATCGAAGTCGCCCTTCGCTTCGCTATGCGAAGTCGCCTTGGCAAGGGAGAACGAGAGCGACATGAGCTGGATCGTCTTCATCCCCAGGACCATGGTGGCCTGGCGCATGTTCGTGACGTCCTGCGTCATGCTGAACATCGACGAGTTCGACAGCTTGAGTAGCTTTGCCGAGAGGGCCGGATCTCGTGAGATGGCGTCGGCGTAGTCTTCTAGCTCGGCGTCCGGGTCACGGGAGATGCGGAGGATCTCCATGGCAACCCCGGGGATACTGGGCAGGTTGTCAGCGCTGGCGATGGCGATGGGGAGCTCGTCGAGGGTGAAGGCAGCCATAGAGTCGGTGGGGGAAGTGGTGAAGGGGCACACGGGTGGGGACGATGTTCTCGGGTGCCCGCATTCGGAAAAGACCGGTTCCCTATCCAATCGGTTCGCTCAGGCCTCGACTTGAGGGGCCTTTATCACCCAGTATCGGGGGCTGAACGGGGAGAATCCGGGGTCCGACAAGCTCTTCACCCGACCACGACCCCAAAAATTCGGCATGATCCGGGCGGAGAGGCGCTCCGCGAGGCTTTCCTCGCCGCTCGCGTAGCCCCCAGAGGCCTCGCGGCTAGTTCCGCCACCATGAGAATCCACTCTATTATTGGGCTACTCGCTCTCGGCGTCTCGTTCGCCGCTCCCGTCTCGGCCCAGCTCGATCTGCCCGAGCGGCCCCGTGCCTCTGGCGAGGAAGCTCCGCGCTCTCGCGGAGCCGGGCGTGTTCACGGCCTCGACCTGCCCGAGAGTCTGGAGCCCACTCGAGCGGAGACCCTCGGCCTCGCGCCTCCGACCGCAGAGCCTGGTCCAGGTGGGAGCGAGCCGAACCTTGCCGGAGCGGATCAGATCCTGCTCGAGCTGCGCCGAATCGGGTCGATCACGCGGGAGCGCGAGATTGAATTCGCCGATCGATTGCTCGCGGTCGGCGAGCCCGGCCTCGCCGCCGCTCGCGGGGCGCTGATGTCGACTTCGGTGATGGTGAGAGTGACGGTGCAGCGGGTCTTACTGATGGGGGGAGTGGATGAAGATCGAGCGCTGGTCGTTGAATCGCTCAAGTCTCGGGTCCCAGGACGCTCGGCAAGCCAGCTCTTGAACGGACTGCACGAGCTCGATCCGGTGCTCGCCTCGCCGGAGCTCTTCCTCGATCTACTCGCTCACCCACAGGCTTCGATGCGCTCCGCAGCGGCCGCGCTCCTGGCTCCCGACCTCGACGATTCGCGCGTCGGGGATCTCTCCGAGCTCATGAAATCTGGGCAAGCCGATACTCGATTGCATGCGCTTCAGCTCGCCAGCGGTTTAGATTCGAGCTCGGCTGTCGAGCTGCTCTTCGAAGCGCTCGGTGATTCCGATGCGCGCGTCGCCTCGCATGCTGCGCTCTCCCTGGCGCGAGTTTCGGGTGAGAGCGTCGATGCGCGCCTGCTGGAAGTCGTGAGCTCGGCTTCGGTTTTTTCGCGCTACGAGGCGTATGCCCTGATCGCCATCATCGAACGCGAGGATATGCAGACGCGTGCGATTCTAGATGCGGGCATGACCGACGTCTTGCTCCGCAACCTCGCGGAGGGACTCGAAGTTTCGGTCGGCGCTTCGGCCTGTGCCCTCGCGGGACTGGGTTTTAGGAGCGACCGTTCCACACCGAGTCAGTGGCTCGAGCTGTTGGTCCCGCACCACCTGGTGCGAATCGTGGGGGGGACGGAGTTTCATCCCGACCTGACTGCACTGGAGGGGACGGCTCGGCGTCGATTGGCCTTGATCTCCGGGCGCGACCTAGGTGGTGACGGGCGAGCTTGGGCCAGCTGGTGGGCGGACTCGGCCAAAGACTTTCGCGCGCACCGTGCGATCTTTCCCGTCAGCGTTTCGGACGCCGAATCGATTCGCGTGACCTATCGCAGTCAAGCGGACGATGTGCGTCTTTCGGTTTACGGAGACCCCGCGGGTGGCTCGACAAGTCCTGAGCAGGGGGCCATCTGGCTAGCCAAGAATCAGTGCATCGACCTTTACCGAGTGCTCGAGAAGGAGGGGCTCTTTTCCGCTCAGCGGGTTTCGAGCGTACGGGCTATAGGCGCGAGGCCCGATCGAGAGTTAAGCCTCGCGACGGGCGGCTACGAGAAGGTGTTTATCGTCGGTCCGTCCGGTGCCGAGCCTTGGTTCGAGCGCGTGGTGGAAGTGCTTCGTGCTCTGGAGGAAAGAAACCGCTGGCAGCGATATTTCCCCGAAGTCCGGCGAAACGAGGAACCCGCAGCCTGGGTGGACGAGCGTCAGTTTTGGTCCGAGTCACACGACGCCCATGAGCGAGCGCGTCGATTGAAGCGGCTGGTGCTCTCCAATCTGAATTCCTTGAACGAGGAGGAGTTTGAGACGGGATTGGGTGAGCTCGAACGCTTGTTCGCACAGCCGCGGGTTGCCGACGCTTCGGACTTTCAAGCGCTGACCCAGCGACTGAACCGCGAAGACTTCTACTCGCCCGTTGTCCCGCGAATGGTCGGCTTGGCGTTGAGGGCCGCTCGAGCGGAGAGAGGGGAGCAGCCCGCGCCGGAAGCGGTGCCGGAGTTGGTCGCGCTCGACGGCGCGCGGGCGATGGACGAGGAACTGGCGCTTAGCTTGTCGGACTTGCTCAGCGACAAGTACGGCTCGACGGCCATCGAGGATCTCCGTGGTGTTTTCTTGGCGAGCCCAAGCGCTTGGGCACGAACCCATGTGACCAGCCCTCGGCCGGTCCTGCGAGCGGCTGCGATTCGAGCACTGGCCCTCGATCTCAGCCCCGGTGTCGACCGACTGTTTGAGCGCTCTCTAAAAGATCCGGAGTTTGAAGTAGAGGCTGCCGCCGTCCGCGCGTTGGGCGAGCGTTCCGCCCTTCTCCTCGACCGTCCGGGAACGGAAGGGCAGCGCAAGACTTGGGCAGATTCGATCTACGCTCGACTCGATTCCCCGACTGGGAAGATTCAATTGGCGGCGATCCACGCCATGGCTCAGTCGAGAGATGAACGGGCAATCGGAGCGATGCTCCCCGCGCTCTCCAGCACGAAAGCAGGCGTCAGGCGCGCTGCTTCGGAAGGGCTAGCCTCCTTGAAGGACCGAGCCACGGCACCGATCTTGGTCAGCCTCTTGGCGCGCGGTCCTCGCGCGATTGTGTTCGAGTCCGCTCGGCAGGGCCTGGTCGATCTCGGCGCCGACGGCCATGACGAGCTCTTGCGGATTGTCAATCGCCGCGAGCCCGGGTTGTCGCGCGAATCGGCATTGATTCTCGCGGAAGGCGGAGTTGCCGCGGTGGCCTCCTCGCTGCTCGCGATCTTGACGGAAAACCCAGGCGACGAACGGGTGGCGACCGAGCTCGCGATCTTGACCGCCGTGGACTTCCGAGGCGAAGCGGATCCCGCGCAGGCTTGGTGGGATTGGTGGGACACGGTGCGTCAGGACAGCTCGGAAGCTTGGTTGTTTGCGGCAGCCGAACGTCTTGGCCTGCGCTCTCCGGAGGAGGGCGCCTTGACGGGATCCGGCACTCGCTCCGGCGCGGAACTTCTGCTCGCTCTTCTGCAAGCTCAAGAAGAGTTTTTGGTGACACGAGCGGAACGAGAGCTGTCGCGAATGACTGGCGAGCGCCTGGAGGCTCCTATGGCGCAGGCCGAGCGCGACGAACTCTTGTTGAGGAACTGGCCGAAGTGACTGCCGAAGTGACTGCCGAGCGGGTTCTCCCATCGCGTACACCCTTTCGCATCGTCTGGCGATTGGGCTTGGTCGCCGCGCTTGTCTTTGTCGCGAGCTTCATTTGGAAGGAAGCCAAACCCGCGGTGAAGGCCAGCATTGCCCGCAGAACGCTGCGCGCGCACCACGAGGAGATCGTTTTCGCCGCACGGGAATCCAACCTCGATCCGTGCCTGCTGGCGGGCATGATGCGCGCTGAGTCGAGCGGGAGCATTTCGGCGATCTCGCATAAGGGCGCGCTCGGCCTGCTGCAGCTCATGCACTCGACCGCGGTCGAGCGCGCGGGAATTCTCGGTTTGGAAGCGCCGACGAAGGAAGATCTCGTCTCTGACCCGCTGCTCAACGTGCGGCTCGGCGCGAACTACATGGCGTATCTCTTGGAACGCGAAGAGGGCAATCTCGAAGCGGCGCTCGTGGCCTACAACACCGGTCCCTTTCGACTTGCCCGTTGGGTTCGCGAGGCGGGGAGCTATGCTGCTTGGCGGGAAGAGCGCATGGCGGCCGGCAACTCCGATGTCCTGGCTTACGCTCATCGCGTGATGCGCTATCGAGACGAGATTGCCCGGAGGGGATATTTTGAGACCGCTGAAGAACGAGAAGAGCCTGAGAACTAGCGTGCGGCTTTCCGGTGGACGTCAGTTCGTCCTATCGATCACTGCCGGCTTGGTTCTGGCGCTCGTAAGTCCTGCGAGCGCTGCGCAGGACATCCTGGGCACAGCGGGTGCCCAATTAGAGGCAGGCACCAGTCCCGTTTCGGAAAGCCGCGACGCTCGGCAATTCTCCGATCCGCACGAGGCTTTTCAATTCTTCGTCACGGAGATGCAGGAGTATCGGGCCGAGAAGGTGGTCGCGTCGGGAGTGATGGACCTTTCGAGTCTTTCGGAAAACGATCGGTCGGAGGTTGGAGTCGAGCGCGCCGACCAGCTCTACGAGATTCTGAATCGAACGGAGCTCATCAACTTCGAGAAGCTCTTGCGGCCCGAAGCGGGTGCGACGGAGTGGACGTATCGCGGATCACCTCCAGGAAAAGAGGTTCGCGCGGTTGTTCGATTTGTGAAGTCGAGCGACTTGGGTTGGCGCATCAGTGACGAGACGGTGCGAAGCATTCCCAGTATGCGGGCGCAGTTTGAGGGTCTGCAGACCATCGCGGCTGTCAGCGAGAGCATGGGAATGCTTCCCTACCTGCGGATGACTTTGCGAGAGAGGATGCCGGACGCTCTTAGGCGCAAGAGCTTTCTCTTGGAGAACTGGCAGTGGGCCGGTCTCGTCGGACTGGTTCTGCTCGCCGCGATCTTCGACCGCATCGGCCGCGCGATCCTCGGAGTGATTCTCCGGCGCCTGGCCGGTCGCACGCGACTGGAAGCGAGTGAGGTCGTGCGCTTAGAACGGCCGGTCGGAATCGTAACGGGAGCGCTCGTCTTTCAGCTCTTGCTCCCGATTCTCGGCATCAAAGAAGATCTGCGCACGTTGCTCGACCTCGCCGCCGGCACCCTCGCGACCTTCGCCGGCGTCTGGGCGGCCTACCGTCTGGTGGACGTCTTCAGCGGCTTTCTCGGCGAACGCGCGCGCGGTACGGAGAATCGTTTCGACGACATGCTCGTGCCGCTGCTCCGGCGTACGCTCAAAATCTTTGTCACGATCGTCGGCCTGGTCTACCTCGCGTCCTTGATGAGCGAAGATCTGTGGGGCGTTGTCGCGGGGCTCTCGATCGGCTCTCTGGCGGTCGGCTTCGCTGCGCGCGACAGCATCGAGAACCTCTTCGGAACCTTCACGGTCTTGCTCGACAAGCCCTTCCAGCTCGGCGACTGGGTCGTCACCGAAGGCCTCGAAGGCACCATCGAAGAGGTCGGCTTTCGAAGCACGCGCATTCGAACCTTTTACGACAGCGTGATTTCGGTTCCCAATCGGCACTTCATCTCTTCGTCGGTGGACAACCTCGGCGTGCGTCGCTATCGCCGCATCAAGACGATGTTGTCGTTGACCTACGATACGCCGCCGGAAAAGGTCGAGGCCTTTTGCGAGGGCGTGCGCGAGGTTCTGCGCGAGCATCCCTACACGCGCAAGGACTACTACCACGTCTACCTCAACAACTTCTCCGCCGCGTCGCTCGATGTCTTGCTCTACTGCTTTGTCGAGTGCCCGGACTGGGGCACGGAGTTGCGCGAGAAGCAGCGGCTGTTCCTCGACATCCTGCGCGTGGCCGAGCGGTTGAACGTCGACTTCGCCTTCCCGACGCAGACGATTCACGTCGCGAAGCCCGAGGACCTGGAGCACCCCGATCGACCGGGCAGCGACATGGAGGGCACGCGACGCGGGCGCGATGCGGGTCGGGGAGTGGCGCGCGACACGCTCGAGCCCTTTGCCGGAGAGCGGCCCGGGCCGGTCGGCTATGACGAGGCCTACTTCTCCGATCAGATCGGGCGTACGAAGGACAGCTAGACCGAACGCCGCCTACCAAAGCGGGGGCTCTACGGCTTTCGCCGGGGGCTTCGGGCGCTCTTCGTAGTAACCGCAGGGCTTGCCCGAGTTCTCTTCCACGACCCGCGACGGCAGCGCCGCGGATTTGAAGCCGAATGCGCGGCAGCCGTGGGGTTTTTCGGGCTCCCAGGTCATGTGGTAGGAGCTGCAGCTTGAGCACTGGGGGCGTTCCATGAACGACTCTCTTCGGTAAAAACCGGGTGGAGCAGGAGGGCTTGGTGCAGCGAAGTTACGGATCGCACTGATATCATCGGGGTGACAACGCGCCCCGCGCCCACCGGTCGACCGGCGCAATCCCGAGGTCCGAACGAGGAAGATCCGATGCTCTCACTGGCCCTATGCACGCTGCTCTCGCTGTCCTTTCCCAGCTTACCGGCGACCGGTGACGATGGCCCGACGGTCGCGGTCGAGAGCTACACGCTCCAGAACGGTATGCGTGTCACGCTGGTCCCGGACCACTCGCTGCCGAAGGTCGTGATCAATACTTGGTTCACGGTCGGGTCGAAGGACGAGGTTCTCGGGCGCACGGGTTTCGCACACTTGTTCGAGCACCTGATGTTCATGGGAACCGAGCGCGTTCCCGGAAGTCAGTTCGATGTGATCATGGAGTCGGGTGGCGGCTTCAATAACGCGACCACCAGCCAGGATCGCACGAACTACTACAGCCAGGGACCGAGCGCTCTGCTCCCGACCCTGTTGTGGTTGGACGCGGACCGGTTCGAGGCGCTCGACGATGCGATGACGGTCGAGAAGCTGGATTCCCAACGAGCCGTGGTTCGCAACGAACGTCGGCAGACCGGCGAAAACGTTCCCTACGGTCGGGCGCGACTGATGCTGCCCGAGCTGATGTATCCCGAGGGCCATCCCTATCGGCACACGGTCATCGGAAGCCACGAGGATCTCGAGGCGGCCGCTCTCGAAGACGTGCTTCAGTTCTTCCGGACCTACTACGTCGCGGGCAATGCAAGCCTCGTCGTGGCCGGTGACTTCGACCGCGATGAAGTCGTGAAGCTGATCGCGAACACGATGGGGCAGCTCGAGTCGAAGCCGGTGCCGAAGCACACCAGTGCGTCGCCGGTCTCGCTCCCTTTCGAGAAGCGGGCGGTGACCTACGACGACGTGCGACTTCCGAAGCTCGTCTTGGCGTGGCACTCGCCGGCCTACATGACCGACGGCGACGGCGCGATGGATGTCGTCGGCTCGATTCTCGCCGGTGGTTCAGCAACTCGACTGGAAAAGCGCTTGGTCAACGAGCTGGGGCTCGCTCAGGAAGTGATTGCCTATCAAGGCTCCGCGAAGCTGGGCTCGATCTTCCATATCGAGGTCACGGGAACGGCCGACGCGGATCTCGACGTGATCAAGAATGAGGTCCTCGCGGTGATCGACGAGTTCGTGGCCGCGGGCGACGATGAGCGGCGCACGGCGGAGCTCAAGCGTGTGCAGGCCCAGATGGAGCGCGGCTTCCTGCAGAGCAATGAAGACCTGCTCTCGCGGGCGGACTCGATCAACCGGTACATCCACTATTGGGACGTCACCGATGGGTTCGCGCGGGACCTCGCGCGCTGGACGGCGCTCGACATCGACGATGTTCGCTCGTGGGCGGCACGCGTGCTGGGTGAGGGCCGCGTGGATTTGCGCGTGATGCCGACCGACGATAAGGAGCTCGTCGGTGAGCTGGTGCAGATGCTTGCGCCACATGCCGACGACTCGGCGGCTCCCAGCCTCGACGATCGCCCCGCCGACTTCGCGGCGCGCAAGTTTGTGCCGCCGACACCGACGACTCACACGCTTGGGAACGGCATCGATGTCGTGATGGTCGAGCGTCCGGGGACCCGGCTGTTCTCCGGCGTTTGGATGGTGCGAGGCGGAGAGTCCCGCGTTCCGGCCGAGCACGCCGGCTTGTCGACGTTGGTCGCGCGAGTCCTGACGCAGGGCGCGAACGGAAAGGACGCTTCGGAGTGGACGGAAGAGGTCGAGTCGATCGGCGCCTCGGTCGGCGCATCGGCCGGGCGCGACCAGATGATCGTGCGTGTCAGCGGATTGACCTCCAAGTTCGAAGAGACCCTGGAGTTTTTCCGGCAAGCGGCGCTCAGTCCCAACCTGGACATCGACGACATCGAGCGCGAGCGCACCTTGATGGTCGGCAATATTCAACGTCGGGCCGATAACCCGCGCGCGGTCGCCGGGCTCGCGAGCCGCGCGCTCCTGTTCGGATCGGACAACTATCGCGGTCGGGCGGTGGACGGCTACGAACACACGCTCGCTTCGCTGGGCGATATGAATACTGCCGGGAAGCGAGAGAGCTTTGTTCGCGCCTACGAGACGCTGATTCGCACCGACGATTCGAGCTTCGTCTTCGTCGGCGACTTCGACCCGGGCTATTTGCTCGAGTTCCTCGAGTCGAGTTTTGGCGGTTTGGACAAGGAGCAGGCGCGCGTGCGCCACCTCGAGGCCAATAGCTCCGCAGAAGTCGCGGTCGAAGACTATCTGGAGAATTTGATGGTTCCCCCGGCACCGCTCGTTGAGCCGAACGTGGGCCGAACCGTTCTGATCGACAAGCCCGGCGCGCCGCAGACGGTGGTGTACATCCTGCGTCCCATGACGCAAGCGGACTCGGTCGAGCTGGCGATCCGGACCTGCCTGAATACGGCGCTCGGCGGCAGCTTTACGAGCCGGCTCAACATGAACCTGCGCGAGAAGAACGGCTATTCCTACGGCGCCGGGTCGCGCATCAACCAGGAGGGCGAGCAGGTGCTCTTGCTGGCGAGCTCTTCGGTGCGAACGGATGTCACCGGGCTGGCGCTGGCCGAGTTCAAGAAAGAGTTCGACCTGTTGGCGAGCGGCGACGTGACCGAGGACGAGCTGGCCAAAGCCATCGAGAGTTCGCGCACCGACGTGATGGGCGGGTTCGGAACAACCGGCGCTATCGCGGCCACCTTCTCGAGTTTGATCTCGAATGGTCGTCCGCTGGACTCCAAGCGTGACGAGCTGATGGCGCTCGACCACGTTGCGTTGGGCGCGCTGAACGAGCTCTCGCGGAGCGGGATCTACGACTGGTCGAACCTTCAGGTTTTGCTCGTCGGAGATGCCGAGGCCGTGTTGCCCCAGCTCGCCGAACTGGGCATGGAGAAGATCGAGCGCGCCGATGCCAACGGCGAGATCATCGAGTAGGTTGCCATGTCCCACGACCTTCATCTGGAGCCGGCCGAGGCGCGCGTCCTCGGCGTACTCATCGAAAAGTCACTGACGACGCCGGACTCCTATCCGCTCTCGCTCAACGGTCTGCAGCTCGGCTGCAATCAGAAATCCAATCGCGATCCGAAGGTCGAGATGATGGAGGGCGAG
The DNA here is from genome assembly GCA_029259635.1 of Planctomycetota bacterium. Classification (GTDB taxonomy): domain Bacteria; phylum Planctomycetota; class UBA1135; order UBA1135; genus OFTM34. The sequence continues at coordinate 92,340 of JAJDEU010000043.1, read as the reverse complement.
GTCTTTTCGGCCGTCGAGCGGCTGCGCATGATGCAGCTCGCCGGCCGAGTTCAGACGGCGGGGAGTCGCGTAGAGAAATTCGCGCACAGTGCCCAGCAAGTGCTCTCGGTCGGTGACGCCGAGCTGGCGGTTCTGGCCGAGCTGATGATGAGGGGGCCGCAGACCAAGGGCGAGCTGCGGACGCGCGCAAGCCGGATGGCTTCGCTTCCGTCGCAGGAGGATTTGTCGAGCGTGATGGAGACGCTTCGTGGGCGCAACATGCTCGCCGACCTTCCGCCGCTGGCGGGATCGCGGGCAGGGCGAGTCGTGGAGACGCTTTCCAAGCTCGGTCAAGCGGCTGCCGAGGGGCAGGTTCGAGAGAGCGCGCCCGCTCCGATTCCCGCGCGGAGTGCCGATACGTCGCCGCAGAGCGAGAGTCTTGAGAACCGTGTCTCCCGACTCGAACGCCAGCTCGCTCGGCTGGCCGCTTCTCTCGGCGAACCGCTCGAGGGCTAGCCACTCTTGCTGTTAGCCCTTGCCGAGCAAGTAGCCGATCAGCGCGATGCCGAAGGCGGCGAGCACCAGGTAGCGCGTCTTCAACCGCATCGGTCGTTCGATGCGAGAGCGCCGAATGACGACGCGGTTTGCGTCGACCGAAGGGTGGCTGCCGGGTGATTCGTCGAACGAGGAACCGAGGAGTGGCCCCACTCCGTCGTCGCGTCGGCTGACGATTTTCTCGTAGGCATCGAGCGCTTCACGGCCGCGCCCGAGCTTGCTGAGTGCCCGAGCCACGCTGATGTTCGCGTCTTCGTTGTCAGGAGCGAGCGCGAGCCCGCGCCGAAGAAAGAGCAGAGCTTCGTCCGGTCGATTTGTCGCGAGCAGTGCGTCACCGCACATGAACCAGATCTCGGCTCGGTAGCGTTCGAGGTGCAGAGCGCGGCGAAAGGCGACCAGCGCTTCGTCCGGTCGATTCTGCTCCATGCAGGCGCGTCCGCGTCCGATCAGGCTCAGCGCGTCGTCTTCATTGAGCTCGAAGCCGTGGTTGAAGGATTCTTCGGCCTGCGCGGTGCGTCCGAGCGCGAGCAAAGCCTGGCCGCGGGCACAGTGCAGATACACACCGCCCTCGCCTTCGCTGAGCATGCGATTGAAAATGATCAGCGCTTCCGTCGGCTCGTCGGTGATGAGGTAAGCGCAGCCGCGAACCAGATGACCTTCGGCAGAGTCGGGCCGCCAGTCGGAGAGCGTCTTGAGGAGCTCGGAAACCTCCTCGAGATCGGCGGCGCCGGGGAGCGGGTCACCGGCCAAGATGGAGCGAACAGGAACCAGTTGCTTGAGTTGTTCCACGGCTCGAAAGGCGGATAAGAACCCTTCGAACTCCTTCCTGATGCGGGCCTCTTCTTCCGAATCGCCGCGCTGCCTGGCAGAGTCGATCTGGCGCAGGTAAGACTCGGAGACGGCCTCGTGGCTGTCGAGTTGTTCGGCGGCCGAGCCGGATTCCATGATCAGATGGGGAACCCGGGGGGATTCGGCATGGGTATGCGATCGGCTCGCCGGCAAGTGCCCGGCAGCCGCGCTAAACCGCGGATTGGCCATAACAGAACTCGGGGGGGGGGACAATTTGGCGACCGGGAGAGGACTTCCTCACCCAGCTTCTCCTGGAAGGAGAAGGCGCTCATTCGATAATCGAATCCTTGTGGAAGACGAATGGCGTTCGGACTCTCTCGGTATCGGAGCCGTCGTTGGTAGATCTTGTTGAAATGCGTAAATTACTTGCACGAATTCAAGCTCGCAGAGTTTCGCGAAGTCGAGCACGAAAAGTATTCCAACCAGCGAAAGAGTGGAGATGGCTGAGCACGACAAAGACTCCTCACAGGAGATCGTCGCGATCCTAAAAGAGATCCGCGACGACCAGCGCGCGTGGGGGAAAGGCAGTGGTCCATCCACCGAAATGCCTTCGATTGCGCAGGCTGAGTTCAATCGCATGCACTCAGAGATGCTCCGACCATTCACGCGAATCGCGATCGCCAGCGCGGTCCTGACGGTGTTGGTCTACTGCGTGCTCAGGGCTTCGACCGGTTAAGGTCGGGCACGCCTGCGTAGCTCGAGTGCGGCATCGACGCGCTTCTTCGCCGGCAAACGCACGGCGTGTCGCACCATCCAGTGTCGCTCTTGCCTGCGTTCTTTCGACTCGCTCTCGACTTCGTCGATCCACCGCGCGCACAACTCAAAGACCCAGTCGGGGTGATCTTTGCACAGGTCGCCCAGGTGATTGGCGACCGAGCGCCGAACGTAGAGCTCGCTATCGTCCTTGAGCGCCTCGAGAATCGGCAGAGTCAACGCGGGATCGGCCGCGAGAGCGGGCAAGCGCGAAGCCCAGGGTAAGCGCGGCCGCGAACCCTCGCTGCACAGGCGGCGAACGTGGTGATCCTTGTCGCGCGTCCACTTCTGGAGCAGCGCGAGAGCGCGTTTTTGGTGGCGGGCGATGAACGGCCGAACGCTGAACTCTGCCGTGAAGCGCCGGGTGAGCTCATAGTTCGCCGCCATGCCCTCCTTGAAGTGCTTCCCACCGAATCGCGCGATGAAGCTCGAGTGCGGCATATAGAAGAAGCCGCGCAGTCCATTGCCTTCGGTCCGGTCTTGTACGGGTCCGAGTGCCGCAACGAGAACTTCGCTCGCCGCGCGAAAGTCATCAGGAAGCTCACTCGCCAGCGCATTCGCAATATGCGCCGCTCGCTCGAGCATCGTTCCCTCTTCGAGTCCCGCTGTCGCGAGCTTCCTGAAGGACTTCAATTCGAACTCCGGATGCACGTGCGCAAAGGACTGCCCGATCAAGCCGACGAGCTTTCGATCGAAGAGCTCTTTGAGCGGCTGTCCAGCCGTAATCGTCATGGGCGCTTTGAAACGCTCGATGGGATGAGTGGGCATGGTGGATCGTGAGTGGCGGATGAGCCTTCGACGCTCGCAAGAGTCTCGCCGGGAAACCTCGCACGCACTCGCTGGAGGCTCTACCTCGTCGCCAAGTCTTGCGCGTGCTTTAGCGCAGCACGATAGCGAATAATGCGCGGGTGTTCGGCGAGTTCGGGGATCGAGTTGACCGTGGTCTTGAGCTTGCTCGCCGGAACCTTAAAGCCGGCGATCGTGTCCGTGATCAATCCCGCGAGATCGGCGCAAGCCAGATGGAGTCGGTACTCCGCCGTGTCGATCTCCTTGCCGCCCCTCTCGATCGACTCGAGGCGCTTCGCTGCATACTTGTGTTTCTGCGCGAGGGTGCCCCAGACGCTTCCCTCGAACTCAAAGGGATCGCCGATCGAGCTCATGATTTTGACGATGTGGTGCGGGTGCAATTTTTCCCATGGGCAGTCGAGCGCTAGATCGAGCTCTTCGAACATCGCCTCCGACTCGAAGCGCGACGAGTGGATTCGAGCGGCGAGGAAGTGGTAGCCGGGGTGATGGGGGTCGAGTTCGATCGCAGCGTGAGCTTCCGCGAGGGCATCATCTTGTTCGCCAATACCGTGCAGCACGTCGGCTCTGAGGATACGGGCGTCCGAGTCTCTCGGGTCGAGCTCTAGAGCGGTCGCGAAGGTGGCGAGGGCTTCTTCACGATCGCCCCATTGGAGGTACGCGATTCCAAGTGCCCGATGGCTCAACGACGATCGCGGCGCACACTCGACGCCGAGCTGGGCCAAGCGAAAGGGGTCCTTCTCGAAGGAACTTTCCAAAGCCAGGCGGGAGGCTTCGGTTAGCAGGAACCCGAGCGTCTCGCGCGGGGCCATCCTTTGCGAACTGTTCTTGGGTCTCCAGTTTCCAGCGCTCTTGTTCTCACTCGAGAACTCATCGAAGTCCTCGAACAATTCGCCGGTCGAGGGATCCAGCGAAACGGCCTGGTCCCCGCGCGACAAGACCACGTACATATGCCCCGGGATCAAGACGCCAGAGAGTTTCAGCCCCACGCGTTCTGCGACGGCGAGGTAGAGGGTGGACAGTCCGACGCAGTTGCCTTGACGCGTCTCGAGGACGTGAGCGAGCAACCGCGAATCGGAATCTCGCCAGTTCGAGGCGTACACGAAACCACACTCGTCATGAAGGTAGGCGAGGAGGCGGCGGGCTTCGGCTCGCAGATCATTTTCCACGGGCCGTCCGTAGCCTCTGGCGAGCTCGTCGAGAGCCGAGATTGCGTTCTCTATATCCGAGCCCTCGGCGAAGTCGTTCTGAATGATCAGCGCCGCGCGTCCGAGATCGAGCTCCTCTTCCGGGAGCGCCACAAGCTCCTCGACGGTCGTGCACTCAAGTCCCGGAGAGCCCGTATTGGCGAGGATCTCGAGCGGTTCGAATTTAGAGCAGCTAGAGAGAGGCCAAAGCGTCAGGGCGAGGACAGCGAGCGACAATTGATTCACGTAAGGAAGCTATCACAATGAAGGCGCAGGTGGGGTTGATCAGGAGCAAGTGGCTTAGAAACCTAGTGCGCTAATCTCATCGAGAGTTCGCGACCCGCCTGAGATTGAAATCGGAGAGTGTTTGGTAAAGTCGCTTGGGAAGGTGACCGTGCATCTATTGACACAGGAGCGTTGGACAACGACTTGGCAGAACGTGACCGCCACGCCACGCGCAAGCTTGTTCGACGAGTTGGCGGAGGGCTACAAAAGTGAGCAACGCCACTACCACACCGTTCAACATCTTGAAGAGTGTTTGAAGGTTTTTGATGAGACCGTAGAACTGGCTCAGGTTCCCGCTGAGGTTGAGCTTGCGCTCTGGTTCCACGATGCGATCTACGACACGCGCGCGAGGGATAATGAAGAGCAGAGCCGCGCGTGGGCCGAGCGCGAGCTTGTTGCCGGCGGTGCGAGTGAAGAAGTGGCGAGGCGGGTAGGGGAGATGATTTTGGCGACCGTGCACGACGCGATGCCTCTCGCAAAGGACGCTCAGCTCTTAGTGGACATTGATCTCTCCATCCTCGGTGCTCCGGAGGCGCGGTTTGACGAGTACGAGGAGCAGGTACAGAGAGAGTACGGTTGGGTGCCCGAGGAGCTGTTTCGCGCCGAGCGCGCCAAGCTCTTGAAAGCCCTGCTCGAGCGCCCTTTGCTCTACAATTTAGAAGCCTTTGTCGAGCGTCTTGAGTTGCGCGCGCGTGCCAACTTGAAACGCTCACTCTCGCGACTTGTTTCTTAGGAAGAGCTCTTCGAAAGAGAATGCCGACCATGAACCAAAGCGCTGCCACGAGAATCCTGGAGAAGCTGAATCGCTTCGAGCTCCTCTATAGCGATAAGCAGTTGCTCGCGGAGGGAAAGCTGCGCGAGGTCGTCATTGACATGCAGAATCGTCAGCGCCGATCAGGGCGATTCGAACTCATTCTGTTCGGTTCACTGCTGCTCTTCGACATCGCTTACGTGGCGGCTCTCATTGCTGGCAGGGCCGAGTCCTACTGCCCCAAGGAGCTAGCCATCGCCGTGAACTTGCTCCTGATAGCCGTCTATCTCAGCGCGATCGGCCACTCGTTGTTTCGGAAGCGCCTGTTCGCGCGCTGGGATCGTGAGTTGGATGCGCCGGAAGACGACTCCGATACGCGTTCAGCCGAGAGGACAGTGTCCGCTCAGAATTCTTGACAGGGCCCGACCATGGATCCCTTGACTCTCCCCTTACTGGAGGCCTTAGCTTCCGGTTTCGTGAGGACTTGAAATGACTCTCTACAGCATCGGCGAGTTTTCCCGCATGAGCGGGCTGACAGTGAAGACGCTGCGCTTCTATCACGAGAAGCAGCTCTTGACTCCGGCTCTCGTGGAACAAGAAACCGGTTATCGCAACTACGACAAGAGCAACCTGGAGCGGGCGCACATCATCGTTGCGCTGCGCGAGCTCGGCTTCGCCTTGGACTCGATTCTCGAGATTCTGGCGGAGTGCGGCGACGATGCCGATGTTCTCATCTTCCTGGAGGAACGCAAACACCAGCTGCAAGATGAGATTCGCGAGCGCGATGACATTGTTCGAGTCCTCGATTCCATTATTGAAACCGAGACGAACGCGAGGAGTGAAATGACGAAGACAATCAGCGAGATTGAAGAGAAAGTATTGGCGCCGATTTTAGTGGGGGGCATTCGCATGACGGGGCGCTACTCCGACTGCGGCAAGGCCTTTCGGCAGCTGGGGCGCAAGCTCGGGCGTCACATGGGCGGCAAGGCGATGATGCTGTGCTACGACGACGAGTATCGCGAAGAGGATGCGGACTTCGAGCCGTGCGTGCCGCTCAAGCGGGAGGTGCAAGCGGAAGGGGTGGAGGTGCGCGAGTTGCCCGGCGGAAAGTGCATCTCGTTGGTGCATTTCGGTCCGTACGAGGACTTCGGTCGCTCCTACCACCGTCTGCTGGACTATGCGAAGGAGCGGGAATTCTCGCTCGTCAACCCCAGTCGCGAAGTCTTCATCAAAGGACCGGGCATGATCTTCAAAGGCAACCCCAAGAAGTACGTGACCGAGCTCCAGTTCTTGATCAAGACCTGAACATTGAGACTCTCGCAAATGTAGGCTGAGCCGACGCTCGGCCTACGCCAGTCGTATCGTTGCGCAAAGAACTCGATTCGGAATCACGAGAGCGCCCATGACGAAGAGCACAATCACCTATGAGTATGAGTTCTGCGAAGCGCATGTTCGCACTCGTCAGGCACGGATGCTCTCACTGACTCCGGATCCACCTTGGTGGCGGGCTCTCAAACTCTTCATGAAGCTGGGCCTGCTAGCGTGGGCGGCCGGGTCGATTTTCTCGGAAAATTATCAACTCGCCGCTTTCTCCTTATTTCTCGCGTGGATCATTCACGCGCTTCCAATCATGGAGAAGCGGCGCGGTTTAAAGTTTAAGGCTAATGATCCGCGAGTCGGAATTAGGGTCCGGATCCGGCTCGGTCCGTCGCGATTTCGTTTTGAGTTCAATCAGTGGATTTACTCGGGACCCTGGAGCGAAAGCTTTCGTGCCCATCGCTTCGACGACGGGATCGCGCTGATCGCCGAGGGAAGGTTTTATTGGCTGCAGGATGATCAGATCACCAATTCGACTCCGGACGCTACATGGAGTCTTCTGCGCGAAAAGTTCGACGGTTGTCATGACCGCAGGAAGGCGACAGCGGAAGTCGATTCCGGCTCCGCACTTGCAGTAGACGGGGGACAAGTCTCTCCAGTAGTCGCACCGGTACGCGTCGCCCGTAGCTTCACCCAAACCTTGACGGGAAGTACTGCCGAGGTCTTCCCGCTCCTCTGCCCGGTACGTGAGGCGGACTGGATCGATGGCTGGGATCCACTGCTCGTGGTGAGCGAGTCGGGCCTGGCCGAGCGAGACTGCGTGTTCATCACCGAGGCGTCGCCCTACGACGCGATCTGGACGATCACTCGCCACGAACCGGAGCGGGACTTCGTCGAGATGCTCAAGGTCACACCGGAAGTCACGGTGTGTCGGCTCGCGATTCAGCTTCGCGCGACCGAAGTTGGCTGCGAGGCGGAGGTCACCTACAGCCACACCAGCCTCGGGCCGGCGGGCGATGCCTTCATCGACGAGTTCACCGAGTCGTATTTCGAAGGATTCATGCGTGAGTGGGAAGCGCGGTTGAACCACTACCTCGCGCACGGGACCGCGCTTCCGGCGGGCTAGTCTCGGTCGGCGGGGGAGCGGCGCTGCCGGGCTTTCGGCGTCCCGCCCGATGGCGACTCGAAAAATCTAGGTCAACGAATGGGCAAGCAGAGGCTTTTCCGGGGCCGTCTCGCTTAGAATGCTCGCCACTTTTCCAGAGAGGAGCCCTCCTCCGGCATCTGGAGAGGTGACACTTTGACGCCAGCGGGATCCACCGGCCCGCTCGGTCCTAACACCTGTGCTCGCAGGGCGTACGGGCCGATTCCACCCATCACACTCTCCGAGTCTCCGTCCCCCAGCCCGCCCTACTTTCATGCCGACTGCCCAAGCTAGCCTGTCCCCCGGAGATATCGAGCGCTCGAGCGAGTGGGTCGACGAACTCAAGTCCACCATGGGCGACGTGCTCGTGGGACAAGAACAGCTCGTCCACGGCTTGCTGCTCGGCCTGCTGACCAGCGGCCACGTCCTGCTGGAAGGCGTCCCCGGGATCGCCAAGACCTTGGCGGTGTCGAGCCTGGCCGGAGCGGTGGACGCGAGCTTCGCGCGCCTTCAGTTCACGCCCGACCTTCTGCCGGCCGACCTGATCGGAACCGAGATCTACGACGCGAAGACCGGCGAGTTCCGGCCGCGCAAAGGACCGATCTTTGCGCAGTTCGTTCTGGCCGACGAGATCAACCGCGCGCCCGCAAAAGTGCAGTCGGCTCTGCTCGAGGCAATGCAGGAGAAGCAAGTGTCCATCGGCGGCACGACCTTCGAACTACCGAAGCCGTTCTTGGTGCTCGCGACGATGAACCCGATCGAGCAAGAGGGCACGTACTCTCTCCCCGAAGCTCAGGTCGACAGGTTCCTCGTCAAGATTATCGTGACCTATCCGAACCGGAACGAAGAGCTGGAGATCATGGATCGTCACGCGACGACTCAAGCTCCGCCGCAGGTTCGCAAGGTTGTGACGACCGATCAGATTATCGAGAGCCGCAAGCTCGTCGATGTCATCACCGTGGACCAGCGCTTGCGCGAATACATCGTCGACCTCGTCGGCGCGACGCGCGAGCCGGAGAAGGGCGGGCTTAAAGAGCTCGTCGGTCAGATTCAATTTGGCGCATCGCCGCGCGCGACCATGGCGCTCTCGCTCTGCGCGCGTGCCAACGCCTTCTTGGAGCATCGCGACTTCGTGACGCCGGGCGACATTAAGAAGGTGGCGCACAACGTGCTTCGTCACCGGATCATCCCGAGCTACGAGGCCGAGGCCGAAGGGCGCACTTCGGACGAGATCGTCTCGCGCATTCTCGAGACCATTCCGGTTCCCTAGAACGCACTCACCCGTGGCCGAAACGGACAACAGGGGATCAGCGGGCGGCGAGGTTCTCGCGCCCGATCTGATGGCGCGCGTGCGCCAGATCCAAGTGCGCACTCACCGCATGGTGTCGAACATGCTGTCGGGTGCCTACAAGAGCACCTTTCGCGGAACCGGCATCGAGTTCGAGGAGGTGCGCCAGTATCAACCCGGCGACGACATTCGAACGATTGACTGGAACGTCACCGCTCGCACGGGCGAACCTTTCGTCAAGACCTTCGTGGAAGAGCGACAGCTCACGCTCCAGCTGGTCATCGACACCTCGCTCTCTATGGACTTTGGCAGCCGCGAGCGGAGCAAGCGCGAGACGGCCGCCGAGTTCGCCGCGCTGATGGCTTACGTCGCCGTCTTCCAGCACGACCAAGTCGGACTGTCGCTCTTCTCGGACGAGCCCGGTCTGCACCTCAATCCCAAGAAGGGCCTGAGCCACGTCATGCGCGTGATTCGCGAGGTGATCGCCGCGAAGCCCGGCGGCAAGGGCAGCTCGCTCGTCAATGTTCTCGAGCACCAGCTGCGCATGCTGCGCCGGCGCTCGATGATCTTCGTCGTCTCGGACTTTCTGACGACGTCGGAAGAAGACTGGTCCCTCGTGTTGGCTCGACTCTCGGCCAAGCACGACGTCGTCTGCGTGCGAATCACCGATCCCTTCGAAGAGGAGCTGCCGCGAGCCGGCCTGATCACGATGCGCGACATCGAGTCCGGGCAGATGGTAGATGTCGACACGCGCTCTTCAAGTGTTCGCGAACACTGGCGTCGAGCGGCCACAGAGCGCGCGGCCGCGCTCGATGAGATTCTGCTGCGCGCGCGTTCCGAGCGGATCGATCTCTCCACTTGCGGTGACGTCGGAGAGTCGGTGGTGCGCTTCTTCCGGAAACGAATGAGGAGGCGCTGATGAAGTCTCCCCTCGCTCTCTTTCTGTTGGTGCTCTGCGTGGCTTCACCTCCGGCGTTCGCTCTTCAAAAGGCGAACAAGAAGGGGAAGCCGAATGCGAAGCCGACGAGCTCTCTCCTGGTTCCCGGATTGCGCGCAACGCTGACGACCGAACCCGACGACGTCGAGGTTGGCGAGCCGATGCGCTGGACCCTTGAGATTCATCATCCCAAGGAGCTGATTCCCATTTTGCCGGGGACCGACCTCGGGCTCGGACCGCATTGGGTCGTGCTCGAAGATTATGGCGCGACGGCAGAAGCCTCACCGGACGGAATCAACGAGGCCGGGTTTTGGATCACCCGCAAGAGCTGGCAGGTGCTTGGGCTCGCCGGGATCGAGGTCTTGCCTTCGATGGAGATCTTCTTCGGCGAAGGGGAAGCCGCGCTCTCCGTGATGACTTCGGAAGGCAAGCTCGCCATCGAGTCGGTGCTCGGTGCGGACGACGAGTTCGCACGTCCGCGCAGGGGCTTTCGCGATCCCCGCGATCCCAGTCCGGCCACAGAGCCCTTGCCGTGGTGGTTGCTGGCGCCGGCGGTGACTCTCGTTCTGGTCGCGGGCTGGTGGATCCTGATTCGCAAGCGGACGGGCGCGAATCCGGTGGCGAAGGTCGCGCCGCTCGACCAGCTCACATCGATGGAGCAGAACCTGCCCGACGATTTGCAAGCGCTTCAATCGCTCTACTACTCGTTGACGTCGCTCGTTCGAGAAGCGACGGAGGAGCGTCTCGGACAATCATGGGCGGGAACGACCGACGCCGAGTGGCTCGATCTCGTTCGCAGCGACGCGCGCGTGAGTGGCGAGATCGAAGAACACCTCGGACAGGTTTTTGAGAGCGCTGAATCGGTGAAGTACGCTCGGATCAAACCCACGAGCTGGGCTGTCGAAGAGGTGCTCGGCGCCGCACGCGGCGTGATCGAGAGCATGGACAGCGTCTCGGGAGGCCGGTCATGAGCGCTGGATTGCTCGGGATGCTGATGCCGCCCTTGGCCTTGTTGCGTCCGGAAGAGGGCCAGAGCGCGGCGGCAGTCGGGCTCGAACTCTTTGGCGAGTACTCGCTCGCCGACCCCTGGTTCCTCTTGATCTTCCCGGCCGCGCTCTTGTTTCTCCTGTGGGGACGCGCGCGCCGAGGTCGCACGGCGGGGCGTGTCTCGGTGCTTCCGATTGCGGGACTTCCGAAGAGCTTCCGCCAGCGCACGACCTGGATACCGACCTTCCTTCAGGGACTCGCTCTCGCTCTATGTGTCATCGCGCTGGCGCGTCCGCTCCGCGGAAACATCGAAGAGAACACTCTCTCGGAAGGTGTCGACATCGTCCTGCTGGTCGACAAGTCGAGCTCGATGAACTTCCGCGACCTCATCGACGACGGATCGCTCACGCGCTATGACGTCGTCAAAGAGGTTGTCGAGGAGTTCGCTGTTCGTCGGATGACGGATCGAGAGGGGAACGCCGACAACGTCGCGCTGATGACTTTTGCGCGCTACCCGTCGGTTCTGTGCCCCTTCACTCTCGACGTCAACGCGCTCACGAACTTCTTGAGAATCAGCGAGACGGTCGAGGGCGGCGGCCTGGAGGACGGAACGGCGATTGGTATCGCGCTGGCGAAGGCGGTTGCCGTGCTGCGCGACACGGAAGCCAAATCGAAGGTCGTCATCCTTCTGACGGATGGCGAGAACATGCTCGACGACATCACTCCGATGGAGGCGGCCGGAATGGCGGCTGCGGAGGATATCCGCGTCCATGCGATTCTCGCCGCTCGCTTCGTCTACAAGAGCACGGGTCGTGGTGTCATTCCGACGAACGAGACGCCGAACACGAAAGAGCTGGAAGCGATCGTCGAAAAGACCGGTGGTCGATTCTGGCGTGCGCGCGATAAGGAATCGCTGGAGGAGGTCTACGCGGAGATTGAAGAGCTTGAGCGGACGCCGCGCGAAGAGCGGCGCTACGTCGAGACCTTCGATCTCTATCCGCTGTTTCTTCAGCCGGCGCTCTTGGCTTACTTGCTCGCATGGCTGCTCTCTTCGACCTGGGCGAGGCGGTTGACATGAGCGTGCTCGGATTCGATTTACTGCGGGCGGAATACTGGCCGTTCATTCTGGCCGCACTCGTCTTGCTCGTCGTCGGGCTCTTCGGACTCGTCTCGCGCGCCCGCGAACGCGAGCGCCTCGTTTCGGGCGCCCAATCCAATCGCTTCTTGCCGGGCTACTCGGAGAACCGAGCGCGGCTTCGCGTCATTCTCGCTGCCGTGGGGAGCCTGCTGATGGCGCTCGCTTTGCTGGGGCCCGTTCGCGGCCATACCCAACGCGAAGTCAAACGTCGCGGCGTCGACTTGGTGATTTGCATCGACACCTCGCGCAGTATGCAGGCCCGCGATGTACGACCGAGCCGGCTCGACCGAGCGAAGCGCGAAATCAAAGGACTGTTGTCCAAGCTGGGGAGCGATCGCGTCGCGCTCGTCGGCTTCTCCGGAGACGCCCGTGATGTCGCGCCACTCACGCATGATCGCACCACTCTGATTGCGCTGCTCGACGCTGTTCGACCCGAAGACAATCGCAAGGGCGGGACCGACCTGGGCGTCGCTCTTGAGCATGCGCTCGGACTGTTTGACGACCGTACCGGGAACCACGAGGCGATCGTGCTCTTGACAGACGGCGAGGACCTCGAAGGCAACGGACTGAAGGTCGCAAAGGATGCGGCTGCTCAGGGAATTCGCGTCTACGTGATCGGTGTTGGCACCGAGCGGGGCGGCAAGATTCCCGTGATACTGCCAGACGGGACCGAGGGCTTTATGCAAGCGTCGAATGGCATGGAGATCGTTTCGCGCCTCGACTCGTCGACACTGGAGGCGCTCGCAAAGGCCACGGACGGTCTGTATCTCTCGACGGAAGAATCCGTCACTCCACTCGAGTACATCTACGAGCGCAGTATCTCGCGAATGGATCGGCGCGAATTGGATGGTGGAATCGAGCGAGTACCCCACGATCGCTATCAGTGGACCTTGGTGCTCGCTCTCGTGTTTATCGTAGGGGAATGTGGATTTCGCGAACGCCGCGCGCGCTCGCGGAAGGTGAACTCATGAAGCATCAACTTTTCATTGTCTTCTACTCGCTACTTCTCGGCGCACCGGTGTTCGCGCAAGAAGCGGGTGAGCAGAAACCCAGCCCCGAGCGAGTGATCGAGAACGGTGAACGCAAGCTCGATAATTCGAAACGAAGGAAGCAGAAAGGCCTCGGCGAGAAAGGCCAGTGGGACAAGAGCCAAGCCCCCGCGGTCGACCTCAAGAACAACCCGCGCCTTCAAAAATCCACGGAGAAGGCGGAGCTTAAGGATGTCTCGGGTGCAGCGGACGAGAGCGACGCTGCTGCGGAGCCGTTGACCGAGCCCGTGGTGCTTGCGCCGACCACAGTCGTCGCGCCGGCTTTTGTCGGTTCGCCGCGAATGGGGCTAGTGGAGATTGAGAGATTGGCGCGCGACGGTCGGGGAGCAGAAGCCAGCGCTCTCGCTCACTTGCTGATGGAGCAGGTGGCATCGACGACGGGAGATGAGGAGCTACAGGCCGAACTCAGCTATGCTGCGGGAGTCTCCGATGATATGGCGAGCCGCCGGATTCAATCTGTCGATGGATTTCGAACCGCAAGCGTGCTCGCAGGACCGGGAGAGTTACGGCTCGAAGCGCTCTATAACCAGGCCGCGTTGCACATCGAACATGGCGAGGAATTGTACGAGCGGGTTGAAGAGATTAAGGCTGAGGCTCTCCAGTTGGATCGGATGAAGTCGCCGAGTCCCGAGCCCGCAGCGCAGGACACGTTGCCAGCTGCGCGCGATCAATTCCAAAAGGCGCGCGATGTCTTGATCTCGCGCTTGAAGATCGATTGGCGTGATCGCGACGCGCGCGCGAACATCGAGCTCGTGCAGCGCCGTCTCGACAAGTTGGACAGTATCGAGTCCAAGCGGGATGAGGCGGAATCGAATCAGGAGTCGGATAAGGGGCAAGAGACGGAGAAGACCGAAGAGGGCGAGGACACCGATAAGGGCGATACGGAGTCCGACGATGAGAACGAAGAAGAGGGCAAGACCGGTAAGAACTCTTCGAACGAGAACAATGAGGAGGCTCAGGACGCTGATCCGCAAGAGGGCGAGGGAGCTCAGGACGGCGACCAGGATCCGAACCCCTCTTCCGAGTCCCAGGAAGATCCGCAGGCCAAAAAGGAAGAGGAGCAAGAGACCGGTCGCGAGGATGATCAGACCGAGTCGGAACAAGGCGGGGCTGAAGCTGATCCGGAGATGAGTCAGGAGCAGGTGAAGCTGATCTTGGATCGGCTCACGGAGCTGGACCATGCGGCGAGCAGGATTCGCGAACAGCTCTATCAGTCGGCTCGAATAACCGTGGATCGAGACTGGTGAATCGGATGAGAACTCCTCGAAATTATGCGGCCGTAGCGATTCTGGCTCTCCTGTCGATGGGGCTGCTCAGTTCGGCGCCATCGGCTCAATCGAGCGCGAGCTACAGTGCGCGCCTCTCGACCGGCCTGGCGCGGCTGGGCGAAGAGCTCTCGATTTTAATCACGATCGAAAACGCCGCGGGATCGGTGGACAGGGTTCCCAAGGTCACGGATCTTGAGATCGGCCCCATCGGCTCGCCTTTCCACAGCGAGAATATCTCCATTGTGGGAGCGCGCCGCGTTGCGACGAGCAGCATGACCTGGCGTATTTCGGTGCGTCCGTTGGCCCTCGGGGAGTACGAGATTCCGCCCATCGGGATCACGGTGGATGGAGAGCGCATCTCCACCAAGCCCATGCCGCTTACGGTTGTCGAAGACCTCAAGGGTGCTGAGCTCGGCTTCTTCGATGTCTCGGTGTCGAGTGGTTCGCTCGTCGAGAAGATGCCGTTCGAGCTGGAGATGCTCTTCGGCTGGGACGTGGGCATGTCCGGCAAGGTGGACTACGCCAATCTCATTCTTCCGTGGTGGGGAAACCTGGGTGAGCTGCTCGAGCTCGAGAGCCCGCCGAGCCTGGCGAGCCGCCTGCCTCGCATTAACTTGAACGGCTCGGATACGATCACCGTCGAAGAGATCGGGATTCGCGCCCGCGAGGGTCGTGAGTTTCGCACATTCCGGTTGCGGCGAGTCTTCTTGCCGACGCGTCCGGCCGAGCTCAATCTCTCGCAGCCTTTCCTCGAGTTCGGCCGACAGGGTCAGCGCCCGATCTTTGGAAACGGCCGAAAGAAGGAGTCCTTCTTCGTCGCGGGCGACCCGATTGTCTTATCCATCGGCAATCTTCCGAATGAAGGTCAACCACTGGACTACACCGGCGCAGTCGGGATGTTCGATGTGCGCGCCGACGTGGACACGCGGGACGTCGATGTGGGGGAGTCGATCAAGCTCAACGTCACGTGGAGCGGTGAGGGCAACTTCATGTTCTTCGATCCGCCGCAACTCGACCGCGACGAAGCCTTCGAAGAGTTTCGAGTGTTTGGTAGCGCCAACCGAGAGAAGGGCTTGGATCGAAGGACGATTGAGTTCGACGTCGCGCCGCTGAAGGACACCATCAAAGAGATTCCTCCCGTTAGCCTGTCGGTCTACGATCCGAGCAAGGGTGAGTTCACATCGATCAAGACCTCGCCGATTCGAATTCGAGTTCGCGCTCTCGAGAACGAGGTCTTACTTGACGACGATGGGGAGGGCAGCGGAGTCCAAACGGATATCGAGGATATTCAGACGAGCGCTCTTGGGACTTCCGGCGCTGGATCGAGCATGCGCTCGCCCGATCTGCTGACGCTCGGTTTGCTCAGTGGAGGGGTGCTGGTCAGCTGGCTCGCTCTGCGGACGCAGATTCGACGACGGCGCGGAGATCCGAATGGACCCCTCGAGCGTCGCAGGCGTCGCGCGCGCAAGCAGTTGGCGCGCGATTTGGCAAAGGCCTCCAGTTCCAAAGATGAGCTGAAGGCTCTCAACGACTTCCTCGCCGCGCGCTCGCGTGAATCTCAAGTCTCCTGGGTGGGACGCGATCCCGTCGAGCATCTCACCGACGCGTTCGGCGACACGAGTGAGCGACTGGCCAAGGTCATCGGGCGCTTGGAACGAGGAGCCTATGCCTCTTCGAAGAACGGCGATGAAGCGACGCCCGAGAGCGAACTCTTGGAGCTGGCTGACCAACTGATTCGGAGTGGACTGTAATGCTTGGCAAGTTCGGGATAGCTCTCTTGAGTCTCGTGCTGGTTGCTGCGGCGAACTCGCCCATGGCGAATTCACCTGAGCAGGCTGGCGATATCTCTTCGAAGAACGCGACGGCGATTGAGGCCTATCGCGCTGGCGATTACTCGACGGCGGAAGCGGTCTGGATTTCCGCGCTTGAGGAAGATCTGGCGACTGCGGATCGCGGCCAGGTGCTCTACAACATCGGAAACGCGGTCTACCGACAGGGCAGGGTTACGGAAGCCATCGGCTGGTACACCTCCTGCATCGGAGCGACGCCGCGCGACGGCGATGCCTGGAACAACCTGGAGTTCGTCCGAAGAGAGGCGGAGCTCGAGCCCGCTGACCGCGGCGACTTGCGGTCCACGGTGGCTCGAATTCTCTCCTCGGTCGATCGTTCGGAGGCCGGATGGATGATGCTGCTGTGCATCGCGCTCTGGACCTTCGCCCTCACGATGGAGGCTGTACGAGGCGGAAGTCTGTGGCGCCGGCTTGCGTTCCTCGGGTTTCTCGCCGTTCTGTTCTCCTCGGCGCCGCTGGCGTGGCAGCTCTCGACGGAGAGTGAGCATCCGGAGGCGATGATCCTTGAACAACCGGCAGCTGCGCTGCGCACGGAACCGGGCGAGACCCATCCGGCTATCGCTCAGGTCGGCGCCGGATCCCGGGTCGATCTGCTCGATGAACTCGGAGACTGGGTTCGTGTGGAGACCGAGCTTGGTGAGCGCGGCTGGGCACCTCGCTCCATGGTTTTTGAGCTCCGATAGAGTCCGGTCGGGCGATTTCAATGCCCAACGGTCCCGCACAATGAAGCACGCACGCAAGAGGCGCGAAGCGGAGCTTGTACCTCTCGATGGGCAACGCGATGCTGGCGGGCAGCATGCGTGATTGTCGGAACCAAACCAAATCGGGACTCTTCCTAACCGGGCTTCTCGCGCTGGCTCTCTGCAGCCTAGTTGGGGCTTGTCAGCCCATCGAACCGGGCAAGGGACGTGGAGTCCTCCTCATCGCGATCGACGAGCTTCGGTTGGACCACATGTCGGCCATGGGGTACGACCGGAAGACGACACCCAGTCTCGATAGCTTGATCGATAAGAGCGTGCTCTTTACGCGGACCTACTCGACAGCGCCATTGCTGATACCGGCTCACACGAGCCTTCTGACAGGCTGCTACCCGGCTGTCGCGAGCCGCAAGATTCCAAAGCGAATTCAGATTCCGGAGTCCAATCGTTGGCATGTGCCCGAGAGCGTGCCGCGACTGTCGATCGAGTTTTTGTCTGCGGACTATTCCACAGCCGCCTTCATGGACACCGAGTCCCTCAATAAATTCGGGGCCTATGACCACGGTTTCCAGGTCTTCGACCAGGACGAGCGGCAGGACCGTCGAGCTCGAAAGGAGCGGGGAGGCTTGGCGCTCTCCGCCGCTCTGCGGAATTGGCTTGCCGAGCTTGGGCCGGATCGAAATTGGTTCGCGTACCTACACTTGCGCGACTTGTCCCGCATCTGGCGCGAGGCCAATCCAAAATGGGACGACTACTTTCCCGTGGAAGAGCGGGACTCGTTCATCCCACCCGTCGGATCGACGGACGATGTGTTCTTCACGATCCCGAGGTCCCGGTGGGCGGGCTGGCCACGAACTTTGGCCGCGCACGAGCAGCGCTACGACGGGGCCATTCGCCGCATCGATAGTTTGCTTGGAACTCTCTTTCGGAACCTAGAGCTGGAAGGGCTCTTCGGGAATACGACGATTTGTGTGGTAGGAAGCTACGGCCTTCAGTTCGGCGAATCGGGGTTGCTCTTGCGCAGCGGTTTGCTCTCAGCCAACGAACTCCATGTGCCATGGATTCTTCGCTTGGCTCCGCGGGACGAGTCCTCGCTGAAGAAAGATCTCGTGAACCTGCAAGGCGGGCGCCGATTGACTCACCTCGCTTCGCTCGTCGACATCGCACCGACACTTTTGGAGTGGGAAGGGCTTCCCATTCCGAGCGGAATGCACGGTCACTCGCATATTCCGGTCTTGAACGGTGAGGCGGAGAGTGTGCGTTCCCATGCCTTCGCATCGGAAGGCATGGTGAACGGTGCCGTTGTCTTCGGCGAGGAGTGGGCGTTCGAGGAGCTGAGGTTTAGCGCAAAGTCGCCCGAGCTCCTTGAACAGTGGTTTGGCACGTCCAATCCCAGAGGTGGTCTCGTCGAGCAGTCTTTTCATTCGCTTCAGCCGCAGGGTTCTTCAGCGGAAGCGGCGTCGAGCTCAAAGCCGTCAGCCGATGAGGCGGACGCTTTGAAATTGGCTCTCGCCGATTGGGAGCAAAACATCTCGCAGACGCGAGAGATCTTGCAGACCTCGTTGGAGTCCGATCACATCGAGGATGAGCTGCTGATCCAGCGACTGACGGAACTCGGCTACTTAGGGGAGCTCCGTTGACCGCGACGACGGCAGCTGCTCACTCTCATCTGCCGAATGCGATCGAGAGCGGGGCTCTCGTTCGACGCAAGATCCTCGTCGTCACACTCCGCTATCCGCCTTACGTCGCTGGCGGCTACGAGCTGCTCACGAAAGATGTCGTGGAGGCGCTGCGTGCGCGTGGACACACGGTCTCGATTCTCACGGGAAAAGGCGAAGACTTCGCTACCGACTCCAGCGTCTTGCCCTGGATGGAGCCCGGGCTGGACATCGAGCGGGATCTCTTTGAGTGGGCCTCCGGCGTCTCCAATCTCGAGCGCTTTCGACTGCACTTTTTGCGCATGAGCAATTGGCAAGCCACTCTTCGCGCGCTCGCGCAGACCGGCGCCGACTCGCTCTTTTTCTTCAATCTCGGGTTGGTCTCTCTGGCTCCGATCCTCGCCGCGCGATGCCAGGGAGTTCCCACGCTTGGCTATATCGCCGACCTCTGGCCGCTCAACCATTGGGCTCGTGATTGGCGCGGCAATGCCGAACGAGCGGAGCGCAGGCGCGATTCGTTGGGAGCCCTGACGAGCGCGTGGCGGACTTTCCGCGGGCTGGCGGGGATCGGGAGGCTCTTGGTGCCCAGCGAGTACGTCGCGGGTGAGCTGGCTGCCGACGGAGTGGAGAGAGCTTCGCTCGGCGTCGTTCCGCTCGGTCTCTCCCCGGTCATGGAGCAGCGAGCCCAAAATTTAGATCCGCGCGAGAGATCGCAGAACGAGCCGCTGCGTGTAATCTGCTCCTCCATGTTGTGGACGGGAAAAGGCCAGCACCTCTTGCTGGAGGCAGGCGCACTGGCCGTGAAGCGAGGCGTTGACCTGCAATTGGTTCTCGCTGGGGGTGGCGGCGCCGAATATACGAATCGGTTGCACCAGCTGGCTTCAAGGCCGGAGCTGGAGGGGCGCGTGATTTTTTTGGGGATGATCGATGCCGAGCAGCTTTCGGGTGAACTGGCGAGCTCTCACGTCTTTGCGCTTCCGAGCCAGTGGGGCGAGCCCTTTGGCTTGGCGACTCTCGAAGCGATGGCTCACGGTCTCTGCCCGCTCGTCAGTAGCAGCGGTGCTTCGCCTGAAATCGTTCGTCACGAGCAGGATGGGCTAGTGTTTCACTCGGGGAGTGTGGAGAGCTTGGCCAGCGGCATGGAGGCTCTCTCGAATAACGAGGCGAGTCGAAAACAGTACGCGGTGTCGGCAGGGCAGCGAGTCCAGTCGCACTTTGATCACGCGAAATTTATTGTCCGCGTCGAGAGAGAACTCGATGCCGTTTGTGGCGGAGCAACTCTTTGAAGGTCTTGGTCGTCAGCAATGGCTTTCCTCCCCGCGGTCAGTGGGGAACGGAGTACTACACCCACCAGCTGGTGACGGGACTGGTGAAGCGCGGACACGAGGTCGCCGTTCTGCACCCCGAGCGCGATGGGTCGCGCACGCGTTATACGCTAGAGCGAACGACAGGTGCCGGCGGCGTGCGGGTCTATCTGCTCCACAATGAGGGCGACCCCGAGAAGTCATTCGCGGAGAGCTTTCGAGACCAACGCGTCGAGGAGTGTTTTCGATCCATTCTTCGCGAGTGGGCTCCCGCTGTCGTCCACTTCACGTATCTCTTGTGGGGACTCTCGGTGCGAATGCCGATTGTTTGCCGCGAAGAGAACGTCCCCACGGTCGTAACGCTGACGGACTACAGCTTGGTCTGTCACCGCGGACAGATGTTCGATTGGACAATGAAGCGCTGCTTCGGACCACATCCCCCGGACGTTTGTGCGCGTTGTATTCGCGAACCGGGACCCTTCGATGGAAACCGCATAGAGCTCGCGGCAAAACGAACGGCGATTCGCTCGCTCGCCCGCGTCGGCGGCGTCGGCCGAGTGGTAATGCCCAGAGATTTGGAGGAACGCGAGGAAGCCGTTCGCGAGTCCATCGGAGCGGTCGGGCACCTCGTCGCGCCGACGCACGTCATCGGAAAAGCTTTCTTGGCGTTGGGTGCGCTGCCGGAGAAGATTTCACACCTGTGCTATGGGCTTGATCCGAGCGGCTTCGAAATGGCTCAAGAGGAGCCCGAGTCGAAGAAGATTCGGTTCGGTTATCTGGGCCAATTCACTCCGCACAAGGGTTTGGCGGCGTTGCTTCAGGCTGTTGAGATCATGCGCTGTCGACTGCCTGAGTCGGTGGAGCCGTGGGAGCTCTTGCTCTATGGCCGAGCTACCGGCGGGCGCAACCGGGAGTACGCGATCGAGCTCTTGGCCAAAGATCGCGGCCCGCGCGTTCTCGTTGAGAAGCCGTTCTCACCCCTTGAGTGCGCCCGAATTCTTCGAGACCTGAATGCCGTGGTGATTCCCTCGGAGTGGGACGAGAATGCTCCCCTCACCGTGCTTCAAGCCCGTGCTGCCGGCGTTCCTATCATCGCGAGTGATGTGCCCGGGATTCGAGAAGTCCTCGAAGATGGCGTTCACGGAATCTTGTGCCCCGTCGGCGATCCGCACGCGTTGGCGAACGCCATGCGCGAAGTGATCCTTCGCAAAGTCACGCGGACCGGCCGACATGATCTCCCGGTCACGTTGGACGGTCACCTCGACAAGATCGAGGAAATCTACTCAACCGTGATGAGCTAAACCGCGCTCGGCGCGCTCACCGCCATCCACTAAGACAAAGCTATGGATCCCCGCGAGAGCGCTCAGCAAGTCCAAAGGACTGGGCTCGACATCGGATTTTTGTGCGCCGGTTGGCCGCCGGACATCGGTGGGGTGGAGAGCCACACCCAAGATTTGGCGCGCGCCCTTAAGACGCGTGGGCACCGCGTTCATGTGTTTTGCTTGGACTCGAGTTCAAAGCACGAGCCCTTTACCACGAGAATCGAGCATCTCGATGGAGTTGAGGTTCGTCGGTTGGCCTATGCCTACGGCGACCATGATCGGCTCGCATCCGTCGTCGTGAACGCGAGGGCCGAGGACGCGATTCACGGCTGGCTCGCGGAGACGCCCTGCGACGTTGTACACGTTCATCACCTGACGGGTTTTGGGATGGGGGCTCTGCGAGCGCTCTCCGATATCGGCGCTCCTTGCCTGATGACGCTGCACGATTATTGGCCGCTCTGTCCTCGCGGCCAGATGCTCAGCGCGGATGGCGAAGTCTGCAAACGCCCCGAGCCGGACGTGTGCGCGGCTTGTCTCTCGGCGACCTGGGCACATCTGATGCCGTCGGGAACGGGGCTGTCCACCGGTCCCCAGGGCGAGCACCTCACTGATGATTCCATGGCGGCCGCGAAGCGAACCGAGTTCGCGCTCGAGATGCTCGGGTTACCGGATCGTCTGGTCACGCCATCTCAGGCGGCGCTCGACGTCTATGTCAGGGCGGGCGTTCCGAGCGACAGCCTGGTCGTCTGCGAGAATGGGATCGAGACTTCCGAGCTCGCGGCGGCGGTGGCGCGCGAACGAGCGTCGAGGACGAGCTCCGAGACCGAGGGTGTGACGCTCGGAATCTTAGGGACGGTTCTCCCGAGTAAAGGCGTTCTGGAATTGGCGCGGACCTTCACAGCCGCGAAGGTCGACGGTCTCAAGCTCCAGATTCACGGAAACATGCCGACCTACCATGGCGACGACTCCTACTTGACGGAGCTCAATCAGCTCGGCGAGAGCACGGCGAACTTGAGCATTCACGGGCCCTTCGCGCGCGCAGAGTTGCCCGCGATTTTGGCCAGCTTGGATGGCGTTGCAGCACCTTCGCGCTGGGAGGAGGTCTTCGGCCTTTCCGTTCGGGAAGCCCGCGCGGCCGGGTTGCCCGTGCTCGTCAGCGATGCCGGCGCTCTGCCCGATGTCTTGAGCAGCGCCTCAGCTAGTTCCAGCTCTCGAATCGTCGCGCGTGACGACTGGTCCGCATGGGCTCAAGCTCTGCGCGAGTTCAAAGCGGATTCGAGCGAAGCCATGACCGGTTCCGCCGAGCCGCGCTCGACTCACGACATGATGCTTCAGCTGGAGAAAGCGTACGTCGAGATCATCATGGAATCGGCGGGCTCGATTCCGGACCTTCTGTACGCGATTGAGAGAGACGAATCGAGTAGCGAGCCGTCACCGGTGGGCTGGATGGCCCGACTCAAGCGCTTCGTTTCGAGCGGCTAGCCCGCGTGGTCATGAATCATGCGGGCTAGAACGCGATGAACTTCAGGAAGTCCTGAACGTCTTCGTAGGTTGCGTTCATCGCTTTGGAGGCTTCGTCGAAGTCGGCCAGGAAGCCCTTCTCGGTCTTGCGAAGGGAGGCGTAGGCGTTCGGGTGAACGTTGAGCTTCATGAAGAGGACGTGATCCCGAAGGCGGGTCAAGAGCGGGTCCGTCTTCGCTTGAACCGCGCGCATGGAGCGCAGCAGTTCGTTATAGCGCACGAGGGCTTGCGTATTGTTCGCTCTGCTCTTGAGCCGCAACTCGGAGTCCATGATTTCCCCGGTCTCATCGCTCCACTGCTCGAACATCGGGTTCGCGACCGACTGGATCTTGTCGATGCGCGAGGCTAAATCACTGGAAGCATCTTCGGTCGAGTCGTAGAAGTTCGAGAAGCGCTTTTGAATCGAGAGGAGGTCGCCACCTTCTTGGTGAATGGCTTCACTGTAAACGGCGAAGGTCTCCTTCAAGCGCTGCTCGAAAACGATGATGGACTCACCGGCGGCTTCGATCCTCTCGTGAAGGATCTCGCGCTTTTCGTAGCCGAATTTCTCGAGCGTACCGAGGTACACCGCTTGGCAAGATCCGGCGATGAGAAGAGGAGCGAGGACGAGCGTGCGAAGCAGGGTTTGATTGGCCATCTTGAACGAGTCGGATTCGGTCGGTGAAGGCTGCGCGAGAGCTGCGCTGTGAACCAGCGTGCGCAGAGTGGATCGGGATATGCGGTGCGGCTTGTAGGCTCCGTTTGGTTTCGTCAGCACAGGCCGCTGGAGTCGATCTCTCGAGAACGAAGCGCGATGCATAGTCCGCGTACCTGCGGAGTATCGGACGTGCTCAGGCGCGTTCTGAAGACTGTCCGCTACTCTTGACCTGGTTCTTTTCCGGCTCCTCATAGCGGGGGGCCGTTCCGCGGCGGCTCAGAGGCTTAGCCGCCCTCCGACCAAGCAAAGAATTCCCGTTCCCGTTGCCTCGACCTTCGAGAGCGGGTGAGATCCCACCGGCTCGGCGCCCACAGTCGCAGAGCAGAAGTCGCGATTGAGGCGAATCCTCCGGCGCCGAAACGCCTTCTCGCGGAGGCCCGCTAGGTCATCACTTGGCTTTGGGGAATCTCAGACTCGTCGTGAACTCGCTGCCAAAAGGCGAGTAGGTGCTGGGAGAGAATTTCCCATGTGAAAGCTTCCCGTGCGCGCTGCTGACCGCGCTCCGCCATAGCACGCGCTTCCACGGGATTGTCGAGAAGATGCAGCACGGCTTGCTCGAGCTCCTCTTCGGTGGAGGTCATTCGCAAGTGCTCTCCGTCCACTAAGTCGAGTCCTTCCGCGCCGATGGCACTGGACACAACGGGGCAGCCCATCGAGAGAGCTTCGACGATCTTGAGCCGGGTTCCGCCGCCGATTCGAAGGGGAACGACCATCATGGTGGCACCTTCCAAGTACGGGCGAACGTCGGGGACTCCGCCGATGACGTTGACTCCGCCGTGGCCGTGGAGGTCCAAGATCTCGCGCGTCGCGCCGGCGCCGACCAAGTCGAGTTCAAGATCTGGATGCCGTTCGCGAAGCTTTGGAAGGCCGTTCGAGACAAAGCGTCGAACGGCATCGATGTTGGGTCCGTAGGAGAGAGTGCCCAGATAGAGCAATCGCCGCGAGGTGCGGGGGGCCGCGGGTTCTCGCGGCTTGAAGTAGTCCGGATCGATTCCACTCGGCACGACTCCAAACTTCAGGCCGCTGTATCGACTCCCGAGAATCTTCGCGTCATTCTCTCCGCAGACGACGTGCCAGGCGTAACGCCGAGCGGACTCAGATTCGAGTCGGTGCAATTTCCAGAGATCGAAGTGACGATGGAGTCCTTTGTGACCGGAGAGATCGTCGTAGAGAACCGTATCGAGTTTGTGATGGTGCTGAACAACAGGCACGCCGGGGACGGATGGAAGAGTTCGCGCAAGAAGCAGTTCGTCCAAATGGACGACGTCGAAGTAGCTGTCGCGCAAGTCTTGTGCGAGCGCTTGGCGAAGCGCCGGGGAATAAAACCAGCGCTCTAGTTTTGGCCGCGACCAGCGCATGACGCGGCCGGGGCGGACGCGGTCGAACAGCTTGATGCTGGCACAAGTACCCGCGAGCTGCTCGATGCCTTCGCGGCTCGTACCCGGTTCCGTGATGGCACGCAGATGAATCTCGACGGTTCGACCGAGCGTGCGAATGAGATTGTAGGTGCGGATCTTCCCACCAGAATTGAGTGGCCACGGGAAGAAGGGGCAGACGAAGAGAACTTTCATGCCAGCTCTTCTCTTAGGCCGACTATGGCATGCGGATCGGAGACATTGGAATGGCCGAGCAGCCAGCCGCTCGTCTGAGGAATTTCGGTGCGAGTCTCTGCGGGTTCGGCGCGGACGTCGGTCAAGAGCGCGGCGCGTCCGGGGTCGATTCGAAAGGCGAATGACTTGCTCGAGCGAACGCCCAGTGCATAGGCAGCAATGACCCGAATAACATTGTAGTGGGCGACAAATAGGAGCTCGCGGTTCGCATGCCGAGCTACATGCTCCGTGACAACCGGCCATACTCGCGCGAGTAGTTGAGCGTCGTTTTCGCCCCCGTGCTCCCGCCAAGTCCACGGGTCGGCGTAAAATCCGGTCACCTGCTCGGACGGCAGATCGGCAACGGGCTGGCCTTGCCAAGAGCCGCGATCGATTTCCGCGAGGCCGGGTTCGATCACCAGCGGAGCCCCGGATTGATCGGCGATGCCTTCGGCGAGAAGGCGGGCTCTCGACAGCGGAGAACTCACGACGGTCGCAAGCTCCATCTGCCCGTAGGCCTCCGCTAACCGGAGCGTATCCACCCGGCCGCTCTCCGAGAGGGGGACATCGCTGTTGCCGTAAGCTCGCCCTTGGTAATCCTCTCGCACCTCGGCGTGACGCAGGAGCCACAGCCGAGCGCCCGTCTCGAATCCGGGATGAAGTCCCGGTGGCTCGGAGTGGGGGTTGGCGTCAGCGGAACGGGGCGCGGTCATAGGGCCAAATTAGCACGCGCCTCTGGGGCTCTAAAGCTCAACGGACGATTCCGGGCCAGATCTTGGCAACGAGCGGAGGTCGCCACCGGACCGCGCACGGCCCTCTCGAAAGTCCGCGGCTGAATTTGAAGAGCTAAATTCGCGGAGGGGGGCTTCCAGGTTTAAGAGCGGGGGAGAGCCGGGTCGATACAAGCGAGGTCCCCACGCCCTTAATAACCATGGTACCCAGCAAACTCCCCATCGCCTTCAGTGGCGCTCCCGGCGCATACAGCGAAGAAGCAGCACTTCGATTCTTCGGTTCCAAAGCGCTGACCCTGACCTGCCGATCCTCGAGCGAAGCCCTTGAGGCGGTCTCGAGTGGCCGAGCCCAACAGGCGGTCGTTCCCGTCGAGAACACCGTGACGGGCTTTTTTGACGGGATCGTCGAAGCGCTGTCCGACTACTCGGATCTGGGAGTTGCCGGTGAGGTCGAGCTTCCGATTCGGCACTGCCTGATCGGTGTTCCCGGTGCTCGTCTGGAAGACATTGCTCTGGTGACCTCTCATCAGAGCGCGTTGTCGCAGTGCAGGGATTGGCTGAAAGGTGTCGGCGTGAGTACGCGACCCGCTGCCGATACCGGCCAAGCGGCCCAAGAGTTGGCGGAGAGTCGTTCCCAGGGAATGGCCGTTCTGGGCAGTCGGAACTTGTCGGATCGTTATGGGCTCTCGATTCTCGCCGAAGGCTTGTCGGATCGTCCCGACAACCGCACGCGGTTCTATGTCATCGGACCGAAGGCAGAAATCGGGGACGCGAATCCCGGCACGGGTGGTACCCGAACGGCGGTATTGCTCGGCCCGGTCTCGGAGCCCAGAGTGCTCAAAACTCTTCGGATTCAGTTGGAGTCACTCGGCGCAATGCGGACTCGCTCGCCGTTTCTCGGTTCGCAAGATGGGGCTCGCTTCCTTGTCGAGTTCGATCATGCGCCCGGCAGTGGGCTAGAGATCGCGGGGCCGCGCGCGGAGAATTCGCCGCAACGGTTCCTCGGTTCTTGGCGCCCGTAGTCACGGCGAAATTCAGAGAGGTCCACGGCGACCCGCGAGAAGAGTCGAACCGATGACCAGCGCTCGGTGTCGATCTTTCACCGGCACAAAGGACCGCCGGTGCCCGCCGTTCTTATCCGAACGGTGAACGAGCGGTTCGAACCCAAGTGAGCCAACTCGGAAAGTGATGGTCGAAGATCGAATCCAATCCGAAGTAGCGCCCGGATCCGGAGATCGATGCTGAAAGGCAGCAGGCGACGGCGAGCAGGAAAGTCTCGGAGAGATCGGCGGGACCATAGGCCCACGCGTTGATCATCAGGAAGGCTGCGAAGAGTCCCGCGGGACGAGTCAGGGCTCCGAGGGTCAAGAGCAGGCCGAGTAGGAAGAGCCCCCAGCGCCAGAGAAAAGCGGCGCCCTCGGGGTTGTTGAGCAGGACCGTCTCTCCCCACCATTCAATCAGCCCGTCTTGATCGGCGAGGCGAGCGCTGATGCTTCCCTGGAGGTCACCGCCGTCGGGAGAACCCGCTTGAACCGCGGCCCAGCCTTGGGTCAAGAGCAAGAGCGCGACGGTTAGGCGGACAAGAACCAAGGACCAGTTGGTGCGGTTGCTCTTTGCTTCAGGTCGGGACATAGAGAAATCCTACAGCCACTCCGCTGTCCGAGTAATAGTGGCCTGGGCGATCTTGTTGGGCGGTCGGTTGAAAGCCCGTAAGGCCTTCGGATCGCTTAGGTTCCGCAAGGAGCGGCCCGCTGCTCGCTCGACGAGCCCGGTGGCTCGGGCCGATCACGGACCCTTTCCTGCGCTCGTAAGGGGAATCGGGGAGGGAGAGGGAGTTTTGATGCGAGCTCACAGCGCACTCGCCACACCAAATCTCCACCGCTGCGTAAATCTAATCGGGGGCCGGCGCGTAGGAGCGGAGGACCTTCGCCCCTTCGAGTAGGATCATTGAGTCGCCTGCTCGTTACTGGATGGCTCGCCGCGACCGGACTTCTCGGACTTTTGGAGGATTGAATGCGCAAGTCTCATGTGCTCTCGCTATTTGGGCTGCTCGCCGGAGTGGCCATCGGAATTGTCTGGTTCGCTCTCAGCGATCCGGTGGACGAGGGCAACGAACTTCTCGCGCTGCCCGAGGTCAATGCGGGCGAATCTTGGAGCCCGCCGAATACGGAGCTCAAACGACCGGATTCGATCGCGCCCACGGGAGAGATCGGGCGCGCCGAGAGTCGGGTGGGCGAGGGTAGACAGGTCGATGCGACCGGGGCGCTCGCGGATGTTCCCGAGGATCAATTGCGTTGGATCGAGGGGCGCTTGATTCTTCCCGAAGGAGCGATTTGGGATGAGACCGCCGTGGCCCTCTCGGTGGCGAGTCCGGATCGAAAGCGCGCCTCGCGGGCATTGTTTCGGATGATCACTCGTGAGGAGAGCGCACCGACGGAGGAGACGGAAGTCTTGTATCGCGCTCGCTTCCAGTCGGATGGAAGCTTTCGCGTCGCTTGTTCGAAGGACACCGAGTGGGCTTACCTGGAGATCGACTCGAGCATCATGTACCTCGCAGAGCCCCAGGCTGTGAAGCTCGAAGGGCCGGTGACCTACGCCGATCTCGCTCCCTTACTCGGTTCGAGCGTCAAAGGGCAGTGGATTGCCGAAGCGAACGCGAGCCCCGTCGAGCTCGAGTTTACGGGCGGCGTGGTTTACCTCACCGCTCTTCGGGACACGAACATGCCCGCGTTCTTCGACCTGGACGGAGGCGAAGGTGTTGCAGCTTTTCATCGGACACGGGTCTCAGCCGACGGCAAATTCGAGCTCCGCGGTGTCGATCCCAATGTGGACTGGACTCTGGTCTCGCACCCGCCGCGTTTGGCCTCGGCGGTTTCGGATTCTCTGGAGCTGGTGCCCGGAGAAGAGCTTGAATTGGAGATCAACTTGGTGCGCGGCGCTCACCTCTCGGGACGTGTCGAGAATCCGTCGGGCAAACCGCTGCTCGGAGCACGGTTGGTGGTGATGAACTCTTCCGATGACGTTGCGTTCGAACGGACGAAGCTCGCAACCCGGGAGAGTTTGAGTCGGGGCGATGGGAGCTTTGATCTCTACGGCGTCGCGCCGGGTGAAGTTCGGTTGACGGCGGAGCTCGACGGGTACCGGAAGCCCATCCGGAAGAAGCTCGAGTTGGAGCCCGGCGCCGAAGAGACGGACATCCTGTTCAAAATGCGCAGAGGTCGGGCTCTGCGCGGAACCGTCGTCTGGCCGGACGGCACGCCCGTCGCGGGTGCCGTCGTTGAAGTCGGGCGAGACTCGACGGAAAAGACCGGGGGACTGGATGCGAGCTGGCGCTCGCGGTACGGCACCGCCGAGACGGATGAAGCGGGGCAGTTCGAGGTCGGCGGTCTGAAGCGTCGCGCGAGTTCGATATGGGCTTGGGCTTCGCGCAAGAGCGGAGGTCGCTGGGTGGAGGGCATGGCCCGGATGGACGGGGTGAAGGCGAGCGAGGATGAAGAGCTGCGGCTCGTGCTCGATGAGAAGCCGCTCTTGACGGGCTTCGTGAAAGACGCGGAAGGAAACCCGGTGCAGGACTTTGAGCTTCAGGTGCGGGCCGATGATGGCGCCGGCAGCATGATGACGGTTTGGATGAGGAAGGATCAGGAATCCGAGCGTTCCTTTAGCACCGAGGACGGGAGCTTTCGCATCGAACGATTGGATGAAGGCGATTACACGGTGTCGGCAATCGCGGAGGGATTCGCGAGCTCGACCCCGCTTGGTTTTCGCTTACCGATCGACTTCAGTACGCCGCCGCTTCAAATCGAGGTTCTTGGATTCGGCGGAATCTCGGGCGTCGTCGTCGATCCGAGAGGGGCGGCTGTTCCGGGAACCGAAATTTCGCTCAGCATGAACTCCACCGAGACCGTCGATCTGTTGCTCGCTGAAGTGCAAGCGCCCATCAAGGTTCGAACGAACGGGCGCGGAGAGTTCACCTTCAACCAATTGCAGCCGGGCGAAATCTCCTTGGTCGCGGAACACGAGAGCTGGGTGAGTTCGGCAAAGACTCCTTTTGAGGTATTCCCCGGAGAGCTCCTGTCCGGCGTCACGATTCGTCTGCGCGAGGGCGCGACCTTGACCGTCGAAGTTCTCGATTCGGAGGGTTCACCCGTGGAGGACTACTCGGTGAGAGTTCGGGGGCATCAGCGAGTGAATACGTTTAGAGGCCAGATCTCCAATTCCTCTCGTGTCGATTCGAACGGCTGGGCCGAGTTCGAGGGCCAAACGCCGGGAACGGTTACCGTCACGGCATGGCCCGCCACGCGTCAGCCGGATGCTGCCGACTACATGGATGAGGACTTCGTTATTGAGCAGAGCTATGACCGCGGAAATCGTCGGCTCTACGCGGAGGTCGAGTTGTTTGAGGGAGAAGCGACTCACCTTGTCTTAGGCGGCGTCGTCGAGGGGCTCGGCGATCCCGTAGCGGTGAGCGGACGTGTGACTCTTCGAGGCAATCCGCTGTCGGCCAGCGTCGAGTTCGAGCCACAACACGACGGCGTGGCGGCGAAGACGGTTCGCGCTACTACCGATGAATCGGGACGATACGAGCTCGAGCTCGCATTTCCCGGGGACTACACCATCTCGGTCGATCCACTTGTCGAAGATTCAAAGACACAACAATCCCTTGAAGGACTGCGGCAGTTTCGGCGCGTTCGACCGGTCTCTTCAGTAACCTTCGACTTCGCGATTCCCGCTGGCCGCATCTCGGGCACTGTCTTCAATCCAGATGGCGAACCCGCGAAGGATGTACCGGTGACCATTCGTCGCGTGGGCGTGCCGGGGAAAGAGTCGGGCGGTCGTCGCAATTGGTTCCCGGGTCAGCACCAGACCGACGAGAACGGAGGCTACGAGTTCGAAGGACTCGAGCCGGGTTCGTACAGCGTCGGGGCGGGGAGTTCGATGATGGCGCTCTTCCTAGGCGGAGCATCGGGTTATGGACGAACTCTGTCGGACACGATCTTGTTGGCGGAGGATGAAGACCGCAGTCGGGTCGATATCGAACTGGGACCAGCCTGTGAGATAAAGGGCGACGTCGTCGACAAGGATGGTAAGCCCGTGAACGGCGCCTCGATCTTTGCTTTCGATGCATCAGGCGTTCCCGTGGACTCGCTCTCGAGCACGACCAGTAATGCATCGGGTCGGTTTATCTACGAGGGCATCTCGCCGGGGGTCTACGCCTTTATGGCGCGCACACAAGATTTGGCCTCGCCGCTCTCCAAGCTTGTTCGAGTGGACGAAAAGGAGGGCGACCGTCTCACACTGGAAATCGAAACCGGAACGGTCTTGAACATTGTCCTTCTCGATCTCGACGGGAATGCGCTTCCCATTGAAGTCAGTGTGATCGATGCGGAAGGGCGCGCGATGAACGATCTGCACAGCTTCGGAGGTGCAATCTCCAGGATGAATGGAATCGGCGGCACGCGTGATTCGAATCAAGTCGGCCCGGTTTCGCCCGGCGCGTTCGAGGTGTCGGTGAAAGCCGATGGATACCCCGAGCAAGCTAGAAACATCGTGGTTCGGGGCAACGAAGCGGAGCAGGACGTCGTTATGCGTGTCGAAGAGTGATTGCGGGCACGCCGGAGTTTGGCGTTGGCAACTCAGCGCTAACTCTTAAGAGCGGACTCTCTTCCGTTCGCGCTTAGCGCGAGACCGCGAGCCAGTGAGGTTCGAGCCGGAGTCGAGTTGGAGCATTGGCATAGCCGACAAAGCTGATCGGCGAATGCGTGTCGATGTCGAAATCCAAAGCCGAACCGTCTGGTGCCGTGATGATGCAGCCGGCGGATTGTGCGCACAGGACTGCTCCACCGATGTCGTAGGGCTTGGTGGTGATCGTGGGGCGTCCGCGGCGCTCGGCGAGCAGAGCGCGCGGGTCGACGACAAAGCGATAGGTTCCCATCGCGAGCATGATGAGTTGTCCGGCGGAGCAAATGTATTGGTCGTCGTAGCAGTTGCGGACATCCGCTGACTCGATGCTCTCGAGGCGAGCGAGAAAGTCCGCCTCCATCTGCGCAATCGCCGGCCGCAGATCGTGCATGTAACGGAAGAAGGGAAAGTAGCCGTGGTCGACGCGGTTATCGGTGTCCACGACCAGCTCGCGTTCAGCGGTCACGACTGAAGTGAGGAGGTCGCGCTCTTCGAGGTGGCACGGCTTTCCGCGCTCGGATACGAGGATTGTTCGCGTCCGCGCGCGCGACGTCGGAAGCTCGGCCACGATTCCGCCGGTGAGGTCGGAGCAACGCGGCATGCACGAGCCCGGCGGAGCGAAGGAGACGACCGTCCAGGCCGAGCGCAAGTTGGTCATGAGGTTGCGCGTTCCATCGACGGGATCGAAGGCGATGCGCGGGCCTCCGTGGTCGAAGCCGCTGAGCGTGACGGGCTCGGCATCCGGAGCACCGCTCGGATTCGGCCCCATGTGACGCCAACCGGAATCCTCGGTGAGGACGGAGATCGGACCGGTCCGCGCGCGATCCACGAGCCAACCGGTTAACAGCTCTTCGCTCGGCAGGTCGAGCCCGAAGGTGACGTCGCCAGCTCCCTCCGCGACGCCACGCGAGATGGCGGTCAAGTTGCCTCGCTCCAAGGCGTTGAGGAGCAGCGCACGCGTGGCGCTTCCGATTTCGTCACAGAGCTCTAAGAGCCGGGGGCGCCAGGAAGCGAAGGATTCGTCTGAGGGGGGCATGGGGGAGAACTTGACGAGAGCGAAGGAGAGTAGCTTGTCCCCGCCTGGCCCGCGACTAAGCTCTCACGTCCAGGATCCGTCCATCCCTCTTTGGCGGCTCCTTCTCCCACGTCTAGCGAAGCCACGAATTCAAGCTATGAGCAGTCCCCGCGAAGTCATCATCATCGGTTCGGGTCCCGCCGGATACACGGCCGCTATCTACGCCGCGCGCGCCAATCTGAAGCCCCTGATGATCGACGGAATGCAGCCGGGGGGACAGCTGACGATTACGACCGACGTCGAAAATTACCCGGGCTATCCGGACGGCGTGATGGGCCCGGCCATGATGGAGGACTTCCGCAAGCAGGCCGAGCGCTTTGGAACGGAGTTCGTCATCGGGCAGGTGATCGAGGCCGACTTTTCGAGTCGCCCGTTCAAGCTCAAGACCGACTTCGACGAGTTCGAAGCCAAGGCGGTCATCATTTGCACGGGAGCTTCCGCGCGTCTGCTCGGGCTGGAGGGGGAAAAGGAAGTCATGGGGCGCGGGCTCTCGGCCTGCGCGACGTGCGATGGTGCTTTCTTCCCGGACAAAGAGCTGGTCGTTATCGGTGGCGGCGACAGCGCGATGGAGGAGGCGAACTACCTCACGCGCTTTGCCAGCAAGGTGACGGTCGTTCACCGTCGAGAGGGGTTCCGCGCGTCGAGCATCATGCTCGAGCGCGCACGCGCGAACGACAAGATCGAGTTCTTGCTGAACAAGAAGCCCGCCGCCTATCTCACGGACGAGACCGGAAAACTGAACGGCGTGCAGCTGGTGGACACCGAGAATGGCGAGCAATCCGATTTGAGTTGCGACGGACTCTTCATCGCGATTGGCCACGTTCCCAACTCTTCGATCTTCAAAGGTAAGATCGACTTGGATGATGCCGGCTACGTCCTGGTGAAGAACGGAACCGAGACCAGTGTCGATGGCGTCTTCGCCGGCGGCGACATCGCCGATACCAAATACCGCCAGGCCGTCACGGCTGCTGGCATGGGCTGTATGGCCGCGATTGATTGCGAGCGCTGGCTCGAAGATCAAGCCCACTGAGCCCGACGTCTCGGGTCACGGTTAATCGACGCAGGAGGGAGAGGTCGAACCCTCTCCCTCCTGCTTGCCTTCCCGGCTCCCTCGCTTCGGAGCGCGGCAGTAGATCCCTACAACACGTTGGAGGTCGGGTTCCACAGGGTGCGTTTGATCTCGACTTGGTTGGGGTTCGTGACCTTCAGGAGGTTTTTGACCCGCTTGTCGTAGTTCAAACGAAGACCGATGAGGTAGTTGGAGCCCGGAACGTTTGTGTCCGTTCCGAAACCCGTGGTGTACTTATAGCCAGGTGAGAGCAACCCGAGGTCCGAGCAGACCATCGCTCCATTGACTTGAAGTTGACCGGCCATCGTCGTATTGCGATTCACAATTCCAAAGATGGCGTTGTTGGTATAGAGCAACGCATCGATCGACAGCGGTTTGCCGACCGGCCGAATGTTCATGAAGTAGTCGAGCGACACTTTGTACATGTCCTCGGTGATCCATCCATCCGTGGGTGAGACCTGTGAGACGACGGCGCCGGCCGAAGACAAGTAGGACAGTTGTCCCGGGTTCCAGTCGAGCGGTACCTCGAAGTCACCCAGCCATGTATCGGCAGCGGCGTCGTAGTAGAGCCCGCCCTTGTTGTACATGGGAATCTTGTCGCCTACTCCGTAGGAGTAGTAGCGAGGCGAATACGGATTGCCGAACGCGTCGGGCGGTACGTAGTGTGGATTCGGAACCGTCCAGGTCGAGGGATCCGCATTGTCATCCGACGGACCCGGCAAGAGGGTTTGTGTCTTCATCCACTCGCTGCGATTGAAGAGCGTGATTTCGGCCAGCGAGAAAGACCAGTCCGCAGTGCCCGAGCCCTGCGCCGTATCGTTACCGCTCACGATAGTTGTGCTCGTTGAAGGCGAGAACATCGGTCGCAAGTAGTCACCGACCATGATATTTCCACCGGCCGAGATACCGAGCTTGTTGACTTGCCCGTTGTACAGGCCTCCTTGGGGCGCGTATCCGAACGTGCGATTGCCATTCTCATCAACGCCATCGAGGTACTGGATATCCGTCGGGATATAGACATTCCCGCGGACGGTGATCGTTCCCTCGCCGGTAATCAGGCCAGTGATGATCAGGTCACCGTCGATCGCTACATCACCGTCGATGTGGATCGGGTTGCCCTCGGTGCCCCGCAGGATGACATTGCCGCTCGCCAGGTTCTGAATTCCATCGAGGTTCACCGTGGTCAGTGCGGTCTGATAGTCGGGAACCGTCGTGATCGGCGTAGCGGAATCCGACACCGTAATGAAACCCGACGTGAGCGAACCCTCCGAGTTCACGGTAGCGGCGAAGAACTCTTCGTCGTCGACGACCTTGTTTCCGGCTCCTCCGCCTGCGGGAAGGCCGGTAATCGGATCGACTCCACCGTCATCCGGAATCGGCGGGGGAAAGGACTTCGGTAAGCCGCCATCCACCATGTCCTCGTAGTTCGACGGATAGTTGAGATACAGATTCTCCAGCGGCATGGGAGGTGAGCTCGCGGGCGCAAGCTTGTTGATTCCCACTTCGCCGAACGCATCCGGAACGATCTTGCCATCCGAGTTGAAGTCGAGAGCGGCCATACTCAGCGAATTCCAGTCTCCCGAAGTAAACGGTACGCCGGCGTGATCCGTCGCATCGCCGCGAACGTAGATCGTTCCGGCGACGATACTGTCGGAGTCATAGTCGTTCGTAACCCAGTTCTTGCCGTCCATGTCGTGGCGCAACATGAGGCTCTCCAGGGTGCCGACTTTTGCGCGGTCGTACTCCGCGAGCGGACCGGGATTGGCATCGAAGTAGCGGTCGGTCGTATCGACCTGCGTATGGCAGAAGATGCAGTTCACATTGTTCGCGAGGATTCCATATTCGAATCCGTCGAACTGAGTCGGTTCAACCGTGTAGACCTGTTGTACAGCGCGATTGAGCACAGGATTCACGATGCCTTGACCGCGGTTTGTGCTCGCTGAAACCGTTAGGTAGAGCTGTGTGGAATCGGCGGCATCCCGGCGATAGACCTGTACCGCGTCAATGTTGACGTTGTTGAACTCGGGGTTGCCGACAGCTGCGCCAGCAATCCCTACGGTTGCCAGTAGGCTCTGGCCTTCCGCGGCCGTCGGAGGCCCGCCGAGTCCGTTGTCCACGATTCCGATTGAATTCAGGTAGGCCTGGAAGTTCGTGATGCTGCCCGACTCGCCGGGAAAGGCAGCGAGATTGGCTCCCCAGTAACCCGACCACAAGTTGTCCGCCGCCAAAATGGCGACGCTCTCAACCGCGCTCGAGAGACGATAATCGTCATTGTGGTGATTGAGAGAGCGGGTGCCCGATAGCCCTGTCATCAGCAGGGCCAATCCGAAGATCGACAGTGCCGCAACCGTAACCAAGCTGATCACAAGGATGGATCCTCGATTGCCCGAATAACGCGAGCTCGCGCTCGCCCGTAATTTTCCTAATCGCATAACTTCCCCTAACGTGAAGCGCAAATGCGCCTCAGCTCCTGTTTGCAGGCTTCCCCTTCCCGGAGGATTCCCGTGTTCTATTCCCTCTGACCGAAGTCAGTTGTTCTCGTCGTACTTGTGAGTGCTCTTCTCGTCGCGGTCTCCGCAGTCCAGTTCTTGCTGTGCGTCTTTCTGCAGTGCCTCTTTTTACAGTGCGTTCTCGTTTCGAAGGAAAAGCACGGACTCCACCCGCCTCACAATGGGTAGATCCTTGACGCTCCGTCCAATGAGGAACAAGCGCGTGTGCAAGGTCCTCGTCTCTGGGTTCCACAGAAAGATGGGGTCTTCGAATCCATCGCCGTCCAAGTCGCTACCCCAATTGCAGGTCTCTTGCAGGATTGCCGACGGGCCGAGGCCCAAGTCTTCAATGGTTCCACCGGGATTGGCGGTGTCCCAGGAACGGCGACGGAGCTGACCGATGTCAAAGCTGTCCAAGAAGTCGCCGTCGTTGTTGATGTCGTCACCGGTGTCGGCTTCATTGAAGGTCGAGGTCGGGACAAACTCGATCGCACTCCAGCCTGTCAGGGTTTGATTCCCCGCGATGGTCGCTCCCCATTGGATGTCCTCACCGCTGAGGAAATTGGTCCCGCCCGCCGGGTCGATTGGCACTCGAAAAGAGATGCCCGTTCCGGCTCCGCGAAAGAAAACGCCGACGCCTTCTTCGAATGCGATCCCATCGAACGCGCTCGCGGGAGGAGCGGTCTGCTCATCGATCGGCTCAGCAAGGCCGGCCCAGACGATCTCCATGTTGATGTCGTGGGAGGCGGAAGCCGTACAGGCTTGCGCGCGAACTAAATTGCTAAAGCGATCGAGACCGGGGCCGAGCGAGTTGTACTGCGCGACCTCGAACTCAGCGGTGCCGCGACTCAGCATCAAGATGCCCTGTTCCGGAAAGCCCAGAGTGGACGAGACCACCGCTTCGTTGGTCGTGCCCGGCGTGAGCCCCGTCGCGAGAATGGCCGTCGGTGTGCTGATGAGCGCGTCCGCCATCTCGCGTTCGATGCTGTGAAGCATCTGGCCCGAGCGATCTTCGAGGGCGGCGAGGGAGAGCGTGGATTGCGAGAGGTCGGCATCGCGCTCCATCAAGGCCATCGATGAGAGCATGATGACGGAGAAGAGCGTGGTCGTCACCATGAGCTCGATCAGGGTGAAGCCTGCGCGTGACACAGCTTTGTTCGGAGTACTCATGATTTTAGAAACCCACCGCTAGGAAGGAGTGGGTCAGGTTGACAACGCCACTGCCGCCTCGGTAACTGACGTTGAGGATGACCGGCAAGATGCGAGCGTCGCCGGTGACATCGTTATCGGCGGCATCCAAGTCACCGTTCAGGTCGCGAGGCATTCCGAACTCGGCATTGATCGCCGCGTCGGTCAGCGTCTCGTCGGTGATGAAGGTAATCGTCCCGACGGTGCCTCCGGCGCCGACTGGATTCAGCCCCTCGACGTCGAAGGTATTCCCGACGGTTCCGCCCGGGCCGTACGTGGCGAGCATGTCTTGCACCCAGGTCTCCGGTGAATCTTCTACGGTGATGTAGGAGAACGAGTGGACGCGCTCGGCGGCGGATCGAATCGCGCCGTAGGCGAGAGTCGTCTCTCGGTTTTGACGCCTCAGAGAATGAGCGCGCAGAGTGGCGGCACTGATACTCACGAGTGCCACGACGAGCACCGTCATCGCTAGCGAGAGCTCCACCAAGGTGAACCCCGCGCCATTACCATTTCTCACGCGTCCGCCTCTAACGGCGCTGCGCGGATGTTTCGCTTCCAGCATAATTTCCCTTTATGCGATCCTTCCCAAGATCGCGTCCCGGACAGGCATCTCGACGAAGTTGGGTGCCCGACTTAACCGAAGCTCCCGCTTTGACAGAGTTGCTACGAAACTCTCGCCAACTGCCCGTCGACGGGTAGGGGGGCAGAGAGGGAACGTTTTTCCGATCCGCTGCGTCTGAGGGTGCGCGGCGGCATCGTGCACTCGAATTGATGCTCCCGCTCTACCGTATTGCAGCTCTTTCTCGGACGGCGCTCTTCATAGATTGAAGCGGGCCCTTGAGCCGTGCAGAATGCAAAGGAGGATCTCCTCCGCCTGTTTCAGCTCCCACCCTCCATGCGAATCTCTCTGATTGTTCACGGCTTTCCTCCCAACGAGCGCACGGGAGTCGAGAACTACACCCGCAGCCTGGCAGCAGCCCTCGTGCGCGCTGGGCACGCTGTGGAGGTGTTCGCGCCGTGCCCCCCGAATGGACTCCCGCATCTCGCTCTGAGGCGCGAGGAGACCGACGGTTTCGGCGTGACCTGGTTAGCTGCCGGACCCGATCCCACTGGGCCGGAAGAGATGCTCAACCCCAAGGGAGTGGCGAGCCGCTTCGGCGATTTTTTGGATCGTGAGCGCCCGGATCTCGTGCACTTTCAGCACGTGGTCAAGCTCGGAACCGGGTTGATCGCGGAAGCGGAGAAGCGCGGGATTCCGACGGTCTATACGGCGCACGACTACTACGCTTTTTGCCACCGGTACACCTTGCTGCGTCCCGATCTCGAGCGCTGCGAGACGGTCGGTGACCCGAAGGCTTGCGCTCGTTGTGACCAGGCGCTGGCCGTGCTCAATGGAGTTGAAAAGCTCGGGGACTATCAGATGGGAGCGCTTGGCGAACAGCTCTCGAAATCGAATCGAGTCAAGCTCACGGCGGCGCTCGATGGTCGCTCCAAAGAGGCGGGCTTTACGAAGGAAGATGGTCGCAACGCGCTGGAGCTGAGGGAGACGCTGGACAAGCGTCGAGCGGAGGACTTCGAGAAACTCGATCTGGTTCTTGCTCCCACCAAGTTCTTGCGGGATCGCTTGATCGAGGGCGGGCTTGAAGGCAAGCGCATTCAACACCTGCCCTACGGAATCGAGACGGCGGAACTCGAGCGAGTTGCCCGTGACTCTGCGGTGCAACGCGGATCGGCGAGCGAGAAGGAGCCGCTTCGGATCGGCTACTTCGGCGGGTTCTCCAAGCACAAAGGTGTGCACGTGCTGCTGGAAGCCTTCCGTCAGCAAAAGGAGCCGGCCGAGCTTAGCTTGCACGGTCTGGGCACCGACAAACCTTACGTCGAGCTACTCAAAAAGCTGTCGCGCAAGGTCAAAGCCAAGTGGTGTGGGGCCTATGAATCCCACGAGTTGCCGCGCGCACTGGCGAGCGTGGACGTCGTCGTCGTTCCGTCGCTCTGGGTCGAAAACTATCCGATCGTGATTCGGGAAGCCTTCGCTGCGGGACGGCCGGTAATCACAAGTAACTTGGGCGCACTTCCGGAGAGCGTGCGGGACGGTGTGGATGGACTGCTCTTCGAGCCGGGGGACGCGAAGCAGCTCGCGCTGCTCTTGGATCGCTGCGCATCAGAAAATGGTCTGCTCGCGAACCTGGCCGCGAAGATCAAGAGAGTGCACAGCATTGATGATCAAGCCAAAGAGCTTCAGCGCATCTATCAATCGGTCGGCTCGACCAAGGTCAGTCGGGCCAAGCGCGATCTGCCTGCGAGCCTGAGGAAATCCGTGGCTCGCTACGAAGAGCTCCTCGCTAGGCCGAGTCGGGAGCTCTTCCTTCAGACCATGAGCGGCATCGGCGAGTTGGGCAGCAAGCTGCTGAAGAAGTCGGCGCCGGACACCATCGAGCTGTTGACGAACGCGCTCGCGCGCCGCTCCGACACTCAAAATCAACTTCGCGACAGACGGCGCGAGTCCGACTGGGTTCGCCAGACGCTCGTTGAAGAAGAACGCGAGCTGAGCGCGCTCACTCAGAAAATCGATTGGATGAGTGAGGTCGTCGATGGCCGAGAAAAGGCCGTTCGGGATCTAAAGCGAGAGCGCTCCTGGTTGAGCGAGTCGATTGCAGCGAAGAAGCTGGAGGTCGAGGCGCTGGCGTCGGAACGCGATGACATGGCGAGGGCGCGGGTCGATTTGGATCAGCAACGCGAGTGGCTGGAGCGGGATTTAGCCGCCAAGGTCCTCGAAGTCGAAGGCTTGCACCAGAAAGAGGCGTGGCTGGAGAGCGAGGTCGCCAACCGACTTACGGAGATCGAGGAGCTGGAGACCAGGAGCGAGTGGCAGATGGAGACGATCGCGGGATTGAAGGCGCAGGTCGTGGAATTGGAGAAGAAGAGCGGGTGGTTCGAAGAGACGATTGCGAGCAAAACGGCGGAGGTGGAGGCTGCCGAAGGGAGAGTTGAAGGAATAGAGCAGGCGCTTGTGGCTAAGACTGCCGAGCTCGAGGAACGGGAGCTCGCGATGCGTGAAGCGGCGAAGCGAGCGGATTGGCTTGCGGGTGTCCTGGAAGATCGAACCGCAGCCATTGGGGAATTGGAGAAGAAGTCGACGTGGCTAGAGGGCCTCTTGAAAGAGAGCCGTGAGCGCGCGAAGCACTTCGAGCATGCGAGCGGACTGCACGAGAGCGCGCGGGATGAGTTGGCGCAGAAGCTGGAACTTGTTGAGAGAAGCGCGCTCGAATCGGAGCAGCGAATCGCTGAGCAGGCCGAAACCCTTCAGCGTTTCGGGTCCATCGAATTCGAACTGCGCGCGTGGCTCGTGTCTTCACGGGAGACTTTGATCGCGTTTGACGAGAAAAATCCGAGCCGTGATGCCGGTCAAGACCCAGCAGCGATTTCCGATGCTGTGCGGGAAAATTGGGAGTCTTTGCTGCACGACGTCGAGCGCGTTCTGGACTTCGATGAAATGGAGGTCGCGCCTGACGACCTCGGACTTCGCGTCGAACTTCTTCTCGACCGACTCGATACGGAAGAGCGCGAGCTTCACTGGCGGCGTCTCGAGATGGACCTTGTCCAAGAACGCGCGGAGCAGTGGATCGGCAAACGCTTTTCGCTGCTCGTCGGCGAGCTGCGGGATCGAATTCGATCTTGGAGCACCGAATCCGGGAAAGGGGAGTCGCGATGAAACCTTCTGTCTCCATTGTGATTCCGTGCCTCGACGATCGCGACCTGCTCAGATCCAATCTGCCGGCGCTCTTCAAAGAGCTCGCCGCTCGGGATCTCTCCGATGAGGTCATCCTCGTCGACGACACGGGCGAAACGCTGCTCTCGGAATGGGCGCAGAAGGAGTTCCCAACCTGCATCGTCGTCTCGCAGGCGCGCAATGCGGGGTTCGCCCGAGCGCTGAAGCGCGGCATCAACGCCGCCAAGAACGATCTGGTGTTCTGCATGAATCCCGATGTGCGAGTGCACCTCGGTTTCCTCGATCCACTGATCGAGTGCATGGCAGAAGAGGATGTCTTCGCCGTTGCGCCGAAGGTCTTGCTGGATGGCAAGGACGCGATCGAATCCATTACGGAGCTCGACTATTCCGCCGGGTCCGTAGAACTCGTGCAGCCGGGACTCTCCTCGGAGCCAACCGGAGACTCGTCAGCAAAGCGCCCGATCGTCTTCGCGGTCGGCGGGACCTCGCTGATCTCGAAGAGCGCCTTTCTCGCGATGGATGGGATGAACCCGCTCTACGAGCCCTTCTATCTGGAGGACCTCGACCTGTGTTTCCGCGCGTGGCTCGCCGGCAAACGCGTCCTCTACCAACCGGCCTCGGTCGTAGAGCACCACCACCGCGGCACGATCGGCAAGTTGGTCGAACCGGAGTTCGTGCGCGCGATCATTGAGAAGAACCGCTTGCTCTTCCAGTGGAGCTTCCTGGATGAGCCCGACCTGCTCGAGGAACACATCGGCGATCTGTATCGACGCGCCACCGACGCCTGGCTCGGCGACTCGCGCGAAGAGCTGGTTTGGATCCTGCTCGCCCTTGATCAGTACCAAGAGGCGCTGGCGGCACGCAAGCCCGCGAGCAAGCGCAAGCTCAGCTTCCGCGAAGTCCTAACGGCGACGAGCGGGCTACGCGCCAGCCGCGGTGAGTAGCAGGTGCTCGAGCGTCTCCATGTGTCGGTCGTAACCGAACTCGCGATCACGCTTGTCTCGACCGGCCTGGCCAAACTTGCGCGCCAATTCCGGATCCGCGATTAACCGATCGATCGCTTCCGCCATCGCGCCCGTGTTCTTCCGCTCGATCAGGTAGCCGGTCTCGCCGTCATCCAGCCACTCGGGAATGCCGCCGACGCCGAAAGCGACCACGGGCTTTTCGTGACAGTAGGCTTCGATTCCGATCAAGCCGAAGGGCTCGTTCCAGACGGACGGGCAGACGACAACGTCGGCTAGTGAGTAGAGCGTCTCCATCCCCGGCGAGCCGAGCCAACCGGTGAAGTGCACGCGATCGGCGAGCCCGTCGTCGATCGCTTTCTGCCGCAGATACTCCTCGACAGGACCCGAGCCGGCGATGATCGCGCGAAACTCTCCTTGTAGCGAGGCCAGTGTGGTGAGCAGAAAGTCGACGCCCTTATCGGGTAGCGTCAGTCGAGCGGGCGTGAAGATGAGCGGCGCGCCCGACTGAGCGAGGAAAGCCTCGGTGGCCTCCGGGAGTTCGCCCTTGGGTTGAGCGTCGGTGCCGGACTGGGTGAAGTAGTAGAGCACCGAGGTCTTCTCCGGCGCGAAGCCCACCCGCAGGAGCTCGTCGCGCATGTAGAAGGAGTTCGTCAAGACATGGCTCGACTTGGCCGTCGCCTCGATCTCGTGCATGCGATCGCGAATGATCTTCAGCGGCTCGGTGACGCGATTGCCGTGTTGAATCTGCTTGAAGCAGATGCAGCCTTGCTTGAGGTAGTAGTAGTCCAGGCAAGCGGAACCCATCGGCGACGTGCACAGATCGCCGTTCTCGTGGTACTTGTTCAGTCCCGGACAGAAGAGGGTGTGGTCGTGGACATAGCGAACGAGCGGAGCGACTCCGACGAGCGCGTCGAGCGCGTCGATGTTGCGCAGAGCTTGCAGGTAAATGACGTCGGGAGCGAGCTCTTCGACTCGTCGCGCCAGGTCGCGGGCCTGCGCTCGCGAGAGGCCCGCTTCCCCCAGTGCCGGCTCGTGAATCACCGACTGAATGTGCTCGCTCAAGAAGCCCGGCTCGGGCTCGTGTCGACAGAGTACGGAGACCTCGTGACCGTTGGCGGCGAGTGCGGGCACGACGACCGTCGCATAGCGCTCGGTCCCGCCGACCAGTCCCCAAGTGTCGATTCCGAAGAGGATCTTCACGCGGCTAGCTTCCGATGGTGAGGAGGAACTCGGCGTTGATCTGGGTCTTCTTCATCTTCGAGAGCAGCATCTCCATAGCTTCGACGGGATCGAGCTCGTTGAGGACTTTGAGCAGCATCCACACGCGGCGAATCTCCTCCTCATTGAACAAAAGCTCTTCCTTGCGCGTGCCCGACCGGTTGATGTCGATGGCGGGGAAGATGCGGCGGTCGGAGAGTCGACGTTCGAGGACGAGCTCCATGTTGCCGGTGCCCTTGAACTCTTCGAAGATGACCTCATCCATCTTGGAGCCGGTCTCGACCAGCGCCGTGCCGAGAATCGTCAGCGAGCCGCCGTCCTCGATGTTGCGCGCCGAACCGAAGAAGCGCTTCGGAAACTGGAGCGCCGTGGCTTCGATACCACCGGAGAGCAGCTTGCCATTGCTCGGCGCTTCATTGTTCGAAGCCCGCGCGAGTCGCGTGATGGAGTCGAGCAGGATGGCCACATCGCGCCCAGCCTCGACCATGCTGCGCGCCTTGTCTATGACCATCTGCGCGACCTTGAGGTGGCGCGCGGAGGGTTCGTCGAAGGTCGAGCTGATGACCTCGTGGCCGGTGCCCGGGATCGAGCGCTCGAAATCGGTGACCTCTTCCGGCCGTTCGTCGAGCAGAACGATCATCAGGTGTACGTCCGGATTGTTCGCGACGATCGAATTGGCGATCTGGTGCAAGAGTACGGTCTTTCCGGTCCGCGGGGGGGCGACGATCAGGCCGCGCTGGCCGCGACCGACCGGAGTGACGAGGTCCGCGATGCGCATCTCCATCGGGTTCTCCGGACCGCCTTCCAAGATCATGCGCTCCTCCGGATAGAGCGGCACGAGCTCTGTAAAGGGCGTGCGCGTGCAGGCTTTTTCCGGATCGTCGCCGTCGATGGTCTGGACCCGTGCAAGCGTTAGCACCGTCTCGCCTTCGCGCGCCGGTCGAATATCTCCCACGAGCGTCATGCCGGTTTGCATGCTGAACTCGCGAGTCAGCGAAGGCGGGACGTAGACGTCCTCGGGTTGCTGGAGGTAGGCGTGATGAACCGAGCGCAAAAAGCCGTGCCCGTCATTCATGACCTCGAGGCAGCCTTCGACGACCACAGGGATTCGCTTCTCAAATCGCGCGGTGACGATTTGAAAGATCAGCTGCTCGCGCTTGCGATTAGGCGATTCGATGTCCTCGGCATCGGCGACATCGTAGAGCTCTGCGAGGTTCATCGCGCCCAGCTCGAGAAAGCTCGTCGGCTTCGGCTTGGTCTTGCGCTTGGTCGCGGGCAACGCCTCTTCCAATTCGACGATCTCATCCGCGGACAGGTCCGCTGGAAGTGCGTCGTAGTCCAGTCGAGCGGGTGCGTAGGACGGAGCGAGCATCGCCGTTCCGCCACCCTTGCCTTGGCCGCCGCCGTGGAAGTTTCTTTTGCGCTTGCGCTTCTTGTACGCCATGGATCTCTCTTACTGCTCTCGGATCGAGGGGTTGTCGTCGGACCGCTGATCGGTGGGATCATCGGACGCCAAGGTGGGTGGCGGTTTTATTCAGCTAGCGAAGGTCGACGCATGCTCGCCGCTAAATCCTTCTTTGCTGCTGATCTATTCGAGGTTGAGTTCTTCGCGCAGCTCTCGAATTTGTCCTTCGAGTTGAGCTGTGTCTCCGCCGTTCGATATCAGGTGGGAAGCGGCTGCGCGCTTCTTATTCATGGACCACTGCGCGGCCTCTC
This sequence comes from Planctomycetota bacterium, assembly GCA_029259635.1. Classification (GTDB taxonomy): domain Bacteria; phylum Planctomycetota; class UBA1135; order UBA1135; genus OFTM34. The sequence continues at coordinate 47,550 of JAJDEU010000043.1, read as the reverse complement.
GCCGCTCTAGGTCACCGGGCTTCCAGTTTCGATTTTCCCGGGCTCTCTGGTCCCGGTCGCTCTTCTCGGAGTCGACGAACACCAAGTGATCGCACTTCCCGACGAGAGCGTGCTGCGCATCATTCTCGAGTAGGAGGGGCACATCGAGAACGATTGGGCTTCGATGGGAGTCGCGCGCAGCAGCGATCTCCTCCAAGATCCTGGCACGAACGATCGGATGGGTCCAGGCTTCGAGTGCCGCGAGATCGTCAGGGCTTGCAAAGACTCGGTCGGCGAGAGCAGCGCGAATGGGGGATCCTCGCTCATCGAGGACCTCGGGGCCGAAGCGCTCGCGCAAAAAGGCCGCTGTTTGGGGCGAGCCCAGGACCTCGTGGGCCAAGTGGTCGGCATCGATGACAGCGCCCGCGGGACCGGCGAGGAGCCGAGCTGCCAAGGACTTACCCGAGGCGATTCCGCCGAGCATGCCGATCACAACCGGATCCCGGTCGGAATCTTTCGGATTCTGTGAGCGCGGAGAGGTGGGGGGAGGGGACACGGAGAGGTCAGTTCTGGAGCCGGATGAATCGCGAGATTTGGCCGGAAAGGAGGGCGAGGCTGGAAACCCGAGCGACCGAGCCGGGTACCCGATGCAGGACCCCGAGTCGTCGATTCCGAGGCTTCAAGCTAGAAACAAGAGCGTGAGCGTCAAGCTCTGCCAGTTCCCTCTTGCCCAAAACCCGCCCCGTAATGTATTCCCTTAGCCCCCTCATCGCCTTTCTTGGCGCTGAATGCGGGTTCCGGAAGCTCCTCTTTGACGGCTTCGGATTCCCCCCCGCCATTCCCTGCTGCCCCTAGGCACGACCCCTTCTTCGCCCATGACCGAGGTATCGCGAATGACCCGTTCCACCCGTGGAGCCGCACGAATCAGCATCGTATGGATGATCACCGTGCTTGTGCTGTTCTTCGTCTCTCTAGCCTTTGCCTTCATTGCGACCCAAGATCTCACCGCAGCCGAGAAAAATGTGATCTCCGCGAAAGCGGAGGTTGAAGAAGCGACGGCGCGGTTCAATGCCGAGGCGGATATTGCCCGCGACCAGACCTTCGCCACCGGTTGGTTCGACGCCGAGGCCGCCGACCCGCGCATGGATCTTGACGCGATGAAGAAGAGCCTCGAGGGCTTGAAAGACGATTTCGGAATCACCGACGCCTCGCCGAAGACCTTCCAGGATCACCTGGCGCCGGCGATCAAGGCCTACAAGCGCGCGACGGCGGAGCTCGAAGAGAAGCGCAATCGGATCACGACGTTGGAAGGTGAGCTTGCGCAAGCGCGCCGTACGGAATCGGACATCACCAACGCGAAGAATGCGGAGCTTGCGGCTCTGCGCCAGCAGCTCTCGGACGAGGCGGATAAGTTCCAACGCAACCAGGCCGACAATGCGAAGCGGCTCGCGAATGCTCAGCAAGAAGCGGTCGACGCCAACAACAAGCTGATCGAAGCGGGAATCGAAGCGGAGAACGCGTTGGCGGAGTCCGCCAGTATGCTCGATGAAGCTCAGGGCCGTACGGCCGCCCTTTCGCGCACCCTCGCTCTTCCGAAAGAGCCGGACACGCTCGACGGCAAAGTTCTGTCGGTTTCGCCGAAGCTCTCCACCGGTTGGATCGACATCGGAGCCAACGATCGCCTCGCCCGCGGTACGATCTTCGATGTGCTCAGCGGCGGAGTCGGCAAGAAGCGCTTGAAAGCACGCTGCCGAGTAACGGATCTCAAGCCCGAAATGGCCAAGGTCGAGTTCTATGACATCGTGAGCAACTTCGATCCGGTAGTTCCCGAGGACGCCATCGATAATGTGGTCTATACGCCGGGCGGCCAGCGCAACGCCGTTCTCGCCGGGCGCTTCTCCAGCCCCAGTGAAGCCGAGGTGATCGCGCTTCTCGACCGCATCGGGATTCAGGTTCAGTCCGGTTTGCAACTCGACACGCACTACCTCATCGTCGGAGCGGCCGTCTTCGAAGATGAGGACGGCGAGCCTCTGGACGAGCCCCGTCAGCCCTACGAGCTCGACATTTACCGCGAGGCCGAAGCCAAGAGCGTCAGCATCATCTCGATGTCCGACCTGCGCGGCTACTTCGTGTTCTAAGGCGCACGAACCTCAAGCCTTCACGCCCCCGTCGGAGCCATCCGACGGGGGCGTTTTTCGTTCCGGGTTTTTGTCTTCCCGGACGAGTCGGTCCGAGGGTGGCGCGGGGGCGGCGCGAGGTCGCTACACTCTCCGCCGCGAAAACGGCCGCCGTCGGGCGGCCGCCGCGTTGGCACTGAGCCCATGGCAGAGGACTTCGATAAAACACGGATGACGCTCGGCGAGCACTTGGCCGAGCTGCGCACGCGACTCTTCAAAGGAGTAGTTGCGATCGCGATCGCCTTCGCGCTCGCCTACTCGCAGTACGAGCTCATCTCGGAAGTGGTCATGGCGCCGTTCCATACGGCGACAGCACAGATGACCGAGCACTTCACCGAGCTCTTTGCGGAGAAGGTCGCCGCCGGTGAAGCGGAAGCGCTGCACTACTTCACGACCGATGATCCGGAGACGTGGGAACTGCGTTCGGAGTTTCGACCGGATGAACGCCTCTCCGTGTTCGGACCGACCGAGGGCTTCACCTTTATCCTGCGAATCTGTCTCTACTTCGCGCTCTTTCTCGGCGGACCCTATCTGATCTGGCAGCTGTGGCAGTTCCTCGCGGCCGGGCTCTATCCGAATGAGCGCAAGGCAGCGCTGCGCTACTTCCCATTCAGCGTCATCCTCTTCATCGTCGGCGTGTTGTTCGGCTACTACTTGATGGTGCCCTACGCGATGTACTTCCTCGGCATCGCCTTCGATCCGGACATGCTGCACGCGCAGTATCGGCTCTCCGATTACTTCACTCTGCTCACGGCGCTCTCGCTGGCGCTGGCCGTTGTCTTTCAGCTGCCCGTCGTCATGACCTTCGCCGCCCGCCTCGGTCTGATTGAACCGGCCCAACTCGTGAAGTCCCGGCCTTATCTAATCGTCGGTGCTTTTATTCTCTCCGCAATTCTGACGCCGCCCGATCCGATTACGCAGTGCATGATGGCGATCCCGATCATGCTCCTGTTCGAACTCGGGATCCTGTCGGCCAAGCTGTGCGCGAAGCCGCGCGCGGTCGAACCGGACAGCGCGGAATGACGGCCGAGGGCGTAGCGGTTCTCGCGATTGGCGACGAGCTTCTGGGTGGTTATACGTTGGAGCGCAACTCCGCGTTGATCGCCGATGAGCTCTCCGCGCTCGGCCTGGAGGTGCGCGAGCTGCGCGTCCTGCGCGATAACGAAGAGCACATTGCGGAGGCGCTCGTCGAACTCGCGCGCGATCACCGATTCGTCTTCGTGACCGGCGGGCTCGGACCGACGCTCGACGACGTGACTCGCCACGCGGCCGCGCGGGCGGCTGGAGTCGAGCTCGAGCTCTCGCAAGCGGCGCTGGCAGAAGTTCGCGAGTGGTGGAGCGGGCGCGACACGGAGATGCCTTCGGCGAACGAGCGCCAGGCTCTGTTGCCGACTGGCGCGGTGCGCATGACGAACAGCGCGGGAACAGCACCCGGCTTTCGGCTCGCTCTTGGCGCCGCGACGCTGATCGTCTTACCCGGACCTCCGCGCGAGATGTCGACTATGTTGCAGGAGAGCGTGCTGCCGTGGTTGGAGCGCGAAGTCCCGGAGGCCGACCTTCAGACGCGGCACTTCTACCTGTTCGGCTTGGGCGAGTCTGACTTCGCCGAGCGGGTCGGCGCGTGGATGGAGCGCGATGCGAATCCCCTGATCGGCGTGACGGCGAGCCGCGGAGTCCTGACCGTTCGGATGCGAGCCGTGGGCGACGAGGCGAGCTCGGCCGAGGCGCGGCTCGACCGCGCCAGCCTCGAGTTCCGAGAGCGCTTTTCCGATCACATCTTCAGCGAGTCCGAGGCGACGGTGGAGTTCGCCCTCGCCAAGCGACTGGAGGCGAGCCAGGTCTCGATCACGTTCGCCGAGTCCTGCACGGGCGGCCTTGCGGCGGCCAGCCTCTGCCGCGTGCCCGGGGTCAGCAGCCTCTTCACCGACGGCTTCGTCACCTACAGCAATGACGCCAAGGTGCGCCGCCTCGGGGTCTCGCCCGAACTGTTAGAAGCCCACGGCGCCGTCTCGGAGGAAGTCGCGCGTGCGATGGCCGAGGGAGCGCTCCTCATGAGCGGTGCTCGACTCGGCGTCTCGATTACGGGCATCGCCGGTCCGGACGGCGGCACAGCGGAGAAGCCCGTGGGGCTCGTCTGGTTCGCTGTCGCCGTCGACGGGCGAACGGAAACCCTGCGCCGCCAATTCCCCAAGCACTCGCGGGATTGGATTCGAGATGCCGCCGCTCGCACGGCTCTGCACTTGGCCTGGACTCACGTGCCCAGTCCGTCGCTCGAAGCGAAGTAATAAGGCGTGGGGGGCTAGATCCGTCGGCACAGCCTTGGTAGATTTCCGCCCCTCGACGGCACTAGGTGGACGCGTTCCCCAGGTCTGCCGTCCGGGATTCGATTGCTACCCCATGGTGTAATTGGCAACACATCTGGTTTTGGTCCAGACATTTCAGGTTCGAGTCCTGGTGGGGTAACCACGATCGCCAGCTAGAAGCGCCCGCTGCAAGAGCCCGGCGCGGTCGGGCTGGATGCCAACGCTTGAGCTGGCGGCGATTTAGCTCTTCGGGATGGGGTGCAGCGAGCTATTCGCCGCCCATGTAGCCCGCATCATCCAGACGATCATGAAGGTCGTCCGGCAGCTCTCCAAAAACGGGCGCGAATCGTGCGGCCTTTCGATCGAGCTCTTGCCAGAGCTCCCAAGCGCTGGGCATACGCGGGTCTCCCTTTTCGAGCTGGCCGCTGAGCGCGGGCTCAAGCTCGAGCGGGTCCTTTTCCAAGTCATAGACGTAGACCTTGCCGCCCGCGCTGTCCGTATCGCGAATGATCTTGTATTCCTCCGCCCGGATGCCGCGCATGTTCTCGATCTGGATTTCCTTGCCGGCGGGAACCAGGAACGAGCGTTCGAGAGGCATCAACCGCGGTTCGAGGTCGCCGGCAATGGCGACGGTCAAACTGGTTCCGTAGGAGTTTGCCGGCAGGGGCAACCCGCAGAGCTCGCGAATGGTCGGCGCAATATCGACCAATCCGACGAGAGCCGAGACGCGTTTCCTCGCGGGGATGCCGGGGGGATAACGCACGATCAGAGGGATGTGCGTGACCTCTTCAAACAGAGTGTTGCCGTGTCCGAAGTTGCCGTGCTCTAAAAATTCCTCTCCGTGATCCGCGGTGAAAATGATCAGGGTGTCGTCCAGTCGTCCGCTGGTTTCCAAGAGGTCGAGCATCTGTCCGATGTGACTATCGGTCAGGCGAATCTCACCGTCGTAGAGAGCGAGCACGTGTTCGACGTCGCGCTCGCTGGGCGGGTTGCGCGAGCTCGACTGGTCATCGACGTCGACACCATCGATCGAGCCTCGGTAGTCGGGGTCGAAGACGTCGAACTCCGGCGGTGGCGTGTAGTCGTAGTGGACATCCCACATGTGGACGAACGCGAAGAAGTTCTCGCCGGACTCGATACTCCCGAACCAGTCGTCGAAGGCCGCCACAACCTTGTGACCCGTCATCCCGACATGCGAAGCATTGTGGAGCTCGGCCAGCTCCGCGCGCGTCTTCGCGATTTGTTTCGGCGTCATTCCGGGCGCGACGGCAAAGACCTCGCCTTCGTTCTCGGCGTGGCTGGTACTGCAGTCGACGTAGACATCGAAACCGCGCGCAAAACCGAACCACGGATCCAGGTTGGGTCCGGACCAAAAGCCCGCCGTTCGCCAGCCCGCGGCGCTAAAGGCTTCCGCAAGGAGCTCGTGATTCTCGTCGAGCTGGTAGCCGATCTCCCGCACGCGGTGCAGCTCATTCGGCAGGCCCGTCAACATGGCCATGTGCGAGGGCAGCGTCCAACTGGTCGTCGACGTGGCATTCTCGAACAGTGTTCCGTCGGTAGTCAGTCGGCGGTGGACGTTCGGCATGGTGTCGATCGCGGGCTGCGTCGAGCTCTTGTAGCCGTAGCTCGTGACGTGATCGGCGCGCAGACTGTCGACGCTGATCAGCAAGACTCCGCTCGGCGGCACGCTGGGTTCGCTGCAGCTGGCGAGGAGTGCTCCAACTACGAGCAGGCTGATGATGTTCGGTTGTTTCACGTCGGTCGGGATTTACTCGGCGGTCTTCTCGACCGAAGGGTCTGGAGCGTCGAACTGGTGTACGTAGCGAGCGGCAACGTAGCCAGATCGAACCAGGTTTTGTTGTGCCTCGGGCAGGCTCGACATGAACTCGTCGGCGCCGTCCGGATCGAGGCGGTAGGCGCGAAAGCAACGATAGCCCAAGCCGCGGTAGAAGGGAGCAGGCGGGGGATTGGTCGCCCACTGTTCGACTTCGAGCTTGAGCATCGCCGGCGGCGGATTGAGATAGAGGCCGCGGCGACCGAGTGCTTCGATGAAGATCGCGGGGAGCGGCGAGGGCTGCTGGAGGGCTTGGTGCAGAGCGAGCTTCATCCGGCCGCTGGCCTGGTGGTGCAAGTAGGGTCCGAGGCCAGCCATGAACTCAAGGTGGTTCTCGCTATCCGTGCTCTGAAGTGTCTCGAGGACCCTCGAGAGCGGAACCTCGCTGGTCTGATACACAGCGCCTGCAGCGTCCGCGTACAAGAGCTCGCGAGCGGGTTCATCGAACTGGATCAACGTGCGCAATCGCTGCTCGCGATCTTCGGGTAAGTGCGGGACGAACTTCGCGAAGTATTCAATGTACGTGTAGCCCTTCGTCTTGGAGAGCAAGCGCATGTTCTCGCTCAACCCGCGGCCCGTTCCGCCCTGGACAGCTTGCGTGGTGGCGATGAACCCGGCGACGAGAAGCACCGCCACAAGGATTCGACCGGTGGTTCTGAGGGGAGATGCCGGTTGACCGTCGCGGGTTGCGGAGAGCATCGACCCGAGTGTCGCGGAGGCCAGGCAGAGGCCGATCATCCACAGTGGCGTTAAGCGCTGAAAGTAGAAGTGATGAGAGGCGTGGCTGACGACGAAGGGACTCGCGACGTAGAGCAGCGCGAAGAATCCAGCGTAGGACGAGAGTGACAGGTAGACGCGCCGCTCGCGACCGGCGGGTTGCGCGAGAGCGAGGATCAAGCCCAAGATCGGAATCGCGATCCAGAGCGCAAGTAGAGCGAGTTGCCAGGTACTGAGGCTTTCCACGAGCGACGTGCCAAAACTCGAGAGCGCTTCAAACCTTCCGCCTGGTTGTTCGACTTGATTGTCGAGAAGCGCTGTGCCGTGGATATCGAAGACCGATGATCCGACCGCGAGCCACATGAGCAAGAGGGGGATGGCGCCCAGTACGAAGCTCCCCATGAGGGAGAGACTGCGAACGGGCGCGAAGCTGCTCCTTCTAAGGACGAGCAGGGTCGCGATCCAGAAGACCACCAGCGGCAGGACCCCGTAGTTGAAGAAGATGCCGAAGCCGGCCGCGAGGCCGAAGCCGACGGTCGCGCCGAGCGTCGGTTTTTCATCGCACAAGAGCCGCGTTCCGAAGTGGAACACGAGCAGGTAGAACAACGTGGACTCGTAGTGGATGCCGAGGTTGAGGAGCGACAGCTTCTGAAAGGCTCCTGGCGCGAACGTGTAGAGCAGCCCGAAGACTACAGCGGCGGCTGTTCCGAAATTCCGGCGGAGGAAGACGAACCCGGCCAGGAGGATCGCGATGTTGAAGCCGAGCGAGACCAGCTTGTGCGCCCAGAGGTTCTCGCCGATGAGCGTGAAAGCCAGCGCTGTGAGGTGACTGACTGCGAAGCCGCCGCCCTCGTAGTAGTGATAGGCCAGCGCGGAGTGAGGCACATCGAGGCCGTCGAGCATCGCCTTCGCAGCCGTACCCTTTTCGAGCTCTTCGCCGTAGAAGAAGACGTCGGCCAGCGAGAGCACCAGGGTCAACTTCACGACGAGCATGAGGCCGAGTAAGCCCCAAAGGGTCCGCGCAGCTCGGCTCTTGCTCATCGGGATGTTCAGCATTTCAATTCAGTAACCGAGCGCTTCCAAGGAGCGCAAGCTTTCGGGATCGCCGCGCTCCAGTTCCTCGCGTTGGCGCTGAAGTATCTGCGCCAAATCCGCGAGGTCGGTATCGGCTTCGAAGAACTCGAGCAGCAAGGAGCTCAGCTCGGCGATCGGCGCGTTCTCCGGAGGCTCTGAGATCAGGTTGTGCTCTTCGCCGGGATCGCTCGTGAGCTCGTAGAGCTCTTCGGAGAGGACGACGAGCTGGCGCTCTTTGCCCGCCGAGAGTGCAGCCCCGGGTCCTTCGGGAAGCAGCTGGGTATAGCGCCGGATCAGTTTCCAATCGCCGAGTCGAACGGCCTTGTCCTGAACCGTGCCCGAGAGGTCCGCACGCTCGACCTTCTCGCTGAAGACCGGGCGAGAGCCTTTTCGATCTTCGGCCAGCTGCCGGGCAAAGGACACTCCGAATGGCCGCGTGCGGCCTTCCGCGAGCGGACGCATGGGCGCGAGCTTGAGGTAGTCCAGGATCGTCGGTGCGATATCGACGAGCGAAACATCGGAGTGTCGCAGTCCGGTCCAGGGTGTCTCCGTCGTCGCGGCGGGAACGCGAATGAGAAGCGGAACGGCACAGGTTGCTTGGTAAGTGTAGAAGCCGTGCTCGAACCAATAACGGTGATCGCCCAAGCTCTCGCCGTGATCCGAGGTGACGATGATCAGAGTCTTCTCGAAGCGTCCCGCTGCGCGCAGCGCATCAAAGAGTCGGCCGATCTCTGCATCGACGTAGTGGATCTCGCCATCGTAGAGCGCGCGCACTTTCGCGAGATCAACCCGACCGTCAGCGGACTTTGCGATCGGCGGAACGTTGTAGTCCGCGAGGCGCAGCTTATGGATGGGATGTGCCGGGAAGCTCTCGGGCGCGGGCAGCCAATCGGGCGCGCGGTCGAAGAGCTGGTGTTTCTCCGGCGGGTCGTAGGCGCCATGCGGGTCCATGTAGTGGAGCCACGCGAACCAAGGAGCGCGCTTCCCCTCGGGCTTCGGCGCGGTTTCCAGATCGAGTAGCTCTATCGCAGCGTCCGTCACCGAAGCCGCTCGTCTCTGTTTGACGTTGTGGGGTGGAACGCCGACTTCATCGGGCAGGTCTTCGATCCAAGTCTTGAAGCCGCGCGCCAAACCCGAGCGCTCGTCGGTGAGCACCCAGTTCGCGACCAACCCAATGGTGTTGTATCCACCATTGCGTAACTGTTCCGCGAGGACCGGCACGCGACGGTCGAGCGGGGAGGCCAAGTCGCGAACGCCGTGGTCGTGCGGGTAGAGACCGGTAAAGACCGAAGCCATCGCGGGCGTGGTCTTGGCGCGCGGAGTTTGCGCGTGCGTGAAGACCAGGGCTTCGGCGGCGAACTCATCGAGGCGCGGCGTCGTCGGGAGCTCGTAGCCATAAACCGACATGTGGTCTCGGCGGAGAGTGTCGATCGAGATGAACAGGATGTCCGGTCGCTCGGGCGGGCGGGCGCACGAGCTGATCGAGGGGAGCGCCAAGGCGCTCAGCGCGAGAGCAAAGACGGTTGCACTGAGGGCGGCGTTCGGTTTTCCAGGGGGACGCATGGCGAGTGGTCGATGGCGAGGCTCGGCGACTGCGTATTGGAGAACAAGCCTAGCCCGGTCGCCAAAGTATTAACGGCGATGTAGGAAGGATGAAGAGCGAAAGTGTTCGGCTCGGGCTTCCGCGCGAGCGAGCTCGCCGGGCGTGAGCTCATCCGGCTCCATCTCCATCCCGAGCAGCTCGGGAAATCGAGCTCTGAGGCCTTTGGCGAGGTTTTCCGGTGTCAGCTCGCTCGCGTGCGAACGGAGGGTCGAGATCCCGGGCTCCAGGTCCGTACGGCCGATCTTGATCGAACCGTGGTGCAGGACTCGCCCTCCCGTTCGCCGCTGCGCGGAGCCGAGTCCCTTGCCACCGTCCCAAACTAAATCGAGATCGGTGGACTTGTGAAAGCACATGCCAGTATTCGCGACGTCGGACCGAACCACTTGATCGCCCCGCAGCTCGGCATGCACGCCGAACTCGAGGAGCACAGCAGCGATAGCATCGTGCACGCGCTCGTAGGAGTCGCGCACCGGACCACGGTAGAGCGGGTGGGTGACAGGGGCGGTGAAGGAGAAGGTCAATTCCTCCGCGTGGTGGATGGCTCCGCCTCCGGTCAGTCGACGAACGACGACGCCGGCTTTTTCGGCTGCCGGGACGTCCGTCCAACGTTGGAAGTAGCCGAGGCTCAGCGCGTCGGGCTTCCACGTGTAGAAGCGCAGGGTAGGAAACTGGCCGCCTCCGAGCAGATGCTCATCGACGGCCATGTTGAATCCGGGCTCCGCTTCGAAGTGCTGGAGCAATCTCCAGCGATCGGTCAATGCTGCTCCTGCGAGACCATCTCCTCGTACTCCGCAGCGTCCATCAGCTCGTCGAGATCCTTCGAGGTGTACTTGATTCGAATGAGCCAACCCTTATCCCAAGGATCGGTGCAGAGAATCTCGAGGTGCTCTTCGATCAACGCGTTGACTTCGACCACGGTTCCCGCGAGCGGAGAGTCGAGGTCGGAGACCGACTTGACCGACTCGATCTCGCCGAAGGTCTCGCTGATCTCCAGCTCGCGATCGGGCTCGGGCAAGTCGCAGTAGACCAGGTCGCCTTCGTTGCCACTGCACAGCTCGTTAACGGCGAAGTCTGTGATGCCGATCAGTGCGGTGTCACCGTCAATCTTTATCCACTCGTGCGATTTAGTGTATTTGCGGTCTTCAGGGCGCATATCGAATTCTCAGGTCTGTTGGATTGAACGAATCGAATCGGGGAAAACTCTACTTCCGAGTTCGGGAGTAGAAGGGAAGGTTTTGAAGGCGGCAGCTCTGGCGCTTTCCGCGGATATCCATCTCAACTTCGGTTCCATCCGCGTCGAATCCGACGCGGACGTAGACCGAGGCGATGTTGGTGTCGAGGGTCGGAGAGACACTGCCGGACACGACGTAGCCGACCTCTTCCTCTCCGACGAAGAGTCGGTAGCCCTGACGCGGGACGCGCTTGCCGTCCGTGGTCATGCCCATGATCGCTTGCTTCGGCTGAGCCTTGATGGCTTCGAGCGCACTTCGTCCGATCCAATCGCCCTTCTCCTCCGCGAAGGAGATGCCGAAGTGCAAATTCGCTTCGACGGGATTGTGATCGGTGTCGATCTCGTGGCCGTAGAGCGACATGCCCGCCTCGAGCCGCAGAGTGTCGCGTGCGCCGAGACCGATCGGCCGGATTCCGAACTCTTCACCTGCGGCGAGCAGCTCGTTCCAAACCCGCGGCGCTTCCGCGTCGGGGAAGTAGATCTCGAATCCATCTTCGCCGGTGTAGCCCGTGCGCGAGATGCGGACATTGGGGAGACCGCAGACCGTTCCGAAGGTGAAGCGGTAGTACTTGAGCGAGGAGAGATCGCAGTCTTTGGTGAGCTTTTGGAGAACCGACTGCGAGTCTTGGCCTTGGAGCGCGAGCATCGCTTGTTCGCTTGTGTGATCGGTGACCTCGACATCGAATCCGTCGGTGTGCGAGCGGATCCAAGCCAAGTCCTCGGCGCAGTTGGATGCATTGACAACCAGATAGATTCCGTCCTCCTCGCGATAGACGAGCAGGTCGTCGATCGCTCCACCGTCTTCGCGGCAGAACAAGCCATAGCGAATGGCGCCGACGGGAATCTTGGCGCAGTAGTTCGTCGTCAATCGATCGAGCATCGGAACGGCGTCCGCACCTTTAATAGAGAGACGCCCCATGTGGCAGAGATCGAACAGACCGACCTTGCTTCGAACGGTGCGAACCTCGTCGAGCAGGGAGTCGTACTGAACGGGCATGCGCCAGCCTGCGAAGTCGACCATCTTGGCCTCGAGGGCCACGTGGGTGTCGTGAAGCGTCGTTTGATTCATGCGGGGGGGAGAGCCGCACCCAGCGCGGCGGTGGAGACGCGAGCGGGCGGCAGTGAGTAGGGGCTATCTGGGGCGAAGCGGAGAGAGCCAATAAGCTCCAGCTTCTCGTCGATTTCGCGAACTGTGGGCCCGTGTCTCGCCGCCCGAAGGCGTCACTCAGGCACCCCTCAGGGCGGATCGAGGGCCGAAGAGACTAATGAATCCAGCGTCAATCGTCGAGCGACGCGAGCCTGGCGTAACCAGCGGGATAGACTTTTGTGGAGATCCCTCGTCTATGCCCAACCCCACTGCCTGCCGACTCTTAGCCGCAATGATCGCCGCTCCGGCTCTCGCTTCCCTCCTAGCCGCGCAGGCCGCTCCTGGTTCAGTTCCAGCGGCGGGGACCGATCCAGCAATGACCTTCCAATCGGGCGAGCGCTGGCGGGTGGATGCGCCGGCCACGTCTCCCTGGATTCCGCGCTCGGTCGCCTTCGCGGCTCGAGGCGAACTGCTCTGGGCCGGCCCGTCCATCGGGAATCCAGAGCTCATGCTGGCCTCCACTGCGGGCGACCGAAGCAGCGCCATTCTCTACCGTGACGAGTCTCCGGCTGGGGCCATTGGCCCCGTACTGGTCTGCGCGGGAGACCAGATCGGCGAGCTCTTCTCCGCCGCTCAGTATCCCGTCGGAAGCGCGAGACGCACGGTCGTCATGGGGCATGATCCGCGCTCGACCGCTCTCAACAATCAAAGCTTTGCTCCCGCTTGGACCTACGATCCCGGCGTCTTCTCCGATCGCCCGGTTTTTATCGGAACCGGTCCGACCGCTGAGCATTTGGTCGTCGCGACCTACGCGGGCTCGACGGTCCACGTGGACTGGATCGATCCCGACACGGGCGCGAGAAACTCACGCGTCTCGGTGGCGGGGACCGGTCTGACCGCACTCTCGATCTCCGAGTCCACCGAGCGCATCGCCCTCATCGCCGGTCTCGACCTCTGGATCGTCGATCGCCTCGGAAACGTCTGGCACCACGAAGAGCTGCTCTCCAGTACCGCTGCGCTCGCGCTCTCCGAAGACGGCCGAGTTCTGGCTTTCGGTGACTTCGCGACGGTTCATGTGCTCGCTGAGTCCGCGGGCATGTATGTCGCCGACGAGGACGTCTTGGGAGCCGCGAGCGAATTGCCGACGGATCTGTCTCTCGACAAGACCGGCGCGCGACTCGCTGTCGGTTGGTGGAATTTCGCCACGGGTGCCGACGTTCGGCTCGAAGTCTGGGAGCTTGAGCAAGACCGTTTGCTCGTCTCCCGAGAACAGCTCGGTTCCATCGGCGGCTTTCAAAACTTTCCGGAGGCCGTTCGAATCTCTTCCGATGGATCGCGTGCTGCGTTCGGTTTGTGGGGCCTCGATGATTCGAAGCCGGACCTCTACCTCATCGATGTCGCGACGGACACCGACCTCTTGACCACCGATCTCCCCGGCAGTGTGCGAGCGCTTGAGCTCGACGAGACCGGAACTCGCGTTGCACTTGGCGTGAAGCACGGACACGCCAACAGCTTTGGCACGAGTGGCGCGGTTATGCTGCTGGATACGGGCGAACGCGACCTCCAGCTCCTAAGTCCTTCTCAGCGTGGAGGCTCGATCGACCTCGCGACGAAGTACCCGAACCAGACCTTGACCATCGTTTTGTACGGCTGCGAATCACAGACGGGCACGACGGTCTCGGGTTGGGACGGTCTTAATTGGATCGATACTTCGAAGCCCTTTCTGTGGCGAAAGGCGGTGCCTGACGCCACGGGCCTCTCCACTAGAAAGTTGCGCATCCCCGACCAGCCGAGCGTCGTTGGGCTCGAATTTGGCGTTCAGGCCATCTTCTTTACGAGTACCGAGGTCGCCTTCTCGAGCGAGCTCCTGCACCCCGTCATCCTTTAAAGGAGAGGAGCGGGGGGCGCGAGTCCCTGGGGCCCGTCTGGCGAGTACGGACGCCGGCCGTTGTGCCCGATCGGGTTGAGGAAGAGCTCAGCCCCCACAGGGACTAGAGCGACGAAAACGCTCCGAGAGCGCGGCCATGCAGGGAGTTAGCTCCGCCGTTCCTCACGGAACCTGCACAGTTCCCGAAGGAATCTGGGGCCGAAGCTTCAGACCCGAATCCAGCCCCGCCGATAGCGAGCCACGTACGAACTCCATTACGGGCCCCATTCGCTCTGGTGTTTCGTGCGCCGAGGCTCCTCACAGGGAGCCGCGTCCCATGGCCTCCCCGGCCCTACACCTCGGTACGAAAGACTAGCAATGACATCCGGGAAGTCGCTGCGTAGAGCCGCGCTTAGTGCTCTTATTCTCTGCCTCGCCGTCTCTTGCTCGAGCTCAAACTCTAGCTCGTCGGTCGATTCCATCACCACCACCTCCCAGGATCTCACACTGGATCCGGACGGTGAGACGACGGTCATTACCTTTGGTTCCGACCTCCCCGCGGGTGTCGTCGCGGCCAACTTCGCGACCGACGGGGCGCACATGGCGCTGACTGTGGCCGTTGTGGGCAAGGTCGCCACGGTGACATGGGATGCACGTGTCTCGCCCTCCGATCAGGTCAAGGCCGTTGGAATCAGCGGGGTCTCCGAGACCTTCAGTTCCGTCACTTCGACGGATATGGCGGCACCGACGTTCACGGTTGCGGGTAGCCAGACGGTAGGGGCGCTGGGGTCCGACGACCTGACCGTCACGTTCAGCGGCGCACGCGTTGTCGAAGCGGAAGCAGAAGACCCGACCAACTGGGAGCTGCGAGTGAACGGCACGGCCATGGATTTGACCGGCGCCGTCATGACGCTCAATACCGCGACACAGGTGATGACGGTCGACCTCCCGGCGACTGCGAACCTGCATGCGACTTTCACGTTCGCAGCGACGAGCTTGAACTCCGTTGCGGACGTCAGCCTGGCTAGCGCTCCCGTCGCTGGTGCGGCTACAGGCGACCTTGTCGTTCCGACGCTGGTCGGCGGCACCGCAGTCCAAAACCTGGCCATGAGCGAGTACGGCCTCATCGTTGACTTCACATTCAGTGAAGCGGTTGACCCCGTATTTGCCACGCAGATCGCGAACTTCAGCCCGGCATTTCCGATCTTCGCGTCTTCGGTGACGCAGCCCTCCGACACCGTCCTGCGCGTCGGTTTCACCGGACCGATCATTCCCGGCGTCAACACGATCACGGTTACCGGTGTGCTCGACGCACACGGAAACGCCTTTGCGGGTGGCTCGATCGCGGTAACAGCAGGCTCGACGGTGGCCAATGGCTACGCGTCGACTCCGACTCTCTCAACGGTCGCCAATGAAGGCGGCGACAATCTTGTGGCGACCTTCGTTCAGGCGTTTGAGCCGCTTAGCGCGGAGAACCCGGCCAACTGGTCGCTCGTCGTCGACGCAGTCACGATCGATCTCAGCACTCAGAACCTGACCTACGACTTCAACGCCAAGACCCTGACGATTGATCTGACGGCGGATCACGACAACGGCGATTCGTTTACGCTGATGCCCGCAGCGGGCAATGCGGCTCTCGACGTTGACGGTCAGGACTTCGCGAGCATGGTCACGAGCGCGGTCAGCGGAGAGATGGTTCTCCCGACCGTGGTCTCAGTGACGCAGAACCGTTCCGTCGACACGACGGGCAAGACGCTCGACGTTGCCCTGTCGGAAGATGTCGACGCGACGGCGGCGCAGGTGCCCGGCAACTGGGCGGTCACTGGAGGCATTACGGTAAACACGGCGACTCTGCTCTCCAGCAAAGAGGTCGTGCGCTTGGTCTTGGACGCAGCCGCGATTCCCGGGGACGTTACGGTGACCGCTTCTGCCGTGCAGGATTTGGCCGGAAACACGATGGCGGTGGCCTCGGGTCTAGCGATTGTCACTACCGATGGAACGGCACCGATTCCCAGCGCTGCAGCAGCGAGCGCGATCGAAGGATCGGACAACGACACACTGACGGTCTCCTTTAGCGACGACATGATCGCCTCTGAAGTGATGACCGCGGCGAACTGGACGGTTCAGACTCCGATCGGAACCGATATCACCGAAGCCAATACGACGATCGCCTACAACGCCGGTAGCCGTACGGCGACGATGACATTCGGCGCTTCGAGTGGGGTGAACCTGCGCACGGGCGACGACTTCAATCTGACCTTCACCGGGCTCCGGGATTTGGGGGGCAACACGATTAGCGGCACCGTCCTGAGCGGAGACGTGAGCGCAGAGTCGCGATTGCCGTTGCTCGAGTCCGTCTTCCAGGACACCGGATTCACCAATCAGGTCCACGTTCGCTTCAGTGAGCCGATGGACATGTTGGATGACATCTTTGATGCCACAACGAATCCGACCGGATTGACCGTGTATACCCTGCGCGACTCGGGTGGGTCGCTGCGCGGAACTCCGCAGTCCGTTACTCCCCATGCCGACGATCTCGGGGCGACCTTGACATTCGGCTTCCTCGTTGCGCTCACCGACACGCTGGACGTGTCGGGCGTGATCGACCTGGCCGGCAACTCCCTATTCAGCGTGAGCATGGCTGCGGTGATTGCGGAGGAAGCGGGAACGCCGACTCTCGACGCCGGTAACTCGGACTTCTTGGTCACCAGTGGTGAGCAGAACGACAGCATTGTCGTGGCGTTCGACCGACCGATGAGCAGCTGGGAAATCCTGGATCCGTCGAAGTACGTTTTCAAGCTCGGCATGACGACGATCGACCTCGCACATTCGGAGTTCAGTTTCGACGGCGATCGCACGTTGACCATCGATCTGAACACGCCGAGTGCTCCTGATCTTGCGACAGCGAGCTCCTATGATATGACCGTTTCGGGCCTGTCGTCACGGCAAGGCGTGAGCATCTCTGGCACGACGGCTGGAACGCTCAATGCTGACGGTGCTTCCGATGCGACGAACCCGATGCTGGTCGCGAACTCCGTCATTATCGATGCGGCCAACGAAGCGACCGCGGTCTTGATTCGGATGGACGAAGCTCTTGACCCGACGGACGCGGTCGACACTTCGATCATCACGTTGAATGGTGTGAATCCCAGTGCAGCCGTGCGAGTCGGCGGGCGTACCGTTCGCGCGACGTTTGCTTCCGTGGCTGCGGGGCAGATGTTGAGCACCACGATGGCCGACCTCGCGGGTAACGCAGGGGTCGCGTCCGTAGCGGTTGTTGCGAAAGATACGACCGGACCGTTGCTCGCCAGTGTCGCGGGCATCACTCGGTCGGGGCTCGGATTAGACGAAATCACGGTGACCTTTACGGAGGCGGTCAATCCGGCGACGGCGCTCTTGACGAGCAACTACACCGTGACTCAGTCGGGCAGTTCGGTCGATATCTCAGGATCGACGATGCGTCTGGACTCCAACAATAACCGCGTCCATATCGAGCTGCCGGCGTCCGTCGATTTAGTGAGCGCGCTCGGAGTAACCGTGGTTACGAGCGGCGTTACCGATGTCTCGGGCAACGCGATGAGCCCCGCGGTGAACTTGTCGGGTGTCTGCACGGGAGATACGACGGCTCCGGCCTTCGCCGAGTCCTTCGTGAATCTGCGTGCAAACGCCAGCTCTCTCATGGTCGACATACGGTTCAGCGAGGACGTCGACCCCGTGTTCGCGGCCAACGCGGCGAACTACAGCTCCGACGGTGGACAGGCCGTCAGTGCGGCCACGTTGCTGCGGCCTGACGTCGTTCGCCTGACCCTCTCGGCGCCCATGCTCTCGGGCGAAAAGATCGAACTCAACGGCTTGCTCGACCCGGCCGGCAATGCTTCGGCAGCCATCGATACGATTCCGGTTCCGTAGCAGCTCGCACGGCTCCCATCGTTCACCACTCGCCACTTCGAGAATGTACTCAGACGTACGGAAGAAACTTCCCGCATCACTAAGGACAGGGGCTACCGCCTGGTCCTTCTGCGAGCAAAGTCCGAAGAGTTGCAAGCCGGAGCTGTTTAGCTTCAGCCTGCCGCCTACGGGTTCCGATACGCGTGATTGCCCGTTGATTCGCTCTCGGACATTCGTGGACTCCATCCTCGAATCGAGAGCCAAGGGAAGAGCCTCGGATTCATGAACGCCTCGTACGGAAAACCCAGTGAAGAGACAAAGAGCCTGAAACCCATGGTGGTTCGGACTTTCGTCGTCTCGTTGGTGATTTCCTTCATGGCGCTCTACCAGGCTCACGTCGGAGCGCTCTGGGATGAGCTGCCTCCTGCGGCGGGAGGGGACCTGGATGCGACGCGGACACGCTTGGCGGCGGTGTCCACGCTGATGGATCGGCATCCGTTGTGGGTCGGCTCCTACACCGAGAGAAATGAGCGGTCTGAACTCAGCATGAGGGTCGTCCAGCTGGAGACCGAGAAGACGATTGCCGACTCACGTAGCGAGAGCGACGAAGTGAACAAGAGACTAGCAGCCGAGTCTGCGCGGGAGCAGGCCGGCGGATTCGTGATGCAAAAAGACTTCAAGAACGCACGGCTGTCGCTGGAGAAGGCCCTGAAAATGGCCCCAGAGGGATGGTCCGGTGCGGAGCAAGTTCGCGCAGATCTCGCGGCCGTTAAGAATGAGCTAGAGGTGACCGAGTGAGGTTGGTTCGTCGAATGCTATCTGGGAGCAGGATTCGTCAGGCGCGCAAGCAGCTGATGATGGATCCGTCGCCCACCGCCTATGCGGCGCTCGCCCGTGAACATGCGTGGGATGGAGAGTCGGAAGAGGCTCTGCGCGTATGTGAAGAGGGCTTGGTTGCCTATCCCGGAAATCCGGAGCTTCAGCGTCTGTCGGAGCGTACGCGTCGCGCGAATCGCGAGGATCGATTGGGCGAACTCAAGCGAGAGCTTCGAGAGGCGCCGCGTCCGGCGGTCTACGCCGAGATGTGCAAGCTCCTGCTCGAGACCGATCAGAGCACCCGCGCCGAAGAGTGCGCACAAGAGTGGTCGGCGAATCACCCTGGGCCCGAGCCGACGTTGATGCTGGCGAGAGTCTTCGTCGTGCGCTTCCTCTCCGATCGAGGCCGAGAAGCTGGCCGACGCGCTTTCGACCTTCTCACGGAGTGCGAAAAGCAGCTGGACCGGGACCCGCGACCGTGGAAGTTGCGCCTTGAGCTGGCCAGCGCGATTGGCGCTTGGGCCGAAGCACGCCGAGTAGCTTCACAGCTCCTGGAACTCGACCCCGGCGATCCGGTTCTCGAGGGACACTTCCGAAAATTATCCGCACTTCAAGAGGGCGCTCCGACGATTGCCAAAGCACTGCGCGAGGTTGAGCGGACCGGCAACTTGGTTAGCGATGAACAACGCGAGACTCAGACGGATGGAGCCAAGCGGGACGTACGGCCGTTGCTTCAGTCGTTGGCGGCAGAATCAGGAGTGAAGGCCGTTGTCTACCTACGCGGAAGCACGGGACTCGTCCAAGGCCCGAAGGGGGCAACTGCCGAGCGTTCTGCACGCGCTATGCGCCGGATCGTAAAGACCGGCCGGGCGGCAGCGCGTCGCCTCGGAATGGGGCAGGTCTCTTCCATCTCTCTCGAGGGCAACTTCGGGAGTATCGCGGTCGTGTCTGGCGAAACCGATGCGGGCGCAATCTGGTGTTCGGGGAAACTACCTCGTTCACGTGAGCAAGCACTGATGAACCTGGCCGGGGTTCAAGCCGAGACCGACGAGGTGGAGTCATGATTGAAGTACTCGATCCTCTCGCGTCTCAACCGGGCGTGATTCTAGCGGCGCTGATCTCCGACGACGGAGTTCCCGTTGCTGTTCCCGGAACCAAAGTCGATGCCGCAGGTGCGGACGGTGGTGCGCTCGGTGACGCCGATGCGCTCGCCGCCATGTGTGCCGGTTGGCTGGATGAACTCACCGAGAGCATGTCTCTCTTGTCTTGCGACGCACCCCGACGAGTGGTGATGCGAGCGGCGAGAGGATCTCTGCTTCTGCTTAGAACTTCGGGGGCGGTCCTTCTGGTCGTTCTCGAACCCGGGTTAGGCCCGGACGAATTGTGGTTGCCGATGGAAGGCGTAGCCGCACGCATTCAGCGCATTCTGCGTGGGATGGGTGAAGCAACGGCCACGGATTCCGTTAGCGATTTAGAGCCTCCTAGTCCGCTTCCTAAGCAAGCAGACACCACTCCGTCAGAGTCCCCTTCCGCCAGCCTGAATTTCGGGCAAACGGGCGGGGATCCCCAAGGGAACTGAAATGGTCCAGATCAACTTTGCTCAGAAGCAGATCAATGCAAAAATCGTCTACTACGGACCGGGTATGTCCGGCAAGACGACGAACCTTGAGGTCGTGCACCAACGTGCACCGGCCCCAAACCGCGGAGATCTAACGAGTATCAGCACGGACGGTGATCGAACACTGTTCTTCGACTACATGCCGCTCGATTTGGGAACGGTCGCTGGAATGCGAACCTGCTTCCAGATGTACACGGTTCCCGGTCAGGTCTACTACAACTCAACGCGCAAGCTTGTGTTGCAGGGGTGCGACGGTGTGATCTTCGTGGCGGACTCGCAGGAGTCCATGCGCGAACAGAACATCGAGTCGCTCAAGAACCTGGAGGAGAACCTCGCGGAGTACGGCAAGAACATCGCCGACATGCCGCTGATCATCCAGTACAACAAGCGCGATATGCCCGGCGCTGTTTCGGTAGAGACCCTCGAGGCCGATTTGAATCAGTACGGTGCGCCTTCGTTCGAAGCTGTAGCGAACACCGGACAAGGAGTCTTTCCGACCTTGAAAGCTCTTGCAGCGGTGGTCTTGAAGAACCTTTCACAAGAGAGTTCGGCGGGAGGCTCGAGTCCGTCTCCGGCAGCTCCTGCGGCACCGGCTCCCATGGCGACTTCCGACGGTGTCCCGGAGCAGAGCGCTCAGTTTGCGGCGCCTGCCGCTGCACAGCCGGGTGGTGAGAATCATCCGCCTGCAGCGGTGCCGAGCAAAGCGGCCGATTCGAGCGAAGCGGACAACGCCTCTGCTCCCCTGATGGAGACCGGCTTTACTCCGCGCGAGAATGGAGTGCCTCAGCCGGTTTCAGCGGCCTCTGCGCAGGGTTCAATCTCCGGAGCACCGGCTGGCACTGCGATGCAGGGACAGCTCGACTCGGGTGGAGCGGCTTCGACTGCCGTCGCACCGGCACCCGCTCGTCAAGCTAGGCCCAGACCGCAAACCGCGGGCAAGTCTGCTGGAGCGCGTCCGGCGAAGGGCCGCCAAAAGGCAGCGCCCAAAGCACCGGTCAAGAAGCAAGGCAACACGGTTTACACCATTGCGTTCATTGTATTGGCCGCTGCCGTTGGTGCCGTGCTCGCCAAGACCATCCTCTCCTTCCTGTAGAAATAAGAGGACGACTATGAGCCACGACCAACAACTGCGCGCGGACCGCTTGGTTTTCTACGAGAAGGAAATCGAAGAGCTCAACTCTGAGCTCGACGCCTTCTTGGAACTATCCAAAGCGAAGACAGCCATGCTGATCGACCGCGAAGGGCACCTGGTTACGCGCCGGGGCGAATCCATCAAGAGTTCACTCGATTCCGTATCCGCGTTGATCGCCGGATCTTTCGCGGCGACGCGGGAGATGGCGCGCCTGATGGGCGAAGACGAATTCGCGGTTCTTCACCATCAAGGCGTGTCGAACAGCATTCAGATTCAAGCTGTCGGTCCGCGCACCCTGATGGGGGTGATCTTCGACGGACGCACGAACCTCGGCCTGGTCCGGTTCTATGCACAGGAGTGCAACCGGCGCGTGAAGGAGATTCTGGATCAAGTCGAAGTCCAGAGCTCGGGGCGCGGGTCGGGTCTTGCCGAGAACTTCTCCGAGAGCGCGGAGGCCGCGCTCGACAAGCTCTTCTAGAAGCCCAAGGGCTCGTTCCAACATCAAGGCCGCGGCGTGTTCCATCCGGACACGCCGCGGCCTTTTGTCGTGTGCACTCGTTCACTCGCGACGCGTTCACCGAATTTTTCACGCGGCTAGCGACATTTTTTTTATCGGGCTCGGCTTCTCAGTCGTTACATGCAGAGAAGAGGCTTGTGTCAAAAATGGGATACTCAACCTTGGGAATCGAAGGCGTTCGACTCGAATTTGACGCGAATTACCCGGTGATTGGGGATGGTGAATAGGGGATTCAGCGCACGGGCTTTGGCGAAATCACGACGCAGTGCTGGTTCGACAGAATAGACCTAAGTCGTTTCTTCACGAGGTGTTTACTGCGATTGAAGCTGAGCCAAAAAACCGAGTTGAACGGATTGATTTGCGACATCACATTCAAAACCGCCGGCTAACTCGACACATCTTTCGCGTGACAGTGTTGTCAGTTATCAACGGACCGGATCGGCGGTAACTAACGCGGTTGAAGAGCGCGCGCGCGTCGAAGTTTTTAGAAAAGACGGGCCAGCTTTATAGAATGCCCACCGATAGAAATCTTTGATGTCGTGGTGTTAGTGCCTATTCGGGCACACCCGTCCGGACGACACGTCCACAAGGAGATAATCTCAGATGGCAAAACGTAAGAAGAAGGCGGCCAAGCGTAAAACTACGCGCAAGAAGGCCACCAAGAAGAAGGCAACTCGCAAGAAAGCCACCAAGGAAAAGGCAACTCGCAAGAAAGCCAAGAAGAAGGCAAAGAAGAAAGCCACTCGCAAGAAGGCGACTCGTAAGAAAGCCACTCGCAAGAAGGCTACGAAGAAGAAGGCCAAGAAGAAGGCAACTCGCAAAAAGGCCAAGAAAAAGGCCACTCGCAAGAAGGCCACTAAGAAAAAGGCCACCAAGAAAAAGGCTACTCGCAAGAAGGCCACTAAGAAGAAGGCCACTCGCAAGAAGGCCGCGAAGCGCAAGACGACTCGCAAAAAGCGCTAGATAAGGGAAGCGAGCCGTGAACAAGGGACAGCTGGTCGAATTCGTCGCCGCTGAACTGATGACTTCACGGCTCCAAGCGAGCCGTATGTTGGAAGCCGTCTTGCACGGGATCCGACAGGGCCTCAGAGAGGAGAATTCGGTGACTATCTCCGGATTCGGAACCTTTGAGGTTCGCGCTCGCAAGGCCCGGTTGGGCCGCAACCCTCATACTGGCGAAGCGATCGAGATTGCAGAGGGCCGCCGGGTCGGTTTCCGGGTCGGTAAAAACCTAAAGCAGTCTGTCTGATCGCTAGCGACTAGAACACAGGCCGGTCTCTCTCCTGCTACGGCGTTGGAGGGACCGGCCTTTCTCGTTAACGCGAAGTCTGCCAGCAGCAGCCCGTGGTGAAACTCATTCCCCCTCCGCGGTGGCGCTCCACGGCTGGTTGCGGTCTGCGACGCTCTCGCTGTGTCCTTGGTCCGACTGCGTTTCCGCTAGAGCGCCCGTTCGTGAAGCGCTCGGAGCTCTCCCTCGATGGTCTCGTCGTCGATCTTCGCAAAGAGGCCGTGGACTTCGCCGAGTGCCTGACCGGCGGGGAGCGTCCTCCACTCCGCGATCTTCGGGACGCCCGGCCATGGGAGCTCCTCAACCTGACTCTCCGCGCCGAGCATTTCCCACACTTCCTGGGCTTTCCCGGGCATGAACGGGGTCATCCAGCGCGCGATCCAAGCGATGTATTGAGCGGCGGTAGATAGTGCGGCACGTCCGCGGTCCGGGTCGGTCTTAAACAAACTCCAAGGCTCGACTCGGTCGATAAAGACGTTCGCTACTGCGGCATTAGCGACGAGTTGTTCGGCTGCCCGGCGGAACTTAAACGCGCGGATATGTTCTGCGGGATCGCCGATCTCGCCGCATTCGGCGAGCAGGATTCGATCGAATTCGGCCGCACTCTCGGCGGAGAGATCCGGCAAGGCACCGTCACAGCGCTTGACGATAAAACGCAGAACGCGCGTCACGAGGTTGCCGATCGTATCGGCCAGAGACTTGTTGACGCAGCGTTGGAATTCCTCCCACTTCCACTCGCTATCCGCCGTTTCGGGCATACTCGAGAGCAGGTAAAACCGCGCGGCCTCACTGTCGTAGCGCTCGAAAAACTCCTCCAGCGGGATCGACCATTTGTCGGAGGTCGAAAACTTCCGCCCTTGGAGGTTATAGAACTCGTTGGCGGGCACCTGCCACGGAAGGATGTAGTCGTCCTTCACGCCGTGCAGCATCGCCGGGAACAGCATGGTGTGGAACGGGATGTTGTCCTTGCCGATAAACTGCACAAGTCGCGTATCGGGGGACTTCCACCAGTCCTTCCAGGCATCCGGAGTTCCGTTCTTCTCCGCCCATTCCGCGGTGAACGAGATGTAGCCGATGGGCGCGTCGAACCAGACGTAGATGACCTTTCCGGTCTCGGAATCGACGATTTCTTCGGGTACGGGGATGCCCCAGTTCAAGTCGCGTGTAATCGCGCGTTTGGGAGCATCGACGAGCATGTTTTGAATGAAGGATCCCACGTTCGACTTCCAGGGGTGGTCGTCGATCCACTTGCCGATGAATTCGTCGCGTAGCTTGGGCATGTCGAGATACCAGTGCCGCGTGGTCCGACGTTCCGGAGTCGTCCCGCAGATTCCGCAGACGGGATTGACGAGCGCTAGAGCGTCGAGCCACGAACCGCAGGCGGGGCATTCGTCTCCGCGTGCGCCTTCGTGCTCGCACTTCGGACAATTGCCTTTGACGTAGCGGTCGGCGAGATAGCGTTCGTCCTTCGGGCAGTAAAGTTGCTCGCTCTCTTGCTGCTCGAGGTAGCCGTTGTCTTTCAGACGACGGAAGAAGTCCTGTGTGAACTCCTTGTGATGGGGCGAGCGGCTGGTTCCCGACCAAATGTCGAACTGAATGCCGAAGTGGTCGAAGGTCGTCTTGATCTCGTCGCGCCAAGCGGCGGCGTACTCGCCAAACGGCTTCGACTCGCGCTCTGCATTCAACGTAATGGCGACGCCGTACTCGTCGGCTCCACAGACAAAGAGCACTTCTTCGCCCAGCAAGCGCATAGTGCGCGCGTAGACATCGGCGGGAAGGTACGCGCCGACGACGTGGCCGAAGTGAATCGGTCCATTGGCGTAGGGCAGAGCGCTGGTGACGAGATAGCGAGACACGGGGAGATGGCTTTCGATAGGGAAGGAGCTCTGCCGGGACGGATCGGCAAAGGGGAATCCTACGCCGGGACTTCAGCGGGGGCGAGAGGCCGGTACTAGAGGTCCGTTTTATCGAGGCGACACAGGAGCCAGAGTCCGCCGATGGACGCGGAGGGCACCATGATGAGGACGCCGAGAATGGGCACGGCGAGGAGCAGTCCGGAGACAACGCCGAAGGCGATGAGCGCGGGGAGGTTTCGGCGCAAGAACCGCAGGCGTTGCCGGATCGACCAGCCGCGTCGTTCGCAGGGAATATCGAGCAGGCTCACCGAGGTCGCAAAACCGCAGATGACCGCGAACAAGACGTAGCCGAACGGAGGGGGTAGGAAGTAGAGCGGCCAGGTGAAGAACAGAATCAAGAAGGTGAGGAAGGACGCTTTGAGACTGACGAGTACGGCGCCGCCTTCAATGCGAGCGAGCCAGCCGAGCCAGGTTCCGTAGCGCGGTTCGATGGCGATGGCGATGCCGAAGCAGGCCGGAACGGTGAGCAGGCCCAGCCACCAAGGCAGCGCCGTTGCGAAGATAATGATGGCGGAGACGCATGCCAGGGCGAGGGCGAACATGCTCAGTCGAAAGCAGCGATCTGCCGGCAGGTCGGTGGGGCGCTCGATGGTGCTCCTTGGATCCCGACCGAACCAGGTGATTTCGAGGCGTGCTTGAATCTCGTCGAGGAAGGGACCAGCGAAGGCTTCGTAGGCGATTGAGAAGATGTACCAGGATGCGAGGACGCTAAAGAAGCTGTAGGCGAAGAAGCCGGAGACGCGGTTGGCGACTATGCCGTAGAACTTATTGGCGATCCAGTTGGCAGCTCCGGTCAACCACGCGACAACGGCGCCGAACCATTCCCACTGCTCGCTCATGTTGGTCACCCACTCCCACGAGGGTGGTCCGAACTCGAAGTTCTCTGGCAAGGCCTCTCCGGCCACAGCCGCGAGAAGTTGATACCCCCACATCAACGTCAGGATCAGGCTCGTTGTCGTCAGGAGAAGGGGCGGGAGGAGCCAGCGCTTAATTCCCCTCGTCTTGATGAGGAAGACCATGCCCTTCGGGACAGCCATACAGCCGGTCCAGATTCCGCCAATCACACCCTTCACGGGCCGCTCGAGTGATTTTTCCTGCGGACGGAGTGCGCAGTGAGGGCAGGGATCGCCCGCACAGTGGTAGCCGCAAAGTGCGCAGGGAGAAATTCTGGAGGACATCAGGGGCTCGGGACTTGCCGGGGGAACAGGGGCTGTAGAATGCCGCCTCGGGATACGCCGGGTTGGAATGGAATCCACCGGCGGTCCATTTCTAACCGCGGGGAACTCCCCGAGCCACACTCGCTTCAGCACTGATTGGGCAAATCGATGGATGCTTTTCGCCAACTGGACTACATGAACCTCGATGACGAGTTCTCCGAGGAGGAGCTCATGGTGCGCGATGCGATTCGCACCTGGGTCGGCGAGCGATTCATGCCGACCGTCGCTGAGCACTTCGAAGCGGGAACCTTCCCGACGGAGATGACGGGCGAACTCGGCGAGCTCGGCGTCTTCGGGCCGACGGTTCCCGAGGAGTACGGCGGCGCCGGCATGAACAGCGTCTCCTACGGACTCATCTGTCAGGAGCTCGAGCGCGGCGATTCCGGCCTGCGCTCGTTCGTCTCTGTGCAGGGTTCGCTGGTGATGTATCCGATTCTCGCTTACGGCAGCGAAGCTCAGAAGCGCGAGTGGCTGCCGCAGATGGCGTCCGGGCAGGCGATCGGTTGCTTCGGTTTGACTGAGCCCGACTTCGGTTCGAATCCCGGCGGCATGCTGACGACGGCCAAGCGCGACGGCGACGATTGGATTCTCAATGGTCGCAAGATGTGGATCACCAACGGCACGGTCTCTCAGGTCGCCGTCGTCTGGGCGAGAACCGAAGATGGGGTTCGCGGGTTCCTCGTGCGCGAAGGCACAAAGGGTTACAGCGCTCCCGAGCAGAAGCACAAGTTCAGCCTGCGCGCATCGATTACTTCCGAGCTCGTCTTGGAAGACGTGCGTGTTCCGGAGAGCGATCGACTTCCTGGTGCGATCGGTTTGAAGGCGCCGCTCAGCTGCCTGACGCAAGCGCGCTACGGAATTGCGTGGGGGGCGACGGGGGCGGCGCTCGCGTGCTTCGACGAAGCGCTTCAATATGCGGGCGAGAGAGTCGTCTTCGACAAGCCGCTCGCGGGCTTTCAGCTTGCGCAAAAGAAGCTGGCGGACATGGCGACGGACATCACGCTCGCGCAGCTCGCACAGCTACGTCTCGGACGCCTGAAAGATGCGGGCAAGGTCACGCCGGCACAGGTATCGATGTTCAAGCGCAACAACGTGCACAAAGCCCTCGAGGTCTCGCGCATCTGTCGCGACATGCTCGGCGCCAACGGGATCAGCCTCGAATACAACGTCGGGCGGCACATGTGCAATCTGGAATCCGTGATCACCTACGAAGGAACTCACGACATTCACACGCTCGCTATCGGTCACGAGTTGACAGGCATCCCCGCCTACCGGTGAGCGGAGCCCCAAAGGGGTTTTCCGGTTTCGAGCGCATCCTCCTTCTTCACGGCGCGCTCGTTCTCCTTACTGCCGGCGCTCTACAGCTTCCCGGTGGACCGCCGTGGATTTTTACGGCGCCCGCCAACCTGCTGCTCTTGCTGACCTTGCCCTCGCTGGTTCTGGCTCCGCTGGAGTTCCGTCGCAGGCGACTTCTCTCCGCGACTCTCCAACTCGCGAGCGCCGCCGTCGGAATGGGATTCTTCCTCGCGCCCGCGCTCGAGGAGCTGTCGGGCTCCGCAGATTTCACTTCGTCGCCCGCGCCCATCCGTTCTGAATCCGATGGCTTTCGCATCGTCACCTTCAACACTGGAGTCGGCCTGGCCTCGGGCGAGCGGATCACTCAGTTTATTCAAGAAGTCGAACCGGACGTTGTCGTTCTGGTCGAGGTTTCCGAACGGCTGGCGAGAGAGCTCGACTCGCTTTTGCCCGAGCCATTCTCCCAGCGCATATTTCATCCGGACGGCATCGACGGAAAGGCCGTGCTCTCGCGCTTTCCAGTTCGAAGCTCGGAGCTTCTCCGGCTCGAGGATGGTCGCCCGGCTCTTCGTGTAACTCTCGAGCTTGAAGGAGAGCCGCTCGAACTCCTAGCCGTTCACTTATCGCCATCGATTGGGATCGTGGATCGGGGCGCAGCGGCCGGTCGGGATCTGGATCAATGGAGCGCAACTCTGGACTCAGCCGGGCGCACGATCATGGCGGGGGACTTCAATACGACCGAGCGAAGTCCCAGCCACGCGCGCCTCGTCGCTCAGGGGTTCACGGATAGCTTTGCCGAAGTGGGGACGGGGCTCGGCACGACCTTTCCGATCTTCGGCCGCTACTTCGGGTTGCCGATCGGGCGCTTTATGCGCATCGACTACGTCTGGCATGGCGCCGCGCTTCGTGCCGCGCGGGCATGGGTTGGCCCGGATCTCGGATCGGATCACTTGCCGGTGATCGTGGATCTCGTGAGCGCGAAGGCTCAATAAATTCGAGTTCGAAGCTGGACAAGTCTCTGACCAAAGTGTCACTATCGGGTGACATGAAGGCGGCAAACGATTTAGACCCGATTTGGAAGGCTCTGGCCGACCCCACGCGCCGAGGACTCTTGGACGCGCTCGCGAAGCGCCCTCTCACCACCGGCCAGCTGGTCGAGCGCTTTCCCGATCTGTGCCGAACGGGCGTCATGAAGCACCTCGATGTTCTGGTGAATGCCAACCTGATTGTGGTGAAGCGCGAGGGGCGGGAGCGGTGGAACCATTTGAATCCGATGCCCATTCAGCGCATCTACGACCGTTGGGTTTGCAAGCACGTTCGCGGTATGGCTTCGGCCATGTCGCGGCTGAAGGATCAGGCGGAACGGAAGCGCCGTCCGCAGAGTCAACGAGCGCAGAGTCAACGAGCGAAGAGTCAACGAGCGAAGAGTCAACGAGTGAAGAAGTCCGGCTAAACGTCGGCTAAGAATCCAAGGAGCTAGGAAACCATGAGCTATGAGACCGAAGAGACCTCTGCAGTCATCTACGAGTTGGAGCTTCCGATCGCGGCGAGCTTGGACCGGGTTTGGGATTCGCTCGTCGACGAGACGAACGCCTGGTGGTTGCCCGACTTTCACATGGTCGGAGCGGACTCGGTGGTGAGCTTTGACGCACAAGCCGGCGGACAGCTGATCGAGCGCGCTTTAGACGGCGGTTCGCTGCTCTGGTACACAGTGCAGATGTGCATGCCGAAGAAGTCGATTCACCTCGTCGGGCATATGGCGCCTCAGTGGGGCGGACCTGGCATCTCGATGCTGGAGTTGGCCCTCGAGGATGCGGACGACGGAACGGTATTGACCGTCAAAGACGCGCTCTTCGGCCGCGTCTCGTCCTCTGGCGCGAAGACTCAATGCGAAGGTTGGGAGCTCTTGTTCGGTGACGGACTGCGCGCGTTCGCCGAGTCGCGATGACGCGCTCCGCGAAGCGGTAATACCGAACCCGGTTCAGATCTAAACTTTAGGGCCACTACCGCGTTGCGGTAGTGGCCCTAAAGTTTAGATCTGAACCGGGTTCGGTATTACCGCTTCGCGGAGTTGTACTGCGAGGTTAGGTCGCGGACGATCTTGAAGAGGTGCTCGGACTCGTCGTCGTCGAGATTGCCGCGGGTCTTTTCGGCGAGCATGGAGAGATCGTCGAGCAGCATCTTGGCGTGGTTGAGATCCACGCGCTTTTCGTTGGTGAGCGGATTGGGAATGAGCCCCATGCTCATCAGTCCCTGGTAGCTCAGGCGTTGAATGAATAGGCGAAAGTTGCCGCCGGGCAGCGGCACGTCGGCCGCGGTACGCGACTCTTGCTCGACGTTCTCGTTCTCTTCGGTCATCACACGTTCGATTGTTGAGGTACCAAAATGTTCGGGTTTCGGCTCTTCGAGTATTCGAGGCCCGCTGCGACGAAACCATCGAAGATCGGATGCGGCTTGAGCGGTGAAGTCTTGAACTCCGGGTGATACTGCACGCCGACGAAGAAGGGGTGCTCGGAGAGCTCGACCGTCTCGACCAAGCCGAGCTGGGGATGGACTCCGCTGGCACGCAGGCCGACGGCTTCGAGCTGCTCTTTGTAGGCGTTGTTGTACTCGAAGCGGTGGCGATGGCGTTCCGAGATCTCCGTCTCGCCATAGAGCTCGTGCAGCTTCGTGCCGGCTTCCAAGTGGCAGTCATAAGCTCCGAGCCGCATCGTCCCGCCCTTATCCTCGACGTCCTTCTGTGACTCCATCAAGTGAATGACCGGATGCGGCGTGTGCTCGGAGTGCTCGAGCGTGTGCGCTCCCTCCAGTCCACACAGATGGCGCGCGACTTCAATCACGGCACACTGCATGCCGAGGCAAATTCCGAAGAAGGGCACGTTATTCTCACGCGCCCAACGGATCGCCGCGATCTTGCCCTCGAGGCCCCGCTCTCCGAACCCGCCGGGGACGAGCAGTCCGTGCGCGCCTTCGAGAGCAGCCGTGCCGTCTTCGAGGATGTCCTCTGCGCGCAGCTTGCGGAGCTTGACCTTGACTTGATTGGAGATGCCCGCGTGGGAGAGGCCCTCGTAGATCGACTTGTAGGCGTCGTGCAGCTCGATGTACTTGCCGACCACCGCGATCTCGATCGAGCGCGTGGTCTCGCGAATGCTCTGCAGCATGCCCTCCCAACGTGAGAGGTCGGTGATGCCCTCCTTCGGCAGACCGAGCTTGCCGCAGATGTTCATGTCGAGCCCGGCGCGGACCAGATCCCGCGGCACCTCATAGATCGAGAAGGCGACGTCGCGCTCTTCGATCACACCCTCGCGCCTCACGTTGCAGAAGAGGCTGATCTTGCGCGCCATCTCCTCGGTCATCGGTTTCTCGGTGCGACAGACGAGCACGTCCGGCTGAATACCGATCTCGCGCAGCTTGCCGACCGACTGTTGCGTCGGCTTGGTCTTCAGCTCGCCCGAAGCGGAGAGGTAGGGCAGCAGTGTGATGTGGATGTACATCACGTCCTTGGGATCGGCTTCCAGGCCGAACTGCCGAATCGCCTCGAGGAAGGGCAGGCTCTCGATATCTCCGACGGTGCCGCCGATCTCGGTGATCGCCACATCGATGTCGTCACTCGGGACGCCGGCGTGAACCGCTTCTTTGATCGCGTCGGTGATGTGGGGAATCACCTGCACCGTTCGTCCGAGGTAGTCGCCGCGCCGCTCGCGTGCGATGACGGACTGATAGATCTTGCCGGTGGTGAAGTTGCTGTTTTCCGTGAGCAGCGTGTTCGTGAAGCGCTCGTAGTGGCCCAAGTCAAGGTCCGCTTCCGTGCCGTCGTCGGTCACGTAGACCTCGCCGTGCTGAAAGGGACTCATCGTTCCCGGATCGACGTTGATGTAGGGATCCAGCTTCTGAATCGAGATCTTCAGTCCGCGTTGCTCGAGAATCATGCCGATCGCTGCAGAGGTGAGCCCCTTGCCGAGGCTGCTGACTACTCCGCCGGTTACAAAGATGTGCTTCGTCATGATTTCGGTCTCTTGCCCACTAGGAGTTCACCGGCCGGCGCACACCCAAGGCTACCCATCCGAAAAACGGAGACGGAGCTGTGGATCGCGCACAGACGAATCGAACTCTCGTCGATTGTGCTCGCAAACATAGGGCGGTTCGCAAGCAGGGGATCCGAGGACCCCGACCAGGACGCCACCTTCTGTCCTGGGGCCCGAGTCTAGGGACTTCGTCGCGCCGTTGCAGGCGCGACGTCGAAGAAACAGTTAGCTCTTCCGGATTCGTGCCACGAATTCCGCGTAATCCGTTGGCGTATCGATGCCGGGCGGCGCTCCCGATACGGCGACGACGCGCATGCGTCTTCCCGATTCCAGCCAGCGCAACTGCTCCAGACTTTCGACGCGTTCCAGTTCGCCGACCGGTAGATCGCAGAAGGTGCGCAGTGCTGCCGGGCGGAAGGCGTAGACGCCGAGATGTCGCCAAGTGGGGGGGGAAAGGGCGTCGTCGCGAGCGTGATGGCGGCTGGGAATCAGCGACCGACTGAAGTAGAGGGCGTCTCCCTGTCCATCGCGGACGACCTTGACGGCGCTCTCGTCGACCTCCTCTTCCGGTGCGGCGCGGGTACACAGGGTGGCGATCTCCACTTCCTGGTCCGAGAAGGCGATGGCGAGCTGATCCAGATGGGCCGGATCGAGCTCCGGCTCGTCCGCCTGAACGTTGAGCACGACGGGCCACCGCTCGCCCTCGCTCTCGACCAGGCGATCCAGTGCTTCTCGCACGCGATCGGTCCCGCTCGGGTGGTCCGTCGAGGTCAGAACCGCGTCGATGCCCACTTCTTCCGCCGCGCGCATGACCTCCTCCGAGTCGGTTGCCAAGACGACGCGGTCCACCCGACGACAGCGCCGCACGTTCAGAACTGTGTGTTCAAAGAGGTACCGCCCGGTCTCCCGGAGCAAGACCTTCTCCTTGAGACGGGAGGATGCGAGTCGTGCGGGAACGACGACGAGTGCGCCAGCTTCGGTATCCATAGGGGGAGAGCTCCGATCTAAGAGCGGGCGTAGAGGGCGCTATCCCCAGGGATAAAGGCGATGGGCACGGTGGGCTCGGGACTACTCTTCTTTGAACTGAAACTTGCCGTCTCGGTTGTCGACGACTTGGTAGGCCTCGATCTGATTAAAGACGTCGTTGAAGAAGTAATTGAAGCAGCGGTTCATATCGGCGCGCTCGCCCTGGCTGGACAGCTTGGTCGTTCCCCAGTGTGAAATTCCCGCGCTGGACTCGATTTCGAAGACGCGCGAGTAGAGCGCGACACCGGACTTTTTGGCCGATCCCGGTCTCTCGTACTCGCCGTAGCCGTGGCTACCCAAGTAGTCGATGAGATCGAGCAGAACGGAGTCGCTCGCGATCTTCGCGCTCGACCCGCGCGAACGCGGTCTCGAATACAGCTCTACGGGGTCGGTATGAGCGGCATTGACGATTTCGAAGGTCGCGCTTCCACCGCTGGTCTGCATGGTGACGCGCAGCGGTTCTTCACCGCTCGGCGAGTGAATCCCCGTCGCGGCGCAGCTCGCGAAAAGTAGCGCTGCGCAGCCAGCGAAGAGACTGAGTGGGGCGATGAAGGAGAGCAGCTTGGACATGATTCGCGGAAGGGCTTCGGGGGTCGGGCATGGAGCGCGGAGGGCTCCGTGGCTGCGGGGGAGAATAGAAGAGCGAGCGTGAGGAGCACAAGCCATGCAGGCCAGGGACATGTGCCAGGGCGGATTCTCTAAGGAGGGCCGCCGTCGTTCGGGAATAGTCGGTCTTCGGGGACTGGCAACCAATCCGCTCCGATTTGAATCATGCCGGCCCGATTCCAGCGACGGCCGGCCGATCCGAGTGGACGATAGCTCTCGCGGCTCGCTGGCTCGTCCGGTCGCGGGGCTTCGAGCACCCTCCCGCTCGCGTCGGTCAGGGTGAGCGGGTTTTCGGCATCGTCCGCGGCACCCTCCTCGACATCGCCCGGGTGAATCGAGAGGTAGAGCTCTGCGGGAATCCACTGACCGTGGGCATAGCGACCCCCGAAGCGCCGGGTTCGATGGGGAACCGGGAGTAGGTAGCTCTCCGAGAGCAGGCTGTTCTCCGTCCAGCGGGAGGTCGGATAGACGCCGTGCCCGCGCTTCGAGTTATTCCAGGCCTCGCGTCCCAATGTGTCGGTGATCCGGTCGCGAATCAGGTAGTCCTGACCATCCACTTTGCGCGCCCACCAGTAGTAGGTCAGCCACGCCAGATCGCCTCGGTCACCAACCGGCTCGAGCTTCCAACCCATGAAGCTGATCGAGAGCGAGGGATCCTCGGCCGGCCCGCGCTCGATGACGAGCTCCGAAGGATGCTGGATGGATTTACGCGCGGCCTCGACAGCGCGCTCATCATTGATGGGTTGAGTGACGAAGAACTTGCGCCCGCGCAGGGGAAGCTCCGGGCGAGGGGAGACCAGGAGGTAGATCGGTCCGAGGTCGGCCGCTCGCTCCGTGCCCCAATAAACCTCATGGATGCGGTAGCGATTCCCGACGACTTCCATCAGGCGCGGGTCCTGCCCGATCGCCGGCCCGTGCGTGATCAGGAAGTCGATTCCCGAGAGCTCGGCGAGAACGCGCTCTTTCGCCGGTTCGCCCAGGGATGCCCAATTATCGAGGTCGTAGCTGAGCTTGATCAGCTCCACATTCTCTTCCGACCGAAAGAGAGTCGCCCAGTGGTAGGAGCTCGCGACGGTAACGGGCGTGTTGTTTTCTTTGGCGCGCTGCACGACCGTGTCCATCGCGCGCCAAAAGTCTCCGTAGCGCTGGAGCGGCAATGCGTGGGCGAGCTGAACACCCCACACGAGTCCCAGGAGGAGCAGCGCGACTCCGGCCCGAGGGGCCCACCGGCGGATGCCCTGGCCTCGGACCTCGAGAAGTGCCGTCAAGCCGTCACCAGCTGCGAGCGCCAGCAAGGGCAAGAGGGGCAACCACAACCGGAACGACTTGGCGCCCTTCATGCTCATCAGGCAGATGTTGGCAAGCAAGGTGAAGGTGATCGCTGTGCGGACCCAGCCCGGGCGTCTCAAGGCCTGAAGCATGCCGAGAGCGATCAGGGCGAGGGTGGGCCAGGCGAAGAGCTGAGTCGCCGCTTCCCGGAAGTACCAGTCCTTAGGTTGGAGTTGTTGGAGGGGAAGGTTTCGGGCGAGATGGTCTGGGCGCATTTCGCCGGACTCGATGAAGGTCGCGTAGACCCAGGCGCCCGCGTCGGTGAAGCCGAGCTCGCGGAGAATACGAGCGATGATGCCGCCGACGTTGGAACCGAGGTAGGGCTTGAGCGTGGAGCCGAACTCGTCGTAGATCGCGAGGTCCAGGAGGCACTGGGCGAGGATGAAGCCCGCGAACGCGGCTCCCAGCCCCAGCCAGAAGCGCAATCGGCGGAAGCGATCCGCCAGGAGAGCCACCACAAGCAGCGGGCCGGCGACCAGGAGCGTCTTGTAGGCCGCGAGCAAGCCGAGTCCGAGCCAGCAGCCCGCCCTGAGGCCTCCGACGATATTCGCGCGCTTCTCGCGATTGGCTGGCGCGAACAGTGCTTCGAAGACCAGCGCCATGAACAGCATGGCCAGCGGGCCCGAGAGAGGCGCGATGGTGTAGCGCAGAAAGACCGGTGAGAGGCCCATCAAGAGGGAGCAAGCCCAGGCGGCCTCGCGGGAGTACAGTCGAGCGGCGGTGCGGAAGACGACGGAGACGGTCAAGAGGCCGACTCCCATCTGAAAGCAGCGGAGCAGAAGGACGACCGGCTTGAAGTCTTGCAGGCCCAGCCACTCCGCCACGGCAAAGATCGGCAGGAGCAGTCCGCTGAAGGCGAAGGAGCGGGGTGAATCGGGACCAATCCCGTTGCCGCGGGCAAAATCCCACGCGCGGTCCATGTATTCCACGGAATCGGCGAGTTGGTAGCCCTCCAACCGGGAGAGAGTCCAGATCTCGGCGATCAGAATGGACGCGAAGACGAAGAGCGAACGCCGGTCCGACAGAATCCCTCGGTCGTTCGATTCCGAACGCGCGGATTCTGGCGAAGTCGTCAAGGGCGTGTCTTCTCGGGATGGGGACATAGAGCAATCGTGGCCACGGGATGTTAGCGGCACCCACTCGATGATCGAGTCGCATCAGATGAATCGCCTCTCATATCGCGCGGCGATCGCCGAATCCATTCATCGAGCGGCGCAACATCCCGTGCAACATTGTGTGGTGAGAGAATCTTTGCATACAGGATTTCGTGGAAATGGCCTCTCTCGTTTGTCATACCAGGTGCTCGCCCAGGACGAATCGCGTCTCGTCCTGAACCTCTCTTCGCCGCTTCCTCTCCAGCGGATTTCTTCCATCAGCTTGCTTGCCGAACGACATGGGTAACTTCGAAAAGGTCGTAGTCCTTCTAATCCTTCTGGTCTGTGTCGTCGTGCTCAGCATCTCGCTGCGGTCACCGGAAGTGGATGCTCCGCAGAATCGGAAGGGCGCTCAAACCGTGAGCGGACTCGGCACCGAACCGGTGCGAGAGATTCTGGCGGATCGCCAATCTCCCGCTCCCTCCGTTCGTGACCACAGCGCGGATAAGAGCGCGAGCGCGAATCTGCGCGATTCGATCGGGACGCTGGAGGAAACCGATCGCGAGATTGCGGTGAACGAACCCGAGATTTCGAAAGCCGCCACGCCGGTTCTCGATCCGTTGTTGTCCTCACTGGTTCGCACCGGAGGCGGTCGCCAAGTGGCCTTGGTCTCGACAAAAGCGCTGAAGAAAACCGTCTCACCGGACTTCATGATCTACACCTGCCGGAAGGGCGACAATTGGCGTTCCCTCTCGGAGCGTTTCTACGGTGACGTCGATCACGCGCAGCTGCTACTCACGGCGAACGAAGAAGTTGAGTCTCCGGAAGTGAACGACCTGATTCTCGTTCCCGTTTACGAGCTCGATATTCGGAACGAGCCCCGTGAGCCTGCGAAGCCGCGCGATGAAGTCGTGGGTCCCGTCGAGAGTTCTTATTCCGTTCAATCCGGAGATACGCTCTCGACCATCTCGACCAAGATGTACGGCACAGGTAGTCGTTGGATGCAGATCTACGATGCGAACCGGAACATCCTCGATGATCCCCACGCGTTGAAGGTCGGACAGAAACTGTTGATCCCCTGAGAGGGAACCGAAAGCCTTTGCGAGCTTCGCGCGCGTGCGCGGACAAGTGCTCGTAAACGACAAACGCCGCAGCGCATTTTGCCCGCGGCGTTTTTTCGTGAGCGCCGGCTCCGGGGGCTCAAGGTCGCGCGGATCGTAATTACGCGCGAAGGATTTAGCGGCGCAAGTCGTAACGATCGAGCTTCTTGTACAAGTGGCTGCGCTGCATGCCGAGAAGTTCCGCCGTGCGCTTCACGTTCCCACCGTTCTCATCGAGCTTCGTCCGGAAGAACAGAGTCTCGCTATCGGTCTTGAATTGTTCGAAGGTCGGCGCCTTGAAGGGATCTGCACTGGGACCGTTGTGCGAGAAGGAGAGCGCGCCGGAGAGCACCTGTTCGACCGCAAGACGGGTTAGGGATTTTCCGTCGGCGAAGACGTGCGCGCCTTCGACCAAGTTTCGAAGCTCGCGCACATTCCCAGGGTAATCGAGGGTTTGGAGCAGCTTGAGAGCATCGGCGTCAATCGGGCGCTTGGGCTTGCCTTCGCGCTTCGCAATTTCTTCGGAGAAGTGCTCGATGAGAATTCCCACATCCTCGAGGTGCTCCGAGAGCGGCGGGACGCGCAGTGGAACGACGTTGAGGCGGAAGAAGAGGTCCATGCGGAAGGTCTTGTCTTCCACGGCTTGCTTGAGGTCGGCGTTGGTCGCAGCGATCACTCGAATGTCGACCTGAATGGGTTTCGCGCTTCCGACGCGAGTGATCTCGCGGGTTTCGAGCGCGCGCAACACTTTGGCCTGTGCGGCCATCGGCATGTCGCCGATCTCGTCGAGGAAGAGCGTGCCGCCGCTGGCCGCCTCGAAGTGACCGATGCGGCGTTCGTGTGCGCCGGTAAAGCTGCCGCGCTCGTGCCCGAAGAGCTCCGACTCGATCAGCTCGGAGGGAATCGCCGCGCAGTTGACGGCGACGAAGGCGCCTGCGACTCGCGGTGAAGAGATGTGCAGGTTGCGAGCGACAATCTCTTTGCCCGTTCCGTTCTCGCCGGTGAGGAGCACCGAGGCATTGGACTTCGCCGCTCGCTCGATCTGGTTTTTAAGACTGACCATTGCCGCGCTTTCGCCGTGAAGCTTCCACGCCTCCGAGAGCTGCTTGCGAAGTCCACTGTTCTCGAGTGCGAGGCGCTTGTGCCTGAGCGCACTCCGAATGCTGATCATGACGCGGTTCTGATCGAGCGGCTTCTCGAGAATGTCCACCGCACCGCGCTTGACCGCATCCACCGCCATCGCGACATCGGCGTGGCCGGAGATCATGATCACGGGCGGGGGCGACGGGAGCTCCTCAATCTTCTCCAGCAAACCCATCCCGTCGAGGCCGGGCATCTTGACGTCGGAGAGAACCAGAGCCGGAGAGCAGCCGGCTTCGCGCTCTTTCTTCAGGCGAGCCAGGGCCTCCTTGCCATCGCGAGCCGTCCAAACTTCGAAGCCCTCGTACTGCAGCAGCATCTCCAGGGCGACGCGGATATCTCCATCGTCATCGACCACTAGAATCGTCTGTGAGAGAGGGCTTGATGTGTCCACTTCTTGACTCGTCATGATGTTCAAATCCTGACACGCGCTACCTCGATCTGCCATACTCGCGTCCTTCCTAGCCTGTCATTGGACCGAGAGGTCCCTTTGTTCGTAGCGGCACTACGACTGCTGCCCGAGATGCAATCTCCAGACCAACCGAGCCACGACCCTCTCGCACGGCTTCGAGTTCGCCTCCGTTCGGGAGAAGCGCTGGTGGCCGGCGTGCTCTCGGGAACTTCCGCAGATGGAATCGATGTCGCGCTCTCTCGGTTCGAACCCGCGCTGACAGCCGGCCTTGGGCGCCCGATTGGCGTCGCTTTTCGCACCGTTCCCTTTGAAGCCGCCCTGGCCGAACAGGTCCGCGCTCTCTTGGACGGCAAATCCCTAGAGCTCGGCCAGCTGGCGCGGCTCGATCGCGATCTCGGCCGGGCCTTCGGCGCGGCTGCTCGACAGGTTGCCCAGGAGGAAGGGCTGGAGATTGAGCTCATCGCCAGCCACGGCCAGACGGTCTGGCACCACGACGGATCGTCGGGCGGCCCCGCAACGCTGCAGCTCGGTGATGGTTGTGAGCTCTCGGAGGTCGCGGAGTGCACCGTGGTCAGTGATTTTCGAACCC
Organism: Planctomycetota bacterium; assembly: GCA_029259635.1. Classification (GTDB taxonomy): domain Bacteria; phylum Planctomycetota; class UBA1135; order UBA1135; genus OFTM34. The sequence goes on along the minus strand of JAJDEU010000043.1, from coordinate 8,669 downwards.
GCGATATCGCCGCGGGCGGGGAGGGCGCTCCGCTGCTGGCGGCGGTCGAGGCCGAGCTCTTTCCGCGGGAGCTGCGGCCACTGTGCGTCTTGAACCTGGGCGGAATCTCCAACCTCACCTGGCTGCCCGAAGCGAAAACGCCCACTCTGGCCTTCGACACCGGGCCAGCTGGCTGCCTTCTGGACGGGCTCGCGCGCCGACTCCTCGATCGTCCGATGGACCGCGCTGGAGCCGCCGCATCGCGGGGGACGGCCAGCGAAGAGCTGGTTCGCGCCTGGGGGAAGCACGCGTTCTTCGAGCTCTCTCCGCCGCGAAGCACCGGACGCGACACATTTGGCGAGGCTTGGATCGACGGGCTGATTCGGCAGGCGCCGGGGAGCTGGTCCGCGGAGGACTCCCTGCGAACGGCGGTCGAGTTCGTCGCCGAGTGCGTGGCGCGCGGTTTAAGGGAGTTTCTTCCGGAGTCGAGCGGCGTGCCGATGGCCGTGGCGGGAGGCGGAGTTCACAACGAGACGCTCATGGAAGCTCTTCAGCGGCGCTGCTCAGTCCGGGTCGCGCCCGCGTCGGAGTTCGGCGTGAACCCCGATGCGCGCGAGGCGCTGGGCTTTGCCATTCTGGGGGCTCGACAGGTTCTCGGGCTTCCCTCGACGAGCCGAGGCATCACCGGCGCCATGGCGGGGCGCGTGCTCGGGAAGCTCTCCCTCGATCGTGGAGCGCTCGATGGCGGCGCGTACCGAGAGCTCGACCGCTAGGTTTGGGTCCGATGGACTCGATCGAGGCTCGGGGAGAGCACCGCTCTGTAGCCGCGCGCTCCAGGGGGGATAGGGGCTCTCAAGGCCTGTAGAACGGCACTCTCCGTGGCCTTTGGCTTGACCCCTCACCTAGCCCCGCTATGATCCCGCAACCATCGTTCCGACAAGGGTTTTGGAACTTCGCTCGAGATGAGCGAGACCAGCTCCCCGGGACCTCCGCTTCCGTTTCACTCCACAGGACTTCGGCATGACCCTCCTCCGTAGCCGCCCGGGTAGGCTGACCACCCTGATCGCATCTCTTCTCCTCCTTCCGGCCGTGGCTGTTGCCCAGTCCGATTTGCGGGAGACCTTCGATCAAGGCGTCGCGCTCCTTCGCTCCGGCGACCGCGAAGCTGCACTCGCAGAGTTCCAATCGGTTCTCGCGATGGACCCGAGTCACGAAGCTGCTTACGAGCTTTGGAAGAGCACCAGTCACGACGTCTGGTTGGACCTGCTCGCCGAGAGCGGACGGTTCGAACTGATCGGCAAGCGCCTGATGGATCTCGCCAGCGCCGGTCGTGAAGAACGCCGCGATGACGCCGACGCCGTCGACGCACTTCTCAATGATGTTTTTGGCACCGACGCCATTGCGCGTCGCAAAGCCATCATCACTCTCGGATCGCAACATGGTGAGTTCGCCGTGCCCGCGATGGTTCCGATTCTCTCCGATCAGGTCGATGGTGATCGCCGAGTTCTCGCCATTCATGCGCTCACCGAAATGGGCAGCAGCGTGGTCTTGCCCCTGATTCAATGCTTGAAGAGCGAAGACGCGTTCTTGCGCCGTCAGATCGCTTACACCCTCGGTTACATCGGTGACTCTCGTGCCGTTCCCGCTCTTGCGGCGGCCGCAACGGGTGACGGTGACGGCGGTGTGGCGAAAGCCGCAGCGAACGCCTTGAGTCGCGTCGGCGGAAACAGTGACGCTGTTGCGGGTTACTTGATTCAGGGCGATCTCTATCGCGGTACGGATCCGAAGGTCGTCGGTCCGGGCATGCGCTCGAGCGTGGTTTGGTCTTGGGACCGCTCGCTCGTGAAGAGCGGCACACCGGCCTACTTGTACGACGACAAGCTCGCCGAGGCCGCTTATTACGAAGCGCTCGTGATCGATCCGAACAACCTCGCTGCGCGTGTTGGAATCGCCGAATCCGCTGCTGCGCAGGCTGGCGCTCTGGAAACTCGTTCCGCAGCGGGCGTGGATGTTGGTGACAACGAAGCGGCCGTCTCCGCAAGTCTTCTGGCCGCATCGGCCGCGGGTAGCGATGCCTTGGACATGGCCCTTGGTCGTGCGCTCGATATCTCGGATGAGACCGCCGCTGCGGTGCTCTGCCGATTGCTGGGCGACACGGGTACGGAGCGTACGGGCTCGCTTCAGCGCGCACTCAGCGCGCGCGGTGCTGTGGCATCCGAAGCGGCACTCGCGCTAGGACACATCGCCCTGCGAACCGGCAAGGCCGCCGACACCGACGCGGTGGAAGCGCTCTCGCACTCCGCCGGTCGAAAGATCATGCAAGTCGCTGCCATCATCGACGACAACGAGCAGCGCGTGAACGTGCTTCGCAATGAGCTTGAAGGTCGCGGTGTTTTGGTTCGGGCGTGGAGTTCGGCCGCCGTCGGATTGGCAGCCATCCGCCGCGCTCCCGGCTTCGACTTGATCATCGTCTCGGACATGCCGGCCGGTTTGACCGCTCATCAGGTCTTTGGCGACCTTCGTGCGGACGCTCGAATGGAATCCGTGAGCCTGCTCGTCGTCGCGGACGACGCGGATGAGGCTTCTGACTTGTACGGCGACTGGACCAGTGGCGTTGTAACGACCAGCGACCTCTCGGCCTTCGACGATGCGCTCTCCGGTGAGATGACCGGTGACCGCGCGCGCGCGCAAGGACTCGCGGTTCGCTCGGCACAGCTCTTGGCCGATCTCTCCGCGTCGCCCGTCTCCGACCTCTCGAAGACTCAAGGGCGATTGGCGGCAGCACTCGGAGGGAACGACGAGGTTTTGGTTCCGCTGTTGACCGCGCTCGGTCGCTGTGGAGACGGAACCGTTGTCACCGAGGTGACCGCCGTCCTGACCGATAGCAACCGATCCGAGGGAGCGCGTGTCGCCGCGGCGAAGGCGCTCACCGGCATCTTCACTCGGACCGGCTCGGCTGGCCAAGAGACGACCGCAGCGATTCTCGAAACGGCGACCCAAGCGGATTCCGCAAAGTTGCGCATGTCGGCAGCAACGGCCTTGGGCCGACTCGAACTCGACGCGGAGACGCGAGCTAGCGTCTTGAGCGGCTTGCGTTCAAGCGCCTCAGAGTAGATCCTACTCGCCAACAAAGAAGAGTCTCTCTTCACCGAGAGCCGCGCGCTCGCTGGTCACGACCAGCTCTGCGCGGCAACTCCTCGGACCATTGCCAGAGTAGCTCAATGGTAGAGCACTGCTTTCGTAAAGCAGATGTTGCGGGTTCAATTCCCGCCTCTGGCCCCAACCGTTAGATTCGGTGGGGGAGGCAGTTAGAGCCGCTGCGTCTTTTGCGGGTTCCTGCTCGCTAATCGCTCGTGCCAATTTGCTGCCGGATGGAGAGGATCCTTCCGCACCCACGGCTTTCAAATGCGTTTCGATGCGGACCACGGGTTCAAGCGACGGGAGACCCTCGACGTCCGCTCGAAGGTCATCTCCCTCGATGTGCGAGTAGGTCGACGCTGTTAGTTTCGGATCACTGTGGCCGAGGAGCTTCTGAGTATTCTGGAGAGGACTGCGGCCGCGGGCGTGCCTTGTCCCGCATGTGTGTCGGAGAGCGTGAATATCGACAACCCTTCCGCGGTCGTCCTTCCTCGGAATCCCTGCACTTGTGAGCAGGCGTCGAAGGTTGGCGAGCGCATTGCGTCGCTGCTTCCATCGCTTTCCCATTGGGGAGAGAAAGATGGGCTCGTCCGCTCTTGGCAATCTGTCGAGCAGGCGATGATGCAACACCCTCAGCGCGACAAGCTCATCAGCGAGCGCGGTTCGAAGGGGGATCGGTCTACTTCGTCGAGACTTTGTGTTTGCGGCTTGAAGCGTTAGCTGCGGTCGAGAAGAGTCAAAATCGCCCCAGACCAAACGACTCAATTCGCTCCATCGAATTCCCGTTTCGATGAGCGTGATCCACATCGGAGTTTGTGGAACCCGGAGTGAATGGGGTTTCTTGGCATAGCCTGGACCGCGGGTTCCGCCCCGAATCGTGCGAATTGCGGCACATCGCTCGTGTCCTACTTGGTCCTCCACTCTGGATGCGGTGACGAGCTTCTGAAGCTCTTCCTCGGACAGGTCCCGGCGGTGGTGCTTCTGGTAGGTCGCTCCTTCAGGCAAACGCGAAAGAGCCGCGAGAGGGTTTTGCGCGATGAGCCCGCATCCTGCGGCCCACCCGAGCATGGCCTTCAAGGAGCCGACTTCCTTATTGATTGTTCGATGCGCGATGTCAGCACGTTGCCTGCTCCGGCGGTATTCGAGAACGGCCTCAGGCATCAGCTCCCGAACGCTTCTGACTCCTAGAAAAGTGAGTACTCGCTCAAGACAACCTCGCGTGCGTTCCGTGTGCGCCTCGCAGGTTCGGCTCGCCAGATCGGTCATGTAGCTATGACGAAGATCGGACAAGGACCGTTCCTGATTCACCTCCTGGCTCAAGCCGGCCATTCTTAGATCGCGTTCTCGCATGCGCTTATTTCGAATCTGTTCCGCGGTCCGCCTATCCGTACCTACGGACTCGCGGTGCCTTTTTCCATCCGCGTCGGTCCAGTCGAGCCGATAGACAAATCCTCCCGCTCGTCGCACACGTCGGATTTTCCCGGGTCCAAGTCCTCTGCCTTTCATGATGTCCTCTGATTCTGCTGTTCTGGTGAGTTGGAGAAGAAGCTAGCAACGTCCTCGCGTCGAAGCCTAACCAGGCTGCCTTTGCGGATCGATTCGAGGTGGCCATCCTTGATTCGGCGGCGCACGGTTCGATCCGAGACATTCCACTCCTCCGCGACTTCGGAGACCGTCATGAGTTGAGTAGGCGCAGTACCTCGTCGCTCTTGTGAAGCGCGAGCGGCGGCTCGAATTTCGGCTACCAGCTCATCCTTGGCTTCGCGAAGGATTGGCAGAATCACGTCTGCTGCCGCTTGAGCCAGCTCGTTCCTAAGCAGGCTCGAGAAATCGTGGCCGCTCATCTTCGAGGCTCCTTTTCGAGTCGGGTATCTAGAGTCTTAGCGGAAAAGCCAAGTACTCGAGCCGCGCAGAGCAGGTGAGCTCGCTCCCAGAGTCGCCGTCCAGCTAGAACGGTAGGCTCTGGCCGAATCTTGCCTCGCCTGACGACATCGGACAATCGAGGTTCGGTGGTGTCGAGCAATCGGGCTGCTTGACCTGTTGAGATAGGGAATTTCATGGGGAGTCGGTCTCCAAATTCGTCGCCGGACGGTGGGTTAGTTCTCTACCCCATTGCTGGATGAAGTTTGGATGGCCCATTTATCCATATGGATGGATCTCACTTGTCCGCAGGCGGAGATGGCGGAAACCAGCCGACCGAATCGGATGAATAGCGCCAATACTTGGTGAAGCCCACGGGCATCAGCGCGTCGCGCAGGTCGCGCCCGTATCGCCTAATCGTCGAAATCTTGATGAGAGACTTCCAGTTCGTCAGAACGGCCCACTCTTGTTCGACCTCTCTCCAGTCCCAGAATTCGCCCGGCCTTGAGCTCACTATTGTGAACAACCGGACGAGCTGCTCTCGACTAATCGTGTATTGATCTAGGAGCGGACCATTCTCTACCAGGCGAGTGATCGCAATTGAGCCGTTATCCCCGGCTACGACTTCGAGTCGGTCAACGCCAACCCCAATTGGTTGCGCCGAATCTGATTCCGAAGACTCGCCGATGCTGGCAATCGAAGAGGAGCGCCGTTTGGTGCCAATTTGCTTCGCGAGCACGTAGAAGAAGTTCCACGGTAGCGCGTCGCCTGGGGCTAATTTGGAGCGGAGGCGCATTAGTCCATCCTCCACCTCCTTCAGAGTCGACTCGCGTTCTTCCTCGTCGAAGAGCCGCAAGTAGAGGGTTCGAACGACATCGTGAACCGGACTAGCTGGTTCGAATGCTTCAACCCCGAATCTACCGAGCGCTCGCCGGACCGGTCCTACTGTGGGCAGCCATCCGAGTACGACCCAACGATGCGCGATCGCTGGATTCGCGGCAGGCCACGCTTTCTCCAGCTCGCTCTTTTTGGGTGGGGGTGCATCCCACTCGTCGGCCCATCCATCCTCCCGGTCGAAGTACTGCAACCTGCGTCGAATTCGAGCCGGTTTCATCCGGTCGAGCGATCGGGATTTGGGCTTCTGGGGAAGCAGGAATTTCGCGCATTCAACTAGCGCGGCATACGCTTCCCTTTGAACTGTGAGCAGTTCTTCATCCGCTTCTCGAGCAATCCTGCTATTCGCGAGATCATGAAATTTCGATTCCAGCGAATGAACTCTAGCTTGAGCTGCCCCATCTTCAGGACGACCTGACTCTCCCATCGCGGCTCCATTGGAAAGGCCGGAGTGGGGCGCTAGAATTACCTTCGCTAGGCGCGGCCCTCTGCGGCACGTGATTGTGAACGCGCCCGGCGAAGGAGCCGCCCTGAAGTCTTGGCAGACGGGGCGGCTTCCTGCTTTTCGGAGGTAGACCCTCGTCGATAAGCGCAGTCCGGCGTTCGGACCGTCAACGACGATAGCTCTCGACGGCTCAGCTTGGAAGGACTCCGGACTCGCGTGGGGGAAACACCGTCTCGAAACCACGCATTTGCAAACACCTGGGATTTCCGCGCTTCCCCGTGATTGCCGCTGTGCGCTCAGAACTGCGCTCCTGGAGGTCAGGAAGCCGGCCCACCCCGATGGGTCCTTCCCGACCCAATGTTGTCGGGGGGTGATGCGAATGTGCCGTGTTCTCGAAGTTGCTGGCTTCTAGTTCGGGTTGCCAGAAGACAGCCCAGGCGGTTCCGAACGTAGAAGCGAAGGAGCATTTGAAATCGCGAGCGGCGGACGGTGGCCCCGGTGAGGAGCAGGAATCACGCAAACGGCGATCTAAGGATGGACGCAAGGGCACCGCTCCTATTGGAAGATTCAGGGGTGTAGAGCATGGGGAGCAGTTTTTGGCTAAAGGGGTTGCGATAACCGGAACGATGAAGCATATACTGAAATGATGAATCGAAAGTCCAATACGAAACGACCCGCCAGAGCCCGCGAGGGCGTTTGTGAGGCCGAGCTTGTCGATCCCAAGAAGGTCGAACGGGCTCGAGCATCTCTCCCGTCGGAAAGAGAACTGCAAAGAGCTGCGGACGCATTCCGTGTCCTGGCGAACCCGAACCGACTGCGCGTACTGACGGCTCTCGACGGGCGGGAACTTTGTGTTTGCGACCTCCGAGAGGTGCTCGGTATCTCGATGTCCGGGACCTCGCAGGTGCTTCGCGAGCTTCGCAACCTCGGAGCCGTTGAGTTCCGCGTCGACGGCAAGCTTGCCTATTACCAATTGGCCGACACGCACTGGCTCAAGCTGGCCAAGGGCGTTTACAAAAAACTCGCGGCGGTGAGCTAGTTGTTGCCCCTTCCTTCGAACTCTCTAGATACGAGGAGTTTCACTATGGCTCTCAAATTTGCCCAAGCGCGAAATGTCGGCGTACTCTTCGCCCTTCTCCTAGCGCATTCCTTGTTCGCAGCTTGTAGCGAACCGATTTCCGAATCGAACGCACCTGAGCCAAATGTTTCCGCCATTGCTCACAGCCACGAGTCTGAAGGAGAGACGTGCTTCATCTGCGACACCGCCAAGCGCGAAGCAGGGCGACTCTGGTGCCAGGAGCACAATCGCTACGAAGACCGCTGCTGGCTCTGCCAGCCGCAGCTCGAAGAGAAGGGGCGACTCTACTGCGAAGAGCACGGGCTTTACGAGGACGAGTGCCACCTTTGCCACCCGGAACTCAAAGCTTCTGCCGAAACCGAATCGGGAGGCGGCGCCGGCGCTGCTCACGACCATGGGACTTCGGGCGAGACGTGCTTTATCTGCGACTCCGCCAAACGTGATACGAAACGACTGTGGTGCAAGGAGCACAGCCGCTACGAGGACCGTTGCTGGCAATGCCAGCCGCAACTCGAGGAGAAGGGCCGTCCGTATTGCGAAGAGCACGGGCTCTATGAAGACGAATGCCACCTTTGCCGCCCTGACCTAGAGGAGCCCGACGAAAAGGGGGACGAGAAGAGTTCCCGCGCTACGCCGCCCGTTGGTGGCGGTTCCGAGCTGTTTTGCAACGAGCACCGAGTCCCCGAGACCGAGTGCGGTATTTGCCAGCCACAGCTCTCGGCCGGACTTTCTCCCGGAGACGACCTCAAGGTGCGCTTCGAGTCGCTCCATTCCGCAGCCAAGGCTGGCATCGAGACCGTCCCAGCCCGCGCGACCGATGCGCAGGCCAGCGTTTCTGCCCTGTGCGAGGTCACCTACAACCAGAACGAACTCGCGCGCATCACACCATTGGCCTCGGGTCTCTTGCGTCGCGTGCTCGTAGACGTTGGCGCAGAGGTTGAGACCGGAGACCTGTTGCTCGAGCTGCACTCCGCAGATGTTGCAGGTGCAAAGGCCTCATACATCTCCGCAGTCGTTGACCTGAACCTCAAAGAGGTTGACTGCAAGCGCGAACGGCGATTGGCGGAGAAGAAAATTTCTTCCGACAAGGAAGTCCAAGAGGCTGATGCGGCGTGCGCCACGGCGGAGCTAACACTCAGCACTACCAGACAGAGGCTCCTCAACTACGGCTTCACTCCTGACGAGGTCGAGACTATCTCTACCGAGCAAGACAGCTCGGCCACCTTGTTTGTTCGGGCGCCCTACAGCGGGACAATCGTTGAGCGGCTTGCCGTC